>NZ_JODT01000027.1 GCF_000720835.1 Streptomyces achromogenes subsp. achromogenes | reverse complement strand
GCAACGGCGTGGTCGAGCAGACCCGCCGGCACGCGGCCATCGCCGCCCTGCTGCGCGTCCCGCACGTCGTGCTGGCCGTGAACAAGATGGACCTCGTCGCCTACGAGGAGCCGGTCTTCGACCGCATCGTGCGGGACTTCGCCACGCATGCCGCCGAGCTGGGACTCCCCACCTTCACCTCCATCCCGGTCTCCGCGGCGGCCGGCACCTTCCGGGTCGGCGAGGAGGTCACGGTGCTGCCGTCCGGGCGGACCACCCGCATCGCCGGCATCGACCTGCTGGGCGAGCCGGTCGACATGGCCTTCGCGCCGCAGTCGGTGACGATCCGGATCCAGGACGACATCGACATCTCGCGCGGCGACCTGATCGTGCCGGCCGGTGACGCGCCCGCGATCACCCAGGACATCGAGGCGACCGTGTGTCACGTCGCCGACCAGCCGCTGACCGCCGGCCACCGGGTCCTGCTCAAGCACGGCACCCGCACGGTCAAGGCGATCGTCAAGGACATTCCCTCGCACCCCGGGCGGCTGGTGGCCAACGACATCGGCCGGGTCGTCGTGCGCACCGCCGAACCCTTGGCCGTCGACGCATACGCGGACTCCCGCCGAACAGGGGCGTTTTTGCTGATCGACCCGGCCGACGGAACCACCCTCGCTGCGGGCATGGCGGACGGCTCCGGGAATGTCGGACAGGGGTGATTTCACGGAAGTCCGGCGATCAAACCTTTGACACTGTCTCGCTGTCGTGATCGAATCGATCCGGAAATGGTGTCACAATCGATATGAGCCGGGGGGGTAAAGATGTCCAGTAGACGTGGGTTATCGCCGCAGTACCTTCCACCCTGGATGAGTGCTTGATGGCTCCGATCACAGTGCTCATTTGCGATGAATTCTCCATTATCAGAAACGGCCTCCAGACGTTCCTGGAAGCATCTCAGGGCATCGAGGTCGTGGGTGTGTCCGACAGTGCGATGAGTGCCCTCATGCTCATCCGTCAGCACCGGCCTGACGTCGTCATCAGCGGGTTGAAGTACCGGGGTATGTCGGGCGTGGAGCTGATCCGCCGGGTCGTCGCCGAGAAGGACGCCTCCGGTGCGGGCGCGCGCTGCATCGCGTTCTCCATGGACTGGGACGACGACGCCATCAGCGAAGTGCTGCGCGCGGGCGTGGACGGTGTGCTGATCGGCGACTCCAAGCGTGAGGAGGTGGAGTACGCCGTGCGTACGGTCGCCGCCGGCGGCACAGCGCTCTGCTCGGAGGTGGCCGGACGTCTCATCGACTGGTTCCGCAGCCGTGACCTGCACCCGGGGACCGACGAAAGCCCGGCCATCAGCACCCTGACGGCCCGCGAGCGCGAGGTGCTCTCCCTGGTCGGCCAGGGCATGGCCATCGAGGAGGTGGCCGAGGAACTGTCCATCAGGGTCAGCACCATCCGCACCCATCTCCACCGGCTGCGCAACAAGCTCTGCCTGCGCGACCGGGCCCAACTGGTGTCGTACGCCTACCGCTCGGGGCTGGTGAAGCAGTCCGCCTGAGCCGGCGGTAGGCCGGGCGTGGCCGTCGGGTGTGGACACGGGTAAGCGTGGCGTCCACACCCGGCACCGCTGTCCACACACCGTTCGGCAAAGAATCCACGAGAGGGTGGATGTGCTGCCCACGGAACTCCCATAGTGTTTGCCGGGTAATCTGAATTCCGATGTGCTGGAACAGGGGCGGCCGAGTGTCCGAAACAACGACAGAAACCCTGCGGGATTCCTGGGTCATTGTCGTCAATGACGAGGAACAGTATTCGGTTTGGTCGTCGGGGAGTGAACCGCCGCTCGGCTGGCGGGAAATCGGATTCACCGGGAATCGGGCGGACTGCCTGGACGAGATAGCCCGGATCTGGACCGATCTGAGGCCGCTGAGCCTGCGGGACTGAAGAGAACGGCCGAGTGGTGTCACGCGAAGACAGAGGGATCGGGGAATGAGACCAACCGTCGAGTCGGTGCACGCGGCTTTCGAACGCCAGGCGTCCCGCACACCGGACACGGTGGCGATCAGCCTCGGTGACGAACGGCTCACCTACCGACAGCTCAACGAGCGGGCCAACCGGCTCGCCCGGCACCTGCGCGACCGCGGGGCCGGCATCGAGACGCCGGTGGGCGTCTGCCTGGAACGCTCCACCGAGACCGCCGTGGCCCTGCTGGCCGTGCTCAAGGCCGGCGGCCACTACGTCGCCCTCGATCCGCGCCAGCCCCGGGCCCGCCATGAACTCCTCGTGGCAGAGGCGGGGCTGGAGCTGCTGATCGCCCACGGTCTCACTCTCGAAGGCGTCACCGGACTCGCCGACGTACAGGACCTCGGCGCCCTCGACGAGGTGCTCGCCGGGCAGCCGGCCGAGGATCTCGGGCTGCCCGTGGGCCCGGAGCACGCCGCCTACATCGCGTACACCTCCGGATCCACCGGGGCCCCGAAGGGCGCCGTCGTGCCGCACCGGGCCGTGCTGCGGCTGGTGCTGGACAGCGACTACCTCACTGTCGCGCCCGACGACGTCTTCCTGATGGCGGCCCCGCTGGCGTTCGACGCCTCGACGCTGGAGATCTGGGCCCCGCTGCTGAACGGTGCCCGGCTCGCGGTACTGCCGCCCGGCGACCTCTCCCTGGAAACGCTGGCCGACACCGTGGACGCGGAGGGCGTCAGCGTGTTGTGGCTGACCGCCGGGCTCTTCCACCAGATGGCAGAGGGACCCGTCGACCGGCTGACCGGCCTGCGGGTGCTGCTCGCGGGCGGCGACGTGCTCTCGCCCCGGCACGTCGACCGCGTCCTGGCCACGCTGCCCGGCATCACCGTGGTCAACGGCTATGGCCCCACCGAGAACACCACGTTCACCTGCTGCCACCCGATGACCGCCCCCGTCGGCGACGGGCCCGTCCCGATCGGCCGCGCCGTCAACGGCACCGAGGTCCACGTCCTCGACGAGGCGCTGCGCCCGGTGCCCGACGGGGAGATTGGCGAGCTGTACGCGGGCGGCGCCGGCGTCGCCCGCGGTTACGCCGGACGCCCCGCGCTCACCGCCGACCGGTTCGTGCCCGACCCGTTCTCCGGCCGCCCCGGGGCCCGGCTGTACCGCACCGGGGACCTGGTGCGCCGCCGCCCCGACGGGGCCCTCGACTTCCTCGGCCGCGCCGACCGTCAGGTCAAGGTCCGCGGCTTCCGCATCGAACCCGGCGAGGTGGAGAACGCGCTGCTCGACCAGCCGGGCGTCCGGGACGCCGGCGTGGTGGTGCACAGCCACCCCGAGACCGGCAAGCGCTTGGTCGCCTTCGTCGCCGGCGACGAGGACGTCCGTCCCGGCGCGCTGCGCGAGGCACTCGCCCGCACCCTGCCGTCCCACCTGGTGCCCTCCGCCATCGCCCGGCTCCAGGCGCTGCCGCTGACCGCCAACGGCAAGGTCGACCGGGCGGCCCTGGAGTCCCGCGAGATCCGCGAACGCCCCGACGTGGACGCCGACTACCGGCCCCCGGCCACCGGTCTGGAACGCGAACTGGCCGCCCTGTGGGCCGAGCTGATGGGCCTGGACGAGATCGGTGCCGACGACGACTTCTTCGAGCTCGGCGGCCACTCACTCCAGGCGACCGTGCTGGTCCGGCGGATCGAGGAGCGCTACGGCACCCCGGTCCGGCCGCGTGATCTCTACCTGAACCCGACCGTGGCCGAGCTGGCGGAGTTCGTCGCGGAGTCGGGCGGCACCGCCGCCGCGACCGCCCCCGTCCCGGAGGTACAACGATGATGTCCGCTCTCCCCGCTGAGAGCCTTGGGGGCGCCCCCGCACCCGGGGCCCGCCCCGCCCGCCCCGCGAAATGGCTGCTGCGCCGCCCCAAGTCCCAGGACGGAGCGCCGCGGATCTTCCTCTTCCCGTACGCCGGTGTCGGCGCGTCGATGTACGCGCTCTGGCCCGAGCGGATCGGCGGCGCCGAGGTGTGTCTCGTCCAGTTGCCGGGGCGGGAGACCCGGCTGCGCGAGCCGCACTTCACCACCTACGAGGAGCTGGCGGGCCCGCTCGTCGAAGGGCTCGCCCCGTACCTGGACCGCCCGTTCGCCTTCTTCGGCCACTGCAGCGGCGTACTGCCCGCCGTGGAGGCCGTGCGCGAGCTGGCCCGCCGCGGTCTGCCGGTGCCCGACCGGCTGTTCGTGTCGTCACAGGTGGCCCCGCACGACGGCCCGTACGGCAGGCTGCTCGACCTGGGCGAGGACGAACTGGCCGGTGAACTGGCCGCGTTGACCCGGGCGGCGGGTGGCGAACCGCACCCGGACCTGATCGAGCTGGGCGTCTCGGTACTGGCCGCGGACATCGAGGCCAACCGCCGCTACCGGGTCGCCGAGCCGTTCACGCTGCCCACCGCGCTCACCACCATCGGCTGGCGCGGCGACGAGGTGATACCGCCCGCCCTGATGGCCGGCTGGTCGGCGTACGCCCCGCAGGACCGCGTCCGCGAGGTGCTGCTCGAAGGGGCGCACTACGACTTCCTGAAGGCGCCCGCTGCTCTCCTCAAGGAGCTGGCCCACGACCTGGCGGAGCCGGCATCCGGGACGGAGGAGACCGCATGAGCACCACCGAGGCCGTCGCGGCGGCCATGCCCGGTGTCGTCGAACTGACCCGGCGGCTGATCCGCTACGACACCACCAACCCGCCCGGTGACGAGGCCGCCTGTGTGCGCTACGTGGCCGAACTGCTCGCCGCGGCGGGCGTGGAGACCCGGCTGCTCGGCCGGGAACCGAACCGGCCCAACCTCGTCGCACGGGTGCCCGGCCGCGGCGAGGCGCCCCCGCTGCTGCTGCACGCGCACGTCGACGTCGTCCCCACCGAGGGACAGCCCTGGACCCGCGACCCGTTCGCCGGGGAACTGGTCGACGGCGAGGTGTGGGGCCGTGGCGCGGTCGACATGAAGGGCCAGTTGGCCATGATGCTCGACGCCCTGCTCACCCTGCGGGCCGGCGGACGCGCCCCGGCGGGCGACGTGCTGCTGGCCGTGGTGTGCGACGAGGAGGCGGGCAGCGCCGCCGGGGCGAAGTTCCTCGTGAACGAGCACCCCGGACTGTTCGACGGGGTGCGCTACGCGATCGGTGAGGACGGCGGCGCCACCCTCTCGCTGGGCGGCCAGACCCGCTTCCACCCCGTCGTGGTCGCCGAGAAGCGGGCCTGCTGGGTCCGCGCGGTCCTGCACGGCACCGCCGGGCACGCCTCCCGGGTGACCGACCACACGGGCGCGGCCTACAAGCTGACCCGGCTGCTCGACGCCATCGCGGACGGCGGTCTCGACGTGCTGCTGACGCCGGCCGTGGAGCTGATGCTCAAGGAACTGGAGAAGACGCTCCCGGCGGTGGAGGCCGCGCGCGTCGCCGCGTTCCGTGCCGACCCCTCCGATGCCTCCCGCCTGGCCGGCTTCGACGACCGCGACATCCGCTACCTGCGCTCCGTCGTCCGGCACACCGTCAACGCCACCGTGATCCACGGCGGCACCAAGACCAACGTGCTGCCCAGCGAGATCTCGGTGGAGCTGGACGGACGGCTGCTGCCCGGCCCGTTCGACACGCCCGGCTTCCTCGCCGAACTGCGCGCCAGGGCCGGAGTGGAGATGGACCTCGAGGTCCTCGTCGAGGGCGAGCAGATGCCCCAGCCCCGGCTGGGCGGCTTCTACCACCGCCTCACCGAGGTGCTGCGGCAGCACGACCCGGACGGTGTCCCGGTCCCGATGGTCACCACGGCCTCCACCGACGCCCGTCTCTTCCCGCGACTGGGCATCGAGACGTACGGCTGGCTGCCGCTGCGCCACCGCAGCGGGACCTCCTACCGGGACATGCTGCACGTGGCCGACGAGCGCATCGCGGTCGACGCCCTGGAGTTCGGCGCCCGCTGCTACCACGACCTGCTGCTCGGCTATGAGTGAGCCGCGCATCCGCCGCCTGTCCCCGGCCGAGGCGGCTTCCCGCGCGGGCCGGATCGCCGAACTGACCCGCCTCGCCTACACCGGATCCGACCCGCTCCCCGGGCTCCCCGTCCCGGACGGGGCCCGGGAGAGCGAGGACGCCGTGCGGCGCCAGCTCGCCCGGGGCACCCGGATCTGGGTGGCCGAGACGACCGGTGGGCGGCCGGCCGCGGCGCTGCGCGTGTCCGCCGACGGCGCCGGCGGCTGGGAGGTGCACCGGGTGTGTGTGGATCCCGGACACCACGGCCGGGGCCTGGCCCGGCGGCTGGTCGAGGCCGTCGAGGCGGCGGCACTGGCCGAGGGCGTGCCGAGGCTGTGGCTGAACGCCGTGGTCGAGCGGTGCCTGCCCGGCGTGTACGCCCGTATGGGCTTCCGTGCCGTACGCCACTGGTCCGCCGACGACAAGCCGCTGTCCGAGACCACCCTCGAACGCGTCCCCGGCACCCCCTACGACCCGTCCGCGCTGCCGCTGGCGGACCGCGCCCCGGCCCCCTCCGATCTGCTCGTCGGCTGGCTCGCCGGGCCGGCCGGTGTGCTGGCCGTACTGGGCACGGGCATCCGGCCCGAGGAGGCCCTGCACAGGGCCCGGCACGGCGCGCCCGCGTCCTTCGGGCCGGGCGTCGCGGTCGGCGTCGACCTGTGGCAGGACGCCCCGGCCGACGGCCACCGGCTGCTCGCCGACCGGCTGGCCGGCCTCGCCCGGCCCGTCGCCCCGGCCGCCTACCACTTCGCCGCCCCCCGCGAGCGGGTCGGCGTCCACGTGCAGCCGCGCACCCTGCACCCGCACCTGCGCGCCGTGCTGCGCCTGGCCCCAGGCCGGGAACCGGCCGGCGCACCGACCATCCCCGCCCGCAACACGGCTGGAGTACGACCGAGGTGACCACGTCGACCACCACCACCCCCGTCCCGCTGGACCTGACGGCACTCGCCGACAACGTCGGCGTCACCCGCCCGGACCGGCTGTCCGAAGGCGCGTTCAACATCTGGGGCAACACCTTCCCCGCCGAAGAACTCCCCCCGGCCGGAACGGTCGAGGTGCACGGCATCCCGTTCCGCTGGCCCGCCACGGGCGACGGATCGCCGGACAACGTCCGCTGCCGCGGTCAGCTCGTCACGGTCCCCGAGGGGCGTTACGACTGGATCCACGTCCTGGCCGCGGCCGAACGCCGCACCGAGGACCCGCTGCTGCTGCACTTCGCGGACGGCAGCGTGGACCCGGAGTGGCTGCGGGTGTCCGACTTCTGGCCCGAGACGGCCTCCCGGTTCGGGGAGCGCCCCGCCTTCTCGTGCACGCGCCTGCACTACCCGCGCCACATCCAGCACGCCATGGGCCCCACCGTCTGGCGTCAGCGGGTGCCCGTCACCCGGGAGGAACGGCTGCGCGCCTTCCGCCTTCCCGACAACCCCGCGATGCACCTCTTCGCGATCACCCTCGCGCCCGCGGTGCGACCGGAGGCCACCCAGTGAAAGCAGCACTCGTATCCGATGCCCTCGGCTGGCGGCACGACCTGGCGGGCTGCCTGCACGGCTGTATGGCCACCCTCCTGCACCACCGGGGCGTGGCACCGCTGGAGACCCTCGGCGCCGCCTGGGGGTTCTGGCACCTGCCCGGCGACATACGGCGCGAGGAGTACTACTACCCGTGCGACAGCGGTGTGTCGCTGCTCGGCGCGCTCGCCCCGTACCATCCGGTGCGCTCCACCTGGCACCACCCGGCGGACGCGGCCGAGGGCTGGGCGCAGGTCCGCGCCGAGGTGGCCGCCGGGCGACTGGTCGCCGTGGCCGTCGACAACTTCGAGCTGCCCTTCCGGCCCGCCTACCAGGACGTGCACTCCAACCACATGGTGATCGTCCAGGGCTTCGACGAGGAGCGCGGCACGGTGCGGGTGCTGGACGCGGTGCCGCCGCGCTTCCACGGTGACATCACCCTGGAGCAGCTCACCGCGGCCCGGGACTCGGGCAACCCGGCCGTCCACGACCGGGACATGTTCTTCACCGACGTCCGCATCGGCAACCGCTGGCTCTCCGTCGAACTCGACGCCGCCCCCGAGGACTTCCCCGCCTTCGACCGCGCGCACATCCGCTCGGTCATCGAGCGCAACGTGGAGGGTTTCCGCAAGGGCACGCCCGGTCCGCGCCTCACCGGCGCCGAGGGCCTCACCGCGTTCCTCGCCTGGGCGGGCGAGCGGCTGGCGGCCGGCGAAGCGGTGCGCGACGAGCTCTTCGTCGTCACCGGCGCCGCCCTGGCCTGCACCGCCGTCCACGCCGACTGGCTGGCGCTGGCCGCCCGCACCCTGGCCGAACCCGGCCTCGCGGACGCGGCCCGGGGAGTCGAGCGCATCGCCCACCACTTCTCCGCCATCCGCATCATGTCCGCGCTCACCAGCTCCGGCGAACTCGGCCCGGACCGGCTGGCGCGCCGCAGCCACGCGCTGCGCTCCGACCTGGAGCAGGTACTCGACGTCCTCGCGTACGAAGGAGCCGCACTCTGATGCCCGATTCCGCGCCCCGGTCGACGCGGCAGGCGTCCCCGGACCGACTGGCCATGCTCGGCGGCGCCCGCGCGGTGCCCCGCACCCGGCGCATCCCCGCCTGGCCGCGGGTGACCGACTCCGACCGCGAGGCCGTGCTGCGGTCGCTGTCCAGCGGCCGGTTCACGACGGCCGCCGTCGGCGAGCAGGAGATCGAGTCCCTGGAGCGGGAGTGGGCCGAGCGGGTCGGCACCCGCCACTGCGTGATGGTGAGCAACGGCACGGCCGCGCTGTCCGTGGCCCTGGGCGCGCTTGGCATCGAGCCCGGCGACGAGGTGATCGTGCCCGCGCTGAGCTTCATCGCCTCCGCGGTGGCGCCCCTGCACATCCTGGCCGTCCCGGTGTTCGTGGACATCGACCCGCGCACCTACAACCTGGTGCCGCACCTGGTGGAGGCCGCCATCACGCCGCGCACCCGCGCGATCGTCGTGGTCCACCTGCACGGCCTGCCGGTCGATATGGACGAGATCCGCGCCATCGCCGACAAGCACGGCCTGGCCGTCGTCGAGGACGCCGCCCAGGCGCACGGCGCCGTCTACCGGGGCCGGACCGTCGGTTCCCTCGGCGCGGTGAACACCTTCAGCCTCAACGTCAGCAAGAACCTCGCCACCTGCGGCGAGGGCGGCCTGATCACCACCGACGACGACGGCATCGCCCGCCGGGCCGCCATGCTGCGCCAGTTCGGCGAGGTCGCCACGAAGAAGGCCGAGCGCTCCTACGTCGGCCATCTGCTCGGCTTCAACCACAAGCCGAACGCCATCCAGGCCGCCTTCACGCGCAGCCAGCTCGAACGCTTCGACGAGGAGGCCAAGCTGCGCGACGAGAACGTGCGCCGCTTCCTGGACCGCCTCGCCGCCCTGCCCGGACTGGTCACCCCCGTGGTGCCCGACGACCGCAGCCACGCCTGGCACATCCTGCGCTTCCGCACCGACCCCGAGGCGTGGGGCCTGGAGCCCGGGCACGCCGGACCGCTGCGGGCGGCGCTGATGCGGGCCCTGCGCTCCGAGGGCGTGCCGGCCAGCCACTACCAGATGATGTCCCTGCCGCAGCAGCGGGTCTTCCGGGACCGGCTCGGCTACGGCGGCCTGCCCTGGCGGCTTCCCGGGGTGGCGCCGCGCGAGTACCGGGCGGAGGACCAGCCGACCACCCTCGCGGTCATCAACGACTCGTTCACCCTGCAGAAGGCCCATCTGTCGCCCGAGGCCGGTCCGCTGCTGTCCGTCTACGCCGACGCCTTCGAGAAGGTCTGGCGCCACCGCGACGTGCTGGCACGGCACGCCGTGTCCATGGAGTACAAGGCGCCGTGGGAGACGGCCGACGAGATCGCGGCCGCCGAGTGGGAGGAGATCACCGAGTGAGCACCGACGTGGGCGCTGAACTGACCGCGATCTGGCGGCAGGTCTTCGACATCGCCGAAGCGGAGGTGGACCCCGCCGAGAGCTTCTTCGAGATCGGCGGCACCTCCTTCCAGGCCGTACAACTGATGACCCGTATCGAGCAGGCGTTCGGGGTGAAGGTGCCGCTTCCGGTGATCTTCACCGAGGGCAGCGTCGAGGGCCTCACCGCGGCCGTCGAGGAGGCCCTCGGCGGCGGCGCCGACGACGACCTGCTCGCCTCGGTCGAGGGCCTTTCCGAGGAGGAGGCCCTGCGCCTGCTCCAGGAGCACGAGGCGCGGGCGACGGCGGACCGGACGGACACCTGAGAAGTTGACGAGGGACATGGCGGACACAGCACGGGCGGCCACGGACGACGGCGGCCTCTCCGACGTCAAGCGCAGGCTGCTGGAGATCAAGCGCCGGCAGCAGCGCGCACTCCAAGAGCAGCGGGACCGGATCACACCGGTGCCCAGGGACGGCGCGCTGGCCGTCTCCGAACAGCAGCGTTACCTGTGGTTCCTGCACCAGCTCCAGCCCGGACAGCCGGTGTACAACGTGCCGTTCGCGCTGCGGCTGCGCGGCGCCCTGGACCCGGCGGCGCTGGGCCGGGCCCTGACCGCGCTGGCCGCCCGGCACGAGAGCCTGCGCACCCGGTTCGGCAGCGAGCGCGGGGTGCCCTTCCAGACGGTGGACCCCGCCCCGGACACCTGGCCCCTGCCTCTGGTGGAGGTGCCGGGCCCGGACCCCCAGCGGGAACTGACCCGTCTCGTGGACGACGCGGCCCGGGCCCCCTTCGACCTACAGGCCGGCCCGGTCTTCCGCGCCACCCTCTTCCGGGTCGCCGCCGACGACCACGTCCTGCTGCTCGTGATGCACCACATCGTCACCGACGGCTGGTCGACCGGCCGGATCACCCAGGAGCTCGCCGCGCTGTACCGGGCGCACCTGACCGGCACCACCGCCGAGCTGCCCGAGCTGCCGTTGCAGCCCGCCGACGTCGCCGCCTGGCAGCAGCGGTGGCTGACCAGCCCGGCGCTGGAGCGGGAGATCGCCCACTGGCGCGAGGCGCTGGCCGGACTCCCCACCACGGACTTCCCCGCCGACCGGCCCCGCCCGGCCCAGCCCTCCGGCACCGGAGCCACACTGGAGTGCGAGCTGCCCGCCGAACTCGGCGCCGCGCTGCGGGAGACGGCCGCCCGGGAGCGGGCCTCGCTGCTGTCGGTGCTGCTCGCCGCGTTCTCCGTGGTGGTCGCCCGCTACACCGGGCAGTCCGAACTCGCCTTCGGCTCCGTCTTCAGCGGCCGCACCCGTGACGAACTGCAGCCGCTCGTCGGCTTCTTCGCCAACACCCTGGTGCTGCGCACGGACGTCTCCGGCGACCCCTCCTTCACCGACCTGGTCGCCCGGGTCAACACCACGGTCCTGAGCGCCCTGGAACACCAGGAAGTGCCCTTCGGCACCCTCGTGCAGGAGCTGCGCCCGGAGCGCGACCCCAGCCGCAACCCGCTGTTCCAGATCAGCTTCACCCTGCTCACCGAGGGCATCGTCGGCGCCTTCGAGTTCACCGGCCTCACCGTCGAGGAACTGCCCGTGCGCATGGGCAGCTCCCGCTTCGACCTCGCCTTCCAGGTCACCGACCGGGGCGAGGCCGGACTCGCCGTCTGGATCGAGTACGCCACCGATCTGTTCGACCGGGACCGGATGGAGCGCCTCGTGGCGCACTTCCGCTCCGTGCTGACCGAGGCCGTGGCCGAACCCGCCACCCCCGTCAGCGCGTTCGAGGTGCTCACGGCCGAGGAGCGGGACCTCGTCCTGCACGGCTGGAACCCGCGGCCGGCCCCGGCGGACCCGGCCGGCCCCGCCCTGCTGCACGAGCTGGTCGCCGCGCACGCCGCAGAGCGGCCCGCCGCACCCGCCATGCGGTTCGCCGGCCGGGAACTCGGCTACGGCCGCCTCGACAGCACCGCGAACCGACTCGCCCACGTGCTGCGCGACCGCTGGCAGGCCGGACCCGACCAGATCGTCGGCGTCCTGCTGGACCGCGGCCTCGACCTGCCGGTGGCCCAGCTCGCCGTGCTCAAGGCGGGCGCCGCCTGGCTGCCGATCGATCCCCAGTACCCCGCCGACCGCATCGCCCACCAGTTGTCGGACGCCGGCGTGCGCACCGTACTGACCACCCGCGACCTCGGCCACCTGCTCCCCGCGGACCAGGAACGCTGGTACGTCGACGACGAGACGGCGCACGCCGAACTGGCGCGGCAGCCCGACTCGCCGCCCGAGACGGGAGTGCGCCCCGACCACCTCGCGTACGTCATCTACACCTCGGGCTCCACCGGCAAGCCGAAGGGCGTGCTGATCTCCCACCGGGCGGCGGTGGACTTCGTCGTCAGCGTCCGCGACCTGTTCAAGATCACCCCGGACGACCGGCTGCTGCAGTTCGCCAACCCGGCCTTCGACGTCAGCGTCTTCGACTTCTACGCCGCCCTCGGCTCCGGCGCCTGCGTGATCGGGGCACCCCGCGCCGAACTGCTCGACCCGGACGCCCTGCAGCGGCTGATGGCCGAGCAGCGGGTCACCGTCGCCGACGTACCGCCCGCTGTGCTGCGCCTGCTGGACGCCGGGCCGCTGACGGACCTCAGGGTGCTCTTCGTCGGCCTGGAGGCGTTCCCCGCCGAGCTGGTCAACCGCTGGAGCGCCCCCGGCCGGGAGTTCCACAACGGCTACGGCCCCACCGAGGCCACCGTCGCCTGCGTGGACTACCTCTGCCCGCCCGAAGGGCTCACCAGCGCCCCGCCCATCGGCCGGGCCATGGCCAACCACCGCGCCTACGTCCTCGACGGGACGCTGCGCCCGGTGCCCGTCGGCGTCCCCGGCGAGCTGTACATCGCCGGCACCGGACTCGCCCGCGGCTACCTCGGCCGTCCCGACCTGACCGCCGACCGGTTCCTGCCCGACCCGTTCGCCGCCCTGCCGGGGGAGCGCATGTACCGCACCGGCGACGTGGTGCGCTGGCGGCCCGACGGCAATCTGGAGTTCCTCGGCCGCGCGGACCGCCAGGTCAAGATCCGTGGTCTGCGCATCGAACTCGGCGAGGTCGAGCATGCCCTCACCAGCCATCCGGCCGTCCGCCAAGGCGTGGTGACGGTCCAGCACGCCGGCAGCCCGCGGGCCCGGCTGGTCGGCTACGCGGTCGCCGAGCCCGAGGCCCTGGCCGACGGTCCGCTGGACGGCGAGCGCGTCCGGCAGGACCTCGCCGACGGACTGCCACTGCACATGGTGCCGTCCGTGGTGACCGTGCTGGAGGCCCTGCCGCTGACGCCCAACGGCAAGGTCGACCTCAAGCGGCTGCCGCAGCCGGGTGACGCCGAGGAGCGGGCGGAGCGCACCCCGCCCGCCACCCCGACCGAGGAGGGCCTCGCCCGGATCTGGACCGAGCTGCTGGACGTCCCTGGCGGCGTCGGCGTCCACGACAGCTTCTTCGCGCTCGGCGGCAACTCGCTGAACCTCGTCCGGCTCACCACCGCCATCCGCCAGGAGTACGGTGTCACGCTGGAGGTCCGCCGGCTCTACCTCGCGCCCACGGTCCGCGGCATCGCGTCGCTCATCGACGAACAGCGCGCCCGGCGGGACCCCTCGCCGGCCGGCGGACCACACGCCGGACAGGCCGCTGCCGTCACCGGGGCACGTTCCGCGACCCTCGTCGAGATCACCCCGCCCGGTGCCGGGGAGGGCACGCGTCCCGCCTTCTTCTGCGTCCACCCGGCGGGCGGCGCGGTCGTCCCGTACATCCCGCTCGCCCGGCTGCTCGGACCCCACCAGCCGTTCTACGGCCTGGAGTCGCCGGGCCTGGACGGCAGCGCCCCGCCCGAGCGGCTGGCCGACTACGCCCGCCTGTACGTGGCGGCGGTCCGCGAGGTGCAGCCCACCGGCCCGTACCACCTGGGCGGCTGGTCGGTGGGCGGTGCCATCGCCGCGGAGATGGCGGCCCAGCTCCGCGACGCCGGACAGGAGGTCGGCGCGCTCCTGCTGTTCGACACCTCGCTGCCCGGCGAAGGCGTGACCGATCCCGCCGCACTGCCCGACGAGGCCGAACTGCTGCGGTCCTTCGTGCACGACCTCGCGGGCCTGCGCGAACAGCCCGTCCCGGCACTGGACGTGGCAGAATTGCGCACCCTGCCGCCGGACGCCCGGCTCGACCGGGTGACGGACCTGCTGGAACGCGCGGGCCTGGTCCCCGAGGGCGTCCGCAGTGAACTACGCGCCCGCATGCGGGTGTTCCTCGCCACCACCCGAGCGGTCCTGCTGCACCCCGCCCGCCCGCTGGACTCGCCGCTCACCCTGCTGACGGCCGCCGACGAGGACAACGTTCCCGTGGCGCGCTGGCGTGACCTGGCCACCCGGGACGTCGAACACCTGCCCGTACCCGGAAACCACTACACGATGCTCCAGCACCCCCGCGTCGAGGTCCTCGCGGACGCCGTGCGCCGGGTGCTGGACGCGAGGAGCTGAGCGTGGAACTCCGAGACACTCCCGAGGACCGCGCATTCCGCGACGAGATCTGCGCGCTGCTGTGCCAGGAGGAGGTGCGGGCCGAGGTCGCGGCGGTCCGCGCCCGGCGGGGCGGGGAACCGGGGCTGCTGGACGTCTACCGCCGGCTCGGTGAGCGCGGCTACCTCGCCGTCAACTGGCCGAAGGAGTACGGCGGTCTGGGCGGCACCCTGCAGCAGAAGACCATCGTGACGGAGGAACTGATCGGGCACGGTGTCCCCGACATCGTGCACACCCTGAGCATCGACATCGTCGGCCTCGCCCTGCTGATGTACGGGACCGACGACCAGAAGGAGCGCCTGCTGCCCAGGATCGCCCGGGGCGAGGGCGCGGCGTCCATCCTGTTCAGCGAGCCGGGCGTCGGCTCGGACCTGGCGGCGCTGGAGACCAGGGCCGAGCGGGACGGCGACGGGTGGCGGCTGCGCGGCCGCAAGGTCTACAGCATGAAGTCCCACCTCGCCGACTTCGCGCTGTGCGCCGCCCGGACCGGCGAGTCCGACGTGAAGTACCACGGCATCACCCTGTTCGTGGTGCCGCTGAAGACGCCCGGCGTTCTGGTGGACCCGCTGTGGAACCTGGGTGACGAGCGGTTCGGCGACATCACCCTGGCCGGTGTCCGGGTCACCGCTGACGACATCGTCGGCGAGGTGGACGGCGGCTGGGAGGTGATCAACCACGTCCTGGGCCTGGAGCGCACCGGCGTGGAGTTCGAGGCGAAGGCGACCCGCTGGTTCGACGTGCTGCTGCGGCACGCCGCGGACACCGGCCTGCTGGAGCACCCCGTGCACGGCCCCCGGCTGGTGGAGCTGGAGGGCTGGGTGCGGGCCGCGCGGCTGCTGTCGTGGCGGTCCGTCGGCGAACTCGCCGAGGGCCGCAGCGACGAGGTGCACAACGCCATGGCCAAGCTGCTCACCTCCGAGGTGAGCAAGGAGGTCGCCCACACGGCACTGGACCTCACCGGCCTGCCCGGGGTGCTCGACCGGCACGACGGCCGGGCAGCCCTGCACGGCATCGGCGAGGCGGCCTACCGGGAGGCGGCGGGTCTCACCCTGGCCTCCGGCACCTCCGAGGTCATGCTCGCGCTGATCGCCTCCACCGGCCTGGGCCTGCTGGCCTGACGCGCCGGGCCCGCCCCTCTCGCAGAAAGCACTCAGCCGCCATGAAGATCGCGCCGAGCACCGAACAACTCGCCCTCGACCAAGCCCTCTCGGAGTTCCTGGAGGAGGAGGTCGCCTCACTGGTGCGCCGCATGGCCTACCGCTCCCCGTACTCCGGCACCGAGGACAACCGAGAGGTCCGGGCCATGGTCCACCAGGCACTGGTCGACCTCGGCGTGCCCCGGCTGCCGCTGCCCGCGGCGGCCGGCGGCACCGGACGCGGCCAGGAGGACCTGGTCGTCGTGGCCGAACAACTCGGCGCGGTCCTCTACCAGGGCCTGCTCCCGGACACCCTGACCGCCGCCGAGCTGCTCGCCCGGTGCGGCGAAGCCCCCCTCGACCTGCTCCGGCGGATCGGCGAGGGCACCACCGTCGCCTTGGCCGTCCGCTCCGACGCCCCCGGCGGCACCACCACCGCGGTCCCCGCCCCGCTGACCGTGGACCGCGCCCGTGGCACCCTCACCGGGACGCGTGCCTTCGTGCCGTTCGCCGAGGAGGCCGACCACCTGCTCGTGCTGGGCACCGACACCGACGGCAAGCTGCACGCGGCCCTGGCCGACCCGCGGGCGCGGGGCCTCTCCCGCCGCCTCCACGAGGAGCTGGGCCGGGGCGAGCTGTACGCGCTGGACTTCACGGACACGCCCGTGACCGCCTGGCTCGACCTCGGCGAGGACCCCGCGGCCCTGTGGCGTGCCACGCTCGACGGCGCCCGCGTCCGGCACGCCGCCCAGCTCACCGGAGTGAGCCGGGGCGCCCTGCGGCTCTCGGTCGAACGCGCCCGGGAACGGCGGCAGTTCGGCCGCCCCATCGGCCACCAGCAGGCACTCGCCCTCCGGCTGGCCGAGCTGGCCGCCCGCGTGGACGCCGTGGGGCTGGTGGTGCGGGCGGCCGCCTGGGAGGCCGACCGCCCGGACACCGTCGGCGCCGAGACCGTACGGCTTTCGGCCGCGCAGGCGCTGGCGATGGCCGCGCAGACGGCCCGGCGCACGGCCACCGAGGCGATGCAGATCCACGGGGCGTACGGCATGACCGAGAACAGTGACGCGCAGCTCTTCTACCGGCGGGCCGCCGTCGAGTCGCTGTGGCTGGGTTCCCCGGCCGAACTGCGCGGTGAGGTAGCGTCGTTGCTGCGTGCCCGGATCGCCGCGCGACCGCGTCCGGTCGTCCTGTAGAACTGCACAGTGACGATCACACGCGAAGGAGACGGGACTGTGAACGAGGTACGACGTTGAGCGACGCCGTGAACAAGGAGACACCCGCCCTCACCGACACCGGTGCGGGTGCCGCGGCCGACGCGCGCACCGAGTTCTGGGCCGGAGCCCGCGCCATGACCCCCTTCATGATCGCCGCGTTCCCGATGGGCATCGTCGCCGGGGCCGCCGGTGTCGCGGGCGGTGTGGGCTGGCTCGGCACGCTGGGCATGGGCGCGGCCGTCAACTCCGGCACCGCCATGCTCGCCGGTCTCCAGCTCCTGCGCGACGGCTCGCCGGCGCCGGTCATCCTGCTCACCACACTGGTGCTCAGCCTGCGCATGACGATCTACGCCATCATGCTCCGGCCGCACCTGCGGGACTTACCGCAGCGCTGGCGCGCCCTGCTGGCGTTCGGCCTGGTCGACGCCACGTTCTTCATCGTCATCGAACGCTTCGGGAAGCCGGTCGGCATCCGGGAGCGCCAGTGGTACTTCCTCGGCAGTGCCACCGCGATGTTCGCCAACTGGATCAGCTCCCTCGTCGTCGGCATGGCCCTGGGCAGCGCGGTGCCCGACATCGCCGGCGAGGGCCTCGAATTCCCGATGACGGCACTGTTCATCGCGATGATGGCCGGGGCCCTGACCAACTGGAAGATCTGGGTCTCGGTCCTGGGCGCCGGCGCCCTGGCCCTGGTCTCCCATCCGCTGCCGTACAACCTGTACGTCGTCGTGGCGACCCTCGGCGGAGCGGTCATCGGCGTGCTCTGCGAGGTGGCGGAGAAGCGTCACAAGAAGAAGACGGAGACCTCCGACACCCCCGAGGCGGTGTGAGATGACGCTGACCCTCCTGATCATCGGCATGGCGCTGTGCGCGTTCGCCACCCGCTGGGTCCCCCTGGTCCTGTTCGGGGACCGGGAACTGCCCGAGGTGGTCAAGAGCGCCCTGAACTACGTGCCCGGCGCGGTGCTCGCCGCCCTGGTCTTTCCCGCCGTGCTGAGCCCGATGTGGGCCGGCGGCGACAGCGAGTGGGCCGTGCCCACCCTCGCCGGCGGCGTGGCCACCCTGGTGGCGGGCCGGTTCGTCAAGCACTTCCTGGTCGTCACCGTGATCGGCGTCGTCGTCTTCTTCCTGGTCAAGCACTTCTTCGGCTAGGCGGAGCGGGCCCCACGGCCTGCAGGACCACACCTCGGCCGAGCCCACGCCCCGGCTGAGCCCACGGCTCGGCGGGCCACCGCCCCACGGCCGGGGAGTACATCTGCCCGGCCGCCCCTTCGAAAGGATCCCCCGCATGGAGCGCCGTTTGGCGGTCGTCTACGAGAACGGATCGGTCAACCCGCTGGAACTCGCGGCGGCCTCCTACGGCCACTGCTCGCTGGTCCTGGTCTGCGACCCCGCGTCCGCGAGCGTGCGGTCGGCGCTGCCGCTGCTGCGTGAGACGGGCACCGTGGTGACCTACGACGCCGGGACCCCGCCGCAGCAGACCGCGGCCCGGCTCCGGGAACTGGGCGTCGACGGCATCACCACCTTCAGCGATCTGACGATCGAGCCGACAGCCGAGCTGGCCCGACTGCTCGGCCTGGACTTCCACAGCCCGCGCACCGCCGCCCTGCTCGTGGACAAGCACCGGCAGCGTGCCCGGCTGGCCGAGGCGGGCCTGCCGACACCGCGCCACGAGGCGCTGCGGGCCGGTGCGGGGGAGGAGACGGTCCGCGCGACGGTGTCCGCCGTCGGGGTTCCGGCCGTCGTCAAGCCCCGCCGGGGCGCGGGCAGCCGCAACACCGTCCTGGTCGACACGGTGGAGGAGGGCGTACGGATCGTCACCGGCCTGCTGAGCGCGGGGGAACCGGAACTCGTGCTGGAGGAGTACCTGGTCGGCGACCCCACCGTGGCGGGCCGGCACTGGGGTGACTACGTCTCCGTCGAGTCGGCGGTCCACGCCGGGCAGATCACCCACGTCGGCGTCACCGGCAAGCCCCCGCTGCTGGAACCCTTCCGGGAGACCGGCGCGTTCTTCCCCGCCGACCTGCCCGAGCCGGTCCGCGCCGAGCTGCTGGAGGCGACGGCCGACGCCCTGCGGGCCCTCGGGGTGACCGGCGGCATCACCCACACCGAGTTCAAGCTCACGGCCGACGGCCCCCGCCTCATCGAGGTCAACGGCAGGCTCGGCGGTTTCGTCAACGACGTGGTGGGCCGCGCCACGGGCTTCAGCCTCCTGCGCACCGCGCTCGACTGCGCGCTCGGCACCCTGCCCGCCCCGCTCACCGTCCCGGCCCCCGAACGCGTCGCCTACCAGCGCTTCCTGGCCCCGCCCATGGACGCCCGAGCCGTCTCCTCGGTGACCGGCGTCAAGGAGGCCCGTGCCCTGCCCGGCGTCCGGCGGGTCGAACTCGCCAAGTCCCCCGGCCAGCCGGTCGACTGGCGGCAGGGCACCCAGGCCTTCGTGGGCATCGTCTACGGCGACACCCCCGATCACCTGGCCCTCGCCGAACGCCTGACCCACCTCGACACGGTGCTCCGGGTCGCCTACGAGACGGAGACGACCACGAAGGACGCCACACCAGCCTCCTGACGAGTCTTCCCGACGACGCCTGGTCAGGTGGACGCGGCGGGACCGGCTGGTGCTTCGAGGCGCACCGTGTCGCGGTACCAGCGGCCCCACGCGTCCAGCTGCTCGGTGATGGAGTCCAGGGTGTGGCCGACATCGGTGAGGGCGTACTCGACCCGTGGCGGCACCTCCCGGTACACGGTCCGCTCCACCAGCCCGTCCGCCTCCAGCTCCCTCAGCTGGCGGGTCAGCATGCGTTGGGTGACACCCGGCAGCGCACGCCGCAACTCGCCGAACCGATGCGTGCCGGAGACCAGTTGTTTGAGAATGGCCAGTTTCCAACGGCCGCCGAGCAACTCCATGGCGAACTCGACCGCACAGTGATCCGAGGCTTCCTCCATCGTGGACCGCATCCCTGACCTCCTTTGGTATACGGCGTGGTACTAGGTGACATCAATGACCGTACTTGCAGGCGGTGTTGATACTCACTGAAGCTGAGACTGTGACGGAGAGCAAGGCACCGGCCGCGGCCGGATCAGCCGACGGGAAGAAGAGTGCGGACGGTTCCACGAGCGCCGAGGGGCGGGCGCGGCCGGGCCTTTCCGCGCGGCAGCGGTGGTCGGTCCTGGCCGTGGTGTCGGGCAGCCTCTTCCTGTGCGGCATCGACCTGACCGTCCTGCATGTAGCGGTGCCGAGTCTGAGCCGAGACCTGGACCCGAGCCCCGCCCAACTGCTGTGGATCGTCGACGTCTACTCCCTGACGCTCGCCGCGCTCCTGGTGACCTGCGGCACCCTCGGCGATCGCATCGGCCGGCGCCGCATGATGCTCAGCGGCCTCCTCACCTTCGGCGTCGCCTCCGCCGCGGCCGCCTTCTCGACCTCGACCGCACAGCTCATCGCGGCCCGTGCCGCGCTCGGTGCCGGCGCGGCGATGATCATGGCGTCCACGGTGGCCGTCATCCGGGTGGTCTTCCCTGACGACCGCGAGCGCGCCATGGCTCTCGGTATCTGGACCTCCGCGCACAGCGTCGGGGCCACCATCGGCCCGCTGGCAGGCGGCCTGGTCATCAAGGCATGGGGCTGGGGAGCGGTGTTCCTCATCAACGTCCCCGTCATCGTCGTCATCCTGGCCGTCGGCGCCCGCGTCATCCCCGAGTCGCGCAACCCCGAACCGGGCCGCTGGGACGTGGCCGGCGTCGCGCTGTCGGTCACCGGTCTGGCGGGCGTCGTCTACGCGCTCAAGCAGGCCGGTGAACACGCCGGGCTGAACACCGTGATCGTCGTCACCGGACTCGTCGCAAGCGCCTTGATCTACGCCTTCGTCCGCCGGCAGCGACGCATCGCCGAGCCGCTGCTGGACTTCACCCTCTTTCGCGAACGCCGTTTCACCACCGCCACGCTGTGTGTCATCGGTTGCTTCGGCAGCTACGTCGCCCTGTTGTTCTTCCTCACCCAGTGGCTCCAGCAGGTGGGCGAGTACGCGCCGCTGCGTGCCGGGCTTGCGCTGATGCCGCTGGCGGGCGCCAACGCCCTCGGCGCGGTCACGGCCCCCTGGGCGGCGAACCGGTGGGGCAACCGCTGGGCGCTGACCGGCGCGCTCTGCCTGTTCGCCGTCGCGTACGCGGCCATCGCGGTCGTCGGCGACCCTGCGCACTATGGCGTTCTGCTCGCCCCGCTGCTCGCCGCGGGGTACGGCGCCGGCATCGTGATGACCCTGGGCGCCGATTCCATCATGGGCGCCGCGCAGCCCGAGCGGGCCGGGGAAGCGGCGGCCATCCAGGAGACGTCCTTCGAACTCGGCGCGGGACTCGGCGTCGCCGTCCTCGGCACCGTCCTGACCACCGTGTACCGCACGGGCCTGCCCCAGGTGCCCGGCCTCTCCGAAGACCAACAGGCCCGGACCCGCGTGTCGTTCACCGCGGCGCAGGACGTCATGACACACATGCCGCCCCGGACCGCCCGCGAGGTGCTGCACTCGGCACAGCATGCCTACGACCGGGGCATCACCGCGGTGTCGCTGATCGCGGCGGTGGGCCTGGCCGGCACCGCGCTCATGGCGGCAACCTTGCTGCGCCCCCGCCGGGTCACCGAGCAGACCGAGGAACACTGAGTGACAGAGCGGACACCCCGGGCGCCGGGATGACGGCCACGGCCCGGACACCGACCGCGTGACCCCGATGGCCCCTGATGGTCGACTGGGGTGTCGGTGAGAGGGAGGGGAGCGGGGAGGTGGTGGGGGAGGCCTGCCAGGCCCCGTTCATCCGCTGTCTCCACCGCCATGCTGAACACGCTGACGGCCGCGCTTCCGCAAGAGCGGGCCGGCTGCCTCTTCCCCGTGAGCCCGGCGGGCATGGACTGCGTGCTGCACCGCTTCGTGCCGTACCTTCCGCTACCTGCGGGCCCGCTGCGAGGGGGCCTGGCCGCGGCCGGCAACCGGTGGGAGCATCTGCGCGTGATCGAACGTCGACGAGATCGGTGCCCGCGCCGGTCCTGGGGCTGTGCGGGCGGCAGGTGCCGGCCGGTTGGCAGGTACTGCGGGAGTCGGTGGCGGAGCGCACGGGTGCGGGACGCGATGACGAAGGGTGCGGCAGGGTGGGAAGGGAGCGCTCGATGACCGGTGGCTTCGGCAGGTTCCTTACTGCCACGGCGGTCTCCGATACGGCCAACGGGGTTTTCGCGGTGGCCGCCACGATGATGGTGGCCCAGCATACGCATTCGTCCGTGGCGGTGGCCGCGGTCACGGTCGCGGCGACGTTGCCGTGGCTGGTGGCGGCCGTGCCCGCGGGCGTGGTCGTGGACCGGATGGACCCGGTGCGTGCCCTGACTCTGGCGAATGCCGGCCGGTGCGTGGGGATGCTCGCTCTGGCGGTGCTGATCTGGACCGGCACCGCGGTCCTCGTCATGGCGCCCGTCCTGGTCTTCGTCGTCGCGGCCCTGCAGACCGTGGTGGACACGGCCGCGGAGGTGGTGACGGCCGACGCGGTCGAGGAGGAGCGCCGTACCAGGGCGAACGGTTTCCTCGCCGTCTCCACGCGGCTCTTCTACCAGTTCCTCGGCCCCGCGCTCGCCGGTGTGCTCGTCGATGTCCACCAGGCTCTTCCCGGGCTGGTCGCGGGTCTGGCATGCCTGGCCGCCGCCTTGGTCGCGGCGCAGGTGCGCACAGGCGCGCGGCCTCTCGCGGCACGGGACGGTTCGGCGGCGCCCACCGGATGGTGGACGGGCACGCGGCTGGTGTTCGCACGGCCCGTCCTGGCCACCCTCGTGGGCGTCGGCGGCCTGACCACCATCGCGAACAGCATCTTCTACACCATCTTCATCGTGTACGCCGTCAAGCCGGGCGAACTCGGCCTGTCCTCCTCGCAGTACGGCTTCCTCGTCGGCGCCACCGGTGTCGGCGCCGCCCTGGGCGCTCTGGCGACCCACCGCGTGGAGCGGCTGCTCGGCCGCAGCTGGACGCTGACACTCACCCGCGTGGGGTGGGCGCTGGTGTTCGCCGGACCGCTCATCGCCGACGGCGCCCTCCTCGTACTCCTCATGGCCGCCGGCAGCGCGCTGGGCGGCATGTGGTCGGTGGAGGCCATGTCCGTACGCCAGCTCACCGTCGACCGCACCGACCTGGGCCGGGTCAGCGGGGCTTCACGGATGCTGACGTACGGCATGACGCCCGTCGGCTCGGCACTGGGCGGCGTGCTCTCTCTCACGGTCGACGCCGAAGCTCTCTTCACGGTGTGTGCCGCACTCGCTCTGCTCGCCATCGTCCCCCTCCGCCTTTTCCTGTCGGACCGGGCCATCGACGAAGCGGCGCGCGTGGTGGCCCGCACGGGCGCCGGGGCTCCGGACCGTGCCCGCCGCGCAAAGCGAGGGACAGCCGTGACGACCGCGACCGGGGGCACGGGCGGTGACCCGCTGGCCGCGCTCGGATCGCCCCGTGCCCGACGGGCTACTCGACCACCCGGTGGCCGCCCCCGCTTCCTGGTGACGCCCCACCGGGAAAAGCCCGGGCAGCCACGGAACCGGTGACCGCCCTACCCGCACCCGACCCGTACCACGCCCGTCGGGGTCGGCCCGTGGCTGCCCGGCCGGCACCGGATGCTGCCGCGCACCTGCCCCGGCAGGGACACGGTGTACTGGGCGTGTACGGGGGCGCTGTCCGGCATCGAGGCACCCGTCCTCGCCCCTGGAGCAGGCGGCGGCGCTGTATGGCCCGGCGGCCGGCCCAGGGGTCGCTGCGGACCGTCTGTTTCGCGCCGTCCGTGCGCCGGACGCACAGCAGGACACGCCTCACCCGGCCGCGCCGGACGAGCAGTTCGTGCGCCGTGCCCCGTTACGGCGAGGACGAGCTGCCCGTGAGCGATGAGGACCTCGCCGCGGCCCTGACTGCTCGGGACGAGGCGGCAGGGCGGGCGCTGGGGCTGCGGGCGATGGATACCGGATCCTGAGCGGCGCCGCCGCTCTGACGCGGGCGGGGGAGGTGGCGGAGACGTGCGTGCGGAACGCGGCGGACGCGCTCCCCGGCCTCCGCGCACCAGGCTGACAACGGCGCAGGCGAGGGCCGGAAGAAGAAACACAAGGGACAGAAGGCCGCGGCACGCCGCCCGGCAGCATGTCCTTCATGCGCCTTCCCGGTTCTCCTCAGCTGCCTGCACCCCAGCTACCGACACCCCACCGACGCACAGGAACCGGCCGAATCATCACCCGCCACGGCACTTTTCCGGTCTTCCTCCCCCGCGCGCGGCCGGCACGCGCTTGGATGTCCTCATGACCTCCGCCGAGCACGCGCGGCTGATGCGCGCCAACCAGGCGAACTGGGACGCCCGCACTCCGGTCCACGTCACCAGCCGCTTCTACGGCCTGGACGAGGACCTGGATCCGGAGCGCTGGTTCGCCGCGTTCGAGTGGGAGGACCTCGGCGAGTTGTCCGGCCGGGACGTGCTGCACCTCCAGTGCCACCTCGGCACGGAGACGCTCGCCTTCGCCCGGCGCGGCGCCCGGGCGGTCGGCCTGGACTTCTCGGCGGCGTCCGTGACGGCCGCGCGGGACCTCGCCGCTAAGTCGGGCCTCGACGTCACCTACGTCCAGGCCAACGTGTACGACGCCGTGAAGGCGCTCGAGGGCCGGCGGTTCGACGTCGTCTACACCGGCAAGGGCGCCCTGTGCTATCTGCCCGACCTCGACCGGTGGGCGGATGTCGTGGCCGGGCTTCTGCGGCCGGGCGGGCGGCTGTACGTCGTGGAGTTCCACCCGCTGCTCCACGCGCTCGGCCCGAAACCGGGGCTGGGTGAGGGGCCGGAGCTGCTGCTGCGCCACGACTACCTGGGGGGCGCCGGTCCGGTGCACCGGGATGCCACCCACACCTACACCGACGGCCCGGCCGTCGAGGGCGCCACGGACAGTTACGAGTGGATGCACGGAATGGGCGAGGTCGTGACCGCGGTGACGGAAGCGGGAATGAGCGTCCGGCGACTGCGGGAGAGCGACGAGCTCCCCTGGCCGCGCTGGCCGCGGATGGTCCGTACGGACTCCGGCTGGTGGCGGCTGCCCGAGCCCCGTATCCCCCTCCTGTACGGCCTGCTGGCCCTTCGTTGAGCCTCCCCCCGGCAGCGGTTGCAGCGCGAGCGGCACGCGTGCCTGCCCCCGTTCGGGGCGCACGCGCCGGCTCCGTCGGCTGACCGGCCCGTCACTTTCCGACCCGCTCAGCGCCACCCACCTCTTCGGCCTCATCGCCGGCAACTGGACCGGGGCCATGACCGGGAAGCGCCCTCGGCCTCGGCCTGGGCCGGGGAAGAACACACCCGGACCATCGCCCGCCCCTGCGGCCGTACCGCCTCTCCGGCTGAAGACACCGCGCTCTTTCATGACGATCTCCGTCTGCGTGCCGGCCACCTCGCCACTGCCACCGGTACCGAACCCGCTCGAGTCACCGACCTCCCGGCCGCCGCACACCGTATCCGCCAAGCCCGTCCACCACAGCGGCCCCCAGAACCACCCGGTGCGCCCCCGGCAGCCGTTGAGGCCCTGCGGGCCGAGGGATCGGACCAGCAGGACGACACCGTCCCTCCCCATTGCCCGAACACCGCGTCATCGACTGGCCGCCCGGAGCCGGCCCGCCCAGGTCCGAGCGGCACCCCCGGCCGGCGGGCCCGGCGGCCGACCGGACGGGTGCCGCGTGTGAGACTCGGGGCATGATCCGTACCGCGACCCCCGCCGACATTCCCGTCATCCATACCCTGATCCGCGAACTCGCCGAGTACGAAAAGGCACTCGACGAGGTCAGAGCGACGAAGGAACAGCTCACCGAGGCGTTGTTCGGCGAGCGCCCGGCCGCCTACGCACATGTGGCCGAGGACACCGACGGCGAGGTCGTGGGCTTCGCGCTGTGGTTCCTCAACTTCTCCACCTGGCGGGGCGTGCACGGCATCTACCTGGAGGACCTGTACGTCCGCCCCGAGGCCCGCGGCGGCGGCCACGGCAAGGCCCTGCTGACGGAGCTCGCCCGTATCTGCGTCGCACGCGGCTACGAGCGCCTGGAATGGTCGGTGCTGAACTGGAACCGTCCCGCGATCGACTTCTACGAGGCACTGGGCGCCCGCCCCCAGCAGGAATGGGCGGTGTACCGGCTCACGGACGAAGCCCTGACCTCCCTGGCAGGCCGACCGTAACCAGAGCCCGGCGCCGGGTGATCCGTGCGGCCTGCCCCGGCCGCCTGCCACCCGGCAGGCCGGCCCTGGCAGACGAAGGCAGCGACGAGGCCCGGGCCGCCGCAACAGCACCCCACCATCGGCGCCGGGCAGGCGTCGCTGACACGGACGACGGCCTGGGACGCGCCACGATCGGATGGCGTCCCGGCATGTCCGAAGACGCCGCACGCACGCCCCCTCGGTGATTCCCGCCGGGGCATCCTCGCGCACGGCCGGCCGGGATGTCCGGCGGTCAGGGCGCGTTGCCCCGCTTCCGGCGGCAGTCCCGCACCGGTGCGGAACTGCCGCCGTCTCTTGTTCCGTAGACGGTGACGCTCAGTCGCCGGTCTCCGGCGGATAGCCGTCGTCGAGGACGATCCGGATGGTCTGGCCCTGCCCGGCGGGGTCGGTGAGTTCGGCCGCGATGCGGTTGTACGTCATCGTGGCCAGGGCCCATTCGCTCTGCAGCGGAGCCGCGGTGGAGCGGGTGTTCCACAGCTCGATCAGCAGGGCGATGAGGGAGCGTCCGGAAAGGACGGTCTGGACGCGGCCCTCGCGGCCGTCCTTGATGTCCTCGACGGAGGGCGGGGTGCGGAAATGGCTGTGGCCGGCGGCCAGGGCGGCGAGCCACTCCCAGGTGTCGCGGTGCGCGATCAGTTCGACGGAGGCCACGCCGGCGGCCTTCAGCAGCAGGACTCCGTGGGCGATGCGCGGATCGTCCGCTCCGGCGGAGGCCTGCGGCGCGGCTGCGGGGGAGTGGCCGGCGGGTGTGGCGGTGCCCTGGTAGGCGGCCTCGATGGCCTTCTTCAGCGCGGGGTCCTGTTCCTGGGCGCCGTCCTCGGGCTGCGGCTGGTGCTCGGTGTTCTCCATGGTTTCCCCCTGGTGTGCGGTGTCGGCGGCGGGCGGCCGGGCTTCGACGGAGTCGGTCAGGCCATAGCCGGTTTCGGGGCCGGTCGGCTGCTCCGTCTCCCCGGAAGGCGTCGGCGTGCTCTCGCCGGGCGTCCGGGGCGGAGCGGCGGACTGTAGGACCTCGGCGAGGTCGAGCAGCTGTCGCAGTTCACCCCGTGTGTCGTTCAGGTCGCTGATCATCCGGTCCTGGCGCCGGCGAATCTCCCGGTTCTCCTCGCGCAGCCCGGTGACGCCCCCCTCGATCTTCTCGACGATCTTCAGGCGGCTCTGAACCAGCTCGCCGTGCAGGGCGGTCAGCCCGACCGTCGGATCGTCGAGACGCTCGACCTTCTGCTGCGTGGCCTTCAACTGGCCCTCTATAGCGGCGAGCTTCCGCATCGCCTGATCGAACGAACTTTTCCACCCCACGTGACCCCCTGATTACTCCAAGCGATGAGACCGCTCCTACCTCCCCACGAAGGTCTCGCGTCACACGATCGTTTCCGGCCTTTCCCTGGCCGGATCACCCCATCCGGCCCCGAGCGGCCGTATCGGCGGCCCCACCGGCCTGACGGGTTCCCCCGGACAAGGGAGGGCGGACTCGGACTCGGCCCGGCCCGGGTTGCACCACTGGGCAGGCCAGGGAGCGCACGGCTATCCCCAGTTCCACAGGCCCCGTTTCAGCTCCTTGAACCGTGCGGCCCGCCGAGGGCATCGGCTCGCGTCGGGTGCGCTGCCGAGCGCGAGGACGGGATCGGTGACCTGGTAGGCCACCCGGTAGGTCAGGACGTCCAGGGCGGTCTCCAGCCATTCCTCCGCTCGGCGTGGCGGAGCCACGGACCCGAGTGCCGTCAAGAACTGCTACGCCAGGATCGACGTATGCGACAGGAACGACTGCACGGAAAAGATCGATCAAGCGGTCGCCGATTCCGGAATCGTGATCGACCAGATCGCCGGTGCGGCATCGAACGTGCAGATCGTTCTTACGGGCTATCTTCACATCGTCGGTGAAAGCCAGTGCCGGGCGGGCGACTTCGATACTCTCAACCACCTGGCCGACTACATGCGTGACCAGCAGAAGGCCAAGGTCGATGAGCTGAAGAGGAGCGGCATCAAGGTGGCGGGCAGTTAGTGTGCAGTCTCTTCGCGGACCTGGTCAGGTGGTCATGGCACGGCTGGATCGTGCCATGACCACCGGCTGTCTGATCCTCCTGGTCGTGCTGATCGTCGTGTTCGGCACCGTACTCGGCGTGTTGTGGTACTGGTCATGGCACACCGACAAGATCAATACTGAGCACCGGCAGCAGGCTCTGTTGGCATTCGACGACCAACTCCGCCGAACGAAGAACGAGACCATACGTGCCCTCGGCGACGCAGGCCCGGCCGATCCGGATGCTCTCACAGCCGTTACCCACCAGCACACCGGTGCTCCCGTGATCTCCTACGACGCGTCCCGTCATGTGTTCAGGGCCCGCGTGGCCAAACGGGCCGAGTACAAAACCAGGACCCTCTTCGGCATCGGCCAGGACATGATCGTCAGATGCCTCGAATACACCTATACCCTGGCAAAAGGCCACGATTGGGCATCAGCGATGTCCGTTTTGAAAAACGACACCTGCGGCCCGTCCGTCTCGATCGGCAACGGCGCCCACATAGCCGGCCAACGTGTCGCTGCCTTGGAAGCGGCGGAGCTGAACCGTGCCGGAGTGCGGCGGGCTCTCGCCCCCTACCGACGGTTCCTCACGGTGGGCACCATCTCGAGGACTGGTAGCACGGTGAAGATTTCGGTCGCGGTATCGGAAGGGACCAGCCGGCAGTGTTACCGGATCACGCGTGACGGTTCGCGGGTTCTCTCCGTGCCCGCACAGACCTGCCCAGGGCTTACAGCGGCTAACACAGCGAGGTGATGCCGGCGTCCGGGTCGCGGTCCGTGGCAGGCGTCAGGTCGATGATGACGACGGAGTCCAGCAGCCCTTCGGCCACTGACTCCAGCCCGCGGTCCACGGCCTCGCGGTAGCCGTCCTCGATGAGCCGTTCGAGGAAGCCGACGACTCCGCCGGTGCGCTTGTAGAGGTACTCGGGCACCGTGCCCGAGCTCAGCTGCGTGGGCCGGCGTCGAGAAGACGCGGCGCGTCTCCTCGACGCCGGTCAGGTGGCGCACCCATGCGGCGATGTTGGCCGGGCTGTCGTAGCGGAACGGCTCCGGGGTGAGTTATCGGAGTTCACAGATCATCAGGCACAAGATCATCCGGCACCTGCAGAACTCTGCCGCCCGCCAGCCCAACTGCCAAGCCCCTGAGTCAAACTCATTCTGAAATGATCAGTTAGGAAAGGTTGCTCTCGGTGTGCTTCTAATCCTGGCTCAGAACGAACGAGTCGTGGGCCTGGGGTACGCCTGGGGTGATCACCGTCACCAGGTAGGTGCCGGCTCCGGCCGGCTCATTCGGTGTCGGTGTGCCGCACTGGGGGGCGCTCGGGGTGCGATTCCACTCGACTGTGTGAGACACGCTGTCCCGGGCCGGTACGAGTTGCTTCAGAAGGCTGTTGCCCGCCGGGCAGTCGGCCGAAGACCAGAACGTCCCGCTCAGCGCGGCTTTGGAGATCGTGAGGGTGGTCGACGCGAAACCGAAGTCGAATGTGCACGCGGCCGATGAGACATTGCGGGCAGTGATCTCGAATGTGGGCGTCTCGGTCGGCCGGTAGGAGTTGCGGACGCTTCGCACAGTGAGGCGCGTGGCACTGGACGGGCAGTTGGGTGGGCTGGTCGACACCTTCCCTGCCCCTTGGGGAGTGCCGGTCACTTGTGTGCCCGGCCGACTTCCGTCGGCGTCCGTGGGACTTCCGCTCGACTTCTCCGGCTCCGGGGACGATGAGTGACTCCGAGCCGGCGGATCCTGCGAACCCGCCCCGGCCGACTGGCTGCTGCGGGAATCGTTGTCCTTGAGCGCGCTCGCCGTCAGTACCCAGGCGGTCGTGACCGAGGTGGCGATGACAGCCAAGCTGGTCAGCAGCACCGTGAACCGCATGGAGCGGTGCCTTTGAACCGGCCCGGGGGAGGGTGGCGTCCGGGCAGGCCGCGTCGGCCGGTGACCCTGCGCATCGGGCAGGAAGAAGAACGTCTCGGCCGGCAGGTCGGTGATGATCCGCAACGTCTGGGGTTCCCCCCGCTTGCGGTAGGCGCGGTGCAGCTCCTCGATGCGCGGCTGCACCGCATCCTTGAAGTCCACCAGACTCATCCGACTGTCACTGGGCCACAGGCGCAGGACGTCGGACACCGCCCGGGAGAAGAGACTGAAGGACTCTCCGGGAGGGACATCGAGGCCCGCTCCTTCGGCAGCGGAGTCGTCAGCGCGGACGAAAAGGGCGAGCTGTGCCGGTGAACATCCGTAGACGTAAGCCACTTTGCGTCGCAACGCGGCACTGACCTTTTGCCGACCCCACTGCCTGACGCCGTCCACGCCCATGTGGTCCTGCTCTATCCCCTCTCGGCAGGCGTCGATGAGGAACAGCACGTGTCCGGCCCGGGTCTCGTCGAGATGGTGATGCCAGTCGATGGGAACACAGCCGGACGCGAAGGGGTGTGTGTCCTCGTCGATGTCCTCCGGGACCAGGTAGTCGCGGCCGGAGGCGTGGATGCCATGCCCGCTCAGCACGATCAGCAGCGTTTCACCGGCACGAGCGCGCCTCAGGAACCCGGTCACCCTGGCGTTCACATAGTTGGCGGTGACCTGTTTGCCGCCTTCCCGGCCCGAGAGAATCTGGACGTCCTGGAAGCCGCGTTCCCGCAACACGGCACCCAGGCGGGCCAGATCGCCCGGAATGAAGGGGAGGGGAGCCACTCCGCGTGCCTCGTAGTTGCTGGCTCCGATCAGCAGAGCTCTGTAGACGCCCATGGCGATGACGTCACTGCCTGAAGACGAGGGTGATGCCCCGACTGCCCTGCAGTTGGGTCGTACCGATGAACTGCACACCACCGCCGGCGGTGACCTGGAACGACAGGTGAGCTTCCCGCAGCGGCAACGGTCCGTCATGGGCAGCGGCGTCAGCGAACAGCTGTTGCAGAGCCTGTACCGCTTCGGAGAGGTTTCTGCGCAGCGGGCCGAGCGGTATGTGCCGGAGTCTGGCATCACCCTCAGCACTGCCGAACAGGCCCATCGAGTCATCCTGCGTATCGTCCTGTTCGTCGTACGTCACCCAGAACGGCAGCGACGCTTCGTCGGACGGCCCACCCACAGAGGTCACATCTCCCCCTCGCAGTGATCTGAGCCCAACTCTACGGAAAAGAGCGCCTGTTCGTCGCGGCTTGGAGGCAAGACCATCCGCAGGTCCCGCACCGCGGCATCAACCACCCGTTACGGGAGGCGAAGACCTTCCCGTGGTCGCCGACGATCGTCTTCGGTCCGATCACCGGCCGGGCCGCGGCGTGCTCCAGGCGCTCGTCGAGCTGAAGGAGCCGGCGGTCCCGGCAGCACCGAGCGGGACATCGCCGGCGCGTCTGCCCAGCCCGGCCGCCGCTCTTTCCTCCAACTGGATGCCCGAGTCTTTACTTCCACCGCCATCGGGAACTGCCCGCACTGCGATCAGCCCGTCACCATCGTCGCCCTGCTGGCCACCCCGGAGGCGGCCCGTCCCACCCACCCCTTGCCCAATCTGAGGCGGGATGAGGTCGTGCCTGGGGCCGCCCGTTCGCGTTCCCGGGAGTTGATCGCCGGATGGGGCGCCGTCGGTCTCCGAGTCGCTGTGTGGGGCCCGCCACTGGCAATGGCGAGCCCCCTGCACGGCATCGGGCCGTACGGCGGTTTAACGCGGGTTCTGCAGCAGCTTGAGTTCCCATGCGCTGTCGGGCTTGCCGCTGCCTTCCCGGTCATCGTTGGTGATGATTTCTTCGCCAACGGTAATCTCCAGGCGCCAAGGGGTAAGTCCCGCTATACCACGCCGAAGCATGGCATCACCGGTAAGGGCCTTCACCAGCAGCTCTTCCACCTGATCGAGACGTACGGGGCTGAAGATCCAGTCGTTGATGCGCACTTCAGCTGTAGGTGCTGCGTGGTGACCGTACAGGGTGAACCACACAGGGATTCGCCGGCACTGCCCCTCCCAGTCGACGGACCAGCCATCGGTCTCTGTCTTTTCAGCGGTCACGGTGTCCGGAGCGGCGTCAGCCGCGGTGAGGGCCGATCCCACTGCTGCTGTCCATTGGGCGGGACCGTCCGTTTGCATGACGGGAAACCTCCGTGGAACCAGTCGTAGTGCTTGCGGTAGATCTTGACGCGGAAGACGGTGCGGGTCATTTTCACGCCCCATTGGCGCTTGAACCCGTGAGCGCTCCAGCCCATGACGAAGCGGCTGCCGCGGTGCCCCAGCCTGCCCGGCCCCTTCGGGAGCCGTCTGGGCGAGCTGCAGGGAAGTCCTCGCGACCCGACCGCGCGGCGAGGTCTACAAGGGGGCCGAACGAGTGCGAACGAGTGCGCAGCGAGAGGAGCGTCACGGGATGGGGACGTGGCAGGGATAGCCCGGCGCCTGGGAATGGCGTGCGGCCGCCGACGCTGCAGACCGACTGCGTGGCCCGGGAGCCCCCCGTCCGCGAGCTCCGGTTACACCCATGGCTGTGCCGTGCTGGAGGAGGCGCTGCAGCTGCTGGCCGACCCGGAAGTACCCGGGAACCTCACTGCGGGCTGCTCGGCGCTGCGCCGCGCGGTCTGTTCTCGCAGTCGGTCCCCGACCAGCTGTGCCGCGAACACCGCTGGCGGTCGCGGTGCTGGGGCGGACCGGCGTCGGAGGTGTGCGACCGGCGGACCTGTGGCCGGTGCCGGCCGCTGAACCTGGTTCGGCAGGAAAGCCGCGTCGGCGGCGAGGGCGTCCACGACTGTGTCACCGGCCGCATCGATCCCCCACTTCGTTGGGCGCTCATCAGGGCAGGCGGGCGTGTTCGGCTCGGCTGGCAGCGATCCGCTCACGCGCGAGGGTGCGGGCCCGCTTGGTGTCGCCGCCGGTGAGTCGGGCGAGGATCGCCGCGAGCGGCCTGATCCGGCCCCAGCCGCCCCAGTGGCCCTCGGGGATCTCGGTGGGGAATACCCAGATCCGGCTGGCGTCACGCGGCCAGGCTCCGTTCTCCGCGTCGAGGATCGCCTCGGTGACCTCGGCGATGACGCGCGCACGCTTCTGCTCGTCGAGCTGGCCCTCGGGGACGGACGGGACGACCTTGTAGCGAGGTGCGTCCGCGGGTTCACCGCCGACGTAGATGCCGGCCGGCCGGTGCAGCCAGAGCCAGGAGACGGAGCGGGTCACCGGGTCGGAGGGGTCGAATCCCTCGTTGCGGACGAGGATCTGGGTGATGCGGTTCAGCAGGGCCGCCTCGGCGTCCGGCTGGAGCGCGCCGTCGGGAATGTACACGTCGAGCATGGGCATGGTCGATCTCCTTTGTGAGTTTAGTTCTTCAACTCAGGTCGGAGACTACGAGGGCTAAGTACAACTTGTAAACCCAGACGGGTACACTCGCCCCATGGAAACGCGGCGAATCGACCCGGTGAACTGCTCGGTGGCGCGCGCCCTCTCGGTGGTGGGGGAGCGCTGGTCGCTGCTGATCGTCCGTGAGGCGCTGGACGGCGCACGCCGGTTCGGAGAGTTCCACTCCCGCCTCGGGATCGCCAGAAATCTCCTGGCGACTCGGCTCGAAACCTTGGTGACCGCAGGAGCGATGCGCCGCGTGCCCTATCAGGAGCCCGGGGATCGGCAGCGCTTCGCCTACGAGCTCACCGAGCAGGGCAAGGCGTTGCGGCCCACGCTCGTGGCGCTCCTGGAATGGGGCGACACCTATCTCGCCGACCCGCAGGGCCCGTCGGTCATCGTCCGGCACCGGCCCGTCGAGGATGCAAGCCCCTGCGACGAGCCGGTCAAGGTCGTCCTCGAGTGCGCTGCGGGGCACAGCCACCTCGCCCCGGAAGACATCTGCCGCACGCCCGGGCCGGGCGCGCGCTTCCTGGAAAGCGACTGAGAACCCAGGACCGTACTCAGCAGCTCATATCGCGTAAAACACGATCCAAGCAGCGGGGCCGATGCCTGGGCCATCGACAGCGATACACCCACACCGGCAAGCCGGTTCACCCGCCGGTGGGACGCGGTCGGCAGTTTCATCCAACCTCGTCGGCTTCCTGACGGTTCAGGAGGGGGGAGATTCATAGGCGGCGATCAGCAGCCACGTCCACCGGTCGGCCGCCTCGGAGCTGCGGAGCCGGGACTTGGTTTACCCGAGGGTCTGCTTGAACAGGCGAAACGTGTGCTCGATGTCGAACCGGCGGAGAAAGGACTGCCAGCAGCGGTCAATGCCCGCTCCGGTGGCGCCGGTGCGAGACCACCACGTCCATTCCACACTGGGCAGCCTCTCCACGACCAGGCGAACGACGGTGCCCTCGATGATGGGCAGCGGCCTGTCGTGGTCGAGCCATGTGGCCCGGCGGGTCAGCCGCGGGTGCAGCCGGTCCCGCGCCTGCGCGGTCGCCTTCCCATGGAGCCGGGTGCTCGTGACCGTCACGGCCTGCTCGATGCCCCAGGTTGCGGGGTCGCCGAAGAGGAACTCGCCGCCGTGCTTGGGCGGTCGGCCGCCCTTGGGGTCGGCCAGGTGGAACTCCTCGCGGGATGGGCCGGACGCCGCATCACACGGTTCGAGAGGGTGGGCCCGGCCATCGCGGGAGCGGTGGGGCGGCTGACGGCGGCGATGCGGGAGCTGAGCCGCCGCGCGTTCCCCGAGCCGGACATCGTCCCGCACGATGCGCCGGCCTCGATCGAGGCGACTCGGGCACAGCGCCGCCGCCAGACCGCGGCAGGAACGTCGCCACCGAGGTGCTCGCCACTCCGGCGGAAGCCACAGACGGCGCGATCATCCCTCTGAGAGCACCGCCCACGACGCCCCGAGATGGCCGGGGGCGCCGTGCGCGGCCCCCGGCCCACCCCGGCCGTCCCGCTGGCCGTGCACGTCATCCCACGGGGCCGAGGGGGTCTTTGACGAGGATGCTGTGGGTCCCGGGTACCTGCGTCGCCAGCCCCGGGGGGAGGATCTGGACGACGCTGCCCTGGCATCCCGGGACCTTGTGGACGCGGACGGGAACGTCCGTGAAGTTGAGCACGGTGGACAGCTGTGCGACCTCGTAGCAGCCCAGCGGGTGGTCGTGGACGACTCCGCCGATGCGGAGGAATCCGGTCGTGGCGGACGCCGGGCCGGGAACGGTGAGCGCGAGCAGTCCGGCGGCCGCGAGTACGGTGAGTGTCGAGCTGATGCGACGCATGGCGCGCCTCCTCATGGCCGGGCCGGAGGGTGTTCCGGCCCTGCACATGACCGTACGGAACTGGGCGGCTACTGCACCCCGGTGTCGTCCGGACGGGCGACACCGGAGAGGGGTAGGCCCAGTGCGGCCTTGTTCAGGTGTCAGGGACGGTCCGGCGCCGCCGTCTCGTACGAGCCGGGGCGCGGCCGTGCCGCGGGTTCAGTCCGTCTCGGCGACGAGGCGGAGTCCGGAGGTTCAGCGGTGGCCCTGGTCGTCGGTGAGCCAGGTCTGTCGGGGTGGGGGCATCTCGGTGACGGTGAGGCGGGCGTCGGAATCCTTGCGGGTGAGCCAGGCGGGCGGCCTTGGCGACGATGTTGACGTAGACGGGCTGTCGAAGTCGACGACGAAGGGCCGGGGGTTCGGTGGGGGAAACACCCGGGGTTCGGTGGGAAAGACGACGAAGAGGAAGCCCGGAGAACCGCCAGGTCTCCCGGGTGACGACGGTGGAGTCGATGGTGATCCGGGACAAGTGGTCGTCGTCCTGGCGCAGAGTGAAACGTCCATCACGCGGTTGGTGAGCGCGTGGGAGAACACGTCGAGCGGGTCCAGGGACTGCCGGTAGTGGGCGGACCACTTCAGCGGCGGTTCCTTGGGCAGCACGGGCAGCAGCCGCGGCCCGGGGAAGTCGCGGCTGGTGTCCTCGATCCGAAGGTGACGCGGCCGCGTGCGGTGACCGGTTCGGTCTGCCGGCCCCTCCCACCCCGGTGATGGGTGTCGGCTACCGGGGCGCTGCCAGGAACGGCAGGATGACGTCGGCCATCTCGTCGGGTACTTCCTCCGCGAGGTCGTGGCCCGCGTCGAAGACGTGTCCGGTGACGTGGTGGGCCACGAGCCGTGCCTGGGACTCGTTGCGCTCGCCGATGAAGGCGGAGCCGCCGAGCGCCAAGACCGGGATGTCCAGCTTCTGCCGCGCGGCCTGCCGGTTCTGTTCGGCATCGGTGAGCATCGCCCGGTAGATGGCGAGCATCGCGCGGATGCCGCCGGGCATGGAGTAGCAGCGCACGTACTCCTCGATCGCGTCGGGGGTGGCGGTGTCAGGGTGGCTGCGCTCGTTCTTGATCATGTAGGTGATCAGTTCACGTTCGTGTCCGGCGATCAGCATCTCGGGGACGTCGGGCTGGAAGTAGAAGCCCAGGTGCCACAGGTGCAGGCCGCCGGAGACGTTCTCGGCGGTGAGGGCGGTGTGGTCCTCGAAGCCGAAGCCGGGGAGCAGGGCCTCGGCGTAGACCAGGGCCGTGGCGTGGTCGCGGTGGCGGGCGGCGAGCTGGTAGCCGATCACGGCACCCCAGTCCTCGCCGATCACGGCATAGGTCTCGTGTCCGAGGTGGGCCATCAGCTCGGCGATGTCGTCGCTCATCGTCGCGGAGTCGTAGCCGTCGGCGGGGTGGGCGGAGTCGCCGAGACCGCGCAGGTCGGGCACGACGACGGTGTGATGGGGCGTCAGCTTCGGGACGAGGTGGCGCCAGTGGTAGCCGGTCTTGGGCACGCCGTGCAGCAGTACCACGGCGGGGCCGGTTCCGGCCGTGCGGTAGTGCAGGCTCGTTCCGTTGACGGCGGCACGGCCGGTGCGCAGGGGCGTCGTGGTGTGGTCGTACATCATGATGTGGTGCTTCCTGCCTTGGGTGTGGTGGGTTGATGGGGTCGGCAAGTGGTGCGGACCCTCGGCGCGTTCAGGGGGTGCCGTCGTCACGGCGAGACGATATCCACTTTCTTGATCGCCCGTTACAGATTCTGGGTATGGGAAACCTGGGCCGAGACGGCCGGCTCCTCAGTCGAGAGTGGTCAGCGCGAGCTCCACGAGGGGTTCGAGGGCGGACGCGTCCGGTGTGATCTTCGAGGAGACCAGCAGTCCGTTGAGGAAGGTGACCAGGAACGCGGCGACCGTGTGCGGGTCGTGCCGTGCCGTGATCTCGCCTCGCTCCATCGCGGCCCGCAGTACCTCGGTGAGCGCTTCCCGGCTCGCGTCCTGCATGTCGCGCACGGTGCGCCGGGTCGCCGGGTCCTGGGGCAGTCGCTCGCAGACGGCGTTGACGGCCAGGCAGCCCTGGCCACCGTGTTCGACGGCGATGCGGATCCGCTCCGTCAGCAGCGTACGGATCGCCGCGCGGGCGTCCGCCTCCTGCTCCAGGCTGCGCAGGGCGGCCGCCGCGAGGGTGGTGCGGTAGTGCTCCAGCGCGGCCCGGTACAGGCCGTCCTTGTCACCGAACGCGGCGTACAGGGATCCCTGCCCGATCCCCAGGTGCTGGGTCAGATCGCGCACCGAGGTCGCCTCGTAGCCGCGCGTCCAGAACAGTTCCATAGCGCGGCTCACCGCCGCTTCGGTGTCGAACTCCCGGGTCCTCGCCATGACCCCACCCTAACTTATCTGGAACGTGCGCTCAAGAAAACTCCCAAGTCGGTGCGACGGCCGGGCGATCATCGCCGTGCTCGCCCGCTGAACCGCCACCGGCACCGTCTGGCCGCGCACCCCGCAGCCCGGCCAACCCGCAAGCACAGCCGTAACGACGGCCCCACCGCCAAGGACGTCGGCTGGCCGGCGACCCGTGCCGCGGCGGTCACGTTCCCCGGCTCGCGCCGCACTCAGCTCGTCCAGCCGCTGATCATGCCGGTGCCGGGAGCGGCGATACGCCGCCGACGACGCACGAAGTTCCTCGGGGTCGGAGAGGGCGGACTCGACGACCGCATCCAGTCCGTGATCGCGGACGTACTCTTCGACGGTGGTCTGCCAGCGGGTGGTGTCCGGCCGGATCTTCGCGCCGGCGGTGCGGACATCGGCGGCCGGCGCCATGGCGTAGTGACGGTGGGCGGCCTTGCAGAGGTCGCGGCCGATGTGTACGGCGCCACCGCGCTGCCCGAGCACTTTCCAGCTCCCGACTGGGCGCCGACGATCACCACGATCGGACGCATCTCGGGGTGCGGCGCTCCTCGCTTCCACAATTGCTGGATCATTCCACCAAGACCTTTACCGCAATGAGCAATTCATGAGAAATCCAAAGTGAAATCCAATGCGTGATTGAGGTAGGGTGTGGCACGGAGGTGAGCTCGGTGCCCACAGAAGACGAGCTGTTCAGCGCCGTCGACGCACTGCTGGAAGAGGTCGCCCAGGACGACCTTCCGTCGCCTGAGGAGCGCAAGCGTCTGCGCGAAGCCGCCGGCCTGAGCCAGGAGCAGGTCGCGAGGGCTCTGAAGAGCCGACGAGAGACCATCGGGAACTGGGAATCGGGTGTGACTGAGCCGAGGCCGCCCAAGCGCGCCGCGTACGCCCGGCTCCTGGAGGGCCTCGCCGCCCGCTTCCCCGCCCCGGCCACCGACGCACCCGCCGCGCCCGCCGCGCCCCCGGCACCGGCGGTCCCGGAGGCGTTCACCAGCCCCGCACCCGCACCCGCCCCCGTCCCGGCGGCCGAAGCGCCGGCGGCACCAGCCCCGGTGGCCGCCCTACGCCCGGCGCCCGCCGCGAAGCCCGCCGCGTCATCCCGGCGCCCGGATGCGAAGAAGGCGGCGAAGCGGCCGGCCGCCACGGCGGCCGTGGACGGGCGGTTCGAGAACGGTCCGCTGGCCGTGATCGACGTCGATGACGAGGGCCAGGTAGTGGCGTACTGCGTCGGCGGCCTGGTCCTGGACGTGCCGGCCAAGACGGTTCCCGCGCTGGTCGACTGGACGGTGGAGGAAGCCCGCCTCGGGCAGGCCCGTCTGCACCGCTACGGCAAGGACGCCGACCCGGTCCTCGTCCTCACCCCGGCCGCGCTGGAGCGGTACGGCCTGCCTGCCGAGCTGTCCCAGGAGGAGCGGCGTGCCGGGCGTCTCTCGGCCGGCCACAAGGTGGTCAAGCAGATCGCCCAAGCGGGGCAGCAGCTCACCCAGCGCGGCTTCGGCGCATGGGCGCGCGTCTACCGCGCCCCGGAGGGATCCAGGCGCCGGTGCGTGCAGCTGTGCATCCCGGCCTGGGGCGCCCTGCCCGTCGACGAGTGGGACGACAAAAACGACCCGAAGCTGCCCACCATGCACGCCGCCGACCTCGCCCGCTTCCTCGGTACGTATGCGGAGCGGGTGATGACTCCGCGCGGCACCACGGCGGTCACCGGCCTGGAGCTGATGACGGCGCTGCGCCCGCCGACCCGGGCCCAGAAGGACGAGGCCACCGGCGAGTTCAAGCAGGCGTTCAACGACGACGCCCTCACCCGGCCGTACGACGTGGTGGAGTGCGAGGTCCCGGACGAACACCCCGTCCTCAAGGGCAAGTACGCCCGGCACCATCAGCGCACCCCGGCCGAGATGCTGATGGAGGAGCCCTACAACTGGTGCCGGCCGCTGACCGACGACGAGTGCGTGAACCCGTACCTGGTCGCCATCGACGTCAACATGGCGTTCGCAGCCGCCACGAACGGACTCACCGTCGGCCTGAACGGCCCCACCCACCTGACCGGCAACCCGAAGTTCGACCCGGCGCTGCCCGGTTCCTGGCTGGTCGACCTCTCCCACGTCGACCTCTCCCGCGTGCGGGTGGACGGCCGCGCCGTCGACGCCGAACGGCTCCCCAGCCCGTTCACGCCGACCGGCGAGCGTCCGACCGGCCCCGCCTGGTACGCCACGCCGACCGTCGCCTACGCCGTCGAGCTCGGCTTCGACGTCGCCCCGATCGAGGCGTACGTGCGCACCCAGACCGGCCGCTACCTGGACCCCTGGTACAAGCGGCTGCGCGACGCGTACGTGACCACGATGGCCGACCTCGGCGTCACCACCGCGATGGGCGGGAGTGAGTTCCTGGACGCCATGGCCCGCTCCAGGGACGCCGATCCGGCCCTGAATCTGGTGCTCAAGGCGATCAAGGCCACGGCGAAGGGCGGGATCGGCAAGCTGCGTCAGCGCAACCGGGGCCAGGTGCCGTACTACGAGCCGTGGCCGGCCCTGGAACGCGCCACGTGGCGCCCCGACATCCGGGCCGCCGTGCTGGCCGGCGTCCGGGTCAGCATGCACCGCAAGATGCTGAAGACCGCCGCCGCGGCCGGCGTCTACCCGGTCGCGATCGGCACCGACGCGCTCGTCTACCCCTCACCCGGCCCCTCCCCGCTGGACTTCCTGCCGCACACGCCCGAGGGCAAGCCCGCCCCCGGCACGTTCCGGCTCGGCGTCTCGCCCGGCATGGTCAAGCACCAGGGCACCCAGACCGTCCTGTGGGCGGAGCAGCAGTTCGAGGAACACGGCGGCGTCTTCAACATCGCCAACCTCATCAGGACCGACCAGAGCGCCGGCGAAGGGGAGTAGCAGACCATGGTCGACTCGATCGGGGACAGCCTGGACCGCGCGTTGGAGTCGGCGTTCACCCGTCGCCCCCCGCAGAGCGCCCAGGCCCAGATGAAGTACCTGGTCAAGCAGTTGAAGGGCACCAAGGCCACCGCACAGGCGCTCGGGATCTCCCAGCGCACCGTGGAGCGGTACGTGGCGGGCAGGCTCAAGCGGCCGCGCCAGGACCTGCGCGGCCGCATAGAGCGCGAGGTCAAGAAACGGTGGCAGCCGCAGGTGCGGGCCAAGGCGAAGAAAAAGGCGGCCTCCACCGACGGCCTGGTCGTCTCCACCCGCGCCCGGTTCGGATTCACCGCCGCACCGGGCACCACCGACGACGCCCGGATCCGCGACATCACCCAGGCCTTGCCACCCGAGTTCGCCGACCGCCTCTTCACCGCCCGGGACCAGGGCGCCACCGAACAGCAGCTCCAGCAGATCGCCGCCGACGGCCTCGCCCGGATGTACTTCCGCGCCGACAACACCCGCGCGCACGGCCTGGGCGTGGAGTTCACCGACGTCGAGCACATCGAGATCGAGCTGTAGGCCGGCTCCTGCACGAGCGCTGCGTCCCCGGCATGGTGAGCCGAAGCACCATAGCTGTCACAAAGGCAGGCTTGTCGTCACCAAGATCGCAGGAGGAGCCGGTGCGGGGCGGCTGACGGGACCGAAACCGCTTCGCCTGGCACTGAGCACTCAGTCCACGCTTCGAGCACCACAGGTCTCACGAACACCTCCCGCACTTTTCTACAGAGCCCGGGTCCTGCGGTAATCCGCTTGAACTGCAGCCGGTGGACGGGCAGGCTTGCGCGGTGATTGTCGAGCTGTCCCCCCGCTTCCTGACCTGGGACGATGTAAATCCGGCCCAGCATTGCTTCGATAGCGCGTCAGCACCGCAGGGGGTGCGGTCGCTTGAGCCCGCCCGGAGGGTGCCCAGCCGCCCCGACATCCCCTTCGGTGACCCGGCGATGAGTGCCTGGAGCTGGAACGAGGGACGGCCTTGGGCCGACGCCATGTCGCACGCCCTCGCCGAGCACTACGGCCGCTGGACCGTGGGCTGGCGCTGGGCGCACGACGAAGGCGACTTCGACGGAGGACCCGTCGGGAACTGGTGCTGCCCCCGGGACTCGATCACCACCCCTGAGGAGACGCTCACCCGTGTCGTTGCGGCGCTGCTCGAATGGCGCGAGTGGGTGGAGAGTCTCGCCGGGTGGTTCGACGCGTATCCGCTGGACCTGGCCGACATCGAGGACCAGCGGATCCTGTGGGAGCGCGCCGCCCGCAACCTGATCCTGCAGGTGACCGACCGTACCGGTTGCGGCAGCGGCTGGTACGGACACTGCCGTCAAGTGCTCACCTGGTTCCTCAGCCGCTGGGGCGTCGCGCCCGACCGCGCGCAGGAGCTGGTCGACGAGGCGATCGGCGGGCGGTTCGCGAGCTGGACCGGCCCCGACATCGTGCTGGTAGAGGACGTCGCGGAGCGGCTCGCACTGTCGGTGCGGCCGGACGACGGAGCACGCTCCGCCGGGCCGGCGCCGGACCACCTGGAGCGCTGGCTCGCGGTGCGCGAAACCGTGCCATGGCAGAAGGTTCCGGAAGGCGGCCGGGACGAGCCGGTGGCCCCGTCGCGCGATGGCGCAGCGGAGGACATACGCGCCTTCGACGGCGCCTTGGACCCCGCCCGCGCCCGAGGCATGCTGACCGCCTTGGAGCTGTTGCGGGCCGACGCGGCGTGCGGCTCCTCCCTTGACTTCGAGCTACTGCAGCGCTGGCAGCAGCATGTCCTTGGCACACCCCAGCCGCCGTCGTTCCGCGACCTACCGGCCTTCGCCAAGGGGGGCCGGGAACGCTACGGAATCGGCCCGGAGACCCGAGCCCGCCTCGACGCCTGCCTGGCCGAGAGCGCGCGAAACATCGAGCGGCCCCTTTCCCTGACCGCCCGAGCCGCACGTGCCTATCTCGACGTGTGCTTCTTCCATCCCTTCGACGACGGCAACGCTCGGTCCGCCTTCCTCGCCCTCGTATTCGTCCTCGCCCGCGAGGGCGTCGCGCTCGACGGGGTCAGCCTGCTGCGTCGCGTCACCTTCCAGGCCGACGAGCCGGAGGATGCGCTGATCCTCACGCGGTACATCGACGTCCACCTCGCAGAGACCCGACGCAACAGCGCCTCCCTCGACTCCTAGCGGTTGGGAATGAAGGCTCTGATGAGCCATCCGAGTTGCTTTGGTCACACAGAACCGTCGTGCAGGCCCTGGTCCACCGGGGCGCAGGCCATCGCCGACCGCTCGGGCCACTACGCCGACCCGGCCACGCGCACGGACGCCGCCGCCTCGCTGCCCGACCGGGTGGCACTCGGGCCGCCCTGCTCATCGTGCTCGCCCGCACCGGTGACCCGGCCGCCGGCGGCGGGAGTCGCCTTGATGAGCTGGGCGCTGTCCGCGCTGCTGTCTCCACGTGCTGGGTGAAGGGCTGAGGCGATGACAGCACGAGCCCACCTTCCGGCCGCTGGTGTCCATAACCGGACCGGGATGACCGCCGTCGCGGCGACGCTGACTGCGGCTGGCTCGACGCTCCGGTCGACCGCAAGCCCTACACGCATGCGCCCGTCGCGCATTATCACTGTCGTGTCGCTTCAAAAAAAATCGGGAAGGTTGGGGAGACAGGGACTGAGGACAGCGGAGGCCATGGTGCGTGAGACGGTGTTCCGAAGCGAGGATGTGCCTGCCCCGGAGCGGTTCGACTATTGGCGGGAACTCATGTTCGCCCCGGTGCACATGAGCAGTGACCATGCGGACGATTTCCAGGCTTCCATGCGGCTGCTGGAGCTCGGTTCCGTATACGTATCACCGCAGGCCTTCCAATCGATGCGGTTTCACCGGACTCCCCGGCTGATCCGGCAGTCGGATCCCGAACTGTTCCACATATCGTTGGTCAGGCGCGGGAGAAGGGGAATCGTCCAGCGTGGGCAGGAGGCCGTATACGGCCCTGGCGACCTGTGTGTGCTCGACTCTTCGAGACCGTTCGACTGCCTCGCCATCGGTCGTGCGCGTCCGGTGGAGTCAGTGGGCATCGTGGTACCCAAGGAAATGCTGGCACCGGCCGGGAGCGCGGTTGACAAGCTGATCGGGCACCCAATATCGGGACGGGAAGGCTTCGGTTCCCTGCTGGCGCAGTTCCTCGCCGGCGTCACGACGGGCACCGGCTCCTTCAATTCCTCCGACGGCCCCCGGTTAGGGGGCATCGTGCTCGATCTGCTGTCCGGGTTCCTGGCCCAGGTCCTTGAGGCCGAGGAGCTGCTCACACCGGAAACTCACCGTCAGACCCTTGTCCTGCGCGTCCGTTCCTTCGTCAGGAGCCACCTGCATGATCCGCAACTGACCCCACGCACCATCGCCGCCGCGCACCACATCTCCACCAGCTACCTGCACCGCCTCTTCCAGCACGAAGAAGAGACGATTGCAGCCTGGATACGCCACCAGCGCCTTGAACGCGCCCGCCGCGACCTCGCCGACCCGGCGCTGCGCACCACGCCCATCCACGTCATCGCCGCCCGCTGGTGCTTCCCCCGCCCCGCCGACTTCACCCGTGCCTTCCGCGCTGTTTACGGAGTCCCACCCAAGGAATACCGCAACCAAGCACAGCGCATCGCGGAGTAGACGGATCGCCAAACAGGTGTGCACTCAGCGCTAACGACATCCACGCTGCTGCTGCCTACTATGAAATCCGCTGTCATTCTCGCTGGGCGCAATGTGATCAGACGCAGATCGGAGAGAGTATGCGAAAATGGACTGGCCGCCTTATCGCTGCTCAGAGTGGGCTCGCGCTGACAATAGCCGGACTCGTCGGCGGGATGACTGCGGCCAATGCGGCACCGAAGAGTCTCCGCACTTGTTACAGTGATTCGCACTCGTATTCAGCGCCGGATGGCAGCGGCAGGTATCCGGTAGGCCGGTACCTCAAAACCACGAGCAGCTGCGCAAACATCAGCATCAAGCCGAAAACAAACAGATACGTCCGGGTATGCTGGGCGAGCACCGGAGATTGCACCGACCGGTTCACATATGCTCGGGGCGGCAGCTGGACCATCCTGGAATTCGACCTCCCGGACGGCGTACGCTTCTGGTTCGACTTTCGATCCGCCGCCGCCTCAAAAGGACGCTGGGCCGCCTGATCCGCCCGGAGCCGCACGACAAGTGGGCCGCGTCTTCCGGGCCTCCCGCCCGGTGGTCTGCTCCCGGCGCCGCTCGGTGGAGTTCGCCCCGCGTTCCCAGTCGCGGACCCTACGGAAGGACCGACCCGCATGACTGAACAGCGCGGGGAACGCACCCGGCACGACAGTGCATCAGAGGGGCGCCGCCGGTTCCTCCAGGACGCGCCGCGGACGAGGAGACTGGTGCGCGACCTGGTCGGCGGCATCGCCATCCTGTCCGCTCTCGGCGCGGCCACGACTGTCGGCCTCCCGATCGCGCTGGCTGTCTGGCGGCAGGAGCCGTGGCTCATGAAGCAGTACGAGGACCACTTCGCGGCCGTCGTCGGACTGCCGGCCTGCGCGCTCCTCTCCTTCCTCCTCGTCGTCCTGCTCGAATCCCGTTACGACCGGGTCGAGATGGAGTTCTTCGGCATCGTGCGCTTCCGGGGCGCCGCGGGACCGATCATTCTCTGGGCATTCTGCTTCTTCATCATGGCGTGCGGGACGCGGATGCTCTGGTGACAGCCGACCGTCCTCGCTCGGGCCGCGCGTGAGACGTTAGTCGAGTAGCCGGATCACGTTCGCTCGACCACCCAGCGGACCTTGCCCAGTCCGGAGCCGTGGGCGAGACACCACGTCGGGCGATTACGGGCTTGATGCCGCGTTTCCCCAGCAGGCGGCGGTACTTGTCGAAGTCGTAGCCCCGGTCGGCGTACGGCCGCCGGGGCCTGCGACGAGGGCGCCCCCGTACGCGCCGTTGTCGATCGCGGCTTCGAGCCAGGCGGCCGCGGCCCGGGCCGTGGAGGTGCCGCGGCGGACGGTCCAGCGCTCGTCGTAGGTGAATTCCTGGCCCCGTATGCGGGGGACGAGGCGGCCGAGGGTGGCGACGAACTGGTGGCAGGAGCCGACCAGATCGAGGTACTCGATGGTGTGCTCTATCTTGCGGACTGCCGGGGTGCGTTCGCGGATCGTCTCGCGGACCTGGGGGGAGTTCTTGAACTGGGCCCGGTTGACCAGGTAACGGGCGGTGTCGTCCCGCATCGTCTCCCTGGCGGCGGCGGGCCGCTTGAGCAGGTCGGAGCGGGGCATGGGCTGATTGGTCAGGACGGGTTGAGCCGGATCGAGTTGTACGGGGTCAGCTCGTAGTCGAAGTAGGTGTACGGCTGGGTCTTGCCGGTGCAGTTGGTGCCGTCACTGTTGATGCACAGCTGTGACGTAGCGCTCCCGGTCTGGTTGTTGAATATGCGGTGCTGCCCGTACTCGTTGTACAGCTTGTGGACTCCGTAGGTGTAGTAGGTGTGCTCCGGAACGCCGTTGTTCCAGCTGGCATTCGGGTAGATGCACACGTAGCCAGTAGGACAGCCTTGGTAGTCCTGGGCGCCGGTCTGTGCTGCCTGCGCGGTAGATGAAGTGGCGATGCCGAGGCCGACCAGGGATGTGGCCGCGGCGAGGATGACGCCGAGTCGACGGATGTGCTGCATAGGTCCTCCTGAGGTGCAGTCTGGGACAGCGGTGGATCCGAGCGTCGGGTCCTGCGAATTCAGGGCTGCGCACAGCGTGCTGATGCGCCGTCAGGCGGACAAGTCACGAACCAGTCACGTGTGACGACTGTGCAGCGCCGCAGACTCCGCCGAACCTGCTTGCCGCTTGGCCCGGTACGGGCTGGCATGGCTCCGGACGCGGCGGTGGTGTGGGAGGTCGTACGGTCGGCATGGCTGGGGCACGCTTGGTGCGGGCGCCGGTCCGGATCGCCTCCCGGTCTCGATGGCGGTCGCCCCGGGCCCGCGCCGGGTGTCGTCAGGCGTTCGCGGCGGCCTCCAGGGGGCTCAGGGCGGCGGCCCGGCGGGCGGGGACGGCGGCCGCGAGGACGCCGATCGCCAGGGAGAGCAGGCACACCAGGAGCAGTGTTCCCCAGGGCAGGACCAGGGTGTACTGGTCGATGGCGCCGTTGGCGAGGGAGCCGACCGCCCAGGCGGCGAACAGGCCGCCTGCCAGGCCGAGGAGGGTTCCGAAGCCGGTGACGGTCAGGGCCTCCAGGCGGATCATGCGGCGGATGCCGGCGCGGTCCATGCCGAGGGCGCGCAGTGCGCCGATCTCGCGGGTGCGTTCGGCGACCGACATGGCCAGCGTGTTCACGATGCCGAGCGCGCTGATGACGACGCCGATGCCGAGCATGCCGTACATCACGTCCAGCAGGTCGCCCATGGTGCCCGCCGCCTCGCGGACGAGCTGGTCCCGGTTCTGCACCGTGAGGAGGGGGTTGTTGCCCACGGCGGTGCGCAGCCGGTTCTCCAGCGCCGCCGTCGGCGGGCCGTCGGTGCGCAGCAGCACGCGCTGGACGGAGCCGGGCAGAAAGCTGTTCGCCGCGACCTCGCCGCGGCTGCCGAGCGCGTCGTGGGCGACGGGGTTGTTCTTGTAGACGCCCACGACCTTGTACGCGGTGAGTTTCCCGGCGTGGCCCAGCCGGACGTTCAGCAGGCCGCCGGTGGTGACCCCGTGTTCCCGGGCGAGGGTGGTGGAGATGGCGATCCGGCCCGCGGCCAGGTCCTCGGCGGATCCGGAGACGAAGTCGAGCTTCATGGTGTCGCGCACGGTGGCCGGGTCGGCGCCGGAGATTTGGCGGACGCCGCTGCCGGTGAACAGGGTCGAGTCGGTGATCGGGTGAGCGGTGCGCACGCCGGGGGTGTCGGCCAGCCGTCGTACGGCACCGGGGTCGATGCCCGTCATGGTGGAGCGGGTGCTGACGACGTAGTCGGCGCCGAGCCCGGTCGCGGCCTGGCGGTCGAGGGCCTGTCCGGTGGAGTGTCCGATGACGGCGAGGCCGGTGACGAGGCCGGTGCTGATCAGCAGGGTGGCGGCGGTGGCCGCGGTGCGGCGCGGGTCGCGCAGAGCGTTCTCGCGGGCGAGGCGGCCGGTGACGCCGAGGCGCCCGGTCAGCCGCCCCGTCAGCCGGATCACCGGAGCGGCGAGCAGCGGCGCCAGCATGATCAGGGCGGCGGCGAACAGGCCGCAGCCGATCATCGCGTCGCGCAGGTTCTCCTCCGAGGCGTCCTTGGCCCCGCTGAGGGACACCAGCCGGCCGGCGCCGAGGACGAGGAGGCCGACGCCCACCGCGCCGCGCAGCCGGAACCGCTGTGCCGGAGGCGGCTGTTCCGCGGTGCGCATCGCCTCCATGGGCGAGGTCCTGGCGGCCAGGCGGGAGGGCAGCCACGCGGCGAGCACGGTGACGCCGACGCCTACACCGAGCGCCGCCGCGACCGAGCGCGGGCCGATCACCAGGGGGCCGGTGGGCAGGGCGCTGTCGCCGCCGCCGAGGACGTGGGGCAGCATCGCCGCGATGCCGAGCCCGAGCAGGAAGCCGGCCACCGAGGCGGACAGTCCGACGACGAGGGCCTCCAGGAGGACGGAGCGCGACACCTGGCGGCGCGAGGCGCCGATCGCCCGGAGCAGCGCGGTCTCGCGGGTGCGCCGTTTCACGAGCATGGTGAAGGTGTTGACGATGAGGAACGAGCCGATGAAGAGGGAGACCCCGGCGAACACCATCGGCACCTTCTCGTAGCCGCGGGTCAGGGTGTCGACGAGGATGGCCTGCTGGGCCGCCTGGGCCTGGCCCGTGGTGGCCTCGGCGTGGTCGGCGGGCAGCACGGCCGTGACCCGGTCGGCGAGTTCGGACGCGGTGGTGCCGGGCGCGGCGGTCAGGTCGATGCCGGTGTAGTGGCCGGGGGCCGAGAACAGCTTCTGCGCGGTGGTCTTGTCGAAGAGGGCGAGGGTGCCGCCGGCGGTGACGCGGGCGTCGTCGGTGCTGACGATGCCGACCAGCCGCTTGGTCGTGACGGGGCCGTCCGTGGCCAGGGTGACCGTGTCGCCGATGCGGAAGCCGCCCGCGCTGGCGGTGCCGCGGTCCACGGCGATCTCGCCGCCGTTCGCGGGGGCGCGACCCTCGGTCAACGGGTAACGGCTGTCCTTGCCGTCCTTGCCGGGTACGTACGCGCCGGCCAGGTGGGACCAGGCCCGGTCGGCCCGCAGCGGGCTGCCGTCCGCCGCGTTCAGGGTGGCCGAGCCGTCGACCGACGGGCGTACGGCGGCGACGCCGGGCACCCGGGTCAGTTCCGTGACGAGCGCGTCGTCGAGCACGCCGGCCCGCGACCCGTCGTCCGGACCGGGTTCGGGGGCCTTGTCGGTCACGGTGACGTCGATCCCGGCGAAGGTCTTCGACGCGGCGGCACGGTGGGCGGCGGCGGTGGAGTCCGCGAAGACGAGGGTGCCGCTGACGAACGCGACGCCCAGGCAGACGGCGAGGACGGTCATGGCCAGCCGGGCCTTGTGGGCCAGGAGGTTGCGCAGGGCTGTTCTCAGCATGGGGTTCGAGGGCTTTCCGAGAGATTGAGAGGAAGTCGGGGACGTCCCCGGGCGGTACGGGGCGGGCGGCGGGGCTGCGGCTCAGCCGCTGTGGGAGCGGGAGCCCAGGCTCTTCATCAGGTCGAGGACGCGGTCCGGGGTGGGCCGGGCCATCTCCTCGACGAGGCGCCCGTCGGAGAGGAACACGACGCGGTCGGCGTAACCGGCGGCCACGGGGTCGTGGGTGACCATGACCACGGTCTGGCCCAGCTCGCGCACCGAGTCGCGCAGGAAGCCGAGGACCTCGGCGCCGGCGCGGGAATCGAGGTTGCCGGTGGGCTCGTCGCCGAAGACGATCGCCGGCCGGGAGGCCAGGGCGCGGGCGACTGCGACACGCTGCTGCTGGCCGCCGGACAGCTGGGCGGGCCGGTGCCCCAGACGGTCGGAGAGGCCGACCATGGAGACGACCCGGTCCAGCCACGCGCGGTCGGGTCGGCGCCCGGCGATGTCCATCGGCAGGGTGATGTTCTCCAGCGCGGTCAGCGTCGGCAGCAGGTTGAACGCCTGGAAGACGAACCCGATCCGGTCCCGGCGCAGCTGCGTGAGCTCCCGGTCCCCGAGACGGGCGAGTTCGGTGGTGCCCACGCGTACCGACCCGGACGTGGGGGAGTCGAGCCCGGCGGCGCAGTGCATCAGCGTGGACTTGCCGCAGCCCGACGGGCCCATGATCGCGGTGAACTCGCCCTCTCGGAAGGCGATGCTGACCCGGTCCAGGGCGACCACCCGGGTGTCGCCGCTGCCGTAGACCTTCGTCAGGTCGGTGGTGGCGGCCGCGATGCCGGTCGTCGGCTGCGATGTCAGAAGGTCGGCGGTCATGGGGCTCCTCTTCTCGTACGGAAAGCGCACGAGAAGGGTGTCCGGGGAACGTATCGGGGTCTGGGCCGCCGTGTATCGGTGGCCGCTCGGGCGTGCGGCAAAGGTGTAGCGGGCCGGGTACGGGAAAGGGCCTCCCCGCGGTGTCCGCGCGTCGAGAGCACGGGCAGCGGGGAGGCCCTGGAGGGGCGCCGCCCCTACCGGTGCTCGCCCAGCGCGACGACCCTGCGGGCGAGCGCGCCGACGGCCAGGAGCGTCCCGCCGAGGAACAGCCCGATCGCGCCGAGCACTCCGGCGGGTTGTCCCGTCTCGCCCGCCGCGGTGTTCGCGGTGAGTCCGCCGACGACGAGCAGCAGGGACAGGACGGCGGTGAGGGCACCGACGCCCAGGGCGCCGCGGGACAGGGCGGTGGTACGGGTGGACGGGTTCATGGTGGCCTCCTCGAAAGTGGGTCCCGCGCCGGGTACGGCATGGGACGCGGTGTCCTTCGAAGGGTGACGGAGCAACGTATCGGGCCCTGAGCCGCCGTGTATCAGTGCCCGCTCCACCACGTACCGACCCCACCTGCGTTCGTCACACGGGCAGCCGCAGGGTGGCGACGGCCCCTCCGTCCGGGGCGTTGGCCAGCAGCAGTTCGGCGCCGAGGACCCGGGCCTGGCCCAAGGCGATGGTGAGCCCCAGGCCGTGACCCGAGCCGCGTTCCCGGGCTCCTGTGTGGAAGCGGCGCGGGCCGTGGAGCAGCAGGTCGTCCGGGAAGCCGGGGCCGTGGTCACGGACCACGACCGTCGGTCCGTCGACCGTGACCTGGACCGGGCCTGCGCCGTGGCGGTGGGCGTTGACGACGAGGTTGGCGACGATCCGTTCCAGGCGGCGCGGATCGGTCTCCACCGTCCGCACGGTGCCGTCAGCGGCCTGAGCGGCCTCGGACCGGTCGATGACCTCGGTGGCGAGGCCGGTACGGGCTACCGCCTCGGCGACCACGGCGCCCAGCGGCACCCGGACGCGGACCGGTTCCTCCGCGCCGGCGTCCAGGCGGGAGATCTCCAGAAGGTCCTCCACGAGGTCGCGCAGGTCGCGCACCCTTGCCCGCAGCAGGTCCTCGGTCTCGCCGGGCGGCAGGAGGCCGACGGCGGCGAGCAGTCCTCCGACCGGGGTGCGCAGCTCGTGGGCCACGTCCGCGGTGAACCGGCGCTCGGTGCGCAGCCGCAGCGCGAGGCTGTCGGCCATCCGGTCGACGGTCGCGGCGATGTCCGCGACCTCGTCACGGCCCTTCGTGGGTCCCGTGCGGGCGTCCAGGTCCCCGGCGGAGATCCGCGCCGCGGTCGCGGCGACCCGGCCCAGTCTCCGGGACAGGAGCCCCGCGCCGTAGACGGCCAGGGGAACGGCGGCCGCGAGCGCGACGAGCGAGGCGACCGCCATGACCGCGTCGAGGCGGGACAGGTTGGCGCGGTCCGGACTCAGGTTGATCTGGACGGCGAGGACCGGGCTGCCGGGGCCGCCGGTGCGCTGGGCCGCCCAGACGCTCGGCCCGACGTTGCCCTCGACGTGCCCGTCGTAGACGTGGTGCCGCTCGCCGTCGGCCGGGGGTCGCAGCGCGGCGGGCAGACCGTCGGGGTCGAGCTCGGCGCCGTCGGTGAGGACGCCGGTGCGGCGGTAGACGTCCATGGCCCCGTACAAGGTGTTCAGCGCCCGCGCCTCGCCCCGGCTGCGGATGTCCTGGGCGGTCCACAGATGCACCAGGACGCCGACCGCCGTCACCACGAGCAGGGCCGTGGCCGCGGCGAGCGCGGCGATCTTCCGCCGCAGCGAGGTACGGCCCGCCCACGGCCCGCGCAGGGGACGCACGGTCACCGCCGGAACTTGTACCCGAAGCCCCGGACCGTCTCGATCCGGTCGCGGCCCACCTTCCGGCGCAGCCGCTGCACACACAGGTCCACGACGCGGCTGTCCCCGTCCCAGCCGTACTCCCACACGTCCCGCAGGAGCGTGTGCCGCTCCAGCACGATCCCGGGGTGGGCGGCGAACTCCAGCAGGAGCTTGAGCTCCGTCGGGGTCAGTGCCACCGGCCGGCCGGCGAGGAACACCTCCATCCCGGCGGTGTCGATCCGCAGGTCCCCGAACTCCAGCACGTCTCCCGCGGCCGGCCGGCTCTCGCCCGGCACCGGACCGCCCTGAGGAGCGGGCGCGTAGGTGGCGCGCCGCAGCAGTGAACGCATGCGGGCCACCAGGACGTACGTCTCCACCGGCTTGACGACGTAGTCGTCCGCCCCGGCCTCCAGCCCGGCGACCACGTCGAGCCCGTCGCCGCGGGCGGACATCATCAGAACCGGCACCAGGCTGGTCTCCCGGACCCTGCGGCACAGCCCGATCCCGTCGAGGCCGGGCAGCATCACGTCGAGGATCAGCAGATCGAAGTCCTCCTCGCGGAAGACCTCCAGTCCCGTGAGCCCGTCGGCCGCCGCCCGCACCCGGTAGCCGTAGCGCTCCAGGGCGACGGAGAACGACCGGCGCATCAGGTCGTCGTCCTCGACGAGGAGCACGCGGGCGGTCTGCGCGGAGGAGGCGGGCGAGGACAAGGGGGCTCCTGTTCGGGCGGTGGTGGACGGGCGGACGGCCCGGCGTCCCGTTCCGGCGCGTGGGCGATCATTCCGCCATCGGAACGATACGACACACCTCGCCCGGCTTGCCGTGCTCGCCACCCGGGCCCCGGTCCTGAGGCACACCCGAGTGCCACCCGATACACACCGGATACAAGCCCCGGCTCCCAGGGGGAGGCGGGAGCGCCTTGCTACGGCACGAGTCGGATCCGTGGGCCACCCCAGCGGCGCATGCCCCGCGACACCGGCGTCCCAAGGATGCCAAGCGTTGTCATCGGCAGACCCACCGCTGCGGCGACGAAAACCAACGGTCACAGCCGCATCGTCCATCTGGCACCCCCACAGCCCGCGGGCGCTTGCCTCTACAGCCAAGGTGTCAGCGCTTCATCCCGGGAAGGGCCGGACTGGAATCACCACACCGGAGAGAGGCGGCGTCACCGGACAGCGGTACAGGTCAGGCCGGGGCGGCCTGCTTCGCCAGCGCGGCGAGTGGGGAGTGCCGGCCCTTCTCCGTCGTGCGCAGATGCTCCCAATCGACTTCCGCACCGGCCGGAAGGGCGGCCATCTCCTGTCCCAGGAGGCCGCCGTCGACTTCCTGGGACAGGAGACCGGCGTCGACACGGTGGAGCAGACCCGCCCGAGACTCGAAGCCGTCGCCGCCAAGCTCCAGGACGGCATCCGGCGCCGTCACCTTCGGCCCCGGCTGCGGCCCGCCCCAGCACACCGAGCAGCCCGGCAGCCGGCACACACCGGGCCGGAACCCCCCTGGAGGAGTCGCGTGAGCACCCCGCAAGAACGCCCCAGCCCCGACGGCGCCCTCGCCCGCGCCCACGCGGCGCGCGCAGATGGCTGCCGTGCTCAGTGAGGCCCAGGAGCCCGGGGCCGGTGAGCCCCTGGGATGGCAGCCGGTCTGGAGGCGGCCCCGCAGCGGAAGTCGAAGGCGGCGCGGAAGGCAGAGCTGCATAAGCAGCGGGCGCGGCTTCAGACCGCCGGACGGCGCCGCCTTGCCGCCGGGCAGTCGCGCCGGCCCCGGCCCCGGTGGATCCGGATCGGCAACGCGGTCGCACGCCGCGACGCCCGCACTCTGTGCCTGAGGCACTCGACCGCCTGGTTGTGGTGACCATGCCGGGCAGATGCCCTCCGGGTCCGTCGTGGCCGAAGACCAGGGCACGGCCGGCCGGGATGTTCAGCTCAGAGCCTGATCAGGGCCGCACTCGACGGGGTGTTCGCACCCCGATCAAGGACTGATCGAGTCGGGACGGGTGCCGTCGCCCGTCTCCAGCGCGGTGACCAGCCGGTCCAAAGCCGGCAGCGCCTGGTGCAGCGCCGCCCGGTCGGCGTCGGACAGCTCCTCCACGACGCGGGTGAGCGCCGCGGTGCTGGACCGGTCATAGCGCTCCAGGAGGTGAAGGGCCTCCTTTGACGCGGTGAGCACCACGGTCCGTTGGTCGTGCTCGGGCCGGATCCGTTCCACCAGCCGAGCGGCGGACATCGCCCGCACCAGGTTGCTCACGGTGGACGGTGCCACCCGCACGCGTGCGGCCGCCGCACCGGGGCTGAGACCCTCGGGCGAGGAGGACAGGGCCCGCAGCAGTTCGATCTGCGCCTCCGGCAGGTCCGGCAACCCCTCGGCGTTGCGGGTGGCGCGCAGGACCGCGCGCCGCAGCGGCCCCAGAAGCCCGCCCAGTCCGGCCGCGACGCGTGCCGCCTCCGGCGCGCCGGGTACACCGGGGTCGCCCGTCCTGTCCGCCGCTCTGTCTGTGTTACGCATGCCACCATTGTGGACCGCGAAGATAAAGTTTTGTCACAAACATATTTTGTGGCACAGTGGTGTGTAGGGCGAGGGCACCGAACCGGCCGAATCCCACGCCGTCGGTGACCGCTCACAGCACAGCAAGGAGCACCACCATGACCACCGCGCACGACACCCCGACGACCGTCGAGAACCCCAACCCGCCGCAGGATCTGTCCGGCATTGTCGGGCACCGGTTCATCTACACGTACGCCAACGGCTGGCAGTACGAGATGTACGTCAAGAACGCCACGACCATCGACTACCGCATCCACTCCGGGATGGTCGGCGGCCGCTGGGTGAAGGACCAGGAGGTCGACCTGGTGCGGCTCGCCGACGACGTCTACAAGGTGTCCTGGAACGAACCGACCGGCACCTCGGTCGTCGTCAACGTGCTGCCCCGCCGGCGGGTCCTGCACGGCACCATCTTCTTCCCGCAGTGGATCGAGCAGGACGGCAGCAAGACGGTGCTCTACCAGAACGACCACCTGGAGGAGATGCGCGCCTACCGGGACGCCGGCCCCACCTACCCGATCTACGTCGTCCCGGAGTTCGCCCGCATCACCCTGTTCGAGTACGTCGGCGAGAACGACGAGAGCGTCGTCGCGGTGGGCCCCCAGGACCTGCCCCAGGGCTTCGCCGACCGCACCAACTGAAGGACGGCGGCGTCACCCCGCCGCCTCCCGCGGCGGTGCCCGCGGGGTCGCGGTGCCGGTCTCAGCCAGTGCGCACCAGACCTCCCCGAGGACCAGACCGGCGCAGACCTCCCAAGCGACGGGGCGCGGTCAACAGCACCCCTCGAAGCCCGAGCCCTGTCCTGGGTGCGGCACTCCACCGCATGGCTGTGATGACGGGCGGCCCTGACGGCCCAAGGCAGGCACCGCGGCGGCGGCCCGGGCAGACCCGGGCCGCCGCCGGCGCCGCTGTCCCAGGGGGACTGCTCATCTTCGTCCGCGACCTCGACGAGCTGCGCATCCTCGGTCGCACCGCACCCAACGGCACCCGCATCGTCGTCCTGCCCGAGCAAGAGCCCCGTACCCAGTGAGGAGGCCGCCGGCGGGCCGTGTGGGGGTGGCCCGGTGCCTTCTCAGCTCCGCGCCGCCGGCCGTCCGCCGGCCGGGCAGCCCTCCACCACACCGCACGCTCCCGCGCACCCGCGTCGAGGGCCGCCTGATACAGGTTCTGGCCGCCGACCCGTACTGGCGGCCGACAAGCCGCGGGACAACACGGTCGCCGTGACAGAGCGCGTTGAGATCGTCCTCGGCCTTTTTGTCGTGGCCCTGCCGGAAGTAGTTACCCGGTCACCGTCGGCGCCCGAGGCCGTTTCAGGCCCTGACTTACGCGACAGACCGCGGCCCAGCCGGGTCCCGGCGCGGGCCGGGCTCGCGGTCGATCGGGGTGTGTGGGGCGGTCAGGACGCGGTGGGAACCGGGACATCAAGGCCGCGGGCGGCGACGAGCTGGGCGCTGCCGTCGGCCAGTCGGTAGGAAAGGCCCACCACGCCGAGGCGGCCGTCAGCCACTCGCTCGGCCAGGACGCGGGAGCGTTCCAGCAGCAGGTCCACGGTGTGCTCGATGTGCTCGGCCAGGATTTCCTCAGCGCTCTCGCGGCCGGCGGCGCGGGCTGCCAGCACGCTCGGGGTCACCCGTTCGACGACGTCCCGGACGAAGCCGCCCGGCGTCTGTCCGTTCTCCAGAGCCGAGCAGGCCGCAGCGACGGCACCGCACGAGTCGTGACCGAGCACAACGACCAGCGGCGCGTTGAGAACTGCCGCGCCGAACTCGATCGAGCCGAGCACCTCCGTACCGGCGACGTGGCCGGCGGTGCGCACCACGAACAGGTCGCCCAGGCCGCGGTCGAAGATGATCTCGGCGGCCAGCCGGGAGTCGGAGCACCCGAACAGCACGGCGAACGGATTCTGGGACGGTGCGGTCTCGGTGCGGCGGACAGCGTCCTGGTTCGGGTGCTCAGGCGTGCCGGCGACGAAGCGCTGGTTGCCGGCCATGAGCAGTTCGAAGGCATCGCGGGGCGTCGGCGTCTGGATCTTCTTTGTCATAGTGGCAGACTACGAGGCCCTACCAGCGGTCGCACCGCCTGGTCCCGTTGGCCGGCTTCCCGCGGAGGCCGTGAGCCGCTCCTGCTGCTGGCGCCCGCGGGCCGCCCCGCCGGCCTCGATCAGCGGTCGTCGTTCATGGTGTCGGGCTCGGCCAGGCGCTCCACCTACGGCGTGGCCAAGAAAGCGGAGATCGTCGCCGTGCGGGTCCTGGACAACAACGGATCCGGGACCACCGCCGGAGTCATCGCCGGCATCGACTGGGTGACCCGGACTCGACGTGGTCGCCGGTGAGCACCTGGCGATCGCCGACACGGCCGAGGGCCTGGCACGGTACTGCGCCGATCTGCTCACCGACCGGGCCGCGAGGACCGCCACGGTCACCGCGGCGGCCCGCCTGCACACCGTCCGTTACCAGCCCGGACACGCGGCGGCCCGGGTACGGCAGGCAGCCCTGCGGGCGACCGGCGGTCCGGCCGGCGCCGCCACCCCAGCGGCCGGGCGCCGCGCGCCCTGAGGAACGGCTATGGCCGACCCATGAGGAGCCCCGCAGGCCCTTTGGTGCGTGACCGTCCCGCTCCGGGCGGGGTCGGGCGGGGTGGAGTCTGTCTGCCGAGTCGCAAAAGGTGAGGCCGCTGAGGTCGACGACGAGTTGCCGGCCCTGACCGATGTCGAGCCCGGGCAGGAGGCGGCGGATCCCGGGTGCGCTGTGGTGATCGAGGTCTCCGGTCACCTCGATGGCGGGGCGGAGGGGGTGCTCCGCGTGCGGGTGTTCATCTCGGTCGCTGTTGCTCTTCTCGGTCGGCGCGGGGCACGTGGACGGCCAGGACGGCGGTGTCGTCGTCCACCCCGGTGCCGAGCGTGCCGAGGAGGTCGCGGACGGCTGTGATGGTGCCCTGGGCGGTGGTGGGGGCCAAGGCACGGACGAAGTCGAGGAGGGCCTCATCGCCGTAGCGTTCGCCGCGGATGGCGGTGTGGGCCTCGGTGAGACCGTCGGTGTGCAGCAGGAGGGTGTCCCCGCGAGCGAGGCGGAAGGTGATGGTGGCGATGTCGGCGTCGGGCAGGACGCCGATGAGCTGGCCGCCGGGAGTGGGCAGGTAGTCGGCGGTGCCGTCCGCACGGAGCAGCAGCGCCGGGGGGTGGCCGCCGCTGGCGAGGATGATACGGAAGCCGCCTTGGTCGCCGTCGGGGGTGAGCAGGCCGAAGATGACGGTGCAGAACCGGGGGTCGGTTCCGTTGTACTCGTGGTTGAGGACGGTGTTGAGGTTGCTGAGGACCGCGGCCGGGTCGGGGTCGTAGACGGCGGCGGCGCGCAGGGTGTAGCGGGCCAGGGAGGTGACGGCCGCCGCCGCGGCGCCCTTGCCGCACACGTCTCCGAGGAAGAGCCCCCAGGTACCGGCTGCGAGGGGGAAGAGGTCGTAGAAGTCGCCGCCGACCTCGTCGGTCGAGGCGATGTGGTAGTACGCGGCCACGTCCAGGCCGGGCACGTTCTCCACCGCCGGTGGCAGCAGCGTCTTCTGCAGGGTGGTGGCCAGTTGCTGGAGGCGTTCGCGTTCGCGCTCGGCATCCTGGCGGGCGCGCAGCAGCTCCTGCTCGTAGGCGCGGCGGTCACGGGCGTCGAAGACGGTGGTACGGATCAGCAGCGGCTGCCCCTCACTGCCGGTCTTGACGGTGGAGGTCACGAGGACCGGCATCCGGCTGCCATCGGCCGCCCTCAGCTCCAGTGCGATGCCGCTGATCTCGCCCTGCATGCGCAGGAGCGGCGCGAAGTGCGTCTCGTGATAAAGCCGCCCACCGGTGGTGAGGAGATCACTGAACTTCCTCCGGCCGACCAGCTCCGTGCGCTTGTAGCCCAGCCAGTTCAGCAGAGTGGTGTTGACCTTGGCGATCTGCCCGTCCAGCAGGGTGGAGAGATATCCGCACGGGGCGTTCTCGTACAGGTCCTCGACGCTGTCTTCCAGCAGAGCGGAGAAAGTCCGGTCGTCGTCCGGGGGCTGTCCGGGATCCGGGCCGGAGCTCTGGTCGCCGTCGTTCCGGCACATCATCGCAGTGTCCTTGCGAACGCGGCGATGGCCTGGGCCGTCTCCTCGGGGGCGCTGAGCTGGGGGCAGTGCCCAGTGGCGTTCAGGGTGATGAGCCGGCTTCCCCTGATCTGGGCCTGGACGAAGGCGCCGACCTCTGGTGGGGCGATGGCGTCGCTGGAGCACTGGGCAACGAGGGTGGGCACCGCCACCTGCGCCAGGTCGGCGCGGTTGTCGGACAGGAACGTCACCCGGGCGAAGACCCGGGCGATCTCCGGGTCGGTGGCGCAGAAGCTGTTGGTCAGCTCCTGCCCCAGTTCCGGGCGCTCGGGGTTGCCCATGATGACCGGTGCCATCGCCCCTGACCAGCCCAGATAGTTCGCGTCCAAGGACTGCAGCAGTTCCTCGATGTCCTCGGCGCTGAACCCGCCGCGGTACCCGGCCGCGGGATCGTCGATGAAGCAGGGGGAGGGGGCGAGCAGCACCAGCCCGGCGAAGTATTCCGGGTGTCGCGCCGCGGCCAGCACGCCCATCATCGCGCTGACCGAGTGTCCCACGAACGTCACCGGACCGAGGTCCAGCTCCCGGCAGATCTCCAGCACGTCGTCCACGTAGCCGTCCATGCCGGAGTAGCGGTCCTCGCTCCACGCCGACAGGTCCGAGCGGCCTGCTCCCACATGATCGAAGAGCACCACCGTGAACTCACGCTCCAGCGTCGGCACCACCAGACGCCACAAGTTCTGGTCGCATCCGAACCCGTGCGCCAGCATCACGACAGGCCCGCCCGGCCGCCCGGACACCCGCACCTGGTTCCTGCTGCGCACGTCCATACGCCTCATCCTCGCAGATTAGGGGTGCCGGGAACCGGCGAGCGACGCATGATGACGCCCCCCCCTCCTGCGATAAGACCGTTTCCTACGTGGGCGTGGGAGACCCTGCGCCGTCGCCGAGGTCCCGGGATGACGTTGGCGTGCTTGCGGGCCCAGCCTCGAAGCACGCCCTTATATCCATGTATGCGGCTAATTTTCTGCAATATGACATATCTGTGGTGTGCGTGGAAGCATGGAATAAATGGCACTTGGTGCCGAAGACAGGCGAGAGGAGTGCATCATGATCGCCAAGCTGCTCAGGACGCTGTCCTTCACCCGCCGATACGGTGCGTACGGCGAACACGACTGGACGTGACCGCACTGCCGGCGGGTTCCCCTGGGGCGCCCGCTGGCTCCCGGCCACGCTGCCGACGATATCGACCTGGACAGGTACGAGGGTCAGGGACGGTCTCATGGGCCCGATGAATGAGCCGCCGCGGGTGCCCGAAGGCGGCTTCGCGGCCTGGAGCCGCGACCGGCTGGGACTGGCGCGCCGTGGCGCTGATGAGTGCGGAGACGTCTGGCAACTGGAGCCGGGTGTCTACGTAGCCGCTACGGCCGGGCCGTGTGAAGAAGTCCTGTGCCGCGCGCAGGACTTCACCAAGGTACCCTCGCCCCTCTTCCCGCCGTTGAAGCGGTCGAGCGGAGGACCGACGCCCGAGGAGCGCGTGCACTCTCACGTCGCCCGCATGCGAGGACTACGCCCGCAGGCGGTTGCAGCCCGGATCGGTGAGATCGCGACCGGGACCGCTCGATTTGCCGACCAGTGGCCCACGGGCCAGGACGTCGAGATCCTGCCGCTGGTCCGGCGTGCCCTGGAAGAGGTTGGCACGCGCTACCTCTTCTCCGAAGACGCTCCCGCCCTGCTGCCCTTCGCCTCACAGCTCTTCCTGGCCCGGGAGGTGCTCGCACGCCCCTCGCGCTGGGTATGGCCGCGCTGGATCCCCACACCGGCCCGGCGGTTCCGCACGCGACAGCAAGTCGCCTTCACCAACGCTTTGCGGCCCATCGTTCATCGGCGCCGTTCATCGGGCCGGCTCGGTGACGACGTGCTGGGACAGATGCTCCGGCCCTCCTCCCGCTACGGCCTGCTGCGGGAAGAGGCCATCCTCGACGCTCTCCCCGGAATCACCGTCGCCACCTTCGAGACACCCTCCCGGGCAGCCGGATGGATCATGCTCCACCTGGCCCGATACCCCCAGGCAGCGGGCCGCGTCGCGGCCGAAGCCGCCTTGCTGCCCGCAGACCCGGCCGCAACGACCAGCACCCACCTCGACAGCCTGCGATACACCCAGGCATTGGTACGCGAGGTGCTTCGACTGCACCCCCCGAGCTGGCTACTGACCCGGAGCGCCACGCGACAGACTCAGCTCGCCGACTACACCATCGAGGCCGGGTCCACCGTTCTCGTCTGCCCCTACACCGCCCAACGCGACGCACGGGAACACTCCGAGCCGGACCGATTCCAGCCTGAACGCTGGCTCGATGATTCGGGCTCGCCGGCGAAACCCGGGGTCTTCCTCTCCTTCGGTACCGGGCCGCATGGCTGCGAGGGAGCCGCTCTGGCCATGGCGATGCTGACGCTCCTGACCGCGCAGACCGCTCGCTGCTACCACTTGAGCGAGTCGCTCGAACCGGAACCCAGCTACCGGCTCACCACCTTCGGAGGTCTCGCAACTGCCGGCTTGCGCCTGCGTGCCACCTTGCGCGGCTGAGCGCAGTCCTGCCTCACGCGACGAGGACGTCGCTCGCCTCTTTCCCGTTCGTGCGGCATCACGGTGAACACGCTCGGCCGGTACTCCTTCCTGCTGCCCGAGATGCCCGGCGGGCTCAGGCCGCTGCGCGACCCGCGCCATTCCGAGGCGTGAGCCCAGGTGCCGTGGCGGCCACCTTGTCGAGGTCACCGCAGCCGGCGTATCAGCGCATCCTTGTCCGCAACGCCCAGGAGATGAGGGCGTTCGAGGAGACGCGGGCCGGCCGCATCACCCACTACGAGATCCCCGAGCACGAGCAGCTCTCCGTGTACTGAGACTGGATCTTCTGGTGGTACCTCGGAACGGTGGAGCTCACCGACCGGCTCATTGCGTCGCACACCGCCGACTGACCCACGCGCGCCATCTCACCCGAAGCCGTGGTCGAAGCCTCCAGGACGGGATCCAGCTCGGCGGCGGCGCCACACAGTGAGCACGGACGGACACCCGGCTGCTGTGCCGCGGCCAGCACCTGCTCCAGCGTCAGCACCGGTGCGCCGGCCGGGGCACCTGGCAGTCCACACCCATGCCAACCACGCCGGTTCCGTCACCTCGCTGGCGGCCGGGGTGCGCGACGTGCGCAACCAGGTGGTGCGATGCGGTCGGTAGTTCCACGCCGTAGCTCGCCCCGATCGCGGCGAGGTCATCGTTCCCGGAGCAGGAGACCGGCGTCGACACCGTGGAGCGGACCCGCCGGACGCTCGAAGCCGTCGCCGCCGAGCTCCAGGACGGCGTCCGCGAGCACGCCGTCACCTTCGGCCCCCGGCCGCGGCCCGCCCCGGCGGCGGCCCCACAGCCACACACCGAGCAGCCCGGCACCCGGCACACACCGGGCCTGAACCCCATTGGAGGAGTCGCGTGAGCACCCCGGAAGAACGCCCCAACCCCGACGACGGCCTCGCTCGCGCCCAAGTGGCCCGCGCGGAGATGGCCGCCGCGCTCGACAAGGTTCAGGAACCCGGGGCCGCCGAGTTCCTGGGATCGCAGCCGATCTGGAAGCGGCCCCGCAAGCCGAAGTCCAAGGCGGCGAAGAAGGCGGAGCTGGGTAAGCAGCGGGGCGGCTGAAGGCCGCCGGACGGCGCCGCCTTGCCGCCGGGCAGTCGCGCCGGCCACGGCCCCGGCGGAACTGGATCGGCAACGCGGCCGCACGCCGCGACGCCCGCGCCATGTCCCGGATACGGCACTCCACCGCTTGGCTGTGGTGAGGATGCCGGACAGATGCCCTCCGGGTCCGTCGCGGCCCAAGACCAGGGCGCGGTCGACCGGGAGGTTCAGGAATGGGCGAGGGCATCAGCGCGCAGCTGCGCGAGCAGGGCCCGCACCCCCTCCGCGTCGTCGCTGTCCGTGAAGGACAGCAGTGCCCGTCGGACGTGGAGGGAGAGGTCGCCGGTTGCCTGGACGTCCTCGCCCGCGCTCAGGGCCCACCCGGACATCAAATCTGATGCCCACACCGAGCAGATGCGAGGTGAGGCTCTGCCCGTACTCCGCCAGGGCCCGCTCCAGCTCGGCATCCTCCAGGCCGTCGATCCCGGTGACGGCCAGCACCATCTTCAGCAGCCGGCTCTCGCCGAACTCGGTGACAGAGCAGCCAGCGGCTGCTCGCTGCTCCCTCCGCGCACCGGCGCGGCCAGGGCATCGTCGTCACCGCCCCATGCCGCTTCCAGGGCAGCAACCACACGCAGGACCGATCCGGAGTCAGCTCTGATGGCAGAGGCAGCACCGTAGCCGCCCCGTACGACCCCGGGGCGTGATTCGGGGCGTAAGCCTCCCGGACGATCGAAGTTTGAGTGACCAGGTTGCCCGACCAGGCTCGGCCCGGAGCGGTTTCAGTGGTGGGCGGCAGACTGCGCGCATGCATGCTTCTCACGACACTGATCGGTGTGACCGTGCTGGGCTGACGTGGGCCCGGTCGATGGGTGGCCCCTTGATCGTCGTTCCGGAGTCCTCGGTGAATGCCTGGGGTGAATGCACAGAGGACGGTTCCGTCCTTGGTGATGCCGATGGCCGTGATGACTACGACCGCGCCTGCGAGGTGGAGGCTGGGCCAGTGCGATCGCCGTGGGCGCGGGCGCCGTCACTGCGCTTGTCCTGGCCGATGAACCTTCAAGAACGTGCTTCCTGCCGGAAAATCTGCTGTTAGTGCGGTGGCTGGCTGCGGACTCCGAGGCTGAGTTGTTCGCGGCAGTCGAGGCGGTCCTGGCCGATCCGGACACCGCTTGGGAGCACGGCGGACTGTGGGGCAACGATGGCCCGGCGGTGGTGATGGATTCGGCCGTAGCGGGCCCCGATCTGGGAGTGGAGTATCCCGACGAGGCCGGCCGGACCAGGCTCCAGTGCAGATCCCGGCAGGCCAGTGGAGGGTGCGGGCGGTCCATAAGAACGGCGAGTTCCCATGGGTCGGCTTGGTGCGGCTCGTCGCCGAGGACGGTCACTCCTGACGCTCGGTGCCCTTGCCACTCGGACTGCGGTTCCTGCCGTTGTCCTCAGCGGCAGCCCGCGCAGCGGCCAGCGGCACGGGCGGAAGGCCGGGGCCGGGACGGCGCACGGCGGGGCTGGCGAGTCGGGGCGGCGGACCGGACCAGCCGTGCACGGCCGGCGCGGGCGGCGAGCGGCCATGCCTCCCAGGACGCGCGGTCCCGGCTCGCCGGGCGGGGCAGCGCGGGGCGATGGTGTCGCACTCGGGGTCGGCGAGCCGCGCGGGACCGGGCGGGTACGGGGGCCGGCCCGGAACACCACCGCATGGCGGGTTTGTGGCAGGGGAGGGGCGGGCGACCCGTCCGGGCAACGTGTGAGGGGCACGGACGGTCTCTGGTCCGATTTGATCCTGACCGGTCGCGCCGGCGGGCGCCGACAGGCCGGAGAGCCTCCCGGTTGTCACCGTGGCGGTGCCCGCAGCCCGCCATCCCGGCGTTGGACCGCGCTGTCGCGCCCGGCTCGCTACTGGGCCCGCCATTCCCGGCGTGCTGTCCCGTCGGCGCCGTGTCGCCGCTTCCGCCGTCAGCATGTCCGGTTGTCATTTTGAGATCGTCAAGGCTCGCTACCCCCGTGCCGTCGCGCGCCCGCGTCGCGCCGCCGCCCGGATCCGGGCCCGCGTGTCCGCCGCTGGGCCGGTGCGCGACACCGCCGGTCGGTCACCAGGCCGCCGCTGTCAAGCTTGTGCCGCTGCCCGGCAGGAGCCGCGGTCGTGCCCGTGCCGCGTGTGCCGTGCTGGTCGCCTGTCGCCTTGCCGCCCTCCGTTGCGCATCGGCCTGATCGGTCCTGGCCGGGACCGCGCCGGTCTGCCGTCGTCCGCTGTCGTCCCCCGGACCCGTCCGCTCCCGCGCGTCCCGGACCGCCGCGTTCGGCGCGCCGTCGCGCGGTCGGTCGCCGGTCTTCGGTCCAGACCCCCGTTCGCGGAGCCTGGTCGGGGGAGGTGTCGCTGCCCGTCGTCTTCCGCGGCGCCCCCGCCGCCCGCGCTTCACCGTCACCGTTCATTCGCCGCCGGGTCGTTGCGCAGGGGGACCGCGCCGACGCGGCCAGCAGCCGGGCCAGGGGGGCCTTGCCTGTGGCGGGCAGTCCGCCGATCACGACGAGCCTGTGCTCATCCCGCCGGAACGGCACGCACGCGTGACGAGGGGCTCTGCGGGAGAGTGGGTCCGGACCGGGCGGCGTTCCGGGCCGTCGCCGCCGGCTGGACACCGCCGGGCGTGTCCAGGTCTTGACGCTGCGCGGACGCCGCCGGTCCGTCACCGCGGGTTCGGGTGGTTGCCGGGCTCGCCGCCCGGTCCGGCCAGTGGTGTCGGCGACAGGGCCGTGGGTTCCTCACCCGGTTCGAGCAGGGTCTCCGCCGCGCCGACGATCAACGGGTCGGGCGTGCCGACCGCTTCGTGGTCCTTGGCCGGGTAGTCGAAGCGGTTGAGGAGACTGCGCATCGCCTCCAGCCGGCCCCGCCGTTTGTCGTTGTTCTTCACGACCGTCCAGGGCGCGTGCGGCGTGTCGGTGGCCCGGAACATGTCGACCTTGGCCGTGGTGTAGTCGTCCCAGCGGTCGAGGGAGGCCAGGTCCGTCGGGGAGAGCTTCCACCGGCGCACCGGATCGACCTGGCGGATCGCGAACCGGGTGCGCTGCTCGGCCTGGGACACCGAGAACCAGAACTTGACCAGCAGGATGCCGTCGTCGGTGAGCAGTCGCTCGAACATCGGGGCCTGCTGGAGGAACTGCCGGTACTCGTCCTGCGTACAGAACCCCATGACCCGCTCGACGCCCGCGCGGTTGTACCAGGAACGGTCGAAGAAGACGATCTCGCCGCGGGCCGGCAGGTGGGCCACGTAGCGCTGGAAGTACCACTGACCCGCCTCGCGCTCGGTCGGCTTCTCCAGCGCCACCACCCGGGCCCCGCGAGGGTTGAGCCGCTCCGTGAAGCGCTTGATCGTGCCGCCCTTGCCCGCCGCGTCCCGTCCCTCGCAGACCACCACGACCCGCTGGCCGGTGTCCTTCACCCAGCGCTGGAACTTCAGCAGCTCGATCTGCAGGATGCGCTTGGTCTGCTCGTACTCGCGCCGGCCGATCCTGTGGTCGTAGGGGTGGTTCTCCCGCCAGGTCTCGATCGGCCGGCCGCCGGAGTCCAGGAGCACCGGCCGTTCCGGCTGCCGGTCGTCCACCTCGAGCCCCCGCAGCAGGTCGTCCTCACGGGCCGTGCCGTGGATCTCCTGGGTCTGGGTCGCCTGCTCGTGCTCGGCCACGACACCACCTCTCCGCCTCGCCCCTCAGGGCCGTCCCGCCCCGGTCTCCTCCCACGTGCCCACCCGAACGGGTCCCATGTACCGTCGCTACGGTCGTTCCTTTCCGTACGGTGCGAGACAGAAAGGCGATCACATGGCCGAACTGCGCCTGGGACCACTGCTGAGGTACACCGACGGCTCGTGCGCGACCGTATGGGTCGAGACGGACGTGCCCTGCACGGCGCATGTGCGCTGCTCGGACGGCGCGACCGGCACGGCCCCCACCTTCCGGGTGGCCGGACACCACTACGCCCTCGTCACGGTGACCGGGCTCCGACCGGGCACCTCGCCGTCGTACGAGGTTTTCCTGGACGACGCGCCGGTGTGGCCTCTGCCCGACTCCCGCTTCCCGCCCTCGGTCATCCGGTCGCCCGGCGCCGGCGACGCCGTCCGGGTCACCTTCGGGTCGTGCCGCTGGGCCGCGCCCCCGGCCGACGGCAAGGACACGGTGGGCCCCGACGCGCTCGACACCCTCGCCAAGCGGCTGGCGGCCGACCCCGACGCGCGGCGTCCGGACGTCCTGCTGCTCCTGGGGGACCAGGTCTACGCCGACGAGGTCTCCGAGGAGACCCGGCGCCTGCTGGCCACTCGCCGCGACCTCGACAAGGCGCCCGGCAGCCAGGTCGCCGACTACGAGGAGTACTGCCACCTCTACTACGAATCCTGGCTCGATCCGGAGATCCGCTGGCTGCTGTCCACCGTGCCCAGCTTCATGATCTTCGACGACCACGACATCGTGGACGACTGGAACACCTCCGCCGCCTGGCTCGCCGACATGCGCTCCACCGACTGGTGGCAGCAACGGCTGCTGAGCGGCCTGATGTCCTACTGGGTTCACCAGCACCTGGGCAACCTCTCCCCCGCCGAACTGGCCGACGACCCAGCCTGGGCCGCCGTGCGCAACGCACCCGAGGGCACGCACGCGCTGCGCGCCCTCGCCGAACGGGCCGACGCCGATCCCTCCTCGGTCCGCTTCAGTTACCGGCGCGACTTCGGCCGGGTCCGGGTGGTGATGGTCGACTCCCGGGCCGCACGCGTGCTGGACGAGGACCGGCGCGCCATGCTCCACCCGGGCGAGGCCGACTGGCTGCGCGAGCAGGTCCTGGCCGACGAGGGGGCTTACGACCACCTTCTGATCGGCACTTCCCTGCCCTGGCTGCTGCCACACCTGGTGCACGACGCCGAGGGCTGGGACGCGGCCCTGTGCGCCGGGGAACGCGGGGACCGCTGGGCCCGCTTCGGCGAGTGGCTGCGCCGTGGCGCCGATCTGGAGCACTGGGCGGCCTTCCCGCGCTCCTTCGCCGATCTCGCCGGCCTCATCGGCGAGGCCGGATCCGCGCCGGGCGCCCCGGCGAGCGTGTGCGTGCTGTCCGGGGACGTGCACCACGGCTACGTCGCGCGCGCCTCCTGGCCGTCCGGCGGCCCCGGCATACCGGTCGTCCAGCTCACCTGCTCACCCGTGCACAACTCGGTGCCCCTGACGATGCGGATCGGGTTCCGCTTCGGTTGGAGCGCCCCGGCCCGCCTCCTGGGGCGGTTGCTGGCCCGGCACGGCCGCTGCCCCCGGCCGCCGGTGAGGTGGCGCAAGCAGGGTGGGCCCTGGTTCGGCAACCAGCTCATGACCCTCACGCTGCGCGGCCGTTCGGCCCACCTGTGCCTGGAGCGCACCGGTACCGACGAGACACTGCGGACCGTGCACGAGACCGTCCTGACCGCCGGGTAGTACAGCGCCGGGCGGTGTGCCGCACGAGGTCCGTGCCAGGGGCGGACCTCCTGGGCCGGCGGGTCCGTCTTCAAACGGATCTTGCCCAGAGCAGGAACGACGCGAGACTGACCGCTGCCTCGTATGAGGTGGCGGTCTTTTCGTATCTGGTAGCGATGCCGCGGAAGCCCTTGAGCCGATTGAAGCAGCGCTCGATCGTGTTGCGCCGTCGGTAGGTCTCCCGGTCAAACCCTGGCGGTCGGCCGCCGTGGCCACCGCGCTTGAGCCGGTGCCGCCGCTGGTCAGTCTTCTCGGGGGTGGTGTGTGCAATGCCGCGTTGTCGCAGGTAGGCACGGAAGCCTCGGGAGCTGTAAGCCTTGTCTGCGATGACCCGGTCGGGCCTGCAGCGCGGTCGGCCAGTGCCGGTGCGCGGAACCCGGATCCGTTCCAGCAGAGGACGTGCACAGACACTGTCGTGGCGTTGGCCGGGTGTCACGCGGGGCCGGCCTGTCGCGGCCCGGGGTATCAGCGGAGCGAGTAACTCCCACTCCTGGTCGGTGAGTTCATGGCGACGTATCACCCCACCATGATCGCCTACCTGGATGATCTTTGAAGACGGACCCTAGCAGGCCGTAGCGGCGTCCGCACGGTCATTGCTCGTCAGGAGCGCTCGGAGCGCCCCGAGGTCACAACGCGTCGGGCAGGCCAGGCAGTTGGAAGGAAGACAAGCCGAGCATGCTGGTGTGGTGCCGCAGAAACGGTGGGAGGCGGGCCCGGAGCCGGGCGGAGTGGGGCGGCCGTCGTGTCGTCCGGCGGCGCGGCCCGCGCCGCCCGCGCGAGGCTCCGGTCAGTTCGGCCGTGCCGGCCGGCCGCAAGAGCCCGGCCAGTCGGCGTGCGTCGTACCCACCTCGGTGTCCAGACCAAAGAGCGCGGATTCAGCCGGTGGAGGACACCAGCCCGACCCGGTAGGCGAGGACGACGGCCTGGACCCGGTCGCGCAGGCCGAGTTTGGCCAGGATCCTCGACACGTAGGTCTTGACCGTCTCCGGGGTGATGAAGAGCTTCGCGGCGATCTCCGCGTTCGACAGTCCCTCGGCGATCTGCCGGAGCACCTCCAGCTCGCGCGGGGTCAGTGCACGTACCACGTCCTCCCTGGCCGGCCGGGACGTATCGGCCGGGCGCAGGTGTTCGGCGAAGCGGCCGATGAGGTGGCGGGTGACGGCGGGGGCCAGCAGGGCCTCGCCCCTGGCGACCGTCCGAATGCCGTTGACCAGCTCCGCCGGGGGCGCGTCCTTGAGGAGGAAGCCGCTGGCCCCGGCACGCAGCGCGTCGTAGACATACGCGTCGACGTTGAAGGTGGTGACGACCAGCACCTTCGGCGGTGCCTCGGCGTCGGGACCGGCCAGTTGCCGGGTCGCCTCGATGCCGCCGAGCAGGGGCATCCGGATGTCCATCACCACCACGTCGGGACGCAGGCGCCCGGCGGCCCGGACCGCCTCGTGCCCGTTCTCGGCCTCTCCGACGACCTCCATGTCGGGCTGGGCCGAGAAGATGGTGACGTAGCCGGTGCGCACCAGTGCCTGGTCGTCGCAGACGAGCACACGGATCGGTGGCGGGGCATCGCTCACGGGGTCACTCCGATAGAGGCTTGGACGGAATGGTGGCGTGGACCTCGAACCCGCCTTCGGGCCGGGGTCCGGCCTCCAGTTCACCACCGACCAACCGCGCCCGTGCGCGCAGCCCCGCCAGTCCCCGCCCGCCCGCGGCGTCCGGCCTGCGCACGGCAGGCGCGGCCGCCGGGGAGGCGGTGGGTCCTTCGGTGGTCACCTTGATTTCGACGCGCTCCTCGCCGTGCCGGACCAGGACCCGTGTCGTCTGCCCGGCGGCGTACTTCATCGCATTGGTGAGCGCCTCTTGCACCACCCGGTACGCGGCCAGCTCCACGTCCACGGACTGCGCTCGCCGCTCGCCCTGTTCGCTGAACTCGACCGGCTGCCCCGACCTGCGGGCCTGTTCGACCAGGTCCCCGAGCCGTCCCAGGGTGGGTGCCCGGTCCCCGCGCGCCGGGTCCGCGGACGCCGACTCGCCGGTCGCCTCCAGCACGCCGAGCAGGTACCGCAGCTCTGTCAGCGCCCGACGGCCGGTGTCGCTGACGGCCGACAGCCCCTCGCCGGCCTTGTCCGGTGCGGAGGCGAGCAGGAACTGCGCCGCGTCCGCCTGGACCACCATGGCCGTCACATGATGGGTGACCACGTCGTGCAGCTCCCTGGCGATGCGTGCCCGCTCCGCGGCCGTGGCCACTTCGGCGGCCAGCCGCCGCCGCTGCGTCTGTTCCGCCCGCCGTGTGCGCACGATGCTCCCTACTGTCCAGAACGCGGCCAGGGCCAGATAGAACGCGAGATAGTCCGCGATGCCCTGCGGTGAGCCGAGGCGGTCCAGGACGAGGGCCAGCACGGCATAGCCCGCACTGACCACGCCCGCCAGACCACGGCGGAAGCGGACCTGGTGGGCCCCGGCCGAGTACAGGGCCAGATACAGCCCCAGGCTCCCGAACGTCGTCGCGAAGCCCAGCGCCTCGTACGCGGCGAACGCGCCCGCGGCGACAGCCAGACAGCCCGCGGGCCACCGCCGGCGGGCCGCCAGCGGCAGGGTCTGGGCCAGGACCAGCCCGACGCTCAGCGCGCTCGCCGGCCGCTCGGGCAGATCCCCGATCTGCGCTCCGATGTTGGACAGGGTCGGCACGAAGGCCAACGAGGCCAGCACCAGGGCGAGGACGCCGTCCTTGAGGAAGGCGTCCTGCTCCTCCCACCAGTCGAGCGGCGCCCGGAGCCGCGCACGGCTCCACTGCGCCTGAGGGGACATCACTACCGTTTCCTCCGGTCAGCCGGCCTGAAGTGTCATGCGGATCGACGGGACAGCACCCGCCCGCCGCGGCGGGCGAGGACGAACATGCGGACGGCGAGCAGGACACCGAGGACGACGGGCACCAGCGCCGCCTCCAGGCCGAAGCCACCGCCGGTCAGCACAGCGGAGCCATGCACGTCGGCGGTGAACAGGCCCTCGGAGGTGTGCCCGGAGACCGGGATGCCGAGCAGTTGCTCGGTGGTGTTCCAGGCGAAGTGCAGACCCGCGACGAACCAGATGTTACGCCGCCACAGGAACGCGGCGCCGAGCATCACGCCCGCCTCCGAAGCGATCGCCAGCGCACTCCACGCACTGGCTCCCGGAGTGCCCAGATGGGCGATGCCGAAGAACAGCCCGGTGATCACGATGGCGGCCCGGCTGCCCCACAACTGCTCCAGAGCCTGCAGCGCGAGACCGCGGAACAACAGCTCCTCGGTGACCGCGGTGCCGATCTGCACCATGACCGCGGACCAGACGACCGCCATGAAGCCATGGCCCGCCCAGGAGAACGAGTAGCCTCCGAACGCCGTGATCAGCGAGACGGACACCAGAACGAAGCCGAGGCCGATCGCGCCGCCCAGCAGCGCCTCCCGGCCGGCTCCCCGCCGGGCCGTCTCCGGCGTCGAGCGTCGCGCGACATGGCGCATGACCAGCCAGTACACGGCCACCGCCGCCACCGCGCCGAGCACCGGAACCGGACCGGGACCCGTGGCGGTCAGGCCCGAGACCACGCCGACGCCGATCAGACCCGTCAGCATCCAGCCGAGCGGAGAACGGACGATCCGGCCGAGACGGCCGCCGCGAGCGTCGGGACCGTCGGGGCCCGTGTCCGGGCCGGGGCCTCCGGCGTCGTGCCGTGCGGTGGACGTTGTACTCATCGTGGCCTCCCCTGCCGCGGTCGCACCAGCTGCGACCTGACAACCACGCTAGGAATCAGGCGCCGTCCGCGAGTCACCCGCACATGGACAACTCCGGTAGCTCTCGCGGGGGATGCGCCCGGGAAGAGGATCGGGCAACCGTACGAGAAGGAGTCGACGTGGGTCCGGAACAGCGGGGCCGGGGCCCGCCGGCCGGCGCTGCTCGTCACCTCGCCGCAGCTCCGGGAGGACAGGGCCGGCCCGAGGGGCGCGGACGTACGGCTTCCGCCCGTCCTTACGCGTCAATAAGGTTTCGGGAATGAGCGGACAGACGACTCCGGGGACCGGCGCGGAGCGGTACCGGCCCGGCCCGGTCGCGGCGCTGGGGGAGCGGCTGCGCGAGGGCGGCGCGTGCGTCCTGACCGGTGAGCCCGGCGGCGGCCGCTCGACCATCCTCGCCCGGGTGGCCCGCGCGTTCGACGCCGGTCCCGCCGTTGTCGTGCCCGCCCTTCCCGAGCGCTGCCGACAGCCACTGGCCGGGCTCCGGGCGCTGTGCCGGGCGGCCGGAGTGCCCGCCGCCGACGCCGCCGGCCCGGTCGGAGACCTGATCGGCGCGCTGTGGAGGACCGCCGCGCCCGGGACCGTCCTGCTCTGTGCCGACGCCGACCTGTGGGACGCCGCCTCCCGGACCGCCCTCGGCCGGCTGGCCGCGCGTCTCTCCCCGGGCGGCGGAGTCTCCCTGGTGCTCACCGTGGCCGTACGCCGGCCGGTGGACCCGGAGTTCGCCGGACTGCCGCTGCTCCGCCTCGCCCCGCTGTCGACGGCGGACGCCGCCGCCCTGCTGGACGACGCCGCGCCGGGCGCCCTCGACCCCCGGGTGCGCGACGAGATCACGGCCGCCGCCGAAGGCAACCCCGGCCTGCTGCTCGGCGTGGTGCACCGCCTGACTGCGGCCCAGCTCGGCGGCCTCGCGCCCCTGACGTGCCCTCTGGTCGACGCCGAGGCCCTCACCGAGCTGACGGCCCCCGGCCGAACGGGACTTGCTGCTCATGACCGCCGCTGCCCTGCACGCATCGGAGGAGCCGGCCGTAGAGGCCCAGGTCGTGGCGCGCGCGGTGAGGTCGCTCGCCGACGCCGGCACCGATGCCGCGGAGGAGTGGTCGGGCCTGGCGGCCGAGACCACCCTACGGCTGCTGGCCGCCCGCCCGACGCCGGAAGGTGCCCGGCTGACCGCCCTGGTGCTGGGCACCTGCCCGCCCTCACGCGCCGCCGGCCTTCACCAGCGGGTACGGGCAGCGCTCGGGCAGGCGCCGACCGCCGCGGCAGTCGACCTGCTGCTGCCGGCGCCCCCCGCCCAGGGCCAGGCCGGCCGGGCTGGCAAAGCCGTGGAGCCGCCCGCGTCCTGGCTGCGGGTGTGGGCCTGGTCCCCGGTCCTGCCCGCGCCCCTGCTGGCCGGCTTCGGCCCGCTGCTGGCCGCGCTGCGCCGGATCGAGCCGGGCGGGTCGCCCGACCCGCGGACCACCGCCCGTCCCCGGTCGCGCCATCACACCGCCCTCGCGCTGGAGGACCTGCGGGAGCGGACCGCCGCGGCCGGCCCGCTCGCGGCCGCCGCTGCCCTGGCCGGCGCCCCGGACGCGGGCGCGTCCGGCTACGCGATGGTGCTGCACCGCCTGGTGGGGGCCGACCCGGCCGCCTGGACCGCCGACGTCCCCGCTGTCCTCGCCGCCCTCGTCCTGCCGGAGCTCGGCGCGTTCTACGTCGCCGCCGCCGCGGTCGCCGCGCGCTGTCCCAAAAACCTTCCCCGCCGGCCACGCCGAGGCCGTGCTCGCCGCGCTCACGCTCAGCCGCGCGCTGCCCGCTCCCGCCGACCCGCACGTCCCCGAAGCAGCCGAGTGCGCCGGCCGGGCGTGGTCCGGCCTGCTGACCTTCATGTGGCGCACCGGCGCCGACCTCGACGGTGACCTGCCGGCCGTCCTCGACCACCTGCGCACCCTCGCCGAGCCCCTCACCCGCCCCGCCGCGCCGCCGGCCGAAGCGGCACCGCCCGCCACCAGCACCGCCGGCCGGTCGGCACAGGACGAGGGCGAGCTGCCCGCGGACCTGCCTTAAGACCCACCCTGCGGTGCGCGCGCTGGACTGCCTCCTGGACTACGCCGACAGCCGGGCCGCCGGGGACGGCGGGATGCCCCGCCGCAGGTGCGCGGTGGCGCAGCCAGCGTTCAGGCCCCTGCTTGCAGACGGCGAAGATCACCAAGGGTGAGGTGGATGACGCCAGGGTCACCTGTTCGAGCTTCGTAATGAGGTGCCGTATGTCTGTCAGAGCCCTCGTTCCTGAATAGGACCAGACACCAGCGTCCCTGAAGGCGCACAGCGTGACCTGTGGCCCCTGCTCGACGTTCTTTCGAGAGATGCCTCAAGTCGGTGAATCCATGCCCGGAACCGCACAATCGGCCTGCGCAGGGGAAGCCGTGAGGCGACCTTACACAGCTTCGGGAGGTTCTCTTGGAATTCACGTCATCTGCCAGGCTGCGGTGCGCTGTTGTGGCGTCAACTGTCACAGCAGCGTCGTTGCTGGCGCTGAACCCGGTCCACGCCGCGCCTTCCCCTCAGGTCCAGACGTTCGACTCCGGTGGCACGCATAGGTTCACTGTGCCGGAGGGTGTCAGCGAGATCCAGGTCGTAGCGGTGGGAGCAGGGGGCGGCGGAGGCGGCGGTGGGGGCAACAACGGGGGGCCCCTGAGTGGCGGTGGAGGCAGTGGCGGCGGAGGGGCTGCCCTGGTGTCGTGCCGCATCTCCGTCCGAGGCGGATCAATTCTGTTCCTCGAAGTCGGCGAGGGCGGCGTCGGCGGCAGGGGCGGAAGTGGCAAGTACAGCAACGGTGGCTCGGGGGAGGAGGGGGAGTCGACCAGCGTCTCCTCGTTTGCCGGAACCACCCTGATGTCCGCCAAGGCCGGCGGGCAGGGCTGGGGTGGAGAGGGATCCGGGAACATCCAGAGTGGCTACGGCGGCGCTGATTCAGGGCAGGGCACCGCGGAGAAGAGCTGGTGCGAGGGCGACGACGTCAAGCGCCTGTCGGGTCACCGTGGCGAGCGTGGCGGCGACGGGTCCCGCAACGCTCCCGGCGCGGGCGGTTCGGGCGGCAAGCCCGTTCGTTACCCCGACACCTGCCGAGGCGCCGGCCGGGGTGGTTACGGAGGGCACGGCGCCGGCAAGTCCGGCGGCGTCAATCCTCAGCAGGAGCCTGCCGGCAACGGCACCCGTGGAAACGACGGATGTCTGGTGCTGACCTATACCGCCAACTCCGCTCCCTCCTGACTGGTTCCTCACGGCCGCGTTCCGGGCCCGGCAACCTCGTCGCGGCACTGCTGACCGTCAGTGCCGCGACGATCACTCGCGCAGAGCCTCGCGAGAGGGCCGGCTGCCCGCTCCTGCCAGAGCTCCTGCGGGTGCTGCGCCGTCGTCGGGGGCACGGACCCGGTCGGTCCACCCCGGCCCCTTCGGTGGCGGCAGGCCGGGCCGGCTCGGGGGCTCGTCAGCGAGGAAGGCGAGCAGGTCCTTGGTGCGTATGAAGATGGCCGGTGGTGCAGGGGCAGGGCCACTCCAATTTCTCGCCGCACTCCGCCCCGGCGGGCGTTGCCGAGCGTCACAGCGCCGGATACGCCCTAGCCGGACACGGGTGTCAGCTGCTCATCCGCCCACTCGGTGAAGGTGGTGACCGGAATGCCCAACTCCCGGGCAAACTCGGGCCGGGCGGGCTGGAGGACCGCGTTGTTCCACTCGTGTCCGGCTCCCCACTGCGGCATGCCCGCGTCGAGGGCTTCTTCCAGGCTCATGGAGGGTGCGGTCACGGGCACGCCCCAGGCGGCGGACAAGGTCTGCGCGATCTGCTCCATCGTGCGCAGGTCACCGGCCAGTTCCAGTTCCACCTGGTGGAACCGGTCAGGGTCTCGAAGGGCGTGCGCCGCAGCCGTACCGATGTCCCGCACGGCCACCAGGGCCAGTTCGGTCTCCGGTTTCAGTACCGTCAGGAGTCCGCCGCGCGGCCCCTTGGGTGCCAGCAGGGGCAGGTTCTCCATGAAGAAGGCGGGCTTGATCACCGTCCAGCGGGCAAAGCCTGCACCACGCACCGCCTCCATGATCGCCTGCTTGGTGTGGAAGTAGTCCGCCATCGCCGCCCAGCGGCCCTCGGCCCACCCCGGGGCCCGGACGTGCTCACCGACTCCACTGGTCGAGGACTGCACGAACTGCCGTACTCCCTCAGCCTTCGCCGCGTCCACCAGGTTGGTGGCCTGGGCGAGCTCGCCCGCGAAGTTCACCCCGGCCCCGGTCATGGGCGGCATCTGCACCGAGAACACCGCGCGGACCCCCTCGACCGCCGGGCCGAGAGAGGTCCGGTCGGAGAGATCCGCTCGCACCAGTTCGGCGCCCAGCGCCTCGATCTCCTGGGCGGACTTCGACTGCGGATCACGTACGAGTGCGCGTACGGGCACCTCGGCGGCCAGGAGTGCGCGGGCCGTGGCCCCGCCTTGCCGGCCCGTGGCTCCGGTGACCAGGACGGTATAGCTGTTGATGGGCATGGTTGCCACTCCCCACGGACCGGAGAAAGAAAACGGCGGGGCCCGCCGCTTTGCCTGCCGCTAAGATATGGCGGGGCCCGCCGTTTAGCAATGAGGAGATCATGACCGGTCAGCGCTCGGACGCCCGACGCAACTACCAGCGCATCCTCGCCGTCGCCGAAGCCGAGGTCGCCGCGCATGGCGCCGAGGCATCCCAGGAGCAGATCGCCCGCGCCGCAGGCGTCGGTTCGGCGACCGTGCGCCGTCACTTCCCCACCCGCCGTGCCCTGCTCGAAGCCGTCTTCCAGAAGCGCATCGAGGGCCTGTGCGAGCGCGCCCACCGGCTGAGTGCGACCGAGGACGGCCGCACCGCCCTCCTGGAGTGGCTCCACGCTCTCATCCGCTACGCCGTCTCAGCCCGCGGATTCGCCCACATCCTCAGCTACGAACCCCCCACCGAAGACCCTTCTCCCCACTCCTGTGGCAACCGGATCGCAGCGGCCGGAACTCCCCTGCTCCAGCGGGCCATTCGCGACAAGGCGGTTGCACCGCACGTCACCTTTCACGACCTGCTGACCCTCGCCGTCGGCATCGCCCTGGCCACCGAGCACCACAAGGACCCCGAGACCCAGGCCGACCGCCTCTTCCGCCTCGCTGTGGAAGGGCTCAGCCCTGAGCACGGCATCTCTGAGGTATCCGGAAACCCAGCGAGACGGTCCGCTCCGCGATGGACACCGCACTCGGCACCATCCTGACCGGCTTCCGCTACGCCACCCGCCGGCCGGAGGCGGCGTACGGCCACATCGTCCTGCCCAGCACCCGGTAGGGAGATCCGTCCACACCCGCATCCACGGCCATCCGGCGCGCGTACCGTAGCGGTACGACCCGCCGGGAGGACCAGATGGACGGCAGGTCGGCGTACACCTTGCGCTCCGACCGGGCAGGCCTGTGCCAGCGCGTAGACCCGACGGCGGAAGCGCTCGCCCGGGCCGCCGTGACGAGCGCGGACCAAGACCCGGCACGCGGGTCCGCCGGCACTCATCCAAGGCGGGCCTGGGCGGCCGCGTACGCGCTGCATCCGGATCCCGGGAGGGCGTACAGCGAGGCGATCAAGGCCGTCGAAGCCGCGGCCCACGCGACGGTTGAGCTGAACAACCGCAAAGCCACTCTGGGCTCCATAATCAAGGTCATGGAGAACACCCGAGCCCGGTGGGTGGTGGGCATCGGCTACGAGCCCAGCAGCGCCGGGGCGGAGACGATCGAGCGGATGATGCGTCTGCTGTGGACCGGCCAGACCAGCCGACATGGTGGTTCGCACCCACACGTGACGAGACCGTCGCCGAAGCGCGGGCCGCAGTCAATCTCGCCGTCGCCCTGCTGAACTTCTTTACCGACGGCATCCTCGCCAAAAGGCAGCCAGCGTCTTGAGCTTCCACCTGGATGGTTGCCGGTCTCGCTGCTCACAGCGTAGATCGTAGGGCCGCGCCGACGGCTTTCCAGCCCTCTGCCAGGTGTGAGGATCCCACCATGCTTCCCCGGGTAAGAGCGTTGAACGGAATGGCTGTCCGCGACATCGCCGCCTCCTTGACCACTTGGATGCCCTGAACGTCGTCGTCCTGCGGAAGCGGTCCGGCTCCCGGCCGCTTCCGCGGGAGCACCGCCGCATCCACAGGTAGTCACTCGAGCGGTGTCGCGTCTCCGCGGGGTGTCACCAGCGGCCGCGGGGCCGTTCGGCACCGAGCTGGACCTCGCGCCGGCACTCCGGGCAGTCCGGCAGGCGCCCGGCGCGGCCTGTCGCCCTTCACCCAGTAGAACCCGCACAGCGCCGTGTTCGAGTAGAGGTCCACCTGCTCGTCCTCGGAGGCGTGCGAGCCGTAGCCCGGCACCATCCAGGTGAACGTCGCCTCCCCGTCGTACGGCGCGCCCTCCGGCCAGTAGTACACCGGCTCGGTCGTGGTGCAGCGCATCCGCAGATCAGGACCCGTCCAGCGCTTGCCGTATCGGATCTGCGAGCCGGCATCGACCGCGTCCGCGAGGCGCTCGAAGGACAGGTCGTAGTCCCGCACGTGCTCCCACGAGCCCGGTTTCTGCTCGCGCATCAGCGAGCGGAACACCAACAGCAGTCGCGCCAGGTCGTGCTGATCGACACGGACTGTGTGCGTCTGCGGGTCTTAGCCGTACGTCGGGTCGTGGGCGGGCTTCTTCGGCATCGGTCCTCGTGCACGTTGCACGGCGGCCGGCCCACCGCAGGGGCTGCGGTGCGGCCGGATGCTCAACGACCTGGGCCCGCCGGGAGCCACGCCGATCTCCGCCGTCCGTGCGTCGGCCGATCCGCCGTGGGCCTCGCGTTCAGGCTTGCGGCGGTGTCGCGCCGGGCAGCTCCCCGGAGAAGGCCCACCACTGCTCGATGGTCCACGCGGCGACGCTGGAGCGGTCGGTGGACATCCGCAGCCACACCTCCTCGCCGCCGGGCATAAGTGCCACCTCTAGGTGCGCCTCGTCCCACGTGCCCACCGGGTACATCCATTCGATGCCGTCGGGCCACGTCCGCATCGCCACCGTGCGCACGCTCAGCGCCGCGGCGAAGGCGTCCAGCGCCGCCTTGGGTATCCACACCTTCGCCGGCTCCCGCTCGGTCCCCGCCACCCGGCCCCCTCCGCCTCGTGCGACGGGGCCCGCGCCCGCCGTTCGGATCAGCGTGACAGACCCGCGCCTCGCACCGTGTCACGCTGTGAGGCTGGCAGGCTCACAGGCCATTTTCCCAGGTAGACGAGATGAACTGTGAGCCTGTGAGGCTGCGAGATGGAGCTCGCGCCGGTGCTGCCTGTCCTCTGACAGCTGATCTCGACCGATTGCCGAGCGATTCGGACGCCCAACCGGGACTCAGCCCTCCGGCTGAACCTCGTCCGCCTGCATACCCTTCTGGCCCTGCACAGCAACGAAGGTCACTCTCTGGCCCTCCTTGAGACTCTTGAAACCGTGCCCCTGGATCGCCCTGAAGTGCACGAACAGGTCCGGACCGGATTCCGGGGTGATGAAGCCGAACCCCTTTTCCTCGTTGAACCACTTCACGACGCCGTTCTGCCGCTCTGCCATGTTCTGCGCTCCCTGGATCGCCTGTTGTAGCCGGACGTGCAAGACGCCTCGATGAGCTGATCATTACCGATTGAGGAGCGGGTACCCGGGATAAGCACCGCCATCGGAAGAGACCGGAACCAACCGGTCAGACTTACCTGGCGAACGGTCAAGATCGACTGTCAAAGGTCACGCACGCCCTGGTGCCGCCCGCCCGCGCGGAGAACGATGGAGTCGTGGGCGAGCAGCACGAGGACCAGGAGCACAGCGCCGAACCGACGCGGCCGCCGCTGACCGCCGCCCGCGCCCGGGAGATGACGGCCGGGCTGCGTGAGGCGATGGACGACGTCCGGCGCTCCGTGGCGGTGCTCGCCGCCCGGGTCCGCGACGCGCACACCGCCCGCGTCTGGCTCCCCCTCGGGCACAGCAGCTGGGAGCCGTTGCCGTGATGTGGGTCACGGGGCGGAGACCACCCGGGAGCAGCGCCGGCCACCGGGCAGGGAACTTCGCGTACTCCCTCATACCGGCGGGCCGAGGGTGCGAGGATGAGCCGCCATGAGTGCCGGGTGGGGTCTGCGCACGACACGGGCCGTGGTGTTCGCGGCCGTCTGCGTGCTGCTCGCCGACCTCGGGCACGTGCTGATGTCCGATGCCACGGTGCCCTGGTGGGCATTGGCGTCCGCGGCGGCGACGAGCACTGCGGGTGCGTCGTGTCTGGCCGGCCGGGAACGCGGGCTGCCGTTCGTCTCCTCGGTGGCGGTGGCGGTCCAGACGGCGTTGCACGAGTGGTTCTCGTACGCCCAGCGACTGTCCGCACCCGCGCCGCCGCCCGTGCCTTCGATGTCCATGGGCGGCGGGCCGGACGACGGCGCGCAGTCGGCGGAGCACATGACCTCCATGGACCACGCCATGCACGGCATGGCCCATGGAGGCTCCGCCATGGACTCGATGGCCGAAGCCGGTCACACCATGGGCCAGATGTCCTCCACGGGCATGTTCGCCGCCCACCTGCTGGCCGCGCTGCTGAGCGGCCTCTGGCTCGCGCACGGCGAACGCGCGGCGTTCCGCATCCTGTCGGCTCTCGCCGGCTGGCTGGCCGCCCCGATCAGGCTGCCGCTCGGCCTCCCGGCACCCCTCGGCCACCCGCGCGTCACGCCGCGCCGTGACCGCACGGCCGGTGGACCGCGCGGGCTGCTCCTGGTGTACGCGATCACCTCTCGGGGCCCGCCCCCGGGAACCGCTGTTCTCTGAGACAGCCGGTTCCCGACGCCGTTCCGGGCGCACCACGCCCCGGCGGCCTCGGCCAGTACGGATGTACGCCGCACCCCGGGCGTGCATCCGTCCCTACGCCCTCGCCGGCCCGGTCACGCGGCCCGTGCGGCCCAGCCCGGTCCGGTCGCCGGATCCGCGTGCCGGATCTCCGGCCTGCCGAGAAGGACACCAGGTGATCAGTCCTGCCCTGCCCGCAGCATGCGGCGAAACGTCACGGCCCACGAGTACACGCGCGCAAAGGAGGTCCGACGACGCGTCGATAACGACCTGGGCGCTCGCCGCCCGCGGCGGTGACCCGGAAGCAGTCGAGAACTTCGTCCGCTCCCTCCAACGGGACGTCCGGCGTTTCGTCGCGCACCTGAGCGCCGACCCGCAGTGCGCCGACGACCTGGCCCAGGACACGTTCCTGCGGGCCCTGGGCAGTCTGCACCGTTTCGAGGGGCGTTCGTCGGCCCGCGTCTGGCTGCTGTCCATCGCCCGCCGCGCGGTGATCGACAGCTATCGGTACGCATCCGCCCGGCCCCGGCTCGCCGACGTCGACGACTGGCGAACGCCGCCGAGAGCGTCCAGGAGCGCGGGGTGCCGGGATTCGACGACGGCATCGCGCTCACCGAACTGCTGGAGGCCCTGCCCGCCGAACGACGTGAGGCGTTCGTCCTGACCCAGCTCGTCGGTGTGCCCTACGCGGAGGCGGCCCGGCTCAGCGGCTGTCCGGTCGGAACGGTCCGGTCCAGAGTCGCCCGGGCACGCGCCACACTCACGCGACTGCTGTGCGAGGCCGAGCGGGCCGATCCGGGCGGTCCGGTGGACGCGGCGGCCTGACCCCTATTCCGGCGGCCGAGCGGTAACGGGGTCCCCCGTGCCGGTGCTCGCCCGCCGGGTGCCAGGATGGCCGTCATGTCCGTCGGCGGGTTCCTGCGTGTGGTGCGGGCCGCGGTGTTCGCGGCCGTCTGCGTGCTGCTCGCCGCTGTCGGCCACGTCCTGATGTCCGGGGAGGGGCTGCCCTGGTGGGCGCTCCTCTCCGGCGCCGCCGGGGTCGGCGCCGTCGGCTGGATCTTCGGCGCCCACGAGCGCCGGCGCCGGACGGTGGCTGGTCTGACCGTTGCCGTCCAGACCTGCCTGCACATCGCCTTCACGCTCGCGCAGTCCGGCAGCCGACCGGCCGTGGTGGCGCCCGACGCGGCGCAGCAGTGGGCCGGGCAGTTGCTGTGCGGCCCCGCCCCCACCCCCGAGCAGGCCGCCCGGGCCTATGACGTCGCCGCGCAGGCCGGCCTGACCCGCCACGTGGACCACCTGGCCATCCACGGCACCGACGCCATGGCGCCGATGGGCCATGCCATGGCGATGGACCACGCCATGCCCATGGGCCACGACATGGCGTCCATGGGCATGACCGGTGTGATCGGCATGCACGACATGGGGCACATGGCCGGTATGCCTTCGTGGGGCATGCCGGCCGCCCACCTGCTGGCCGCCGTCCTGTGCGGGCTGTGGCTGGCCCAGGGTGAGAGCGCGGTCTTCAAGCTGGTCCGCGCCTGCGCCGACCGAGCCTTCGTGCCCCTGCGGCTGGTGCTGGCCCTGCTCCTGGCACCCCCCGCCCCGCCGTCCTTCCGGCCGTCCCCGCGGTCCCGGCGGCGACCGCGGCAGTTCCTGCTCGTCCACACCCTCACCACCCGAGGTCCTCCCGCGGTGACCGCTGTCGTCTGACAGCCGGCTCACCGCCCCCGCGTCCGTGTGGCGGCGGTCCCGTCCGCGCCCCGCGCCGACGGATTCCACCTCACCCGTGCGACCGCCGAGTGCCCTCCTCCCTCCGGGCACGTCCGGCCTGCCCGCACGGAACCCCAGGAAGGACCACGGGACCATGACCCCTGCCCTGCCCGCCGTGACCGACGAGACGGTCACCGCCTGGGCGCTCGCCGCCGCCGGTGGTGACGGCGAAGCGGTCGACCGCTTCGTCCGGGCCCTCCAGCGCGACGTGCGGCGCTACGTGGCGTACCTCGCCGACGACGCCCAGGCGGCGGCGGACGACCTCACCCAGGAAACGTTCCTGCGTGCGCTGACGGCCCTGCCCCGCTTCGAGGGGCGTTCCTCGGCGCGCGTCTGGCTGCTGTCGATCGCCCGTCGCGCGGTCGCCGACAGCCTCCGCCGCGCCGCCTGCCGCCCCCGGCAGGCCCACACCGAGGACTGGCAGAGCGCGGCGGAACGAGCACAGCCGGCCGGCCTGCCGGGCTTCGAGGAGGGCGTCGCCCTCATGGAACTGCTCGACGCCCTGCCCGGCGACCGGCGGGAGGCGTTCGTGCTGACCCAGCTCCTGGGCCTGCCGTACGCGGAAGCGGCCGAGGTCAGCCGCTGCCCGGTCGGCACCGTCCGCTCCCGGGTGTCCCGCGCCCGCTCCTCGCTGGCCGAGTGGATGGCGGACGAACCCGACGCCGTCCCCCGGCCGACGGAGCCCGCCATGGCCTGACGGCCCGGGCGGACGCCCATCCGCCCGGGCGTCCCGGCCGATGACCGCCTCCTGCTCCGGCTTTCGCGCGGGAGCCGGTCATCGGCCACCGGGTGACCTGCCTCACCCGCAGCGCCGGGAACCCCGGGCGGCATGCCCCCGACTCCTCGTGCGGCCACCCACTTCGGCCGACACCAGCACCAGGGGAAGAGAAGAGCCCGAGATGCCCGAAAGCCGGATACCGCCGGCCCCCACGCCGGTGACGCGCCCCGCGCACCCGGAGTCCGAGGCCGACGCACCGCCGAGCCGGCCGGTCACCGCCGGACAGAACCCTCCGCCGGCCGCATCCACCGCCGGCCTCTGGAGCGAAGCGAGGCCGCTGCTGCTCCGTCTGCACTTCTACGCCGGCGTGCTCATCGGCCCGTTCCTCCTCGTCGCCGCGGTGACGGGACTCGCGTACACCGCGACTCCGCAGATCGAGTCGGTCCTTTACGAACACGAGCTGAAGGTGACCCCGCGAGGCATGGCGGACCCGCTCTCTACGCAGGTGGCCGCGGCGCGGTGGGCGGTCCCCGACGGCACGTTGCTGTCGGTCACCAAGGGCGCCGGGCCCACCGACTCCACCCGTGTCACCTTCAGCGAGGACGGCCTGCCCGAGGGCTACTCGATGACCGCCTTCGTCGACCCGTACGACCACGAGGTCCTCGGCACCCTGAAGACGTACGGCCAGTGGCTGCCCGCCCGGGCCTGGCTCGACGACCTGCACCGGAACCTGCACCTGGGCGAGTTCGGCCGCAATTACAGCGAGATCGCCGCGAGCTGGCTGTGGGTGGAGGTACTCGGCGGCCTCGCCCTGTGGGCCGGTACCCCGCGCAACCGGCAGCGGCTGCGGCGTCTGGTCGTGCCGCGCGGCGGGGTCAAGGGCCGAAAGCGCACCCTGCCCTGGCACGGAGCGGTGGGCCTGTGGGCCTCGATCGGCCTGCTCGGTCTGTCGGCGACCGGTCTGACCTGGTCCGCCCACGCGGGGACGGGCATCGGGCGGATCCAGGACGCCCTGGGCGGTTCCACCCCGTCCGTCTCCACGGCCCTCCCCGCCGCCGGCGGCGGCAGCGCGGGCGGTGCGGGAACGAAGGACGTCGGCATCGACGCGGCGGTCGCCTCCGCGCACCGGGCCGGCCTGAGCGGTGTCCTGGTCGTCACCCCGCCCACCGAGCCGGGAAGCGCGTACGTGGTGAAGGAGAACACCCGCTCCTGGCCGTCGCGGCAGGACTCGGTGGCCGTCGACCCGGCCACCGGCAAGGTGACCGAGACCCTGCGCTTCGACGATTTCCCGGTCCTGGCCAAGCTGACCCGCTGGGGCATCGACGCCCACATGGGCCTGCTCTTCGGCCTCGCCAACCAGATCGCCCTGGCCCTGCTCGCCCTCGGCCTGATCGCGATGGTCCTCTGGGGCTACCGCATGTGGTGGCTGCGCCGGCCGACCCGGACCGAGGGCTTCACGCTCGGCCGTGCGCCCGCGCGCGGTGCCTGGCGACGGATACCGGGACGCGTCCTGGCCCCGGTCGTGCCCGCGGCTGCGGTCGTCGGCTACTACGTCCCCCTCTTCGGCCTGCCGTTGCTGGCCTTCCTCCTCGTGGACGTGACGGCGGGCGTGGTACGGCGGCGCGGGGGACGGGTGATCGTGTGATCGCCGCGGACGGACTGCGCTGGATCCTGACGCTGGTGTTCGCCGTTCCCGTCGGGTACGGGCTGTGGCGGCTGGCCCTGCCCGCGACGAACCTCGCCGCGCGGGTGGACCACGCGCTGCACGCCGCGATGGGCGCGCTCATGGCCGCGATGGCCTGGCCCTGGGGAATGGACCTGCCGGCCGTGCCGCAGGTCGTGGTGTTCACGGCGGGAGCGCTGTGGTTCGTGGCCGCCGCCCCGTTCCGGGCCGGTGACCGCTCCCGGGCCGGGGCGGTGATGGCCGCCTGGCCGCATGCCCTGATGACGGGCGCCATGGCCTGGATGGTCGCGGCCATGGGCTCCTCCGGCGCGATGGCGGGCCACGGCGGAGCGGGCGGACATCACGACATGCCGGGGATGGACATGTCCGACGGCTCGGGGCTGGCCTCCATGAGCCTGGCCGGTACGGGGCCGAGAACGGTGGCGGGCCTGCTCGCCCTGGTGCTGGCGGTGCTCGGGGTGGTCTGGCTGGCCCGCGCCCTCGACCACGCCCGCCTCCGGCAGCCGGTGGTCGCCGCAGGCGCCCCGGTGCCGGTGGCCGACGCCGCGTTCGCGGCCCTGGAACCCGCGTGCCACGCCGCGATGGCGCTGGGCATGACGGTCATGTTCGTCCTCCTCGTGTGAGGGGACGCGCGGGCTTTCTCCCAGGGCTCAGGACTTGACCACGCTGTCGAGCTTGCCGTCCTTGGCGTCGGCGATGAGCGATCCGAACTGATCGGCGCTCATCTCCACGCGTTGCCCGAAGTCGTCGGTCAGTACGATCCGGCGGTCCGCGGGCGCGGACGGGTCGACGAAGAGCTGGGGACATCCGCAGTTGCACTCTCCGCAGAACGTCGCCACCGGCTCGATGCCGTGAAGACCGGTCATGACAGTTGCCTCCGTAGGACCAGTGGGCGGGATGGGGGAGGGATGATGGCAGTGGCTTACCCGTGGCCGCCCGGGTGACACGCCGCGGGACGGGAGAGCCGTTGCACGTCGTTTCCGGGTGTGCCACCGCATGCCCGGTGGTGCTTCAGCCGTCGGCCGTTGGTCCGGAACCGGACGCCCGCTCCATCCGACGTCATGAGGGAGGGGCCGCGCGGCGCTCCGGGCGCCGGTCCGTCGGGGCCGCCCCGCCAGACTCTCCTCGTGACGTACGTCACGCGATGGTCGGGGAACTGGCCCGCCGAGCGGTCCGACTCCTCAACCGGTACGGCACCGGTCGACGGAACGCCGGACAAGCCGTGTGACGCGATCGGGAGATGCCACAGATGCCGCAGACCCGGCAATCCGCTGCCGGCCCGCAGGCCGGGCCGCTGCGCCGGCTCCTCCCCCCTCCCGCCCTGTGCGGATTCCTCGTCCTGCTGGTGCTGGTGTTCGTCGCGTCCTACGCCGTGGGCAAGGGCGTCGGCCCCGTCGCACCGGGGATGCACGGTCCCGTAAGCACTCAGGACGGTCACGGAGGCGGTGGCGCCGACATCGGCGGCATGGACGGCATGGACGGCATGGACATGGACCACGGGAACGGGCACCGATGACTAACGAGACCACGTCCCTGGAGGTGGTGACCGACCTCGCCGTCGGCGGCATGACCTGCGCCGCCTGCGTGAAGCGGGTGGAGAAGAAGCTCGGCAGACTGGACGGGGTCACCGCCAGCGTGAACCTGGCCACCGGCCGCGCCCGTGTGCACCATCCGGCCGAGGTGCTTCCGGAACAGCTGGTCGCGGCCGTCGAACAGGCCGGGTACACCGCCGCGCTGCCCGAACCGCTCCAGGACCGGCGCAGCCGCCCGGACGGAGACGGCACGGACGGAGAAGCGGGACAGGAACCCGGGCGGGAACGCGGCCGACTGGCGGTCACCGCCCTCCTCTCCGTGCCCGTGCTGGTCCTGTCGATGGTGCCCGCCTGGCAGTTCCGTAACTGGCAGTGGTTGTGCTTCGTCCTGGCCGCACCCGTCGTGGTGTGGGGCGCCTGGCCGTTCCACCAGCGGGCGGCACGTGCGCTGCGGCACTCGGCGGCGACCATGGACACCCTGGTGTCGCTGGGCGTCTTGGCTTCCTTCCTCTGGTCCTCCTACGCCCTCTTCCTCGGCGGGGCCGGTGACCCCGGCATGCGCATGCCCTTCACCCTGGTGCCGGCCGCCTCCGGCGGGACGGCCCACATCTATCTGGAAGCCGCCGTCGGTGTTCCCCTGTTCGTCCTGGCGGGCCGGTACCTGGAGGCACGGGCCCGGCGCGGCACCGGAGTCGCCCTGCGCTCCCTGGCGCGGCTGGCCGCCAAGGAGGTCGCCGTGCGCGATGGCGCGGGTGAACACCTCATCCCCATCGAGGAGCTGCGGGTGGGCCAGGTCTTCGTCGTACGGCCCGGAGAACGCGTGGCCGCCGACGGGACCGTCACGGAGGGCAGTTCCGCAGTGGATCTCTCCCTGGTCACCGGGGAGAGCGAACCGGCAGAGGCGGGCCCCGGCACGGCGGTCGTCGGCGGCTGCGTGAACGTCGGCGGACTGCTCCTGGTCCGCGCCACCGCCGTCGGCGCCGACACCCAACTGGCCCGCATCACCTGCCTGGTGACCGAGGCACAGGCCGGCAAGGCACGGGCGCAGCGCCTCGCCGACAAGGTCGCGGGTGTCTTCGTACCCGTCGTCCTCACCCTGGCCGCCACCGTCCTCGGCTTCTGGCTGGGCGCCGGTGCGGACGTCCAGGCCGCTGTCACCGCCTCCGTGGCCGTCCTCGTCGTCGCCTGCCCGTGTGCGCTCGGCCTCGCCACCCCCACCGCCCTGATGGCCGCCACCGGCCGTGGCGCCCAACTGGGCGTCCTGGTCAGCGGACCAAGGCCACTGGAAGGGCTGCGGCACCTCGACGCGGTGGTGCTCGACAAGACCGGAACACTGACCTCCGGCCACATGAGCGTCACCCGGGTCACGGCCGTCCCGGGCGGCATCGGCGAAGAGGAAACGATCCGGCTGGCGGGTGCCGTCGAGCAGGGCTCGGAACACCCCCTGGGACGGGCCGTCACCGCCTACGCCCGCCGTACCGCGCAGGCAGCGCCGCGGCAGCCGCTGCCGGACGTGTCCGGCTTCACCGCCCTGCCGGGACACGGCGTGCGCGGCCACGTCGAGGAACGCCTCGTCGAAGTACTGATCCCGGACGGCGCCCTGCCCGCCCCCCTGGCCGAGGCGCTGGCCGCCGCCGAGGCGTCCGCCCGCACACCCGTCATGGTCCGCGTCGACGGCGAGACCCAGGCGATCATCGAGGTCGGGGACGTCCTGCGCTCCGGCAGCTACCGGGCCGTGGACCGGCTCAAGCGCCTGGGGATACGTCCGGTGCTGGCCACCGGCGACCACGAGGCACTCGCCCGCACCGTCGCCGCGGACCTCCGCATCGAGGACGTCCACGCCCGCTGCACCCCCGAGGACAAGGCCGCACTCGTCCGCGCACTGCGCGCGGAGGGCCACCGGGTGGCCGTCGTGGGCGACGGCGTCAACGACGCCGCCGCCCTGGCCGGCGCCGACCTGGGCATCGCCATGGGCACCGGCACCGACGTGGCGATCGGCGCCGCCGATGTCACCCTGGTCCGCGGCGACATCGACGCGCTCGCCGACGCGGTCCGCCTCTCCCGCAGCACGCTGGCCACCATCCGGGCCAACCTGCTGTGGGCGTTCGGCTACAACGTCCTCACCGTCCCCCTGGCCATGGTGGGCCTGCTGAACCCGATGCCGGCCGCCGCCGCGATGTCCGTCAGCTCCGTGCTCGTGGTCGCGAACAGCCTGCGCCTGCGCACCTGGCGGCCGTCCCCGTCCCACGACCGTCGGCGCCCGTCACCCGTCCGGGTCACACGGTGACAGCCGAGCCGCCCCGCCCCGGACACGCGTCCAGCGACCGCTTCCCGCCAACTCGCAGGTGAAGGCCCCCCGATGACCCACCACGCCTGGACACCCACCCGCCGCCGCCTCGCGGACACCGCCCTGGCCGCCCTCGCCCCGGTCTGCGCCTGCGCCCTCGCACTGGGCGGCCTCGCGGTCTGGACCACCACCGGGAACGCCGGTACTCCCGCGCGCATCGGCGTCAGCGACGCGCGGCTCTTCCTCCCCTCCGAGGGAGTCCCGGAGACCGCCGCCTTCTTCACCCTCACCAACTCCGGTGGAGCCCAGGACCGACTCGTCGAGGTGACCTCACCGGCGGTCATCGGGGACATCTCCCTCAGCGGCCACCGGATGACCGCCGGCGGAGCCGCCTACCGCCGGCCCACGGACTCCCTGACCGTCCCCGCGTCCGCCACCCTCACCATGTCCCCGCTCACCAGCGACGTGACCGTACCGGCGGCCACCCGCTGGCAGATCGGCGACCGCATACCCTTCACCCTCCGTTTCGAGCACAGCGGACGCGTGAAGGCCCTGGCCCTGGTCGTCCGCCCCGGAATCGGGTGACGGCGGCGGACACGGCACCGGCGGGCCCGGGCGGCGCGCAGGATGAGGACCTCGCCCGTGAAGGCCGGCTGCTGAATCCGGTTATGCGGGCGGCAGGCCCCGGGGCGTTGCCTGGGCACGAGCCCGTACGCGCCGACCGCGGCCCTGCCGGCCGCTGCCGCACACAGGCCGCAGTGGCCGAGGACGGTGCCGGCGCACCCGGACGGAGCCCGGCCCCGATCACGCCGACGACCGAACCGCTCGTCGGCGGCCACGACCGCCCGGGCTTTTCGGGCACTGGATCACCGCGCCCTGACCGGCGTCGCCGCCGGCCCGCTGACGGGCACCGGACTGCATCCGATCCACCGGGCGGTCTCGGGCGCGCCCACTTCCACCACGCACGCCGTACACGGCGAGCCGCTCCTCCTCGGGGGGCCACGGCCGTCCGTGGGCGTCCACCTTGTCGGCCCGTCCTCGCGTACCCGCGAAAAGACCCTGGGCTGCCGGAACTCACGGCCACCTCGCGCCGACTACTGCAGCAGAACCAGTCGGGCCACGCGCCCGGGCCTTTCGCAAGGAGCCCACATGCCGATGAACCGGCCGACCGCCGTCGCCCTGGCCGCGGCCCTCTGTCTGCTCACCGCGGCGTGCGACGATCCCTCGCCGGACGTCGGATCGCGTGCCGAGTCCACCGAAAGCGCGGCCGCCGGGACCGGCTACCCGGTCACCCTGGACAACTGCGGCCAGAAGCAGACCTTCGAGAAGGCCCCCAGCCGTGTCGTCGTCATGAACGGCGCATCCGTGGCCGAGGTCTCCACGCTGCTCGCCCTCGGCCTGGGCGACAGGATCGTCGCCAACCAGCAGAAATACGGCATGTCCGAGGTCGCGGGCCGTGCCGAGGCCATCAAGAAGCTGCCCACCGGTGACGTCCGGCTCAACGACGCCTACGACATCCCGCGCGAATCGATGATCGGCCTGCGCCCCGATCTCGTCCTGTCCGTCACCACCTACGGCTTCGACCAGAAGAACGGCTTCGCCACCCGGGAGCAGCTCAGGAAAGCCGGCGCCAACACCTACGTCTCGCCGCAGGGCTGCCACGACGACCCCTCGAAGATGACCATCACCGACAGTTACCGACTGCTGCGTGACATGGGCAAGATCTTTGGCGTCGGCGACAGGGCCGAGAAGTTGATCGCCGCCTCCGAGAAGAACATCGCCGCGGTGGCGAACAAGGTCCGGGACGAGAAGAAGCCCAAGGTGATGGTGCTCTTCTCCAACATGTCCATGGGCAGCAACGATTTCAGCTCGGTCGTCGCCAACGGCATCGTCAACGACATCCTCGCGAAGGCCGGCGGCACCAACGCCTTCGAGGACACCGCCAGGACGACCTTCGCCGACCTGAGCAAGGAGAAGGTGGCCGCCACCGACGTGGACGCCCTCGTCGTCATCGGCTACAACGACCCGGACCCGGCGGCCTACGCCAAGAAACTGCTCAAGGAGTTCCCCCAGTGGCCGGCAGCCGAGAACAACACGTACGTGACGCTGTCCGACTCGATGTACCTCGGCCCCAGCAACGACCTGGCCGTGGAGCGGGTCGCGAAGATGCTGCACCCCGACGCCTTCTGAGCCGGATCAAGGTCCCGCTGGCGTTCACGCTCCTGCCCCTCGCGCTGGCCGCCACCATGATCGTGGCGATCAGCATCGGTGCCGTCAACGTCCCGGTCGGTGACGTGTGGGGAGTGGTTCTCCACCACGTCACCGGGGCGGGCACGGCGCCCTCCGACCCCACGCTCGACCAGATCGTCTGGAACTTCCGCACCCCGCGAGTGGTGCTGGCGGCCGTGGTCGGCGCGGGCCTGGCCGTGACCGGCGCCGTCCTGCAGACCGTGGTGTCCAACCCGCTGGCCGATCCCGTCGTGCTCGGGTTCTCCTACGGCGCCACGCTCGGCGCGGTCCTCGTCATCACCCTGGGCGGCGGCGCGGCGCTCGCCGGCCTCGGGGTCTCCGCGGCGGCCTTCCTCGGCGCGGTCGTCGCGGGTGCGCTGGTCTTCGTGCTCGGCCAGCGGCGAGGGCGGCTGGCGCCGGTCCGGCTGGTGCTGGCGGGCGTCGCCATCGGCTACGTCTTCCTCTCGGCGACGAGCTACGTCCAGCTCCACGCGACGCCGGCCGAGTTGCGGACGGTCATGTTCTGGATGCTGGGCAGCGTGGCCGGAGCCGAGTGGGACCAAGTCCCCGCGGTCACCGTGGTCGTGCTCGTCACCACGACGCTCCTCACCCTGTTCGGCCGGCGCCTCAACGTCCTGCTGGCCGGCGACGAATCCGCCACCGCGCTCGGTGTCGACGTCAACCGGCTGCGTGCCGTCCTGCTGGTCCTCAGCGCGCTGCTGACCGGCACGGTCATCGCCGTCGCCGGCGGCATCGGCTTCGTCGGCCTCATGATCCCCCACCTCGTGCGCCTCACCACGGGCGCCGACCACCGCCGCCTGCTGCCCCTGACCGCCCTGCTCGGCGCCGTCTACCTGGTGCTCGTGGACCTGCTGTCCCGCACCCTCGACCGCCCCAACGAACTGCCGCTGGGCATCCTCACCGCCCTGCTCGGCGCCCCCTTCTTCCTCTGGCTGCTGCGCCGCAACAAGGGCCTGGACTGACCCATGAGACTCACCGTCGACCGTCTCCACATCACCCTGGACCACAACCCGGTCCTGCGCGACGTGAGCCTGGAGGTCCGCGCGGGCGACATCGTCGGCCTCGTCGGCCCCAACGGCAGCGGCAAATCCACCCTGCTGCGCGCTGTCTACCGCTCCCTGCGCCCGGCGGACGGGGCGGTCAGGGTGGGCGAGGACGACGTGTGGGAGTTGTCCCCCCGCGTCGCGGCCCGACGTACCGCCGCCGTCCTCCAGGATGCCGGCGGCAACACCACGGGCCTGACGGTCGCCGAGGTCGTGGCCCTCGGCCGCGCCCCGCACCACGGGCTGCTCGGCCGCGACGGGCCCGATGACCGCGACGCCGTCTCCGGTGCCATCGACCGCTGCGGCGTACGGCCCTTCGCCGACCGCGACTACGCCTCCCTGTCCGGCGGGGAACGCCAACGTGTCCTGCTGGCCCGCGCGCTCGCCCAGGACCCCCAGCTCCTGGTGCTGGACGAGCTCACCAACCACCTGGACATCCGGGCCCGGTTCGAACTCCTCGACCTCATCCGGGCCACGGGCGTCACCACCCTCGCCGTCCTGCACGACCTCGACCTCGCCGCCCGCCTCTGTGACCACCTGGTCGTCCTGAGCGAAGGAGCCGTGGCAGCGGCGGGACCGGTCCTGGAAGTGCTCACCCCCGATCTCCTCGCCGAGGTCTTCGGCGTCCGCGCCACCACCGAAGAGCACGCCGACGGTGTCGTCCGCATCACCTACGCGGCCCGACCGCTCGCCGATGGCGGGGAGACACCGGCGACCGGTACGCATTCGGCGGACGACGTCGTCCGCCGGCCGGGACCGGGGCGTTGACGCGGGACGCCGAGGACCTGGTACGGGGCCAACCCCTGGACAGCCGTACCGAAGCGAACCGGCCCGGAGGTCACAGGTTCCGAAACGGGCTGTGATCGACTACGCGAAGTGCGTCCGACGGGGCTGGAGCGACGCCTCGCGGGCTCAGCAGTTCGCGCTGGAGCGGACGTATCCGGGTGGCGGGGCGTGGCGGTGGGTCCACGCCCAGATGTGTGCGATGCGACCAGGTGCGTCGGCGGCCCGGGGCCGGCCGGGTATCGGTCGTGGATGCGGGGTGTCGTGAGCGGTGTCGGTACGCAAGGGTGCCTGTACTCAACCGCCGCGCGGGTCGAACCCCGCCTTCCCCAAGTGAGTGCGGGCACGGTCGGGGATCTGCTGCGGGAAGAGGGCTTCAGCCTGCAGGCCGGTGCCAAGACCCTCGAGGGCAGGCAGCACCCGGACCGCGACGCTCAGTTCCAGGTCACCAGTGGCGGCCTGCCGGTGAGCCGGTACTGGTCAATACGCACGACTTCCTGGGCCGGCAGGGACCGGGCAAGGCGATCCCCTACGGGATCTATGACATCGCCGCGAACACTGGCTGGGCGCACCGTGGGCACTGATCACGACACCGCCGCGTTTGCTGTCGCCTCCAGCCGCCGCTGGTGGCAGGCCCGGGGCCGGCACGACTATCCGGCCGCCACCCGCCTGCTGATCACCGCGGACGGGGCGGGTCCAACGGCTACCGCACCCGCGCCTGGAAGACCGAACTCGCCGCCCTGGCCGCCAAGACGGGCTTGGACATCACGGTCTGCCACATGCCGCCGGGTGTGTTGCGAAATTCGGTCGACAGGCGGAGCCGCGAACCACTGTGATGGCTCCGACTGCCCGTCGCAGGGACCGGGCCGGCCACAGGAGCTGCTCTTGGTAACCGTGAGAGTTGCGGACACTCTCCCCAAGATCGATAGGGCACTGGTCAGGCGTCTGGTCGATACTCAGTTCCCGCAGTGGGCGGGACTGCCCTTGAAGCCGTTCAGCCCGGCTGGCTCCGACCATGTGATCTACCGGCTGGGCGAGGAGCTGTCCGTCCGGCTGCCCCGCCATGCCGGAGCCATCGGGCAAGCCAGGAAGGAATTCCAGTGGCTGCCTCGACTCGCCCCGCACCTGCCCCTCGCCATCCCGGTGCCGGTAGGGGTGGGTGACCCGGACTTCGGTTATCCGTGGCCCTGGGCGGTGTCCCGCTGGCTGGACGGAGAGGTGGCGACCGCCGAGGCGCTGGCCGACTCCTCCAGGGCCGCCATTGAACTGGCCCAGTTCTTGACCGCCCTGCAGCGGTTCGCGCCTGAGGACACCCCAGCCGAGAACATCCGGGAAGACCTCACCGGCCGGCCGTTGTCCGACCGGGACCGCGCGACGCGGCTCGCCATCGCCAAGGTCGATGGCATGTTCGACGCCGCAGCGATGACCGGACTGTGGGACGCGGCGCTGAGCGCCCCCGGATGGGACCGCCCTCCGGTGTGGTTTCACGGCGACTTCCACACCGGCAACCTGCTGACCGTCGATGGCCGCCTCAGCGCCGTCATCGACTTCGGCGGGCTCGGCACCGGTGACCCGGCCTGCGACCTGATGATCGCCTTCACCCTGATGACGGCCGACAGCCGAGCCGCCTTCCGCGATGCCCTCGGCGTGGACGATGCCACTTGGATGCGGGGGCGTGGCTGGGCTCTGGCCACCGGTCTGAACGCCTACACCGCCTACGCCGCCGCCAACCCCCGGGTCGCCGCGCAGACCACCCGGCAGATCACCCAGGCCCTCATCGGCTGACAACGCAACACAATGAGTGGAGCTGCCGTTGAGTGATCAGGCAGCAGGCGAGCCTGAGGAAGGCTTCGTGGATGTCGGCTCGCCGTTCCCAGCGGATCCGCAGCCGCCGGAAGCCGTGCAGCCACGCAAAACTGCGCACCCAGTGGTAGGTGCCCAGCCCGGTGCCGTGTCGTGTTCCGCGCCGGGCGATCGCGGGCACGATGCCGCGTTCGCGGACCTGGTCGCGGTGGATGTCGTGGTCGTAGCCGCGGTCGGCGAACAGGGAGTCTGGCCTGCGGCGGGGCCGGCCGACGCGACCGCGGACCGGCGGGATGGCGTCGAGCAGCGGCAGGAGCTGGGTGACGTCGTTGCGGTTGCCACTGGTCAGCAGGACTGCGAGCGGAGTGCCGTGCCCGTCGGTGACGAGGTGGTGCTTCGAACCAGCTCGGCCCCGAGGGGCTACTGGTGGGCCGGCCAGTCGTCAATGTCGACCTGATTCCACTTCAACAGAGGGGACAACGGCGGAATCCGCCATGCCTGGCTGTCTGGGGTGGGATCCGGACAAGGCTCTGACCAGCCCGGACAGCCCGAGTCTGTCCGGGACAGCCGGTGGCCGTTGCCCCGCCCCTCAGCGGTCAACAGTCTCAGTGATGCCCGGTTGCTCAGTCGAGGTCGTCCCGGCTGACGGCAGACCGTTTCTCACCAGCTCCTCCTGCCCGAATAGCGGGGAGGAGCTCCAACCCCACACCCGGCCCGATCCATTCGGTGCACGGGACCCACGACTGGAGGAGTTGTCATGCGCGCTACGCATCGGATCGCTGGTTCGTTAGGGGCAGCGCTGCTCGGATCGCTCGCCCTCACCGCCCCCGCCCAGGCGGAGCCCGTTTCAGCCCGCAGCATCCCGTCCTACTGCACGCCTGGCTCCGACTCGAACTACTTCGGCGCCCACTGCCAGACGCAAAGGGTCTACTACGTGAAGGCGTACTGCGACCACTCCGACGGCAGGAGCCGGGTGCTCAGGGGGAACGACGCCAGCAACAATGGATGGTCCACCATCCACTGCAACACCCTCGGCTCTGGATGGCGCTACCGCGCGGCCAGCGGAATCGTCAACGTGAGCTAGGGTCCGTCTTCAAAGATCATCGGGTGGTGGATCATGGCGGGGTGATACGTCGCCATGAACCCACTGATCCGGAGTGGGAGTTGCTCGCTCCGCTGATACCGCGGGTGGCGACAGGCCGACCCCGGGTGGCAGGCCGGCAGGTCATCAACGGGATGGTCTACAAGATCCGCACCGGGATCTCCTGGCGTGACCTGCCCGAACGCTACGGGCCGTGGCAGACGGTCTACACCCGCTTCCATCGCTACGCTCTGGACGGCGTGTTCACCCGGGCCCTGCAGCAGATGCAGGCCCGGGCCGACGCCACCGGTGACATCGACTGGCTGGTCCAGATCGACTCCACCATTGTCCGCGCTCACCAGCATGCTGCCGCCACCGGTCGAAAAGGGGGAGGTGCTGGCCGGACAAACCGGACGATCGCGCCTTCGGTCGATCCCGAGGAGGACTGACAACCAAGGTCCACCGAGGACGTCGCCCGGCTCTCCCCGCTCAAGCACGCCAACCTGAACGTCCTGGGCCGCTACAGCTTCCGCGGTTCCGGCCCGGTCGGCGGCGCGCTGAGGCCCCTGCGCGACCCGGCGGAGGCCGACGAGGGGGAGGACAAGACCGCTGAGAACTGATCCCGTCGCACTTCGTGCGGGCCGACCCCTACGACGCCCGCCTGGACATCAAGTTCAGCATGCTCGACGTCTTGGGGTTTGGTCTCTGGGCGGGGATCCTTCGATTTTCCCTTCGGGCCGGAGTGGTCTGGGCTACCGTCGCGTTGTCCGCCGCTCCATACCGTGAGGCCGGCGAGGTGGATGCTCAGGCGTTCGAGCCCAGGGGGTGGCCGCGCTGGCAGCGGTGGACCTGACCGATGCTGTGCAGGGGGTACACGTGGAGCCGGTCGGCCTGTACTACCCGTACTTCCATGTGCGGGACGACGGGTGGCTCAAGCGAGCAGCCCTGTACCTGCCGGGTCTTGCCCGCGTGCACCCGCCCGGTCACTCCTTCCACGATTCCGCCACGGCACAGGTACTCCGTGACGAGTTGGGGTTCTTCACGGACATCGACCCGACCCGATACGCCGACGAGGTGTCCCAGGAGCTGAAGGGGGTTATGCAGCGGGAGGAAGCCCGGCTCCTTCCTCGCTACGGCTTCCCGTCCGAGATGTTGAGCGATCGGTCGCGCGCAGGTGTCGTCCACCTGGACCCGTTCGGCTGGCTCCACCGCTCACAGCTGGGCACCATCACTCCAACGACTTGGTGGGTCACCTTCAGGAACTTCGTGGTGCGGTCCCGGGAGTGGGTCCCGATCGGGACCCACACGGAAGAGAACTCCGTTGGCGACTGGATCGGGCTCCACCCGCATCTGGTGTCGGTCTACACTCGAGCGCTTGTTGACCGGATCGCCCATGCCAACGCCCTGGTGCCCGTGACCGACGACCCCACGCTCTTCGCGCTGCCTGGCTGGACTGCCTCGGACTTCGAGGAGGCACTCCTGGGCCCTTCCGCCCCAGGGCCGAACCCTGGCCGCTGGTGGTTGCCGAACAGTCAGAACGGACGCGCCCGCCCGGCCCTACCCGTCATGGCCCCGGCAGCCGGCGTGTACGCCGCCGCAGCGGTGCAGGCTGTGCTTCCCCAGGCTATCGAAGAGATCCCGGCCAAGGACATCGTCAGAGCACGGTTGCGGCTCTCCGACGAGTTCGACACGTTCCGTGCCCACCTGGATGAGCTCGGATCCCAGTTCGCCGCTCTCGACCAAGTCGCCGACCCGGCAGTGGTCCAGGCCCGGATCGCCGCCATGGCAGATCGCAACCTCAGCCGACCCCTGAAGGACCTCACACGAGGGCTTCGCTCCTTGCGCCTGCAACCCATCCGCGAAGTCATCGGCCTCAGATCGCTGGAACTGCCGGCGCTTGCAGCCTTCGGCGCCCACACCGTGAACCTCCCCCCGCTTCTTGGAGCGGGCGGAGCCGTGGCCGTCCAGCTGGTGGCCTCCACCCGATCCGCCCGTGCGGCAGCCGCCGATCAGCGCCGCAGCGCTACCGGCTACCTACTGGGGCTCAGACGGGAGCTCAAGCGGTAGGCACTCTGCTCCAGAGCGATCCAGGCGGGAGCCCCGCACGGGCCCCATCTGTCAACAAACGTTCGGGCCGTCTTCGTCGGCGGAGGTGTGTTCGGGCAGGAGGTCGGCGACGGCGGTGCGGATGGCGCCGCGGCTGACGTGGTGGTCGCGGGCGAGGGCGGCGATGGAACGGCCCTCCAGATAGGCTCTGTTCTCCCGCAGCTGCCGTGAAGTGACAAGTAACTCAGCGTGTCGTCAGGGCCTTGGTTTTTGTGCGCGGTTCAGGTACCTCGCTGTCGGTGAGGGCGGCGAAGTCGGCGTGGGCCTGTTCGATGGCTTCGGGGTACGCCACCCGTTTCTCGTGTTCGGCGAGTGCGCGGTAGATGCTGGCGACGGACGGGCTCTGCCCCTTGCGCTTGCCGGTAGGGATGATCAGGTCGGGCTGGATCTGTTCGACGGACTCGCCGTTCGCGCGTCTGCGGAGCACGGTGTGCGGCATGTCCTCGGTGATGACTGGCGGCCGGCCGCGGTGCTTGCCCTTGTGTGCCGCGGTGTCGAGCCCTTCCAGGGTCGACTCCCGGATGTTCTCCCGCTCGGTCTCCGCCATCGCTGCGAAGAACGCGAAGGGCAGCTTCCCCGGACCGGTGGGGTCGTAGATGCCGGGCAGGGGTCCGGCCGGCATCTCCAGTACCAGGCCGTGCGCGGTGAGGTGGTCGGCGAGCGCCGTCAGCTCGGCGGCGTCCCGGCCGAGCCGCTTCATTTCGTAGACGGTGAAGATGACCGGCAGTGCGGGGCGTGTGCCTGACCTCTCGCGCCGTCCTCAGCGCCTCCTCGAACTTGGGGCGGACCCGCACCTGGGTGCTGATCTTCTCGCTGAAGATCTTGTCCCTCGGGATGCCGTGCTTGCTGAGCGCGTCGAGCTGGGAGTCGAGTTCCTGCCCGAGCGTCGAGCACCGGGCGTACCCGATGCGGATGTCGGCGCTCGGCAGGTCCGGGTCGACTGGCGCTGGCGGCGGGTGCCCGGCCGCCACGGCCGGCCCGGACCCCGGTCGGCCGGGGTCGGCACTCGCAGCGCCTTCTTCAGCCGGGGCACCACGGTGAAGCGGCGAGTGTGGTAGGCCGAGGCGACCGCGCCGCCGCGCGAGCGGCACGGCGAGCCGGGCTGGGCATCACACTTCGGACAGGCGTGCTGTTCAACGTCGTCCGCGTCCGACCGATCATTCGGGGAAGGCTGCTGAGGGTCCGTCATGGGCGCGGATTGTCGCACAATGCAAGTCTCAGAAGGGGGTCCGTCCCGCTGCTGCGTGAGAACGGGTTCTGGGAACGAATCCGGGTCCGATGAGGGTTCGGCGGCCTGCTGTTGATCTTGCTCGCACAAAGGACCGTTTATGCGAGATCAGATTATCCGCGAACGGTCTGAAACATCCCTGCTGCGGTGAACGCGTTGGTGATCGGCGCGATGAGCGAGGCGAAGCGGCGGGCGCCTGCGTTGCCGATCGGTGCCCATAGCGCGGCGCAGTGCTCGTCTGTCTCCACTTCGATGCGCTCGCGTGCCGCGCTGCCAGCGTCGGTGACCACGCCGTGGGAGTCGAGCCAGCCGCGCGCGACGAGGCGTGCCGTCGCCGCGCTCCACTCCTCGTCGTCCCACCGGCGGGTTGCTCGCGCCAGAGCTGTGGGGAGGCCGCCGGTTGCGGTGTGCAGAACGAGGCAGTCGCAGGGCCCGAGGCCGTTGTCGGCGAGTACGACGAGATGGGCGTCGCCGCGCCACTCGCGCGCCACCGTGATCTGCTGCCAGAGTGCGACGAGAGGATCGGGGGGAAGCGCGACCGAGGCGTTCGCGGCGGCCAGCACTTTGCCAGCGTAGTCGGCACCGGCGACGACCGGGTCGATCAGTGAGCGCGCCTCGGCAAGGTGGTCATCCGTGAAATGTACGTTGACGCGCCGCATCGCGCGGCCGGCGGCCAGGAAGCGGGCGGCCTGCCACCGCTCCGGCGGCGCGGCGTCCCACACGCCCGCCATGGCCCGCACGGCCCGCGGGCTGAAGTTGTAAAAGGCCGCGAGCGTGACCTGCCACGGAACCGCGCCCATCGCGGCCGACCGGAAGGCCAGATACGCCGGCCCGCGGTCGGTCACGCCGAGCTCGGCTGCTTCCTCGGCTGTCTCGGGGACGAGATAGATGAACAGATGGGCGGCGCTGACGGCGCGGCTGACGTCGCGGACGGCGTTCAGGTCTATCGGGCCGTCGCCGGTGGGGGCGTCGTCGGGAAGAGTGTCGAGGTGCATGGCGGTGGTGTCTCCGGGAGTCGGGCGGCGCTGTCAGGCGGGTGTTTCGGCGGTGGCGATCAGCACGGCGCGTCCGAGGGTGTGACCGGCCATGGTGAAGCCGAGTACGGCCGGTGTGGCGTCGGCCGGGACGCCCGTCGCGGGGATGTCGAGGGCGTGCACGACGACGAAGTAACGGTGCGGGCCGTGTCCGGCCGGCGGGGCGGCGCCGATGTAGCGGGCCACGCGGGCGTCGTTGGGTAACTGGTAGGCGCCCTCGGGCAGTTGTGAGCCGGTGTCGTCGCCGGCGCCCTCGGGCAGCTCGGTGACGGTGGCGGGGATGTCGGCGACCGCCCAGTGCCAGAACCCGGACCCGGTGGGGGCGTCGGGGTCGTAGACGGTGACGGCATAGCACTTGGTGCCGTCCGGGGCGCCGCTCCAGGACAGTTGCGGGGATGTGTCCTTTCCGCCGGGCAGGCCGGAGGAGTGCTGCTCGGGCGGCCACGCGGCGCCGTCGGTGACGGTGGTGCTGGTGACGGTGAACGAGGCCGCCTGGGGGAGGCGGGCGAAGGGGTCGTTGGCAGGCACAGCTGTCGTTCCTTTCCGGACGAGGACGTCCCTCATCGATCACTTAATCGACCGTAACATGAATAATCGATTATCCGTAGATCGTCTAGGATGGGCTCATGACTCAGACGGCGCACTCCTCGACCCCGCCGGGGAAGCAGATGCTTTCCGAACGGGTCTACGCACACCTGCGGGATGCGATCATGCGCGGGGACCACCCCCCTGGCGCCCCTCTCAAGCCGCAGGATCTTGCCAAGGAGCAGGGTGTGAGCCTGGCCGTGGTGCGCGAGGCGCTCGTGCGGGTGGTCGGTGAGGGGCTCGCCGACCGGCTGCCCAACCGCGGTTTCGCAGTCCCGTCCTTCTCCGACCGCCGCTGGCAGGAGATCGCGGAAGCCCGTAGGACCGTCGAACCGGTCGTACTGCGCATGTCCGTTGAGCGTGGCGACGTCGAATGGGAGGCCCGGGTGCGGGCCGCCCACCATCGTCTGGTGCGTACTCCGGCATACGCGCCGGAGGAGGGTGAGTACTACACCGCTGCGTGGGCCGAAGCTCACAGAGCCTTCCACCGCACGCTGCTGGAGGGGTGTGGCAACCGCGCACTGCTGGAGACCTTCGACCGATTGTGGACCGCGAGTGAGCTGGCCCGCCGTTGGTCGGCACACCGCAACCCCGACCGGGACGGAGCCAAGGAACACCGCAGGCTGGAGGAGGCGGTGCTGGCCCGCGACGCCGACACCGCAGCCGCGGTCCTGGTCCAGCACCTCAGCTTGACCGCGGCTGCTCTGACCGACGATTCAGGCCAGGCCACCTAAGGGCTGTCCCGCAAAGATCTTGAAGTCGCCTCGGGCAAGCGGGCCGCCGTGAGGCACGCTTACCTATCCGGCGACGGCGAGGTTGTGCATCCGGGCGATGCCGAGCATGGCGTGGTGGACGCCGTCGCCTTTGAAGCGGCAGTCGCGGAGGATCTTCCGGGTCTTCATGCGGGCGAAGACGTGCTCGACGCGGGCCCGGACCTGCTTGTGGGGATTGTTGTGTTCCTCTTTCCAGTTCGGGAGTTCGCTCTGGCCGTGCTTGCGGCGGTGGGGGGTGACGAGTAGTCCGGTGCCCGGGTAGCCGCCGTCGGCGATGGTGAGGGTGTTGCCGACGGCGGCCTTGGCGCCGGACTCCTCCCATGCCTTGCAGTCGTTGCGGTTCCCGGCGAGCGGCCGTCCGACCACGACGACAAGACGGGTATCGGCGCCGATGACGACCTGGTGGTTGGTGGAATACCGGTAGTTCTTCGACCGCTCGGCGATAGTGTGGTCGCGGGTGGGCACCAGGGTGCCGTCCACGATGAGAACGGTGTCCTTGGCGAACCGCTTGCGGGGCCGGAGCGCGAGAGCCGGCCCGAGGTGGTCGACGATCCGGTCGGCCGCCGACTTGGACACGCCGAACAGCGGGGCGAGTTGGCGCGAGGCGAGGTTGGTGCGCCAGTACGCGGCCACCAGCAGCACCCGGTCCTCCAACGGCAACGACCACGGCCAGCCCTTGCGGACTGGATCGGCTCCCTCGCGCCGCAGCGCGGTGATCAGCTTGTTGCACTGCCGTGGGCTCAGTCCGGTGAACGGGCCTATCCACGAGGGCTCCGACGCCGTGATCACACCAGCTACGGAAAGATCATCTCACCTCTGACCAGCAGTTACGGGACAGCCTCTAGCAGTTGATTACCGAACCCACAGGTGTCCAATCCCCATAGGTGTCGTAGCTGCGTGCGCCCGGTGTTGTGTAGACCAGGGTGCCAGCGTTGTTGTACCCGCTAAACATCCTCGCCCTCGTGCCAGTGGACTGATTGTTATCCCACGATCCCCCGCCGTAGAACGGAATGTTGTAGGTGTGGCACGCATACATGGGAATTGAGCTTCCGCCGAAGTACGGGGACTCGTAGGCGCAGAAGTACCCGGAATCAGCTGAACCCCCACCACAGGGGTCATAGGTGATCTCGTTGTCGCCAGGCGTCAGGTCGCGGAAGTGAGCCTCACCGGGTACTGCCACGTAGATGGTTCCACCGTCGGCCAGGTTGATCAAGTTGGGGGCCACTTGCGTCGCTTTGACCCCTGCCATGAAGCTGTCTACTTTCGCCTGAAGGGCACTGGCCTCAACGCTGCTCAGGTGTGCCGCTCTGGCTTCTGCAATGAAGCCAGCCTTGACGCTGTCGACCTGTGAGTTCTCCTGCGCCTCCGCAGTCCCTAACATCGCGACCGTAAGTATAATCCCTGCGAATACGGCGCCCACACGCCCCAGCTTGCCGCCTCCCAAGGACGCTTGCGCTGCCCTGTGGGAAAGTTGATTCATTTTTCCTCCTTCACGCCATTAGATCGTTCTCCTAGTTGAGCAACGATCACGCTATGATTGACCGCGATCGTCGAGCCTGCTAAATCCTGGCGGAACTTCAGACGCGGCAGACAGGAGCGAATAGGCCATTCCGGATGCCACTTCATGTGGCTCGATTCAAGGCGCCCTGGACCGATGGGCCGATACTCTCAGCGGCGGCTTCGGTGGTTCCCTTTATGGTGGTCACCGCGCAGGACTCCGCGGCCCGGCTGATGAACGTGGTGGCTCGGTCCGTCGTCCAGGCGGCCGGGATGAGCGGCGAGAAGAGAACGTCGGAGCCGCGGCCGACCCCGCAGATCAGCAGCGGATAACGCGCTCATGGCAACCGAGAAACGCAGGGGGATCGTCATCGACCGCTTCGGCGATGGTCACACCGGCAACGAACGCCAGCCCCAACAACACCAGCCCGAAGACCACGCGGCGTTGCGACGGGAAGGACCCTTGCGGCTGGCCGGGGCGCGGCGCGGTTGCCCGCCGGGGCCCCGTCCACCGTGTTGTCCGGGCGTGGATGCTGTTCGGGTGCGTGAGGCCGGCGTTCGCATGCCCCGCTTTTTGGGCGTGCGCGACCGCCGCCCGTATCTCGCGGCCGAACTCGGCCGACACCGGTTCACCGCACAGCTTGCAGACGTAGTCAGGCACCGCGCCCCCCTGCGTCTCCCGGGACACCGTAGCCATCGGTGTGCGACTGGGCTAGGGTCCGTCTTCAAAGATCATCTGGGTCATAGATCATGGTGTCGTGGTACGCCGTCATGAACTCACTGACCTGGAGTGGGAGTTGCTCGCTCCACTGATACCCCGGACCGCCACGGGGCGGCCCCGCGTGGAGGACCGGCAGGTCGTCAATGGGATGGTCTACAAGATCCGTACCGGGATCTTTTGGCGTGACCTGCCGGAACGCTACGGGTCGTGGAAGACCGTGTACACCCGCTTCCGCCGTTACGCCCTCGACGGGGTGTTCACCCGGGCCCTGCAACAGATTCAGGCCCAGGCGGATGCGGCCGGCGACATCGACTGGCTGGTCCAGATCGACTCCACCATCGTCCGCGCCCACCAGCATGCCGCTGCCACCGGTCGAAAAGGGGGAGGCACCGGCGGGACGAACCGGACGATCACGCCCTCGGCCGGTCCCGAGGCGGACTGACGACGAAGGTCCATCTCGCCTGCGACGGCCAGGGCCGCCCACTCGCGATCCTGCTCACGCCCGGCCAGCGCCACGACAGTGTCTGCGCACGCCCTCTGCTGAAGCGGATCCGCGTTCCCCGCATCGGCCCGGGCCGGCCACGCCGCAGGCCCGACCAGGTCATCGCGGACAAGGCATACAGCTCCCGCGGCTTCCGTGCCTACCTGCGAAGGCGCGGCATTGCCCACACCATCCCTGAGAAGGCCGACTGGCTTTAATCACGAGTCGTGACGTCAGTTGTTCACGAGTTTGGGAGTCACCCGGAACCACGGACGGGTGATGTTCACGAGTTTCGACGTCACCGGGGTACTTGCCAGGCCAGCATCGGGGTGCTCCTGGTGAAAGGCCCTGGTCATGCCGCAGATGTCGAAGGTCGAGCTGTACGCTGCGATCCGGCGCGACCACCGAGACGGCATGACGATGCGGGAGATCTCGCGCAAGTACAACGTGTCGTGGCGGACGATCAGGAAGGCCGTGGACTCGGTCTGGCCCTGCGGGGCCGACCTGGACGCGCCGCGCAAGCAGCGGCACACGGTCACTCGTATCTTTCACCGCCTGGTCGAAGAGCACGGCGCCGAGGTCTCCTACCAGCAGGTCCGCCGCTACGTTGCCGACCGCAAGCCGCAGATCCTCGTGGAGTCGGGCAAGGGTTCGATCGAGGCGTTCGTCCCGCAGACGCACCAGCCCGGTATGGAGGCCGAGGTCGACTTCGGCGACGTGACGGTGAAGCTCGCCGGCGAGGTGGTGACGTGCTATCTGTTTTCCTTCTGCCTGTCCTACTCGGGGAAGGCCGTCCACCGCGTCTTCGCCTCCTGCGGGCAGGAGGCGTTCTTCGAGGGCCACGTCCACGCGCTGCGGACGCTGGGCGGGGTTCCGCGGAGCAAGGTCCGCTACGACAACCTGAAGGCGGCCGTCGCCCGGGTGCTGGGGCTGAGACGGGCCCGGGTGGAGGCTGACCGATGGATCGCCTTCAAGTCGCACTTCGGGATCGAGAGCTTTTACTGCCGGCCCGGCATCGAGGGCGCCCACGAGAAGGGCGGCGTCGAGGGGCAAATCGGCTACTTCCGCCGCAACCACTTCGTGCCGGTTCCGGATCGAGTCGCTGGCGGAGCTGAACGAGCTGGTCGAGCAGTGGGACCGGCACGACGGGCGGCGCCGGATCGGAGCCAGGGCCCCGACGATCGACGAGTACTTCGAGGACGAGCGCCTGCGGCTGCTGCCGCTGCCGGAGGATCCGTTCGAGACGGGGCGGGTGTTCACTCCGCGGGTCGACCGCTACGGCCAAATCGCAGTCCGCACCAACCGCTACTCGGTGCCGGTCCGCCTGATCGGCAAGCGGGTCCGGGTGCTGCTGCACGCCTCTCACCTGGTGGTCTACGACAGGAACGTGGAGGTGGCCCGGCATGAGCAGCTGATCCCCAAGGGCAGCTGCCGGCTGGAGCTGGACCACTACCTGGAGGCTCTGATCCGCAAGCCGGGCGCCTTTCCCGGCGCGACCGCGCTCGACCAGGCGGAAGTTCACCCCGGTCCACGACGCCTGGTGGGCCGCGGCGGTCCGGGCCCACGGCGACACCGAGGGCACCCGGGCTCTGATCGAGGTGCTGCTGCTGGGCCGTCACCTCGCGCACGAGCACATCGTCGCCGGCCTGGCCACCGCTCTTCGGGCAGGGGCCCTGACCGCGGACGCGGTCGCGCTGGAGGCTCGCAAAGCCGCTCAGGCCGAGGAGGAACCCGCTGCCGCCGAGGTCCAGACGCAGCGGCCGACTGCCGGGCCGGGGGCGAGCGTGACCTTCCTGCACGAGTGGAAGCTGAACCATCTTCCGCCGGACACCGGGCCGCTGCCCTCAGTGACCCACTACGACCAGTTGCTCCGACACCGCCGCGCCGACGGCGGTGACGTGCGAGAAGGAGAAGCTCCATGACCACCTTGCCCCGCCAGCGGAACCTGACCGAGCAGGCTGCGACCACGGCCATCGACACCGCCTGCCGGCTGCTGCGGCTGCCGTCGATCCGCAACGAGTTCGCCGAGATCGCCGACCGGGCCGCGAAGGATCAGATGACCTACCGGGGCTTCCTCGCTGAGCTGCTGATGACTGAATGCGACGACCGGGCCCGACGCCGCTCGGAGCGCCGGATCAAGGCCGCCGGGTTCCCCCGAGACGAGTCGCTGCGGACCTTCGACTTCGACGCCAATCCCAACATCGACCCGGCTGTGATTAACACCCTTGCCAGCTGCGAGTGGATCAAGAAGAGCCAGCCGCTCTGCCTGATCGGCGACTCCGGCACCGGCAAGTCCCACATGCTCATCGCCCTGGGCGCCGAGGCCGCCATGCAGGGCTACCGCGTTCGCTACACGTTCGCCACCAAGCTGGTGAACGAGCTGGTGGAAGCCGCCGACGAGAAGCAGCTGAACAAGACCATCGCCCGCTACGGCCGCGTCGACCTGCTCTGTATCGACGAGCTCGGCTACATGGAGCTCGACCGCCACGGCGCCGAACTCCTCCTCCAGGTCCTCACCGAACGCGAGGAGAAGAACAGCGTCGCCATCGCCTCCAACGAGTCCTTCGGCGGCTGGACCAAGACCTTCACCGACCCTCGCCTCTGCGCGGCCATCGTCGACCGCCTGACTTTCAACGGCACCATCATCGAGACCGGCACCGACTCCTACCGGCTCGCCTCGACCCGGGCGCGGACCGAAGCGCCCGCCAAAGCCGACTGACCGTTGCATGGTTCAGCTTGATGGTCCTCTGTCCAGGTACTCGTGTGAGTGCACCACCGAGTACGAAGTTATGTGCACCACTCGTTAGGCCACGTCGGTGTCCCGTTCGATGGCCTGAAGGCGGTTCT
>NZ_JODT01000026.1 GCF_000720835.1 Streptomyces achromogenes subsp. achromogenes | reverse complement strand
CCCCCCCCGCCCCAGCGGCCCCCGGACCCGACCCCCGACGCCCGCCCCCTGCCGCCCACACCCGCACCCGCACCCCCGCCTCCGGTCCAGGTACCGGTCCCCCCGCCGGCCCCGCCCGCCGACACGACCACCGCCGCCTACACCGCCCGCGCCCCGCACCCGGCACCGCCCGCCCCTCCCCTCCCGGCACCCGCGACCGCGTCCGCACCCGCGCCCGCGCCCGGCCGGCGCCACCGGGCGCGGCGCGCGCCGAGGCGTCCGGGCCCGCCCGCGAAGGCCGTGATCCCCCTCCTGCTGCTGGCGCTCGTCTGCTACGCCGTGGGCTTCTGGGCCCTGACCCGACTCTGACCCGGCTCTGCCAAGGCGACCGGTCCCGCCGTCACCGTTTCCGGGTGTCCGCCCGCCGGGCCGCCACCGTCCAGCCGCCGAGGACCAGCAACAGCGCGGTCCCCGAGCCGATCCCCCCGACGGCGACCAGCCGCATCACCCCGTCACCGCCGCCGTCCCCGGCCCCCTGCCCCCCGGCGGCCCCGGTGACCGCGTCCCCGAGGCCCCCGCTCAGCGCGGCGGCACGGTCGGCTTCGCTGATCGTGAAGACGTCCTCGGGCACGGGCCCGCCGTCGTACCCGGGACCCGCGTGCGCCCGCCCGTCCACCCGCACCCGCAGGGTCACCTCGTACGGCCCCGGCCCGAACGGCTCGGCCAGCCGGGTGCTGAGGTGCACGACGAGGTAGTAGTCACCGGCGAACCGTACGGAGGTCACCCCGGCCGGTACCGCGTACCGGTTGGCGTACTCCACCGGCGGCAGCGGGGCGAGCGCGGTGGGCTTGGCGGTGCCGGTGTAGCCGGCGGAGGTGTCGTCGACGGCGCCGCGGACGGGGTTGTAGAGGGAGAGGGTCAGGGCCCCGCCGACGTAGCCGTGGCCCTGGGCGCCGCCCAGCTCGGCGGAGGCGTGCAGCCGCCGGCCCCAGTCCAGCGGGACCTTGTAGAACCGGGTCTCGCCGGGGGTGAGCGCCGTGTGCCAGACGCCCTGGCCCACGGTCCGCGCGGTCGCGAACCCGGAGCCGCCCGAGCGTTCGCGGGGCCGGCCGGAGGGCGGCTCGGGACTGGCCGAGTCCCCGTCGGGCGGCGGGGTCGTGGAGCCGGCCCGGACCAGGCCCGGTTCCGTGACGGGCGCGATCTCCAGGTCCCACCCCCCGGCTCCGGCCGTCGCGTCCGGGCGCCCGCTGTCGAGGCGCTCGACGAGCAGGTAGTACGTGCCGCCGCCCTGGCACAGCGCCTTGCCGGTCTCGCGCTGCCCCAGGGCCGTGACCGGGCGCGGGCTGATCCCGGCGCCGAAGCGCGCGGAGGCGTAGGAGCAGGAGGTGCCGTTCGCGTTCCGGAGCGAGACGCGGATGCCGTCGGTGGCGGAGACGACGGCGTCGGAGGGCGGTACGGCGGTGACGGGGACGTACGCCGTCTCCGCGGCGGTGAGCCGGAGACGGTAATACAGCCTCCCGGCGCGGGGGAGCGAGCTGCGGTAGGTGTGGCGGGCGTCCAGCTCGACGGCGCTCGCGGTGTCCGGCGCGCCCACGACGGTACGGGCGCCGGGCGTGAAGGCGTAGGCGCCCCCGGCCCGCGTACCGGCTCCCTCGGCGCGCGCGCCGGCCGTCGGACCGACGAGGGACCACAGTCCCAGCAGCAGCACCACCGCGCACCGGGCGGCGTTCCCGCACCCCCGCGACGTACCCCCTCGGCCCCGCACGCACCACACCCCCACTCGTCGGTCCACCGCACCGCGTCGCGCGCTCCATCCTGCCCCGGCCCGCCCTGCGCCATCCGGGCAACGCGTACACCCGTCCGAAACGTCCGGCGCCCGCCGCACCAGGCCCCGCCCCGGCTACCCCGGCCCGCGGACCCCCGCAACCCGGGACGCCCCCGGACAACGCAGAACCCCGGCCGCTCGGGCGACCGGGGTCTGTACAGATCAGGTATCGGCTTCGACAGGGGGACTCACGAACCCGTGGGCACGGAGTCGGTCGCCTCCGTCCACAGGTCCTGCTCGGCGCGATCCGCCTGGATCTGGCGGTACACGAGGAGCCCGCCGATGGCGGCCAGTGCGACCAGGAGCAGCTTCTTCACCGCGCGACCTCGTCTTTCCTTGACGTAGGGGACCTCTGGCGCCCGACTATACACACCGCCCGATATCGGTCGGTGACCTGCGTCGGCGCTCAACTCCCGCACCCGGCGGCGCAGTAGGCGGGGCGGGATACCGCTCCGGCCGGAGCGTGACCGGGCCCCCACGGACCGTCACTTTGCTCCCCTTTTGATCTCACTCATCGCCTTTTAGGGGGCTTTCTCCCTCCTTGCGTCCATCCGAGTGGTGTTCATCGGAACATCGACGCGCCACGGGCGTCGGTCCACCACATCGCGACCCTCATACACATCATGAACAAAGTACGCAAATCGCCCAACCCGAAAGTGAGGGGATCATGGCCCGGACCAAGGTCATGAAGATGTGGACCGCCATCGTCACCGCCTTCCTCGCGCTGTGCACGGCGCTCGGACTCGTCTCCGCCGGCGCCGCCCCCGCCACCGCCGCCCCGGCCGGACCCCGGACCGAGAGCGCCGACACCGGCACCGCGCACCGCACGCTCCCGACGATCCCGGTGACACATCCCTGGGCCTGGTCCCACGCCAGGGCCCTGCCCCCCACGATGAAGCAGCGGATCCGGGCCGAGGCCCACGGAAAGTCCCCCAGCTGCCGGCACCGGCCGCCGGCCGAGACCCAGCAGAGCGAGACGGAACTCCAGCAGCAGACCCGGCCCCGGACCCGGGCCGAGGAACAGGCCCAGAGCCCCGACCACGCCCCGGCGGCGCTCGACTGCTGAGCCCCCGCCCCGCCGCAGTACCGCAACGTCTCGACAACAAGGCGACTTGCGTACGCACCAGTCGACACGGAAGACCCCCGGCCGCCCCGGCCGGGGGTCTCGCGCTGTTTCCGGGACCCGCCGGGTGCCCGGACCCGTCGTACGCCATGCTGGCAGCGACCACAGGCTCCGACCGCACGGAAAGGTGGTGAGCGCTGCCGTGAGCCGGCGCGTCACCGTAGTCACCGCTGTCCACGGCCCGTCCGCCCGGTTCCTGCCGGACGCGTACGCGTCCCTGTGCGCGCAGCGGCTGCCCGCCGGCTGGGACTGGGAGTGGGTCGTCCAGGAGGACGGGACGACGGACCAGGTCCGCCCGTACGTCCCGGACGACGCGCGGGTGTCCTTCCGCCAGGGCCGGCCGGGCGGTCCCGGCGTGGCCCGGACCATCGCGCTGTCCCGCGCCGAAGGCGCCTTCGTCAAGGTGCTGGACGCCGACGACCGGCTCACCCCGGGCGCGCTCGCCCGCGACCTGGCCGTGCTGGAGGCGCGCCCCGCCGTCGGCTGGACGACCTCCGGCGTGCTGGACCTGCTGCCCGACGGCAGCACGGCCGGCTTCCCCGGCGATCCCGACGAGGGCCCGCTGGAGCGCGGCACCGTCCTCGAGCACTGGAAGCGGAACGACTTCCGCCTGCCGGTCCATCCGGCGACCCTGTGCGTACGGCGCGAACTGCTGCTCGCGCTCGGCGGCTGGATGGCGCTGCCGGCCTCCGAGGACACCGGGCTGCTGCTGGCGCTGGACGCGGTGAGCCGCGGCTGGTTCACGGCGCGGGCCGGTCTGCTGTACCGCAAGTGGGACGGGCAGGTCACGGGCCAGGCGGCCCATGTCGACCCCGCCGAGCGGGCGGCCCGTACGACGGTCGCCGAGGCCCGGGCCCGGGCGCTCGCCGGCCTCGGCTGGACCTGGCCGCCGACGGCACCCGCACCTCCCGCGTCCGCCTAGCGACCGGCGCCCCGCGCTACTCCGGCGCCCGCGTGACGTCCCGCTCGCCGGGCCCGCCGGTCCGCTCCCCTGGCGCGGCGGCCGGTTCCCTCAGCTCCCTCAGCGCGATGGCCTGCGAGGGGCACTTCTCGGCCGCCTCCAGGACCGCCTCCCGTATCCGCGGATCCCCGACGGCCCGGACGGCCGCGGGGCGCACCACGCCGTAGCCGTCCTCGAACGCGAACACGTCCGGTGCCCGGTGCGCGCACTCGGCCGAGCCGTAGCACAGGGCGCGGTCGACGGAGACCTCCATACGTCCTCCAGCCGTCGGCGGTGACCTTCGCTACGTCACTGCCCGCCGGACCGCCCTCCCAACCGGCCCGGAAAACCGACCGGTCGCTCCGGACCACCGCCCCGGCCCCATGGCCGGGCCCACCGTATGGATCGACCGATTCCGTTTCCGCTTCCCGCCCGCCCGGCACCGGTCCCTCCCCTCGCGGGGACCGGTGCCGAACGGTGCGGGAACGTCGACCCACGCCATGTCGGCGCGGCGCGGGCCGAAGTGCGAGGACGGGTTCCGGGGCGCTCGCGGGCTCATCCGCCCGGGCGCGGCACAGGGTGGCCGAATTTGACCGAGAACATTCGGCGCCATGGGCCGTCTCTGCGAGCACCGGGCCGGTGGCCTGTCCGGACGGTGTGTGACGAGTCAGCTACCGGGTTCGGATCCTGCCATTTGTCGTCACCGGAGAGGAGGTTCCGGACCGCGATCCACCCCTTAACCGCAGGTCAGACGTATAGGGTGAGTTTTCCGGTCCGGACGTCCGACACGCGGGGGAAGTAAGGGGTGGAACCTTGAGTTCCGACTCAGGGGCACGCACAGCCTTCGCCGAGCGGCTCGCGCTGCTCTACAAGGAGGCCGGAAATCCTCCCCTCAAAAGCGTCGCCCAGGCGGTCGTACGGCTCCAGCGGGTCGACGAGCGCGGCCGGCCCGTACGGGTGTCCGCGCAGCGGATCAGCGACTGGCGGCGGGCCCGGAACGTACCGGCCCAGTTCACGGCCCTCGCGGCGGTCCTGCACATCCTGATCCCGGAGGCCCGGCGGCTGCGGCCCACCCCCGTCTCGGCCGGCCTGTACGACCTCGCCCACTGGCAGCGGCTGTGGGAGCTGGCCCTGGCCGGCCCCGCCGCCGACCGGGCCGCGCCGCCCGCGCAGGAGAACCGGCGGCCACCGGCCCAGGCGCCCCCGGTCGCCGGCGGCGTGTGCCCGTACCGGGGGCTGGCGCCGTACCGGCGCGAGGACGCCCGCTGGTTCTTCGGCCGGGAGCGCAGCACGAAGGCCCTCGTCGCCCAGCTCCGCGCGGCCGAGCGGTCCGGCGGCCTGGTCATGCTGGTCGGCGCCTCCGGCGCGGGGAAGTCGTCCCTGCTCAACGCCGGCCTCGTCCCCGCGATCCGGGACGGCGCCCTGCACGACGGCACGGCTGCGGACCCACCGGACCCGTCCGCCACCGACGACTCCCCCGAACCCGCCGAGGCCCCGGCCGCCCCCGGCCCCGTCCTCCAGCTCGTCCCCGGCGCCGATCCGCTGGGCGAGCTGGTCCGCCGGGTCCCCGAACTGGCCGCCGTCGCCGCCGAGGCCCGCCGGGCCGAGCGGGAGGCGGCGCGGAACCCGTCGCTGCCGGGCAGCGACGCCCCGTACGTCACCCGGGCCGTGCGCGCGGCGGTCGCGGCCTGGGCCCGCCGGACGTTCGCCCCGGGCACCCGGCCGGTCGTCATCGTGGACCAGTTCGAGGAGGCGTTCACCCTCTGCGCCGACGAGGCGGACCGGCGCTCCTTCATCCAGTTCCTGCACGCCGCCTGCACCCCGCCGGCCGGTTCCGCCGAGCCCGCGCCCGTCCGGGTCGTCCTCGGCATACGGGCCGACTTCTACGAGCAGTGCCTCGGCTACCCGGACCTGGCCGACGCGCTCCAGCACCGGCACATGGTGCTCGGCCCGCTGACCAGCACCGAGCTGCGCGAGGCGGTGACCGGGCCGGCCAAGGCGGTGGGCCTGGAACTGGAGCCGGGGCTCACCGAGCTGATCGTGCGCGAGGTGAGCGCCGACGGCCCGCGCGGGGCGCACGACGCGGGCGTGCTCCCCCTGCTGTCACACGCCCTGCTGGCCACCTGGCAGCGCCGCAAGGCGGGAAAGCTGACGCTGGCCGGCTACCGCGCGGCCGGCGGCATCCAGGGCGCGGTCGCGGCGACCGCCGAACGCGCCTGGTCCGGCCTGGACCCGGCGGCCCGGACCGCCGCCCGCCTGCTGCTGCTGCGGCTGGTCCGGCTGGGCGAGGACACCCAGGCCACCCGGCGGCGCGGCACCCGCCGGCAGCTGGCCGAGGAGTCGGCGGACCCCGGCAAGACGGAGGAGTCGCTGGAGGCCCTGGTGCGGGCCCGGCTGGTGACCCTGGACGCGGACACCGTGGAGATCACCCACGAGGCGCTGCTGCACGCCTGGCCCCGGCTGCGGCACTGGATCGACGAGGGCCGCGGCGACCATCTGCTGCGCCAGCGGCTGGAGGAGGACGGCCGGGCCTGGGAGGACTCGGGCCGGGACAGCTCGCTGCTGTACCGGGGTTCGCGGCTGGAGCAGGCCCGCAGCTGGGCCCGGTCGGCCGGGGACACCTATCTGACCCGCAGCGCGATGGAGTTCCTGGCCGCCTCGGTACGGCTGCGCAAGCGGACGGTGTGGCTCAGCCGGGCCGCGGTCGCCGCGCTGGTGGTGCTGGCCGTGCTGGCCGCCGGTTCCGCCGTGATCGCCTGGAAGCAGCGCGACGACGCCGTGTTCGAGCAGGTCCTCGCCGAGGCCGACCGGGTCCAGCACACCGACCCGTCCCTGGCCGCCCAGCTCGACCTGGTCGCGCACCAGTTGCGCCCCGGCGACGAGGGCACGTACAGCCGCCTGCTGTCGATCGTGAACGCGCCGCTGGCCACCCCGCTGTCCGGGCACACCGGCGCGGTCTACCTCACCTCCTTCAGCCCGGACGGCCGCACCCTGGCCACGGCCGGCTACGACCACACGGTCCGGCTGTGGAACGTCACCGACCCGAACCGCCCGGCCCCGCTCGGCAAGCCGCTCACCGGCCACACCAGCTGGGTGAGCAGCGCCGTGTTCAGCCCGGACGGCCGCACCCTGGCCTCGGCCGGCGACGACGGCACGATCCGGCTGTGGAACGTCGCCGACCCCGCGCACCCCGTGCCGCTCGGCGATCCGCTCACCGGCCACCGGGGCACCATCTACCTGGTGGCGTTCAGCCCGGACGGCCGCACCCTGGCCTCGGCCGGGGAAGACCACACGGTACGGCTGTGGGAGGTGGCCGACCCGCGCCGCCCGAAGCCGCTCAGGACGCTGCGCGGACACACCGCCGCGGTGCGCTGCGTGACCTTCTCCCCGGACGGACGCACCCTCGCCACCGGCGGCGACGACAACTCGATCCGCCTGTGGAACGTGGCCGACCCGCGCCGGCCGGAGCCGCTGAAGACCCTGCACGGACACACGGACGTGGTGCACTCGGTGGCCTTCGGCCCCGACGGGCACACCCTGGCCAGCGGCAGCGCGGACGACACCATCCGGCTGTGGGACGTACGCCGGCCCGGCCGCGCGACGGCGCTCGGCTCCCCGCTGACGGGCCACACCGGGCCGATCTGGTCGGTGGCGTTCAGCCCCGACGGGGGCCGGCTGGCCGCCGCGAGCGCGGACAGCACGGCCAGCCTGTGGAACGTCACCGACCCCGCGTCCCCCTCCCAGCTCGGCGAGCCGCTCGCGGGCAGCAGCGGGGAGATGTACGCCCTGGGGTTCCGCCCGGACGGCCGTACCCTCGCCACCGGCAGCGGGGACGGCAAGGTGCGGCTGTGGTCGGTCCCGACCTCGGACATGGTCGGCCGCGGCGGGGCGTTCCGGCGGGACGGCCGGGTGCTGGCCACCGCCGCCCGGGACGGCCGGCTGCGGCTGTGGAACGTGACCCGGCCCGGCCGGCCCGAGCTGCTGGGCAAGCCGTTCATGCGGGCCGACGGCGACCAGCGCTCCATGGTGTTCTCACCCGACGGCCGCGTCCTGGCCGTCCTCACCGGTGCCCGCACGGTGCACCTGTGGGACGTCTCCGACCCCGCCCGCCCGGTCGCCGCGGGTCCGCCGCTGGCCCTGCGGACCCGCTTCATGGGCCCGGACGCCCTCGCCTACAGCCCGGACGGGCGCACCCTGGCCACCGCCTACGACGACCGCACCGTCCAGCTCTGGGACGTCACCGACCCCGCGCACGCGGTACCGCTCGGCAGGCCGCTCACCGGCCACCGGGGCTATGTCAACGCGCTCGCCTTCAGCCCCGACGGGCGCACCCTGGCCAGCGGCAGCGCGGACAGCGAGATCCGGCTGTGGAACGTCACCGACCCGGCGCACACCGTCCCCCTGGGCTCCCCGCTGGCCGAGCACACGGGCCCGGTGAACTCGCTGGCCTACAGCGCCGACGGCCACACCCTGGCCAGCGGCAGCGATGACGACACCGTCCGCCTGTGGAACCTCACCGACCCCGCGCACGCCGAGCCGCTCGGCAGGCCGCTGACCGGCCACACCGAGGCGGTGACGTCCCTGACCTTCAGCACCGACGGCCACACCCTGGCCAGCGGCGGCAACGACAACACCGTCCGCCTGTGGAACGTCACCGACCCGGCCAGGGCGACCCCGATCGGCCAGTCCATGAGCCCCAACGCCAAGACCGGCCACTTCCTCTCCTTCAGCCCCAACAGCCACGTCCTCGGCGTCTCCAGCGGCACCGACACGGTCCGCCTGTGGAGCCTGGACGCGGACACGGCGATCCGCCACATCTGCTCGGTCACCCGCGGCGTCCTGACGAAGCAGCGCTGGCAGGAGTACCTGCCCCGCCTCTCCTACGACCCCCCGTGCGGTCGATGATCGGCCAACCTGCCTGATTTCCCCCGCACTTGGCCCCACACAACCGACAACCTTGTTACCCTTGGCCATAGCCCGATCGCTGGTGCATCCCCCGTCGCCAGCGGTCGGGCCTTTTGCTTCCTCACCGAAAACCACCCACACACGCAGAAGACCCCCGGCCCATAGGACCGGGGGTCTTCTCGCTGGTGGGGCTAACAGGATTTGAACCTGTGGCCTCATCCTTATCAGGGATGCGCTCTAACCAACTGAGCTATAGCCCCGCCGCGCTGTGCGGTGTGTGTCCCGCGCGCTGACTCCTGAAGATTAGCGCACGACACCGTCAGTCCCAAAATCGGTTGCCGGGGGCCGTCAGGACGTCGCCGGCCGGCGCGTCACTCGTCCTCCGCGAGGGTCAGCTCGATGCCGCCCACGAAGCCCGCGGAGAGGTTGTAGATGAACGCGCCGAGCGTCGCCAGCGCGGTCGCCAGGACCACGTCGATGACCGCGATGACCGACGTGAACGTCAGGACGTGCGGAAGGGACAGGAACGCCTGGAGGTCGAAGCCGTTGGCCTCGTTGGAGCCGGTCGCCTCCGAGATCGTGCCGCCGACCGTGGAGAACACGCCCATCGCGTCCATCACCATCCACAGCACCGCCGAGGCGACGATCGTGCAGATGCCGAACGCGATGGACAGCAGGAAGCTGACCTTCATCACCGACCACGGATCCGCCTTGGCCACCCGCAGCCGTGCCTTACGGGTGCGCGGCGCCGTCGGCCGCATCCCCGTGCGCGGCTTGCGCACCGCGCCCTGCGCCGGATAGGCCTGCGGCGGGTGGTACGGACCGCCGGACTGCTCCGGGTGCCGCTCGCCGGGCAGCGGCGACGCCGCCCGTGCCTCGCCGGCCGCGGCCGGGCCTCGGGTGTCCGTCACCGTTCCCCCCTGGGGTCCAGACGTACGGGAGGAGTCCGCCTCGGGCCCCTTCACCGGCTTCAGGTTGGTCGTGTGCGGGTCGCTCGCACCCGCCGCGCGCGCGGCGGAGCCACGGCCGCCGCCGTCCGTTTCCGTACCCGTGGAGGTACCGGCCGATCCGGCGCCCGTGGCTCCGCTCACGCTGACTCACTCCTCGTGCTACTCGGCCGAGGGTGCCTCACCCTCGTCCGTGCCGGTGGTCGCGGCACCTTCCGCGGGCTCGTCCACGGCCACGTCGCCGTCGACTTCCTCCGCCTCGCGCCCCGCCTCGGCGTTACGTGCGATACCGACCACGGCATCGCGCTTGCCCAGGTTGATCAGTTGGACGCCCATGGTGTCACGGCCCGTCTCCCTGACCTCGCTGACTCGCGTACGAATCACACCGCCGGAGAGGGTGATCGCGAGGATCTCGTCGTGTTCCTCGACAATCAGCGCGCCGACGAGCGAACCGCGGTCCTCCACGATCTTGGCGGCCTTGATGCCGAGGCCGCCGCGACCCTGGACGCGGTACTCGTCGACGGCGGTCCGCTTCGCGTACCCACCGTCGGTGGCAGTGAACACGAACGTACCGGGTCGGACGACATTCATCGAGAGAAGCTCGTCGCCCTCGCGGAAACTCATCCCCTTGACACCGGAGGTGGCGCGGCCCATCGGGCGCAGGGACTCGTCCGAAGCGGTGAACCGGATCGACTGCGCCTTCTTGCTGACCAGGAGCAGATCGTCCTCGGCGGAGACCAGCTCGGCGCCGATCAGCTCGTCGTCGCTGCCGTCCTCGCGCTCACGCAGGTTGATCGCGATGACACCGCCGGAGCGGGGCGAGTCGTAATCCTTCAGTGGCGTCTTCTTGACCAGACCGGACTTGGTCGCGAGGACCAGGTACGGCGCCGCCTCGTAGTCCCGGATCGCGAGGATCTCCGCGATCGCCTCGTCCGGCTGGAAGGCCAGCAGGTTCGCCACGTGCTGGCCGCGCGCGTCCCGGCCGGCCTCGGGCAGCTCGTACGCCTTCGCCCGGTACACCCGGCCCTTGTTGGTGAAGAACAGCAGCCAGTGGTGCGTGGTGGAGACGAAGAAGTGGTCGACGATGTCGTCTTCCTTCAGCTTCGTGCCGCGCACGCCCTTGCCGCCGCGCTTCTGCGCCCGGTAGTCGTCCGTCTTGGTCCGCTTGACGTAACCGCCGCGCGTGACGGTGACGACGATGTCCTCCTCGGCGATCAGGTCCTCGATGGACATGTCGCCCTCGTACGGGATCAGCTTGGTCTGGCGGTCGTCGCCGTACTTCTCGACGATCGCGGCCAGCTCCTCGCTGACGATCCCGCGCTGGCGGACCGGCGAGGCCAGGATCTGGTTGTACTCGTTGATCTTCGCCTGGAGTTCGTCGTGCTCCTGGACGATCTTCTGCCGCTCCAGGGCCGCCAGGCGCCGCAGCTGCATCTCCAGGATCGCGTTGGCCTGGATCTCGTCGATCTCCAGCAGGTCCATCAGGCCGCCGCGCGCGATCTCGACCGTCTCGCTGCGCCGGATCAGCGCGATGACCTCGTCGATGGCGTCCAGGGCCTTCAGCAGGCCGCGCAGGATGTGCGCCCGCTCCTCGGCCTTGCGCAGCCGGAACTTCGTCCGGCGGACGATGACCTCGATCTGGTGCGTCACCCAGTGCCGGATGAACGCGTCCAGCGACAGCGTGCGCGGCACGCCGTCCACCAGCGCCAGCATGTTGGCGCCGAAGTTCGTCTGGAGGTCGGTGTGCTTGTACAGGTTGTTCAGCACGACCTTGGCGACCGCGTCCCGCTTGAGGACGATCACCAGGCGCTGGCCGGTACGGGAGCTCGTCTCGTCGCGGACGTCCGCGATGCCGCCGATCTTGCCGTCCTTCACCAGGTCGGCGATCTTCTGCGCCAGGTTGTCCGGGTTCACCTGGTACGGCAGCTCGGTGACCACCAGGCACTGCCGGCCCTGGATCTCCTCGACCTCGACCACCGCGCGCATCGTGATGGAGCCGCGCCCGGTGCGGTACGCCTCCTCGATGCCCTTGCGGCCCACGACCAGGGCGCCGGTCGGGAAGTCCGGGCCCTTGATGCGCTCCATGAGCGCGTCCAGCAGTTCCTCGTGGGAGACCTCGGGGTTCTCCAGGTACCACTGGGCGCCGGCCGCGACCTCGCGCAGGTTGTGCGGCGGGATGTTGGTGGCCATGCCGACCGCGATACCGGCCGAGCCGTTGATCAGCAGGTTCGGGAAGCGGGCCGGCAGGACGGTCGGCTCCTGGGAGCGGCCGTCGTAGTTGTCCGTGAAGTCGACGGTCTCCTCGTCGATGTCCCGGACCATCTCCATCGACAGCGGCGCCATCTTGCACTCGGTGTAGCGCATGGCCGCCGCCGGGTCGTTGCCCGGGGAGCCGAAGTTGCCGTTGGAGTCCACCAGCGGCATCCGCATCGACCACGGCTGGGCGAGGCGCACCAGGGCGTCGTAGATCGAGGAGTCGCCGTGCGGGTGGTAGTTGCCCATGACGTCGCCGACGACACGGGCGCACTTGTAGAAGCCGCGCTCGGGGCGGTAGCCGCCGTCGTACATCGCGTACAGCACACGGCGGTGGACGGGCTTGAGACCGTCCCGGACGTCCGGCAGCGCGCGGGAGACGATGACGGACATCGCGTAGTCGAGGTACGAGCGCTGCATCTCCGTCTCGAGCCCGACGGGCTCGACACGCATCACGAGTTCGCCGCCCTCTTCCGGGGTGACGGGAGTGTTCTCGTCGGCCATTGCTGGTGAAGATCCTTCCTGGTGCGGTCAGCTGAGACCGACTCAGATGTCGAGGAAGCGGACGTCCTTGGCGTTGCGCTGGATGAACTGGCGGCGGGCCTCCACGTCCTCGCCCATGAGGACCGAGAACAGGTCGTCGGCCTGGGCGGCGTCGTCCAGGGTGACCTGGCCGAGGACCCGGTGCTCCTGGTCCATGGTGGTCACGCGCAGCTCCTCGGCGTTCATCTCGCCGAGGCCCTTGAAGCGCTGGATGGAGTCCTCGCGCACGCGCTTGCCGCGCTGGCGGCCCATCTCGATCAGCGCGTCGCGCTCGCGGTCCGAGTAGGCGTACTCCACGTCGTCCCGGCCCCACTTGATCTTGTACAGCGGCGGGCGGGACAGGTACACGTGCCCGGCCTCGACCAGCGGCCGCATGAAGCGGAACAGGAAGGTCAGCAGCAGGGTGGAGATGTGCTGGCCGTCGACGTCGGCGTCCGCCATCAGGATGATCTTGTGGTAGCGGAGCTTCTCGATGTCGAAGTCCTCGTGCACACCCGTGCCGAAGGCCGAGATCAGCGCCTGGATCTCCTGGTTCTGCAGGATCTTGTCGATCCGCGCCTTCTCCACGTTCAGGATCTTGCCGCGGATCGGGAGGATCGCCTGGTACTGCGGGTTGCGGCCGGACTTGGCCGAGCCGCCGGCGGAGTCGCCCTCGACGATGAAGATCTCGCACTTGGCCGGGTCGTTGGACTGGCAGTCGGCCAGCTTGCCCGGCAGCGACGCCGTCTCCAGCAGGCCCTTGCGGCGGGTCAGGTCACGCGCCTTGCGGGCCGCCACGCGCGCGGTGGCCGCCTGGATGCCCTTGCGGATGATGTCCGCGGCCTCGACCGGGTTGCGGTCCAGCCAGTCGTTGAGGTGTTCGTAGACCGCCTTCTGCACGAAGGTCTTGGCCTCCGTGTTGCCCAGCTTGGTCTTCGTCTGGCCCTCGAACTGCGGCTCGCTCAGCTTGACCGAGATGATCGCGGTCAGACCCTCGCGGATGTCGTCACCGGTGAGGTTGTCGTCCTTCTCGCGCAGCAGCTTCTTGTCGCGCGCGTACTTGTTGATCAGGCTGGTCAGGGCCGCGCGGAAGCCCTCTTCGTGGGTGCCGCCCTCGTGGGTGTGGATGATGTTCGCGAAGGAGTAGACGCCCTCGCTGTAGCCGCTGTTCCACTGCATGGCGACTTCGAGGGACAGGCTCTTGTCCTTGTCCTCGGCCTCCAGCGAGACGACCGTCGGGTGCACCGCGTCGCCCTTGCGGGAGTTGAGGTACTTCACGAAGTCGACGATGCCGCCCTCGTAGTGGTACGTGACGGTCTTGACCTCGGCCTTCTCGTCGGCGCCCGCCTCGTCCGCGCCGCTGGTGGCCTTGGCCGACTCGCGCTCGTCGGTGAGCCGGATCGTCAGGCCCTTGTTGAGGAACGCCATCTCCTGGAAGCGCCGGGACAGCGTCTCGAAGGAGTACTCGGTGGTCTCGAAGATCTCCGGGTCGGCCCAGAAGGTGACCGACGTACCGGTCTCCTCGGTCGCCTCGTGCTGGACCAGCGGGGCCGTCGGCACGCCCATCTTGTAGTCCTGCGTCCAGCGGTGCCCGTCGGTCTTCACCTCGACGGCGACCTTCGTGGACAGCGCGTTCACCACGGACACGCCCACACCGTGCAGACCACCGGAGACGGCGTAGCCGCCGCCGCCGAACTTGCCGCCCGCGTGCAGCACGGTCAGCACGACCTCGACGGCCGGCTTGCCCTCGGAGGGCACGATGCCCACCGGGATGCCACGGCCGTTGTCGACGACGCGCACACCGCCGTCGGCCAGGATCGTCACGTCGATGGTGTCCGCGTAGCCGGCCAGCGCCTCGTCGACCGAGTTGTCGACGACCTCGTACACCAGGTGGTGCAGACCGCGCTCGCCCGTGGAGCCGATGTACATGCCGGGCCGCTTGCGGACCGCGTCCAGCCCTTCGAGCACGGTGATGGCGCTGGCGTCGTACGAGGCTGAGGCCGCGCCGGACTCGGTGGCCTCGCCGTTGACGCCGGCGTCGGTGGACGGGATGTTCTCGTTGGGGTTGCCGGAATCGGCCACGAAGCGCCCTTTCTGGCACAGCACGAGCCGGGCTCGTCGGCAGGTTGCCGGAGCGGCTGCGGCATGTTGCGTTGGTAAGCCTTGATCAGCGTTGCTCAGCTTTTCCCGGGCGGTCCCCACGTTGGGGCGGGATTGTCTTCCAGTCTACCGGTAGCACTGACATCGATGGGGGTTTGCGGGCACCTGAGCTCCCATGTGCCGCCCTGAACCGGTCTCGGGCGGGTCCCGATATACGGATGGGGGCTCCAAGGGGCTCACAGCGGCACTCAGCGCTTCGCGCCGTCAACCCGTGGCTACTGGCGGGTCAGAAGGCCATCCGGGGACGATCCGGACGCCGTCCCCACCGCCTCGTACGGCTACGGCGGCCTTCTCCCGCACCCTCGCGGACGTGAGGTACGTCACCCGTACGTATCGCCGGGACCGGTGCTGCCGGGCGCCCGCAGCGGGCCGTAGCGGCGGGCCGGGCCGCCGGGGTTGAGCACCTTGATCACGCGTACGCTGCCCTGCCCCAGATCCTGGTTGAGGCGGGCCACCAGCGCGGGCGCGAGGTGCCGCAGCTGGGTCGCCCAGGCCGTGGAGTCGCAGGCCACGACCAGCACCCGCTCGTCCTCGTCGTACCGCTGCGGCACACAGTGCTTGGCCAGGTCCTCGCCGACGATCTGCGGCCAGCGGCCCATCACCCCGCCGACCGCGGCGGGCGTCTCCCAGCCGCGCTCGGTGATCAGCCGGTTGATCGCGGCCCCCAGCTTCAGCGGGTCGCGCCCGTCGGCGTGGGCACCGGAGCGCAGACCGCCGCCGCGCCGGGCCTGCTTCTTCTGCCGTGCCGCGTCCCCCCGCGCGCGTGCCTGCTCCTTCGCGGCGCGCAACGCCACGCGCGCGAGGTCGACACCGGAGGGCTCCTTGGCGTTCGCCGCCTTCGGGGAGCCGGGGGCCTTCGGGGTGTTCGGGGTGGCCGGGGCGGGGTCGTCGGGGTTCATACGCGCTCCACCGTCCCGCCGGCCACCGCGTACCGGGCGCCGGCCAGCACATGGGGTACGTCGTCGTCCACGGCGGCGGTGACCAGCACCTGCTCGCCGGGGGCGACCAGTTCCGCCAGCCGTTCCCGGCGGCGGGCGTCCAGTTCCGCGAAGACGTCGTCCAGGATCAGCACCGGCTCGTTGCCCTCCGCGCGCAGCAGGTCGTAGGAGGCCAGCCGCAGGGCGAGGGCGTAGGACCAGGACTCGCCGTGCGAGGCGTAGCCCTTGGCGGGCAGCTGTCCCAGTTTCAGCACCAGGTCGTCCCGGTGCGGACCGACCAGGGTGACGCCCCGCTCGATCTCCTGCTTGCGCGCCTCGGCGAGAGCCGCCGTCAGCTGCTCGTACAGCTCCTCGCGGGTGTGAGCCTCGCCCGGCGCCGACGGCTTGTACTCCAGCGCGACCGGGCCGCCGCCGGGGGCCAGCTGTTCATAGGCCTTGTCGGCCAGCGGTCGCAGGGCGGCGATCAGGTCGAGCCGCTGGACGAGCACCTCGGCGCCCGCGCGCGCGAGGTGCTGGTCCCATACGTCGAGCGTGGACAGGTCCATGGACCGCCCCCCGTGCCGGCGGGCGAGAGCGGCCGACTTCAGCAGGGTGTTGCGCTGCTTGAGCACCCGCTCGTAGTCGGAGCGCACGCCCGCCATCCGCGGCGAGCGCGCGGTGACCAGCTCGTCGAGGAACCGCCGCCGCTCACCCGGGTCGCCCTTGACGAGGGCGAGGTCCTCGGGCGCGAACAGCACGGTCCGTACGATCCCCAGCACGTCCCGCGGTCTGACCTGCGAGGACCGGTTGATGCGGGCGCGGTTGGCCCGGCCCGGGTTCAGCTCCAGCTCGATCAGCTGCTGCCGGTCGCCCTGGCGGACCTGGGCCCGTACGATCGCCCGCTCGGCGCCCATGCGCACCAACGGCGCGTCGGAGGCGACCCGGTGGCTGCCGAGCGTGGCCAGATAGCCGATCGCCTCCACCAGGTTGGTCTTGCCCTGCCCGTTGGGGCCGACGAAGGCGGTGACGCCCGGGTCGAGCGGGACCTCGGCCCGGGCGTACGAGCGGAAGTCGGCCAGCGAAAGATGCGTGACGTGCATGGTCGTCCCGCCGACCTCCCTGCTTGTGCTGCGGCTTACTTCTTCTCTACGGCGTGGCCGCCGAACTGGTTGCGCAGCGCGGCGATCATCTTCATCTGCGGCGAGTCCTCCTGCCGGGAGGCGAATCGCGCGAACAGCGAGGCGGTGATCGCCGGCAGCGGCACGGCGTTGTCGATGGCCGCCTCCACCGTCCAGCGTCCCTCACCGGAGTCCTGTGCGTAACCGCGCAGGGCATCCAGGTGCTCGTCCTCGTCGAGGGCGTTGACGGCGAGGTCCAGCAGCCAGGAGCGGATGACCGTGCCCTCCTGCCAGGAGCGGAAGACCTCGCGGACGTTCTCCACGGAGTCGACCTTCTCCAGCAGCTCCCAGCCCTCGGCGTAGGCCTGCATCATGGCGTACTCGATGCCGTTGTGGACCATCTTCGCGAAGTGGCCCGCGCCGACCTTGCCCGCGTGCACCGAGCCGAAGTCGCCCTCCGGCTTCAGGGCGTCGAAGACCGGCTGCACCTTGGCGACGTGCTCCGCGTCGCCGCCGTACATCAGCGCGTACCCGTTCTCCAGGCCCCACACGCCGCCGGAGACACCGCAGTCGACGAAGCCTATGCCCTTGGCGGCCAGCTCCTCGGCGTGCCGCTCGTCGTCGGTCCAGCGGGAGTTGCCGCCGTCCACGACCACGTCGCCGGGCTCGAGCAGCTCGGCGAGCCGGTCGATGGTCGACTGGGTGGCCTCGCCCGCCGGGACCATCACCCAGACCACGCGCGGGCCGCTGAGCTTGCCCACAAGTTCTTCCAGGCTGTGGACATCCGCGACGTCCGCGTTGCGGTCGTACCCGATGACGGTGTGGCCCGCGCGGCGGATCCGCTCGCGCATGTTGCCGCCCATCTTGCCGAGGCCGACGAGACCGAGCTCCATCAGTTGTGTTCCTTAGGTCGCTGTGTGGCGTGAGAGGCACCGAGGTGCCGAGCCGAGCCTAAACCCGGACGCTCACGCACAGCTGTGGGCATACGCGCTCATGCGAGACACGCGCTGACCTGCGGAAACGTGGCCGCGAGCGGTCGTGGGCCATCCCGCGAGCGGGAGTCCGCCGCACCCACCGGCCACGGTGCCGGACATCCACAGGGACGCCCGGCGCCGTGCACACCTGTGGAAAACGTCAGCCGCTGAGCCGGACCGGCATGATCAGGTACTTGTACGCGTCGTCGGCCTCGGCGTCCACCGCCGGCTTCCCGCTGAGCAGCGCCGGCTTCGTGGACGTGGTGAACGACAGCTGCGCCACCGGCGAGTCGATCGCGCTCAGGCCGTCCAGCAGGAACGTCGGGTTGAAGGCGATCGAGATGTCGTCGCCCTCCAGCTGGGCGTCGACCCTTTCCACAGCCTGTGCGTCGTCGCTGGACCCGGCCTCCAGGATCAGCACGCCCTGCTCGAAGCTCAGCCGCACCGGGGTGTTCCGCTCGGCGACCAGGGCCACACGCTTGACCGCCTCCACGAACGGCGCGGTCTCGATCACGGCGACGGAGTTGAACTCGGTCGGGAACAGCGTCCGGTACTTGGGCAGGTCGCCCTCCAGCAGACGCGTGGTCGTACGCCGGCCCGCGCCCTCGAAGCCGATCAGGCCCTCGCCGGCACCGGCACCGGCGAGCGCCAGCGTGACGCTGTCCCCGGCACCGAGCGACTTGGCGGTGTCCAGCAGCGTCTTGGCCGGGACCAGGGCGACGGCGGAGGCGTCCGGGTTCTCCGGCTTCCACAGGAACTCGCGGACCGCGAAGCGGTAGCGGTCGGTGGAGGCCAGGGTGACCGTGTCGCCCTCGATCTCGATGCGCACACCGGTGAGCACCGGCAGCGTGTCGTCACGGCCGGCGGCGATGGCCACCTGGGAGACGGCCGCGGCGAAGACCTCGCCGGGGACAGTGCCGGTCGCGTTCGGCATCTGCGGCAGGGCCGGGTACTCCTCCACAGGCAGGGTGTGGAGGGTGAACCGGGAAGTGCCGCAGACCACGGTCGCCCGTACACCGTCTGTGGAAATCTCCACCGGCCGGTTGGGCAGGGCGCGCGAGATGTCGGCGAGCAGCCGGCCGGAGACCAGGACGGTGCCCTCCTCCTCGACCTCCGCCTCGACGTTCACCCGTGCGGAGACCTCGTAGTCGAAGCTCGACAGACTCAGCTGGCCGTCCTCGGCCTTGAGCAGCAGGCCGGCGAGGACAGGCGCCGGCGGACGGGCCGGGAGGCTGCGTGCCGCCCAGGCCACTGCCTCCGCGAGTACGTCGCGTTCCACCCGGATCTTCACCGTAAGCCGCCTCCTGCTGTTGCTACTGAGTCCTCCGACTCGGTGTCACCGCCCTCTGTGACGGGAAGGACACCGGGGACCAGTCTGACGCACGGCACTGACAGTAGGTGCCCGTCGGGGTCAAGTCGGTCCGAGCGGCAGCCGGGCGCGAGAGGGCGAGTTGTGCACAGCCCCCGCTTCAAAACGATTGCCGAGCTCTCTCTAGTCGGGAGTAGTAGTAGGGCCTGTGGATACGGTGGATAACCACGTTTGCCCAGCTCAGCGCGGGTTTTTTATCCACCGACCCTGTGGGTGGAGCCGGTGGACAACCAGGGCCCTCTGTGGAGAACGGAAAGTTCTGCACACACCGCCCACAGGCTGAGGGCAGTTCTCCCCAGCTGTGTCCCCAGGAATACCCAGGTTTCCCACAACCCAATCCGGCAGCTTCCTGTGACGCCTTTCACTCGACCCGGTGAGCGGGGGCGTCGGGTTGCCGAACAGTGGACAGCCATGTGGAGAAGCCCGGATTTGCTGGGGACAACCGCCCCCAGCCTGTGGGGCACCGGTGGAAAACGCGACGCACGCCCTGGGGACGACGTAGTTATCCACAGTCTGTGGAGATCGTTCGTCCACGAATCCACAGGCCCTTGAGCTGGGGGGATGTCCTGGACCCAGCCTCCCTGTGGACGCAGTTCGGGACAACTTCGCGGTCCCCAGTCTGTGGACGGAAGAAAGTCGCCGAATCTGTGGAGGAAGGCCGTAACCAGGCAGGTAATCGAACAAGGGATGACGGGGAGGAAACGGCTCACGGCACCGAATCCGGCGCCTCGGACCCCGCTGAGGCAGCCGGAAGGGGGTCCGAGGCGCCGCTGAAGCGTGTTCGGAGAGGCTCATGGAGGGGCGTCGGGAGGATGGCGGAGGGATGGCGGGGGATCCGGAGGGGGCACGGAGGGCCGTCCGAGGGGGTCGGGTGGGTGCCACCGCGCGCGGACGTCCTCGGCTTCGGAACCGGCCGGTGCGCGCCTCAGGGGGCTCAATGGGGCCTCAGCGCCTCAGTACGTCAGCGCTTCGGCGCTTCGGCGCTTCAGTGGCCTCAGTGGGGCTCGGTGGGCTTGATGCGGCCTCCGTGGGCCGGGAACGCCGGAGGGCGCCCCGGAGGCGTGTGTGCCCCGGGGCGCCCTCCGCGCCCGCGTACGGCCGGCTCAGCCGTTCTTGATGCGGTTGGTCAGCTCGGTGACCTGGTTGTAGATCGAGCGCCGCTCGGCCATCAGCGCGCGGATCTTGCGGTCGGCGTGCATCACGGTCGTGTGGTCCCGCCCGCCGAACTGCGCGCCGATCTTCGGCAGCGACAGGTCCGTCAGCTCGCGGCACAGGTACATCGCGATCTGCCGCGCGGTCACCAGCGCGCGCCCGCGCGACGTGCCGCACAGGTCCTCCACCGTCAGCCCGAAGTAGTCCGCGGTGGCCGCCATGATCGCCGTGGCGGTGATCTCCGGCGCGCTGTCCTCGCCGCCGGGGATGAGGTCCTTCAGGACGATCTCGGTCAGGCCCAGGTCCACCGGCTGCCGGTTGAGCGACGCGAACGCCGTCACCCGGATCAGCGCGCCCTCCAGCTCACGGATGTTCCGCGAGATCCGGGAGGCGATGAACTCCAGCACCTCCGGCGGCGCGTTCAGCTGCTCCTGGACCGCCTTCTTGCGCAGGATCGCGATCCGCGTCTCCAGCTCGGGCGGCTGGACGTCGGTGATCAGGCCCCACTCGAAGCGGTTGCGCAGCCGGTCCTCCAGCGTGACCAGCTGCTTGGGCGGCCGGTCGCTGGAGAGCACGATCTGCTTGTTGGCGTTGTGGAGCGTGTTGAAGGTGTGGAAGAACTCCTCCTGCGTCGACTCCTTGTCCGCGAGGAACTGGATGTCGTCGACGAGCAGGATGTCCATCTCGCGGTAGCGCTTGCGGAAGCTGTCGCCCTTGCCGTCGCGGATGGAGTTGATGAACTCGTTGGTGAACTCCTCCGAGCTGACGTACCGCACCCGCGTGCCCGGGTACAGGCTGCGCGCGTAGTGCCCGATGGCGTGCAGCAGGTGCGTCTTGCCGAGCCCGGACTCCCCGTAGATGAACAGGGGGTTGTACGCCTTCGCCGGCGCCTCGGCGACCGCGACCGCCGCCGCGTGCGCGAAGCGGTTGGAGGCGCCGATCACGAAGGTGTCGAACAGGTACTTGGGGTTCAGCCGCGCGGTCGGCTCGCCGGGGCCGCTCGCCGGCGCGGGCTGCGCGGCCAGCGGGCCGGGAGCCCCGGTGGAGGACCCGTCCGGACGGCCGGGGCCGCCGCGGTGCGCCGCCGGATCGGACAGCTCACGGCGGACCGGGTCGCGCTGGTCGTACTCGGTACGGGACGGCTCGTACTCGCCCCGCGCGGAGTCGTACTCGCCGCGCTGCTGCTCGTACGGCGGCCGGTCCCCACCCTGCGGGCGGTAGTCCTGGGACGGCGCGCCGTACGCGTCCGCGCCGGAGCCGTAGCCGTCCTGGGAGGACGGCGAGGCGTACGGGTCCCGCTCGGGGAAGCCGAGCCGGGGCTGCTGCCAGGCGTAGTCGTCCTGCCCGGAGCGCGGCCAGGCGCCGGGCTCGGGCCGCTGGTACTCGGACGGGTAGACCGGGCGGACCGTGGGGAGCTGGTCGGGGCGGCCGGCCGGGGGCTGCTCGGATCGCTGCTCGCCCGGGCGCTCGCCGCCGCGGGACCGGCCGTAGCCCTCGTACGGACCCGAGGGCAGCTCCGGCTCCTCGTAGCGCGGCTTCGCCGGCTGCTGGACGGGAGGCGCCGGGGGTTCGCCCGCGGAGTCGTCCACGGTGATCGCGATCCGGATGGGACGGCCGCACTCCCGGCTCAGGGTCTCGCTGACGACGGGCGCCAGACGCCCCTCGAGGACGCCCTTCGCGAATTCGTTCGGCACGGCGAGAAGGGCGGTGTCCGCGACCAGGGCGAGCGGCTGGCAGCGCCGGATCCAGTGCTCGTCCTTGGCCTCCACGCCCTGTCCACGGCCCTCGCCGAGCAGCTGTTCCAGTACTCGCGGCCACACTGCGGCAAGATCGGCAGGTACGTCAGCCACAGGGCACGCTCTCTCACAGGTCCCACGAACGTGTGGTTCGGGGACGGGTCGGGATGAAAATCGGGTCGGGCGGGGATAAGGGAACGAATCGGAGTCCAGCCACGGTAGTCAGCGCGGCGGGTGCGGTTCAAGTTGTTGTCCCCAGCCTGTGGACAGTGTCTCTCGGAGACCCTCGGTTTGACCTGACGGCTCGGCCCCGCGTACCGTAACCAGGTCGAGTTGTCGATGGCTGCTGCCGCCTGCCTCCGATGGGCACAGGTCACGTCAGGTGATCGGGAAGCGGTGCACTCGGGCGTGACGCGAGCTACTCGTGGGCGCACGGTGACAGCCAGGACGGCACCCCGCCACTACCGATTTTCTGGAGCCCCCGAGTGAGCAAGCGCACCTTCCAGCCGAACAACCGTCGTCGCGCGAAGACCCACGGCTTCCGGCTGCGTATGCGCACCCGTGCCGGCCGCGCGATTCTCGCGTCCCGCCGTAGCAAGGGTCGCGCCCGTCTGTCCGCCTGATCCCGGTCAGGTCATGACATCGTGCTGCCCACCGAGAACCGGCTGAGGCGGCGCGAGGACTTCGCGACCGCGGTCCGACGAGGCCGCCGGGCAGGCCGCCCGACGCTCGTCGTCCACCTTCGTAGCGGTGCCACGGACCCGCACGCGCCTGGGGAGAGCGCTCCCCCGACGCGTGCGGGTTTCGTCGTCAGCAAGGCCGTGGGTGGTGCGGTCGTGCGCAACAAAGTGAAGCGCAGACTGCGCCACCTGATGCGTGACCGAGTCGGCCTGTTTCCCCCCGGTAGCCTGGTAGTCGTACGAGCGCTGCCCGGAGCGGGCGACGCAGACCACGCACAGCTGGCCCGAGACCTGGACGCCGCCCTTCAGCGGCTACTGGGAGGGGGCGCGCGATGAAGTACCCGCTGCTGGCTCTGATCAAGCTGTACCAGTGGACGATCAGTCCGCTGCTGGGGCCGGTATGCAAGTACTACCCGTCGTGCTCCCACTACGGCTACACGGCCATCGACCGGCACGGTGCCGTCAAAGGGACCGCACTGACCGCCTGGCGCATCCTCCGGTGCAATCCGTGGTCGCCGGGTGGCGTGGACCATGTTCCGCCGCGTAAGCGTCCGCGGTGGCACGAAATGCTGCGCGACGCCTGGCGCGCACGCAGGGGCGGGTCCTCCGCCGCCGAAACGGCCACCGAAGCGAAGCCACCAACGGAGTCTCCTTCGAGCCCGGCCGCAGAGACCTCGTCCCATGCCCAAGGAGCATGATTAGTGGACACGATTGCCAGCCTTTTCAGTTTCATCACCTGGCCCGTCTCCTGGGTCATCGTCCAGTTCCACAAGGTGTACGGGGCGATCTTCGGACCTGACACCGGGTGGGCCTGGGGCCTGTCCATCGTGTCGCTGGTGATCCTGATCCGCATCTGCCTGATCCCGCTCTTCGTGAAGCAGATCAAGGCGACCCGCGCGATGCAGACGCTCCAGCCGGAGATGAAGAAGATCCAGGAGCGCTACAAGAACGACCGGCAGCGTCAGTCCGAAGAGATGATGAAGCTGTACAAGGAGTCGGGCACCAACCCGCTCTCCTCGTGCCTTCCCATCCTGGCGCAGTCCCCGTTCTTCTTCGCCCTGTACCACGTGCTCGCCGCCATCGCCTCGGGCAAGAAGATCGGCGTCATCGACGCCGGCCTGCTCGAGAGCGCGCGGAACGCGCACATCTTCGGCGCCCCGCTGGCCGCCAAGTTCTTCAGCAGCGACAGCCAGGTCAGCGCCCTGCACGCCTCGCTGACCGACGTCCGTATCGTGACCGCGATCATGATCGTGCTGATGTCGGCGTCGCAGTTCTACACGCAGCGCCAGCTGATGACGAAGAACGTCGACACCACGGTGAAGACGCCGTTCATGCAGCAGCAGAAGATGCTGATGTACGTCTTCCCGATCATGTTCGCCGTCCTCGGTGTGAACTTCCCGGTCGGTGTCCTCATCTACTGGCTGACCACCAACGTGTGGACCATGGGCCAGCAGATGTACGTCATCCACAACAACCCGACCCCGGGTTCCAAGGCCCAGGCCGCCTACCTGGAGCGCCTGACCAAGCACGTCACGCAGCACGGCAAGATCCGCCGGCGCAGCGAGAAGGCCATCGTGAAGGCGATCGTCGCCAAGGGCCGCGACCGCAACGAGTTCGAGCGCAAGTTCGTCAACGCGCTCAACAAGGCCGGTCTCGCCGCGCAGCCCGACGGCACCGTGACGAAGAGCGTGGCCCAGGCCGCGGCGCAGACCGAGGACGGCGCGGTCGCCGGTACCACCACGGCCACCGCCACCGCCGCCGCCGCCCGGCGCCAGCAGCCCAAGCGCCAGAGCAAGTCCCAGCGTCAGTCCGGCGGGACCAAGGCGGGTGACTCCCCGTCGCTGGAGAAGTCCGACGCACCGCAGGACGCCAAGCCCGCGGCTGCCAAGCAGCCCGAGAAGCCCGGCTCCGGCACCCGCAGCAAGGCCCAGTCCGGCCAGCGCAAGGGTGGCCCGCAGCGGCCCAAGTCCCCGTCCAAGAAGTAAGAAGGAGCCCATCCCGTGACGGAAGGCACCACCTCCGCCGCTGCCGAGGGTGCAGACACCCTCACCCGCCTGGAGCAGGAGGGCGAGATCGCGGCGGACTACCTGGAAGGTCTGCTGGACATCGCCGACCTCGACGGTGACATCGACATGGACGTCGAGGCCGACCGCGCCTCCGTGTCGATCGTCAGCGACACCGGCAGTCGTGACCTGCAGAAGCTGGTCGGCCGGGACGGCGAGGTGCTGGAGGCCCTGCAGGAGCTGACGCGGCTGGCCGTGCACCGGGAAACCGGTGACCGCAGCCGGCTCATGCTGGACATCGCGGGCTACCGCGCCAAGAAGCGCTCCGAGCTGTCCGAGCTGGGCGCGAAGGCCGCCGCCGAGGTGAAGAACACCGGCGAGCCCGTGAAGCTCAAGCCGATGACCCCGTTCGAGCGCAAGGTCGTGCACGACGCGGTCAAGGCCGCAGGGCTGCGCAGCGAGTCCGAGGGCGAGGAGCCGCAGCGCTTCGTCGTCGTGCTGCCCGCCTGATCGGCCCCCGTTCCACCGGCCCCGTCTGTTGCGCAGGCGGGGCCGAACTTTGTCAGCCTGGTAGTTCTGGTGGCCGGTGCGCGAAGCGCCGGCGCTGTACGGAAGGACGGTCCCCGTGACGGAGGCAGCGGAGCTTCCCCCCGCGCCCGAGCAGGCGCGGGAAGTGTTTGGTGAGCGCTTCGCCGATGCGGTCCGCTATGCGGAGCTGCTCGCCGAGGCAGGCGTGCAGCGCGGCCTGATCGGTCCGCGGGAAGTGCCCCGCCTGTGGGAGCGGCACCTGTTGAACTGTGCGGTGCTCTCGGAAGCCGTTCCGGAGGGGGTGACGGTCTGCGACGTCGGCTCCGGTGCGGGGCTGCCGGGCATCCCGCTGGCCCTGGTCCGCGACGACCTCAACATCACCCTGCTGGAACCCCTGCTGCGGCGCACCAACTTCCTCACCGAGGTCGTCGAGCTGCTCGGCCTGGACCATGTCACCGTCGTACGTGGCAGGGCCGAGGAGGTCATGGGCAAGCTGCCGCCGGTCCATGTGGTGACGGCACGGGCCGTGGCCCCGCTGGACCGCCTGGCCACCTGGGGCATTCCGTTGCTGCGCCCGTACGGCGAGATGCTCGCGCTCAAGGGCGACACCGCCGAGGAGGAGCTGAAGGCGGCGGCCACCGCGCTGAGCAAGCTGGGGGCGGTGGAGACGTCCATCCTGCATGTGGGTGAGGGCGTGGTGGACCCGCTGTCCACCGTGGTGCGGGTCGAGGTCGGGGAGAGCCCGGGCGGTGTGCGCTTCGCCGCCAAGCGGGCCAAGGCCGCCCGTACCGGTCGGGCCCGACGACGCCGGTGACCCGGAGGGCGGGTGCGCGTCGGTGGGCCGGAGGGCCGGCCGGCGCTGCCCCGTCCTGACGACGGAACGTACTCCACACAAGCTGCCGAACCCACCGAGCCGGAGTGTCGCAAAGGTCCGGTCGCAGCGGCTGTGCATCGTGTTTCACGTGAAACGTCGCTCACTGCTGCACGGCATCATCAGTCGTGGCCGCGCTGCGGCCGAACCTCGCGACCGGAAGCCTCTCGGCGCCCTCGGAGAGGATCCCGTTTCCCCGGAGGTCCCGTCCCGTTCCTTGGGGGCTTCGCCCCGCTCCCCGGCAGATTCGTCCCTCTTCAGGGGCACGGAGTTGTCCACAGAGGTGGATTTCTCCACAGATGGTCAGGCCTCACTGGTTCACGACCCCGAAGACATGGGAGGCTCTGTTCATCGCGAGCCTGAAGTCGAGGAGAGTGAATCCTTGCGGTCCGACGCCAACATCGCGGGACCGATGACCGATCCGGTCCCCGGTCCCCGTACCGAGTCGATGGGAGCGGATGTTTCACGTGAAACACCGCCCCCGATGGACGACACTCCCATCGGTCGAGCTGCCCAACTGGCGGTGGAGGCTCTCGGCCGCGCCGGCGCAGGCCTGCCGCGACCGGAGCAGACCCGAGTCATCGTGGTCGCCAACCAGAAGGGCGGCGTGGGCAAGACGACGACGACCGTCAACCTTGCCGCCTCGCTGGCTCTGCACGGTGGCCGGGTCCTGGTGATCGACCTCGATCCGCAGGGCAACGCGTCCACCGCCCTCGGGATCGACCACCACGCCGAGGTTCCTTCCATCTACGACGTGTTGGTGGAGAGCAAGCCTCTCGCCGAGGTGGTCCAGCCCGTCCTCGACGTCGAGGGCCTCTTCTGCGCGCCCGCCACCATCGATCTCGCCGGTGCGGAGATCGAGCTGGTGTCCCTGGTGGCCCGGGAGAGCCGGCTGCAGCGGGCCATCCAGGCGTACGAGCAGCCGTTGGACTACATCCTCATCGACTGCCCGCCCTCGCTGGGCCTGTTGACGGTCAACGCACTCGTCGCGGGCGCCGAGGTGCTGATCCCGATCCAGTGCGAGTACTACGCGCTGGAGGGCCTCGGTCAGCTTCTGCGCAACGTCGACCTGGTGCGGGGGCACCTCAACCCCGCCCTGCATGTGTCGACCATCCTGCTCACCATGTACGACGGCCGGACGCGTCTCGCCTCCCAGGTCGCGGAAGAGGTGCGCAGCCACTTCGGTGACGAGGTGCTGCGGACGAGCATTCCCCGCTCGGTCCGTATCTCCGAGGCGCCGAGTTACGGGCAGACGGTGCTGACCTACGATCCAGGATCGAGCGGTGCCCTCTCGTACCTTGAGGCGGCCCGGGAAATCGCGCTGAGGGGCGTCGGCATCAGCTATGACGCGAGCCAGGCCCACATCGGCGCCCAGAAAGACCAGAGCATGGTGGAGGGGATTCAGTGAGCGAGCGACGGAGGGGTCTGGGCCGTGGTCTCGGCGCACTGATCCCCGCTGCCCCGACCGAGAGGACGCCGGCCCCCGCGGCGCTGGGGGGTGGAGGCTCCACCTCCCCCGCGGCCGTCCCGGTGCTGACCGGAGACCGCGGAGTGGCCGCGGCCAAGGTGGCCACGCTGCCGCCCGCCGCACAGGACATCGAGGCGGTTCCGGCGAGCCCCGCCGTCGAGGTGCCGGCACACCCGGTGGGCGCCCACTTCGCCGAGATCCCCCTGGACGCCATCACACCGAACCCGCGCCAGCCGCGCGAGGTCTTCGACGAGGACGCGCTTCAGGAGCTGGTCACCTCCATCAAGGAGGTCGGCCTCCTGCAGCCCGTCGTGGTGCGGCAGCTGGGACCCGGCCGGTATGAGCTGATCATGGGCGAGCGCCGCTGGCGCGCGTGCCGTGAAGCCGGTCTCCAGGCCATCCCGGCCATCGTGCGGGCCACGGAGGACGAGAAGCTCCTCCTGGACGCGCTGCTGGAGAACCTGCACCGTGCGCAGCTGAACCCGATCGAAGAGGCCGCTGCCTACGACCAGCTGCTGAAGGACTTCAACTGCACCCACGACCAGCTGGCCGACCGGATCGGGCGCTCCCGCCCGCAGGTCTCCAACACGCTGCGTCTGCTGAAGCTGTCGCCGACCGTCCAGAAGCGGGTGGCCGCCGGGGTGCTCTCGGCCGGCCACGCCCGGGCTCTGCTGGCCGTGGAGGACTCCGAGGAACAGGACCGGCTGGCCCACCGCATCGTCGCCGAGGGCCTGTCGGTGCGGTCCGTGGAAGAGATCGTGACCCTGATGGGCTCCCGGCCTCAGAAGGCCTCACGGTCCCGGGGTCCCCGGGCCGGTTCCGTGCCTTCCCCGGCGCTGAGTGAGCTGGCCACCCGGCTGTCGGACCGGTTCGAGACCCGGGTGAAGGTCGAGCTCGGCCAGAAGAAGGGCAAGATCACCGTCGAGTTCGCCTCCGCCGAGGACCTCGAAAGGATCCTCAGCACCTTCGCCCCGGGCGAGAAGCTGGCCCTCCAGAAGAGCCTCCAGGACGGCGACGGCGACGGCGACGAGACGCAGGACTGATCCCGGTCGTTCGCGTCCCCCAGGGCAGCGGAGCGGGCCGTGTCCGGTGTGTACCGGAACACGGCCCGCTCTTTGCTTTGGCACGGTATCGAGTGAATCGGATCGTGGATACGATGCGATCAGCTAGGGCACATCCACCGGTCAGCAGCTGACAGCCGCTCGCGATGCGGCGGGCGAAGGAAGCGAGGATCAGCCTTCATGGGGCGTCGGCTCGTGCCGCTCACTCTGGACAACCTTCAGGATCTTCCTCATCGCTGTCGCTCCTGTGTCTTCTGGGAGCTGGACCCTGTCAGCGGCGAAGCGGCGGTGGCGGCGGGCACCACCGCGCTGGAGAAGGAAGCCTGGATCTCCGCCGTCCTGCTGGACTGGGGATCGTGCGGACGGGTGGTGTACATCGACGACGTCCCGGCGGGTTTCGTGCTCTACGCCCCGCCGGCCTATGTCCCGCGCTCGACGGCCTTCCCCACGAGCCCGGTCTCGCCGGACGCCGTACAGCTCATCACCGGGTTCGTGCTGCCCGGTTATCAGGGGCAGGGCCTGGGCCGGGTGCTGGTGCAGGCGGTCGCCAAGGATCTGCTGCGCCGGGGCTTCAAGGCGGTCGAGGCGTTCGGAGACGCCCGCGGGGAGCAACCCGCCTGCCTGCTGCCCGCCGACCATCTGCTGGCCGTGGGCTTCAAGACGGTGCGTCAGCATCCGGTGCACCCACGGCTTCGGCTGGAGCTGCGCTCGACGCTCTCCTGGAAGGAAGACGTGGAGATGGCACTGGACCGGCTTCTGGGAGCGGTCCAGAAGGAGCCCGCGCTGAGGCCGTTGTAGCGAGAGGCCGCTCCGGCGAGAGCCCGAGAGGCCGGTGATAGCGATGGGGCCGACCCAACCGGGTCGGCCCCATCGTGTTTCACGTGAAACATCACTTGGTGATGAACTCGTCCAGGTCACGCACGAGCGCCGCCTTGGGCTTGGCGCCCACGATGGTCTTGGCGACATCCCCACCCTGGTAGACGTTCAGGGTAGGGATGGACATGACGCCGTACTTGGCGGCCGTGTTCGGGTTCTCGTCGATGTTGAGCTTGACGATCTGGATCTTGTCACCGTACTCGTCCGCGATCGCCTCCAGGGACGGGGCGATCATGCGGCAGGGACCGCACCACTCGGCCCAGAAGTCCACCAGAACGGGCTTGTCGCTCTTGAGGACCTCCTCCTCGAAGGTCGCGTCGGTCACAGTCTTCACGTTGCCGGCCACAGTGGGCTCCTTACCTCGGTTACGCGGTGGGGCGGGGAAAGGGGAAGGTCAGACAGTCGTCTTCTCGGGCTCCGCCTGGTCCTCGTCCGCGAGGGCGGCGAGGTACCGCTCGGCGTCCAGGGCGGCGGCGCAACCGGTGCCGGCCGCGGTGATCGCCTGGCGGTAGGTGTGGTCGACCACGTCACCGGCGGCGAACACACCGGTCACGTTGGTACGGGTGGACGGCGAGGCGACCTTCAGGTAGCCCTCCTCGTCCAGGTCCAGCTGGCCCTTGAACAGCTCGGTGCGCGGGTCGTGGCCGATGGCGATGAACAGGCCCGTCACGGGCAGCTCGGAGAACTCGCCGGTCTTGAGGTTGCGCAGCTTCAGACCGGAGAGCTTCTGGTCGCCCTGGATCTCGGCGACCTCGCTGTCCCAGACGAACTTGATCTTCGGGTCGCCGAAGGCACGCTCCTGCATCGCCTTGGAGGCACGCAAGGTGTCCCGGCGGTGGACGATCGTGACCGACTTCGCGAACCGCGAGAGGAACGTGGCCTCCTCCATCGCGGTGTCACCGCCGCCGATCACGGCGATGTCGTGCTCCTTGAAGAAGAACCCATCGCAGGTGGCGCACCAGGAGACACCGCGGCCCGAGAGCAGGTCCTCGTTCGGCAGGCCCAGCTTGCGGTGCTGGGAGCCGGTGGTGACGATGACGGCCTTCGCCCGGTGGACGGTGCCCGCGGTGTCGGTGACGGTCTTGATCTCACCGGTCAGGTCGACGGAGACGATGTCGTCCGGAATGAGCTCGGCACCGAAGCGTTCGGCCTGGGCGCGCATGTTGTCCATGAGGTCCGGGCCCATGATGCCGTCGCGGAAGCCCGGGAAGTTCTCCACCTCGGTGGTGTTCATCAGCGCACCGCCCGCGGTGACGGCGCCTTCGAACACCAGGGGCTTCAGCGATGCACGGGCGGTGTACAGCGCCGCCGTGTAGCCTGCGGGCCCGGAGCCGATGATGATCACATTACGGACATCGCTCACGGCTTGATTCCTCGTCTCTGGTCTGCGTCAGTCGACCGGTGGGGGCCCCTTTCGGGACCCTCACCCCACCCAACGGATCCTACGGGGCGTGCATTCCCGGTGTGTCCGGGCACACGCCTGCCCCAGGGCGCCCGAAGGAGTGGTCCAACGGCCTAGGGACGCGCGAGGGACTGCTTCAGCAGGACCTTGCCGACCGACGTGGGTTGGCGCTGTACGCAGGACGCGTCGACCACATAGGCCGTGACCCGCTCGCTGTCACGGGCGTCGGCCACCACGACGAGGTAGGCGGACCTGCCGGCGTAGGTTCCCGTTTTGGCGCCGAGCACGTCGGCGCTCTGCCGGAGCGCCTGCCGGACACAGTCGGGAACCGGGACCGCGGTCTGGATCAAGGTGTTCGGCCCCTCGGTGGTCCCGAACGAGCGTGGCCCGTCATCCGGGTGCTGCCGGGTCCTGTCTCCGCCACGCGGCAGTTTCTTCTCGCCGCCGAGAAGGGAATGGACCTGGTTCTCCACGCTGTCGCCGGAGAAGGCGCCGGCCGAGGCGGTGGGGGTTCCCTGGGCCGACGGGTGCTGGGAGGTGCCGGACAGGGACGTCACGAGCAGACTCCCGGCGCCGAGGACCGCGGCCGTGAGCACAGCGCCCAGGGCGATGCGGCCGCGTCGCCGGCCGCGCTCGGTGTCCTTGCGCCCCGGCCCGGTCGTGGCACGGGGGCGCCCCGCAGGGCGGTCGGCGGGTTGACCGGCTGGACGCTCGGCACGCTGGTCCGCGGTGGGCGATGTTTCACGTGAAACATGGCCCGTGGCGTCCTCGGCGCCGGCGCTGCCCACGGCCTCGGCGGCGAGGGCGGCGTCGAGGCGTACGGCGACATCGTCCGGCATACGCTCCGGCTCCGGCATGGCACCGAGCAGGTCCCGGATCTCCTGCAACGAGGCATGCACTTCCGCGCACGAGTCGCACATGTCCAGGTGGCGCCGTACCTCTCTGTCCCGGTCCGGTGCGAGCAGGCCCTCGGTGAGGTCGGAGATCTCCGCGACGTCCGGGTGCCCGGTCGTGTCCGTCGTCGACATCACGCTCGCCCACCTCCGCCCTTCACTACGGCTGAATCGCTCGGTCCCGCGCCCCTGGAACGTTCGCTCGGTGACCCCGTCGCCGGTGGGACGGATGGCCCTTGCCGCCGGTTCCGTCCGGGGCCGCTTTCCTTCGCGCCCCCGGTGTCGCCCGGCCGTGGGCCTCCGGCGCCTTCGGGCCGTAGATGCGTGAGCAGGGGCAGCAGCCTGGCCCGGCCCCGGGCGCACCGGCTCTTCACCGTGCCCGTCGGCACATCCAGGATCCGCGCGGCCTCGGCCACGGGATAACCCTGCATGTCCACCAGGACCAGAGCGGCACGCTGTTCCGGCGGAAGGGTGCCGAGTGCTTCGAGGAGCTGACGGTGCACGTCGTTCCGCTCGGCCGGCGCCGAGGCGGACTCGTGCGGTTCCAGCAGCTGCTCCAGCCGCTCGGTGTCGTCCACCGGAGCCGTCTTGCGGGAGGCGGCCTTGCGCGCCCGGTCCAGGCAGGCGTTCACCGTGATCCGGTGCAGCCAGGTCGTGACGGCCGACTGGCCACGGAAGGTGTGGGCGGCCCGGTAGGCCGACACCAGGGCGTCCTGCACGGCGTCCGCCGCCTCTTCACGGTCCCCCAGCGTCCGCAGGGCCACGGCCCAGAGCCGGTCCCGGTGCCGTCGCACGATCTCGCCGAAGGCCTCCGGGTCACCGTCCACATGGCGGGCGAGCAGGTCCCGGTCGTCCACTCCGTCGTATCCGGCGCCCTCCGCCATCTGCCTCCTCCGGTCGGGGCGAGACGTCAGCCCGTGAACTTCACTTCGCCGATGGCCTGCTTGTAACCCGCACGGGAGTACAGGGCGGAGTCGTAGCCCGAATTCGGTACGGCCGTCAGCCAGACGAGGACGTACTGCGTCTTGACCTGCTTGGACACCTTCACGGTGGCGGTGGTGCCCATGGTCGTCGCGCTGCCGATTTTCGTCATGGAGTCCAACGAGGCCGGGGTCAGCGAGTCCGTGGCGTACAGCTCGACCGTCGTGTGGTCGCCGCCGTAGCGCAGATCGAGGGTGGCCGTGCTGACCTTCTTGGCCGAGCCGAGGTCGTACACGATGCCGACGCCCGGCTTGTACGGCGCGATCGTGGGGCCTTCGTTGAAGCTCTTGGTCTTCCAGTACGTCGACGCGTCACCGTCGTAGGTGTTGGGGACGTTGCCGGGGCTCTGGGCGCCGCCCTTGGCGACGAACTCCTGGCCGTTCTGGATCTTTATCGGAACCGGCTTCGGCTTCACGGCGTTCTTGCCGCCGCCGTCCGTCGTCTGGCTCTTGTTGGTGTCGTCCTGCTTGTCGCCGCGGTCCATCAGGGCGTCCGCCAGCTGCCAGCTGCCCAGGCCCAGCGCGGCGATGAGCAGCGCCGACACCGCCCACTTCAGGGCCTTGCCGGTGCGGCTCTGCAGCGGGGGCGGCGGGGGCACGAGGGGCTGGGCGGTACCGGCGTGCGCCGCCGGACGGCCGTAGCTGCCCTGCTGGTAGGACGTGCGCTGGTAGTCCGGCGGCGCCGTGAACGCGGGCTCGGGCGGGCGGATGCGGGGCATCTCGCCGATCGCCTTCACCAGCTCCTCCGGCGTGGTGCACGGTGCCTCGTGCCGGGAGGCGGTGGCGCCGTCGTTGACCAGGGCGCGCATGGACAGTTCGGACAGCCCGCGGTGCACACCGGCCCGCACCTGGTCCGGGGGGATGAGACCGATGTCCTTGGGCAGGCCGGCCAGGCCGTAGGCGTCGTTCTCGTACGGCCAGCGCTGGGTCAGCGCCGCGTACAGCAGGGCGCCGATCGCCTCGGTGTCGGCGCGTTGCGGGGTGGTGGAGCTGATGCCGCGCAGTGCGGCGTTCACGGCGAGGCCGCGGATGCGCCACTGGCCGGTGGAGGTGCGCAGGACGGCGTTCGGGTTCAGCCGCAGATGGGCGAGGCCTTCCCGGTGCGCGGCGGCCATGGCCGCGGCGATCTGGCTGACCATCTGGTAGGCGTCGTGCGGTTCCAGCGGGCCGCCGGCGAGGAGGGTGGACAGCTCGGTGGCGTCGGGCAGCCACTCGTGGACGACGTAGACGAGGTCGTTCTCCTCGACGGCGTCGAGGACCTGGACGAAGCGGGGGTCGCCGAGGAGCGCGGAGGAACGGGCTGCGGCGAGGACGGAGCGGGCCCGGGCGTGGCCCGCGGGCAGGACATGGACGCCGACGGCCCGGCGGAGCTTCTCGTCGACCGCACGCCAGCTGCTGAACCCGTCCAGACGGGTGACGCACTCCTCCAGCCGGTAGCGCCTGGCGAGCTTGTGACCGCTGTGCAACTCCGGCGTGGAGGCCTTCCGTCCGGGACCCTCGGTGCCGCCGCTCCCCTGTGCCTCGTCGCTGTCCGTGTCCCGCTCCGGGTTCTGGGCCACCCCGTCGGCCGTGGACTGGTCCGCCTCGGCGGTCAGCGGTTGCTCACCGCTGTTGTCTGCCACGTCGACGGCAGCTGTGCTCCGTTCCGCCACCGTCGTCCCTGCCTCCCCATCCGTTGCACGCTGTCCGACGCCGAAACCAATTGTGCCCACAGTCCGCCGCTATGCACGACACACGGCGGCGGACGATGGTTGTGCGCCTACCCTCGCCTCAGCGCCCCAGACGTCCCCGCACCATTCCGACGAGCGAGTTGAGTTCCTCGATGCGCATCCGCCGGGCGGCGACGAAGAAGACGCCGAACAGGACGGCACCGCCGGCGATCAGCGCGGCGAACGAGCCGACGACGCCCAGGCCCAGAGTGTGCCCGACGCCGTAGCAGGCGGCTCCGCTGAGGAGGGCGGCCGGCACCGAGGCGATGCCCAGACGCGCGTACGTACGCAGCACCCGGGCCCCGTCCAGGTCCCCGCCCAGCCGCTTGCGCAGCCGGCGCCAGGCGATGCCCACCCCGATGGCGTAGGCGAGCCCGTAGGCGGCGGCCATGCCCGCGACCGCCCAGCGCGCCGGCAGCACGAAGTAGCACAGGGCCGAGGCGCCGGCGTTGACGGCGGCCACGATGACCGTGTTGTAGAAGGGGGTGCGGGTGTCCTCGTAGGCGTAGAAGGCACGCAGGACGACGTACTGCACGGAGTAGGGGATCAGGCCGAGGCCGAAGGCCATCAGCATGTAGCCCATGTTGGTGGCCGCGCCCGTGCCGGCGGAGCCGAAGATCAGCGTGCACATCGGGACGCCGAGCGAGACGAAGCCGAACGCGATGGGCACGATGGCGACGGCGGTGGTGCGCAGGCCCTGGGAGATGTCGTCGCGGACGGCGCCCGTGTCGTCCTCGGAGGCCGAGCGCGAGATGCGCGGCAGCAGCGCGGCCATCAGGGACACGGTGATGATGGCCTGCGGCAGGCCCCAGATCAGCTGGGCGTTGGCGTAGGCGGCGAAGCCGGTGCCCTTGACGCCGGAGTCCGCGCCGGCGGCGGTCGACAGCTGGGTCACCACCATGGCGCCCGCCTGGTTGGCGAGGACGAACAGGACCGTCCACTTGGCGAGCATCGCGGCCTTGCCCAGGCCGTGGCCCTTCCAGTCGAAGCGCAGCCGGATCCGGAAGCCGGTCTCGCGCAGGTACGGGATCATCGCGAGGGCCTGGACGACCAGGCCGAGCAGCACACCGACGCCGAGCAGCCGCTGGCCCTCCGGCGGGATGCTGGTGACGTCCATGTGGGAGTTGGCGGCGGTGCCGTAGACCCAGATGAACATGCCGAGCGTCACGATGATGACGATGTTGTTCAGGACCGGGGTCCACATCATCGCGCCGAATTTCCCGCGCGCGTTGAGGATCTGCCCCATCACCACGTGGATGCCCATGAAGAAGATCGAGGGCAGGAAGTAGCGGGTGAAGGTGACCGCGACCTCGTTGGCCGCGGGGTCGCTGGCCACGGGGTTGGCCAGCAGCCGCACCAGCAGCGGCGCGGCGAACATCGCGAGCCCGGTCAGCGCGGCGAGCGCGACCATCACCAGGGTCAGCAGCCGGTTGGCGAAGGCCTCGCCGCCGTCCTCGTCCTCCTTCATGGAGCGCACGAGCTGGGGCACGAACACGGAGTTCAGGCCGCCGCCGACGGTGAGGATGTAGATCATGGTCGGCAGCTGGTAGGCCACCTGGAAGGAGTCGGCGAGGAAGCCGAGGCCGAGCGCGGCGGCGATCAGCGCGGAGCGGATGAAGCCGGTCAGGCGGGAGACCATCGTGCCCGCCGCCATCACGGCGCTGGACTTCAGCAGCCCGGCGGCCTTCCCGCCCTTCTTCGCGGGAGCCACCGGTGCCACGGGAGCCACGGCACCGGCGGGGGTGTCACCGGACGCGGCGACCTCCGGCCCGCCGGGATCCGCCGCGACGGCCGTCGCGGAATCCGGGGACTGCGCCAGATAGCCGGGCGCGGAGGGACCGGCCGGGTAGCCGCCGGCGTACGCGTGGCCCTGCTGCGGGCCCTGCCCGTACTGCTGCGGGTACTGGCCGGAGGTGACCGGGGGATCCATCGGCGCGTGTCCGCCGCTGTGCTGCTGGTCCTTGAAGAGGTGGGCGAAGGCGTCCGGCTCGTGGTACTCCTCGCCGGAGTGCGTGACCAGGTCGTCCACGCCCACGAACTGGGTCGTGCGCGGATCCTCGCCGTACGGCAGGTACTGGGTGGCTGCGGCACCCGGCTCGGGCGCGGGCGGCTGCGCCCACACGCGGGGGTCGGGCGCGTAGGGCGACTGGGCGGGCGGCGCGTACAGCGGCTGTTGCGGGTCGTACGAGCCCGGCGGCGGTGGCGGGTGCGCGGCGCGGTCGTAGAGCGCCTCGGCGACCGGGTCCTGGGCGGCCAGGTCGTGCGCCCGGTAGGGGTCCTGCTCGTAGGCGTCCTGGAGATACATGTCCGCCGCGTGCTGCGGCGGCACCTGGCCCGGCTCGGGCGGCGGCTCGGGGTAGCCCGAGCCGGCCGCGCCCTGGCCGCGGTCACCGTCGTACGGCGCGTTCATGCTTACCCCACCTCATCGTCCCGGGCCCACCGGCCACGACATCGCTCAACGGTCCACTCTCTCACCCGTCCCGGACGGGTCGGCGCTTTCCGGTGCGGTGTCCGGCGCAGGGTCACTCGGCTGCTCCGGGTCGCCTGCCCCGGAGCCGGAGTCCGACTCCTGGGGGAGACGGCCCCCGGGCGCCCCGGGGTTCCCGGGCTCGTCCGGGTCCTCCGCCGCCGTGCCGGGGCCGCCGTCCTCGGGCTGCCGGGCGGCGGCGCGCTTGCGCTGCGTGTACATCCGGAAGCCGGCGAGGACGAGGAGCAGGACGCCACCGCCGATGACCAGCATCACCGTGGGGGTGACCTCCGTGACCTTCACGTCGAAGGTGACGGGTTCGCCGTATTTGCGGCCGTCCTCGGTGTACAGCTGGGCGATGACCGCGACGCGGCCGTTGGCGTTGGCCGAGGTGGTGAACTTCACCGACTGGCTGTGCCCGCCGGAGATCTCCACGGGCTGTTCGTAGTAGGCCTTGCCGCCGATCTCCAGACGGGTCGGCATCGTCGACTCCAGGCGCAGCACCAGATGGCCGACGGGCTGGACCAGGTTGTTCTGGACCGTGACCGGGATGGTGGCGCTGCGGCCCGAGAGCTTGGTCTCGGACTTGTCGATCAGCTTGACCTGGTCGGCCAGTTCGTCGAGCCAGTCCTCCACGCCGTCCCGATAGTCTTCCGCCGCGTCACGGTGGCCCCGCCAGGACGTGGACATGTCCCGGTTTATGGCCCGCCCGAACGGGGTGACGACGCGGGACTGGTCGCTGAGGATCACGCGGAAGTTGTCGAGCTTGGCCTGGGTGCGGGCGATCTGCTCGAAGGCCGTGCGGGGCAGGTCCTGCCGGCGCAGCGAGGACGGGTAGGCGGACGCCGAGGGGATGCGGGTGGTGGCGGCCGGGTCCGGCTTGTCCTTGGCGGTCGCGGTGAGGCCCTGGGACTGGGTCCAGGTGCCGCCCTGGAGCGCCTTCACGGCTGCCGCCATCGCCTGCGCCTGGCTCGCCGTGGGCATGCGCTGCGGGGCGACGAGAATGCTGCGCTGCTTGTCCGTCTGCGAGTTCACTTCCAGGCTCTGGGCCAGGAACCGCTGCACGGCCAGGGTGGCCGAGCCCGCCTTCGACAGGTCGCCCTCGAACGCCGTGGACAGCCGGCTGTCGGCGACCACGGCCGTGGTGCCCCCGCCGACCGGCCGGGCGGCGGACGGCGTGTACGGCAGTCCGGCGGTCTCCTGGAGGCTGTCGCTGCGGGCGATCACCCGGTCGGCCCCCGCGGAGGTCGCGACCTTCATGATCGACCGGTCCACGGCGCCGTCGACCGGCCAGGCGAAGTCGGTGCTCGGGGTGACGTGGAGCACGGTCTTGACGGTGGTCGCGGCGACATCGGTGGCGTCCTTGAGATGGCTGAGCGAGCCGGTGACGCTGGTGCCGTTGTGCGCGAGGGAGGCCAGGTCGGGGTCGGCGAAGGGCAGGGCGACGACCTCCTTGCCGGCCACCGCCTTCTGCAGGGCGGCCAGCCACTGCTTGGCGACCGCCTGGTGCTCGCGCGGGCCCGGAGTGCTGGTGCCGTCGGCGGCCTGGAGCCGGTAGTTGCCCACGGCCATCGCGTCGACCGAGGCCAGCAGGTCCGGGTCGATCACCCAGGTGACGTCGAGGCCCTTGCCGAGGTCCACCATCTGGGCGAGCCGCCCGCCGGGCGCCAGGTCCTTCGCCAGGTCGTCGTTCAGGAACTCGGGGGTCTGCAGATCGCCCGCGCCGGTCTTGGCCGTCATGTGGACCGTGGAGAGCAGCGGCCACAGGAACGTCGTCTTGGTCTTGGTGTCCGCGTCCGACGGCTGCCACGGCAGGAAGGTCCGCTGGATGCCGAGCACCCGGGGCCAGGGCTGGGCGGAGGTCTCGCCCGAGAGGGCGACCCCGAACTCGTAGACCCCGTCGTCGTCGAGGCCGAGCTTGTCGACGGGGACGGAGATGCTGAAGTGCTGGGCGACTCCCGGGGCGAGCTTGTCGAACTTCTCCTCGTACTTGTCGCCGACCTCGGAGCCGGTGCTGCCCTGCGGATCGTCGGAGTGCCGGGCGACGGAGTCGATGTCCGAGCGGGTGGTCAGCCGGGGGCCGACCTGTAGTCCCACATGGGCGTCGGTGACGGCCTGCTTGCCGTTGTTGGTCACCGTGCCGGACACGGTCAGCGTGTCGCCGTCCGTGGGGGCACTGGGGGCGAGCGAGTCCAGGGAGACGGACACCGTGCCGGAGGAGGCGGCCTGCGCGGGCGCGGCGACGGGCAGCTGGAGCAGACCGGCCAGCAGTGGCGCCCCGGTGAGCAGTGCTCCGGCGCGCCGCAGCCACCGGCGGGCAGGTGAGGCACTGGTCCCCTGGAAGTCAGCCGCCTCGGCCACGCGCTCGCCCGTCCCTCGTCGTCGTCAGTGGTCGTCGGAATGTGCGTCCACGCATGGTAACGATGTGCGCTGAAGGGAAGTGCCGCGGTCTCCTTCACAAGATCGGCGAACAGCCGCGACGCGTCCTCTATATCCAGTATCGAGGGGAGAGCGGCCGTACGCCGCGAGAGCTGCGCTTACGGTGGGTATGCCGGGAGCTGTCCCACCGCGCCGGCAGGGTGCTCGGGGGCGGGCGCACGCCGATGACCGTCTCCGGCCAGGCCGCCTTCGGGCGCGCGGGGCACGTACTCTCTTCTGTTGTGCCGAACCCCAACGAAGACACTCCCTCTGCCCTGAGCCAGGCGCAGCAGCGCGCGGTCGCCGAGCTGCTGCGGGTGGCCCCCGTCGCCGACGATCTCGCCCGCCGTTTCCAGGAGGCCGGGTTCTCGCTCGCCCTGGTCGGCGGATCGGTCCGTGACGCGCTGCTCGGCCGGCTCGGCAACGACCTGGACTTCACCACCGACGCCCGCCCCGAGGACGTACTGAAGATCGTCCGGCCGTGGGCGGACGCCGTCTGGGAGGTGGGGATCGCCTTCGGCACGGTCGGCGCGCACAAGGGCGGCTACCAGATCGAGATCACCACCTACCGGTCGGAGGCGTACGACCGCACCTCGCGCAAGCCGGAGGTGTCGTACGGCGACTCCATCGAGGAGGACCTGGTCCGCCGCGACTTCACGGTCAACGCGATGGCCGTGGCGCTGCCGGAGAAGACCTTCGTCGATCCGCACGGCGGTCTGGAGGACCTCGCGGCCCGTGTGCTGAGGACCCCGGGCACGCCCGAGGAGTCCTTCTCGGACGATCCCCTGCGCATGATGCGGGCCGCCCGGTTCGCCGCCCAGCTGGACTTCACGGTGGCCCCCGAGGTCATCACCGCCATGACGGAGATGGCCGGGCGGATCGAGATCGTCTCGGCGGAGCGGGTCCGGGACGAACTCAACAAGCTCCTGCTGTCCTCGCACCCGCGCAAGGGGCTGACGCTGCTGGTCGACACCGGGATCGCCGAGTACGTCCTGCCCGAGCTGCCGGCGCTGCGGCTGGAGAGCGACGAGCACCACCGGCACAAGGACGTCTACGAGCACACGCTGATCGTCCTGGAGCAGGCGATCGCGCTGGAGGAGAACGGCCCCGACCTCACTCTCCGGCTGTCCGCGCTGCTGCACGACATCGGCAAGCCGCGCACCCGCCGCTTCGAGAAGGACGGCCGGGTCTCCTTCCACCACCACGAGGTGGTCGGCGCGAAGATGACCAAGAAGCGCATGACCGCCCTGAAGTACTCCAACGAGCTGGTGAAGGACGTCTCCCGGCTGGTCGAACTTCACCTGCGGTTCCATGGCTACGGCACCGGGGAATGGACGGACTCGGCGGTCCGCCGCTACGTCCGTGACGCGGGCCCGCTGCTCGACCGTCTGCACAAGCTGACCCGCTCCGACTGCACCACGCGCAACAAGCGGAAGGCGGCGGCGCTCTCCCGGGCCTACGACGGCCTGGAGAAGCGGATCGCCCAGCTGCAGGAGCAGGAGGAGCTGGACGCGATCCGCCCCGACCTCGACGGCAACCAGATCATGGAGATCCTCGGGGTCGGCCCGGGCCCGGCCGTCGGCAAGGCGTACAAGCACATGCTGGAGCTGCGCCTGGAGCACGGCCCCCTGGGACACGATGCCGCGGTGGCGGCCCTCAAGGAGTGGTGGGCCGCGCAGAGCTGAGCGGGGCCCGGTGGTGTTTCACGTGAAACATCCGTCCGGGACGGTGACACCGAGGGCCGATGTTTCACGTGAAACATCGGCCCTCGCTCTGTCCTGCCGGCCACGGGCTGCTTGTCGGCTCACCGCCGCCCGAAGCGGGCCAGGGCCACGGCGATCACGCCGTAGAGCAGGGCGACGAGCATCACCAGCACCGCCGAGCGGCCGTCCGGCGGCAGCATCAGCGCGGCCACCCCCGCCGCACCGACGAAGGCGACGTTGAAGAGCACGTCGTACACGGAGAAGACGCGGCCTCGGAAGCCGTCCTCCACGCACGCCTGGACGATCGTGTCCGTGGCGATCTTGGCTCCCTGGGTGATCAGCCCCAGGACGAAGGCGGCGGCCATGAGCGGCCCGGTGGCGAACGGAAGTCCCAGCGCGGGCTCCAGCACCAAGGCCGCACCGGAACACACCACGATCCAGCGCCGGGGGCCCAGCCGTCCCGCCGCCCACGGTGTCACCACGGCCGCAGCGAAGAACCCGGCGCCGGACAGCGCCAGCGCCGCCCCCAGCAGTCGCAGCCCTTTCTCGGGGGTGTCGGCCAGGGCGTGCCGGCAGAGCATGAGCAGCAGGACGAGGAGCGCCCCGTAGCAGAAGCGCATCAGCGTCATCGCGGCCAGCGCCCATGCCGCCTCGCGGCGCCGGGGTGCCGTCAGGTGCCGGATGGCCGCCGGCAGCTCGCGCGCGGTCCCGGCGAGCGCCGCGCCGAGCCGGGGCCGGGCCGGGCGCCGGTCGGGGCCGAGGAGGCCGGAGGGCAGGCGCAAGGACGCGAGGCTCGCGCCCAGATACAGAAGGGCGCCGCACAGGACCACCGCCGCGTCGGAATCCGCCGCCACCATCCGGACGCCGAAGGCCAGGCCCCCTCCGGCGGTCGCGGCCAGGGTGCCGGCCGTCGGGGAGAGCGAGTTGGCCAGTACCAGGCGCTCGGCGTCGACGACCCGGGGCAGGGCGGCGGAGAGCCCGGCGAGTACGAAGCGGTTGACAGCCGTGACGCACAGCGCGGAGACGTAGAACATCCAGTCGGGGGCCTCGCTGGTGATCAGTACGGCGGTGGCCGCCGCCAGCAGGGCCCGCAGCAGATTGCCGTACACGAAGACCTGCCGGCGCCGCCAGCGGTCCAGCAGGACACCGGCGAAGGGGCCGACGAGGGAGTAGGGGAGCAGCAGGACGGCCATGGCCGAGGCGATGGCGGCGGCCGAGGCCTGTCGCTCCGGGGAGAAGACGACGTACGCGGCGAGCGCGACCTGGTACACACCGTCGGCGCCCTGGGACAGGAGGCGGACGTACAGCAGGTGCCGGAAACGCCGCAGGCTCCACAGCAGGCGCAGGTCACGTACGACGGGCATGGGCGACAGCCTCACACATGCGGAAGGTCCCCGGGTCGCGAGACCCGGGGACCTTCACAGCCCTGGCAGGAGCGTTTCGTGCGAGCGGTCCTCAGCGCCTCAGCGCTCGACCTCGCCGCGGATGAACTTCTCGACGTTCTCGCGGGCCTCGTCGTCGAAGTACTGGACCGGCGGGGACTTCATGAAGTACGAGGAGGCCGACAGGATCGGGCCGCCGATGCCACGGTCCTTGGCGATCTTCGCGGCGCGCAGGGCGTCGATGATGACACCGGCGGAGTTCGGGGAGTCCCAGACCTCGAGCTTGTACTCCAGGTTCAGCGGGACGTCACCGAAGGCGCGGCCCTCGAGGCGGACGTAGGCCCACTTGCGGTCGTCCAGCCAGGCCACGTAGTCGGACGGGCCGATGTGGACGTTCTTCTCGCCGAGGTCCCGGTCGGGGATCTGGGAGGTGACGGCCTGCGTCTTGGAGATCTTCTTGGACTCCAGGCGCTCGCGCTCGAGCATGTTCTTGAAGTCCATGTTGCCGCCGACGTTCAGCTGCATCGTGCGGTCGAGGATGACACCGCGGTCCTCGAACAGCTTCGCCATGACGCGGTGCGTGATGGTCGCGCCGACCTGGGACTTGATGTCGTCACCGACGATCGGGACGCCCGCCTCGGTGAACTTGTCCGCCCACTCCTTGGTGCCGGCGATGAAGACCGGGAGGGCGTTGACGAAGGCGACCTTGGCGTCGATGGCGCACTGGGCGTAGAACTTCGCCGCGTCCTCGGAGCCCACGGGCAGGTAGCAGACCAGGACGTCGACCTGCTTGTCCTTCAGGACCTGGACGACGTCGACCGGCTCCTCGGCGGACTCCTCGATGGTCTCGCGGTAGTACTTGCCGAGACCGTCCAGGGTGTGGCCGCGCTGGACCGTGACACCGGTGCTGGGCACGTCGCAGATCTTGATGGTGTTGTTCTCGGAGGCGCCGATGGCGTCCGCCAGGTCCAGACCGACCTTCTTGGCGTCGACGTCGAACGCCGCGACGAACTCGACGTCGCGCACGTGGTAGTCACCGAACTGCACGTGCATCAGGCCGGGGACCTTGGACGCCGGGTCGGCGTCCTTGTAGTACTCGACTCCCTGCACCAGCGACGCGGCGCAGTTGCCCACGCCGACGATGGCTACGCGAACCGAACCCATTCCGGTTGCTCCCTGTGTGTACGAGTGAGGCCCTGACCGGGTCTCACGTGGCGGTGTCGTCGGGCGTATCCGTGCGGGGGGCCTCCCCGCGACGGGGCAGGCCGCCCGTCGATCCATTGGTGGTGTCCTGCTGAGCGGGCCCCCCGGATGCGGAACCCCTCAGGTCCCGCCCGGCCCGCTCGCTCTCGATGAGCTCGTTCAGCCAGCGCACTTCGCGCTCCACGGACTCCATCCCGTGGCGCTGGAGCTCAAGCGTGTAGTCGTCGAGGCGCTCCCGGGTGCGTGCCAGCGAGGCGCGCATCTTCTCCAGGCGCTCCTCCAGGCGGCTGCGCCGGCCCTCCAGGACGCGCATGCGCACATCGCGCGAGGTCTGCCCGAAGAAGGCGAACCGCGCGGCGAAGTGTTCGTCCTCGTAGGCGTCGGGGCCGGTCTGCGAGAGCAGCTCCTCGAAGTGTTCCTTGCCTTCCGCCGTCAGCCGGTAAACGATCTTGGCGCGGCGTCCGGCCAGGGGAGCGGCGAGGGCGTCGTCATGGGTGTTCCCGGGCTCCTCGATCAGCCAGCCGTTGGCGACCAGCGTCTTGAGGCAGGGGTAGAGCGTCCCGTAGCTGAACGCACGGAACACGCCCAGCGACGTGTTCAGCCGTTTGCGCAGCTCGTAGCCGTGCATCGGGGACTCCCGCAGCAGGCCGAGCACGGCGAACTCGAGGATGCCGGAGCGCCGGCTCATCGTCGCCTCCTCCCGGCCCGCGGGGTGGTCCCGCAGGTCTCGCAGTGCCTGTCAGCGCCTTATCTCACGCTGATGTATCGGTTCGATACATCACGACGATAGAACGGCTCGTCACATGCGACAAGGGGGGCGGCGGTGAACGGGATCACATCACCGATTCGTAGGAGGCAAGTTGCCTGTTTTGGGGTGAACTTCGGAGCTCGGTGCGTTTTGGCGATGCGTAGTCTGTGCGGCATGGACACCACCGGGAACCGCGTGACGCCTGGGGAGCGTCCTCGTCCCCGGTGCAGTACGGGTGAATGCGGGACCGACCACATCCGTACTCCGGGGGGACCGGAAACCAGCCGCCGTTCCAGGCGCGCACGGGTGCGCCTGCCCGAGGAGTAATCGTTCGATGAGCGAGCACCGTCGCAAACCGCCGCAGCCGCAGGGAGGCGGACGTGCCGCGGCCCGACGCGGCCAGTCCGGCTCGTCCTCCGGCCGCCGTGCGGCACCGCGAGGCGCCACCGGGTCTCCTGCCGACTCCTATGGGTTCCGCTCCCATGGGCCGGACTCCGCCGGCCCGGGCGGCGAGGAGCGCCCCTACGGCGGCCGGGCCGAGGCGCGCCGTGCGGCGCAGAGAGGCGGCCGGCGCAGAGGGGCCGACAACACGGGTCCGGGACGCGGCAGGGGCCGCGCGACGACGGCGCCCGGCAAGAAGCGGTTCATCGACTACCCCCGGGCCGGCAAGGACGGCTGGCGGCGCTGGGTACCGTCCTGGAAGCTGGTCAGCGGGCTGTTCGTCGGCTTCGTCGGCAGCCTCGTGGTGATGATCGGCGTCGGCTACGCGATGGTCGCGATCCCCAACGAGAACGACGCGGCGAAGTCGCAGAACAACGTCTACTACTGGTCCGACGGCACCCAGATGGTGGCCACGGGCACCGGCGTCAACCGGCAGAACGTCAGCATCGACCAGATCCCCGAGGCGATGCGGTGGGCGGTGATCTCCGCCGAGAACAAGTCTTTCTACGATGACTCCGGCGTCGACCCCATGGGCATCGCGCGCGCCATGGCCAACATGGCCCGGGGCGGTCAGACGCAGGGTGGCTCCACGATCACCCAGCAGTACGTGAAGAACACGTACCTGAGCCAGGAGCAGACCGTCACCCGCAAGTTCAAGGAGATGTTCATCTCCATCAAGGTGGGCACGAAGCTCGAAAAGAACCAGATTCTCCAGGGCTACCTGAACACCTCGTACTTCGGGCGGGGCGCGTACGGCATCCAGGCCGCGGCGCAGACCTACTACGGCAAGAACGCCGTCGACCTGAAGCCGAGCGAGTGCGCCGTCCTGGCCGCGCTGCTCAAGGGCCCGACGTACTACGACCCCGCGGGCAACCAGGACCTCGACAAGACGGCGACCCCGCAGGCCAACGAGAAGCGCTCCAAGGAGCGCTGGGCCTGGATCCTCGGCGAGATGCACAAGGACAAGCACCTCAGCGACGCCGCGTACAAGGAAGCCATCGCCCAGTACCCCAAGCCGGACGGCCGCAAGGCGACCAGGGGGATGACCGGCCAGGTCAGCTACCTGGTCGACACGGCGAAGAAGTACGTCCTCGCCCACTCCGACATCACGGAGGCGCAGTTCGACCGGGGTGGCTACCAGATCTACACGACCTTCGAGAAGGACAAGGTCAGCGCGCTGGCCAAGGCCGTGAAGAACGTGCAGAAGGAGAAGCTCGACCCGGAGCACCGGGAGCTGGACAAGTACGTCCAGTTCGGCGCGGCCTCGGTGAAGCCCAAGGACGGCGCGATCGTGGCGCTGTACGGCGGTGAGGGCTACGAGAACGGGCACTTCACCAACAACGCCGACACCTCGGGTGTCCCCGTGGGCTCGACCTGGAAGCCCTTCGTGCTCGCCGCGGCCATGGAGTACGGCACGTACAAGTCCGGCGGGCAGGGCGTCTCCCCGCTGAGCAAGTACAACGGCAACGACCACCTCAAGGTGCGCAAGCCGGACGGGACCTACTACCTCAACAAGGACAACTCCTACTTCTTCCAGAACAACGAGGGCCCCCGCCCTTGGGGGTACATCACCCTGCGCAAGGCGATGGAGCAGTCCATCAACACCCCCTTCGTCCAGCTCGGTGTCGACGTGGGGATGACCAAGGTGCGTGATGTCGCCCGGCGGGCCGGCATCCTCGACCAGAGCATGTCGCAGGACCTCAACCCGTCCTTCGCCATCGGTACCTCCACGCCCAGCGCGATCCGTATGGCCGATGCCTACGCGACCTTCGCCGCGTCCGGTCAGCAGACGGACCCGTACTCCGTGACGGCCGTCAAGTTCAACGGCACCGACGCGCCCAGCTTCGTCAAGCCGAAGCCCGCCCCCAAGGAGGCGATGGACCCCAACATCGCCAACAACGTCACGGACGTCCTGGAGAACGTCATCCAGAACGGCACCGCCACGAAGGCTCTCGCGCTCGGTCGCACGGCGGCGGGCAAGACCGGTACCACCGACGAGAACAAGTCGGCCTGGTTCGTCGGCTACACCCAGCAGCTGTCGACCTCGGTGGCGATGTTCCGTGAGAACCCCAAGGACCACAAGCTGCTGTCCATGAACGGCACCGCGAACACGGACTCGATCCACGGTGGTGACATCCCGACGCAGGTGTGGACCGACTACATGAAGGCGGCGCTCAAGGGCCAGAACGACCCGGGCTTCCCGAAGGCCACCCCGATCGGCACGGTCCAGGACCAGGCGGGAGCCCCCTCGCCGACCCCGAGCTTCACCCCCACCCCGAGCCGGACGCCGAGCGCCACACCGACCCCGACCCCCAGCAAGACGACGCCCACGCCGACCCCCTCGGCGAGCGAGACCTGCGGCTTCGGGTGGGGCGACAACTGCGGTGACAACGGCAACGCCAACGGCGGCGCCGACGGTGGCGGCAACGGCATCGGAGGCACGGACACGGGTGGTACCGACGGAGGCACCTTCCCGACGCCCACCGGCACGGAGACCACCGCCCCCGGAACCAGCCGGGGCAATGGCAACGGCAACGACGGCGGAGGCTGGTTCGCGGGCCAGGAGGGCTAGCCCGGTTCCGGCCGGTTGGCGCGGTACAGCCCGCCAGGAGCGTTTCACGTGAAACATGGGCCGTCGCACCCACGAGGTGCGGCGGCCCTCGGCGTGTTCCGGGACGGGTACGGCTTCCCGGACGGGTACGGCAGGATGTGCCCCATGCCCAGTGCAGAGACGACGCCCGCGAGCCAGCACGAGCCCGAGCCCGTGCGGCCCGGCACGGCAGAACAGGTGCCGCCGACCAGGGAGGACGAGGTCGCCGCCGCCGGCAGCGAGCTGATCGGCGGCCCCCTGGGACGACGCGCCCTGCCCGGGTTCTCCTGGTGGACCCCGGTACGGATCGTGGCGCTCGTGGCCATCGGCATGTTCGCCCTCGGTCTGGTCCAGAAGGCACCCTGCTACCACAACGCCTGGTTCTTCGGCGCGAGCAGCCAGTACACCCACGCCTGCTACTCGGACATCCCGCACCTCTACCAGGGCCGCGGATTCGCCGACGATCTCGTGCCGTACTTCGACAAGCTCCCCGGCGACATGGACTACCTCGAATACCCGGTGCTCACCGGTGTGTTCATGGAGGTGGCCTCCTGGCTGACCCCGCACAGCGGCTCCCTCCAGCACCAGGAACGGTGGTACTGGTTCGTCAACGCCGGGATGCTGATGGCGTGCACCGCCGTCATCGCCGTCACCGTGGCCCGGACCCACCGCCGACGCCCCTGGGACGCCCTGCTGGTCGCCCTGGCGCCCGCCTTCGCCCTGACCGCGACCATCAACTGGGACCTGCTCGCCGTGGCGCTGACGGCCGCCGCGATGCTGATGTGGTCGCGGGGCCGGGCCCTCGCCTTCGGTGTCCTGCTGGGCCTCGCCACGGCCGCCAAGCTGTATCCCTTCCTGCTGCTCGGCCCCTTGCTGGTGCTGTGCTGGCGGGCCGGGAAGTGGCGCGCGTTCTTCCAGGCCCTGGCGGGCGCGGTGGGTGCCTGGCTGGTGGTGAACCTGCCGGTGATGCTCACCCACGACGCGTCGGGCTTCCACATCCGCGAGGGCTGGGCGAAGTTCTACACCTTCAGCAAGGAGCGCGGCGTCGACTTCGGCTCCTTCTGGCTGATCTGGGCCCAGAACTCCAGCGACCCGCCCACCACCGGCTTCATCAACAACGCGGCCACCGTGCTGGTGGCGCTGTGCTTCCTCGGCATCGCCGCGCTGACGTTCACCGCCCCGCGCCGGCCGCGCTTCGCCCAGCTCGCCTTCCTGATGGTGGCCGCCTTCGTCCTCACCAACAAGGTCTACTCGCCGCAGTACGTCCTGTGGCTGGTACCGCTGGCGGTCCTGGCCCGGCCCAAGTGGCGGGACTTCCTGATCTGGCAGGCGTGCGAGGTGGCGTACTTCCTGGGCATCTGGATGTACCTCGCCTACACGACCAGCGGCGACGCCCACAAGGGACTGCCGACCCAGGGCTACCACTGGGCGATCGTGGTGCACCTGCTGGGCACGCTGTACCTGTGTGCCGTCGTCGTGCGGGACATCCTCATGCCCGAGCGGGACGTGGCGCGCCGGTCCGGGGACGACGATCCCTCGGGCGGGGTGCTCGACGGGGCACCGGATGCCTTCGCGCTCGGCGCCGCGGCGGCCGGCCCGCCCGGGCAGGACGCCCGGTTCGGAGCACCGCCGGTGGACTGGGGCCGTCCCGGCGCACCGTCCCCCGACGACCGCCCGCTCTGAGAGCACCGCGCACCCCGACGGCGGGGTGCGGGCACGCGGAAGGCCGTACCCGGAAACTCCGGATACGGCCTTCCCGCTGTCGTGACCCGGCTCAGCGGTCCACGATGCGGTCGAACTGGGTCGTGGTGTGCCGCAGGTGGGCCACCAGCTCGTCGCCCACATGGGGCTCGGGGGCGTCCGAGGGCACGAACAGGATCGACACCTGCATGTGCGGCGGCTCGGCGAACCAGCGCTGCTTGCCGCCCCAGACGAACGGGGAGAGGTTCCGGTTGACCGTGGCCAGACCGGCCCGGGCGACGCCCTTGGCGCGCGGCATGACGCCGTGCAGGGCCTTCGGGGCCTCCAGGCCCACCCCGTGCGACGTACCGCCCGCCACGACCACCAGGTAGCCGTCGGAGGCCGCCTTCTGCTGCCGGTAGCCGAACCGGTCGCCCTTCGCCACGCGCGTGACGTCCAGGACCGCGCCGCGGTACTCGGTGGCCTCGTGGTCCCCCAGCCACAGCCGCGTGCCGATACGGGCGCGGAACCGGGTCTGCGGGAACTGCTGCTGGAGGCGGATCAGCTCCTCCGCCTTGAGGTGGCTGACGAACATCGTGTGCAGCGGCAGCCGGGCCGCGCGCAGCCGGTCCATCCAGCCGATGACCTCCTCGACGGCGTCCGAGCCGTCGGTGCGGTCCAGCGGCAGGTGGATGGCGAAGCCCTCCAGCCGGACGTTCTCTATGGCCTGGTGCAGCTGCGGCAGGTCCTGCTCGCTGACGCCGTGCCGCTTCATCGAGGACATCACCTCGATGACGACACGGGCGCCCACCAGGCCGTAGACGCCGTCGACGGACGACACCGAGCGGATCACCCGGTCGGGCAGCGGGACGGGCTCCTCGCCGCGCCGGTACGGCGTCAGCACCAGCAGGTCACCGCCGAAGAAGTCCTTGATGCGCGCGGCCTCGTACGTGGTGCCTACGGCGAGCAGGTCGGCGCCGAGCCGAGTGGCCTCCTCCGACAGCCGTTCGTGTCCGAAGCCGTAGCCGTTGCCCTTGCAGACCGGGACGAGCCCTGGGAACTGCTCCTGCACGTGCTTGTGGTGCGCCCGCCAGCGCGCGGTGTCGACGTAGAGCGTGAGCGCCATGGCCGGACCCGGGACCTTTCTCGTGGCTGGGGTGAATCAGAGAGGGAAAAGCTGTGAAGGCTATGGAATCAAACGCCGGCGGCTCAGCGGCGCGACATGTAGATGTCGAGCGCCTTGTGGAGCAGCTTGTTCAGCGGGAAGTCCCATTCGCCGAGGTACTCGGCGGCCTGACCGCCGGTGCCCACCTTGAACTGGATCAGACCGAAGAGGTGGTCGGTCTCGTCCAGGGAGTCGGAGATACCGCGCAGGTCGTAGACGGTGGCGCCCATCGCGTAGGCGTCGCGCAGCATCCGCCACTGCATCGCGTTCGACGGCCGGACCTCGCGTCCGATGTTGTCGGAGGCGCCGTAGGAGTACCAGACGTGCCCGCCGACGATCAGCATCGTCGCCGCGGAGAGGTTCACGCCGTTGTGGCGCGCGAAGTACAGCCGCATGCGGTTGGGGTCCTCGGTGTTGAGGGCGGTCCACATGCGCTGGAAGTACGACAGCGGGCGCGGCCGGAACTGGTCCCGGACGGCCGTGATCTCGTACAGCCGCTGCCACTCGGGCAGGTCCTGGTAACCGCCCTGGACGACCTCGACGCCCGCCTTCTCGGCCTTCTTGATGTTGCGGCGCCACAGCTGGTTGAAGTTCTTGTGGACTTCTTCCAGGGAGCGGTTGGCCAGCGGCACCTGGTAGACGTACCGGGGCTGCACGTCACCGAAGCCGGCGCCGCCGTCCTCGCCCTGCTGCCAGCCCATGCGGCGCAGCTTGTCGGCCACCTCGAAGGCACGCGGCTCGATGTAGTCGGCCTGCAGGTCGCGCAGCCGCTTGACGTCCGGGTCCTGGATGCCCCGCTTGATCGTGTCGGCGTTCCAGCGGCGGATGATGACCGGCGGGCCCATCTTCACGGAGAAGGCGCCCTGCTGCTTCAGGTGCGCCAGCATCGGCTGGATCCAGTCGTCCAGGTTCGGCGCGTACCAGTTGATGACCGGGCCCTCGGGCAGGTAGGCGAGGTAACGCTTGATCTTGGGCAGCTGGCGGTAGAGGACCAGGCCGACGCCGACCAGGTGACCGCTCTTGTCGAACCAGCCGAGGTTCTCCGAGCGCCACTCCGCCTTGACATCGGCCCAGGCCGGGACCTGCATGTGGCTCGCCGCCGGCAGGCTCTGGATGAAGGCCAGATGCTGCTCGCGACTGATGGTCCTCAGGGTCAGGGTCATTCGGGGCGCTCCTCGGGCTGGTGTGTCCCCATGGGTTCAGGGGCTCCGGCTCTCGCGCCGAAGCCTACTGCGCCTCGCGAGCGCCCCGACTGGGCATACGGGCCTGAAGGCCGGGGAGTCAGCCGACGACACCTCCGAACAGACCACCGTGCGCCATGCCGATCAGGAAGCCGACCCCCGCGGCACCGAGGCCCAGGATGAGGCCGAACCGCTGCCGCGTGGTCACCGAGATCCACTGTCCGTACACGCCGGTGCACAGCGCCACCAGGCCCGCCCACGAGGTCAGCAGGTGGAGGCTGTGGAAGAAGGCGGTGATGAAGGACAGCACGCCCAGGGCGAGCGTCACCGCCATCAGGGCGTCCTGCAGCGGATGAGGCTTGCCGTCCGAGGCGAAGAGGGAACCGGCGGTGTTGGGTTGCAATGCCTGTGCCATGGGCACCTCCTGCGGAAGGCGGCGCATCGTAGCGCCGTACGCACCCGTTGTGTACAGATTGTCCGGCCCGACGGCCGGATTTCAACCGGAAGCGCGTGTGCGGGTAGTCTGTACCCTCTGCACTGGTGTCTGCCCAGACCTGTCCAGGTCACACCGACCGGCTCCCCTGAGGGGAACCCCGCTTGTCAGTGGCGGCCGATACCGTTGCGTACGCATCACAACCCTCCTGCCACGGAACGACCGTGGCCGCTGAGTCCAAAGGAGGTGGGTTCCACATGCGTCACTACGAGGTGATGGTCATCCTCGACCCCGATCTCGAGGAGCGCGCTGTCTCCCCGCTGATCGAGAACTTCCTGTCTGTCGTCCGTGACGGCGGCGGCAAGGTTGAGAAGGTCGACACCTGGGGCCGTCGTCGTCTCGCCTACGAGATCAAGAAGAAGCCCGAGGGCATCTACTCGGTCATCGACCTGCAGGCCGAGCCTGCGGTCGTCAAGGAGCTCGACCGCCAGATGAACCTGAACGAGTCGGTCCTCCGGACCAAGGTCCTCCGTCCCGAGACCCACTGAGCCCCGCGCTCAGCTGATCCCGGGATTCGAGTAGCAGCAACCAAGCAGCCAGAGCAGCAAACCCGCCGAGAGGTTCCCCCATGGCAGGCGAGACCGTCATCACGGTCATCGGCAATCTTGTCGACGACCCCGAGCTGCGCTTCACCCCGTCCGGTGCGGCGGTCGCGAAGTTCCGTGTCGCGTCCACTCCCCGCACCTTCGACCGCCAGACGAACGAGTGGAAGGACGGCGAAAGCCTCTTCCTGACCTGCTCGGTCTGGCGCCAGGCGGCGGAGAACGTCGCCGAGTCGCTCCAGCGAGGCATGCGCGTCATCGTGCAGGGCCGGCTGAAGCAGCGGTCCTACGAGGACCGCGAGGGCGTCAAGCGCACGGTCTACGAGCTGGACGTCGACGAGGTCGGCCCCAGCCTGCGCAACGCCACGGCCAAGGTCACCAAGACCGCCGGTGGCGGTGCCCGCGGTGGCCAGCAGGGCGGTTACGGCGGCGGTGGCGGCCAGGGCGGCGGCTGGGGCGGTGGCCCCGGTGGCGGTCAGGGCGGCGCTCCGGCCGACGACCCGTGGGCGACCGGCGCTCCCGCCGGTGGCAACCAGGGTGGCGGCGGCTGGGGCGGCGGCTCCGGCGGCGGTGGCGGCTACTCGGACGAACCCCCCTTCTAAGCCTTCGGGCCAGGCCTTCCGGGCCGGTCCGGGCCGAGGGTGGGTCGTACCCCCACTTCTTGATCACACAGGAGAATCACCATGGCGAAGCCGCCTGTGCGCAAGCCGAAGAAGAAGGTCTGCGCTTTCTGCAAGGACAAGGTCACGTACGTGGACTACAAGGACACGAACATGCTGCGGAAGTTCATTTCCGACCGCGGCAAGATCCGTGCCCGCCGCGTGACCGGCAACTGCACGCAGCACCAGCGTGACGTCGCCACGGCCGTCAAGAACAGCCGTGAGATGGCGCTGCTGCCCTACACCTCCACCGCGCGATAAGGGAAGGGTGACCGACTCATGAAGATCATCCTCACCCACGAGGTCTCCGGCCTCGGTGCCGCGGGCGACGTCGTCGACGTCAAGGACGGTTACGCTCGCAACTACCTGATCCCGCGGAAGTTCGCTATCCGCTGGACCAAGGGTGGCGAGAAGGACGTCGAGCAGATCCGCCGCGCCCGTAAGATCCACGAGATCCAGACCATCGAGCAGGCCAACCAGGTCAAGGCCCAGCTCGAGGGCGTCAAGGTCCGCCTGGCCGTCCGCTCCGGCGACTCCGGCCGTCTCTTCGGTTCCGTCACCCCGGCCGACATCGCGTCCGCGATCAAGGCGTCCGGTGGCCCCGAGGTCGACAAGCGCCGCATCGAGCTGGGCGCTCCGATCAAGACCCTGGGCGCCCACGAGACGTCCGTGCGTCTGCACCCCGAGGTTGCCGCCAAGGTCAGCATCGAGGTCGTCGCGGCCTGATCGCCGCGTGATCGCAACGCTCGCTTGAGCCGTTGAGAGGGGCCGCATCCGTGAAGGATGCGGCCCCTTTCGCATGACCGCGCGGACCATGGCAGGAGCGGTCACCGCGGCATGTTTCACGTGAAACGGACCACGACCGGGAGCGGGGCGCAGCAGTCAGCGGGTCGCGCCCGTCACGATCCAGCGGCCCGAGCGGGTGCGCAGCCACAGCGTCAGCATGCGGACCGTCATCATCAGGGCCATCGCCGCCCAGACCGCGGTGAGCCCGCCGCCGAGCGTGGGCACCAGCAAGGCCACCGGTGCGAAGATCACCAGGGTGACGACCATGGCACCGGCCAGATAGGGGCCGTCTCCCGCGCCCATCAGGACTCCGTCCAGGACGAAGACGATTCCGCAGACCGGCTGCGCGAGCGCCACGAGCAGCAGGGCCGGCAGCGCGGCGTCCTTCACCCCGGAGTCGCTGGTGAACAGCGGCAGGAAGAGTGGCCGCGAGATCACCACGAGCACGCCCAGGACGACACCGGTCGCGATGCCCCACTGGACCATGCGGCGACAGGCCTGGCGGGCCCCCTGGGCGTCGTCCGCACCGAGATAGCGGCCGATGATGGCCTGCCCCGCGATCGCTATCGCGTCGAGCGCGAAGGACAGCAGGTTCCACAGGGAGAGGACGATCTGGTGCGCGGCGATGTCGGCGTCCCCGAGGCGAGCCGCGACCGCCGTGGCGATCATGGTCATCGCCCGCAGGGAGAGCGTACGGACCAGGAGGGGTACGCCGGCCTGGGCCGAGGCGCGGATGCCGGCGGCGTCGGGCCGGAGGGAGGCGCCGTGCCGGCGGGCCCCGCGGACGACCACCGTCAGATACACGGCGGCCATGCCGCACTGCGCGATGACCGTGCCCCAGGCCGAGCCGGCGATGCCGAGTCCGGCGCCATAGACGAGTCCGGCGTTGAGGGCGGCGTTGGTGACGAAGCCGGCGACGGCGACGTAGAGCGGGGTCCTGGTGTCGTGCAGGCCGCGCAGTACCCCGGTGGCGGCCAGGACGATGAGCATCGGGGGGATGCCCAGCGCGGAGATCCGCAGATAACTGGTGGCGTAGGGGGCCGCGGTGGACGAGGCGCCGAAGAGCTCGACGATACCGGGGGCCAGCGGCAGGAAGACGGCGATGACGGCGATGCCGAGCAGCAGGGCCAGCCAGATGCCGTCCATGCCCTGCCGGAGCGCCGCCGGGAGATCGCCGGCGCCCACTCGACGGGCCACCGCGGCGGTGGTGGCGTAGGCGAGGAAGACGAAGACGCTCACGGCGGTGGTGAGGAGCGCCGAGGCGACGCCGAGACCGGCCAGTTGGGCGGTCCCGAGATGGCCGACGATCGCACTGTCGGCCATGACGAAAAGGGGCTCGGCGACGAGGGCACCGAAGGCCGGCACGGCCAGCGCGACGATTTCTCGGTCGTGCCGCCGTCGGGTGGCCTGGGGTATGTCTGGAGCCTCTGTCATGCGCATCAATCTAATCGTCCACAGGTAAGCGATGCAACCGCATTACACTCCTTACCTTTCCTCTCGGGCCGTGTCGTTTCGGGCACCGTTCGAAGCGATCTTGGCCCGAGTGGGGAAGTTTTTCTTCTGCACAGCCGGTGGATCACAAAGGTGCAGGTCAGGGGTGCGATGCCGGAAAGATCGAGGGCTTGTTCACAGGGCTGTCCACCGGGTCGTGCACAGGTTTCGGTGAGTTCTCCACAGCATCGGGCCCGTCGTCCACATGGCCTGTGGATAACCAGATTGGCTGACGGTGCCGACGGGCCTACCGTGGTGCGGCGCCCGCTCCTTCGCGCGGCCCGGCGAGTGACCCTCGTCCGGCCCGGGAACCGTCACAAATCCGACGCGCGAGAACCGGAGTCGGGCTTCTCGATTTGTCAGTGTCGTGCCGTACAAAAGAGGCCACGGCGAGGTCCGCCGTGCGGACGGGAGGAGGTGGCTCGGTGAGTATTTCCGAGCCCTTGGACGATCCGTGGGCCGAGAGCGGACCCAGCGATCGTCTGCCGGCCTCCCGCCGGCGGGGTGACGGCGGCCGGGGCCGCGACGAGCAGCACGACCGGGGCCGGGAGTCCGGCTCCTGGGACGGCGGAGCCTCCTCCTTCGAGCGGGTACCGCCGCAGGATCTGGACGCCGAGCAGTCGGTGCTGGGCGGCATGCTGCTGTCCAAGGACGCCATCGCCGACGTTGTGGAGATCCTCAAGGGCCACGACTTCTACAAGCCCGCGCACGAGACGATCTACCAGGCCATCCTGGACGTCTACGCCAAGGGCGAGCCGGCGGACCCGATCACCATCGCCGCCGAGCTGACCAAGCGCGGCGAGATCAACAAGGTCGGCGGCGCCGCGTACCTGCACAGCCTCGTCCAGACCGTTCCGACGGCGGCCAACGCCGAGTACTACGCGGAGATCGTCCACGAGCGGGCCGTCCTGCGCCGCCTGGTCGAAGCCGGTACCCGCATCACACAGATGGGGTACGCGGCCGACGGCGACGTGGACGAGATCGTCAACCGCGCCCAGGCCGAGATCTACGCCGTCACCGAGCAGCGCACCAGCGAGGACTACCTCCCGCTCGGCGACATCATGGAGGGCGCCCTCGACGAGATCGAGGCGATCGGCTCGCGCAGCGGCGAGATGACGGGCGTGCCCACCGGGTTCACCGACTTCGACTCCCTCACGAACGGCCTCCACCCCGGGCAGATGATCGTCATCGCGGCCCGGCCCGCCATGGGTAAGTCGACGCTCGCACTCGACTTCGCCCGGGCGGCGTCCATCAAGCACAACCTGCCGAGCGTGATCTTCTCGCTCGAAATGGGCCGCAACGAGATCGCGATGCGTCTGCTGTCAGCCGAGGCCCGCGTCGCCCTGCACCACATGCGGTCCGGCACGATGACGGATGAGGACTGGACGCGGCTCGCCCGCCGGATGCCGGACGTGTCGGCCGCCCCGCTCTACATCGACGACTCCCCGAACCTGTCGATGATGGAGATCCGTGCCAAGTGCCGGCGCCTGAAACAGCGCAACGACCTGAAGCTCGTCGTCATCGACTACCTCCAGCTGATGCAGTCCGGCGGCTCCAAGCGCGCCGAGAGCCGTCAGCAGGAGGTCTCGGACATGTCCCGTAACCTCAAGCTGCTCGCCAAGGAGCTGGAGATCCCGGTCATCGCGCTGTCCCAGCTGAACCGTGGCCCCGAGCAGCGCACCGACAAGAAGCCGATGGTCTCCGACCTGCGTGAGTCCGGCTCCATCGAGCAGGACGCCGACATGGTCATCCTGCTGCACCGAGAGGACGCCTACGAGAAGGAGTCCCCGCGCGCGGGCGAGGCGGACCTGATCGTCGCCAAGCACCGAAACGGCCCCACAGCCACCATCACGGTCGCCTTCCAGGGCCACTACTCCCGCTTCGTGGACATGGCCCAGACCTGAGGTCCTCCCGACGCGCGAGTCCTCGGCCCGGGAGACGATGACGCTCCAGGGTTCCGGTGCACCGTACGCGCCACTAGGGTGAGCCGATGGTGTCGATCAAGCAGTTTCAGGTCACCTTCGACTGCGCGGAACCGGAGCGCCTCGCCCGTTTCTGGTGCGAGGTGCTGGGGTATGTCGTGCCCCCACCGCCGGAGGGGGTCACCAGCTGGGACGAGTTCAACCGCTCGCTGCCGCCGGAGGACCAGGGGTCGCGGTTCGCCTGCGTGGATCCCTCCGGCGTGGGTCCGCGCCTGTTCTTCCAGCGCGTGCCCGAAGGCAAGGTCGTCAAGAACCGGGTGCATCTTTGCGTGCGGGTCGGCACCGGCCTCGTGGGTGAAGAACGCCTCGCCGCGCTCGAAGCCGAGTGCGCACGACTGGTCCCGCTGGGGGCGGTACGCCAGCGACTGCTGTACGACGGCCACGATTCGTGCATCGTGATGCAGGACATCGAGGGCAACGAGTTCTGTCTGGACTGAGGGGCCCACGAACGTGACGAGCCGTACGACGGCAGGTGGCGCCACAGCGGCCCGGGCACGAGCAAATGGATTCGACGGCCGCCGCGGCGCCGGGGTGGACTGGGCGCATGACGACACCTCAGGAATCCCTGCTGCCGGGCACCCGGCGCGCGCTGCTGCACCGGATCGCCGTCGCGCAGGCCGAGGGACGGGCTCCGTCGCTGGTCGCCGCCGTCGTACGGGACGGCAGGGCCGTGTGGCACGGGGCGCGCACCTCGGTGGACGGACACGGACCGGACGAGACGGTGCAGTACCGGATCGGATCCATCACCAAGACCTTCACCGCCGTGCTGGTGCTGCGGCTGCGCGACGAGGGTCTGCTCGACCTCGGTGATCCGCTGGAGAAGCATCTGCCGGGCACGGGGGTGGGGGAGGCGACCATCGCGGAGCTGCTCGCCCACACGGCGGGCCTGGCGGCCGAATCACCCGCGCCCTGGTGGGAGCGGACGCCCGGCTCACTGCGGCCCGAACTGAGCGATGTGCTCGGCGAGCAGCCCCTGCTGCATCCCGCCGGACGCCGGCACCACTACTCCAACCCGGGCTACGCCCTGCTCGGCGCCCTGGTGGAGGAGGTGCGCGGCGCCTCGTGGGAGGAGGTGCTGCGCGAGGAGATTCTGGAGCCGCTCGGCCTGCACCGCACGAGTACGCAGCCGCAGGCTCCGCACGCGGGCGGCTGGGCCGTGCACCCGTGGGCCGACGCGATGCTGCCCGAGCCGCTGGAGGACCTGGGCCGGATGGCGCCGGCCGGCCAGCTCTGGTCGACCACCGGGGACCTGGCGCGGTTCGCCGCGTTCCTGGCCCGCGGAGACGACCGGGTCCTCGGCGCGCGGTCGGTGGCGGAGATGCGGACGCCCGCGGCACCGGCCGAGAGCGCTGACGTGGTGGATGGGGTCACGTACGGCCTCGGGCTGCAGATCCAGCACCGGGACGGCCGGTTGCTCGTCGGGCACTCCGGTTCGCTGCCGGGCTTCCTGGCGAGTCTCACCCTCAGCGTGGCGGACGATGTGGCCGCGGTGGTGCTCACCAACTGCACCAGCGGACCGCTGCCGGGTGCCGTGGCGGCGGACCTGGTGCGGATCGTCGCCGAGGCGGAACCCCGCTTCCCCGAACCCTGGCGGCCCCTGCGCGAAGTCGATCCGGCGGTGCTGGAGCTGGTGGGGCAGTGGTACTGGGGGACGCACGCCTTCGGCCTGCGCGCGACCGCCGACGGGCTGCTCTCCCTGGCACCGCTGACCGGGAGAGGCCGCAGGGCCCGCTTCCGCGCGAACGGTGACGGTACCTGGACCGGGCTGGAGGGCTACTACGCCGGCGAGCTGCTGCGGCCGGTGCGGCGCCCGGACGGATCCGTGAGCCATCTCGACCTCGGCTCGTTTGTGTTCACTCGGCAGCCGTACGACCCCGAGGCCGCGGTGCCCGGGGGCGTCGATGCCCAGGGGTGGCGGGGCATCGGCTGATCCACGCCGGCCAGGGGTGTGTTTCACGTGAAACACACCCTTCGGCCGTCGCGGCGCACCGGAGGGCGGTCAGAGCCGCAGTTTGAAGCCCTCGTGCGAGGCCGTGAAGCCCAGCCGTTCGTAGAAGCGGTGGGCGTCGGTACGTGTCTTGTCGGACGTCAGCTGCACCATCCGGCAGCCGAGCCGCCGGGAGGTGTCGATCGCCCACTCGATCAGCTTGCTGCCCAGCCCGCTGCCCCGTTCGTCGGCGTGGATGCGCACGGCCTCGATGAGGGCGCGGGTGGCTCCCCGGTGCGAGAGTCCGGGGATGGTCGTGAGTTGCAGGGTGCCGATGACGCGGCCTTCGCGCACGGCGACGACGAGGTGCTGGTTCGGGTCGGCGGCCAGGCGCGCCAGCGCGGTCCGGTAGGGCGTCAGGTCGTCCGGTGACTCGCGCTGGGCTCCGAGCGGATCATCGGCGAGCATCGCGACGATCGCCGGAAGGTCGTCGGCGGTCGCGGCGCGTATCTCGAGATCTCCCATGCGCGCACCCTATGCGGGCACGTTCAGCGACTCCACCACCCGCACCAGCGGAGCCAGTTCGGGGCTCTTCGCGGCATCGTCCAGGGCCTCACGCAGGGCGGCGTCATTGGTGGGCCGCGCCTCTTCCAGCAGGCGCAGGCCCGCTTCGGTGACGTTGGTGTAGATGCCTCGCCGGTCGGTGGGGCAGAGGTAGCGCTCCAGCAGGCCGCGGTCCTCCAGCCGGCTCACCAGGCGGGTGGTGGCGCTCTGGCTGAGTACGACCGCGTCGGCGACCTGCTTCATCTGCAGATGTCCGCCTTCGCCGGCGTGCTGCCTGCTGAGCACGTCCAGCAGCGAGTACTCGCGCACGCTCAGATCGTGCTGGGCCTGCAAGGCGCGTTCGATGTGCGCCTCGATCCTTCCGTGCAGCGCAGAGAGGGCGCACCAGCCCTGAGCCAGGGCGGTGAGCGCTGGGTCCGTCGCTGTCATTGGCGTTTCCTCCGTCCGGGAGCGGCTTCCCACCAGAGTAGAGCACCGGTGCAATAGTGGGCGCTTGCACTTAGCCAGCGTCTGCAACTATTGTGGACGCACGCTAAGCGCTCCTGCAATCGTTTGGGAAGGTGTACCCCCACATGCCTCTCGCGCTTCTGGCCCTCGCGATCGGGGCCTTCGGAATCGGAACGACCGAGTTCGTGATCATGGGCTTGCTGCCCGAGGTCGCGAGCGATTTCGGGGTCTCCATCCCCACGGCGGGCCTGCTCGTGACCGGCTACGCCCTCGGTGTGGTCATCGGAGCCCCGATCATGACGGTGCTCGGCACCAAGGTCCCGCGCAAGCGCATGCTGATGCTGCTGATGGGCCTCTTCATCGCCGGCAACCTGCTCTCCGCGGTGGCCCCGGCCTTCGCGATCATGCTCCTCGGGCGGGTGATCGCCTCCCTCGCCCACGGCGCCTTCTTCGGCATCGGGTCGGTCGTCGCGGCCGAGCTGGTCGCACCGGACAAGAAGGCCGGAGCCATCGCCATGATGTTCACCGGCCTGACCGTCGCCAATGTCGTCGGCGTCCCGCTGGGCACGCTCATCGGTCAGAGCGTCGGCTGGCGCGTCACCTTCGGCATCGTCGCCGCGCTCGGCGTCGTCGGTCTCGCCGGTATCGCCAAGCTCGTGCCCGAGCTGCCCCGCCCGCAAGGCGTGCGGCTGCGCCACGAGCTGGCCGCCTTCAAGAACGCCCAGGTCCTGCTCGCCATGGCGATGACCGTCCTCGGCTTCGGCGGTGTCTTCGCGGCCATCACCTACATCGCGCCGATGATGACCCACATCGCTGGATTCTCCGACGGATCGGTCACCTGGCTGCTGGTCCTGTTCGGCCTCGGCATGGTCGGCGGCAACCTCGTCGGCGGCAAGTTCGCCGACCGCGCCCTGATGCCGATGCTGTACATCTCCCTGGGCGCCCTGGCCGTCGTCCTGGCGCTCTTCACGCTCACCGCCCACAACAAGGTCGCGGCAGCGGTCACCATCGCGCTGATCGGCGCCCTGGGCTTCGCCACCGTGCCGCCGCTGCAGAAGCGCGTCCTCGACCAGGCGCACGGGGCCCCGACGCTCGCGTCCGCCGTGAACATCGGCGCCTTCAACCTGGGCAACGCCCTGTCCGCCTGGCTCGGCGGTGTCGTGATCGCGGCCGGCTTCGGCTACACGTCCCCCAACTGGGTCGGTGCCGCCCTCGCCGCTGCCGCGCTGCTCCTCGCCTTCCTCTCGGCCGCCCTGGAGCGCCGGGACGGCACGCACGGCACCGTGGTCGCCTCCGGGGCGCCGGCCGAGCGCCGGACCGCCGTCCACCACTGAGCGGACCGCACTCCGGACGCCTCACCCCCCCGTAATCCCCCAGACGCCCGTACCGGGGCTCCGTCCCGGTACGGCAAGCACCAACACCAGCACCATCCAAGGAGACAGCTCCATGAGCACCACCACCGTCGCCCCGCTCACCACCGAGGACGCCGAGCTGCTCGTCGCCACGGCCCGCCGGGCGGCAGAGGACGCCGGAGTCACCGTCAGCGTCACCGTCCTGGACGCCGGCGGCCACCTGCTCGCCTTCCGCCGGGACGACCGGGCCGTGCTGATCTCCGGCGAGACCAGCACCCGCAAGGCCTACACGGCCCTCCAGCTGAACGCGCCCACCGCCGACCTCGTCGACGCCGTCCAGCCCGGCGGCCTCTTCCACACCCTGCCCACCGCTCTCGACCGGCCCCTGCTGTTCATCGCGGGCGGTGTCCCCGTCCGCCGGGACGGCCGGCTGATCGGCGCCATCGGTGTCGGCGGGGGTGCGCCGGAGCAGGACCACGGGTTCGCCACCGCGGCCGTGGAGGCACTCGCCTGATCCGGCGGCCGACCTCGTGACGCCGGCCCCGCCGCACCGAGCGGCGGGGCCGGCGCACGCCCGTACGCGGGTCAGCCCGCGGCGACGGTCAGGGGTGCGAACCGCCGGGTCCAGTCGCCCGGCAGGTCCGCGATGCCGTAGGTCATCACCGAGTTGAAGGCCACGGAGGCCAGCCCCCGCTCCTTGGCCCAGGCCAGCAGCTCCTCGTGGCGCACGTCGATGTCGGTGCGCAGGGGGCGTTCGGTGCGGGCCGCCAGCGAGGCGATGAGCGCCTTGGCGGTCTCGGTGTCCCGGGCGATCAGCGGGCCCACGACATGGGTGTCCATGTTGGGCCAGGCGGCGGTGTAGCCGATGAGCCGGCCGGCCTCCTCGGCGACCCGCAGCTGATCGGCGAAGGCGGGCAACCGGGTGATGAGAGGTGTGCGATCGGTGCCGAACACCTCCTCGTCGAGGCGCACGATCGCCGGGAGGTCCTCCGCGGTGGCGGCACGCGTGACGACCGCGGACTCCGGGCCGCCGGGAATGAAGCGGCCCAGCAGCATCTCGGCCCGGCCCGTCACCTTGAAGCCCAGCTCCTCGTAGAGGGGCCGGCCGTTGGGGGTGGCGTGCAGGGTCAGCGGGGTGGTCCCCATGGCCGAGACGATGTGCCGCATCAAACGGCGGCCGACTCCTTGACGGGCATGGCGCTCGGCCACGAGGACCATGCCGATGGCACCGAGATCCGGCCGCCCCCACCCGCCGTACTCCGTGACGACGCACGCGGCGACCAGACCGCCCTCGGGGTCGTCGATGCCGTATCCCTTCCCGGCGGTGAGGAGGAAGCCCCACTTGTGTTCCTCGCGTGGCCACCCCCGGTCTTCGGACAGGTCGGCGCAGGCGGTGAGATCGCGAAGCGTCAGACGGCGGATGGGCAGAGGGGTGAGGGAAGGAGTTGGCACGCAGGTCAGGCTGTCCGAACGGCGCCCCCGCCGTCCACCTGTTTCGATGCAGACGCACGTGCTTTTGGCCACCTCATGGCCATCCGTACAACCCTCGGACAGCTGTGCGGTGTTTCACGTGAAACATGGCACGGCCTTACTAGCCTCGGCGGCATGACCAGACTTCATCTGTTCGACATGGACGGCACGTTGCTGCACGGGTCCACCGCTCCGCTGGAGATATCCCGCCAGTTGGGCCTGGAAAGCGAGACGGTGGCCCTGGAGCGCGCGATCGCGGACGGGCGGATCGGCCCGCCGGAGTACGCCGCGCAGGTGTACGACCTATGGGCGGGCCTGACCGAAGCGCATGTGCGGGCCGCGTTCGAGGCGGCTCCCTGGCTGGCCCGGATCCGCGAGGTGTGGGCGCGGATCAGGAGCGTGGGCGAATACTGCGCGGTGGTGTCCCTCTCGCCCTCCTTCTTCGTCGAACGCCTCCTGGACTGGGGTGCTCACGCGGCCCATGGCTCCCGTTTCCCGGCCATACCGTTCACCGAGCCCGTCGACCCGGCCGGGGTGCTCAGCGCCGCCGCCAAGGTGGTCATCGCGGAACGGCTCTGCGCGGAATTCGGCGTGACCCGCGCGGACTGCGTGGCGTACGGCGACTCGGCATCGGACAAGGACCTGTTCGCCGCGGTGCCGGTGTCCGTGGCGGTCAACGCCGACGCCCATGTGGCCGGCCTCGCCACCCACTCCTACTCGGGCCTGGACCTGTGGGAAGCCTATGAACTGGTGGGACCGGCGCGGTAGCTCCCGGACCGACCGGGATCACCCGAGATCGGGGGCGTGCATGGCTCGCACTCCCTCGATGTTCCCGTCCAGGTAGTGGCGCAGGGACAGCGGGACGAGATGGACGGAGGCGATGCCGACGCGGGTGAACGGGATGCGGACGATCTCGTACTCGCCGGCCGGCTCCTCCACTTCGGGGCCGTGTCGCAGGGACGGGTCCATGGACTCGAGCCGGCAGACGAAGAAGTGCTGCACCTTCACGCCGGTCGCGCCGCCGTCCTCCCCGATGTGCTCCACCGTGTCCACGAAGCACGGCACCACATCGGTGATCTTGGCGCCCAGTTCCTCGTACACCTCCCGGTGCAGGGCGTCCACGACGGTCGAGTCCCCGGGTTCGACCCCGCCACCGGGAGTGACCCAGTAGGGATCGACGCCGGGCTTGGTGCGCTTGATCAGGATCAGGTCGTCACCGTCCAGGAGAACGGCACGCGCGGTGCGCTTGACCACGGGTCGGACGGTCATGGGAGAAATGTGGCCCCGCTGGTTCCACGTGAAACATCGCAAAGCGCCACGGCCCGACCGCTGTGCGTGCACCCCACCCGGGCGGCCTCAGCACCAGGCCGCGGCCGCACGCTGGAGCCACGCGTGGGCCCGTGCGACATGGGGCAGGGCGAGCGTCCCGGTCCGCACCACCAGGAAGTATGTGCGCAACGGCGGCACCACCGGGTCGAGCAGGGGGACGACCGTGCCTTGGTCCAGGGCGTGCGCGCACAGATAGCGGGGCAGCACCGCCAGCCCGGCCCCGGCGATCGCGCAGGAGAGCACCGCCCGCAGATCCGGGGCGATCACCGTGCCCGTGGCGGTTGGGGCGCAGTCGAAGACGGAAGCCCAGTAGCGCGAGACGAACGGCAGCGACTCGTGGACCTCGACCACGGGCAGGTCTTCCAGGGCCGAAGCGCCCTTCAGCCGTACGGTGTCCGCACCGATCCGCTCCGCCCAGCGCGGGGCCGCGACCAGCACATGCTCCTCGTCGCACAGCGCAGTGGCGGACAGCAGGGCCCCGCGCGGCCGGGTCGTGCTGATGGCCACGTCGTGCCGGCCGCAGGCCAGCCCGTCCAGCGTCTCCTCGGCCGTGCCGAAGGAGACGCGCAGCGTGAAGCCCTGCCCGTCCTCGCCGGTCAGCCCGGTGAGGACGGGCAGCGCGCGTTCGGTGGTGAACTCCGGAGGGCCGGCCAGGTACAGCGTTCGCGACGAGGCGTCGTCGTCCAGGCCGCTCTCGGCTATCTCCACCAGGGCATCGAGGTGCGGTGCGGCCCGGTGCGCGAGTTCGTCACCGATGGTCGTCGGGGTCACTCCCCGCGCCTGGCGGAGAAAGAGCGGCCTGCCGAGCTGGCGCTCCAGCGTGCGGATCTGCGAGGTGACGGCCGGCTGGGAGAGCCCGAGCAGAGCGGCGGCGCGGGTGAAGGAGCCGGCCCTGTGCACGGTGACGAAGGTCCGCAGCAAGGCCAGATCCATGGCGTGCCCTCCCTGTCCCTGCCCTCCTCGCCCTTCCGCCGGCCGCCAGGCAGGAACCAACTATAAATATGTCGATACGCCCCTGTCGCTACCGTGATTGGACACTGACGCAGAGTCAACTAGCCTTGTCCGGGCGGTCTTTCCACCCGGGCCGCAGACGGTCCGAGCCACGAGGGGGGGAGGCTCGGACCGTCCTGGAAACGGCGGCCGGCCACCGCGGAAGGAGCTACTCGGCGGACTCGTCCAAGGCGCGCAGGACGTCGGCCACCAGGTCCTCCGGGTCCTCCGCGCCGACGGACATCCGGACGAAGCCCTCCGGGACGTCGTCCCCGCCCCAGCGGCGGCGGCGCTCGGCCGTGGACCGCACCCCGCCGAAGCTCGTCGCGTCCTCCACCAGGCGCAGGGCCGCGAGAAAACGCTCGGCACGCGCGCGCGTGGGCAGCGTGAAGGACACGACACAGCCGTAACGGCGCATCTGCCGCGCCGCGACCGGGTGCGAAGGGTCGTCGGGCAGGCCCGGGTAGCGCAGACCGGAGACCTCGGGCCGCTGCCGCAGTGCCTCGGCGACCGCGAGGGCGGTGGCGTTCTGCCGGTCGACGCGCAGCTGGAGCGTGGCGATGGACCGGTGCGCGAGCCAGGCCTCCATGGGCCCGGAGATCGCGCCGACGATCTTGCGCCAGCGGCGTACGGCGGCCATCGCCTCGGCGTCGCGGCCGGCCACGTAGCCCAGCAGGACATCACCGTGCCCGGTGAGCTGCTTGGTGCCGCTGGCCACGGAGAAATCGGCGCCCAGCTCCAGCGGGCGCTGACCGAGCGGGGTGGCGAGGGTGTTGTCCACGGCGACCAGCGCGCCACGGGCGTGTGCCGCATCGGCCAGCCGCCGGATGTCGCAGACGTCGAGCCCGGGGTTCGACGGCGACTCGATCCACAGCAGCCGCGCCCCGTCCAGCAGCTCCAGCTGGGCGTCGCCGCCGGTCGGCGCGGTGCGCACCTCGATGCCGTAGGCCTCCAGCTGGGCGCGGACCAGCGGCAGCACCTGGTAGCCGTCGGAGGGCAGCACGACCGCGTCGCCGGCGCGCAGCTGCGAGAACAGCACGGAGGAGATCGCCGCCATGCCGGAGGCGAACACCAGCGTCTCGACGTCCTCCCGCCCCGGCGCCTCCAGCTCGCCTATGGCCCGCTCCAGCAGGGTCCAGGTCGGATTGTCGTCACGGCCGTACGCGTACGGTCCCGTCACCTCACCGGGCAGGTGGAAGTGCGCCGCGAACACCGGGCCGGGCAGGGTCGGCTCGTGCTTGACCGGTTCGGGCAGTCCCGCCCGTACCGCGCGCGTGCCGTCGCCCGTGCGGCCCTCGTCCTTCGTGCCCTCGCTCATGCGGCCCGTCCTTCCAGTTCGTCCTGTACGGCGGCGAGCAGCCCGGTGCTCGCCGCCTCCACCATCTCAAGGCACTCCTCGAAGCCGTCCCGGCCCCCGTAGTACGGGTCGGGTACGTCGAGGTCGGGGCCGGCACCGGGGTCGTAGGAACGCAGCAGGCGGATCTTGCGGGCGTCCTCCTCGGTGGGCGCGAGATGGCGCAGGGCCCTGAGGTGGCCGGTGTCGAGGGCTATCACGAGGTCGAGCCGGGCGAACCACGACGGCAGGAACCGGCGGGCCGTGTGCTCGCTGTCGTAGCCGTGTTCCGCCAGGACCGAGACGGTGCGCGGGTCGGCCGGCTCCCCCTCGTGCCAGCCGTCGGTGCCGGCGCTGTCGACCACCACCAGATCCTCCAGGCCGGCCTCCGCCACGCGCGCGCGGAAGACGGATTCGGCCATCGGGGAGCGGCAGATGTTGCCGGTGCACACGAAACAGACGCGGTAGGTCATGGCGCGCTCAGTCCTCGTCGGGCAGGACGACGTGCAGCGCCCAGGAGACGACGGAGACGATCAGGCCGCCGAGCACGGCCGTCCAGAAGCCCTCCACGTGGAAGCTGAGGTCGAGCTTGCCGCACACCCAGGAGGTCAGCAGCAGCATCAGCGCGTTCACGACCAGGGTGATCAGCCCGAGGGTCAGGATGAACAGCGGGAAGGTGAGTACCTTCACGACCGGCTTGACCAGCCAGTTGACCAAGCCGAAGATCAATGCGACGGCGATCAGCGTGCCGGTCTTCTTGGCGGTGCTGTCACCGGTCAGAGTGATCTTGTCGAGCGCCCATACCGCGACCGCCAGGGCGCCCGCGTTGGCGATCGTCTTGACTAGGAAATTCCTCATGTGTCTGATCGTGGCAGACCAGGCGGGACCCGGCCGGACGGCGGCGAGCGGGACCGCGAGGAGCAGGGCGACGGCGAGCAGTGAAGCGAGGACGGCAGCGGCGATGAAGGCATTCCGGCTGGATGATCTGGAGGCGGAGCGCGCCGCCAACGAGGGGGCCTATCTGCAGTTCCTGCGTGAGCGGAACATGTCGGTCGGTCTGTACGCCCTCGACGCGGGCGAGCACGACCCGCAGAAGCCGCACAACCAGGACGAGGTGTACTTCGTCGTCAGCGGCCGGGCCTCGCTCACGGTCGGCCTGGAGACGACGCAGGTGGCGCGGGGCAGCGTCGTGTACGTGCCCGCCGGGGTCCCGCACAAGTTCCACCACATCAGCGAGGACCTCAGGGTGCTCGTCGTGTTCTCTCCGCCCGAGGCGTGAGCCGGGTTCTCCGGGTTCCCTAGGGGACGGATCAGGGCAGGACAAGGGATGCCGGGCCCCCGCTCGGGCCCTTCGCGGCCCTAGCATCGAGTGCGTACGAAAGACAACGCACGAGAGCGCAAAGGACGAGGCGATGCGAGAGATCTTCGCGGGGCTGCCGTGGTGGGTGAAGTGGGTCGCGGTGCCGGTCATCGCCCTGGTCGTGTTCGGGGGCCTGATAGCGAGTGTCGTCGGGTTCGTGATCGGCCTGCTGTTCAAGGCGCTGGTCTTCGTCGCCCTGGTCGGCGGCCTGATCTACATCGTGCGGAAGTTCACCGGCAACTCCTCGTCGCGCAGCGGGTGGTGAGGCACCCGGTCATCGGTCAGCGGTGACAGGGGCGGTTCCCTCGGGGGAGGGAAGTTTCGGTCCGGAGCGGTTCCGGCGCGGTGGCGGACGGTTAAAGTCCGGAACCCCCCACAGGCTCCGGCTCCGTGGGCGGCGCCGATCCCCGTGCACCTCCTCTCGCACGGGCTCCCTCCTCGCGCTTCGGGAGTGACCCCTTGGCCATCGTCGACACCGCACCGGCAGCACCCCACACACCCGCCCTCGCACCGCGCCCCTGCGCACCCCCTCCCCAGCGACCACCGACCCCGCTCGTCCCCGGCCAGAGCACCGCGTCCCCGGCGGACAGCCCCGGCCCGCCGCCCGCCGCGGATGTCTGCGGGCCACCGTCCGCCACCGGCCGGCCGGCACCGCGGCCCGCGTCCGCCGGCACGCTCATCGGCTCCGTCCAGCGCGCCATGCGCCTGCTGGAGACCGTCGCCTCGCACGCCTACGGCGCCCCCGCCAAACAACTCGCCCGCGAGACCGGGCTCCCGCTGCCCACCACTTACCACCTGCTGCGCACCCTGGTGCACGAGGGCTATCTGCACCGGGACAAGGGGCTGTTCTTCCTCGGTGACGCCGCAGAACGCCTGGCCCGCTGCGGAGCACAGCAGAAACGTCGCAGCATGGTGGCGGACACGCTCGCGCACTGGCGCGATTCCATCGGTGTGCCGGTCTATTACGCGATGTACCGGGACGGTGAGATCGAGGTCATGTGCGTCTCCGCCTCCCGGCAGGCTCCGGCGGTCGAGGAGTGGGCGGACTTCCGCGAGACCGGCCATGCCCACGCCATCGGGCAGTGTCTGCTCTCCCAGCTGGACGAGGAGGCGCGGCGCGACCACCTCGCGCGCTACCCCGTCCGGCCCCTCACGCCGTACACCGTGCGGGACGACGACGCGCTGCTACGACGGCTGGCCCGGACCCGCCGGATGGAACCGACGGTGGAGCGCCAGGAGTACGCCGTCGGGACGGTCTGCGCGGCGATCCCCCTCACGGTCGGCGCCACCGCCGCCACGATGGCCATCTCGCTCCCCGCCCACCAGGCCGACCGGCTGCTGCCCGCCGCCCGCCGGCTGCAGACGGAGATCGGGCGCCACCTGGGCTCGCTCACGCTCTCTATCAGTATCTGAAAACTCACTCCTTGTAATCCACCGTGTACGTTCAGCTAGATTTGAGCACGGTCAGAGGGATCGATCCCGGCCAGTCGACGTCATATGACGGGGTAGTCAATGCGCGAGTCCGTACAGGCAGAAGTCATGATGAGCTTTCTCGTGTCGGAGGAGCTCTCCTTCCGCATCCCGGTGGAGTTGCGCTACGAGACCAGTGATCCCTACGCCGTGCGGCTCACCTTTCATCTGCCCGGCGACGCGCCGGTGACCTGGGCCTTCGGGCGGGAGCTGCTGGTCGACGGGGTCGGCCGTCCGTGCGGGGAGGGAGACGTGCGCATCTCCCCGGCCGACTCCGAGGTGCTGGGCGAGGTGCTGATCCGCCTTCAGGTCGGCGGCGACCACGCCCTCTTCCGCTCGTCGGCGCCCCCGCTCGTGGCCTTCCTCGACCGCACCGACAAGCTGGTGCCGCTCGGCCAGGAGGGCGCCCTGGCCGATTTCGACGCGCATCTGGACGAGGCCCTGGACCGCATCCTGGCCGAGGAGCAGAGCGCCGGCTGAAGCGCTACGGCGAGGGGGCGCTCCGCCGGTCCCCCGCGCCGCGCCGCAGGAACGCTTCTGCGCGACGGTGCCGGTCCCGGCAGCGCACCTCGCCGCGCCGGAACCGCCGGCGCTCACCGCTTCCGGCGCCGCCCCCGGCCGCCACGCGCGGGCGCGGACCGGGCGGCCCCGGCGGCCGACCCGGCCGCCCCGGCGTCCGGGGCGGCCCGGTCGGCCGACACCACCAGCGCGGCCAGCGCCGTGGTGACCGGGACCGAGGCGACCAGACCGATCGAGCCCACCAGCGTGCGCACGATCTCCTCGGCCACCAGCTCGCTGTTGGCCACGGTCCCGACGCTGCTCTGCGCGATCGAGAACAGCAGCAGCAACGGCAGTGCGGCACCGGCGTAGGCGAGCACCAGGGTGTTGACCACGGACGCGATGTGGTCGCGGCCGATCCGGATGCCTGCCCGGTACAGCCCGCGCCAGCCCATCGATGGGTTGGCCTCGTGCAGCTCCCAGACGGCCGAGGTCTGGGTCACCGTCACATCGTCCAGGACACCGAGCGAACCGATGATGACCCCGGCCAGCAGCAAGCCGCTCATGTCGATCGACGGATACAGGCCGTGGATCAGACCGGTGTTGTCGTCCGTGTTGCCGGTCAGCGCGGCCCAGCCGATGAACAGCGAGCCGAGCACACCGATCAGCGCCAGCGATATCAGCGTGCCGAGCACCGCCACCGAGGTACGGGCCGACAGCCCGTGACACAGATACAGGGCGATCAGCATGATGGCGCTCGACCCGACCACGGCCACCAGCAGCGGGTTCGAACCCTGGAGGATCGCCGGCAGGATGAACAGCGTCAGCACGAGGAAGCTGACGGCCAGCGCGACCAGCGCCATGACACCGCGCAACCGGCCCACCAGCACCACGGCGACCGCGAAGATGCCCGCGAGCAGTGTCATGGGGAACTTCCGGTTCACATCGGTCACCGCGTACTGCAGGTCCCTCGGGGCCGAGGGCTCGTAGGCGACGACGACCTTCTCGCCCTGGTGGAGCTGGCGTGACTGGTCCGGCTGCACGATCTCGGTGAAGGTACGGCCCTTGTCCTTGCCGGTGTCGACCCGGATGGTGGCCTTCCTGCAGGTGCCCTTGGCCCGCTGCTGCGCCGAGCTGCCCTCGGCCGTGGAAGTGTCACCGGTCGGGGGCACACCGGGGGCGTTCGCCGACGCGCAGCTCAGCTCGACGACCCGGGTGACCGTGGCCTGCTGGGTCTGCCGGTCGAAGCCGACGCCGGTGCGCTTGTGCTCCGGGGCCTGTCCGGGCCAGAGCACCACGAGGCCGACCAGGACCGCCGCGGTGAAGGGGACCAGGATCGCCGCGATGACCTTGCGCAGATGCTGGGAGACGGGAGCGGCGGGGCCGTGACTGTGGCTGTGACCGTGCGCGTGGCCGTGCCCGGAAGCGGCTCCACGGCCGCTTTCGGGGGCCCCGTGACCGTGCCCGGTGCCTTGTTCGGAGCCGTCTCGGCGGTGCGGCTCGGGCGGCTGGTGGGGGTACTGCTCCATGCTGGTCACCGCCCGATCATCCCAAGAACGCAGGGGGGCCCACTGTTCACCGCGCCATACATGGCGCTAGCGTGGAGGCACCTTTGCACACGCGGGAGCTCGGAGCACCGGGCTGAGAGGGCGCTGACCTCCGTGGATGCGATGTTTCACGTGGAACGAGCGATGTTCCGCGGGGAACATCAGCCGACGGAAACCGCTGCGTCGACCGCCGAACCTGTTACCGGGTAATGCCGGCGTAGGGAGTAGGTCTCATGACCAACAAGGACGCACGCACGCCTGCCTCCGCTCAGGACGAGAAGTCCACGGAGGCCGGGAAGTCCATCGGCTGGCACAAGGCGTATGTCGAGGGCTCGCGCCCCGACCTCCGGGTGCCGGTCCGTCAGGTGCATCTCACCAACGGGCAGTCGGTCACGCTGTACGACACATCGGGCCCGTACACCGATCCACTCGTCGACACGGACGTCCGCAGGGGCCTGTCGCCGCTGCGGGAGAACTGGATCATCGCCCGCGGCGACACCGAGGAGTACGCGGGCCGTCCCGTCCGTCCCGAGGACGACGGGATCAAGCACACCTCGCCGCGCGGCGGGCTGCGCAACCTGGACGCGGTCTTCCCTGGCCGCCCGCGCCAGCCGCGGCGGGGGCGCGACGGTCAGGCGGTGACGCAGCTCGCGTACGCCCGCCGGGGCGAGATCACTCCGGAAATGGAGTTCGTGGCCCTCCGGGAGAACGTGTCGCCCGAGGTGGTCCGCGAGGAGATCGCGGCGGGCCGGGCCGTGCTGCCGGCCAACGTCAACCACCCGGAGATCGAGCCGATGATCATCGGCAAGCGGTTCCTGGTGAAGGTGAACGCCAACATCGGCAACTCGGCGGTGACGTCCTCCATCGAGGAGGAGGTCGAGAAGATGACCTGGGCGACCCGCTGGGGCGCCGACACGGTCATGGATCTGTCCACCGGCCGCAACATCCACACCACCCGCGAGTGGGTGCTGCGCAACTCCCCCGTCCCCATCGGCACGGTGCCGCTCTACCAGGCACTGGAGAAGGTCGACGGTAAGGCCGAGGAACTGACCTGGGAGATCTACAAGGACACCGTCATCGAGCAGGCCGAGCAGGGCGTGGACTACATGACCGTCCACGCGGGCGTCCGGCTGCCGTACGTTCCGCTCACCGCCAACCGTAAGACCGGCATCGTCTCGCGCGGCGGCTCCATCATGGCCGCGTGGTGCCTGGCGCACCACAAGGAGTCGTTCCTGTACGAGAACTTCGAGGAACTGTGCGAGATCCTCGCCGCCTACGACGTCACGTACTCGCTGGGCGACGGCCTGCGGCCCGGGTCGATCGCCGACGCCAACGACGAGGCGCAGTTCGCGGAGTTGCGGACGCTCGGCGAACTCAACCGGATCGCCAGGCGTTTCGACGTACAGACGATGATCGAGGGCCCCGGGCACGTCCCGATGCACAAGATCAAGGAGAACATCGACCTCCAGCAGGAGATCTGCGACGAGGCTCCGTTCTATACGCTCGGTCCGTTGACCACGGACGTCGCGCCGGCGTACGACCACATCACCTCCGGTATCGGTGCCGCGATGATCGCCTGGTGGGGCACGGCGATGCTCTGCTACGTTACGCCCAAGGAGCACCTGGGCCTGCCCAACCGGGACGACGTCAAGACCGGCGTCATCACCTACAAGATCGCCGCGCACGCGGCGGACCTCGCCAAGGGGCATCCCGGGGCGCAGGAGTGGGACGACGCGCTGTCCGACGCCCGTTTCGAGTTCCGGTGGGAGGACCAGTTCAACCTCGCCCTGGACCCCGACACGGCACGGGAGTTCCACGACGAGACCCTGCCGGCCGAGCCCGCCAAGACGGCCCACTTCTGCTCGATGTGCGGTCCGAAGTTCTGCAGCATGAAGATCTCGCAGGACATCCGGCGGGAGCACGGCGGCAGCCGGTCCGAGATCGAGGCGGGCATGGCCCAGAAGTCGCAGGAGTTCGCGGCGGCCGGCAACCGGGTGTACCTGCCCATCGCCGACTGAACCGCCCTCCGGGAGCGCACCGCGTCGGCCCGGCCGTGCCCGGTGCGCGCCCCGGACGGCCCGGTGCGCGGCCGGGCTACTCGGGGCGGTGTTCCGGGCCGCCGAAGTCCGGGCTCGTGTAGTCGGGGCTGGTGTAGCGCGGGCGGTCGGAGGCCGTGCCGTCGCCGGGGCTGCTGAAGCCGGGCCGGTCGTAGCCCAGACGCGGGATGCGGCCGGTCGGAGCGGGCGGGACCGGGTGCTGTGCGCCGGCCGGTCCGGCCTCGGCCTGTGCCTCCCGGAGGAAGGGCAGGATGCCCCGCTCCAGCAGGGCGTCCCGCCAGGCCTCTCTGGCCCGCTCCAGCTCCTCCTCGTTCGCCCTGCCCCGGGCCCGGGCGTCCGCCGGGGTGCGGTTGCGCAGGGCGGCGAGCAGCAGTCCGACGGCGGCCACGAGGGCCGTCGCCGCGGTCAGCGCGCCGAACACCCAGCCGGTGGCGAGCAGGGTGCGCGCGAGGGTCTGCCCGGAGCTCAGCGCCCGCAGGACGTAACCGACGAGCAGCAAGATCGCCGCCGCGGTGCCGGAGAGGACGGGAGCCAGCACGGCGAGGACCGCGGCGGCACCCGCACCGGTGTCCTCGGCCGCCTCGTCCGGCGGGGCCCCCGCGTCCTGCGCGGTCGGGCCGTGGGCCGTCGCAGGGGAGTCGCCGGTGGCCACCGGGGCGGACAGCACCGGTTGGCGCAGTGCGTCGCGGAGTTCGGCGTAGTGCCGGTACTCGACCGCCGCGGCTGCCGTGATCAGAACGGCGGCGTCGAGTGCCATGGTGCGCAGGTGAGCCGTGGTCAGCCGCCGTGCGGCGGCGGCCGGTTCCGGTCGGCGCGGTGCCGAGCGCAGTGCTTCGTCGAGCAGTCGCTCGAATTCCCGGAGGTCCTCGCTCTTCAGGTGCTGCGGAAGGCTGTTCATCTGCATCCCCCGATGCTCCGTAGGGCTTGGGGCTCGCGCGTCGGCTGCCGTCGGGCAGAAACGGAGGGGAGCCTGCTACGGGTAAGCCGATGGTAGAGCCGTGACGGCGCGCGATGACAGGGGATTGCCGGAAATTGCCCTCCGGCCTGCGCGTACGCGTTCCGGGGGACGCCTTTCCGGGGAACCCTCAGTTGTCCAGCGGCAGTTGCCGGACCAGCAGCTTTCCGGCCATGGTCACGCCACCGTCCATGGCGATGGCGAGCCCGTCGGCGTAGACGTGCGGCCCTTCGACGGCCGGGCCGGTGCCCTCCTCGCCGTCCTCGGACCCGACCTCGCCGAGGAGGTAGGGGATGGGGCTGTGGCCGTGAACGACGCGGGTGCCGCCGTACGTATCGAGGAGGGTGCGCACGGCGTCGGCGCCGCCCTCGTCACGGAAGGAGAAGCGCTTGGTGAACTTGCGGAACAGGTCCCAGACCTCGTCGGCGTCGTTACGGGTCAGGGTCTCGCGGACGGTGTCGTTGACCGCCTCGATGGAGTCGCCGTAGTCGAGGTAGGCGGTGGTGTCGGAGTGGACGAGCAGATAGCCGTCGACCACCTCCACGGCGTCGAGGCGGGCCATCCACTGCAGATGGTGGTCCTGGAGGCGGTCCATGTCGGTCTTCTGGCCGCCGTTGAGCAGCCAGGCCGCCTGGAAGGTGGCGGTGCCCGCGCCGGAGTTGACGGGGGTGTCCCCGAACCGTTTGGCGCCGAGCAGCAGCAGCTCGTGGTTGCCCATGAGGGCCTTGCAGTAACCGCCTGCCGCGGCGGCCTCGGCGGACAGCCGCATGACCAGGTCGATGACGCCGATGCCGTCCGGGCCGCGGTCGGTGAAGTCGCCGAGGAACCACAGCCGGGTGGTGCCGGCGCACCACTGGCCCGAGGCGTCGATCAGGCCCTGTTCCTGGAGGGCGGCCACCAGCTCGTCCAGGTAGCCGTGGACGTCGCCGACGACGTAGAGCGGTCCGGGCCCGGTCGCGGGCTGCGGGGCCGGCGCGGCGGGGACCGGCTCGACGGGGAGCTGGAGGGTGTCACCGCGGTTGATGACCGGCAGGTCGCGCTGGGTGGGGGTGTAGCCCTCGGGGTACGCCTCCTCACCGGTTGGAACGGCGTTGCCGGGGTGGGTGCCGCCGGCGTACGGACCGGTCTCGTGTACGTACGCGGGTACCCGGAAGTCGCGCAGCGTCGCCGTCCGCTCCGCCTCGGGTCCCTGACCGGCCCCCTGAGTCATCAGACCCCTCCACCATCGCGCCGCATCTGCACCGCTTCGGACTGCCTGGTCGCAGCGGTCCGCGGTGTCGTGGGGCCCATCATAGGAATGCGCGTCGCGCCGTGTGATGACCCAGGGGTCGTGAATCGGAACAAGACTCCGGTTCACCGCGGCTTTCGCCCTGTTTGGGCAGATGTTCGACCTGCTGTCGACCGGTTGATCCCCCGGCCGACCGGTTCCCGTGCCGCACCGGACGCGCCCCTGCCCGACCGGACGCGCCCCGTGCCGCGTCCGCCGGGCCCCGCGCCGCCCCGGGCCGCTCGGGGTGCTACCGGTCGTCCGGGGTGCGCGGCGGGCTGACCGTCGTGCGCGGGGACCGCCGCTGCGAGGAGGTGCGCACGATCAGCTCGGTCGGTATCACCTGCTCGACCGGCTGCTCGGACTCGACGCCCTCGATCGCGTCGATGAGGAGCTGGACGACGGCGGTGCCGATGCGGCGTGGCTTCAGCGAGAGCGTGGTGATGGGCGGCTCGGTGCTGGCGTACATGGTCGACTCGCTGCAGCACACCAGCAGCAGGTCGTCGGGGACGCGCAGACCGTAGCGGCGGGCGGCGGCGAGCAGATCGGTGCCGTTGGGGTCGAACAGCCCGTAGACCGCGTCGGGCCGGTCGGGGCGGGCCAGCAGCCGGTCGGCGGCGACGGCGCCCGCGCACGGGTCGTGTGCCGGGTACGCCTCGTAGACCGGGTCCTGGCCGACCCGTTCGCACCAGCGCAGGTAGGCGGTGGTGGACAGATGGGTGTAGGTGTCCGTCGAGGTGCCGGTGAGCAGGCCGATGCGGCGGGCGCCGGCGTCGGCGAGGTGGTCGAGGATGCCGAGCACGGCGGCCTCGTGGTCGTTGTCGACCCAGGCGGTGACGGGGAGGGAGCCGGCCGGACGGCCGTCGGAGACGACCGGCAGTCCCTGCCGGACGAGCTCGCTGACGACCGGGTCCTGGTCGGAGGGGTCGATGACGACCGTGCCGTCCAGGGCCACGTTGGACCAGACGTCGTGGCGGGAGGTCGCGGGCAGGATCACCAGGGCGTAGCCGCGGGCGAGCGCGGCCGAGGTGGCGGCCCGGGCCATCTCCGCGAAATACGCGAACTCCGTGAAGGTGAAAGGTTCATCCCCGTAGGTCGTCACGGTCAGGCCGATCAGGCCCGACTTCCCCGTACGGAGGGTCCGGGCGGCTGCCGAGGGGCGGTACCCGAGGCGGTCGGCGACCTCGCGTACGTGGCGCCGGGTGGCATCCGGGAGCCGGCCCTTGCCGTTGAGGGCGTCGGACACGGTCGTGATGGAGACCCCGGCGGCGGCGGCGACGTCTCTGATGCCCGCCCGGCCCGGCCGACTGCCTCGACGTGAGGTTTCCGCGCGGCTCACCTGGTGCTTCCCTGCTGCTGTCATGGCGAGCCGATAGTAGGGCTCATGCGGCGGGGTGGTGCGGCCGCATATGCACACCTTTGGAGGCACGTTTCTGCATGGCTATATGGCGTCAAGTTCCTTGGAAACAAAGGCCGTTGCGCGTTTCCAGGGTAGGGCATGACTTGCCGAGGCGTACGGACCTGCCAAGCGTCCGATGTTTCGAAGAGGTCTCAACTCACCTGCACGGGCGACGCGCGCCAGGGCGCAAGCCACCGGCGCATAGATATATGTACGGCGCGCCCCCCGGATCGCACGCCTTCGTGCGGTGATGCCCCTGATGCCGACGGGGCCCCGCGATCCCGGCGCGGGGGCCAGCGGCCCGGTGGTGCCGCGCCTGTACGCAGCCGGGCCGAATCCTCTTAAGGTGTGGAGTATTGGAAGCCGGCGGCGTCGACGGTCCGCCGGTGGTCGCGAGGAGGACTGCGGTGAGCGAGACAAGCCCCAAGCTGCGCGCCGAGTTGGAGGGTATCCCCACCTACAAGCCGGGCAAGCCGGCCGCGGCCGGCGGTCCGGCCGCCTACAAGCTGTCCTCCAACGAGAACCCGTACCCGCCGCTGCCGGGCGTGATGGAGAGCGTGACCGCCGCGGCCTGCGACATGAACCGCTACCCGGACCTGGCATGCACCGGGCTGATGAACGAGCTGTCCGATCGCTTCGGTGTGCCGCTGTCCCACCTGGCGACCGGGACCGGATCGGTGGGGGTCGCCCAGCAGCTGGTCCAGGCCACCAGCGGTCCCGGTGACGAGGTGATCTACGCCTGGCGGTCGTTCGAGGCCTACCCGATCATCACGCAGATCAGCGGCGCCCGGTCGGTGCGGGTGCCGCTGACGCCGGGCGATGTGCACGACCTGGACGCGATGGCGGACGCGATCACCGACCGGACGCGGCTGATCTTCGTCTGCAACCCCAACAACCCGACCGGCACGGTGGTGCGGCGGGCCGAGCTGGAACGGTTCCTCGACCGGGTGCCCGAGGATGTGCTGGTGGTGCTGGACGAGGCCTACCGGGAGTTCATCCGCGACCCCGAGGTGCCCGACGGGGTGGAGCTGTACCGGGAGCGGCCCAACGTCTGTGTGCTGCGGACCTTCTCCAAGGCCTACGGGCTGGCCGGGCTGCGGGTCGGTTTCGCGATCGCCCATGAGCCGGTGGCGGCGGCCCTGCGCAAGACGGCGGTGCCCTTCGGGGTGAGCCAGCTCGCGCAGGAGGCGGCGATCGCTTCGCTGCGGGCCGAGGACGAGCTGCTGGGCCGGGTCGGCTCGCTGGTGTGTGAGCGCACGCGCGTGGTCGACGCGCTGCGGGACCAGGGCTGGACGATCCCGGAGACGCAGGCCAACTTCGTGTGGCTGCGGCTGGGGGAGCGCACTGTGGCGTTCGCGCAGGCCTGCGAGGAGCACGGGGTGGTGGTCCGGCCGTTCCCGGGCGAGGGTGTGCGGGTGACGGTCGGCGAGGCCGAGGCGAACGACATCTTCCTGAAGGTGGCGGAGGGGTTCCGCAAGGGCCAGTGATCCGGCGGCAGCGCCGGTGCCGGGGAGCGGTGATTTCCCGGGAGCGCCGCGAGGAGCTGTGACTCCGCGGCGGGATCAGTCTTCGATCAGTTCCACACGGATGGGGTCGCCGGCTCGTACGGTCGCCAGGAGGCCGGCGTCCCCGTCCAGGCTGCCGAGGATGTTGCACGGGCTCGCGAGGCGGCATTCCCCGTCGTGCGAGATCGGCGTGGGCCCATAGGGGAGGGCGAGGGAGTCGCCTTCCGTCCAGAAGGCCACCGTGCCCGGCTCCACGACCTGGCGGGCGTCCGTTTCACGTGAAACAGAGACGCCTGTGTCGAAATACACCTCCTCACCCCATGTGCTCGCGGTCGAGGCGAGGGGTAGTGCCTTGGCGAGGGCCTGTGCGGTCGGGGTGCTTGCGTCGAGGCTCGCGGTGATGCTGCCCGCGGGCCAGGAGATGCGTATCTGCATGGCGGGCAATTCAACAAGATGTTGAAGTCGCTGCCAAGGTCTTGACTCCATGGCGATAGGGGGGACCCCCCTGGTTCGGCCGAAAATCGGTGCGTCATAATGGCTTGTGAATGTGAACGCGTTCACAAGCGCGTCCCGTTTGCTCCTGTATGAGGGCAACAAACAGGTGCAAACCGCCGCTGACCACGCCGTAGTAAGGAGAGTGACGACGTGGACCTGGCTTTGGCGCCGGAAACACTGGCGCGCTGGCAGTTCGGCATCACCACCGTCTACCACTTCCTGTTCGTTCCGTTGACGATCTCCCTGGCCGCGCTCACGGCCGGGCTGCAGACGGCCTGGGTGCGCACGGAGAAGGAGAAGTACCTCAGAGCGACCAAGTTCTGGGGCAAGCTCTTCCTGATCAACATCGCCATGGGCGTGGTCACCGGCATCGTGCAGGAGTTCCAGTTCGGCATGAACTGGTCGGACTACTCGCGCTTCGTCGGTGACATCTTCGGCGCCCCGCTCGCCTTCGAGGCGCTGATCGCGTTCTTCTTCGAGTCCACCTTCATCGGCCTGTGGATCTTCGGCTGGGACAAGCTGCCGAAGAAGATCCACCTGGCCTGCATCTGGATGGTCTCGATCGGCACGGTCCTGTCGGCGTACTTCATCCTCGCGGCCAACTCCTGGATGCAGCATCCGGTCGGCTACAAGATCGACAAGGCGAGGGGCCGGGCCGAGCTCACCGACTTCTGGGCCGTGCTGACCCAGAACACCGCCCTCACCCAGGCGTTCCACACGCTCTCGGCGGCCTTCCTGACCGGCGGTGCCTTCATGGTGGGCATATCCGCCTACCACCTGGCCCGCAAGAAGCACATCCGCGAGATGAAGACCTCGCTGCGGCTCGGCCTGATCACCGTGGTCATCGCCGGTCTGCTCACCGCGATCAGCGGCGACATCCTCGGCAAGGTGATGTTCAAGCAGCAGCCGATGAAGATGGCCGCCGCCGAGGCGCTGTGGGACGGCCAGAAGCCGGCGCCGTTCTCGATCTTCGCCTACGGCGACGTGGAGAAGGGCCACAACAGCGTGGCCATCGAGATCCCGGGCCTGCTCTCCTTCCTCGCCGACGACAACTTCACCTCGTACGTCCCCGGCATCAACGACGTCAACAAGGCCGAGCAGCAGAAGTTCGGGCCCGGTGACTACCGGCCCAACATCCCGGTGGCCTTCTGGGGCTTCCGCTGGATGATCGGCTTCGGCATGGCCTCCTTCGCCATCGGGCTGGCCGGACTCTGGCTGACCCGGAAGAAGTTCATGCTGCCGCAGCACCTCCGGGTCGGTGAGGACGAGGTGCCGCACCTGGTGCTGTTCAAGAAGCAGGCGCTCGGTCCGAACCTCACCCCTTGGTACTGGCGCATCGCGACCTGGACGATGGCCTTCCCGCTCATCGCGAACTCCTGGGGCTGGATCTTCACCGAGATGGGCCGCCAGCCGTGGGTCGTCTACGGCGTCCTGCGGACCCGGGACGCGGTCTCCCCCGGTGTCTCCCAGGGCGAGGTCATCACCTCGATGGCCGTCTTCACCGCGCTGTACGCGATCCTCGCCGTGGTCGAGGTCAAGCTGCTCGCGAAGTACGTCAAGGCCGGCCCGCCCGAACTCACCGAGGCCGACCTCAATCCGCCCACGAAGATCGGCGGCGACACCCGTGACGCCGACAAGCCGATGGCCTTCTCGTACTAGGCCGGGGGAACAGTCATGGAACTTCACGACGTCTGGTTCGTCCTGATCGCCGTCCTGTGGACCGGCTACTTCTTCCTGGAGGGCTTCGACTTCGGAGTCGGCGTCCTCACCAAGCTGCTGGCCCGGGACCGAGCCGAACGCCGGGTGCTGATCAACACCATCGGCCCGGTCTGGGACGGCAACGAGGTCTGGCTGCTCACCGCGGGCGGTGCGACCTTCGCCGCCTTCCCCGAGTGGTACGCCACCCTCTTCTCCGGCTTCTACCTGCCGCTGCTGCTCATCCTGGTCTGCCTGATCGTCCGGGGCGTCGCCTTCGAGTACCGGGTCAAGCGGCCCGAGGAGAACTGGCAGCGCAACTGGGAGACGGCGATCTTCTGGTGCTCGCTCCTCCCGGCTTTCCTGTGGGGCGTGGCCTTCGGGAACATCGTGCGGGGTGTGAAGATCGACCAGCACTTCGAGTACGTCGGAGACGTCGGGGATCTGCTCAACCCCTACGCCCTGCTCGGCGGCCTGGTGACGCTCACGCTGTTCACCTTCCACGGAGCAGTCTTCACCGCGCTCAAGACCGTCGGTGACATCCGGGTGCGGGCGCGGAGGCTGGCCCGGTGGGTCGGTCTGGCCGCGACCGTCGTGGCGCTGGCCTTCCTGCTGTGGACGCAGGCCGACAGCGGTGACGGCAAGAGTCTGATCGCCGTGATCGTGGCCGTCGCCGCCCTGGTCGCCGCGCTGGTGGCCAACCAGGCCGGACGGGAGGGCTGGGCGTTCGCGCTGTCCGGGGTCACCATCGTGGCCGCCGTGGCGGTGCTCTTCCTCTCGCTCTTCCCGAACGTCATGCCGTCCACCCTGAACGGGGACTGGAGCCTGACGGTCACCAACGCCTCGTCGAGCCCCTACACCCTCAAGATCATGACGTGGCTGGCGGCGATCGCCACCCCGCTCGTCGTGCTCTACCAGGGTTGGACCTACTGGGTGTTCCGCAAGCGGATCGGCACGCAGCACATTGCTCCCGACGCCGCTCACTGAGTCCGCCGAGGGTGTGTTTCACGTGAAACACACCCTCTGGACCGAAGGGCATGTTTCACGTGAAACCGATCGACCCCCGCCTTCTGCGGTACGCCCGCGCGACCCGTCTCTTCCTCGTGGCCGTCGTCGGCCTGGGGGCCGTGGGAGCCGGGTTGGTCATCGCGCAGGCGATGCTCGTCGCCGAGATCGTCGTCGGCGCGTTCCAGCACGGTGAATCGGCCACCGGCCTGCGCACTCCCCTGCTGCTGTTGACGGCCGTCGCCGTGGGGCGGTCGTTGGTCGCGTGGCTCACCGAACTCGCGGCCCACCGGGCCGGCGCGGCGGTGAAGTCGGAGCTGCGCGGGCGGCTGCTGGACCGGGCCGCGGCGCTCGGTCCGGGATGGCTGAGCGGGCAGCGGACCGGCTCGCTGGTCACCCTGGCCACGCGCGGGGTCGACGCCCTGGACGACTACTTCTCGCGCTATCTCCCGCAGTTGGGGCTGGCCGTGGTCGTCCCGGTGGCGGTGCTGGCGCGGATCGTCACGGAGGACTGGGTGTCCGCGGCGATCATCGTCGGCACTCTGCCGCTGATTCCGCTGTTCATGATGCTGATCGGCTGGGCGACCCAGTCCCGGATGGACCGTCAGTGGCGGCTGCTGTCCCGGCTGTCCGGCCACTTCCTGGACGTGGTCGCGGGCCTGCCGACGCTGAAGGTGTTCGGCCGGGCCAAGGCACAGGCCGAGTCCATCCGGCGGATCACCGGGGAGTACCGGCAGGCCACGCTGCGCACCCTGCGGATCGCCTTCCTCTCCTCCTTCGCGCTGGAACTGCTGGCCACGCTGTCCGTCGCGCTGGTCGCTGTGACGATCGGGATGCGGCTCGTCCATGGGGACATGGACCTGTACATCGGGCTGGTGATCCTGGTGCTGGCGCCCGAGGCGTATCTGCCGCTGCGGCAGGTGGGGGCGCAGTACCACGCGGCGGCGGAGGGTCTGGCCGCCGCGGAGGAGATCTTCTCGGTGCTGGAGACACCGGTCCCGGCGTCGGGTACGGGCGCGGTGCCCGCGGGCGCCCTGGCCTTCGAGGATGTCGGCGTCCGCTATCCCGGGCGCTCGTCGGACGCGGTGACCGGTGTGTCGTTCCGTGTGGAGCCTGGTGAGACCGTGGCCCTGGTCGGGCCGAGCGGGGCGGGCAAGTCGACGCTGCTGAGCGTGCTGCTGGGATTCGTACGGCCCACCGGGGGGCGGGTGCGGGTCGGGGGCGCCGATCTCGCCGGCCTGGACCTGGCGGAGTGGCGGTCGCGGATCGCATGGGTGCCGCAGCGGCCGCACCTGTACGCCGGGACCATCGCGGAGAACGTGCGGCTGGCCCGGCCGGGGGCCGATGACGGTGCCGTGCGGCGGGCGCTGCGGAACGCGGGCGCGTGGGAGTTCGTGGCGGCGCTGCCGGACGGGGTCGACACCGTGCTCGGGGAGGACGGGGCCGGGTTGTCGGCGGGGCAGCGGCAGCGGCTCGCGCTGGCCCGGGCGTTTCTCGCGGACCGGCCCGTGCTGCTGCTGGACGAACCGACGGCCGCGCTGGACGGGGCGACCGAGGCGGATGTCGTGGCGGCGGTGCGGAGGCTGGCCGCCGGGCGGACCGTGCTTCTGGTCGTGCACCGGCCCGCGCTGCTGGAGGTGGCCGACAGAGTCGTACGGCTGGGCGGTGCGGAGGTCGCGAAGCCCCCGGTCGACGGCCGTACTCCCCCGGAGGACGAACCGAAGGGCATGCTGCCCGGTGGGCCGGAGAGTGGGCCGGACGGGGGGCGGCTCGGTGGGGACGCCGCGCCGGCCAGGGCTCGCGCGGCCCGGAGGGATGGCGCGCCGGCCGGGGCTTCGGGGGCCGGGCCGGACGGCGGTGCCGGTCCGCGGGGGCGGAGTGTGCTGGCACGGGTTCGTGCGCTGGGCGGCGGGGCGCGGGGGCGGCTGGCCGGAGCCCTGGTGCTGGGAAGTCTGGCGCTGGGAAGTGCCGTCGGACTGATGGCGACCTCCGGCTGGCTCATCTCACGGGCCTCGCAGCAGCCGCCGGTGCTGTATCTGATGGTGGCCGTCACCGCGACCCGTGCCTTCGGCATCGGGCGGGCCGTGTTCCGCTATGCCGAGCGGCTGGTCTCACACGACGCCGTGCTGCGGATGCTGGCCGACACCCGGGTGGCGGTGTACCGGCGCCTGGAGCGCCTCGCTCCCGCGGGGCTGCGCGGCACCCGGCGCGGCGATCTGCTCACCCGGCTGGTCGCGGATGTCGACGCCTTCCAGGACTACTGGCTGCGCTGGCTGCTGCCCGCCGGTGTCGCCGCCGCCGTCTCCGCCGCCTCCGTCGGCTTCACGGCCTGGCTGCTGCCGGAGGCCGGCGCCGTCCTCGCGGCGGGCTTGCTGGCGGCAGGTGTCGGTGTTCCCCTGCTGACCGCGGCCGTCGCCCGGCGGACCGAGCGGCGGCTGGCCCCCGCCCGTGGCGTCCTCGCCACCCGGGTGACCGAGCTGCTCACCGGCACCGCGGAACTGACCGTCGCCGGCGCGCTGCCGGCCCGTACGGACGCGGCCCGGCGAGCGGACCGCACTCTCACCGGGATCGCCGCCCGCGCCGCCGCCGTCACCGGGCTCGGGGACGGGCTCACCGCGCTGATCTCCGGGCTGACCGTCACGGCCACCGCGGTCTGCGGCGCCCAGGCGGTGGCGGCCGGACGGCTGGGCGGCGTGGCGATGGCCGTGGTCGTACTGACCCCGCTGGCCGCCTTCGAGGCCGTCCTGGGGCTGCCGCTCGCCGTGCGGCACCGGCAGCGGGTGCGGCGCAGCGCGGAACGGGTGTACGAGATCCTGGACGCCGCCGAGCCCGTACGCGAACCGGAGCAGCCCCGGCCGGCGCCCGTCACGCCGTTCCCGGTGGTCCTCAAGGGCGTGGCCGCGCGGTACGAGGGACAGCGGCGGGAGGCGCTCGCCGAGCTGGACCTGACTTTGGAGCGGGGGCGCCGGATCGCGGTGGTGGGGGCCTCCGGTTCCGGTAAGACGACCCTCGCGCAGGTGCTGCTGCGGTTCCTGGATCCGCGGGCGGGCTCGTACACGCTCGCCGGAGTGGACGCGTGCGCGGTGGCGGGGGACGACGTACGGCGGCTCGTCGGGCTGTGCGCGCAGGACGCGCACCTCTTCGACAGCTCGGTGCGCGAGAACCTGCTGCTGGCCAGGAAGGACGCCACCGAGACGGAGCTGCGTGGGGCGCTGGCCCGAGCCCGGCTGCTGGACTGGGTCCAGTCGCTGCCCGACGGTCTGGACACGCTCGTCGGCGAGCACGGGGCCCGGCTGTCCGGTGGGCAGCGGCAGCGGCTGGCGCTGGCCCGGGCGCTGCTGGCCGGCTTCCCGGTGCTGGTCCTGGACGAGCCCGCGGAGCATCTGGACCTGGCGACGGCGGACGCGCTGACCGCCGATCTGCTGGCCGCGACCGAGGGCCGTACCACGCTGCTGATCACCCACCGGTTGGCGGGGCTCGACGCGGTGGACGAGGTGATCGTGCTCGACGCGGGCCGGGTGGTACAGCGCGGGCCGTACCGGCGGCTGCTGGCCGAGGACGGTCCGCTGCGCGAGATGGCCGTCCGGGAGTCCGAAGCGGAGGCGCCCGCGGGAGCGCGCTGAGACGAGCCGCCACGGATCGCGCCGGTGCCGGCGGGAGCGCGTTGGGACGAGCCGCCACGGATCGCGCCGGTCCCGGCGGGAGCGCCGAAGCGTGCCGTCATGGGCGCGGGCGCCCCGCGTGCCGGGCGTCATGGCAGCGGTGCGGGCGGTGTGCCACTGGCTACCCGCGGCCGGCGAGAAGCTGTTCGATCACCACCGCCACGCCGTCGTCGTTGTTGGCGACGGTACGGCCCGACGCGGCGGCGATGGCGTCCGGGTGGGCGTTGCCCATCGCGTACGACTGACCGGCCCAGGTCAGCATCTCCACGTCGTTGGGCATGTCCCCGAAGGCCACGACCTCCTCGTGCGAGATGCCGCGCTCGGCGCAGCACAGGGCGAGGGTGCTGGCCTTGGACACGCCGGGCCCGCTCAGTTCCAGCAGGGCGCTGGGGCTGGAGCGGGTGACGTTGGCGTGCCCGTCGACCGCCAGGCGGGCCAGGGTGAGGAAGGCGTCGGGGTCGAGGGAGGGATGGTAGGCGAGGATCTTGAGGACGGGCTGGTCGGCGGTCGGGCCGTCGGGGGCGAGCAGCTCCTCGGCGGGCAGCACCGCGTCCGGTATCTCCATGTGCAGCTTGGGATAGTCCGGTTCCTGGTGGAAGCCGTAGGTCTGCTCGACCGCGAACACCGTGCCGGGGGCCGCCTCGCGTAGCAGCCGTACGGAGGCCAGGGCGTTCTCCCGGGCCAGCTCGCGGACCTTCACGAACCGGTGGGCGCCGGGGCCGCCGTGCAGGTCGACCACGGCGGCGCCGTTGCCGCAGATCGCCAGGCCGTGGCCGTGGACGTGGTCACTGACCACGTCCATCCAGCGGGCCGGCCGGCCGGTGACGAAGAAGACCTCGATCCCGGCCTCCTCGGCGGCGGCCAGCGCGGCGACGGTCCGCGCGGAGACCGACTTGTCGTCGCGCAGCAGTGTGCCGTCGAGGTCGGTGGCGATCAGCCGCGCCGGCAGGGCGGCGGCAGGGGTCCCGGGCTGTCTGGTCGCTGAGGTCACCCGGCCATTCTCGCCCAGGCGTCCGCACGGCCGTGCGGGACTGCGCACGGATGAGACACAGACGACGTCCCGTCGCGGGGCCACGGTCAGTCCAGCTGGGCGAGCGCCTCCATGGCGATCCGCTCGAAGACCTTCTCCTCCGCCGCGAAGACGGAGTCCGGGACGGGCCAGTGGATCACGATCTCGGTGAAGCCCAGCTCGCGGTGACGGCCGGCGAAGTCCACGAAGGCGTCCAGGGACGACAGCGGCCGGCCGCGGTCCGGGGTGAAGCCGGTGAGCAGGACCTTGTCCAGTCCGGCCACGTCCCGCCCGGCGGCCTCGCACGCCTCGGCCAGCCTGCCGATCTGCCCGCGCAGGGCCTCGACGGACTGCTCCGGCGTTCCCGTCTCGTACAGCTTCGGGTCGCCGGTGGTCACCCACGCCTGGCCGTACCGCGTGGCGAGCCGCAGACCACGCGGGCCGGTGGCCGCCACGGCGAACGGCAGCCGGGGCCGCTGCACACAGCCCGGGATGTTCCGGGCCTCGTGGGCCGAGTAGAAGCGCCCTTCGGAGGTCACCGCGTCCTCGGTGAGCAGCCGGTCGAGGAGGGGGACGAACTCGGCGAACCGGTCCGCGCGCTCACGCGGGGTCCAGGGCTCCTGGCCGAGGGCGGTCGCGTCGAAACCGGTGCCGCCCGCGCCGATGCCCAGGGTGACCCGGCCGCCGGAGATGTCGTCCAGGGAGATCAGCTCCTTGGCGAGGGTCACCGGGTGGCGGAAGTTGGGCGAGGTGACCAGCGTGCCCAGGCGCAGCCGGTCGGTGACCGCGGCGGCGGCCGTCAGGGTCGGGACGGCACCGAACCAGGGGCCGTCACGGAAGCTGCGCCAGGACAGGTGGTCGTAGGTGTACGCGGTGTGGAAGCCGAGCTGTTCGGCGCGCACCCACGCCGAACGGCCGCCTTCGTGCCAGCGGCGGTACGGAAGGATCACGGTGCTCAGACGCAGACTCATGGGTCCGAGCGTAAGCGGGCCGCCGACGGCGAACTAAACGGTCACCGCGAGCGTGCGCGTCAGGGGCCCGGGGGAGGGAGACGCAGATCACGCGGGATTTCCCGGTTGGAGGTTTGATCCACAACGAAGTGGGGTTATCCACAGGCGAATGGACGAAACTGTGGACAACCAGAGGGGGCGGTACGCCCTCGAGCGCCCGCCCCCACCCCTCACAGCCTCGGTTCCACCCGCGCGATCCTCCGCAGCAGCCCCGGCGCGAACCGGGACAGCAGATGGGCGCCCTTGGCCTCCGGGGTCACCGGAGCCACCGGTTTGTTCCGGGCGACCGCGTCCAGGATCGCGTCGGCCACCTTCTCCGGCGGATAGTTCCGCATGCCGTACAGGCGGGCGGACCGCTGCCTGCGACGGCGCTGTTCGGCCTCGTCGACACCGGTGAAGCGGGCCGTGGCGGTGATGTTGGTGTTGACGATGCCCGGGCAGACCGCCGTGACGCCGATCCCCTGCGGAGCCAGCTCCGCGCGCAGGCACTCGGAGAGCATCAGGACCGCCGCCTTGGAGGTGCTGTAGGCCGGCAGCAGCCGCGAGGGCTGGTAGGCGGCCGCCGAGGCGGTGTTGACGATGTGGCCGCCCTGGCCGCGCTCGGCCATGCGGGCCCCGAAGAGCCGGCAGCCGTGGATGACGCCCCACAGGTTCACGTCCAGCACCGCGCGCCAGTCGTCGGCCGTCGTGGTGAAGAAGGAGCCCGACAGGCCGATGCCCGCGTTGTTGACCAGCACGTCCAGCACGCCGTAGGCGCGGTGGACCTTCTCCGCGAGCTTCTCCATGGCCTGCTCGTCGGAGACGTCGGCCGGCTCCGCCCATGCCTCGGGGGCACCGACCAGCCGGCACAGCTCGGCGGTGCGGGCCGCGGACTCGGCGTCGCGGTCGACGGCGATCACCCGCGCGCCGGCCTCCGCGAACGCGAACGCCGTGGCCCGTCCGATGCCGCTGCCCGCACCGGTGATCAGCACCAGCTGCCCGGCGAACCGTTCGGCGTGCCGCCCGGTGGGCCGCGGGGCGGGCCGGCCGCCTTCCACGGACACGACGAACTCCTCGATCCACGCCGACAGCTGATCGGGGCGGGTGCGCGGCACCCAGTGCCCGGCGGGCAGCGTGCGGCGGGTCAGCCGGGGCACCCACCGGTCCAGGTCGTCGTACAGCCGCTCCGAGAGGAACACGTCCCCTTGAGGGGTGATGAGCTGCACGGGCGCGTGGGCGTAGGCGTCCGGGCGGGGCCTGCGCAGCCGGGCGCGGACGTTGTCCCGGTAGAGCCAGGCGCCGTGCGCCGCGTCCGAAGGGAGGGAGGCGGTCGGATAGTCGCCGGCCGGGACCCGCTCGGCCCGCTCCAGGATCCCGGGCCAGCGCTTGCCGAGCGGGCCGCGCCAGGCCAGTTCGGGCAGGGCCGGGGTGTGCAGCAGATAGACGTACCAGGATTTGGCGCCCTGGCCGAGGAGCTGGCCCACCCGCCGGGGCGTCGGACGCTTCACGCGCGCGTCGATCCAGTGCCCGAAGTGGTCGAGGGACGGCCCCGAGATCGAGGTGAACGAGGCGATACGGCCCTCCGTGCGGCCGACGGTGACGAACTCCCAGGACTGCACCGAGCCCCAGTCGTGCCCGACGAGGTGCACCGGCCGGTCCGGGCTGACCGCGTCCACGACGGCCAGGAAGTCGTCGGTGAGCTTGGCGAGGGTGAAGCCGCCGCGCAGGGGCCGCGGCGCGGTGGAGCGGCCGTGGCCCCGGACGTCGTAGAGCACCACGTGGAAGCGGTCGGCCAGCCGTACGGCCACCTCCGACCAGACCTCCTTGCTGTCCGGATAGCCGTGCACCAGGACGACGGTCGGCTGTGCCGGGTCGCCCAGCTCGGCCACGCACAGCTCGACCCCGCCGGTACGCACCCGGCGCTCGCGCGCACCCTTCACGGTCACTTCTCCTCCGCCCAGCGCCGCACGTGCGGCAGGTCGTCGTCCAGCCAGAAGGCGCTCTCCTCGGTGTCCCGGGAGTCGGTGACCACCAGGATCTCCTCGAACTTCGCGCCCGTGCCCCGGAAACCGAGATGCGGTTCGACCGCCCACAGGCCCGGCCGTGGCGGGTGGTCCGAGAAGCGGTACGGCGACCACAGCGGCGACCAGCCCTCGCGGTGTCCGTGCAGCGCGTCGGAGGCCAGGCCCTTCAGGGACTGCGTGCCGAAGCCGAACAGATGGGGCGACCAGCGGCGCGGCCGTACCCGGTCCACCTTGTGGGCGATCACCCCGAAGGGGTAGGCGCGGTGCCGGTTGGCGTAACCCTGGCGGACCATCAGCCGGTCCACGTCCTGGTAGATCTCCCGCAGCGGGCGCCGCTCGCGCACCTCGCGAAGGATCAGCTCCCGGTGGGCCTCCAGGTCGGCCATCAGCCGGTCCTGCACCGGGTTCACGCCCAGCGAGCCGGAGTAGCCGACGTCGGCCGGGTAGCCCTCGTACACCGGCGCCAGGTCCAGGATGAACGGCATCCCCGGCTCCAGGGCGCGGTCGGTGGGGAAGAACTGGAGCGGGACGCGGAAGCCCGAGAAGGCGGTGCGGTCGCCGAACCAGGCGAAGGGGAGGTGGAACCAGTCCCGCACCCCGCGCTCGCGCAGCCACTCCCGCTGCATCCGCGCCGCCTCGCGCTCGGTCACACCCGGTTCGAGCCGGGCCGCGACCGCCTCCGCGCACTCGTAGGCCAGGCGCTGCACCCGTTTGAATCCCCGCAGGTCCACGGAGGGTTCGCTGCTCACTGCCGTCGTCATGCCGCCCCGTCCCGTCGAGCGCGCTACGCGTCCGTAACTTGACACAGGCGAATCTGGCACTTGTTAGAGGTGGCGTCAATAGGCGGGATCAAGGGCGGTGGACGACGGCCGTCCGCCGCGCCCGGGCCACCCCTGGGTGGGTGACCCTTAGGGTCCCGTAATACCTGGGGCGGACGAGGAAACGGCTCTGAGGTCTGACGACGAACGTGGTCCGGGTCACTACCGTCGAAGGCGTGACTGTGATCGCGACCGAAAGCCTGAGCAAGCGGTTCCCCCGGGTGACCGCGCTCGACCGGCTGTCCGTGGACATCGGGCCCGGTGTGACCGGACTCGTCGGGGCCAACGGCGCCGGCAAATCCACCCTGATCAAGATTCTGCTGGGGCTGTCCCCCGCCACGGAGGGCCGCGCCGAGGTGCTCGGCCTCGACGTCGCCGCCAAGGGCGCCGCCATCCGCGAGCGCGTCGGGTACATGCCGGAGCACGACTGCCTCCCGCCGGACGTCTCGGCCACCGAGTTCGTCGTCCACATGGCCCGCATGTCCGGCCTGCCGCCCGCCGCCGCGCGCGAGCGCACCGCCGACACCCTGCGCCACGTGGGGCTGTACGAGGAGCGCTACCGCCCCATCGGCGGCTATTCGACCGGCATGAAGCAGCGCGTGAAGCTCGCCCAGGCCCTGGTGCACGACCCGCAGCTGGTCTTCCTGGACGAGCCGACCAACGGACTCGATCCGGTCGGCCGGGACGAGATGCTCGGCCTGATCCGCCGCATCCACAGCGACTTCGGCATCTCGGTCCTGGTCACCTCACACCTGCTGGGCGAGCTGGAACGCACCTGTGACCACGTCGTCGTCATCGACGGCGGCAAGCTGCTGCGCTCCAGCTCCACCACCGACTTCACCCAGACCACGACCACCCTCGCCATCGAGGTCACCGACAGCGACGCACACCCCGACGGCACCCGTGCTCTCCGCGAGGCGCTGCACGCGCGCGGGGTCGACACCCGCGCGGAGGCCGGCGGACTGCCCGGCGCCGGGCACATCCTGCTGCTGACCGCCACCGGCGAGGAGACCTACGACCTGGTCCGGGACGTGGTCGCCGACCTCGGCCTCGGCCTGGTGCGCATGGAACAGCGCCGGCACCACATCTCCGAGGTCTTCACCACCAGCGACGAACAGCGGAAGGAGGCCGTCGGCCATGGCGGTTGAGCATCCCCTGGCAACGCCCACCGGCGACCAGAGCCGCATCCACGACATCGGCTACCGCGGCTACGACGGCCCCCGCCTCGGCCGCTCCTACGCCCGCCGCTCGCTGTACTCGCAGTCCCTGCGCGGCGCCTACGGCCTCGGCCGCTCGGTGAAGTCCAAGGTGTTGCCGATGCTGCTGTTCGCGGTGATGTGCGTGCCGGCCGCCATCATGGTGGCCGTCGCCGTCGTCACCAAGGCACACGAACTGCCGGTGTCCTACACCCGGTATGCGATCGTCACCCAGGCCGTGATCAGCCTGTACGTCGCCTCGCAGGCACCCCAGGCGGTCTCCCGCGACCTGCGCTTCAAGACCGTGCCGCTGTATTTCTCGCGGCCCATCGAGACCGCCGACTACGTCCGCGCCAAGTTCGCGGCGCTCGCCTCCGCGCTCTTCATCCTCACCGGCGCCCCGCTGCTGGTGATGTACGTGGGCGCGCTGCTGTCCAAGATGGACTTCGCCCATCAGACCAAGGAATTCGCCCAGGGACTGGTCTCCGTGGCCCTCCTCTCGTTGCTCTTCGCCGGTATCGGCCTGGTCATCGCCGCCTTCACCCCGCGCCGTGGCTTCGGCATCGCCGCCGTCATCGCCGTACTGACCATTTCCTACGGCGCGGTCTCCACCCTCCAGGCCATCGCCGACACCCAGGGCAGCGGCTCCGCCGTGCCGTGGATCGGGCTGTTCTCGCCGATCACGCTGATCGACGGCGTGCAGTCCGCGTTCCTCGGCGGCAGCTCCGCCTATCCGGGCGGCACCGGCCCCTCGGCCGGCCAGGGCGTGGTCCACGTCCTGTTCGTCCTCGGCCTGATCGCCGCCTGCTACGGCCTCCTCGTCCGCCGCTACCGCAAGGTGGGACTGTGACCACCCTGAAGATCGACCACGTCTCCCGCTGGTTCGGCAACGTGGTCGCCGTCAACGACATCACCATGACCATCGGCCCCGGCGTCACCGGACTGCTCGGCCCCAACGGCGCCGGCAAGTCCACCCTGATCAACATGATGGGCGGCTTCCTCGCCCCCTCCACCGGAACCGTCACCCTGGACGGACAACCGGTGTGGCGCAACGAGGCCATCTACCGGCACATCGGCATCGTCCCCGAGCGGGAGGCGATGTACGACTTCCTCACCGGCCGCGAGTTCGTCCTCGCCAACGCCGAGTTGCACGGTCTCGACGCCAAGGCCGCCCAGCGCGCCTTGGCCACCGTGGAGATGGAGTACGCGCAGGACCGGAAGATCGCCACGTACTCCAAGGGCATGCGGCAGCGCGTGAAGATGGCGAGCGCCCTGGTGCACGACCCGTCGCTGCTCCTGCTGGACGAGCCGTTCAACGGCATGGACCCCCGCCAGCGCATGCAGCTGATGGACCTGCTGCGCAGGATGGGCGACGAGGGCCGTACCGTGCTGTTCTCCTCGCACATCCTCGAAGAGGTCGAGCAGCTCGCCCGGCACATCGAGGTCGTCGTCGCCGGACGGCACGCGGCCAGCGGCGACTTCCGCCGGATCCGCCGCCTGATGACCGACCGTCCGCACCGCTATCTGGTGCGCTCCAGCGACGACCGCGCCCTCGCGGCCGCGCTGATCGCCGACCCCTCCACGGCCGGCATCGAGGTCGACCACACCGAGGGCGCCCTGCGCATTCAGGCCGTCGACTTCGGCCGCTTCACCGTCCTGCTGCCGAAGGTCGCCAGAGACCACGGCATCCGCCTCCTCACGGTCTCGCCGTCCGACGAGTCCCTGGAGTCCGTCTTCTCGTATCTGGTCGCGGCGTAGGAGGCCGAAGATGTACGACCCCACCGTGGCCCGGCTCACCTATCGGGCGCTGCTCGGCCGTCGCCGGGCCCTCATCCTCGGCGCGCTGCCGTTGCTGCTGATCGTGATTTCCCTGGCCGTGCGCGCCCTGACCGGGGCCGACGACCAGACCGCCTCCGACGTCCTCGGCGGCTTCGCCCTCGCCACGATGGTGCCGATCATCGGTGTCATCGCGGGCACGGGCGCGATCGGCCCGGAGATCGACGACGGCTCCGTGGTCTACCTGCTGTCCAAACCGCTGAAGCGGCCCACGATCATCTTCACCAAGCTCATCGTCGCCATCGCCGTGACCATGGTCTTCTCGGCCGTGCCGACGCTGATCGCGGGCCTGATCCTGAACGGCAACGGCCAGCAGGTCGCCGTCGCCTACACGGTTGCCGCGCTGGTCTCCTCCATCGCCTACTCGGCGCTGTTTCTGCTGCTGGGCACGGTCTCCCGGCACGCGGTGGTGTTCGGGCTCGTCTACGCCCTGGTCTGGGAGGCGCTGTTCGGATCCCTGGTGCCCGGCGCGCGCACCCTGAGCGTCCAGCAGTGGTCGCTGGCTGTCGCCCACAAGGTCGCCGACGCGCCGCTGGTGACCTCCGACGTGGGCCTGCCGACGGCCACCGTGCTGCTGGTGGCGGTCACCGTCCTGGCCACCTGGTTCGCCGGCCAGAAGCTGCGGTCCCTGACGCTCGCCGGAGAGGAGTGAGGAAGCCCGGGCCACCCGCTGTACGGCCGTTCTCCACGCCCTGTTTATTCGGTGGCGTCCGATTCGGCGGCGGGGCACAGTGGTCGTGCACCGTCCGCCGGGACCGTCCCGGCGTCACGAACCGGGAGTGGAGGTGGGCGATGTCCATGCACGGCAGTACGCCCGGCTCCCGTCAGGGCGGCCCGAGGCCGGCTCCGGAGTAGTCGCCACCTCTCCGTAGAGCCAGGGAACCGCCCGGGGCGGCCGCTTCGAGCACGCGAGCGCCACGCTCGCGTGAGGCCGCCCACCCGGAGGATTGGCCGAGTGGTAAGGCACCGGCTTGCTAAGCCGTGGTCGGGCTGGAAGGCCCGCGCACGTTCGATCCGTGCATCCTCCGCGAGACGTCGCCCCACCGGGGCTTGACCGCATGGGCTGGGATTCGTTTCCCAGTGCAGGTTCGGTGCGGCTGGTCGCGCCCACGCGGCGGAGCCGCCTACCGGACACGGCCCGCGCCCCTTCGGGGCGCTCCCGCCCGGGGCGGGAACTCGGCGGGCTACGCCAGCAGGCGTTCCAGGACCACCGCGATGCCGTCCTCCTCGTGGGAGGCCGTGATCTCGTCGGCCACCGCCTTCAGCTCCGCGTGGGCGTTGGCCATGGCCACGCCCCGGGACGCCCAGGCGAACATCGGGATGTCGTTGGGCATGTCGCCGAAGGCGATCGTGTCGGCCGCCTTCAGGCCCAGGCGGCGGGCCGCCAGCGACAGTCCCGTGGCCTTGGACAGGCCGAGCGGGAGCAGCTCCACGATGCCCGCGCCCGCCATGGCCACCGTGACGAAGCCGCCGGCCGCCTGCCGGGCCGCCTCCGCCAGCTCGTCGTCGCCCAGCGTCGGATGCTGTATGTAGATCTTGTTCAGCGGCGCCGCCCACAGGTCGGAGACGTCCGTGAACGGGGTGCCGGGCAGCCGGCCCGTGACCGCGTAGCCCGGGCCGACCAGGACGTCGCCGTCCAGGCCGTCCCGGCTGGCCGCCAGGTACAGCGGGCCCACCTCGGCCTCGATCTTGGCCAGGGCCACGCCCGCCAGCTGCCGGTCCAGGGTGACCGAGGTCAGCAGCCGGTGCGCGCCGGCGTCGTACACCTGGGCGCCCTGGCCGCAGACGGCGAGCCCGTCGTAGCCGAGGTCGTCCAGGACGTGCCGGGTCCAGGGGACCGCGCGGCCGGTGACGACGATGTGGGCCGCGCCCGCCGCGGTGGCCGCGGCGAGCGCGTCACGGGTGCGCTGCGAGATCGACTCGTCGGAGCGCAGCAGCGTTCCGTCGAGGTCGGTGGCGATGAGCCCGTACGGGAAGCTCACCGGGACACCGGCTCCAGGACCTCGCGGCCGCCCAGGTAGGGGCGCAGTACCTCGGGGACGCGGACGGAGCCGTCGGCCTGCTGGTGGTTCTCCAGGATCGCCACGATGGTGCGCGGGACGGCGCACAGCGTGCCGTTCAGCGTGGCCAGCGGCTTGACCTGCTTGCCGTCGCGGACCCGGATGGACAGCCGGCGGGACTGGAACTCGGTGCAGTCCGAGGTCGAGGTCAGCTCGCGGTACTTGCCCTGGGTCGGGATCCAGGCCTCACAGTCGAACTTGCGGGCGGCCGAGGCGCCGAGGTCGGCGGAGGCGACGTCGATGACGCGGAACGGCAGCTCCAGCGAGGTCAGCCACTGCTTCTCCCACTCCAGCAGGCGCTGGTGCTCGGCCTGGGAGTCCGCGGGGTCGACGTACGAGAACATCTCGACCTTGTCGAACTGGTGCACGCGGAAGATGCCCCGGGTGTCCTTGCCGTGCGAGCCGGCCTCGCGGCGGAAGCACGGGGAGAAGCCCGCGTAGCGCAGCGGCAGCCGGTCGGCGTCGATGATCTCGTCCATGTGGTAGGCCGCCAGCGGGACCTCGGAGGTGCCGACCAGGTACAGGTCGTCCTTGTCGAGGTGGTAGACGTCCTGGGCGGCCTGGCCGAGGAAGCCGGTGCCGGCCATGGACTGCGGGCGGACCAGCGCCGGGGTCAGCATCGGGGTGAAGCCGGCCGCGGTCGCCTGCGCGATCGCCGCGTTCACCAGGGCCAGCTCCAGCAGGGCGCCGACGCCGGTGAGGAAGTAGAAGCGGGAGCCGGAGACCTTGGCGCCGCGCTCGACGTCGATCGCGCCGAGCAGCTGGCCCAGCTCCAGGTGGTCCTTGGGCGCGAAGCCCTCGGCGGCGAAGTCGCGGATCGTGCCGTGCGTCTCCAGCGTGACGAAGTCCTCCTCGCCGCCGACGGGCACGTCGGGGTGGACGAGGTTGCCGAGCCGGAGCAGCAGCTCCTGGGTCTCGGCGTCGGCCGCGTCGCGCTCGGCGTCGGCGGCCTTGACGTCGGCCTTCAGCTGCTCGGCGCGCTTGAGCAGCTCGGCCTTCTCCTCGCCGGCGGCCTTGGGGATCAGCTTGCCGAGCTGCTTCTGCTCGGCGCGCAGCTCGTCGAAGCGGACGCCGGAGGACCTGCGCCGCTCGTCGGCAGACAGGAGGGAGTCGACGAGCGCGACGTCCTCTCCACGGGCGCGCTGGGACGCGCGCACACGGTCGGGGTCCTCACGAAGCAGGCGAAGGTCAATCACGAGGCCAAGGCTACCGGTGCCGGGTCGCGGCTCACGAATCACTATTACGGTGAGTTCGCATTCGCGGCCTACGTTCCGTTATGCGGTAATTGCCGGAGGTGTTCCCTGCCGGAGGTGTTCCCCGGTGGCCGCGAGTCAAGGCGAAAGTGTCTCACTCCCTGGGACGGAGCAGGCCGCGGGTGTCCGGTTGACCCGATTCCCTTGTGGAGAACGGGATTTGGCAAGCCGGTTGTCCACAGAGATCCACACCCTTCCAGAAGTTATCCACAGGCTGTGTGGAAGATCTGTGGACTCCGGAATTGATCACTGGGGAAAGTGTCGTCAGGCCGAAGAATTCCCGGCCCAAACGTCGTCGACGCCCACTTTCGGGTGGAAAACGGTCGCCCTGAAAGATGAACCAAAGGAAACAGGTGGACGAAGGGCGGGCCGGGCGGCGGTGGTCTCGGGCGAGCGCCATAGGGCGATTTGTCGACCCTGTGCCCGTGCCCTGTCGACTTGTCCCCAGGTCGAGAAGGGCACCTGTGGATAACTTCTGTGGATAACGTTCGTCAGCCCGTATGACCGGTCAGAAGCGGCCGTCCTGGCAGCGCGCCACCCAGTCGGCGGCCGCCATGAACTCCTCGTCCGACGTCCCCGGCGGCGTCGGCCGGGCCTCGCCCGGCGCGATGTCCGCGCGCGGATAGGAACCGAGGAAACGCACCTGGAGGCAGATCCGCCGCAGCCCCATCAGGGCCTCCGCCACCCGCCGGTCGGCGATATGGCCCTCGGCGTCGATGCAGAAGCAGTAATTGCCGATGCCCGCGCCGGTCGGCCGGGACTGGAGCAGCATCAGGTTGATCCCGCGCGAGGCGAACTCGCCGAGCAGGTCGCGCAGCGCGCCGGGGTGGTCGTCCCGCTGCCACAGCACCACCGAGGTCTTGTCGGCACCGGTGGGCGCGGCGGGCCGGGCCGGGCGGCCGACCAGCACGAACCGGGTCTGCGCGTTCTCCGCGTCGTGGATCCCGGTCTCCAGCGCCTCAAGGCCGTACCGGGCGGCGGCGAACTCGCCGGCGAAAGCCGCGTCGTAGCGGCCCTCCTGGACCAGGCGGGCGGCGTCCGCGTTCGAGGCGGCCGACTCCCAGACGGCGTCCGGGAGGTGGGCGCGCAGCCAGTTGCGCACCTGTGGCTGGGCCGCCGGGTGGGCGGAGACCGTCTTGATGTCCGCGAGCTTCGTGCCGGGCCGGACCAGCAGCGCGAAGGTGATCGACAGCAGTACTTCGCGGTAGATCATCAGCGGTTCGCCCGCGACCAGCTCGTCCAGGGTGGTGGTGATGCCGCCCTCGACGGAGTTCTCGATCGGCACGAACGCGGCCTCGGCCTCGCCGGCCCGGACCGCGTCCAGTGCCGACTGCACCGACACATACGGGATCAGCTCCCGGGTGGCCGCCTCCGGAAGCGTGCGCAGGGCGACCTCCGTGAAGGTGCCCTCCGGGCCGAGATAGGCATAGCTCGCTGGCATGGTCCTCACCCTAATGGCCGCGGACGGACCCGTCGCGAGTGTCTCGCGAATACCACCCGGCCGGGTGGTTTGAACCCGGTCCGCCCCTCAAGCGGCCGAGTCATCCCTCCAGCAGCCGCTGTCCCACGTACTCGCCCTTCGCCGCCCCGCCCGGCACCGCGAACAGTCCGCTCGCCTCGTGCCGGATGAACGGGGACAGCGCGTCGCCCCGGTCGAGCTTGCGCTGCACCGGCACGAAGCCGCGCAGCGGATCGGCCTGCCAGCAGATGAAGAGCAGACCGGCGTCCGGGGTGCCGTCCGCGTTGATGCCGTCGTGGTAGGAGAAGGGTCGCCGCAGCATGGCCGCGCCGCCGTTGCGGTCGGGCCGGGTGATCCGGGCGTGCGCGTTGAGCGGGACCAGGTAGTCGCCCTTGGCGTCGGCCTTCTCCAGGTCCATCGGGGTCGTCTCGGCACCACCGGACAGCGGCGCCCCGTCGGCCTTGCGGCGCCCGATGACCTGCTCCTGGGCCGTGGTCGACAGCTTCTCCCAGTCGTCCAGGAGCATGCGGATGCGGCGGACGACGGCGTAGGAGCCGTTCGCCATCCACGCCGGCTCGCCGGAGGCGGGCACGAAGACGCGCTTCTCGAAGTCGGCGTCCGACGGCTTCGGGTTGCCGGTGCCGTCGAGCTGGCCCATGAGGTTGCGGGCCGTCATGGGGTGCGCGGTGGCCCCCGGGCTGCGGTTGAAGCCGTTCATCTGCCAGCGCACCCGGGCGGCCGACCCCGCGTCCTTCTGGATGGCGCGCAGCGCGTGGAAGGCCACCAGGGCGTCGTCCGCCCCGATCTGCACCCACAGGTCCCCGTCGCTGCGGGACTTGTCGAGCCGGTCGGAGGAGAAGTCCGGCAGCGGGTCCAGCGCGGCCGGCCGCTGCTTCTCCAGCCCGGTCTTGCCGAAGAAACCGTGCCCGAAGCCGAAGGTGACGGTCAGCGAGGACGGCCCCGCGTCCCGGGCCACGTCGGTGTCGTCGTGCGGGGCGGGCTCGCCCGCCATCAGCCGCTCGGCCGTGGTCGACCAGCGGCGCAGCAGGGCCGCCGCCTCCTTGCGGCCCGCGCCCGCCACCAGGTCGAACGCGACGAGATGACCGCGCGCCTGGAGGCCCTCGGTGATGCCGGGCTGATGTTTCCCGTGAAACATCGCCCGGCCCGAGCCGAGCGCGGTCAGCGGGGTGGCCCCGGCGGGCGCGGCGGCATAGCCCACGGCTCCGCCGGCCGCGCCGAGCACGAGCCCGGTGGCGCCGGCGGTGCCGAGCAGGGCGCGCCGGGAGACACCGCTCGCGCGGGCCCCGGGCTCCGCCGCCGGCGCGTCGGGGGTACGGACCTGGGAGAGGGACTGGTCGGGCATGGTGCGGTTCAGCCGATCTGCGCGTTCTTGGAGACGGTGGCCTGGTCGATGTCGGAGGTGCGGACGGTGACGGCGACCTTCCAGTTGCCGGCCACGGGGAGCTGCACCCCGTTCGCCGACCAGTGGCCGGTGGTGATGTGGTCCGGGTTCACGGGAAGCGGGCCGATCTTCTGCGCCTCCAAGGTGAAGGAGACCTTCACCTCCGGGACGTCGAAGGCCCGGCCGTTGGGCCGCTGGACGTAGACGTGCATCTCGTTGCCGCCCACCCGCGCGGGGTCGAGGCCGACGCGGACGACGCCCTTGCCGTCGGCGCCGCCGGTGTCGAACGGCATGTCCAGGGTGAGCGCGCCGGAGGCCGCCGAGGTGCCGGAGCCGGCCGATGCCGAGGCGGCCGCCTCGGCCTCCTGCTCGGTGCGGCCCGGCTCGGTCTGGGTCAGCGCGGTGGTGACGGCGAGCAGCACCAGGGCGACACCGGCCTCGGCGAGCACCGAGCGGCGCAGTCCGAAACGGTTCTCGTCGGCGTCGCGCAGCCGCTTCTGCCGGGCGGCGTCGACGGCCGCGCGCTGCCGGGCGAGCTGGGCGGCCCGCCGGGCGTCACCGGGGTCGCCGGCGTCCCCGCCCGCGCCGCCGCCACGGGTCGTCGTGGCGGCCGGGACCCGGTCCGTGCGCGCCCGCCCCGCCGCGTCCGCGCTCCGGTCGGTGAGCCGTCCCGTCCACCGGCGGGACAGGCCGGCGATGCCGACCAGCACCGCCACCAAGGCGATCTTGGCCAGCAGCAGCTGCCCGTAGCGGGTCTCGGTGAACGCCGACCAGGAGCCGAGCTGCCGCCAGGACTGGTAGACGCCGGTGAGGACGAGCGCGAGCACGGAGCCGAAGGCCAGCCGGGAGAAGCGCCGGACGGCGGCGGCCTCGACCGGCTGCTCGGCGGGCGCCCGGTACAGCGCGGTCAGCAGGGCGGTGAGCCCGCCCAGCCAGGCGGCGACGGCCAGCAGATGGACGACGTCCACCGGCATGGCGAGGCCCGGCTGGAGTCCGGTGGAGGCGTGCTCGGCCATGGCCCAGCTGGTGGCGAGGCCGGCCGCGACGACCACCCCGCCGACCGCGAGCCCGAAGGTCAGGTCGCGTTTCTCGGTGGCGTCCTCGCGCCGGGTGTAGGTGCCGAACAGGACGGCGACGAACAGCGCGGCGGCGGCGAGCAGCAGCAGCCGGGAGACCAGCGCGGCCCCGGTCTTGGTCTGGAGCACCTGGCCGAGCAGGTCGAGGTCGAAGACGTCGGCGAACGCCCCGGAGGTGGTGTAGGAGCCGCGCAGGAGCAGCAGCCACAGGGTGGCCGCGGTCAGCGCGATCCAGCCGCCGACGACGAGCCGCTGCACGGCCCGTACCCCCGCGCCGCGCTGCCAGCAGGCGAGCACGAAGGCCGCGCCGCCGGCGAGCACGATGAAACCGGCGTACGACACGTACCGGCCGAACGCGTAGAGCCCGCCCACGACTCCGCCGCCCGCGGCCGGCGCGGTGCCGGTCACGACGGTCCGCGAGGGCGCGCCGACGGAGAAGGTGTAGGCGCCGGCGACGGGGTGGCTGTCCGCGGAGACGACCTGGTAGGTGACGGTGTAGGTGCCCTTGGCCAGGCCGCTCTTGAGCTTCACGGAGTACGTCGTCCCGCGCACGTTGGCCGGGCTGCCCGTCTGCACCGGCTTGCCCCGGGGGTCGAGGACGCGCACGGAGTCGTCGCTCATGGCCACCTTCTCGGAGAAGGTGAGCGACACCTGGCTGGGTGCCGTTCGGGCCACCACCCCCTGCGCGGGGTCGCTGCCGGTCAGCGCCGCGTGGGCGGAGGCGGGTGAGGCGCCCGCCAGCAGCGCGCCGGTGACGGCGAGCAGGAGCAGCAGCAGGGTCCGCAGACGGGGGGCGGTGGTCCGGATCACGGTGGTCCCTCCCTCAGTGGCCGGTCGACGGGTCGTACGTCGCGGGCTTCACCGGCATCGCGACGGTGAGCGGCCCGGACTTGGCGAAGGTGAGCTTCACACTGACCGTCTGGCCCTGCTTCGGCGCACGCTTCAGCTGCTCGAACATCAGGTGGTTGCCCCCGCTGCGGAACTCCAGCCGGCCGTGCGCCGGTATGCGGAAGGAGGACTCCTCCGCCATGGCCCCGCCGGTGGTGCTGTGCATGGTGACCTGCCCGGCGACATCGCTGCTGACCGAGGTCAGCTCGTCGCCGGCCCCGCCCTTGTTGGTGATCGTCAGGAATCCGGCGGCCATGTCGGCGGAGACGGGCTGGGGCATGTAGGGAGAGCTGACGGACAACTGAGCCGTCTTGGAGCCCGAGTCCGCCGCGGACTCCGAGCAGCCGGTGAGGGCCAGCGCGGCGGCGAGCGCGCCCGCGGTCAGGGCGGCCCGGCGCCTCACGGGTTGGCTCCCTTGACGAGCTTGGGCAGGTCCCTGGTGTAGTCGTCGGCCGAGGCGTTCTCGCCGTAGAGGACGTAACCGGCGTCGGTCTTCGGGGAGAAGGCGACGACCTGGGTGCCGTGCATGGAGACGAGCTTGCCGTTCTTGTCCTTCTTCGTCGGCTCCACGGCGATGCCGAGGGACCGGGCGGCGGCCTGGACCTTGGCGAAGTCGCCGGTCAGGCCGATGAACGCGGGGTCGATGCCCTTGAGCCACTTGCCCAGCTCGGCGGGGGTGTCGCGGTCGGGGTCGGTGGTGACGAACACGACCTTCAGGGCGTCCTGCTCGGCCTTGGGCAGCGACTTCTTGGCGACGGCGATGTTGCTCATCGTGGCCGGGCAGATGTCCGGGCAGTGGGTGTAGCCGAAGTAGACGAGGGTCGGGTGGCCCGTGGTCTCCTTGCGGAGGTCGTACTTCTCGCCGTGGGTGTCGGTGAGGACCACGGCCGGCTTGTCGAACGGCTGGTCGAGGACGGTGGCGGGCCTGTTCGATTCGGTGCCACCCGAGACCACGGCGATCGGTGCGTTGTCGTCGTCGTTCCCGCTGCCGCAGGCGGAGAGGGTCAGGGTGGCGGCGGCGAGCAGCGCCGCCGCGGCGAACGTCTTCTTGCGCATAGGAAAATGTCCCAGATGTGTGAACTCCGGCGCGCACCGGGGTCGCGCGAAGCCGTGCGGGGACGGCCCCGCGCGACGCCCGGTCACGCGCTGTGGAACGAGGATCAGGCGGCGGTGCGGCGGCGGCCGGCGAAGACGCCGTAGGCCACGCCCGCGATGCCGATGACGATGCCGGCCACGCCGAGCACGCGCGCGGTGGTGTCGGTGTCGTCACCGGAGTCCGCGGCGGCCGTCTTCTCGGTCGTGCCGGCCTTGTCGGTGGCGTTCGCGGCGCTCGCCGAGTCGTGCTCGTCCTCGGCGGCGGCGGCCAGCTTCAGCACCGGGGCCGGGTTCTCCGGCTCGTCCTGGCCCTCCTGCGGGACCTCGATCCAGCGGACCACCTCCTTGTCGGAGTAGGTCTGCAGGGCCTTGAACACCAGCTGGTCGGTGTTCTCGGGCAGGGCGCCCAGGGAGAGCGGGAACTTCTGGAAGAAGCCGGGCTCGATGCCCTTGCCGTCGGCGGTCCAGGTGACCTTGCTGACGGCCTCGTCGATCTTCTCGCCGTGCATGGTCAGCGGCTTGTCCAGCTTGGACTTGGTGACGGTGGCCTTCCAGCCGGGCACCGGCTGCGGCATGACCGAGGCGATCGGGTGGTCGGCCGGCAGGCTGATCTCGACCTTGGTGGTCGAGGCGTCGTCGCGCTCGTTCGGGACCTTGACGTCCACGACCGCGTAACCGCCCTTGGCGGCGGTGCCCTCCGGCTGCACGGTGACGTGCGCGAACGCGGGGACGGACAGGGCGAGGACGGCCGAGCCGGCGGCGACGGTGGCGGCGGCGATACGAGAAGCCTTCATGGCAGGGAGTACTCCACTCCGGGTGAGAGGTCCGTTGGTGATCGGGAGTACGCGTGCGCGTGGCCGTGCCGTTCGGAGCGGCCGGTACCGGTGATGCGCACGCGTGTGTGCCGCACGACGGCGGCGCCTCCCGTCCGGCTCTCTCGGATCCGGTCGCGGTGGTCGTCGCGTCGTGTCAGGCGGCGAGGAGGAAGGCGGCGGGCGGGCCGCGCCGGATCACCGTGTGCTGGAGTACGGCGGTGTGCGGGGCCGGGGCGTCGTCCCGGTCGGGACGCGGGCCGCGCGGGCCGGGCCCGGCGTCGGGCAGCAGCCCGGCGCACAGGGCGCGCACCAGCGCGAGCGCGGCGCGCAGGGACCGTATGAGCGCGGCCTCGGCGACTCCGTGCGCTCCGTGCGCGGACAGTTCGATCAGCCGCAGTACGGCCAGGTCCCCGCGGCGCAGCAGCCAGCCGGCGGCCACGGCCGCGAGCACATGGCCGAGCAGCATCGGCAGCGAGGGCAGCAGACCGCCCGAGGCGCCCGCGGCGTCGTGGGCGTGCCCCAGGGTGCCCAGGGCCGGCGTCGGCCGGCCCGAAGGGTCGATCAGCCGGGCGTCGAGCAGCAGCCGGTAGGCGTGCCCGGGGGTGAGGGACGACGGGGTCGACCCGCACAGGAGCCGGGTGGCCTGTTCCACCAGCGCGTGGTCGCTCAGCGCGGAGCCGGTGGACCCGGCGGTCATCGCCGCCGCCGGCGCGGCCATCGCCCCGTGCTGGCCCAGCCCGAACAGCGTGTGCAGCACGGTCTGGCCGAGGGCGAGCAGCGCGGCGATGCCCGGCAGCGAGCGGGCCCGCCCGGCGAGCGGGACCACGAGCAGCAGACAGCCGAGGAAACCCGCGCCGAGCGTCCACAGCGGCACGCCCGCGCAGGAGGCCAGGGTGTGCCCGCACGCGGCCAGCGCGACGCAGGCCGCGGCGAACACCGCGGCCCGCAGGATCCGGAGCCCGGCTCCGGGACGCGCCGTGCGCGGGTGGGGGGCAGTCATGGCGGGCTCATCATCCCACTGCCCTCGTGCACCGCCTACGGCAGGTCGGCCGAGCCGCCCCCGATCACCGGTTCGATGCGCCCATACACCGATTCCCGCCTCGGCGCATCGGCCGAATGGGCCCGCTCACGCCGACGGAGTGCTTATGGTCGCCCGCGTGTGGCAATACGTAACGGTATGTCGAGCCGCGGCCAGGAGGCTGGAGCATGAGCATCTGGTGGTCACTCCATCTGCGGCGTGAGGCCGCCAGCGTGCCGCTCGCGCGACGGCTGCTGATCGGCACGATGGAGACGGCGGGCGTCGACCCGGACATCTCCTACGACCTGTCGGTGGCCCTCACCGAGGCCTGCGCGAACGCGGTCGAGCACGGCGGGGACGCCGCGCCCGGCGGCTCGCAGGCCTACCGGGTGACGGCGTACCTCGACGGGGAGAAGTGCCGTATCGAGGTGGCCGATTCCGGGCCCGGTCTGCCCCGCGCCCAGGACTTCCGGCCGGCCCGTGCGGACGCCGAGCACGGGCGCGGCCTGTGCCTGATCCAGGAGCTGACCGACCACGTCCACATCGGGGCGAAGCCCGGTCTGGGCGGGACCGTGGTCAGCTTCGACAAGATCCTCAAATGGACGAAGGACCCCTCGCTGCTCACCGCGTGAGCGCGAGGGGTCCTTCGGCACCGGATCAGCCCTTCAGCGAGGCCATCCACGCCTCGACGTCGGCGGAGCGGCGCGGCAGCCCCGCGGAGAGGTTCCGGTTGCCGTCCTGCGTCACGAGGATGTCGTCCTCGATCCGGACGCCGATGCCCCGGTACTCCTCGGGCACGGTCAGGTCGTCAGCCTGGAAGTACAGACCCGGCTCGACGGTGAGCACCATGCCCGGCTCCAGCGTGCCGTCCACGTAGGTCTCGGTCCGCGCGGCGGCGCAGTCGTGGACGTCCATGCCGAGCATGTGCCCGGTGCCGTGCAGGGTCCAGCGGCGCTGGAGGCCCAGCTCCAGGACGCGCTCGACCGGGCCCTCGACCAGGCCCCACTCCACGAGCCGCTCGGCCAGCACGCGCTGGGCCGCGTCGTGGAAGTCGCGGTACTTGGCGCCCGGCCTGACGGCCGCGATCCCGGCCTCCTGGGCGTCGTACACGGCGTCGTAGATCTTCTTCTGGATCTCGCTGTACGTGCCGTCGACCGGCAGCGTGCGCGTGACATCGGCGGTGTACAGGGTGTGCGTCTCCACGCCGGCGTCCAGCAGGAGCAGGTCGCCGGAGCGGACCGGGCCGTCGTTGCGGACCCAGTGCAGGGTGCAGGCGTGCGGGCCGGCCGCGCAGATGGAGCCGTAGCCGACGTCGTTGCCCTCCACGCGCGCGCGGAGGAAAAAGGTGCCCTCGATGTAGCGCTCGGAGGTGGCCTCGGCCTTGTCGAGGACCTTCACGACGTCCTCGAAGCCGCGCACGGTGGAGTCGACGGCCTTCTGCAGCTCGCCGATCTCGAACTCGTCCTTGACCAGGCGCATCTCGGACAGGAAGACGCGCAGCTCCTCGTCGCGCTCGGCGGTCACCTTGTCGGTCAGGGCCGCCTCGATGCCCGCGTCGTGACCGCGCACCACGCGGACCGGGCCGGTGGCCTCGCGCAGCTGGTCGGCCAGCTCGCGCACATCGGCGGCCGGGATGCCGTAGAGCGCCTCGGACTCGCCGAGGGAGTGCCGGCGGCCGACCCACAGCTCGCCCTGGCCGGAGAGCCAGAACTCGCCGTTCTCCCGGTTCGAGCGGGGCAGGAGGTAGATCGTCGCCTCGTGGCCGTCGCCCTTGGGCTCCAGGACCAGGACGCCGTCCTCGGTCTGGTTGCCGGTGAGGTACGCGTACTCGACGGAGGCGCGGAAGGGGTACTCGGTGTCGTTCGAGCGCGTCTTGAGGTTGCCCGCTGGGATGACCAGGCGCTCGCCCGGGAAGCGGGCGGAGAGCGCGGCGCGGCGGCGCGCGGTGTGCGCGGCCTGCTCGATGGGCTCCAGATCACGCAGCTCCGTGTCGGCCCAGCCGGACTTCATGTTTTCGGCCAGCTCGTCGGAGACGCCCGGGTACAGGCCGTTCTTCCGCTGCTTGACCGGCTCCTCGGGCTCGGTCTCCGGGCCCTCCGCGGTAGCGGAGTCGGGCACAGCCGGGTTGAGCTCGTCGGACACGTGATCCTCCTCGATACGCCAGTGATCTCCCCCGGGGCCCGTGCGCTCCTGCTTGTGGCCGAGCGGGGCCTCCATCATCGTACGGTCGTACCGGGAGCGGGCGGGCCCGGATGACCTGTTATGCCCGGTCATACCGGCCGGCCGGAACCGTCGCCGGGACCGGTCGGCCGGGCCGCCGGCCGGGCCGTCAGTCGAAGCGGGCCGCGAGCAGGACCACGTCCTCCTCGCTGTCGGCCGTGTCCAGGCCGTCCGGCAGGACCGTGCGCAGGACGTGGTCGGCGACGGCCCCCGGGTCGTGCCGCAGCGCGCGCGGGACGCCCGCGGCGGCGGCGTGCAGCCGCGCGAAGGCGCGGTCCATCGGGTCGCCGGTACGGTGCAGCAGCCCGTCGGTGTAGAGCAGGACCGTCTCGCCGGGCTCCGTCTGCACCTCGGCGCTGGGCGCCTCCCAGCAGGCGAGCATGCCGAGCGGCGCGGAGACGGAGGTCTCGGCGAACTCGGTGCGCCGCTCGCCGATCAGCAGCGGCGGGCTGTGCCCGGCGCCGGCCAGGGTGATCCGGCGCAGGGCGGGCTCGCAGTAGGCGAACAGGGCGGTGGCCGAGCGGGCGGGCTCGGTCAGCCGCAGCAGCAGCTCCAGGTCGGACAGGACGGCGACCGGGTCCTCGCCCTCCATCACGGCGTACGCGCGCAGGGAGGCGCGTAGCCGGCCCATGGCGGCAACCGCGCCCGGCCCGGAGCCGGTGACCGAGCCGACGGACAGGCCGAGCGCCGCGTCCGGCAGCGGCAGGGCGTCGTACCAGTCGCCGCCGCCGCGCGCGCCCGTACGGTGCCGGGCGGCGAGCTGCACGCCGGGCACCCGGGGCAGCCGGGAGGGCAGCAGTCCGTCGGTGAGGGCCGCCACGCACGCGCGCGTGCGTTCCACTTCCAGCAGCCGGGACAGGTGCTCGGTGGCGTGCCGGAGATACAGCCCGGCGAGATGGCGGCGGTGCTCGTGCGGCTCGGCCGGTTCGTCGTAGAACCACACGGCGGCGCCGAGGCGGCCGGCGGACTCGGTGGCGAGGGGCAGGGCGTAACTGGCGGCGTAGCCGAGGCGGACGGCCACCTCGCGGTGGAGCGGGTCGAGCCCCTCCTCGGCGAGCAGATCGGGGTGGAGCAGCTCGGCGCTGCCGCCGGTGTCGTACGGCAGTGAGCCGCGCGGCACGGTCTCGAGGTGGCCGAGGTCGGCGCGGTCCAGGCCCAGGCCCAGGCTGGTGCGGGGACCGAGGCCGTCGGCGGGGTCCAGGGCGACCAGGCCGCGGCGGGCGCCGACCAGGGCGGCTCCGGCGCGCAGCAGCTCGTGCAGGGCGGGGTCGAGCGCGCTGGTGCGCAAGAGGCGCTCGGTGAGTTCGTGGAGGGTGGTCAGATCGGAGACCCAGCCGGCCAGCCGGTCCTGCAGCAGGGTCCCGGGGGCGGGCGAGTGGGGCGCGGGGACGGCGGCGGTGCCCGGGACGGAAGGGGCCCCGGGGGCGGGAGGGGCGGGCGTCGCAGTGTGGGCGGGCGTGGGAACTGTTGAATCGATTCCAGCCACTTTCGGAGGGTGCGGGGCGTTCATGGCGTCCGGCTTCCAGACCGGCGCGTATTGCTGGAAAGCATCGCAAACCCCCATGTCATTCTGCGCCGCTAGCAGTGTCTCCACATGTACACGCACTCGTGAGGGGATGTCCAGCATTGTCCTGCCGGGATTCCTGGTGTCCAAGGGAACCGAGAGGTTTTGCCCGAACCCCTTGCCTTACCGCCAAGTTGGCTGAAAACTGCCTTAGGTATCGGCCCATTGCGGTCGACTGGCCCTGCTCCACGGAGCGTCACAACGGTCGTGATGGGTACGTACTCGGAGAAGGCCAGGGGTGGTTGGGGATCACCCGGAACCTGGCGACGGACCCGGGCGTCATAGCCACCGACGACCGAGCCCCATCCTCCCGTGGCGGAGGCGGAGAGAAACACGCGCGACGGCAAAACGCCAGACTTCGCCACCCCCACGCCGCGGCCGTGCTTTTGATAGACGCACTATGGACGCGGACGCGGCCCACGCTCGACCCCCCTTGGGGTTGCCATGCCGTGCGCGGGGTGTTGAGGCGCCATCAGGTACGCACAGTGAAGTGATCGACACATGGTGTGATGTAGCCCACGGTGTTGCCAGCGGTGCAACGGAAAGGAACGAGCGCTCATGCGCGAGATCCTCGGAAGGCGACGCAGGCTCCTGTCCAGGCGGAACGGCGGGAAGCCCGCGCTGCTCGGCGCGGCCCTGACCTTCGCGACGGAATGGCAGTGGCCGGTACTCCCCGGTGTGGCGCCGGACCCGCAGGGGCGGGCCCGTTGCGCCTGCCCCGACCCGGAGTGCACGGTCCCCGGTGCCCACCCCTTCGACCCCGGACTGCTTGCCGCCACCACCGACGCGCGCATGGTGCGCTGGTGGTGGACCAACCGGCCGAGCGCCCCCGTCATCCTGGCGACCGGAGGCCGGGCGCCCTGCGCGGTCAGCCTGCCGGCCCTCGCCGCCTCCCGCGCCCTCGCCCTGCTCGACCGGCGCGGCATGCGGCTCGGCCCGGTTCTCGCCTCGCCCACCCGCTGGGCGCTGCTGGTGAAGCCGTACTCCATGGAGCAGCTCGGCGAACTGCTCTACGCCAAGGACTTCGTCCCCGGCTCCCTGCGCTTCCACGGCGAGGGCGGCTATCTCGCCCTGCCCCCGTCCGAGACCGGCCAGGGCGCCGTCCGCTGGGAGCGCGCCCCGCTGCCCGGCTCGGCCGCGCCCTGGGTGCCCGATGTGGAGGCCGTGGTGGACGCCGTGGTCGACGCCCTCACTCGTACGGGTGTGAGCGCGCCGGAGATGTGAGGGTGTCGGGCGCGGCCCGGGCGGGCCGCGCCCGCCCGCTCGTTATCTTCCGGGCATGCTGCGTCATTCCGGTGGCCACCGCGCCCCACAGCCGCGCCACCGCGGGCGGCGCCCGCGCAGGCCGCGGCTGCTGCTCGCCCTCGGGGCCGTCGTGGCGGCCGCGGTCGCGCTGCCGCTGACCGTGGCGTCCGCGGGACAGGTGGGCGAGGCCGGCCGGACCGCCGTACCGGCCGCTCTCCGGGCCGACGCCAAGACCGGCCGGACCGCCGTACCGGCCGCCCCCCGGGCCGACGACGAGACCGGCGCGCACGGCGCCCGCCGCTCCCCCTTCCTGCTCGGCATCGGGCTCGCCACCGCCGCCCGCTGCGGCCCGGCGCTCACCTCGCCGGACGGCATCGAGGCCCAGACCTGTGTGCTGACGCAGGGCGAGGACACCTGGGCGCGCACCTACTACCGCAACGCCACCGGCAGATCGCTGGATTCGCTGCTGACCCTGATGGGACCGGGTGGCCGGACGGTTCAGACGCGCTGCGCCACCGGGACCGGCGACGAGCCCGCGACCTGCGAGACACCGCGCGAACGCCTCCGGGGCCGGCCGGACGCCTACACGGCCGTCACCGAGTTCGCCGAACGGGGCGGGAGCGGCCCGCTGCTGCTCCGCTCGGGCAGCAACACCTGAGGACTCCCGGGCAGTTGACGCCCCGCTCGGCTCCGTACACCGGTGCGGGTACGGCCGGGGGCGTGGCCACGGGCATGGAAAGGCCCGGTTGCTGGCGACGGGGGATGCACCAGCAACCGGGCTACAGGAACCGTAACAAGAGATCGGCGGTTCGCAAATTCGGTCTTGCCGATTCGGACACCGATTTTCCGGGAGAAGCGCCGAGTTGTGACACGAGTCACCCTCCGCGCGGTCCGGTGGCACGGCCCGTCGGCCGACCGGCCGTGCCTGTCCGCGTACGGCGCGTCAGCTGAGCGTGACCTGCCGGTTGGTCAGTCCGCCGCGGGCCCGGCGCTCCTCCGGAGTGAGCGGTTCCGCCACCGCGAGGGCGGCGGCGAGACGCTCGGCGAACTCGGCGGCCGGCTGCTCCACGTCCTTGGCCGAGATTCCGCTCGGCAGGTCCCAGACCGGCACGGTGAGGCCGTGAGCACGGAAGGAGCCCACGAGCCGGGTGCCCTCGCCGAGGCTGGAGCGGCCCGCCGCGTGCAGTCGCGCGAGAGCGTCCAGAAGCTGCTCCTCCGGGTGCGGCATGACCCAGCGCAGGTGGTTCTTCTCCGGGGTCTCGCACCAGTAGGCCGCGTCCACGCCGGACAGCCGTACGGTCGGGATCGCGGCGGCGTTGGCCCGCTCCAGGGAGGCGGCCACCTCGGGGGTGGCGTTCTCCGCGTCCGGCACCCAGAACTCGAAGCCGCTGTGCACGACCGGCTGGAAAGCGCCCTCCGGGTCCAGCAGGTCCTGCAGCCGCGGCCCTTCGGCGGGGGCGCGGCGGCCCTGCACCGGGGTGCCCGGCTCGGCCTCCAGGGCGCGCAGCAGGGTGTCGGCGAGGTCGCGGCTGATGTCGCCGGACGCCGTGTCGTTCTGCAGGCCGAGCAGGACCGAGCCGTCGTCCCGGCGCAGCGCGGGCCAGGCCATCGGCAGCACCGTGGCGAGCGTGACCGACGGGACGCCCTCGGGCAGGCCGTCCCGCAGGGTCAGTTCGGCCGTCGCGGCCGGGACCAGCTCGCGCAGCGCTACCCAGTCGCACTCGCCGGGCAGTCCCTCGAACGGGCGGTGCACCAGCTCGGTGACGGCGTGCGCGGCGGCCCGGCCGTGGCAGGCCTTGTAGCGCCGGCCGCTGCCGCAGGGGCAGGGTTCGCGAGCGCCGACAACCGGGATCTCCCCGTCGATCAGCTGCGGCTTGGCCTTCGTCTGGGGGCGCTTCTTGGCCATGGTGGGTGTCTCCCGGTTACGGCTCTTCTCGTACGTCGGGAGCCTAGCCGTTCACGCCGTGCCCGACGGGAACCTGTGGACAACGTACGGGCGCTCGACGGCCGGGAGGGGGAAGGGGGGAAGGAGGGGAAGGGGGGAACGGCGGTTGGAGCACGCTGGTTCCCGGCTGTGCTGCCGATGCCTGCCCGCCGCCGTGTCGGCCGCGGTCAGTCCAAGTCCTCGAACGCGTCGGCGAAGTCCAGGCCGGACAGGTCCGGCAGGGTCAGGCCGGGGGTGGCCAGACCGGACAAGGGTACGTCCGGGGCGGTGATGCCCGGCAGCGTCGTCGTATCGGATACGCCCGTCAGCGCCGTATCCGGTATGCCGGGCATGGCTGCCTGAGCTATGCCCGGTACGGCCGTCTCCGGTATGCCCGTGCGGGGTGTGTCCGGGCCGGGAGCGTCCGGCAACGTGCCGTTCGCGGCGGGCAGGTGAGGCAGTGCCACATCGGCGGCCGCCGCCACGCTCGGCAGTGTCAGGTCCGCAAGGGGTGTCCTGCCCGTCATGGCCCGGGTGACGCGCGTAGCGAACGCGTCATGGGAGTGGCCCGCGTCGGGATCGTGGACGTCCCCGTGGACCAGCACCCAGACCGTCACCTCGCCCTCGACGTCGTCCCGGACGCCCCAGTCGTCGGCGAGTGCCGTGATGATGTTCAGCCCGCGCCCGCCGTGCGCGGTCACCGACGGTGTCGCCGGTGCCGGGCGGGTCGGGCCGCCGCCGTCCGTGACCTCCACGAGGAGCCGCCCGCGCGCGTCGATCCGCCAGGCGGCGCGGACGTCGCCGTCCCCGGCCGGCGCGTCTCCCAGGGGCCGCCCGTGCCGGCAGGCATTGCTCAACAGCTCCGAAAGGATCAGTACGGCATCGTCGATGACCGACTCCGCCACGCCCCCGCTGCGCAGCTGCGCCCGCAGCCGGTGCCGCGCTTCCCTCACGCCCGCAGGGCCATGGGGTACGGCCATGCTCGACGACGTGGGCACTTCCTGTGCCACCACCAACGCCACCCCCGAGACCTCCTTCGCCCCACGCCACGGTGTGGATGCCCTCTTGGCCTGTACCGGAAACCGGCCAGTCCCGTTCCGGTGACGCATTCGATACGAGCGCACACGCAGCGAACGCGCCGGTGCACTCCCCGTGACGGGGCCTGATCGCTCCGCGTGGGAAACCCGGCCGCCTTCCGTGGCGAACCCGGCCGCTTCCCGTGGCGGAACCCGGCCGCTTCCGTGTGCCGGAGGGGCCGGTTCACCGGTGCGGTGCCGGGCCGCTCAGCGGCCCAGCCGGTGCAGCACCGCGCGCGGGCGGTTGGTGATGATGGCGTCGACGCCCAGCTCGACGCAGAGGTCGACGTCCTCGGGCTCGTTCACGGTCCACACGTGGACCTGGTGGCCGGCCTGCCGCAGCCGCTCCACGTAGACGGGGTGGTTGCGCAGGATGCGGATCGAGGGCCCCGCGATGCCCACGCCCGCCGGGAGCCGGCCGTCGCGCAGCCGGGGGGAGACGAACTGCATCAGATAGACCGTCGGCAGGGCCGGCGCCGCCGTGCGCACGCGGTGCAGCGAACGGGCCGAGAAGCTCATGATCCGGACCGGTGACTCGGCGGCGGAGGCCGGCGCGGCGAGGCCGAAACGGTCCAGCAGGGTCAGCAGCCGCTCCTCGACCTGGCCCGCCCACCGCGTGGGGTGCTTGGTCTCGATGGCCAGCTCCACCCGGCGCCCGGCGTCCGCGACCAGCTCCAGCAGCCGCTCCAGGGTGAGGACGGAGGTGGCCTCGCGGTCCTCCGGCCGGTGCTCCCAGTCGGGCTCCTCGTCCCGCCCATGCCAGGCCTCGCGCGTCTTCCAGGAGCCGAAGTCGAGGGCGGCCAGGTCGGCCAGTTCCAGCGCGGAGACCGCGCCGCGGCCGTTGGAGGTACGGTTCACGCGTCGGTCGTGGACGCAGACCAGATGGCCGTCCGCGGTCAGCCGTACGTCGCACTCCAGGGCGTCGGCGCCGTCCTCGATGGCCTTCCGGTAGGCGGCGAGGGTGTGCTCGGGGGCGTCTTCGGAGGCGCCCCGGTGGGCGACGACCTGGATGGAGCGCTGTGGTGCGTGGGTCACCGCGTCATGGTGCCATCGTCGGCGGGCGGACGGGGCGGGACGGAGGCGTTCCGGCGGCGAACGAGCGGCGCCCTGAACGCTTATATAACTTTTACGTTGAATGCCCCAACAGATCCTATATAAAGAGGACCGCCGGACCCACAGCCACGGCTTATGGTGCTCTGACGGCCCGTGGGAAAAGCTGACCGCAAGACCAGTGCGACCGACGACAACAGGCGTGGACCGAGGAGAAGAGCTGTGAGCACCGAGAACGAGGGCAACGCGGTACCCCCGGCGCCGTCCGCACCTCCCGTGCCGGTGGCCTCTCCCGACGTTTCCCCGCAGGGCGCCGCGCCCGAGGGGAACGCCCAGGGGGCACCCCGCCCGCCCATGCCCCAGGAGAACCCGGCGGCCCC
>NZ_JODT01000025.1 GCF_000720835.1 Streptomyces achromogenes subsp. achromogenes | reverse complement strand
GCCTCCCCCTCCCGCCCCCGGAAGCGCCGGATCCTCCGTCTTCTCGCCGCTCTCCTCGCCCTCCTCCTGCTCCCGTTGCTCACCGCCGAGACCGCACTGCGGATCAACTACACCGGCGACCCGGCCCCCGGCACCCGCACCCGGCACCGGGACGCCCTCTGGCTGGGGCACGCCTGGGTGGACGGGCGGAAGACCGACGGGGACGTGCGGGCCCTCGCCCGTCGGCTGCGGGAGACCGGCATCCGGGACCTCTACGTCCACTCCGGCCCCCTGGAACACGACGGCACCCTGCCCCCGTCGGCGTACAAGAAGGCCCGCTGGTTCACCGCGGCCGTGCACCGCGAACTCCCCGGCGTCCGGGTGCAGGCCTGGCTCGGCGACGTGCTGGCCACCGAGACCCCCGACGGACTGCGCCTGGAACGCGCGGCCACCCGGACCGCGATCCTCGCCTCCACCCGCGCCGTCCTCGACGCCGGATTCCAGGGCGCGCACTTCGACCTGGAACCCCTGCACTCCGGCGACCGGAACTACCTCGCCCTCCTCGACGACCTGCGCGACCTCACCCACGCCCGGGGCGCGGTGCTGTCCGTCGCCGCCCACCAGATCGACCCGCTGCCCGCCTTCCACTCCTTCTGGGGCACGACCACCGGCCACCCCAAGTGGTGGTCGCAGGCGTTCTTCGGGCAGGTGGCCCGCCGGGTGGACCAGATCGCCGTCATGTCGTACGACACCATGCAGCCGTCGCAGAGCCTGTACGGCGGCTATGTGGCCCAGCAGACGAGCCTCGCCCTGGAGGTCACCCCCAAGGGCACCGACCTGCTGATGGGCCTGCCCTTCTACCACGAGAACCGGTTCGGCCACTGGGCGCACGCCGAGACCGTCCCGGCCGCCGTGCGCGGGGTCCGGCTGGGCCTGAGCCGCACCGACGCCGGCCGCGCCCGCTTCGGTGTCGCCCTCTACGTCGACTTCGCGGCCACCGAGGCGGACTGGCGGGCGTACCGGGAGGGCTGGGCGGCTACGCCCCCGGCCGCCTCCTGATCTTCGAGCCCAGCCACACCAGCGGGTCGTACTTGCGGTCCACGGCCCGTTCCTTCAGCGGGATCAGGGCGTTGTCGGTGATCCTGATGCCCTCGGGGCACACCTCCGTGCAGCACTTGGTGATGTTGCAGTAGCCGAGGCCGTGCTCGTCCTGCGCGGCGCGCGAGCGGTCCAGGCCGGCCCCGGCCGCCGCGTCCAGCGGGTGCATGTCGAGCTCGGCGACGCGCATCAGGAAGCGCGGGCCGGCGAACGCCCGCTTGTTCTCCTCGTGGTCGCGCACCACATGGCAGGTGTCCTGGCACAGGAAGCACTCGATGCACTTGCGGAACTCCTGCGAGCGGTCCACATCCTGCTGGAACATGCGGTACTCGCCGGGGCCGGCACCGGCGGGCGGCACGAAGGCCGGGATCTCCCGGGCCTTCTCGTAGTTGAAGCCGACGTCCGTCACCAGATCGCGGATCACCGGGAAGGCGCGCAGCGGGGTGATCGTGATCGTCTCGGCGCGGTCGAAGACCGACATCCGGGTCATGCACAACAGCCGCGGGCGGCCGTTGATCTCCGCCGAGCAGGAACCGCACTTGCCCGCCTTGCAGTTCCAGCGCACGGCCAGATCGGGGGCCTGGGTGGCCTGGAGGCGGTGGACGATGTCCAGCACCACCTCGCCGTCGTTGACCTCGACGGTGAAGTCCTCCAGACCGCCGCCCCGGGCGTCGCCCCGCCACACCTTGAAGCGGGCCTCGTAGCTGCTCACTCGTACAGCTCCTCTTCGGCGAGGTACTTGACCAGCTCCTCCTTCTCGAAGAGGGCGAGCAGGTCCGGGCGGATGGGTTCGGTTCTCTCCCGGGTGAGCCGGATCTGCGCCCGCGTGGGGTCGGCCGCCGCGAGGCCGCCGGCCGGGTCGGCGAGCGCGCACAGCAGGTTCACGTTGCGCCAGGCGCGGTCCATCGCCGGGTGGTCCTCGCGGGTGTGCCCGCCGCGCGACTCGGTGCGTTCCAGCGCGGCCCGGGCCACGCACTCGCTGACCAGCAGCATGTTCCTGAGGTCCAGGGCGAGGTGCCAGCCGGGGTTGAACTGGCGGTGCCCCTCCACCCCGGCCCGCCGGGCCCGTACCCGCAGCTCGGCCAGCCGGCGCAGGGCCTGCTCCATCTCGCCCTCCCGGCGGATGATGCCGACCAGGTCGTTCATGGTCTGCTGGAGTTCCTGGTGCAGGGTGTACGGGTTCTCCGGCGGCCCCGCCTCGCCCCCGGCCCCGGCCGCGGAAGCCCCGGTCCCGGCCGTGGACGCGCCAGCTCCGGCCGCGGACGCACCGGCGCCCTCCGCGGAGAACGGGCGCAGTGCCTCCGCCGCCGCCGTGTCCACCTGGGCCTCGTCCACCGGCGGGCGCCGGTCCGCGAGCCCGTGCGCGTACTCGGCCGCGTGCCATCCGGCCCGGCGGCCGAACACCAGCAGGTCGGACAGCGAGTTGCCGCCCAGCCGGTTGGAGCCGTGCATGCCGCCCGCCACCTCGCCGGCCGCGTACAGCCCCGGCACCCCGCGCGCCGCCGCCGTGTCCGAGTCGACCGCGACCCCGCCCATCACGTAGTGGCAGGTCGGCCCGACCTCCATCGGCTCCGCCGTGATGTCGACGTCCGCCAGCTCCTTGAACTGGTGGTACATCGACGGCAGCCGGCGCCGGATCACCTCGGCGGGCATCCGGGTGGAGACGTCGAGGAAGACCCCGCCGTGCGGGGAGCCCCGGCCCGCCTTCACCTCGGCGTTGATCGCGCGGGCCACCTCGTCGCGGGGGAGCAGTTCCGGCGGGCGGCGATTGCGGTCCGGGTCCTCGTACCACCGGTCGGCCTCGTCCTCCGACTCGGCGTACTTGTCCTTGAAGACGTCCGGGACGTAGTCGAACATGAACCGCTTGCCCTCGGAGTTCCTGAGCACCCCGCCGTCCCCGCGCACCGACTCGGTGACCAGGATGCCCTTCACCGACGGCGGCCAGACCATGCCGGTCGGGTGGAACTGCACGAACTCCATGTTCACCAGGGGAGCGCCCGCCAGCAGCGCCAGCGCGTGGCCGTCCCCGGTGTACTCCCAGGAGTTGGAGGTGACCTTGAAGGACTTGCCGATGCCGCCGGTCGCGAGGACCACGGCCGGCGCCTCCAGCACCAGGAAGCGGCCGGTCTCGCGCTCGTAGCCGAAGACTCCCGAGACGCGCTCGCCGTCCTTGAGCACGCGGGTGACCGTGCACTCCTGGAAGACCTTCAGCCCGGACTCGTAGTCACCGGTCGCCCGGTGGTCCTCCTGCTGGAGCGCGACGACCTTCTGCTGGAGGGTGCGAATCAGCTCCAGCCCGGTGCGGTCGCCGACGTGCGCGAGCCGCGGGTACTCGTGGCCGCCGAAGTTGCGCTGGGAGATCCGGCCGTCCTTCGTCCGGTCGAACAGCGCCCCCCAGGTCTCCAGCTCCCACACCCGGTCCGGGGCCTCCCGGGCGTGCAGCTCGGCCATCCGCCACTGGTTCAGGAACTTGCCGCCGCGCAGGGTGTCGCGGAAGTGGACCTGCCAGCTGTCGTTCTCGTTGGCGTTGGCCATCGCCGCCGCGATGCCGCCCTCGGCCATCACCGTGTGCGCCTTGCCGAACAGCGACTTGCAGATCACGGCCGTACGGGCACCCCGCTCGCGGGCCTCGATCGCGGCCCGCAGCCCGGCGCCGCCGGCACCGACGACCACGACGTCCCACTGCTGCCGTTCCACCGCTGCCATCAGAAGAACCTCGGATCGTCGAAGACACCGGACGCGACCAGGTACACGTAGAAGTCGGCGAGCGCCACGCTGAGCAGCGAGGCCCAGGCCAGCTGCATGTGGCGGGCGTTGAGCCGCCCGACGAACTGCCAGGCCCGGTAGCGCGCCGGGTGCTTGGAGAAGTGCTTGAGCTTGCCGCCGACGATGTGCCGGCAGGAGTGGCAGGAGAGGGTGTACGCCCAGATCAGCACGATGTTGGCCAGGAACACCAGGGTGCCCAGGCCCATGTGCCCCCACCGGTAGTGCTCGTCCCGGAAGGCCAGCACGGTGTCGTAGGTGAGCACCCCGGCCACCAGCAGGGCGGCGTAGAAGAAGTACCGGTGGACGTTCTGCAGGATCAGCGGGAAGCGGCTCTCGCCGGTGTACGACCGGTGCGGCTCGGCCACCGCGCAGGCGGGCGGGGACGCCCAGAAGGCGCGGTAGTACGCCTTGCGGTAGTAGTAGCAGGTCAGCCGGAAGCCGAGCGGGAAGATCAGGATGATGATCGCGGGCGAGATGCCCCACCAGCCGCCGAACAGGTCGGCGTTGGGCCCGGCGCGCATGGCCCGGCAGTTCTCCGCCAGGCACGGCGAGTAGAACGGCGAGACGTACGGCGCCGCGTAGTAGTGGGCGTCGGCGAAGGCCCGCCAGGTCGAGTAGACGACGAAGGCGAGCAGACCGGCCGCGGTGCAGGCGGGCGCCAGCCACCAGCGGTCGGTCCGCAGGTGCGGGGCGGTGATCGCGGCGCGCGTACCGGTGCGTACGCCGCCGCGCTGCTGGGGGGATTCCGTACCAGTGGCCAAGTCGGGACTCCGGTCGGTAGCGGGTGTCAGGGGGCGCGGCGGTCGCGGGCGCCCAGGCCCTCGTCGTCCGAGTCCGTCCACAGGCTGATGTCGTAGGGCGTGTCGGAGATGGTGACGAGGTCGGGCCGGTGGGGCGCGGCCGGGGCGGTGGCGGTCTCCCGCAGCAGGGCCACGCTCTCGCGCAGGTGCTCGGCGTCCAGCCGGACCCGTCGTATCTCCAGACCGCCGCGGCCCAGCTGGTGCTCCAGGCGGCTCAGCGACCGGGTGAGATCGTCCAGACAGCGCTGGACGGCGGTGATGTCGTCGTGCACGGACATGACTTGCCCTCGCTTCCACGGGACCTGCGGGCCATGGGCGGCAACGTTCATGCGCTCTGGAGTGTTGCGCCTCGGCCTGCCTGTGTGAAGGGATGTGCGGCGATTGGCCGGGGCGTACGGGTGCATCGTCCGGGCGGTGTGCGCCGCATGGGTGGGCTTACCGGCTGTCGCCGCCGTGTCGCCCGCCGTTGCCGGATCCTTTCCTCTTCAGTGGCGGCATAGATCTGATCAGCTCCATATACCGCCAAATGCGAGCATAAGGCCCGTGGCTCCCCGGAGGTAGCAGAGATGTCCTACGACGGCGACGCCCCTCACGCGCTCGCGGCGGGGCAGCGCCCCACCGGCGCGCGTCCGGCCACGACCCGCCCGCGGCCGCACCGCACCGCGACCCTCCGGCGCAGGGCCCTGCGCTCGGCCGCCTTCCTCACCGCCGGCGCCCTCGCCGTGCCGCTGCTCGCCGGCTGCGGTGAGGACGAGAAGCCCCCCGCCCCCCTCGCCGGGCAGGACATCGCCCCCGTCGCCCGGAGCCTGGTCGCCGACGGCTCCACCCTGAAGTGGGCCGTGGACGCCCTGCCGGAGACCCTGAACACCTTCCAGGCCGACGCCGACGCCGGCACCGGCCGGGTCGCCCAGGCCGTGCTGCCCTCGATGTTCCGGCTCGACGCGAACGGCCGCCCGGTGGCCAATCCCGCCTACCTGGAATCGGCCGAGGTCATCGAGACCGAGCCGCGCCAGGTGGTGCTGTACAAGCTGAACCAGCAGGCGGTGTGGAGCGACGGCCGGGAGATCGGCGCCGCCGACTTCGTCGCCCAGTGGCGCGCCCTGTCCGGCCGCAACAGCGCCTACTGGACCGCCCGCAACGCCGGCTACGAACGCATCGCCAAGATCGAGCGCGGCGACAGCGACCTCCAGGTCCGGGTCACCTTCTCCCGCCCCTACGCCGACTGGAAGTCGCTGTTCTCCCCGCTGTACCCGAAGGACGTCATGGGCACCCCGGACGCCTTCAACGACGGCGCCCGCCGCAAGCTGAAGGTCACCGCCGGACCGTTCCGGGTGGAGAAGGTCGACACCGCGAACAAGGACGTCGTGCTCACCCGCAACCCGCGCTGGTGGGGCAGGCCCGCCAAGCTGGAGCGGATCGTGCTGCACGCCGTACCCCGCGACAAGCGGGCCGCCGCGCTCGCCGACGGCAGCGTGGACCTGGCCGAGGTGGACGCCGCCGACGCCCAGCGGATCGGGCTCGCGCACCGGGCGGGCGGCACCGGCACCCCGCTCCAGGGCGGCGGCCGCACCTCCGTGAAGAAGCTGCGCGACTGGGCGCTCGCCCACGGCCTGGAGGCCGGGAAGGACGCCGGCCGGGAGCAGCTCGGCCGGGCCGTCGGCCGCTACCTGGAGCAGCAGCAGGCCCTGCGGGACGTGGAGGTACGCAAGTCGCTGGAGCCCGCTTACACCCAGCTCGCCCTCAACGGCGCGGGCGGCCCCCTGGCCGACGAACGGGTGCGCCGGGCCGTCGCCCGCGCCCTGGACCGCGTGGAACTGGCCCGGCTGGTGCTCACCCCGCTGGGGCTGCCCGCCGTGCCCGTCGGCAGCCACCTGGCCCTGTCCGGGCAGGCCGCCTACGCCGACAACAGCGGCGCGCTCGGCGCCCAGGACGCCAAGGAGGCCCAGGCGCTGCTCGCCGACGCCGGCTGGGTGCGCGGCGGCCCGCTGAAGGAGCAGCACAAGACCGGGAAGGCGGCGGGCTCCGAGCACCACGGCGAGGACGTCTCGGAGGGCGGCGAGGACGGCACGTACATCGTCGGCGAGGACGACAAGGGCAAGCAGCACGGGACCACGGGCGACCAGCGCGAGCACACCGATCCGCACCTCGCCCGGGAGGGCCGGCCCGGCGGCGCCCCCGGCGCCTACGCGCCCAAGGGCACGGCCGCCCCGGCCGCCGCGCCGGCCGGGCCGCTCGCCAAGGACGGCAAGCCCCTCGCCCTGCGCTTCGTACTGCCCTCCGGGCCCGGCTCGGACACCCTGAACGCGGTCGCCGAGCGGATCTCCGTGATGCTGGAGCAGGTCGGCATCCGCGCCACGATCACCAAGGTCTCGGACGAGAGCTACTTCAGGGACCACATCGCCGCCGGCGACTACGACCTCGCCCTGTACTCCTGGCCCGCCACCGCCTTCCCCGCGACCGACGCCCGGCCGGTCTACGCCAAGCCGCTGCCGGCGGCGGACGGCTCGGTGAACGTCGAGCAGAACTACACCCGGGTCGGCACCGACCAGGTGGACCAGCTCTTCGACCAGGCCGCGACCACCCTGGACGAGGACGAGGCACGGGACCTGATCAAGAAGGCCGACTCCCGGATCTGGGCGGCGGCGGGTTCCATCCCGCTCTACCAGCGCCCGCAGCTGGTGGGGGTGCGCAAGAACGTCGTCAACGCGGGGGCCTTCGGGTTCCGGACCCCGGTCTACGAGGACATGGGCTTCCTGAAGAAGGGGGCGAAGGTCTCGCCGGCCCCGGGCAAGGACAAGGGGTAGGACGGCCCGGGCGAGCCTCTTCGGCCGGGGCCACGTACCATGGGGTGAGGCCGTGGCGTGTCCAGCCCGGCAGGACCCGCGCGACACGGACGTACGCGCAGGGCAGACCGCACACTCCGGGAGTACGCCACAATATGGCCACGCGCCACGACATCCGCAACGTCGCCATCGTCGCCCACGTCGACCACGGCAAGACCACCATCGTCGACGGCATGCTGAAGCAGGCCGGTGCCTTCGCCGCCCACCAGCTCGACCAGGTCGACGACCGGGTGATGGACTCGAACGACCTGGAGCGTGAGAAGGGCATCACGATCCTCGCCAAGAACACGGCGGTGAAGTACCACCCGAAGGACGGCGGGGACCCGATCACCATCAACATCATCGACACCCCCGGCCACGCCGACTTCGGCGGCGAGGTCGAGCGCGGTCTGTCGATGGTCGACGGTGTCGTCCTGCTCGTCGACGCCTCCGAGGGCCCGCTGCCGCAGACCCGCTTCGTGCTGCGCAAGGCGCTCCAGGCCCGGCTGCCCGTCATCCTGTGCATCAACAAGACGGACCGCCCGGACGCCCGGATCGACGAGGTCGTCAACGAGACCTACGACCTCTTCCTCGATCTGGACGCGGACGAGGAGCAGATCGAGTTCCCGATCGTCTACGCCTGCGGCCGCGACGGCATCGCCTCGCTGACCAAGCCGGACAACGGCACGGTCCCGGCCGACTCCACCAGCCTGGAGCCGTTCTTCTCCACGATCCTGGAGCACATCCCGGCCCCCACCTACGACGAGGCCGCCCCGCTCCAGGCCCACGTCACCAACCTGGACGCCGACAACTTCCTCGGCCGTATCGCGCTGCTGCGGGTCGAGCAGGGCGAGCTGCGCAAGGGCCAGACCGTGGCCTGGATCAAGCGCGACGGTTCCGTGCAGAACGTGCGGATCTCCGAGCTGATGATGACCGAGGCGCTCACCCGCAAGCCCGCCGAGAAGGCCGGCCCGGGTGACATCTGCGCGGTCGCGGGCATCCCCGACATCATGATCGGCGAGACCCTGGCCGACCCGGAGAACCCGGTCGCGCTGCCGCTGATCACGGTGGACGAGCCGGCCATCTCCATGGTGATCGGCACCAACACCTCCCCGCTGGTCGGCCGCGGCGCCACCGGCAAGGGCGCCGACAACAAGGCGGCCGTCAAGGACCGCAAGGTCACCGCCCGCCAGGTCAAGGACCGCCTGGACCGCGAGCTGATCGGTAACGTCAGCCTCCGGGTGCTCGACACCGAGCGCCCGGACGCCTGGGAGGTCCAGGGCCGTGGTGAGCTGGCGCTCGCCATCCTGGTCGAGACCATGCGCCGGGAGGGTTACGAGCTGACGGTCGGCAAGCCGCAGGTCGTCACCAAGGAGGTCGACGGCAAGGTCTACGAGCCGGTCGAGCGCATGACGATCGACGTGCCCGAGGAGCACATGGGCGCCGTCACGCAGCTCATGGGCGTCCGCAAGGGCCGCATGGACAACATGTCCAACCACGGCTCCGGCTGGGTCCGCATGGAGTTCGTCGTGCCGTCCCGCGGTCTGATCGGCTTCCGTACCGAGTTCCTGACCCAGACCCGCGGCACCGGCATCGCCCACTCCATCCACGAGGGCCACGAGCCCTGGTTCGGCACCCTGCAGACCCGCAACAACGGCTCGCTGGTCGCCGACCGCTCCGGTGCCGTCACCGCGTTCGCGATGACGAACCTCCAGGAGCGCGGCGTGCTCTTCGTGGAGCCGGGCACCGAGGTGTACGAGGGCATGATCGTCGGTGAGAACTCCCGCTCCGACGACATGGACGTCAACATCACCAAGGAGAAGAAGCTCACCAACATGCGGTCCTCCACGGCCGATGTGACCGAGTCGATCGTGCCGCCGCGCAAGCTGTCGCTGGAGCAGTCGCTGGAGTTCTGCCGCGACGACGAGTGCGTCGAGGTGACCCCGGAGGCCGTTCGCATCCGCAAGGTCGTGCTCGACCAGCGTGACCGCGCCCGCGCCGCGAGCCGCGCCAAGCACGGCTGATCTCCCGGCAGTTGAGCCCGGGTGCCCCCGCAAGGGGGGCGCCCGGGCTTTTTGCAACCCGTTTTCGGGGACCCGATGTCCGGCATGCGGTGACCTGTGACCGATAGCCATGTAACACGTCCGTTTCGCGCCTTCTTCCGGCGAACAGTTTGTCCAGATTTTGGAAGGTCTACGGGCGAGCTGTGACTGAATTGAGATCTACGGGCAGTGGTCGGTAGTCGACCGATGGCAGATAGTTAGCGGCGTAGCGCTCGGGTCAATGGGTCTCGCACTGTGGGGACAGTGCCCGACTCACGAGCACCAGGGGGTGTCTGACCCTCCGTCAGGGGTGTCGGAGGGAAGACGGAAACCCCCTCCCGTTGGTGAACACGTGAAGTCATGAGGAGGGAACCCCAGCCATCACGCGCGTCCGACCGCGGTCACGCGCGTCCTCGGAGTACCCGGGTGTCTCTCGCACTTATACCTGTGAAACGGACAAACCGTGACAAGTCCTATCGATACAGAGGGCGGCGGGGCGTCGGTCGTCGGCTCCGGCGCGTTATCGCCGGAGCCGGGGGCCCAGGCCGTCGAACTCGCGGGCCGGTCGCCCGGCCGGCTGATGTGGCTGCGCTTCAGACGCGACCGCACGGGCGTGGTCTGCGCCGTGGTGGTGATCGGCTACTTCGCCGTCGCGCTGCTCGCGCCGCTGCTGGTGAAGCTGCCCGGCACCGATCCGTACACCCTCTACGGCCAGGACCCCACCTACGCCGACCATCCCGTGCTCGACGAATTCGGGCTTCCGCTCGGCTACTTGGGGGGCGTCTCGGGCGCGCACTGGTTCGGCGTCGAGCCGCAGTACGGCCGTGATCTCTTCGCCATGCTGCTGTACGGCATGCGCACCTCCCTGTACATGGCGCTCGGCATCACCCTCCTCATCATGCTCACCGGAGTTGTGATCGGCCTGGTCGGCGGGTACTTCGGCGGCCGCACGGACTACTGGATCGGCCGCGGCACCGACTTCTTCCTCTCCTTTCCGCAGCAGCTGTTCTTCATCGCGTTCATGCCCGTCGTGACGTCGTTCTTCGTGGACCCGCGCGAGGAGACGCCGACCTACTTCCGCGCCGTGGCGATGCTGATCGTGCTGTGGCTGCTGGGCTGGATGGGCATGGCCCGGCTGGTGCGCTCCACCGTACTCTCCCTGCGCGAGCGGGAGTTCGTGGAGGCGGCCCGGGTCTCGGGCGCCTCGCCGTGGCGGATCGTCCGCAAGGAGATCCTGCCCAACGTCGTCACCCCGATCCTGGTGCAGTTCACGTACCAGCTGCCCAGCACCATCCTCAGCATCGCCTTCCTGTCCTTCGCCGGGGTCGGCTTCGTCGAGCCGACGCCCGACTGGGGACGCCTCTTCGCCGCCGGTGCCCGCTACGCCGAACAGGACCCGGCGTTCATGTTCTTCCCCGGGGTGGCGCTGGTGATCTTCGTCCTGTGCTTCAACCTCCTCGGGGACTCCGTACGGGACGCGTTCGACCCCAAGTCCGGGCGTTAGGACGTCCGTTGGGTGGGGGGTGGCTGCCGCCCCCGCCGGCCCGCCCGGCCGGCGCCCGGCAGATCTCACGGATAACGAACCCGACAGGTAGGTGGACAGCCCACATGATGTCTCAGCGTGCCCGCGCAGCGCGTGCCGTCGTGATCGCCCTCGCGGCCGGCTCCCTCGCCCTCACGGCCTGCTCGAAGAACGAGGGCGGCAAGGCCGGCAAGGACACCGAGAAGGACCAGAAGGAGGCCGCGGTCCAGTCCAAACCGGTCGCCTACGCCGACGCCGCCGGCTCGACCGGCCCCGCCAAGGACGTGCCCGGCGCCCGGTCCGGCGGCACGATCATCGTCTACCAGGAAGCGGGCCTGTCCCATCTGGACCCCGGCCAGATCTACGTCGCCGACTCCGGCCAGGTCGCCAATCTGCTCTTCCGCCGGCTGACCCAGTTCCAGGAGGACGACAAGGGCAACGTCACGGTCGTCGGCGACCTCGCCACCGACTCCGGCAAGTCCTCCGAAGGCGGCAGGACCTGGACGTTCACGCTGAAGGACGGCGTCAAGGACGAGAACGGCAACGCCCTCACCTCGGCCGACATCCGGCACACCGTCGAGCGCCAGTACGCGAAGTTCATCTTCGACGGCCCCACCTATCTGCAGACCTGGCTGAGCGGCGCCGACTACCGCAAGGCCCTGCCCGGCGGCGGCTTCGACGGCAAGCACCTGCCGGCCTCGGTGCTGGACACCCCCGACGACAAGACGGTGGTCTTCCACTTCGACCAGCCGCGCCCGGACCTGCCGCAGACGCTCGCCATGGCCGGCTACGCCGTCGTCCCCGCCAAGGGCGACACCAAGGAGCGGTACGAGAAGAAGCCGGTCGCCACCGGACCGTACAAGATCGCCGAGAACAAGGCCGGCAAGAGCCTGAAGCTGGTGCGCAACACCAACTGGGACCCCAAGACCGACGCCGTGCGCCACCAGTACGTCGACGGCTTCGACATCCAGTTCGGCGTCACCGAGTCCACCCAGACCAAGCGGCTGATCGCCGACGAGGGCGACAACAAGAACGCCATCCAGCTCACCCGCGGTGTCGACGCCACCCAGATCCAGGACGTCATCAAGAACCCGGCGGCCAACAAGCGCACCGTCCGCGGCTACCAGCCCTACGTCATGTCGCTGACCTTCAACCTCGACCGGGTCAAGGACAAGAAGGTCCGCGAGGCCGTCACCTACGCGGTCAACTCCAAGTCCCTCATCGCCGGCGAGGGCGGCGCCTACGGCGGTGACGTCGCGCCGAACCTCTTCGCGCCGACGCTGCCCGGCTACGAGCCCACCTACGATCCCTACGGCCGGCTGAAGTCACCGCAGGGCAACCTCGCCAAGGCCAAGGAGATCCTCAAGGACGTCCCGGCCGCCGGGAAGAAGCTCGTCTTCGCCTACGCCAACAGCGAGATCGGCCAGCGCCGCAAGGTCGCCGTCGAGGACGCGCTGAGCAAGGCCGGCTTCGACATCGTCGCCAAGGAGGTCGACGCGGCGAGCTACTACGAGCAGATCGGCAAGCTCGACAACCCCTACGACATCTACATCTCCGGCTGGGGCCAGGACTGGCCGTCCCCCGGCACGGTCGTCACCCCGATCTACGACGGCTCCCAGGTGTTCGACGGGTCCTCCAACTACTCGCACGTCAAGGACCCGAAGGTCGACGCCCTGATCAAGAAGGCGCTGACCCAGCAGCCGGCCGAGGCCGCCAAGACCTGGAAGGAAGCCCACCACTACCTGCTGGAGAACGTCATCCCGGCGGCCCCGCTGTGGTACGCGAAGAAGTTCCAGCTCTCCGGCTCCCACGTGGGCGGCGGACGCTACAGCTCGGTGTCCAGCCTCATCGACATCAACCGGCTGTACCTGAAGTCGTGACGCCCGGCCGGGGAGGCGGGGCGCACCCCGCCTCCCCGGCCGCCCGGCCCGCCCACCGTCCCCACCGACTCCGCAGAGAGCAGCCAGCCCGCCATGGTCCAGTTCATCATCCGGCGCACGGTCGGCGCCTTCGTCACGCTGTTCCTCATCGGGGCGGCGACGTTCTTCCTCTTCGTGGCCGCACCCTCCGACTACGCCTCCCTGGCCTGCGGCAAGGACTGCTCGCCCCAGCGGCTGGCGGACATCAGGGAGGCGCTGGGGCTCGACCTGCCCCTGGCCCGGCAGTTCTGGGACTTCATGTCCGGCATCGTCACGGGCCGGGACTTTCCGACCGGTCACTGCTCGGCGCCCTGCCTGGGCGTGTCGTTCTACTCCGGGGACATGGTCTGGAGCACCATCATGGACCGGTTCCCGCTGACCCTCACCCTGACCGCCGGGGGCGCCGTCGTCTTCCTCCTCGTCGGCATCGGCGCGGGCATGATCGCCGCCTACCGGCGCGGCACCCTGGTGGACAAGGTCGCCACCGGCGCCTCCATGGTGCTCAGCTCCTTCCAGATCTACTTCCTCGGCCCGGTCGTGCTGACGATCCTCGTCTACAGCACCGGCTGGATGGAGGACCCGAAGTACGTGCCCCTCACCCGGGACCCGGTCGGCTGGTTCATCGGGATGTCGATCCCGGTCTGCGTGCTGGCCACGATCTTCACCGCCCAGTACACCCGTATGGCGCGCTCGTCGATGATCGAGCAGCTCGCCGAGGACCATGTGCGCACCGCCCGCGCCAAGGGCATGTCCCGCAGATACGTCTTCCTGCGCTACGCCTGGCGCGGCTCGCTCATCCCCATCGTCACCATCCTCGGCATCGACGTCAGCTCCATGCTGGGCGGTGCCGTCGTCACCGAACTGACCTTCTCCCTCCAGGGCATCGGCCGGCTCGCCGTGGACGGCGCGGTCAACAAGGACCTGCCGCTGACGATGGGAGTGATGCTGTTCGGCGCCTTCTTCATCCTGCTCATCAACATCCTCACCGACATCACCTACGCGTGGATCGACCCGCGCATCCGGCTCTCCTAGGAAGACCAGCCATCGTGACCACAGTGACCAAGGCCGAGGGCGCGCCGGCCCCGACCGGGCCGGGCGGATTCCTCTCGGTGCGCGATCTCCAGGTGACGTTCTCCACCGAGGACGGCCCGGTCAGGGCCGTCGACGGGCTGTCCTTCGACGTCGACCGCGGCCGGACCCTCGGCATCGTGGGCGAGTCGGGCTCGGGCAAGTCGGTCACCAACCTGACCGTCCTCGGGCTGCACGACCCGCTGTTCACCACGGTCGACGGGGAGATCGTCCTGGACGGCAAGGAGCTGATCACCGCCACCGAGAAGGAGCTGGAGAAGCTCCGCGGCAACCGGGTGGCGATGATCTTCCAGGACCCGCTCACCGCGCTGTCGCCCTTCTACACCATCGGCCGGCAGATCGCCGAGCCGTACATGAAGCACACCGGCGCCTCGAAGAAGGCCGCCTGGGAGCGTGCCGTGGAGATGCTCGGCAAGGTCGGCATCCCGCACCCCGCGGAGCGCGCCCGGGACTATCCGCACCAGTTCTCCGGCGGCATGCGCCAGCGCGCGATGATCGCCATGGCGCTGGTGTGCGACCCGGACCTGCTGATCGCCGACGAGCCGACCACCGCGCTGGACGTGACCGTGCAGGCCCAGATCCTGGACCTGCTCAAGGACCTCCAGCGGGAGTTCGGCACCGCGATCGTCTTCATCACCCACGATCTCGGGGTCATCGCCGACATGGCCGACGACATCATGGTCATGTACGCCGGGCGCGCGGTGGAGCGCGGCACGGTCGACGAGGTGCTCCGCGCGCCGCGGCACCCGTACACCTGGGGACTGCTGAACTCCATGCCCCGGCTGGACTCCGACCTCGCCACCCCGCTGTCGCCCATTCCCGGGACGCCACCGAGCCTGCTCACCCCGCCGTCCGGCTGCCGCTTCCACCCCCGGTGCGCCTTCCGGGACCGGGTCGGCGGCGGCCGCTGCGTCACCGAGAGCCCCGCGCCGGCACCGGGCCACCGCTTCTCGGCGTGCCACCTCGGCGCCGCACAGCAACGCACCATCTTCGCCGACGAGATCAGGCCCCGACTGGGCTAGGAGGGCAACCGCCATGAAAGAGGACCTGGTCCTCCCCGCCGCCCGCGGGGCCGCCGCCGACGCGCCGCCGGAACCTTTGCTGGAGGTCTCGGGGCTGGTCAAGCACTTCCCGGTGAAGGGCGGCTTCCCCGTCAAGCGGACCGTCGGCGCCGTCCAGGCCGTGGACGGGCTGGACCTGACCGTGCACGCGGGGGAGAGCTTCGGCCTGGTCGGCGAGTCCGGCTGCGGCAAGTCGACCACCGGCCGGCTGATCACCCGCCTGCTGGAGCCGACCGGCGGCACGATCACCTACCGCGGCCGGGACATCAGCCACGCCACGCGCAGACAGCTCGCCCCCATCCGCTCCGAGATCCAGATGATCTTCCAGGACCCGTACTCGTCGCTGAACCCGCGGCAGACGGTCGGCAAGATCATCTCCGGGCCGATGGAGATCAACGACATCGATCCGGAGGGCGGCCGGGAGAAGCGGGTCCGGGAACTGCTGGAGATCGTGGGCCTGAACCCGGAGCACTACAACCGGTTCCCGCACGAGTTCTCCGGCGGCCAGCGCCAGCGCATCGGCGTGGCCCGCGCCCTCGCCCTGGAGCCGAAGCTGATCGTCGCCGACGAACCGGTCTCCGCGCTGGACGTCTCCATCCAGGCCCAGGTCGTCAACCTGCTCCAGAAGGTGCAGCGGGAACTCGGCATCGCGTTCGTGTTCATCGCCCACGACCTCGCCATCGTCCGGCACTTCTCCCAGCGCGTCGCCGTCATGTACCTCGGCAAGATCATCGAGGTGGGGGACCGCGACTCCATCTACGCCCGGCCGCGCCACCCCTACACCCACGCCCTGCTGTCCGCCGTCCCCGAGGTGACCCTGGCGCCGGACGAGGCGCCCCGGCGGGAGCGCATCCGGCTGGCCGGGGACGTGCCGTCGCCCATCTCCCCGCCCTCCGGCTGCCGCTTCCGCACCCGCTGCTGGAAGGCCCAGGACCGGTGCGCGACCGAGGAGCCCCCGCTGGTCCGGCTCTCCGGCAACCGGGACGGCCACCTGACGGCCTGCCACTTCCCGGAGGAGCCGAGCACCGGGGCCCGGGCCGAGGACATCGTGCTGGACCCGGCCCTGACGGCGCTGGAGGGGGAGCGGACCGACTAGACAGTCCGGGGAGCGGTGCGCCGGCGCCTCACCGGGACCTGCGGACGGCACCAGGGGAACCGGCCCGGTCAGGTGGCCGTCGCCATCCACGCCGGCCGGGCCGAGCGGTCACCGCCCGGCCCCGCCGCCGGGCAGGGGCATCGGCATCGGGCGGCCCTCCCGCCCGGGCCTCATGCGGCCAGGGTCTCCATCGCCCGGTCCAGGAGTACGGAGACGGGGGTGGCCCCGTCGCAGGCCAGCCACGCGGCACCGGCCGCGTCCAGGCATGCGAGCGCGGCACCGACGAGCGCGTGGGCCCGGGGGTCCTGTGCGTCGGCCGGGTCCACGCCCAGCCGCCGGGAGACCTCGGGCACCAGCAAGGTCTGCCAGTGCAGCTGCTTCTCCCAGTGCCGGGCCCTCAGGGACGGGGTCTCGCACAGCATGCGGAGCAGCTTCAGGGTCCGCTCCGGCGACTCCTCCTCGTCCCGGATGATCACGTCGAAGGCGCGGCGCAGTGCCTCCCACGGCGGCTCGCCCTCCGGCCGGGCGGCGAGCGCTTCCGCGAGCGCGTGGCCGTACCCCTCCAGATGGCCGAGGACGATGTCCTCTTTCGTGCCGAAGTGGCGGAAGAGGCTGGCCCGCGACAGCCCCGCCTCGGCGGCGATCTGGTCCACGGTCGTCCCGTCGAACCCCTGCTCGGCGAAGAGCCGGATCGCCACCTCGGCGACCTCGGCGCGCATCACCTGCCGCATGCGGTCCCGCAGTGCGGGCGGACGGGGGCCTGCGTCACCGGGGGTCCTCAAGGAAGTGGCCATGACGACCATCCTAGAGGAAGACCCACTTTGAGACTCAGTCTCAAGCCGAGCTAGAGTCGTATTGGAAAACTTCGTTTCACTTCTGTGAGGATCCCCATGGCCAAGACCTGGTTCATCACCGGCTCGTCCCGCGGTTTCGGCCGCCGGTTCGTGGAAGCGGCTCTCTCCCGGGGCGACAGGGTCGCGGCCACCGCCCGTGACTCCGCCGCGCTCGCGGACCTCGTCACCGCCTACGGAGACGCCGTACTGCCGATAGCCCTGGACGTGACGGACAGGGGTGCCGTCTTCGCCGCCGTCGAGCACGCCCACACGCACTTCGGCCGCCTCGACGTCGTCGTCAACAACGCCGGGTACGCCCTGTTCGGCGCGGTCGAGGAACTGGGCGAGGAGCAGATCCGGGACCAGTTCGAGACCAACTTCTTCGGCGCCCTGTGGGTGACACAGGCCGCCCTGCCCTTCCTGCGCGCCCAGGGCGGCGGCCACATCGTCCAGATCTCCTCCTTCGGCGGCGTCACGACCTGGCCCAACATGGGCGGCTACCACGCCTCGAAGTGGGCCCTGGAAGGGCTGACCGACACCCTGGCCCGGGAAGTCGCCGGGTTCGGCGTCAAGGTCACCCTCGTCGAGCCCAACAACTTCGCCACCGACGCGGCGGGCTCCTCCGGCGTCCACGCCCGGCCCCTGCCCGCCTACGACGGCGTGCGCGCCGCGGTGGCCGCCGCTTTCAGCGGCGCCCCGGCCGGCGACCCCGCCGCGGCCGGCCGGGCGCTGCTGAAGATCGTCGACGCCGAGAACCCGCCGCAGCGTGTCTTCTTCGGCGCCTCCTCCCTCCAGTCCATCGCCCAGATCTACGCCGAACGGCTCAAGACGTGGGAGGACTGGGCCGACGTGTCCGCGCTGGCCGAGGGCTCGCAGCGCTGACGAGGGGGCCGTACGTCGCCCATGGGGCCCTGGGGCACGGCACCCTCAGGTCCGGCGGGCCACCGTGATGATCTCCGGGGCCGTGGGGGTGAGCGGGGACCGGTCCCAGTCGCCGTACCGCGCGGCCACCGTCAGGCCGGCCTCGGTGAGGAAGCCCTCCAGCGCCGTGGCGTCCAGGAAGCGCAGGACGCCGGGCACGGAGCGCGGGGCCGGCCAGCGCGGGCCGGCGTAGGTCTCGGTGAAGCGCACCCGGCCCCGCTCCGGGCCGGTGCCGAGCGTCTCGTGCCAGACCCGCACCGGGGTGCCGTCGGGAGCGGTGATCTCGCGCACCCGGTCCGGGGTCCAGCGCTCCCAGGGCCGGGCGGCGGGGTTGCGGGTCTCGAAGACGAGACGGCCGCCGCTGCGGAGGGCGGCGTGGGCGGCGTGCAGGCAGGTCCGGATGTCGTCGTCCGTCAGCAGCTCCTGGAAGGCGTGGCCGGTCATGACGACCAGGTCGAACTCCTGCTGCCAGTGCCGTACCCGGACGTCGCCGAGGACCCACTCGACGTCGGGGCGCGCCCGGCGTGCCTGGACGAGCATCGCGGGGGCCGGATCGAGCCCCACCAGCCGCCCGGGATGGCCCTCGGCCCGCGCCCGGCGCAGCAACCGCCCGGTGCCGCACCCGATGTCCAGCACGGAGCCGGCCTCGCGCAGCAGCCCGAGGTAGAAGTCGTCATCCGGGCCCCAGGGGTTGAGGCTGTCGTACAGCGCGGCGAGCGAGGGATCGACAAAGGCTTGGTCCACCACCGCGGCAGTGTGACACACCGCACCGGACGACGGGCCGGGAACGGCGTACTTGTTCAAATCCCTTAATAAGCAGGGAAGTTGATGTTCGGTGACCCGAACCGCCGGCACACGAAGGAGGGCCCGCGCCTGGGCAGGCACGGGCCCTCGTCCCCTGGACCGGACGTTCATGGGCTCGGGTCAATGGGCCGGTGAAAGTCCGTTCCGCGAGGGGGCGGCTGACGGAAAGGGGTGTGTCAGGCCGCCGCCTCGGGGTCCTTGGAAAGGCGCGGGGCGGGCACGGTGCCGGCCGTCTCCGGGTAGTGGCAGGCCGTCAGGTGGCCCGGCTTGTTGCCCTCCACCTGCACCAGCGGCGGCGCCTCGGACGCGCACTTCTCGGTCGCCTTCCAGCAGCGGGTGCGGAAGCGGCAGCCGGAGGGCGGGTTGATCGGCGACGGCACGTCACCGGTCAGCCGGATGCGCTCGCGCGGCTCCTCCTCCACCGTCGCCTCGGGCACGGCGGACAGCAGGGCCCGCGTGTAGGGGTGGCGCGGGTTGCCGTACAGGTCCTCGCGGTCGGCGATCTCCACGATCTTGCCGAGGTACATGACAGCGACGCGCTGGGAGAAGTGCCGGACGATCGCGAGGTCGTGGGCGATGAACACGAACGCGATGCCCAGTTCCCGCTGCACCTTCTGGAGCAGGTTGACGACCTGGGCCTGGATGGAGACGTCCAGGGCGGAGACCGGCTCGTCGGCGACGATCAGCTTCGGTTCCAGGGCGAGGGCGCGGGCCACACCGATGCGCTGGCGCTGGCCGCCGGAGAACTCGTGCGGGAACCGGTTGTAGTGCTCCGGGTTCAGGCCCACGATCTCCAGCAGTTCGCGGACCCGCTTCTCCCGGCCGCCCTCCGGATCGATGTCGTTGATCTCCATCGGCCCGGAGATGATCTTGCCGACCGTCTGCCGCGGGTTCAGCGAGGCGTAGGGGTCCTGGAAGATCATCTGGATCTCGGAGCGGATCGGCGCCAGGTCCCTGCGGCCGGCGTGCGTGATGTCCTGGCCCCGGTAGGTGATCTTGCCGCCGGTGGGCTCCAGCAGGCGGGTGATCAGCCGGCCGGTGGTCGACTTGCCGCAGCCGGACTCGCCGACCAGGCCCAGGCTCTCGCCCTCGGCGACCTGGAAGTCCAGCCCGTCCACGGCCTGGACGGCGCCGACGGTCCGCTTGATGGGGAAGCCGCCCTTGATCGGGAAGTGCTTGGTGAGCCCGGAGACGTCCAGGAGGGGGGTGGTGCTGCTCATGGTGGTGAAGTCCCGTCTGAAGACCGTCAGTGGGTGCGGGCCGCGGCGTAGTCGGAGAACAACTCGCGCTTCTGCTCCGGCGTCAGATGGCAGGCGGCGGCCCGCCCGTCCACGAACTCCAGCGCGGGCCGCTCACTGGAGCACCGCCCGCCGGCCACCTGGCCGGCGAACGCGCACCGGGGGTGGAAACGGCAGCCGGACGGCGGGTTGAGCAGGGAGGGCGGCGAGCCGGGGATCGGCGACAGCGGTACGTCGACCGGACCGTCCAGGCTCGGCATGGAACCGAGCAGCCCCAGCGTGTACGGGTGCTGCGGGGTCTGGAGCACTTCCTTCTTGGTGCCGCGCTCCACGCACCGGCCGCCGTACATCACCAGCACGTCGTCCGCGATGTCCGCGATGACGCCCAGGTCGTGCGTGATGAAGATGATCGCGGTGCCGAACTCCTGCTGGAGGTCCTTCAGCAGGTCCATGATCTGCGCCTGGACCGTCACGTCGAGGGCCGTGGTCGGCTCGTCGGCGATCAGCAGCTCGGGGTCGCACACCAGCGCCATGGCGATCATCGCGCGCTGGCGCATACCGCCGGAGAACTGGTGCGGGTAGTCGTCCACCCGGACGTCGGGCTGCGGGATGCCGACCCGGCGGAGCATCTCGACCGAGCGCTCCCGGGCCTCCTTCTTGGAGCAGCCGGTGTGCTTGCGGTACGTCTCGCCGATCTGGGCGCCGATGGTGTGGTACGGCGACAGCGAGGCCAGCGCGTCCTGGAAGATCATCGACATCTTGTTGCCGCGGAGCTGCTCCAGCTCCTTCTCGGTGGCGGTGACCAGCTCCTTGCCGTCGAGCAGGACCTCGCCGTCGAGGGCGGTGTTGCGCGGGTCGTGCAGGCCCAGGATCGCCATGTTGGTGACGGACTTGCCGGAGCCGGACTCGCCGACGATGCCGAGGGTCTTGCCCTTCTCCAGGTCGAAGGAGAGCCCGTCGACGGCTTTGACGATGCCGTCCTCGGTGGAGAAGTGCACCTTGAGGTCGCGGACGGAGAGGAAGGGGGTGCTCATGGGTCTCTCCTTAGGCGAGGCGCACGCGCGGGTCGATCAGGGCGTACACGGCGTCCACAATGATGTTGAAGACGATGATCGCGGCAGCGGCGACCATGATGACGCCCAGCAGGATCGGCAGGTCGTTGGTGCCGACCGCCTTCACCGAGAGCATGCCGAGGCCCTGGAGGCTGAAGGTCGACTCGGTGATGATGGCGCCGCCGAGCAGCACACCGAGGTCGAGGCCGAAGATGGTGATGATCGGGCCCATGGCACCGCGCCAGGCGAACCGGAAGAACACCGTGCGGCGGGACAGGCCCTTGGCGCGGGCGGTGCGCACGTAGTCCTGGGTGAGCGACTCGACCATCTGCGAACGCGTCATACGGGTGTAGTTCGCGGTGAAGATCAGCGACAGCACCAGCCACGGCACCAGCAGACCGGAGAACCACTTGCCGGGGTTGTCGGTGAACGGCGTGTAGCTGGCCCGGTCGAGCAGGTGCAGCTGGTCGACCAGGAGGTAGGTGGCGAACACGCCGACCACGTAGATCTGCATCGAGGACGCGATCAGCGAGGCCGAGCTGGCGATCTTGTCCAGCGGCTTGCCCTGCTTGACGGCGGCCAGCATGCCGGTGCCGACACCGAAGATCAGGAAGACCACGGCGGCGCCGAGGGACAGGGAGATGGTGGTGGGGAAGCGGTCCAGGATGGTGTCCAGCACCGGCTCACGGCTCTGGAACGAGTAGCCCAGGCAGGGCGCGTCGCAGTGCCCGTACGAGGTGTAGTCCCGCCCCACGAACAGGCCCTTGAGCCATTCCCAGTACTGCATGGGGAGCGGATCGGAGATCCCCAGGTTCTTCTTCACCAACTCCAGGGTCTCCGGGGTGCAGACCTTGCCGCAGGCGATGCGGGCGGGGTCGCGCGGAGCGGCGTAGAACAGGACGAACACCAGGGCGCTGATGATCAGCAGAATCACCGCGGCGCCGAGGATCCGGCGGACGAGGAAGCGGAACATGGCAGTTGGGATTTCCTGACGGATGCCGTAGGGGGGAGAGACGGCGGGGCGGCACCGGGGCCGCCCCGCCTAGGGGGCCGTACGTCAGGCCTTGACGAAGGTCTTGTACAGCAGCGTGGCGGAGAAGTTCGGGTCGAACTGCGCGCCGCCGACCTTGTTTCCGTAGACGTAGAAGCGGCGGGTGAACGTCTCCGGGATGATCGGGGCGACCTCCTCCATGATCCGCTTGTCGAGGGCCATCCAGGCCTTGCCGGCCTCGTTCTGGTCGCTGATGACGGCGTTCTTCTTGATGCCCTCGTTGATCCAGTCGATGTCGGTCTGCGAGACGTTGTTCTTGCCGTTGCCGATGGCCTCGCCGTCGTACAGCGGCTGGAGCATCGTGAAGGCGGTCGGCCAGTCCGGGGACCAGCCGCCCCACATCACGTCGTAGCTGTTGTCGACCTGCTGGACCTGGTCGTAGTAGGACGTGGAGTCGATCGGCTTGATGACCGGGGAGAAGCCGGCCGCCTTGAGCGCGTTCTCGATGACGACCTTGGTCTTGTTGTAGGTCGGGTCGTTCGGGAAGGCGTAGACGATCTTCTGGCCTTCCTTGCCGGCCTCCTTCAGCAGCTTCTTCGCGGCCTCGGGGTCGCCCTGCGGCTTCTTCAGCTTGCCGTACACATCGGTCTTCTCGTAGCCGATGATGTCGGGGCTGATGGTCGTCGTGGCGATGTCACCGGCGGACGGGCCGCCGTAGATCTGCCGGATCTGCTGGAGCGGCCAGGCGTGGATCAGGGCCTGGCGGACCTTCAGGTCGGTGACCCGCTTGGTGTTGATCCAGTAGAAGTAGGTGCCGCTGATCAGGCCGTTGAAGGTGCGCTTCTTCAGGTCGGGGTCGGTCAGGACCTTCTGGATGCGCTCGGCCGGGACGCCCTTGTAGATGGAGACCGCGTAGGCGTCGTTGCCCTGGGAGGCGATGAGGCGGTCGGTGGAGTCGAGCGTCTCCACACCGAAGCGGAACTCGAAGCCGTCCGGGTAGGCGTTGCGGATCGGGTCGGTGTTCGGGTCCCAGTGCTTGTTGCGGACCAGCACCATCGACTTGTCGGTGGTGTGCGCCTTGACCATGTACGGGCCGCAGGCGACCGGCTTCTTGTCGTACTTCTCCTTGGTGTCCAGCTTCGCCGGCACCGGGGCGTACGAGTGCATCGCCAGCGTGAAGTTGAAGTCCGGCTTGGCCTCGGCCAGCTTGAAGGTGATCGTCCGCTTCGCCTTGTCGGTGACGATCGAGTCGAGGTGCTTGCCCTTGTACGGGCCCTCGTAGCCCTCACGCCACTTGCCGGCCTTGCCGGTCAGCGCCCGCTGGGCGTAGTCGGCGCCCTCGGTGATGAACGTGGCCCAGGAGCGCTCGATGCCGTGGCGGACGTCCTCGACGGTCAGCTCGCTGCCGTCCTCCCACTTCAGACCCTCCTTCAGCGTGAAGGTCCAGGTCTTGTTGTCGGCGGAGGCGGTGCCGGTGTCGGTGGCCAGGTCGCCGACCAGCTTCTGCCGGCCGTTGGCGTCGATCTTGTAGCCGGTCAGGCAGCGGTGCAGCACGTTCGCGACGGTGGAGTTGTACGCGTAGTAGATGCGCTGCGGGTCCAGGTGCGAGAAGTCGTCCGGGGCCAGACCGTAGATCGTCCCGCCCTTCTTCGCGCCGGGGACCTCCGGGGCCGGGCCGGTGGAGTCGGCCTTGGTGCCGATGGTGACCTGGGCGCCGGTGTACTCCGTGGCGCCGGCGCTCGGGGTGCTGCCACCGCCCCCGTCACCGCTGCTGCACGCGGACAGCACGGTCGAGCCCGCGGCCGCGACGGAGGTGGCGATCAGGAAGTTTCTGCGGGAAAAGGACATGGCTGGCCTGTTCTGCTGGAGGAACGAAGTGGTGCTGGGACCCCGGCCGGGCCCCGTCGCCGTGGCCGGGGATGGAGATCAGCGCTTGGTCTTGGGGTCCAGGGCGTCGCGGACCGAGTCACCGAGGAGGTTGAAGGCGACCACGAAGAGCACCATCGACAGGCCCGGGAAGAGCATGAAGGTGATGTCGTCCTGGTACACCTTGGCGCCGTTCTGGATCATCACGCCCCAGTCGGGGGTGGGGTCCGACAGACCGACGCCGAGGAAGGCGAGGCCCGCCTCCGCCGTGACGTACGCGGGTAGCAGGAGCGTTGCCTGGATGAGGATCGGCGTCCACAGGTTCGGCAGCAGTTCCTTGAAGATGATGCGCGCCGGGGACGCGCCGGTGACCTTGGCCGCCTCCACGAACTCCCGCTCGCGCAGGGCGAGCACCTCGCCGCGCAGCAGTCGGGCGATGGAGGCCCAGCCGAAGGCCGTCATCACGAGGATGAGGCTGGTGACGGTCAGCCAGACCGGGGTGTTCTCCTCCGGCGACACGAAGATGGCCATCACCACGGGCCAGAAGGCGATGAAGAAGAGGGTCTGCGGGAACGCCAGCAGGATGTCGATGACCCGGCCGACGAAGTAGTCAGTCTTGCCGCCGAGGTAACCGGCGGTGATGCCGACGACGACGCCGAGCAGGGTCGTCAGCAGGGCGGCCGCGGTCGCGATCAGCAGCGAGTTGCGGATGCCGTAGAGCAGGAAGGTGAAGACGTCCCGCCCGAGCTGCGGCTCGATGCCGAACCAGAAGTCCGAGCTGATGCCGCCGTTGGGCTTGACCGGGTAGTTGAACTCGTTCAGCAGGCCCGGGATGTTCATGCCGTAGGTGGTGTACGGGTCCTTGCCGTACAGCTTCGCTATGAGCGGGGCGAGGATGCCCACGACGAAGAAGAAGATCACCACGAAGGCGGATATGACGCCCGTCCGGTCCCGCTTGAAGCGGATCCAGGCCAGCCGTCCCGGAGAGCGGCTTTCGCTGCCCTTGGGGGTGCCGGGCTTCGCCGATGCGGCGCTGTCTTCGTCGGTCACCTCGAGCGGGGTGGCCGGGGAAGGGGTTGCGGGGGTCATGATGCTCCGTGCCTTGTGGGTCAAGGCTCCGCAGGGCGCTCCCCTACGGGCTACGCCGGACTTTTTCAACGCAATTCATTCAAGGTCAATAAATTCTCGACGCCCTTGGTTTTCTCTTTACCTTCTTTACTCTCCCTTGATCGTTCCGTAGCTACGCGGGTAGCGCGCCGTAATCAATCCGTGCTTCACATCGGACCAACTGCGCGAAACGGGCAAGGAGTTCGATATGCGGACGGTGGAGTGTCGACATGCGTACATCACCCCGTCCCAATCCAACGTTTCAGCATCGTTACGCGTCGATCTATTGCGCTCGATGGTCAAGATCATCAGTGGCCGGACGCCGGGTGCCTGCAATCGGATGACGCGTCCCCCTAAAGGCCGTCTTTTCGGGCGGTACGCACCGGCCGCGCGCGGTATGTGTCCCTCGACCCGTACTCGTTTTTTCCGGCTCACGAGGAGGCACGCCATGCGGCGCGGTACGCACGCCCGACGGGCCGCCGGAGCGGCGCTGGCCCTGGCGCTCACCGCCACTGGCTGCGCGGGCACGGGCGCCGGCGGCAACGGCGGCGCGGTGCTCAGCTCCTCCTGGGCCGACCCGCAGAACCCGCTGGAGCCGGCCAACACCAACGAGGTACAGGGCGGCAAGGTCCTCGACATGATCTTCCGGGGCCTGAAGCGGTACGACCCGAAAACGGGCAAGGCCCGCGACTGGCTGGCCCGGTCCATCGAGACCCGGGACTCGCGCACCTTCACCGTCCGCCTGAAAGACGGCTGGAACTTCTCCAACGGCGAGAAGGTGACCGCCCGCTCCTTCGTGGACGCCTGGAACTACGGGGCGAGCCTGCGCAACAACCAGAAGAACGCCTACTTCTTCGGCTACATCGACGGCTACGACCAGGTCCACCCCGCAAGCGGCCGGCAGCGCGCCGACACCCTGAGCGGACTGAGGGTGGTGGACGACCACACCTTCACCGTCCGGCTCAACCAGAAGTTCTCCGGCTTCCCCGACACCCTCGGCTACGCGGCCTTCGCCCCGCTGCCCCGCGCCTTCTTCACCGACCACGCGGCCTGGGTGCGCAAGCCGGTCGGCAACGGCCCGTACACCATCGAGTCCTATACAAAGGGCGCGCAGATGTACCTGAAGAAGTGGGACGGTTACCCCGGCCCGGACAAGGCGCGCAACGACGGCGTGACCCTGCTCGTCTACACCGACAGCAACACCGCCTACACCGACCTCCTGGCCGGCAACCTCGACCTCGCCGACGACATCCCCGCCGCCCAGCTGAAGAACGTGAAGAGCGACCTGGGCGACCGCTACCTCAACACCCCCGCGGGCATCATCCAGACCCTCGCCTTCCCCTACTACGACAAGGCCTGGAGCAGACCCGGCGCACAGAAGGTCCGCACCGGACTGTCCATGGCGATCAACCGCAGGCAGATCACCGACACGATCTTCCGCGGCACCCGCACCCCGGCCACCGACTGGACCTCCCCGGTGCTCGGCGCGGCCGGCGGCTACAAGAAGGGCCTGTGCGGCAGCGCCTGCGACTACGACCCCGGCCGGGCGCGCGAGCTGATCGAGGAAGGCGGCGGCATCCCCGGCGGCCGGCTCACCGTCACCTACAACGCGGACTCCGGCTCGCACCGGCAGTGGGTCGACGCGGTGTGCAACTCCATCAACAACGCGCTCGGCGACGACCGGGCCTGCGTCGGCAACCCCGTCGGCACCTTCGCCGACTTCCGCGACCAGCTCGGCGGGCACCGGATGACCGGCCCGTTCCGCGCGGGCTGGCAGATGGACTACCCGCTCATCCAGAACTTCCTCCAGCCCCTCTACTACACCGGCGCCTCCTCCAACGACGGCGCCTGGTCCGACGAGGAGTTCGACCGGCTGGTGGACCGGGCCAACGCCGAGACCGACCCCGCCGGGTCCGTCGCCCTCTTCCAGCGGGCCGAGAAGGTCGTCCGGGACCACATGGCCGCGATCCCGCTGTGGTACCAGAACGGCAACGCCGGCTACTCCGAGCGGCTCACCCACGTGGCGCTCAACCCCTTCAGCGTGCCCGTCTACAACGAGATCAGGGTCGGCTGAGCCATGGGACGCCATGTCCTGCGCCGGCTGCTGCAGATGATCCCGGTGTTCGTCGGGGCCACGCTGCTGATCTTCCTGATGGTCAACGTGATGGGCGATCCCGTCGCCGGCCTGTGCGGGGAACGGGCCTGCGACCCGGCGACCGCCGCCCAGCTCAGACGGGAGTTCGGCCTCGACCAGCCGGTGTGGCGGCAGTACCTCACGTATATGGGGAAGGTCTTCACCGGCGACTTCGGTACGGCGTTCAACGGACAGCCGGTCACCGAGCTGATGGCGACGGCGTTCCCGGTCACCGTCCGGCTGACCGTCGTGGCCGTCCTCTTCGAGGTCGTCGTCGGCGTCACGCTGGGCGTGGTGACCGGGCTCAGGCGCGGTCGGCCCGTGGACACCGCGGTGCTGCTGGCCACCCTGGTGGTCATCTCGGTGCCGACCTTCGTCACCGGCCTGCTGCTGCAACTGCTGCTCGGCATCAAGTGGCAGTGGATCAGACCCTCGGTACACGCCGGCGGCTTCGACGAGCTGATCGTGCCCGGGCTGGTCCTCGCCTCCGTCTCGCTCGCCTACGTCACCCGGCTGACCCGCACCTCCCTCGTGGAGAACCGGCGCTCCGACCACGTCCGCACCGCCGTCGCCAAGGGCCTGCCCCGCCGCCGGATCGTCACCCGGCACCTGCTGCGCAACTCGCTCATCCCCGTGGTCACCTTCATCGGCACCGACATCGGCGCGCTGATGGGCGGCGCCATCGTCACCGAGCGGATCTTCAACATCCACGGCGTCGGCTACCAGCTCTACCAGGGCATCCTGCGCCAGAACAGCCAGACCGTCGTCGGCTTCGTGACCGTGCTGGTCCTGGTCTTCCTGGTGGCCAACCTGCTCGTCGACCTGCTGTACGCCGTACTCGACCCGAGGATCCGCCATGCCTGAACAGCCCTACGAGCCCGAAGGCGCGATCGCCGGCACCGGCATGGGCGGCGCGATGGACCTCGGCGCGAGCGAGGCCGTCACCCTGGAGGGGACCCCGGGCGGACCACCGGGGCGGGGACCGGCGGCCCGGCCGCGCTCGCTGTGGTCCGACGCCTGGCGGGACCTGCGCCGCAACCCCGTCTTCCTGCTGTCGGCCCTGGTCATCTGCTTCCTGGCGCTGATCTCCCTGTGGCCCTCGCTGATCGCCCCCGGCTCCCCCCTGAGCTGCGACCTGGCCCGGTCCCAGGACGGCCCGGCCCCGGGCGCTCCCTTCGGCTACGACGGCCAGGGCTGCAACGTCTACACCCGCACCGTCCACGGCGCCCGTACGTCCGTCACGGTCGGCCTGTGCGCCACGCTCGGGGTGGCGCTGCTCGGCTCGGTGCTCGGCGGGCTCGCGGGCTACTTCGGCGGGATCTGGGACGCGCTGCTGTCCCGGCTCACCGACATCTTCTTCGCCATCCCGGTCGTCCTCGGCGGCCTGGTCCTGCTCTCGATGGTCACCTCCACCACGGTCTGGCCGGTCGTCGGGTTCATGGTGCTGCTGGGCTGGCCGCAGATCTCCCGGATCGCGCGCGGCTCGGTCATCACCGTCAAGCAGAACGACTACGTCCAGGCCGCCCGCGCCCTCGGCGCCTCCGACACCCGCATCCTGCTGCGGCACATCGCCCCCAACGCGGTGGCGCCCGTCATCGTCGTCGCCACCATCGCGCTCGGCACCTACATCGCCCTGGAGGCGACCCTGTCCTACCTCGGCGTCGGCCTGAGGCCGCCCAGCGTCTCCTGGGGCATCGACATCTCCGCCGCCTCCCCCTTCATCCGCAACGCCCCGCACGCCCTGCTGTGGCCCTCGGGCGCCCTGGCCGTGACGGTGCTGGCCTTCATCATGCTCGGCGACGCGGTCCGCGACGCCCTCGACCCGAAGCTGAGGTGACGGTGCCGTGCTGCTCGAAGTGCGGGATCTGCGCGTGGAGTTCCAAACCCGGGACGGCGTCGCCCGGGCCGTCGACGGGGTCGGCTACGCGGTGGACGCGGGCGAGACCCTGGCCGTGCTCGGCGAGTCCGGCTCCGGCAAGTCCGTCACCGCGCAGGCCGTGATGGGCATCCTGGACACCCCGCCCGGCCGGATCACCGGCGGGCGCGTCCTGTTCCAGGGCCGGGACCTGCTCACCCTCAAGGAGAGCGAGCGGCGCCGGATCCGGGGCGCGGCGATGGCGATGATCTTCCAGGACGCGCTGTCGGCCCTCAACCCCGTGCTCACCGTGGGGGACCAGCTCGGGGAGATGTTCGTGGTGCACCGGGGGATGTCCCGCAGGGACGCCCGGGCCCGGGCGGTGGAGCTGATGGAGCGGGTGCGCATCCCGGCGGCGGCCCAGCGGGTGCGGGACTACCCCCACCAGTTCTCCGGCGGCATGCGCCAGCGCATCATGATCGCGATGGCGCTGGCCCTGCGGCCGGCCCTCGTCATCGCCGACGAGCCCACCACCGCCCTGGACGTCACGGTCCAGGCCCAGGTCATGGACCTGCTGGCGGAGCTGCGGCGCGAGTACCGCATGGGGCTGATCCTGATCACCCACGACCTGGGCGTGGTCGCCGACGTCGCCGACCGGATCGCGGTGATGTACGCCGGGAGGATCGTCGAGTCCGCGCCCGTGCACGACCTCTACCGGGCCCCGGCCCACCCCTACACCCGGGGTCTGCTGGACTCGGTGCCCCGCCTGGACCGCAGGGGCCGGGAGCTGAACGCCATCAAGGGCCTGCCGCCGAACCCCCTGCGCGTCCCGCCCGGCTGCTCCTTCCACCCGCGCTGCCCGATGGCCCAGGACGTGTGCCGCACCGACGAGCCCCCGCTGTACGAGGTCCCCGGCGGCCGGGGCAGCGCCTGCCACTTCTGGAGGGAGTGCCTGCGTGGCTGAGCCGATCCTGGAGGTGACCGGGCTGGTCAAGCACTACCCCCTCACCCGGGGCGTACTGCTGCGCAGGCAGATCGGCGCGGTGAAGGCGGTCGACGGCGTGGACTTCACGCTCGGCCGGGGCGAGACCCTGGGCCTGGTCGGCGAGTCGGGCTGCGGCAAGTCGACGGTGGCCCGGCTGCTGTGCCATCTGGAGCGCCCGACGGCCGGCACCGTCCGGTTCAAGGGCGAGGACGTCACCGCCCTGTCCGGCCGTGCGCTGAAGGCCGTGCGCCGTGCCGTCCAGATGGTCTTCCAGGATCCCTACACCTCGCTCAACCCGAGGATGACGGTCGGGGACATCGTCGGGGAGCCGTTCGAGATCCACCCCGACGCGGCCCCCAAGGGCGACCGGCGCCGCCGGGTGCGGGAGCTGCTGGACGTGGTCGGCCTGGACCCGGACTACGCGGGGCGCTACCCCCACCAGTTCTCCGGCGGCCAGCGCCAGCGCGTCGGCATCGCCCGGGCGCTGGCGCTGCGCCCCGAGATCGTGGTCGCCGACGAGCCGGTGTCCGCCCTGGACGTCTCGGTGCAGGCCCAGGTGGTCAACCTGCTGGCCCGGCTCCAGACGGAGTTCGGCCTGTCGTACGTCTTCATCGCGCACGACCTGTCGGTGGTGCGGCACATCTCGGACCGGGTCGGGGTGATGTACCTGGGCCGGATCGTGGAGAGCGGCCCGGCCGACGCGATCTACGACCACCCGACCCACCCCTATACCCAGGCCCTGCTCTCCGCGGTGCCCGTGCCCGACCCGGGGGCCCGCGACCGGCGCGAGCGGATCATCCTCACCGGGGACGTGCCTTCGCCGGCGGCCGTCCCGTCCGGGTGCCGCTTCCGCACCCGCTGCTGGAAGGCGCGCGAGCGGTGCGCGCGGGAGGTCCCGGCGCTGGCGGTGCCGTCCGTCTTCCGGGACGCCGGCGGCCCCGCGGCCCACCCGTCGGCCTGTCACTTCGCCGAGGAGAGGCCGGCCGTCGCGGCCGGGGAGCCCGGGGACAACGGGAACGGGCCGGGGTGACATGGTCAGCCCGGCCCGTTTACGGCACCCGCACGGCCGTACGCGATTCAGGCTGCCGTGTCCGTATATCGGTACCGCTTCCGCGGAGTTGCCTGCGTGTTAACGGTGTTCACGGGCGTTTCACCGGGGGCAGGGAGCGCCGCAGGAAGTCCAGCTGGAGGCGGAGCAGATTCTCCGCGACCGTCTCCTGCGGGGTCATGTGGGTGACCCCGGACAGCGGCAGCACCTCGTGCGGCCGGCCGGCGGCCAGCAGGGCGGAGGACAGCCGCAGCGAGTGGGCGACCACCACGTTGTCGTCCGCGAGGCCGTGGATCACCATCATCGGGCGGTGCGGCTCGGCCGCGTCGACCAGCCCCGCGTCGTCGATCAGCGAGTTGCGGCGGTAGACCTCCGGCCGCTCGCCCGGGTCGCCGAGGTAGCGCTCCTGGTAGTGGGTGTCGTAGAGCCTGAGGTCGGTGACGGGCGCGCCGACCACCGCCGCGTGGAAGACGTCCGGGCGGCGCAGCACCGCCAGCGCCGCCAGATAGCCGCCGAAGGACCAGCCCCGGATCGCCACCCGGTCCAGGTCCAGCGGGTACCGCTCGGCGAGCGCGTGCAGCGCGTCGACCTGGTCCTGGAGCACCACGGCCGCGAGGTCGTCCCGGACCGCCTTCTCCCAGGCGGGGGAGCGGCCCATGGTGCCCCGGCCGTCGGCGACGAGCACCGCGAAACCCTGGTCGGCGAACCACTGGGAGGTGAGGTGGGCGTTGTGCGCGGCCACCACCCGCTGGCCGTGCGGGCCGCCGTAGGGATCCAGCAGCACCGGCAGAGGAGTGTCACCGGGGTAGTCCCGTGGCATAAGCACGGCGCATGGAATTCGGCGTGCGCCCCCTTCGGTGAGCGTCACCCGCGGACGCAGGCCCGGATCCTCGGCGTACGACCGGATCGTGGCCGCCGGCTTCCCGTCGTACAGCACCCGGACCCGGGTACCCGGCCGGTCCAGGGCCGCGGACACCAGGACGGTGACGCCCCCGGCGCGCACCGCGGAGTGCACACCGGGCCCGTCCGACACGCGCTCCACGCCCAACTCGTTCACCCTGTACACATGAACTTCGCCAATTTCCGGCGCCGCGGCCTCCGGACCGGAAGAGGCGGAAACCAGTAGGTCCTGCGAACCGACGTCCAGAACCGCACGAATGTGCAACTGAGCGCTGGTCAACGGCCGTTCTCCGACCGTCAGCACCCGGGCGCCGCCCTCGTCCGCGATGCGGACAAGCCGCCCCGAGGGGCTCCAGCAGGGCACACCAGCGAATAGTTCAAGCCAATCTGGGTCTTCGTCGGCGTGCACCATCCGGGTGGCCCCGGAATCGGGGTCCACGGCCAGGAACAGCTGGCTGCGCTGGTCCCGCGCCTGCACCAGCAGCAGCGGCGCACCCGCCTCTGACCAGTGCACACGTGCCAGATAGGGGTAGCGGTCCCGGTCCCAGACCACCTCCGTGCGGCTGCCGTCCAGCCCGAGAACGAACAGGTGTACGTCCGCGTTGGGGGTGCCCGCCGCCGGGTACCGGATGTTGAGTGGCTCACGTTCCGGACGGGCCGGATCCGTGATCCACCACCGCCGCACCGGCGTGTCGTCCACGCGCGCCACGAGCAGCCGGTCGGAGGACGGGGCCCACCAGAAGCCCCGCGAACGCCCCATCTCCTCGGCCGCGATGAACTCCGCGAGCCCGTAGGAGACCTCCGCCGACTCCGGCTCGGCCAGCGCCCGGTCGCCCTCCCCCTCGGCGCCCACCACCCGCAGCGCGCCCCGCGCGACGTAGGCGACATGCCGCCCGTCGGGGGACGGACGGGGGTCGATCACCGGCCCCGGAACGGGGAGTTCGCGTGCCGTCCCGGCCCGCAGCTCCGCCGTGAAAAGCCGCCCTGACAAGGCGAAGGACGCCACCTCCACGGAAGTGTCGGTGGCATAACCGACGATGCCGGCACCCCCCTCCCGGCTGCGCTCGCGGCGGGCCCGCTCCTCGGGCGACAGCTCTTCGGGGGAGCCCTGGAGCAGCACCCCGGGATCGGCCGCCAGGCGCTCGGTGCCGTCCGGAAGATCCAGTACCCACAGGGAGTTGGCCCGGTCGGTGCCCGAGCCGGAACGCAGGAACGCGACGCGCGTGCCGTCCGGCGCCACGGTGAACGAACGCGGCGCGCCGAGCGTGAACCGCTGGGTCCGGGCGTACCGGCGGGGGAAGGAGTCAGCCTCGGTCGTCATACCCCGACCATATTGGCCATGCGCCCCCTTGTGCGGCTGTGCGCCGAGCGATGCGCGCACACGGATAGTTATGATCACTACCGCTGTGTGGGTATGAACCCGCTGGCGTCTGCATGGATTTGCTCAACTGATCTAGAACCCGCGTCCCTGGGATCTTTGGAGGTGAGCCGCCGTGGCACTCTCGATTTCGGCGGTGGTGCTGCTGGCGATCATCGTCTTCCTGTTGATCAAGAAGTCAGGACTGAAGGGCGGCCATGCGGTCGTCTGCATCCTGCTCGGCTTCTATCTCGCCTCCTCGACCATCGCGCCCACGATCAGGGAGCTGACGACCAACGTCGCCGGCATGATCGGCAGCATCAAGTTCTGAGGGCCGGTGTCACCGGGGGCGGTGCGCGGAACCTCGTAGGGTGGTGCCATGACGGAACTGCCCGCGCGGCGTCTGCTGCTGGTGCACGCGCACCCGGACGACGAGTCGATCAACAATGGCGCGACCATGGCCAGGTACGCGGCCGAGGGCGCCCATGTGACGCTGGTCACCTGCACCCTCGGCGAGCGCGGCGAGGTCATCCCGCCGGAGCTGCGGCATCTGACGGGCCCCGCGCTGGGCACCCACCGGCGCGGTGAGCTGGGCGCGGCCCTCGCCGCGCTCGGCGTCACCGACGGCCGGCTGCTCGGCGGCGCCGGACGCTACGGCGACTCCGGGATGACCGGCACCGCCGACAACGACGACCCCGGCTGCTTCTGGCAGGCCGACGTGGACGAGGCCGCCGGCCACCTCGCCGAGGTGATCCTGGAGATCCGCCCCCAGGTCCTCGTGACCTACGACGACAACGGCGGCTACGGCCACCCCGACCACGTCCAGGCCCACCGCGTCGCCATGCGCGCCGTCGACCTCGCGGCCGAACGCGGCCACCGCATCGCCAAGGTGTACTGGAACCGCGTCCCGCGCTCCGTCGCCGAGGCCGCCTTCGCCCGCCTCCAGGGCGAGCTGGACACCCTGCCGTTCGACAAGAGCGCGACCGTGGACGACGTACCGGGCGTGGTCGACGACGAGCGGATCACCACCGCGGTCGACGGCGGCGCGCACGCCGCCGCCAAGGCCGCCGCGATGCGCGCCCACGCCACCCAGATCGAGGTGGCCGGCCCGTACTTCGCCCTCTCCAACGCCCTCGCCCAGCCGCTGTTCACCACCGAGTACTACGAGCTGGTGCGCGGCACGGCCGAGCCCGGCGAGACCGACCTCTTCGCGGGTGTCGGGGAGGCGTCATGAGCGGCGGCCGGCCGGGCCCGCTGCTCGCCCAGCCGCTGCGCCCGCCCTCCCCGGGCCGGGCCGCCGCCCTCGCCGGCCTGTTCCTGCTCGGCGCGCTCGTGGGCGCGGCCGGCGCCCTGGTGCAGGCCGCCTGGTTCCCCGGCGGGCTGCTGCTCGCCCTCGCCGGCGCCGCCGGGGCCTTCCTCGGCGGCTCCTACGCCACCCGCGGCCGGGGCGGGGCGGTCGCGCCGGCCGTGGGCTGGCTCGTCGCCGTGGTCCTGCTCACCACCACCCGCCCGGAAGGCGACTTCCTGTTCGGCGCGGGCGGCGGCTCCTATCTCTTCCTGCTCGGCGGCATGGTCCTGGCTGTGATCTGCGCCACCGTCGGCGTCGTACGGCAACCCGGCGGCGGCCCCGCCCGACTTGGGAAGTGACGTACCACTTCGCCGTGCGGCGCGCGTGCGAGTCCCGTGTGGGTTTCCTCAGCGGTCATGGGATGCGCGCCAGACGTGGCCAGTATGGTGGTGCGCGCCGCCGAGCCGCCCGAGCAGTCAGGTCGTAAGGGCGGCGGAGCCAACCGGGAGAACCTGCCTTGAGTCGTGAAACTGACACTCCGTCCTCCGGGCCCAACGGGCGCGGCGGAGCCGCATACCCCTCCGGCACACCGCCGTACGGGACCCCCCTGGCTTCCGACGACGGTATGGGCGCGGGCCGTTCGGGCACGCGGCCGGACGAGAAGAAGACCGAGACCACGCTGACGACCCGGATCCGGATCAACATCCCCGGATCCCGGCCCATCCCGCCGGTCGTCGTGCGCAAGACCGTCGCGGACGGCGAGGGCGGCGCGGACGAGACGCCGGCCGCCGAGGAGCGGCCCGCGGCGGACCGCGCGCCCGCCGCCGACGGCACCGCCGAGGTCCCGGCCGAGCCCGCCGGCCCGGCGGAGGAGAAGACCAGCGACTGGTTCGCGCCCCGCAAGTCCGGTGCCCCGAAGGGCGGTCCGGGCGGCGGCGGCACCAACGGCGCCGGGATCCAGGGCGGTTCCGCCGCCCCGGCTCCCGCCTCCGGCGCGGCGGGCCCCCGTAAGGGTGGTCCGGGCGCGTCCGGCGCGTCCGGTGCCACCGGCGCGCGCTCCGGCGGACGTCCCGGCGGGGTGGTCGGCGCCATGAGCGCGCCGGGCGGTTCCCGTCCCGGCGGCCGCAAGGGCGGCGCCGCGAAGGGCAAGGGCCTGCCCGGTGCCACCGGCGGCCCCGTCGCCCCGGGCCACGGCGGCGGCACCGGCTCCTTCGACGTGACCGAGGCGCTGACCGCGGGCCCGCTGGGCGGCGGCTCCCGCCCCTCCGCCCCCGGCTCCGGCACGTCCCGCTCCGGCTCCGGCACGTCCGGCTCCGGCGAGCCCGGCCGCGACGACCTGCCGTACTTCTCGGCGGACCGCCCGGCCCACGGCAACCAGGACGGCTACGGCGGCGGTGCGAGCGGCCCCGGCGGCTTCGGCGCCGGTCCCGGCGGACTCGACGGCTACGGCGGCGGTGCGAGCGGACCCGACGGCTTCGGCGGCGCGGCGGGCGGTGCCCCCGGGCAGGGCGGCGCCGGCGACTTCACCGGACGCGGCGGCCCCGGCGGCGCCAGCGGCTTCAACGGGCCCGGCGGATCCGGCGGCCCCGGCGGCCCGCAGGGTCCGGCCGGACCCACCAGCGGCCCGGTCACCGGCGACGGCCCCCTCGTGCCGCCGTCCGGCCCGGGTGCGGGCGGCCCCTTCGGCGGCCCCTCGGGCGCGGGCGCCGGCCACCCCGGCCAGGGCACCCCGCGCAGCGCCCTGACCGACCTCGCCGGCCTCGACGGCCCCGGCGCCGGTCCCGCCGGCGCGGGCACCCGCCCGGGCGGCCGCGGACCCGGTGGCGGGCTCAGCGACGACACCGCGATCCTCACCCCGCAGAAGCCGGCCCCCGAGCCGGGCACGCCCGGCTACCGCTCGCCGGCCGCCGGCAACGTCTCCGGGCAGACCGTCACCAGCGGCATCCCGGTCGTCCCCGGCGCGGGCGGCGGCGCCCCGTTCGGCACCTCCGGCGGCGGCTCCGCGGCACCCGCCGCGCCCGCCGCGCCCAAGCCCGCGCCGGCCCCCGCCGGCAAGGCGGCCAAGCCGAAGAAGAAGGGCCGCAGCAAGCTGATGCTGCTCGGCGCCCTCGTGGTCGTCGCCGCGGGCGGTGCCTACGGCGCCGGACTGCTGATGAACCACACCGACGTGCCCAAGGGCACCACCGTGCTCGGCGTCGACATCGGCGGCGGCACCCGCGACGACGCGGTCAAGAAGCTGGACGACGCCTTCGGCAAGCGGGTCGACAAGCCGCTGAAGCTCGCCGTCGGCGGCAAGACCGTCACCCTCACCCCGGAGAACGCGGGCCTCCAGTTCGACTACCAGGCCACCGTCAGCGAGGCCGCGCACAGCGACTACAACCCGGTCCACGTCGTCGGCTCCCTCTTCGGGCAGAAGCGCGTGGTCGCCCCGGTCATGCCGGTGGACGAGGAGAAGCTGCACGCCGCGCTCCAGCAGGCCGGCGGCGGCTCGCAGGCGGGCGCGGGCGTGGCCACCGACGGCACCATCGAGTTCAAGTCCGGCAAGGCCGTGCCCGTCTACGGCAAGGCGGGCAAGGCCGTCGACGCCGAACACTCCGCCCAGGCGGTCGAACAGGCCTACCGCGCGCTGGTGGAGACGGGCAGCGCCACCCCGGTCGCCGTGCCGACCACCACCCGGCAGCCCACGGTCTCCAACGCCGAGGTCGACCGGATGATGAAGGAGTTCGCCGAGCCCGCGATGTCGGGCCGGGTGACGGTCCAGGTGGACGCGGCCCACTCGGTGCCCTTCAGCCCGCAGAACTCGCTGTGGAAGTTCCTCCGGGTCACGGCCGTGAACGGCAAGCTGGTCGACAAGCCCGACCTGACCGCCCTGAAGGAGCTGTACGGCCAGGCCTTCGACGGGGTGCTCATCACCCGGGGCAACGGCCAGAAGACGGCCGTCACCCCCCAGGACGTCTACGCCGCGCTGCGTCCCGCGCTGATGAGCAGGACCAACCGGGTCGGGATCATCGACACGAACCCGAGCTAGTCACCGCACCGTAAGCGGGGCGTCCCCACCGAGGGGGCGCCCCTCGCCGTACCCGTCACCCGGCGCGCATGACATCTGTCACCCGGCGCTCAGGACCCACGGCACTGCCGGACGCCCACCCGCTGCCGCCAGCATGGACGCCATGACGACGACAGCGGTACCGGCCACCGCCACCCCGGTGGTCGGGTTCGACCAGGTGACCAAGACGTACGGGAGCGTGCGGGCCGTGGACGGCCTCTCGCTGCGCCTGTACCCGGGCGAGACCGTCGCCCTCCTCGGCCCGAACGGGGCCGGCAAGTCCACCACCCTGGACCTGCTCCTCGGGCTGAAGCAGCCCGACAGCGGCTCGGTCGGCCTGTTCGGCACCACCCCGCGCGAGGCCATCGTGGCCGGCCGGGTCGGGGCCATGCTGCAGAGCGGCGGGCTGACGGACGGGGTCACCGTCGCCGAACTGGTCAAGCTGGCCTGCGCGCTGCACCCGCGGCCGTACCCGGTCGCCGACGTGCTGGCGCGCGCGGGCCTCACCCGGATCGCCGACCGCAAGGCCGACAAGCTGTCCGGCGGCCAGGCCCAGCGGGTCCGGTTCGCCCTCGCCACCGCCGGCGACAGCGACCTGATCATCCTGGACGAGCCGACCACCGGCATGGACGTCTCCGCCCGCCAGGCCTTCTGGGCCACCATGCGCGAGCAGGCCGACCAGGGCCGTACGGTGCTGTTCGCCACCCACTACCTCGAAGAGGCCGACGCCATCGCCGACCGGGTCCTGGTGCTGCACCGGGGCCGCCTGCTCGCCGACGGCACCGCCGCCGAGATCAAGGCCAGGGCGGGCGTCCGCCGCGTCTGCTTCGACCTGGCCGGAGACATCGACCAAGACGCCCTCGGCGCCCTGCCGTCCGTCACCCGGATCGACGTCTCGGGCCAGACCGTCCGCATCCAGTCCGCCGACGCCGACGCCACCGTCCACGCCCTGTACGGCCTCGGCCTCTACCCCCGCAACCTCGAAGTCGCCGGCCTCGGTCTGGAGCAGGCCTTCGTCGCCATCACCGCCGCCGAGGAGGCGAAGCAGCAGTGAACAGCCTGATCAAGCTGGAACTCGTGCGCGCGCTGCGCAACCGCAAGTTCCTGTTCTTCACCGTGATCTACCCCTCGGCCCTGTTCCTGCTGATCGCGGGCAACGCCGACAGCCACACCGAGGTCGACGGCACGGGGCTGACCCTGCCGACGTACATGATGGTCTCCATGGCCTCCTTCGGCGCCCTGACCGCCACGCTCATGGGCAACAGCGAGCGCATCGCCAAGGAGCGCGAGAACGGGTGGGTACGGCAGCTGCGGCTGACCCCGCTGCCCGGGCGCGGCTACGTCCTCGCCAAGACCGCCGGCGCGGCCGTGGTCAGCCTGCCGTCCATCGTCATCGTGTTCGCGGTCGCCGCCCTGGTGAAGGACGTCCGCCTCGACGCCTGGCAGTGGTTCGCCCTGAGCGGCGCCGTCTGGGCCGGCAGCCTGGTCTTCGCCGCGCTCGGCGTCGCCCTCGGCTACCTGGCCACCGGCGACGCGGTCCGCCCCATCACCATGATCATCTACTTCGGGCTGTCCATGCTGGGCGGCCTGTGGATGCCCACGACCACCTTCCCGGGGTGGCTCCAGGACATCGCCCGGTGGCTGCCCACCCACGCGTACGCTGCCCTGGGACGGGCCATCGAACAGAGCCAGGCCCCGCACGCCCGGGACATCGCCGTCCTCGTCGTCTCCTTCGTCCTGTTCGCGGGCGGCGCGGCCTGGCTGTACCGGAAGGACACGCTGAAGGCGTGAGCGGCACCACGACGGAAGACCGGCACACCGCGATGCCGCGGCACACCCCCGTGGGCTGGCCGCCCACCAGCCGGCGCGACCTGATGATCAAGGCGCTGTGGATCCTGGTCTGGCTGGTCTTCCTCAGCTCACCGGTCGAGGACCTGGCCGGCGGACACCACTCCACCGCCGCCACCGTGGCGGGCTCCTGCGGCCTCGCCGTGTTCGTCGGGGTCTACCTGACGATGGTCTTCCGCAACATCGGCCGCCCGTTCTCCCGGGGCGTCGTGCTCGTCCTCGGCGGGATCCTCGGCGTCCTCGCCCCCGTCCTGGCCTACACCCTCGGCAGCGCCTGGCTGGGCCTGTTCGTCTACCTGGCGGTCGCCTACGGCGCCACCCTGCCGCTGCGCGCCGCCTACTTCGCCATCCCGGCCTCCGCCCTGGCGATGTACCTGATCGGCCTGCGCTCCGCCGAGAAGGAGGCGCGCGGCCTGGTCGTCCTCGTCGTGCTCATCGGCTTCGCGATGACCGGCGTCGGCCAGCTCGTGCGCACCACCATCGAGCTGCGCAAGGCCCGGGCCACCGTCGCCCAGCTCGCCGCCAACGAGGAGCGCCTGCGCCTCGCCCGCGACCTGCACGACCTGCTCGGTCACTCGCTCTCCCTGATCACGCTGAAGAGCGAGCTGGCCGGCCGGATGCTGCCCGGCCATCCGGAGCAGGCGGCCCGGCAGATCGCCGACATCGAACAGGTCAGCCGGCAGGCCCTGGTCGACGTGCGGGAGGCCGTCACCGGCTACCGGCGGCCCCGGCTGGCCGCCGAACTCGCCGGCGCCCAGGTCGCCCTGGCCGCCGCCGGGGTGGCCGCCGAGGTGCCCGCCGACCCCGGCCTCGCCGGCGTGCCGGAGGAGGCCGAGTCCGCCCTCGCCTGGGCGCTGCGCGAGGCGGTCACCAACGTGGTCCGGCACAGCGGCGCCGAGCGCTGCGCGGTACGCCTGCTGCGCCACGAGACCCTGGACGGCCCGGTGCTCGAACTCACCGTCGAGGACAACGGTTCCGGCGGTTCCGGCAAGGGCCCCGGCAACGGTCTGACCGGCCTGACCGAGCGGCTCCAGAAGGTTGGCGGGACCCTGCGGGCAGGCCGGACAAGACAGGGATTCCGGCTGGTCGCCCGGGTGCCGGCGGCCCCCCGGACCGACATAGGATCCGGGGCATGACGAGCACGATCAAGGTCCTGCTGGCCGAGGACCAGTCGATGGTCCGCGAGGCGCTGGCCGCGCTGCTCGGCCTGGAGGACGACATCGAGGTCGTCGCCCAGGCCGCGCGCGGCGACGAGGTGCTCGCCGCCGTCGGCGCGCACGGCGTGGACGTGGCGCTGCTCGACATCGAGATGCCCGGCTGCACCGGCATCGAGGCCGCGGCCCGGGTGCGCCGCGCCTACCCGGACGTGAAGCTGGTGGTGCTCACCACCTTCGGCCGGCCCGGCTATCTGCGCAGCGCCATGGAGGCCGGCGCCGACGCCTTCCTCGTCAAGGACGCCCCCGCCGCCCAGCTCGCCGAGGCGATCCGCAAGGTGCTGGCCGGCGAGCGGGTCATCGACCCCACGCTGGCCGCCGCCGCGCTCGCCGAGGGCGCCAACCCGCTCACCGAACGCGAACGCGAGGTGCTCCGCGCGGCGGCCGACGGCTCCACCAACGCCGAACTGGCCAAGGCCCTGCACCTGTCCCCGGGCACGGTCCGCAACTACCTGTCGACGGCCATCCAGAAACTGGCGGCCCGCAACCGGGCGGAGGCGGTGCTGATCGCCCGGGAGAAGGGCTGGCTGTGAGGGGCGGCCCGGTCAGTTGAGCGTGGCGCGTGCGGTGCCCGCCTCCTGCCGGATGGCGCGCGCCGCCGCCTCGTCCACCACCTCGATCAGGTCGGCGTAGTGCTCCATCTCCTCGGCGCCGGCCGCGAACTGCCCGCACCGCACCAGCAGTTGCCCGCGCTCGTAGCGCAGCCGCGCCGGATGCGAGGGGATGAGCAGCGCCAGCTCCACGGCCCGCAGTGCCACGTCGGACCGCTCCGGCCGCGCCGCCGCCCACGCCCGCATGTTGTTCAGCACCCGCTGCACGACCTCCAGCGGCGGCGCCGGCTCCAGCATCGAGGGGTCCGGCGGCGCGCCCGTGGCGCCCACCACCAGCAGCTCGGCGTCCGTCCCGGTCAGCACCCGCCCGCCGTCGAAGGGGTCGGCCAGCACCCGGTCCGCCGCCGGCCCGAACCCGACCACGAAGTGCCCCGGCAGCGCGACCCCGTACACCGGCGCCCCGGCCCGGCGCGCGACCTCCAGCCAGACCACCGACAGCAGGATGGGCAGCCCGCGCCGCCGCCGGAGCACCTCGTGCAGCAGGGAGGACTCCAGCCGCTGGTAGTCGCCGGGCGTGCCGTGGAAGCCGTGGCGGTCACCCAGCAGCCGGCGCGCCGCCTCCGCCCACGCGCGCGGCCCGCCCGGCCGGTACGGCAGCTCGCCCGCCAGCAGGTCCAGCTCCGCCTGCGCGGCGTCGATACCGGCGTCGTCCAGCGAGCCGTCCAGCTCGGCGCCGATCAGCAGGCACAGCGCCGACAGATCCGGCCGCTCGGCCCGCGTCTCCTCGGCGAACCGCCGCCGCAACTCGGCGGAGCGCTCCGGCGGGGGCGGGTACGGGGGCGGCAGATACGGCTGACGCATGACGGGTTCAGGCCCTTCCACGAGAGGTGGGGGGCGTGACCGGGCGCTGCGGCGTGCGGCCGGGCGCGTCCGGTTGTTCCGGCGTGGCAGGGGTGGCCGGGGCGGCCGGTACCTCCGGTACGGCGTCGGACGTGGCCGGTACCTCCGGTACGGCGCCCTGCGCCGTCGGTGCTTCCGGGGCGCGGTAGTGGTGGTAGGCGTGGTGCGGCAGGAAGCCGAGCGCGCGGTACAGCGCCCGGGCGCCCTCGTTGTCCGCCTCCACCTGGAGCCACGCCGCCGAGGCGCCCTCGTCCAGGGCGCGCCGGGCCAGCGCGGCCATCACCTCGGTGGCCAGCCCCTCCCGGCGCCGGGCGGGGTCCACCTCGACGGCGGCGAACCCGGCCCACCGGCCGTCCACGACGCACCGCCCGATCGCCGCCGGCGGCTCGCCGCCCCCGGCACCGGGCACGGTCGCGAACCACACCGACGGCCCGCCGTGCAGCACCCGCAGGGCCACTTCGCTCACTCCCTTGCGCCGGTACCGGGCGAGCCATGCCTCGTCCGCCGTCCGGGACAGCGCCACACCCTCGCCACCGGCCCGGTCCGCGACCGGCGCCAGCGCCCCGGTCCACACCTCGGCGGTCACCTCCCGCACCCAGCCGCGCCGCTCCAGCTCCGCGCACAGCAGCTCCTGCGTGCCCTCCGCGCCGGTCGCGGTCTGCACCCGCGCCGGCAGGCCGCGCTCGCCGTACCAGCGTCGTACGGCGTCCAGGGCCGCGTCGAGCCCGAGCCCCGGGCCGCCCAGCGGCAGCGCGCTGTTGGCGCGCCGGGTGAACCCGGCGGCGGCCCGCAGCTCCCAGTCGCCCAGCGGCTCGCTCTCCACCGGCGGCCAGGCGCGCGCGGCGATGCGCGCCAGTTCCGGGTACGTGGCTGCGGGGCCCCGGCGGCGCGCCGGTGCGGCGGGAATCACTTTGCCCGCGACCAGCGCGGATTCGGGAATCCCGACACTTTCGCCGTCCCGGCGTGTGATCATGAGCACGCCACCGTCCCAGGATGTGAGAACACCCACCGTGTCAGTGAACTTCTCCGGTCCGGCACCGGGTTCGCCCAACCGCCGTACAGAGACCCGTTTCCCCACGTCAGCAGGGGTGATTCGGACCTCCAGGCGTCCTGTCGCCGAGATTTCCACCGGTCAGTTCACCCCTCCTGTTCGGATCATGCTCCGGAACGGAGATACTAGGGGCGGGCATCGACGACGCCGCGCTCCCGCGCGCCAGGCGGCGGGCCTGAGGAGGCCCGCCAGCGCCCTATCGAGGAGGAACGACAGCGTGACCTACGTCATCGCGCAGCCTTGTGTCGACGTCAAGGACAAGGCGTGCATCGAGGAGTGCCCGGTCGACTGCATCTACGAGGGCCAGCGGTCCTTGTACATCCACCCGGACGAATGCGTCGACTGTGGTGCCTGTGAGCCGGTCTGCCCGGTCGAGGCGATCTTCTACGAGGACGACGTCCCGGAGGAGTGGAAGGACTACTACAAGGCGAACGTCGAGTTCTTCGACGAGCTGGGCTCGCCCGGCGGCGCCAGCAAGCTGGGGCTGATCGAGCGCGACCACCCCTTCGTCGCCGAGCTGCCGAAGCAGGGCTGACCGCCCGCCTGAGCGCCAAGCGGCCGCAACCGCGCCGCCTCGGTCCCGTACGGCCCGATCCTCCCGATCAGCGCCGCACGGGACCGAGGCGTTTGCCGCACCGTACGAAAGTGAGCCACTGATCGTGTCCGCAGTCTCCGACCGGCTTCCCGTCTTCCCGTGGGACAAGCTGGAGCCGTACAAGAAGACGGCCGCCGCCCACCCGGACGGCATCGTCGACCTCTCGGTGGGCACCCCGGTCGACCCGGTGCCCGAGCTGATCCGGAAGGCCCTGGTCGACGCGGCCGACTCGCCGGGCTACCCGACCGTCTGGGGCACCCCCGCGCTGCGCGACGCGATCACGGGCTGGCTGGAGCGCCGGCTGGGCGCCCGCGGGATCACCCACCGGCACGTCCTGCCGGTCGTCGGCTCCAAGGAACTGGTGGCCTGGCTGCCCACCCAGCTCGGTCTCGGCCCCGGCGACAAGGTCGCCTACCCGCGCCTGGCCTACCCCACCTACGAGGTCGGCGCCCGCCTCGCCCGCGCCGCGTACGAGGTCTACGACGACCCGCGCGAGCTGGACCCGGCGAACCTGCGGCTGCTCTGGCTGAACTCCCCGTCCAACCCGACGGGCCGGGTGCTGACCAAGCGGGAGCTGACGGACATCGTCGCCTGGGCCCGCGCCCACGGCGTCCTGCTCTTCTCCGACGAGTGCTACCTGGAGCTGGGCTGGGAGGCCGACCCGGTCTCGGTCCTGCACCCGGACGTCAACGGCGGCTCCTACGAGGGCATCGTCGCCGTGCACTCCCTGTCCAAGCGGTCCAACCTGGCGGGCTACCGCGCGGCCTTCATCGCCGGCGACCCGGAGGTCCTCGGCCCGCTGCTGCAGATCCGCAAGCACGGCGGCATGATGACCTCCGCGCCGACGCAGGCCGCGGTGGTGGCCGCGCTCGGCGACGACGACCACGTGCGGGAACAGCGCGAGCGCTACGCGGCCCGCCGCGAGGCCCTGCGCTCGGCCCTCCTCGCCCACGGCTTCCGCATCGAACACAGCGAGGCGAGCCTGTACCTCTGGGCCACCCGGGACGAGTCCTGCTGGTCCACGGTGGCCCACCTGGCCGACCAGGGCATCCTGGTGGCCCCGGGCGACTTCTACGGCGAGGCGGGCGCACGCCACGTCCGGGTGGCCTTCACGGCGACGGACGAACGCGTCCAGGCGGCCGTCGCCCGCCTGACCCGCTGACATGCCGACGCGCTGACGGGCCGGCCCGCCGATCCGCTGACCGACGGGCCGCACGCGCGGCGCCGGGCGCCGGAACGGCACCCGGCGGGGGCACGACGGCGAACGGGGCCCAGGGAACTTCCCTGGACCCCGTTCACCGGTACCGGCGGCCTCAGCCGAGCGGCAGGCCCTGCGTGGGCAGACCCTTCGTCGGCAGGGAGTCCGTCGGCAGCCCGCCCTTGGTGAGCGAGTCGATCGGCAGACCACCCTTGGTCGCGCCGACCGCGGTGTCCCCGAGGACACCCCCCGCGGCCCCGGCCGTGTCGCCGACGGCCTTCTGCGCCACCGGGGTCGTCCGCTTCACGGCGCTGCCGCCGGTCTTGCCCGCGGCCGGCACCGCCTGCTCGACCGCCTTGCCGCCCGTGTGGCCCGCGACCTGGGTCACCTGCCGCGCGGCGCTGTCGACGGCGTCACCGGCGTGCGCCCCGTCCAGCGCGGTCAGCCCGCTCAGGTTGGGGCCGACGTCGGGCAGGTTCGTGGCCGCACCGGCGGAGCCGGCCGCACCGACCCCGGCGGCCGCTCCCGCTGCGACGAGCAGCGCGGCACGGGCGATCCGGCGGGTCAGAGGGAGGGACATGATGCTCCATTCGACGGGAGAGAACGGTGTCTGCGCCCGAGCCCGTCTGGCGGCTCGGACGCCGTGACTACCGCTCGAAGCCCGCGAAGGTTGCGGACGCCCCGGGTAAAGAATGGATAACGCATCGCATTATCGGGTGTGGATAAAAACGGGCAAAGAACGTTCGTGCGCACCCGCGCGGAAACCTTCCAGCCCCTGATTTCCCAAGGATTTCCGCCCCCGGAGAGGCCCCCGCGCCGACCACCCCGTCACTCGGGCGGAGCACAACCCGCAGGAGTGATCAACCATACGGCTGTGCGACCGGCGGTCAACGGCCTACTGCGCGGCGACGATCCGGACGGCCCCGGCGGACCGCTCCGCCCCGGCGGCCCCCTCGGAGGCGACAGGGCGCCACTCGTCGGAGTGGTTCCCCACGGTCCACTCCCGCCCCGCGTACGTCACCCGCTCGATGCGCAGCGCCGAGGAGTTGGCGACGGCCCAGTGCGCCAGCTGCCAGCCCCGCTCCCGCTCGTCGCGCCCGGTGGCGTCCGTCTTCGCGCCCTCCGGCACCGGCACCGTCACCGTCCGCCCGCGCGCGGTCGCGGTCACGCTCGGCGACGGGGACGGCGCCGGCACGGGCGTCCCGCCCACCACCGCGCCGGTCTCCTGGAGCGCGTCGCGCCCGAAGTCCCGTACCAGCGCGGCCCGTACCGCGTCCGGGCCGGTCTCGGGCGCCGTGTGCTGCGGGCGCCCGTCACAGGTCAGCGTGGCCGCCGCGCGCCCGGTCAGGGCCTCCGCCAGCAGCGTGGCGTCCGACTCGTGCTTGGCGTACGCCTCCGGGTAGCCGCTGCGCTGCACCCGCTGCGCGGCCACCGTCAGCGGCAGCTCCGTGTAGTGCGGCACCTTGGCCAGGTGCGCGTAGAAGATGCCCGCCGCGTACGACGGGTCCATGATCTGCCGCTCGCTGCCCCAGCCCTGCGAGGGGCGCTGCTGGAACAGGCCCAGCGAATCCCGGTCGCCGTGCCGGATGTTGCGCAGCCCCGACTCCTGGATGGCGGTGGCCAGCGCGATCGTCACGGCCCGCTCCGGCAACCCGCGGCCGGTGCCCACGGCCGCGATCGTGGCCGCGTTCTCCGCCTGCTCGGGCGTGAACTCGTAGGCGGCCCCGTCACCGGAGGCCGAGACCACCGCGCAGCCGCGCGCTCCGCCGCCTCCGGTGACGTACTGCACCACGAGGTACGCGGCGACACCGCACAGGACCAACAGGGCCGCCGTGAAACGGAAACGGCGACCACGGCGTACGGGAGAGGTGGGGGACGGCTCTGGCACGCGTACAAGGTACTGGAGCCCGGCCGGTGCCCCGCGTGCGGTCACCGCCGTCGGCCCGGCGGTGTTCCGGCAGGTGGCGCGCTAGGGTCGAGGTCATGCCCGACACCTCCCTTGACCTCACGCTGGACGCCGCCACGCTCACCGCGCGGCTCGTGGACTTCCCGTCGGTCAGCGGCACCGAGAAGCCGCTCGCGGACGCCATCGAGACGGCTCTGCGCGCCCTGCCGCACCTGACCGTGGACCGGTACGGCAACAACGTGGTCGCCCGGACGAACCTGGGCCGCGCCGAACGTGTCATCCTGGCCGGCCACATCGACACCGTCCCGATCGCGGACAACGTGCCCTCGCGGCTCGACGCCGACGGCGTGCTGTGGGGCTGCGGCACCTGCGACATGAAGTCGGGCGTGGCGGTGCAGTTGCGCATCGCGGCCACGGTCCCCGCCCCCAACCGCGACCTGACCCTCGTGTTCTACGACAACGAGGAGGTCGAGGCCGAGCGCAACGGCCTGCGGCATGTCGCCGAGGCCCGCCCCCAGTGGCTGGAGGGCGACTTCGCGGTGCTGCTGGAGCCGTCCGACGGCGAGGTGGAGGGCGGCTGCCAGGGCACGCTGCGGATGCTGCTGAAGACCTCGGGCGAGCGGGCGCACTCGGCGCGCGGCTGGATGGGCTCCAACGCCATCCACGCGGCGGCCCCGATCCTGGCCCGCCTGGCGTCCTACGAGGCGCGCCGGCCGGTCATCGACGGGCTGGAGTACCGCGAGGGCCTGAACGCGGTGCGCATCGGCGGGGGAGTGGCGGGCAACGTCATCCCCGACGAGTGCGTGGTGACGGTCAACTTCCGCTACGCCCCCGACCGCACCGAGGAGGAGGCGATCGCGCACGTCCACGAGGTGTTCGCGGACTGCGGGGTGACGGAGTTCGTCGTCGACGACCACAGCGGGGGCGCGCTGCCGGGCCTGTCGCACCCGGCCGCCGCGGCCTTCATCGAGGCGGTGGGCGGCACCCCGCGGCCCAAGTACGGCTGGACGGACGTGTCCCGGTTCTCCGCGCTCGGGATCCCGGCGGTCAACTACGGCCCCGGCAACCCGCACTTGGCGCACAAGCGGGACGAGCGCGTGGAGACCGCGAAGATCCTGGCGGGCGAGGAGCGGCTGCGGAACTGGCTCACCGCGTAAGGGCGCGCGGGCCGGTGCCCGCCGGACACGCCGGGGTCCCCCGTCCGTAACCCGGATGGATCTAGGCTGGGAACGAACTACCGGCAAGCGGAGGGAGCCCACATGCCTACCGGCAACCCCGAGGGGAAGAAGCAGCCGCCGGACGAGCAGCGGCTCGGGCCGGTCCTCCGGCGGCGGGGCCAGGTCACCGCCAGCACGACCGACCAGCGGCTGCTGGACGAGCGCGCTCCCTCCGACTGGGTGCACACCGACCCCTGGCGGGTGCTGCGCATCCAGTCGGAGTTCATCGAGGGCTTCGGCACGCTGGCCGAACTCCCGCCCGCCATCAGCGTCTTCGGCTCGGCACGGACGCCGGCGGACTCGCCCGAGTACGACGCCGGGGTGCGGCTCGGCCGGGGGCTGGTGGAGGCCGGGTTCGCGGTCATCACCGGCGGCGGCCCGGGCGCCATGGAGGCGGCCAACAAGGGCGCGTGCGAGGCGGGCGGCATCTCGGTGGGCCTCGGCATCGAGCTGCCCTTCGAGCAGGGCCTCAACCCCTACGTCGACATCGGCCTGAACTTCCGCTACTTCTTCGTCCGCAAGATGATGTTCGTCAAGTACGCGCAGGGGTTCGTGGTCCTCCCCGGCGGCCTCGGCACCCTGGACGAACTCTTCGAGGCCCTCACCCTCGTCCAGACCCAGAAGGTCACCCGCTTCCCCATCGTCCTCTTCGGCAGCGAGTACTGGGGCGGCCTGGTGTCCTGGCTGAGAAACACCCTGGTCGCCCAGGGCAAGGCGGCGGAGAAGGACCTCCTCCTGTTCCACGTCACGGACGAGGTGGAGGAAGCGGTGGCCCTGGTGTCGAAGGAGGCGGGGCGGTAGGCCGCCGCGAATACACCGGCCGCACCCGCGAGTGACCGGCGGCTAGGCCAGGCCCCGGCGGGCCACCGTGGGGGTCCGGTGGCCGGCGATGGCGGTCACCATGTCCAGTACCTGACGGGTCTGAGCCACCTCGTGCACCCGGTACACCTGCGCCCCGAGCCACGCGGAGACGGCCGTCGTGGCCAGCGTGCCGATCAGCCGCTCCTTCACCGGCCGGTCCAGGCTCTCGCCGACGAAGTCCTTGTTGGACAGTGACACCAGCACCGGCCAGCCCGTGGCCACCATCTCGTCCAGCCGCCGCGTCGCCTCCAGGCTGTGCCGGGTGTTCTTCCCGAAGTCGTGCCCGGGATCGATCAGCACCGACTCCCGCGGCACCCCCAGCGAGACCGCCCGCTCGGCCAGCCCGAGGGTCACGTTCAGGATGTCGGCCATGACGTCGTCGTACGTCACCCGGTGCGGCCGGGTCCGCGGCTGCGCCCCGCCCGCGTGCGTGCACACCAGCCCCACCCCGTACCGCGCCGCGACCTGGGCGAGCCCGGGGTCGACGCCGCCCCACGCGTCGTTCAGCAGATCCGCGCCCGCCTCGCACACGGCCTCGCCGACCTCCGCCCGCCAGGTGTCCACGCTGATGATCACATCGGGGAACCGGCGCCGTACCTCCGCGACGAAGCCGACCGTCCGGCGCGCCTCCTCCTCGGCCGAGACCTCCTCGCCGGGCCCGGCCTTGACCCCGCCGATGTCCACGATCGCGGCGCCCTCGGCCACCGCCTGCTCCACCCGCGCCAGCGCCGGTTCGTCGCGGAACGTGGCCCCTTGGTCGTAGAAGGAATCCGGCGTCCGGTTCACGATCGCCATGATCACCGGCTCGTGCGGCCCGAATTCCCGCTTGCCCAGCCTGAGCATCCGCCCTGCCCTCTCCTAGTACGTCCCGCTGTACAGCCGCCTGTGACCCTAACTGTCAGACTCGCATGGCACGATCGGACCCTGACAGATACCGCTGCCGGCACAGCGTCCGGTACGAGCGTGGGGACCCTGAGGCGATGGTGATGTTCTTGTTCCTGGTCGTCGCGCTGGCCGTCGTGGTCGCCGCGGTGACTCTGGCCGTGGTCGGCGGCGGGGAGAGCGCCCCGCTGCCGGAGGCGGCGCCGGAGCGGCTCCAGGACCCGCTGCCGCCGGACCGCCCGGTGGACCGCGCGGACGTGGAGAGCCTGCGCTTCCCGGTCGCGCCGCGCGGCTACCGCATGGCCGACGTCGACGACGCGCTCGGCCGGCTCGCCGCCGAGCTGGCCGAGCGGGACGCCCGCATCGCCGGCCTGGAGTCCGCGCTGGCCGGCGCCCGGGCCGCCGCGCGGGAACAGCGGGCCGAGCACCCGCGGACGGAGCCGGACGAGGACCGGGAGGAGCAGCGATGACCGGCCGAGCCGCCGTCGCCGGGCCGGACGGCGCCCTGCGCTGCCCCTGGGCCCTGTCCACCGACGACTATGTGGCGTACCACGACGAGGAGTGGGGCCGCCCGGTCCACGGCGACGACGCCCTCTTCGAACGGCTCAGCCTGGAGGCCTTCCAGTCCGGCCTGTCCTGGATCACGATCCTGCGCCGCCGCCCGGGCTTCCGCGCCGCCTTCGCCGGCTTCCGCATCGAGAAGGTCGCCGCGTTCACCGACACCGACCGCGAGCGCCTGCTGGCCGACCCGGGCATCATCCGCAACCGCGCCAAGATCGACGCCACGCTCGCCAACGCGCGCCTGCTCGCCGGCTGGGCCGAGGGCGAGCTGGACGAGCTGATCTGGTCCCACGCCCCGGACCCGGCGGCCCGCCCGGCCCCGAGGACCCTGGACGACGTCCCGGCGGTGACCCCGGAGTCCACGGCGCTGTCCAAGGCGCTGAAGAAGCGGGGCCTGCGGTTCGTCGGCCCGACGACGGCGTACGCCCTGATGCAGGCGTGCGGCCTGGTCGACGACCACCTGGAGGCCTGCGTGGCCCGCACCCCGTAGCCGAACCGACGGCGTCAGACAGGACCTAGCGGCCCAGGTACTTCGGCTTCTCCTTGTTCACGAACGCCTGGACGGCGATGTGGTGGTCCTCGGACCGCCCGGCCCGGGTCTGCAGCTCGTCCTCCTTCTCCAGCGTCTCCTCCAAGGAGTGCGTCAGCCCGTAGGCCACCGCCTCCTTGAGTGCCGCGTACGCCACCGTCGGCCCCTCGGCCAGCGCCCGCGCCACCTTCGCGGCCTCGGCGCGCAGTTCGCCCGCCGGTACGACGCGGTTGGCGATGCCCAGCTCCAGGGCGTCCTGGGCGCTGATGCTGCGCGGGAAGAGCAGCAGGTCGGCGGCGCGGCTCGGGCCGATCACCCGGGGCAGTGTCCAGGAGATGCCGGAGTCGGCGGTCAGGGCGACGCCCGCGAAGGAGGTGTTGAACGCGGCGGTGTCCGCCACCAGCCGGTAGTCCGCGGCGAGCGCGAAGCCGAACCCGGCGCCGGCCGCGACGCCGTTCACCGCCGCGACCACCGGCTTCGGCGCCCCGGCCAGGGCCCGCACGATCGGGTTGTAGTGCTCCCTGACCGTGCTCATCGTCTGCCCGGTGCCGGTCTCCCGGTCGCCGGCCAGCAGCCCGATGTGCTCCTTGAGGTCCTGGCCCACACAGAAGGCCCGGTCCCCGGCGGCGGTCAGCAGGATCGCCCGGACGGCCGTGTCCCCGGCCGCCGATTCCGCCGCCTCCCGCAGGGCCGTCTTCGTCGCGATGTTCAGCGCGTTCATCGCCTCGGGGCGGTTCAGCGTGATCGTCGCGAGTCCGTCGCTCACCTCGTAGAGCACGGTGTCGGCCATGGCGTGTCCCCTCCGGAGTAACCGCTGGTGACGTACCGCTCAGTACGTCCCTGTCTGAGGACAGCATGGCGGAGATCACCGGCCGGCGACCGGAGCGGACGTGTGACCTGCGTCAAAGAAATCGGGGACGGAGCCGGCCGGGAGGACCTCACGGGGTGGCGCAGTATCGCAGGCACATCCCCGAATTGGGTGGTTTTGCTCGCGCGCGTTGCCCAAGCGATCCCGACCGATGTTGGTCATCGGGTCCTGCCATGCGGGATAATGGCCAGGAAGCAATGTGTTCGATGCCGGTGTCGCGTGTCCGTTCCGGATGGCGGGTGCCCCCTGCGCGGGGGTACCGGCAGAGACGATGAGCTGGTTTCAGGAAGGGGAACGAGCATGGCGGCCATGAAGCCGCGGACGGGTGATGGCCCGCTCGAGGTGACCAAGGAGGGGCGGGGCATCGTCATGCGCGTTCCGCTCGAAGGCGGCGGTCGACTCGTCGTCGAGCTGACCCCTGACGAGGCCGAGGCGCTTGGCGACGCCCTCAAGAAGGTCGTCGTCTGACGTCCCGATTCTGTCCTCGCGCCTGCCCCGGCATCGTACGCGGTGCCGGGGCAGCCGCGTCTTCGGGGGCGGCCGGCGCGGCCCGCACAGCCGGTACCGCGGGCACCCCCCTCACCCCGCGCACCGCCGTCATCGCTTGACGGCGCAGAGCAGCCCGTCGCCCACCGGCAGCAGCGAGGACACCAGCTCCTGGCTCTCCCGCACGGTGCGCAGCAGCTCCCGCAGCCGCAGCACCTCGGTGGGCTGGGGCCCCGAGTCGACCGTACGGCCGTCCGCGAAGACGCCCTCGAAGACCACCAGGCCGCCCGGCCGCAGCAGGCGCAACGATTCGGCGAGATAGTCCGGGTACTCCAGCCGGTCCCCGTCGCAGAACACGAGGTCGTAGCCCGCGTCGGCGAGGCGCGGCAGGACGTCCAGGGCGCGGCCGGGGATGAACCGGGCCCGGTTGCTGGCGAAGCCGCAGCCGCGGAAGGCCTGCCGGGCGAACTGCTGGTGGTCCGGCTCCGGGTCCACGGTCGTGAGCACCCCGTCCGGCCGCATCCCGTGCAGCAGATGAATGCCGGACACCCCGCAGCCGGTGCCGATCTCCGCGACCGCCTTCGCGTCCACGGAGGCGGCGAGCAGTCGCAGCGCGGCGCCCGTGCTGGGCGACACCGAGCGCAGCCCTGCCTCGCGGGCCCGTTCGCGGGCCCAGCGCAGCGCTTCGTCCTCGGCGACAAAGGCGTCGGCGAACGCCCAGCTCGTCTGCCGGTTGGCGGTAATGACCCTCTCCTGTCCCCGTGGTTGCCTGGGCGTGACTGTATCCGTTGGCGGCGGGAACCCGCAGATGAGCCCGTGCGTTTACCAGGTTGAGACGGTGGCCGGCGACGCGACGGGGGGCGAGCGGTGAGGCAGGACGGCGAGCAACTGCTGACGCAGCCGGATGAGCCGGATCAGCAAGTATCAAATTCTCGTAAAACCGCTTATCCGGAGCTAACGGGCGAGGTGGCTATGGTAGGGGCTCCACTGGACACCACCAGAGCCGACAGGGGAGGTGCGGCTGCGCCCGGGGATCGGGGCGGAGTGCTGCGGCGCTTCCTCGGGTCGGCGGGCAGGCCGAAATCCGTGACCGACACCGCTGCTGACAGCCACGCCGCCGGGTCCGCCGCAGGCGAGCCCCCGACCGCGACCTTCGCCACCGACGCGGACGGGCAGGCGTGGACTCCGCCCACGTGGGACGAGATCGTCAGCACGCACAGCGGCCGGGTCTACCGACTGGCCTACCGCCTGACGGGCAATCAGCACGACGCCGAGGACCTCACCCAGGAGGTCTTCGTCCGCGTCTTCCGCTCCCTGTCGACGTACTCGCCGGGCACGTTCGAGGGCTGGCTGCACCGCATCACCACCAACCTCTTCCTGGACATGGTCCGGCGCAAGCAGCGCATCCGCTTCGACGCCCTCGGCGAGGACGCGGCCGAGCGCCTGGCCAGCCGCGAGCCCACCCCGCAGCAGCTGTTCAACGACGCCCACTTCGACGCCGACGTCCAGCAGGCCCTGGACACCCTGGCGCCCGAGTTCCGCGCCGCCGTCGTCCTGTGCGACATCGAGGGACTGTCGTACGAGGAGATCGCCGCCACCCTCGGCGTGAAGCTCGGCACGGTCCGCTCCCGTATCCACCGCGGCCGGTCCCAGCTCCGCAAGGCCCTCGCGCACCGCTCCCCGGAGGCCCGCGCGGCCGAGCGGCGCTCCTTCCTGGCCCGGGTCCCCGCGCTGGGGGGAGGGGGCGCGACCGCGTGAGTGGATCTCGGTCGAAACCTGCCGAGGAGACACGCCTCGCAGAGCAGCACCTGGGAGACCGGCTCTCCGCCCTGGTGGACGGGGAACTCGGTCATGAGACGCGTGAGCGGGTCCTCGCGCACCTGGCCACCTGCGCCCGGTGCAAGGCCGAGGCGGACGCCCAGCGCGCGCTGAAGAACGTCTTCGCGGAGGCCGCCCCGCCCCCGCCCTCGGCGAGCCTCCTGGCCCGTCTCCAGGGCCTTCCCGGGGGCGGTCCGGACGGCGGCGGCACACCGTCGCCCGGACCCGGCACCTCCACAAGCCTCGGACCCTTCGGGGCGCGGCGCGGCGACAGCCTGCCGTTCGGATACGTCCCGGCCCGCCCGCACGGCCTGCTCCCGACGGGCGCGGACGGCGCCGGCGGCCCCCGGGACGACGGCTTCCGCATCCACCCCGTCGGCCGCCCGGACGACGCCCGCGCCGCCTCACGCGGCCGGCGGTTCGCGTTCGCCGCCGCCGGCGCGGTGTCGCTGGCCGCGCTGGCCCTCGGCGGCGTGACCACCGGCTTCCCCGGCGACCCGGCCACGGACGCCCGCGGCGGCTCCGGCGTCATCCCGGTGCGCTCGGCGGGCTCGGGCTCGGGCGGCGGCGCGGCCACGCCGGACAGCCAGCGCCGGCGCCCCGTGGGACCGCTGCTCGCCCAGGGCGGCGCGCTGCTCGGCTCCGCCCCGGTGGCGCCGACCACGCTGTCCGCGCCGCTGCTGCCCGGGGTTCCCGCCCCGGCCTCCCGACAGGCCCGGGCCGAGGCGGTACGCGCGCTGACCGCGCCGGTGTTCGCCGGGGCGGCCGCCATCTCCCCGCTGATACGCCCGCTGGACGAGACGGTGGCGCTTCCGCTCACCGACTGGCCCATGCCCCCCGGGGCCACCGGCTCCGGCCCGCTGTCCGCCCCCGTCCCCGACACCACGCCCTCGCCCTCCTCGCCCTGACCGTCACCGCGCCACGGCCCGCGAACCTGGTTGAATCCTGGAGGCCGTGTCCGTGGCGCCGACCCGGGGCGGCAGCCGATGTCCCGTGACCAGCCGTGGGGAGAGCATGAACGAGGGGAACGGCGTGCCGCCGGCGGACGGACCGCGGGGGACGGCGGGGACGGCACCGACCGCTCCGGCCCCGCCCCCGCCCCCGCCCTCCGACGGTGACTTCGAACTGGCCAAGCCGGCACCGGCCGCGCCGCCCGGCACCCCTGGAGAGGCCGAGGGGGAGACCGGGGGACAGGCCGAGGGAGAGGCCGGGAGAGCAGCTGGGGAGAGCGCCGTACCGGGCTCCGGTGAGCGGGCGCAGGCCGAGCGGGTCACGCCCCTGCACGACCCCGACCCCTACAGCACCCCGCCGTACGGCCAACCCGGCCCTTGGGCGCCCGCACCACCGGTGCAGCATCCGGCGGTCACCCCGGCGCACGGTACGGCCGTACCCGCACCCCCGACCCCGCCCACTGCGCCCGTACTCTCCGTACCGCAAGGCACGCCCGCCCCGCAGGCACCGGGCTCCACCACGGCCCTCACGCCGCAGACGCCCGCGCCCGCCACGCCACCCGTGCCCCAGTCGGCGGCTCCCGTGCCCGTCCCGGCCCCCGCCCCGCGGATGCCCGCCCCCGACCCGGCGCCCCCGGCTGCCGTACCCCCCGTCCCCGAGGGTGGTGCCGACCCCTGGGCCGGTTACGACCCCTGGGCCGCGGCTCAGGCCCGGGAGCCCCTTCAGCAGACGGGCGCCAAGGTGCTGACGCCGGCGCAGCGCAAGCGGCGGGCCTGGCGGTGGGTCATCGGGTGGACCCTCGTCGTGGCCGTCGTCTCCGGCGGCACCGGCGGAGTCGTCGGCGCCTACGTCGAGCGTGAGGGACACGGCGGGCAGCCCGGCAGCGTGCCGGCCGGCCGCGCTCCGGACAGCGTGGCCGGGATCGCCGCCCGCGCCCTGCCCAGCGTGGTCACCCTGCACGTCCGGGGAGACGGCGCGGCGGGCACCGGCACCGGCTTCGTCCTCGACGCCCAGGGGCACATCCTCACCAACAACCACGTGGTCGAGCCCGCCGGGCCGGACGGCGAGATATCCGTGACGTTCAGCAGCGGCGACACCGTGAAGGCGGAGGTCGTCGGCCGCGACGGCGGCTATGACCTCGCCGTCGTCCAGGTGCACGGCGTCCACGGACTCACCCCGCTGCCCCTCGGCGACTCCGACGACGTCCGGGTGGGCGACCCCGTCGTGGCCATCGGCGCCCCCTTCGACCTCGCCGACACGGTCACCTCCGGCATCATCAGCGCCAAGGAACGGCCCATCACGGCCGGCGGCGAGAAGAGCGACGGCAGCGACGTCAGCTACGTCGACGCCCTCCAGACCGACGCCCCCATCAACCCGGGCAACTCCGGCGGCCCGCTGCTCGACTCCCACGCCCGGGTCATCGGCGTCAACTCCGCCATCCGCTCGGCCGGCGGCGGCTCCGGCACCGACGGCGGGCAGGCCGGCTCCATCGGCCTGGGCTTCGCCATACCCGTCAACCAGGCCAAGCGGGTCGCCGAGGAGCTGATCGACCACGGCCACGCCACCCACCCGGTGATCGGCGTCACGCTCGACATGGGCTACACCGGTGACGGCGCCCGCATCGACGACAAGGGCGCGAACGGCGGCCCCGCGGTCACCCGGGGCGGTCCCGGCGACCGGGCCGGGCTGGAGCCGGGCGACGTCGTCACCGAGGCCGACGGCGCCCGCGTGCACTCCGGCCGGGAGCTCATCGTCAAGATCCGCGCCCACCGGCCCGGCGACCGGCTGCGCCTGACGGTCGACCGCGACGGCATGAAGCGGGAGGTGTCAGTCGTGCTGGGCGCGGCGGAGCAGAACTGACAGAAGTCTCACCTCGGGACGGTACCGGTCGGACGGGATGGCCGGGTACCGTTGAGCGACCGAGGACATCGCAAGGAGCGTCAGGTGTTCAATGACATAGGGCCACTGGAGCTGGTGACCATCATCGTGCTCGCCGTGCTCGTCTTCGGTCCGGACAAGCTCCCCAAGGTCATCCAGGACGTCATGCGCACGATCCGGAAGATCCGCGAGTTCTCGGAGAGCGCCAAGCAGGACATCCGTAACGAACTCGGTCCGGAGTTCAAGGACTTCGAGTTCGAGGATCTCAACCCCAAGACCTTCATCCGCAAGCAGCTGGACAACGAAGACCTGGGCCTGAAGGAGATCCGCAACGGCTTCGACCTGAAGAAGGAGATGGCCGAGGTCACGGACGCCGTCCACGGCCGCGACGCGGAGGCGCCGTCCTCGTCCTCGCCGCCCCCGGCCTCCGGCGGGCGCGTCGACATGACCAAGAAGCCCGAGGGTCCGGGCGACGACCGCCCCCCGTTCGACATGGACGCCACGTAGGCCCCGCTGCCTCCTCCCGACACGCAGGCGGGCGTACGCCGCACACGTGACGTGTTTCATAGCGCGCGCCCGCCGCGCACGGCGTGAACAGGCCGTTCGCGCGACCCACGCATCCAGAGCCTGCCCTGCCGCTCTCAGCGGTGTGGATATGCTGCCGAGTTGTTGTGCGGACCGGACGCGTACGCCCGAAGGGGGGCGGGCCAGCCGGTCCGACGAGAGCGAGGAGGCGTCCGGGCAGATGGAGACGACGAGTCGGGTGGGCGCGCAGGCGCCGGCCGCGGAGGGCGGACAGCAGCTCCCCTCCGCCCGGCGTACGGTCGACGGTTACCTGCGGGCGCCCTTCCCCTGGTACGGGCTCGACGAGGCGTTCACCGGGCCGCGCTGGCTGATGCAGGTCGGCACGACGTCCGACGGTGCCGTGGAGCACGGCTCGATCGGGCACGGGGACGAACCCTCGCTGCGGGGCGAGACCGGTTCCGGTGAGCCTCGGGAGAAGTTCGCGGTGGTGGTGACCGTCGCCGCGCAGCCGTCCCGGCGCACCGCCGACGGCACGGGCCTGCTGGAGGCGACGTCGGTGTCCTCGGCGGCGTGGCTGGCCGGCGTCGGGCTGCTCTCGTTCACCTGGCCGGGCCAGATGGACCACAGCCTGCGCGACGACTGGCTGGAGCAGCAGACCGAGACGGCCTGGGCACTGGCCGACGACCTCGACGGCCCCGAGTGGTCCAGACTCTCCCTTCCCGTGGACGGAGCCGCCGCCTCGTTCCACTACCGGGAGTCCGAGTTCGGGTGGGTGCTCGCCGGCACGACCGGGGCGGGGGTCCATCTGGGGGCGTACGGGCGGGGGATGAGCGCGTACGGGCTCGGGTTCGCCCCGATCAAGGACATCACGGCGTACGCGTAGCCGACGGGGGCCGGGGGACCGCCGCGGCCGGGCGGCGGTCCGGGGCCGGCCGGCTAATCGATCAGGTACTCCCAGAGCGTCGCGGCCGCGGCCAGCTGGGCCAGGAACCAGGCGATGTACGCGGCGAAGCCCTGGAGCCGGTAGATGGACACGACGAGCGCGAAACGACTGTGCGTGTACTGCTGGTCCTCGCTGAACGTCGACGCGTCCATGAAGATGCTGGTGGCCGTCAGGACGACGGCCATGAACAGGGAGTAGAGGAGCAGGCGTGTGAAGGCCCCGCCGATGAGGAGATTGAGCAGGACGGCCAGGCAGGCGGGCACGGCATAGGCGAGGACCAGGCTCAACGCCCGGACCGGGCTCGGACGGCCGGGCAGCAGGCGCCACAGCGCGCCCAGGACGAAGCCCGCGGCGGCCCACGCCGCCTGCAACGCGATGAACCTGACGACGATCTCCGGGAGCGCGATGGGGTCGTATTTGAGCCGCATCTGCTGGAGTCGTGGCTGTAGTTCCAGCAGAAGCAGCCCCACCGTGCCCGGGATCCCGAACCAGAAGGCCACGCGCGCGGCGCGGACCGCGTTGTCCCACCAGTGGCCCTCCGGCCCCCAGGCCAGGGCGATGTCCATGACGGACATGTGGGCGGGCGGTGGCCGGTCGCTGTCGCATCCGGCCAGCAGCCATTGCCGCAAGTCGCGCTGGCGGGATTCCACCTGATCCAGCGTCATGCTCGCGGCACCCCCCTTGCCGAGCACACGCGATTCGTTTTCGAGGAAGCGGTACTCGTGGGCCCGCTCCATCAGCTCACGGCGCCACTCCTCGCTTCTCATCCTGTGCAGGCAGAAGGTTTCGCCCACGCGGCCCAGTACCGACCACCGTCGTCCCACCGAGAGGACTCCGAACAGCGAGGCGATGTTCAGCAGGAGCCAGATCGGGTACTGAGCGGCGTTACCGGCGACCGACGCGCCCTGCACACCCGCGGTGAAAGCGAAGAGCCCCGCGGTGAGCAGTACGTCGGGTCCTTCCGGCCCCGGCGCCGACCTTTCCCGGCTCTCATCGGCCTGCTGCCGCGTCCTGGTGCGGTAGCTCAAGAGGGCCAGGAGCGCGATCCCCGTCAGGACCCAGCTGTCAGCGAAGATCAGCGTCAGATGGGACAACGAGAAGTTCGCCAGGTAATTGGCGACGTTCGCCCCGTGCGTCTGCCCGGCGGTTTGACCGGCAGGCCAGGAACTCCTCTCCCATTGGTTCTCATTCGCCCAGGAGAGACATCCGAGCAGGGCGCCGGCGACCGCTCCGAGCGCCACGGAGACGACGGTGACGCAGAGAACCGGAGCCCTGTTCCATCTGTCCGTCCAGGAGGCGGGGAGCATGAGCCCCTCGCGGGCGAAACGCCACGCCCACGCGGTCAGGGCCGCCAGCCACAACCACACGGCCGCCAGACCCATGAGCACATAACCCACCTTGCCCAAAAGGCTCGGTTCGGTCTTCGCAACCAGATGCGGCGGCAGGTAGAACAGGTGGGGTGCGACGACCACCAGCAAACCGGCCGCCGCCACGGAGATGACCGCGCCTCGCACGGCCCGGGCCTGGAGCGGCGTGCCACCGAGCCAAGGGCGGGCGACCAGGGTCAGGGCCAGGCCGGCCGAAATGCACATGAGGGCATTCCACGGCGGACTGACATGCTGGTAGCTGATCACGATCAGCATCACGGCGACCGACCCGCTGAGCGCGGCCCATTGCAGTACCGCCTGGACCGCGCTGTCCTTGCGGCCGTCGCTCCCGGAGGAAGGGCGCCTCGGCCGCCCGCGCAGCGCGGCCAGCGCGACCACGACCGAAGCGCACACCCACCAGGCACCGACGCCGATCTTGCTCCAGAACGACCGGCCGTAGGTCAGGACCCACCAGCGCTGCCACGGAAGACCGAGGTCGAAGGTGATCCGGCTGGGCGGGTCCCCTTCCCACATCCACTTGCCGTCGTCAGGCGAGGCGGTTTTCGACGTGTCGACGAATCTCAGGCCCCCGAGGTCCGCCTGCACTTTCCAGTGGGCTTTCTGCAGCGTCGTCGGGCTGAACCGAACCGTCCATGTGCCGCCCTTCTTCCACTTGATCACCCATGGGCCGAGCTTGATGGGGGAATAATCCCTGATCCATGCGTAGGATTCATACCTCACCCGAATGTCTTCCCCCTGCTCCTTCACCTCCGGGTCATCGAACCGCCATTCCGACCGCCGGAGTGCCGTGTCCTTCCCGCGCAGCAGGCACTGCATGGCATTCCTGTATTCTTCGGAATGCTTGTCGAGAAGCAATCGGTCGGCCAGTACCCACCCGGCCAAGGGAATCTCGACAGTCATTTCCGAGCGGATTCTGACGGCGTCTCTGTCGCGTTGGTCGAAGTGAATCAGGGCGTCCACGCGACTGCTCTCGAGCTGGCTTTCCCAGCATTGGCTGCTATCGCTCTGAAGGGCTTCCGAGGGAGAACACCCCCACCACATCACAGTCGCAACAATCAATGGCAGTAGCTGCCACCACCGGATTCCCTTCATTGTCCGCCACCTCCTCCCGGAGGAATTTATCGGCGTTGCGCGCGGGATGCCCAGGGACACGCGAAGCGGTTTCGGCAGGCCACCCCATCGGCTGTCGCCCGTCGAATTGCGGGAAAATAGTCCCCGGTTGATACTGGAATCCGATGTGCCGTCAACTGTCCGACGGAGGGGTCATGACCGACATGAACGTTTCCGCTTCCCGGGCCCCGCTGCCCCGCTTCGAGGAAGCCGAGGGGCTGGGCCCCGAGGACTCGGAATTCGTCAGGGACATCGTGGCGGTGCTCGCCAGGCACGGCAACCTGGACCGCTTCGGCCTGTGTCTGCTCCACGACCACTTCCCGCTCGCCGCGGACGAGGTCCTCGTGGAGACCAACGACCCCAGGGCCCGCACGCTCCGGGTCCACGTGGAGAAGGCGGACAGGACCCGGCACGCCAAGGCGTCGCAGTGGCGGTTCGTCCCGCATGCCGAGCGCGAGCCCGGAGCGGGGCCCGAGGGTGGCGCGTACGAGGAGATCCTGCTCTGCACCAAGCTCGACCTCTGCCCGGGGGACGAGGGCGACCGCGAGGGCCGCTGAGCCTCACGCGGGGCGGCACAGGGGCGCCGTCGCGGCATGACGAAGGGGCGCCGTCCGGAAGGACGCGCGCCCCGTGCCGCCTGGGACAGGCCGGATCAGAACTTGTTCTTCGGCGTCAGCCCCAGCGACAGGCCCGACAGACCGCGCTGCCTGCCGCCGAGCTTGCCGGCGATCGCGCGCAGCGCCGAGCCCGCCGGGGAGCCGGGGTCGGTGAGGACCACCGGCTTGCCCTCGTCGCCGCCCTCGCGGAGGCGGACGTCGATGGGGATGCTGCCGAGGACCGGGACCGTGGTGCCCGTGGTGCGGGTGAGGCCGTCGGCGACCAGCTGGCCGCCGCCCGTGCCGAAGACGTCGACCATCTCGCCGCAGTGCGGGCAGGGCAGCCCGGACATGTTCTCGACCACGCCGACGATCTTCTGGTGCGTCTGCACGGCGATGGAACCGGCGCGCTCGGCGACCTCGGCCGCCGCCTGCTGCGGAGTCGTCACGACCAGGATCTCGGCGTTCGGGATCAGCTGGGCCACGGAGATCGCGATGTCACCGGTGCCGGGCGGCAGGTCCAGCAGCAGGACGTCCAGGTCGCCCCAGTAGACATCGGCGAGGAACTGCTGGAGGGCGCGGTGCAGCATCGGGCCGCGCCAGACGACCGGGGCGTTGCCTGGCGTGAACATGCCGATGGAGATGACCTTCACGCCGTTCGCGGACGGCGGCATGATCATGTTCTCGACCTGGGTGGGCCGGCCGTCGGCGCCCAGCATGCGCGGCACGCTGTGCCCGTAGATGTCGGCGTCCACGACACCGACCTTCAGGCCGTCGGCCGCCATCGCCGCCGCCAGGTTCACCGTCACCGAGGACTTGCCGACCCCGCCCTTGCCGGAGGCGACCGCGTAGACCCGGGTGAGGTTGCCCGGCTTGGCGAAGGGGACCTCGCGCTCGGCCTGGCCGCCGCGCAGCGCCGCCGCCAGTTCCTTGCGCTGCTCGTCGCTCATCACGTCCAGGGTGACGTCGACCCGGGTGACGCCCTCGACCCGCGAGACCGCCTCGGTGACGCGTTGCGTGATGGTGTCCCGCATCGGGCAGCCGGACACCGTCAGGTACACGGTGACCGCGACCGCTCCGTCCGCGCCGATCTCCACGGACTTGACCATCCCGAGTTCGGTGATCGGGCGGTTGATCTCGGGGTCGTTCACCGTCGCCAGTGCCTCGCGCACCGCGTCTTCCGTAGCCATAAGGACGATGGTACGGCCCGCCGAGGGGCCTGAGGGATGCCCTTCAGCGGTCGTCTGTGTCACGTCCCGGCGGGCGTTCCGCCCGTTCTGCCGGGAATACGACCTGACCCCCGTGCCCGTCGTGCCGGCGGCGCTCCTCCAGCTCCTTCAGCAGGTCCTGGAGCTCGGAGCGGATCCAGTCGCGGGTGGCCACCTCGCCCAGTCCGGTGCGCAGCGCGGCCACCTCCCGGGTCAGGTACTCGGTGTCGGCGATGGACCGCTCGTTCTGCTTGCGGTCCTGCTCCAGGTTGACCCGGTCGCGGTCGTCCTGCCTGTTCTGCGCGAGCAGGATCAGCGGGGCCGCGTAGGACGCCTGGAGCGACAGCATCAGGGTGAGGAAGATGAACGGGTACTCGTCGAACCGCAGTTGGCGGGGCGCGGCGATGTTCCACAGCACCCACGCGATGATGACGACCGTCATCCAGACGATGAAGCGCCCCGTGCCCAGGAACCGGGCGATCTTCTCCGACAGCCGGCCGAAGGCCTCCGGGTCCCACTCGGGCAGGAACCGGCGCCGGGGCGGGCGCGGCTGGTCCAGCCGGGGCATCCGGGGCCGGCCGGCGGCCGTGGCGCCCGCCGGCTGGCGCTCGCGGGCCGCGGTCTCGCGCTCAGGAACCATGCGGGGGCGCCTCCTCTCCCTCGTCCAGGTGGAACTCCGTCTCCCGCCAGTCGTCGGGCAGCATGTGGTCCAGTACGTCGTCCACGGTCACCGCGCCGAGCAGCGACCCCGACTCGTCCACCACGGGCGCCGCCACCATGTCGTAGGCGGCGAAGAACCCGGCGACCACCGGCAGCGCCGCGTCCGGGTCCAGGGGCTGCAGATCGTGGTCGACCAGCGAGCTGACCAGGGTGTACGGCGGGTCGCGCAGCAGCCGCTGGAAGTGCACGGTGCCCAGGTACTTGCCGGTCGGGGTCTCGTCGGGCGGGCGGCAGACGTAGACCTGCGCGGCGAGGGCGGGGGAGAGGTCCGGGTTGCGGACCCGGGCGAGCGCGTCGGCCACGGTGGCGTCCGGGCGCAGCACGATCGGCTCGGTGGTCATCAGACCGCCGGCCGTGTGCTCCTCGTACGCCATCAGCCGGCGCATGTCGGCCGCGTCGGCGGGCTTCATCAGGCTCAGCAGCCGCTCCTTGTCCTCCTCGGGCAGCTCGCCCAGCAGGTCGGCGGCGTCGTCCGGGTCCATCGCCTCCAGCACGTCCGCCGCGCGCTCCTCCTTCAGCTTGCCGAGGATCTCGATCTGGTCGTCCTCCGGCAGCTCTTCGAGGACGTCGGCGAGCCGGTCGTCGTCCAGGGCGGCGGCCACCTCGGCGCGCCGCTTGGGGGACAGATGGTGCAGGACGTTGGCGAGGTCGGCGGGGCGCAGCTGCTCGAAGGTGGCGAGCAGGCTCTCGGCGCCCTGCCCGTGCTCCTCCAGGGAGAACCCGGTGACGGCCGACCACTCGGCGGTCAGCGTCTCCCCCTTGGCCCGCCGGAAGGCGCCGCCCTTGCGTCCCTTGCGCAGGAAGACCCGGTCGACCTCCCAGTCCCGGCGGGCGGGCAGCTGCTGCACGGACACGTCGAGGACGGTGACCTCCTCGCCGGTCTCCACCAGCGTCACCCGGCGGTCCAGCAGCTCGCCGAAGACCAGCCGCTCGGTGGGCCGCTGCTCGAAGCGCCGGACGTTGAGCACGCCGGTGGTGATGACCTGGCCCGACTCGATGCCGGTCACCCGGGTCATGGGCAGGAAGATGCGGCGCCGGGTGGACAGCTCCACCACCAGCCCGAGGACCCGCGGAGGCCGTCGCCCGACGCGCAGCATGACGACCACGTCGCGGACGCGGCCCACCTGGTCGCCGGCCGGGTCGAAGACGGGCACCCCGGCGAGGTGCGAGACGAAGATCCGGGGAGCGCCGGCTGCCATGGCTGTGCTTCCTTTGCGTGGGGATCGGGGGAATTGCTCGGACATGCCCGCACGGGTGCGCTTCAGGCTAGCCCGTCCCGGTCGGATACGCCCTGGTGGGCGGTCCGGACGGACCGGCTCCGCCGGGTGGCGGGCGCCCCGGTACCCTGCGGTACGCCGCTCAGGAACCGTCAGAAAGGCAGCTCCCTTGGTGACCGCGATTCCCCGGGGCCGTACCCGCCGCACCGCTTGGGTGACCACGGCCTGCGCACTGGCCGTGACGGGAGCGCTGGCGCTGTCGGGGTGCGGCGGCGACGACGATCCCGACGCCGGGACCAACGGGGTCGGCAAGCTGCCCCCCGACCGGATCCAGGCGAAGACGCGGGCCGCGGCGGACGCGGCGAGCGCGGTACGGCTGTCCGGGACCGTGGTCACCAGCGGCCGTACGTACCGGCTGGACATGCGGCTCAAGGCCGACGGCGGCACCGGGTCGGTGACCGCGCAGGGGACGACCTTCCAGCTGCTGCGGGCCGGCGAGAACCTGTATCTCAAGGCCGGCGCGGACTTCTGGAACCACGCCGACGGCGGCGACGGCGCCTCCGGCAAGCTGGACGGCAAGTACGTGAAGGTGCCGCAGCGGGATCCGGCGTACAAGAAGTTCAGCGGCTTCACGGACAAGGACGTCCTCCTCGACGGTCTGCTGACGCTGCACGGCACGCTGGCGACGGACGGCCGGCACGCCGACGGATCGGGTACCCGCACGATCCGCATCACCGGCGACCACGGTTCCGGCGGCACGCTGGACGTGTCCCTCCAGGGCACGCCGTACCCGCTGCGCCTGGTCCGGGCCGGGCAGGCGGGGACGCTCAGCTTCTCCGACTGGGGCAGGGACTTCACCGTCGAGGAACCGGCGAAGTCGGAGACGGTGGACTACGGCAGACAGCTGCCGACCTCGTAGGGGGACCGCCGCGAGGCGCCGGGCCCCGTTACTTCTTCTTCCCGCGCCTCGTCAGCAGCTTCGGCAGGCCCGCCGGTACCGGTGAGCGCGTCGTCACCGGAGTCGGCACCGGGCGCTCCGCCAGGTTCCCGTCCGGCAGCGGGGTCACCGCACCCGTCGGCACCAGGCGCAGCACCCGGCACTCGCGGGCCCAGCGGGCCGGCATCTCCTCGCCGTCGGGGGCGTTCAGCCGCTTGCCCTTCAGCTCGGCGACCGCCGCCTCCCACTCCTCGGACCCGGACGCCAGTTCGCTCACGGTGGCCGGGAACGTCACCAGCCGGCCGCCCTTGTCCTTGCTGCGCACGCTCACCTCGGCGAGGCTCCCGTCGGCGAGCCCCGCCAGCGGCTGCTCACCCGGCCCGTCGCCGACCACGCACACCGCGCCCTCGTGCCACACATGCCACAGCGCCCGCGCGGCCGGGGCACCGGCGCCCCTGACCCAGATGAGGCCGGACTTCTTCACGGCCTCCTCGATGAGGGCCCGGTCGAGCAGCTCGCTTGTCATGGGCCCCAGCCTAACCAGGCCGCACCGGCCCGCCGACCGGCCCGCACCGGCCGCTCACAGCCAGCCGTTGCGCTTCAGCGTGCGGTGGATGCCCAGACAGATCGCGGCGGTGACGCCCATGATCACCGGGTAGCCGTACCGCCAGTGCAGCTCGGGCATGTGCTCGAAGTTCATGCCGTACACCCCGCACACCATCGTCGGTACGGCGATGATGGCCGCCCACGCCGTGATCTTGCGCATGTCCTCGTTCTGCGCGACGGACGCCTGGGCGAGATTGGCCTGGAGGATGGAGTTGAGCAGTTCGTCGAAGCCCATGACCTGCTCCTGGACCCGGGCCAGGTGGTCGGCCACGTCCCGGAAGTACTTCTGGATGTCCGGGTCGATCAGCCGCATCGGCCGCTCGCTCAGCAGCTGCATGGGCCGCAGCAGCGGCGCCACCGCGCGCTTGAACTCCAGTACCTCGCGCTTGAGTTGGTAGATCCGGGCGGAGTCCACACCGCGCGAGACCCCGCCCTTGCGGCCGGGTGAGAAGACCTCGGTCTCCACGTCGTCGATGTCGTCCTGCACCGCGTGGGCGACCGCGATATAGCCGTCCACCACATGGTCGGCGATGGCGTGCAGCACGGCCGAGGGGCCCTTGGCCAGCAGCTCCGGGTCGTCCTGGAGGCGGTGGCGCAGGGCGCGCAGCGAGCCCTGGCCGCCGTGCCGGACGGTGATGAAGAAGTCCCGTCCGGTGAAGCACATGACCTCGCCGGTCTCCACGACCTCGCTGTTGGCGGTCAGCCGGTCGTGCTCGACGTAGTGGATGGTCTTGAACACCGTGAACAGCGAGTCGTCGTAGCGCTCCAGCTTGGGCCGCTGGTGCGCCTGCACGGCGTCCTCCACGGCCAGCGGGTGCAGCCCGAACTCGCTGGCGATACCGGCGAATTCCGCCTCGGTCGGCTCGTGCAGGCCGATCCAGACGAACCCGCCGTCGCGGCGCACCTGCCGCATCGCCTCCTGCGGGCTCAGCGGCCCCGCGCTGGGCACACGCGCGCCGTCGCGGTAGACGGCGCAGTCGACGACGGCCGAGGGCGACGCGGGGTCGCGCGTGGTGTCGTACGACGTCCCGGGGTCCTTGCGCAGCGAGACGCGGGACGAGGGGCGGACCACGGCACGCAGGTCGCGGATCATCGACATGGGCAGGCTCCTTCGCGGGCGGGCGGCGAAAACGCGCGCGGCGACGGGTGGAACTACCCGGAATGGGGACGTCCTGGCTGTGTGTGTGGGGCACGTCCACAAAGCGGGGAGCACCGCACCGTCGCGGTGGCGGCTTCACTGCCGATGCAGAACTGATTCAGATCAGACAGATCAGGCAAAGCGAAACGAGATGCTCTTCCGGACGACGATGCGCAAAGGAAGACGGCGGCCAGCCGGTGACCGGATTCAGCGGCCGGAAGAGCGAGTGGTACTGCACGGTCGACTTCGATCCATGGCAGCCCCACCTCCTCCGGCCGGTCCCTCGTAAGGGAGTCTCAACGGTGTCGGGACTTGACAACGACGCATGCGCCTGTCGCCCCGAACCACCGGCTCAGAGTACCAGCCGCCGCTACTGTCAAGGCGCCGCTTTGCCCGCTGCTGACGAGTTCTATGCTCGCCGCATGGCTGATGTTCTTCCTCTGGTCGAGGCCCGGTTGACCACCGCGCTGGGCGAGCCGGACGCGCGCGCCGCCGTCACCTTCCTCGGCACGGACCGCATCGAGGTGCTCCGCTTCCACGAGGGGGACGTCGTCCGGTACGCCACCCTCGGGATGTCCCGGCAGCCCATGACGGACCCCACGGCGGTGCTCGCCGACCCGGTGAAGGGACCCCGCGCCGAACTGGTGCTGACCGTCCGCGCGGGCCTCGCCGACACCGACAAGCTGCTCCGCCCGCTCGCCGTCCTGGCCGCGAGCCCGCAGGTGGAGGGCCTGGTGGTGGCCCCCGGCGCCTCGCTGGACGTGGGGGAGCCGCTGTGGCCCGGCGCCCCCTTCACCTCGGTCCTGGTGGGCGAGCCCGGCGGGCTGGTCGAGGACCTGGAGCTGGACGCCCCGCTGGACCCCGTACGGTTCCTGCCGCTGCTGCCGATGACCCCGAACGAGGCCGCCTGGAAGCGGGTGCACGGCGCCCAGGCCCTCCAGGAGCGCTGGCTGGCGAACGGGACGGACCTCAGGGACCCGTCCCGCACGTCAGTCCCGCTGGACTGACCGGCAACCGGCCACCGGCCACCGCTCGCCGGGAGTGACCGAACTCACCAACGCAAGGCCGGATCCGGTCAGTTGGCGAAGACGCCGACACCGTCCTCGGTCGCGTGCCCCGGCTCGAGCTCCTCGGCTTCGTGTACGAGGGCCCGGCGCCGGACGAGGACCACGAGCGCGCCCAGCACCGCCGTGACGGCCGCCACCACGAACGGGACGTGGATGTCGGTCCACTCCTCGATCTTGGGAGCGAAGTACGGCGCCGCGGCGGCGGCGAACCAGCGCACGAAGTTGTAGCCCGCGCTCGCCACCGGGCGCGGGGCGTCCGACACGCCGAGGGCCAGCTCGGTGTAGACGGTGTTGTTCACGCCGATGAAAGCGCCGGACAGGATGGTGCAGACGATGGCCGCGGTGTGGTTGCCGTAGCCGAGCACGAGCACGTCCGCGGCGAGCAGCACCAGCGAGCCGCCGAGCACCTTCAGCGAGCCGAACCGCTCCTGCGCGCGCGGGGCCACGATCACCGAGAAGACGGCGAGCAGCAGACCCCAGGCGAAGAACACCGCGCCCGACCGGTACGGCGTCATGTCCAGCACGAACGGCGTGAAGGCCAGCACGGTGAAGAACGTGTAGTTGTAGAAGAACGCGGAGACCGCCGCCGAGGCCAGACCGCCGTGGCCGAGCGCCTTGAGCGGGTCCAGGACCGAGGTCTTGCGGGCCGGCCTGGGCTGCTCCTTCAGGAACGCCGTGATGCACAGGAAGCCGATCGCCATCAGCGTGGCCGTGCCGAAGAACGGGTAGCGCCAGCTGGCGTTGCCGAGGACCGCGCCGAGCAGCGGGCCGCAGGCCATGCCGAGGCCGAGCGCGGACTCGTAGAGCAGGATCGCCGCCGCGCTGCCGCCGGCCGCCGCGCCGACGATGACCGCGAGGGCGGTGGAGACGAACAGCGCGTTGCCGAGGCCCCAGCCGGCCCGGTAGCCCACGAGCTGGCCGACCGAGCCGGAGGTGCCGGCCAGGCCGGCGAACACCACCACGAACGCGAGGCCGAGCAGCAGCGTCTTCTTCCCGCCGATCCGGCTGGAGACGAAGCCGGTCAGCAGCATCGCCACGGCCGTGATCAGGAAGTACGAGGTGAAGAGCAGGGACACCTGGCTGGGGGTGGCGTCGAGGCCCCGGGCGATCGAGGGCAGGATCGGGTCGACGAGGCCGATGCCCATGAAGGCGACGACGGAGGCGCCGGCCGTGGCCCAGACCGCCTTGGGCTGCCGCAGGATGCCGCCGGCTCCCGCGTCTAGGGGGTCCATGTGCTTCTCCCGTCCTCACTAGGTAGTTGGGTTATGCACATAGTAAGTTAGCCCACCTAATTAATGCAACATACATCTATCATGGCCGGTCGGGCATATGGTCGGCTCTTCCGTCCGGACGGGTGATCATCCTTGACGTGGGCGGTCGGGGGTAGGACCGTGGAGCCCTATGAGGGGCGAACCCAGTTGCCCGAGATGCGGTGGCCGGGTCAGGGCTCCCGGACTCTTCGCCGATGCGTGGCAGTGCGATGTGCACGGCACGGTGTATCCGCTGCAGCCCGTGATCCCGCCCAGCGTCGAGGCGCTCAACGTCGTCGTGCACCGCACGCAGGTACCGGTGTGGATGCCGTGGCCGCTGCCGGTCGGCTGGCTGTTCACGGGGGTGGCGTACGCCGGGGACGACCGCAGCGGCGGCCGTGCGACCGCGGTGGCCTGCTCGGGCCCCGGACCGCTCGGCGGCCCCGGCGAGCTGATCCTGATCGCCGAGGAACTGGGCGTCGGCCTCGGCGCGCGCTACGCCGGCATCGACGGCCCGGACCCCGGCTCGTACATGAACGTGGAGAAGCCGCCGCAGACCAAGGTGCTGGCCGCCGGCCGCCCGACCCCGCTCTGGCACGTCTACCGCACCCCCGACGACCGCGCCGTCTTCGCCGGGGAGGCGCTCGGCATGTGGCTGTGGGCGGTGATCTGGCCCGAGCAGTCCGGGCTGCTGATGTACGACGAGCTGGTGCTGACGGATCTGCGGGACGCGGGGGCGGAGATAGACCTGGTGCCGTGCGGAGCGCTGTCGCCGCGCTTGCTTCGGCCGTAGCGCCTGCTGGGGTGCCGGGTTCCGTGCGTCGGCGGGTGCGGGTTCGTCGTGGCTGGTCGCGCAGTTCCCCGCGCCCCTTCGGGGGCGCTGAAGTAAAGGTCGCTCCGGTGGTTCAAGTGTGACGGCCGAGGGCGAAAACCCGGCTATCCTTAGGTGTCCGTGTCCCTTACGTCCGTCCGGCTGGAGTTGTCGTGCGCATCGATCTGCACTGCCACTCCACGGCCTCCGACGGTACGGACACCCCGGCCGGGCTGGTGCGGAACGCCGCCGCGGCCGGACTGGACGTCGTCGCGCTGACCGATCACGACACCACCCGGGGCTACGCCGAGGCCATCGCCGCGCTGCCCGAGGGGCTGACCCTGGTCACCGGTGCCGAGCTGTCCTGCCGGATCGACGGCATCTCGATGCACCTGCTGGCCTACCTCTTCGACCCCGAGGACCCCGCCCTGCTCGCCGAGCGCGAGCTGGTCCGGGACGACCGGGTGCCGCGGGCCAAGGGCATGATCGCCAAGCTGAACGCGCTGGGCGTGCCGGTCACCTGGGAGCAGGTCGAGCGGATCGCCGCCGGCGGCTCCGTCGGGCGCCCGCACATCGCCAGCGCGCTGGTGGAGCTGGGGGTCGTGCCGACGGTGAGCGACGCGTTCACCGAGGAGTGGCTGGCCGATGGCGGGCGGGCCTTCGTGGAGAAGCACGAGACCGACCCCTTCGAGGCGATCCGGCTGGTCAAGGCCGCGGGCGGGGTCTGTGTGTTCGCCCACCCGGCCGCGGCCAAGCGGGGCCGCACCGTGCCGGACTCCCGGATCGCCCAGCTGGCGGAGGCCGGACTGGACGGCCTCGAGGTCGACCACACGGACCACGACCCCGACGCCCGGGCCCGGCTGCGCGACCTGGCGAAGGAGCTGGGTCTGCTGGTCACGGGCTCCTCGGACTACCACGGCAGCCGCAAGACCGTGACGCTGGGCGCGTACACGACCGACCCCGAGGTGTACGGGGAGATCACCCGGCGGGCGACGGGCGCGTTCCCGGTGCCGGGCACCGGCGGAGCCTGAGGCCCTCCGGGGCCGGTCCGCCGTACCCCCTCACGCCCGTACTTCCTCTTCCCGCAAGGCCTGCACTTCCCTCATGTTCGACATCGCCGTCTTCGGCTCCCTGTTCCTGACCCTTTTTGTCATCATGGATCCCCCTGGGATCACCCCGATCTTCCTCGCCCTGACCGCCGGACGGCCGGCCAAGGTGCAGAAGCGGATGGCCTTCCAGGCCGTCTGCGTGGCGGGCGGGGTCATCGCCGTCTTCGGCGTCCTGGGTCACCAGATCCTGAACTACCTGCACGTCTCCGTGCCCGCGCTGATGATCGCGGGCGGACTGCTGCTCCTGCTGATCGCGCTGGACCTGCTCACCGGCAAGACCGACGAGCCGAAGCAGACCAAGGACGTCAACGTGGCCCTCGTACCGCTGGGCATGCCGCTGCTGGCGGGGCCCGGCGCCATCGTGTCCGTCATCCTGGCCGTGCAGAAGGCCGACAGCGTGACCACGCAGATCTCGGTGTGGTCCGCGATCCTCGCGATCCACGTCGTGCTGTGGCTCGTGATGCGCTACTCGCTGCTGATCATCCGGGTCATCAAGGACGGCGGCGTCGTGCTGGTGACGCGGCTCGCGGGCATGATGCTCTCCGCGATCGCCGTCCAGCAGATCATCAACGGTGTCACTCAGGTGATCCGGGGGAGCTGACCCGAACCGGCTCGGCTCCCCCGGAAAGCTTGAGTGGCGAACGCCCGCGCGCGGGCTACGAGGCCTGGGCCTCGGCCGGGCGGATCCACAGGCGCTGCCCGACGGCGGCGGCCTGCTGAACGATCCGGTTGACGGAGGCGGCGTCCACGACGGTGCTGTCCACGGCGGTGCCGTCGACCTCGTCGAGTCGCATGATTTCGAAGCGCATGGGCTTCTCCCTTCGTCTGGTCATCCTCCTGCGGAGAACTACTGGTGTGACTGCCGGTGCTCCCGGTGTCGTACCTAGTCAACGCTCCCTTTGTTACGAACATTCCCTACGCTAAAGAAATTTTTCGAACAACTAATAACTGACCGGTAAGCAGAGCGGAAGGGACCGACCGGGACCGGTTGTGTCCGTACGGTGACCGCCGGGACAATGAAGGCAATGAACGACGACCTGGCCGCCGCCCTGACGGCCCGCATCGACCGCACGAACGAGCTGCTGGAACGCATGCTCGCCGAGGTGGCGAAGACACCCTCGACCCACGCCATCTTCGTGGACGCCGGCTATCTGTACGCCGCCGCCGGCCGCCTGGTCGCCGGAACCGAGGACCGCCGGGCCTTCGACCTGGACGCCGAGGGCCTGATCGATGCGCTGATCGACCGGGCCCGCGCGCTCTTCGCGGACAGCCGGCTGCTGCGCGTCTACTGGTACGACGGCGCCCGGCGCCGCATCCACACCGCCGAACAGCAGGCCATCGCCGAACTGCCCGACGTCAAGGTCCGCCTCGGCAACCTCAACGCCAGCAACCAGCAGAAGGGCGTCGACTCACTGATCCGCACGGACCTGGAGTCACTGGCGAGACACCGCGCGATCAGCGACGCGGCCCTCCTGGGCGGCGACGAGGACCTGGTCTCCGCGGTCGAGGCGGCCCAGGGCTACGGCGCCCGCGTCCACCTCTGGGGCGTCGAGGCACCCGAGGGCCGCAACCAGGCCGAACCGCTGCTCTGGGAGGTCGACAGCCAGCGCACCTTCGACCTGGACTTCTTCAAGCCGTACGTCTCCCGGCACACGACCGCCGCGTACGACGCCACCGGCACCGCCCGCCCCACCCGCGAGGACGTCCGCTTCGTCGGCGCCCGGATCGCGGCCGAGTGGCTCGCCTCCCGGGGCCGCGAAGCCCTCGTGGAACTGCTCCCCGGCCACCCCTACCTGCCCGGTTCCGTCGACCAGGACCTGCTGGTCGAGGCCGAGGGACTGCTCCAGTACTCCCTGCGCGGCCAGGCGGAGCTGCGCCGCGCGCTCAGGGACGGGTTCTGGGAACACCTGGGGACCCAGTACTAGGACCGGTTCCGGCGGGCGTCCGCGCCGTCGTCCCAGAAAGCGGCGAGCGCCCGGGCCGTCTCCAGGGGGCGGTCGGTGTTCGGGGAGTGCTCGGCACCCTCGACGACCGTGCGCCGGGCCCGCAGCCGTACGGCCATGTCGTCCAGGAGCGGCAGCGGCCAGGTGTCGTCCCGCTCGCCCGACAGCACATGGAACGGCAGCGGCACGGCCGCCAGCTCGGCGACCCGGTCCGGCTCCGTGCACAGCTGGCGGCCGGTGGCCAGCAGCTGGGCCGGCTTGGTGCCCAGCCAGCGGCGCCGTAGGTCGGCCCGGTCGTCCAGCCCGGCGTCGAGCGCCGGCGCCTCCGTCTCCTCCGGCGGCTCCATCGCCTGGAGCGCCTCCCACACCTCGGCCATGCTCAGCACCGCCAGCGCGTCCCGGAGCAGCTTCACCCGCTCCCGCTGGGGCGCCGAGATCTGCGCCGGGCCCGAGGCCATCAGGGTGAGCGAGAGAAACGGCGAGCGGTCGAGCAGCACGGCCGCGCGCGCGATCTGGCCGCCCAGGGAGTGGCCCAGCAGATGCACCGGGCCGCCGATCGCCTCCGCCTGCGCGAGGACGTCCCGCGCGAGCTCCTCCTGCGCGTAGGCCGACTCGTCCGTCACCGGGCCGTCCGACTCGAACTGGCCCCGGCCGTCGACGGCGACGGTCCGGTAGCCGCGCTCGGCCAGCGGCACGTGCAGCGGATTGAAGTCCTCCTTGCTCCCGGTGAACCCCGGCAGCAGCAGCGCGACCCCCCTGGGCTCGACACCGGCGGCCACCGGGGCGTCGACCACGGCGAACTCCCCGCGCGCCGTCCGAAGGGGATAGGCGCGGGCACCGGGCGGCGGGACGAAGGTGGCGGGCCTGCTCATGAGGAGAGGCTATCGGGAGGGGGCGGGGGCGGCGGCGCACGGGTTCCGGCCGGGCGGAAGGCTTGGGGGCCGGGCTCCGCCGGGAATCGGGGTGGGGCGGGGAGGGGCGCGGTGTGCGGGCGGCTCCGGTCGGGCGGAAACGCCGATGGCCGGGTCCACTGTCGTGGACCCGGCCATCGGACCGGAGCTGTTGCCCTGCCGTCACCGCGTGTGCGGCGCCGGCTCAGGCCTCGGGCGTCTCCGCGGCAGCGGCCGTCTTGCGGGTACGGCGCGGCTTGGGCGTCGTCGTACCGGCGCTCTCACCGGCCGCCTCGGCAGCGGGCTCCGCCGCCTTGCGGGTCCGGCGCCGCGGCTTGACCTCCGGCTCCTCGGTGGACTGCGCCGGAATCTCCGGAGCAGCCGCCTCGGCGACCGTGGTCTTACGGGCCCGCCGCGCCTTCGGAGCGGCGACCGCTTCCCCGTCACCGGCTTCGGCGGCAGCGGCCGTCTTGCGGGTGCGGCGGGGCTTGGCCTCGGTCTCGACGACTTCCGGCGCCGCAGCCGCGGTCTTGCGGGTGCGGCGCGGCTTGGCGTCAGCCTCGGCCTCGGGGGCTTCGGCGGCGGCCGTCGTCTTCCGGGTGCGGCGCGGCTTGGCCTCGGCCTCCGCCTCGGGGGCTTCGGCGGCAGCGGCGGTCTTGCGGGTCCGGCGCGGCTTGGCCTCCGCCTCGGCCTCGGGAGCTTCGGCAGCGGCGGTGGTCTTCCGGGTGCGACGCGGCTTGGCCTCTGCTTCGGCCTCGGGGGCTTCGGCGGCAGCCGTCGTCTTCCGGGTACGGCGCGGCTTGGTCTCCGCCTCCGCCTTCGCCTCGGGAGCGTCGGGCGTGGCCGGCTCCGCGGCCTTGCGGGTGCGGCGACGGGGCTTGGATTCCTCCGGGGCCTCGGTCGCGTCCACGGCCGCTTCCGCCTCGGGGGCAGGCTCGGCCGTCTTCCGCGTCCGGCGGCGCGGCTTGGTCTCCGTCGCCGGAGCGGCCTCGGGCGCGGGCTCCGTCACCGGAGTGGCCGCGACCACGGGCTCGGTCACCGGCTCGGCCACCGGGGCCGTGGTCTCAGCGGACTCCGTCGTCACCGGTTCGGTCGCCGCCGACTTCCGCGTGCGGCGGCGGCGCGGCTTCTCCGGCGCCTCCTCCACGGCGACGGGAGCGTCCACCGAGGCGACCGGCTCGACGGCGGGAACCGCCACGGCGGCCACCGGCTCGGCGGCGGGCGTCTGCTCGGTCGCCGTGGCCGCGGTCGCGGCCGGCACCGGCTGCGTGGCCGCTCCACCGCGGGTACGGCGACGGCGGCGCGGGGTACGGGTGGCGGCCTGGGCCTCCTCCGCCTCCACGGCCTCGGCGGCCGGCGCCGACGCGGCGGGGGCCGCGTCCACCGGCGCTCCGCCGCGCGTACGGCGGCGCCGGCGCGGCGTACGGGCCGGACGCTCGGCCTCGGCCGCCGGCGCGCGGTCGGCCACCGGGGCACGGTCGCCCTTGCCACCGCGGCCACGGCCGCGCGCACCCCGCCCGCCGGTCTCGCCCAGGTCCTCCAGCTCTTCCGCGTCCAGACCGGCGCGGGTCCGCTCGGAGCGCGGCAGGATGCCCTTGGTGCCCGCGGGGATGCCCAGGTCGGTGAAGAGGTGCGGGGAGCTGGAGTACGTCTCCACCGGCTCGTGGAAGTCCAGCTGCAGCGCCTTGTTGATCAGCTGCCAGCGCGGGATGTCGTCCCAGTCGACGAACGTGATCGCCGTACCCTTGGCGCCCGCCCGGCCCGTACGGCCGACGCGGTGCAGGTAGGTCTTCTCGTCCTCGGGGGACTGGTAGTTGATGACGTGGGTGACGCCCTCGACGTCGATGCCGCGCGCGGCGACGTCGGTGCAGACGAGGACGTCGACCTTGCCGTTGCGGAAGGCGCGCAGCGCCTGCTCGCGGGCGCCCTGGCCGAGGTCGCCGTGGACCGCGCCGGAGGCGAACCCGCGCCGCTGGAGCTGCTCGGCGATGTCGGCGGCCGTGCGCTTGGTACGGCAGAAGATCATCGCCAGTCCGCGGCCCTCGGCCTGCAGGATGCGGGCGACCATCTCCGGCTTGTCCATGTTGTGCGCGCGGTAGACGAACTGCTTGATGTTCGCGACCGTCACGCCCTCGTCGTCCGGCGCGGTGGCACGGATGTGGACGGGCTGCGACATGTAGCGGCGCGCGAGGCCGATGACCGCGCCCGGCATGGTCGCCGAGAACAGCATGGTCTGGCGCTTGGCCGGCAGCATGTCGATGATCTTCTCGACGTCGGGCAGGAAGCCCAGGTCGAGCATCTCGTCGGCCTCGTCGAGGACCAGGCTCCTGACGTGCTTCAGGTCCAGCTTCTTCTGGCCCGCGAGGTCCAGCAGCCGGCCCGGGGTGCCGACGACCACGTCGACGCCCTTCTTCAGGGCCTCGACCTGCGGCTCGTACGCCCGGCCGCCGTAGATCGCGAGCACCCGGACGTTACGGACCTTGCCCGCCGTCAGCAGGTCGTTGGTGACCTGGGTGCACAGCTCGCGCGTGGGGACGACGACGAGGGCCTGCGGGGCGTCGGTGAGGTCCTCGGGGGTGGCGCGTCCGGCCTCCACGTCGGCGGGGACGGTCACGCGCTCCAGGAGCGGGAGGCCGAAGCCCAGCGTCTTGCCGGTGCCGGTCTTGGCCTGGCCGATGACGTCCGTGCCGGACAGGGCTACGGGGAGCGTCATCTCCTGGATGGGGAAGGGGTTGATGATGCCGACGGCTTCCAGGGCTTCGGCGGTCTCGGGAAGGATCCCGAGGTCTCGGAACGTCGTAGTCAGGGTGCTGCCTCTTCTGTGTGTGCGGTGCGAGGCGAGCGCGGGGGGTCATGTCTGACCGTGCCGGGGACGTCGGCTGCCGTACGGACGAACCACTCGGGCAAGCCGTAAGACACGGGACCTCTGCCGACGCTCTAGCGCTCGTACCGCTGAGGGTCTCTCCCGTTGTCGTACGGTCTGAGCCGTACGGTCGTGGAGAGCTGTCGGGTCGGAGCCGATCGGGCCACCGACCGGGCATCCTCATGCGTGCGGCCTGTCGGGACACGTCGAACACCGTCGACGCACTCAGCAGGCGCATTACCACCATACCCCGGATCGACGCACATGCGATGGCCGATTCGGTCACGTAGTGGTCGTCACATTGATCGGCCGGGGTTTCACCGTGATCGGGCGAGGGCTTGAGCGAGCCGCCGAGCGGGCTATTGTGCGCCTCATGACTAGCTCTGACAAGCCTGAGAACGCGTCCGCCGCACCTTCCGGCCCCACCGGTGTCGCCGCCCAGGACTGGGCGCAGGCGTCCGCCGACCCGCAGTACCGCGCCGCCGTCGTGGACCTGCTCGGCGCGCTCGCCTACGGAGAGCTGGCGGCGTTCGAGCGGCTCGCGGAGGACGCCAAGCTGGCGCCGACCCTCGCGGACAAGGCGGAGCTGGCGAAGATGGCCTCGGCCGAGTTCCACCACTTCGAGCGGCTGCGGGACCGGCTGACCGAGATCGGCGAGGAGCCCACGGCCGCCATGGACCCGTTCGTGGCCGCGCTCGACGGCTTCCACCGGCAGACCGCCCCCTCAGACTGGCTGGAGGGCCTGGTCAAGGCGTACGTCGGCGACTCGATCGCCAGCGACTTCTACCGGGAGGTCGCCGCGCGCCTCGACTCCGACACGCGCGAGCTGGTGCTCGCCGTGCTGGACGACACCGGGCACGCCGGGTTCGCGGTGGAGAAGGTGCGGGCCGCCATCGACGCCGACCCGCGGGTGGGCGGCCGACTGGCGCTGTGGGCGCGGCGGCTGATGGGCGAGGCGCTGTCGCAGTCGCAGCGGGTGGTCGCCGAGCGGGACGCGCTGTCCACGATGCTCGTCGGGGGTGTGGCCGACGGCTTCGACCTCGCCGAGGTCGGCAGGATGTTCTCGCGGATCACCGAGGCGCACACGAAGCGGATGTCCGCGCTGGGCCTCGCGGCCTGAGCCACAAGAGCCGACCTGAGCCCACAAGAGCCTTGGCAGAGCACTGGCAGCGCCCTGGACCGCGGTCCGGGCGCCGGGCCCTCAGGCCGGTGCCGACCGGCGGTGCATGCGGCCCGCCGGGCGCAGCAGCAGGGACAGCGACGCCACCGAGATGACCGCGGCGCCCAGCAGGCTGAGCAGGGCGGTGCCGGGCCCCAGCGCGGTACGGGTGACGAAGTCGCCGAACAGGGCTCCGGCGATGCCTGTCGAGTACACCAGGGGGCGGGCCGGCAGCCGGTGGGCGAGCCGGTGTGCCCCCGCCCAGGCGAGGATCACACCGAGCACGGCGGAGCCGAGTGCTTCGAAGATCATGTCGGGGTCCCTCCCACGGCCGGTCCGGCTCGACGGTTGTAGCCCGTCATACCCGTGACCTGCGGATTGCAATCCTGGGCTGTGGAGAAGTTGTGCTCCGTATGTGTGTGCGAACGGGCGTGCGGAGCATGCGGAAGGGCCCGGCGGCAACGGCCGCCGGGCCCTTCCGACGACTTCGGGCTCGCAGCGCGAAGTCCTCCGCTCGCGTTCAGGCGCGAGGCTGCGCGCTCAGAGCGCGCCGAAACCCACCTTGCGCACGGTCGGCTCGCCGATCTCCACGTACGCCAGCCGGTCCGTCGGCACCAGGACCTTGCGGCCCTTCTCGTCCTGGAGGCTGAGCAGCCCCGTCTTGCCGGCCAGCGCCTCGGCCACGATGCCCTCGACTTCCTCGACGCTCTGACCGCTCTCCAGAACGATCTCGCGGGGCGCGTGCTGCACGCCGATCTTGACCTCCACGGCTATGTCCCTCCGACGGTCAGTGATGTGCGCGATCAACCGCGCCGTACCCAGCACACATTAGCCCGGTGAGGGGATCCGCACGCCGCCGGACGGCACGCCAGGAGCGAACACCGGGCGGGAACAAACCGGGACCGGACCTCGAAGGACCGGGAAGGTCCCCAAAAGGGGCGTCCTCAGTGGTGCTCGGTGCCGTGCAGCGGGAAGCCGGCGATGCCCCGCCAGGCCAGCGAGGCCAGCAGCTGCACCGCCTGGTCGCGCGGGACGCTGCGGTCGCTGTGCAGCCAGGAGCGGGCCACCACCTGGGCGAGGCCGCCGAGGCCGGAGGCGAGCAGCATCGACTCCGCGCGCGACAGACCGGTGTCCTCGGCGATCACGTCGCAGATCGCCTCGGCGCACTCGTTGGTGACCTTGTCCACGCGCTCGCGCACCGCGGGCTCGTTGGTCAGGTCGGACTCGAAGACCAGCCGGAACGCCCCGCCGTCGTCCTCCACATAGGCGAAGTAGGCGTCCATGGTCGCCCGGACGCGCTGCTTGTTGTCGGTGGTCGACGCCAGCGCGCCGCGCACGGACTGGATCAGCGACTCGCAGTGCTGGTCCAGCAGCGCCAGATAGAGGTCGAGCTTGCCGGGGAAGTGCTGGTAGAGCACCGGCTTGCTCACCCCGGCCCGCTCGGCGATGTCGTCCATCGCCGCCGCGTGGTAGCCCTGCGCGACGAAAACCTCCTGAGCGGCGCCCAGCAGCTGGTTCCGCCGGGCTCGGCGCGGCAGACGGGTGCCGCGCGGGCGTGCCGCCTCAGTTTGCTCGATGGCTGTCACGCCGCCTCCCAAAGTCGTCCACATGCGGTCTCGGCCGCGCGGCCATCGTACTTTTCGGTAACCGTGGTGTGCGCGGTGCGAGCGCAGAATTTCACGTACCGGACGGCGGCGAAAGCCGTGCGGCGCCCCGAGGCGGTCGGCCGGGGTCCCGCGAGGTCAGCGGTAGTCGTCCTCGTCGAGCGCAACGACGCGTGCCTGCTCCATGAGATCGGCCTCGTTCCCGAGGGCCGGGTCCAGCCCCGTCAGGGGGTCGTCGCGGTCCGGCGCGATGTCCGCCTGCTGTTCGGCGGCGTCCCCTTCGGGCGCCTCGACGCCGAACTCCGCGACCGCGTCGGCCTCCAGCTCGTCGATGTCCTCGATCGCGTCGGGCTCTGTGGGGTCATAGGCCATGGTGGGCTCCCTTCCCTATGAACGTCCCTGGAAACAGCAGGGGCCACACGCGGGTGCCCTCTGTACGAGCCTAGGAGACTGCTGATCCGGACGCCATGCCATCAGGCCCGTCGGCTGACCGGTTTTCCGTCCGGATACGGTTCAGTCTGTGATGGCGAACACATGAATCCGGACGTGATCACCTCGTAACATTGCCGCATGTCTTCGACCGAGTCGCCGTCCGTGCCGGCCGCCAGTGTTCTCCCCCGCGTGGCGCCCGTCCGGGTCGGTGAGGGCGAGCGACTGCGGTCCGTGGGGCTGCCCGGCGTCACGCTGACGATCCGTTCCCGCCGGCCCGCGCGCGAGGGCCTGCCGCCCGCGCTCTACGTCCACGGGCTCGGCGGTTCCTCGCAGAACTGGTCGTCGCTGATGGCCGAACTGGCCGACGAGGTGGACAGCGAGGCGGTCGACCTGCCGGGCTTCGGCGACTCCCCGCCCCCGGACGACGGCGACTATTCCGTCACCGGACACGCGCGCGCGGTCATCCGCTATCTCGACGCCGCCGGCCGCGGCCCGGTGCACCTCTTCGGCAACTCGCTCGGCGGCGCGGTCGCCACCCGCGTGGCCGCCGTGCGCCCCGACCTCGTCCGTACGCTCACGCTCGTCTCGCCCGCCCTGCCGGAGCTGCGCATCCAGCGCACGGCGGTGCCGACCGGGCTGCTCGGCGTGCCCGGGATCGCCGCCCTGTTCACCCGGCTCACCAAGGAGTGGACCGCCGAGCAGCGGGTGCGTGGGGTCATGGGGCTCTGCTACGGCGACCCGGGCCGGGTCGCGCCGGAGGCGTTCCAGCACGCCGTGGAGGAGCTGGAGCGGCGGCTGCGGCTGCCGTACTTCTGGGACGCGATGGCCCGCTCGGCGCGCGGCATCGTCAACGCCTACACGCTCGGCGGCCAGCACGGACTGTGGCGCCAGGCCGAACGAGTGCTGGCCCCCACCCTGCTGGTCTACGGCGGCCGGGACCAGCTCGTCGGCTTCCGCATGGCCGCCAAGGCGGCCCGCGCCTTCCGCCACTCCCGGCTGGTGACCCTGCCGGACGCCGGGCACGTGGCGATGATGGAGTACCCCGACGTGGTCGCCGGCGCGGTCCGAGAGCTGCTCGCGCAGCCGGCCGGCGCCGACGGCACCGCCCCGGACGCGAGGAGCTGAGGGCCAGGGTGGGACGCCACAGCCGCCGCGGACCGGCCCCCAGGACCGAGACGACGGACATAACACCGGAACGCACCGGCAGACACGGCAACCGCGCCGACGGCCGGCAGCCCGCCGCCCCCGGCGCCCCGGCCGACGGCACGCCCGGGCCGGGGGCCGCGGGGCCGCCCGACGGCACTCCGGCCAGGGGCGCCCGAAGGCGCGCGGAGGACGCCCGGGCCCAGGGCGCGCCGGGATACCCCGGCGCCGGCTCCGCGCAGGGCCTGCCGGGGGCTTCCGGCGCCGCCTGGTCACCCGACGGATCCCGGCAGCCCGACGGCACTGCGGCGCGGGGCACGACTGGGTTTCCCGCCGCTGCCTCAGCGCATGGTTCCGCTTCCGTGCCCGGCGGGCCCGGGGGCGTCGACGGCACCCCCGCGCGCGGTGTGCCGCGTGCTCCCGAGGGCGGTTCCGCGCGGGGCGGACACCCCGAGCAGCGGGAAGCCGGGGGCGGCTGGGGCGAGTTGGGCGGCCGTCCGGCCGGGGGCGGCGGGCCCGGTGTGGTGCTGCCGCGGCAGCGGCGGGCGGAGCCGGGCGGTGCCCGGCGCGGCTCCGGGCCGGGGCCCCGCCAGGAGTACCTCGAAGCCTTCGACGGCGATGGCCGGGGCGGCCGGCGTGGTGCCGGACCCGCGAGCACCGGCGGCTCCGCGTCCGGCGGCGGTGCCGGTACCGGGGACGCCACCGGTGCCGGCAACGGCTCCGGTACCGGCCCCGGGCCCCGTACGACCGGACAGCCGGCCGGGGCGCCGCAGGCGTCCGGTGCCGCTGTGCCCGCACCGCGCGGCGGTGGCAAGGGGCGGGCCTTCACCGGCATCGCGGCGGCCGCCGTCACCACCGTGCTCGCGGTGATGGTCGCCGGCCAGGTGACCAAGGCGCGGGACGACGGCGACGCACGGTCGCAGTCCGCCACCGACCACGCCCACGACACCCGGACCTCCGGCGGGTCGGCGCCGTCCGCCGTGCCGAGCGCGGCGCCGCTGACGTACGACCAGAAGATGAGCCGTACGTATCCGCTCGGCGCCACGCTGAGCGGATCGGGCAAGTTCGACGTCGTCCCCGGGTTCGACAAGGCGCCCGGCACCGGGCGGAAGTACCGCTACCGCGTCGATGTCGAGCAGGGGCTGGGGCTGGACGGCGCGCTGTTCGCCGAGGCCGTGCAGAAGACGCTCAACGACCAGCGCAGCTGGGCCCACGGCGGTGCCCGCACCTTCGAGCGCGTCTCCTCCGGCACGCCCGACTTCGTGATCACACTGGCCAGCCCCGGCACCACCGCCAAGTGGTGCGCCAAGTCGGGTCTGGACACCACCGAGGACAACGTTTCCTGCGACTCGGCCGCGACCGAACGCGTCATGATCAATGCGTACCGGTGGGCTCAAGGCAGCACGACATACGGTGACCGGATCCATGCGTACCGGCAAATGTTGATCAACCATGAGGTCGGCCACCGGCTCGGTCACGGACACGTCACCTGCCAGAAGGACGGCGAACTGGCGCCGGTGATGCAGCAGCAGACCAAGTTCCTGGACCACGACGGGATCCACTGCCGGGCCAACGCCTGGCCGTACCCGGGGAGTTGACATGCGGCGCTTATGTCACATTGACATAAGCCCGTATGGTCATCCATATTGCTGCGCATGTGGTCTAGTCATGCCGTCCCCGCGAGCGCCGCCATCGAGCTGGCGCTCATCGGCGTGACCGCACTCTGCGTGGCCGACATCCACTGTCGCTGACGCCGCCTGCCTGGCGTTCGCGTCGCGATAGTTCACCCCTTTTCTCTCCGTGGCCGTGTCACGGATTCTTCGACGACCCGACGCCGGGGCCGACGTCTGTCCGCAGTCGTCTCACTCCTCGTCCACATGTCTCACCTGTCGAGAGACTCCTCGATCCATCCGTCGAGAACACGTTGATCAGCCCTTGATCAACTCTTGATCAACCCTGGATCCACTCGACTCTTTCCGACTCGTCATCCCGAGAGGTCGTCATTCCGATGCGTCAACCGTCCGTCAGAGCGCGCCGCGTGGCAGCGGCATCCGTCAGCCTGGTCGTGGCAGCGGGCGTCGCCGCCTGCGGCCCCGAGGACAGCGATGCCAAGGGCTCCGGTGGCGACTCCGCGCCCCACAAGGGCGGCACGCTCACGATCCTGAACTCCCAGCCGCAGGAGGACTTCGACCCCGCGCGCCTGTACACCTCGGGCGGCGGGAACGTCCCTTCGCTGGTCTTCCGCACCCTCACCACGCGCAACCGCGAGAACGGCGAGGCCGGCGCGAAGGTCGTCCCGGACCTCGCCACCGACACCGGGCGCCCCAACAAGGACGCGACCGTGTGGACGTACACCTTGAAGAAGGGCCTCAAGTACGAGGACGGCACGCCGATCACCTCGGCCGACATCAAGTACGGCATCGAGCGCTCCTTCGCCCCCGAACTCTCCGGTGGCGCCCCCTACCTGCGGGACTGGCTGGCCGGCGCCGCCGACTACCAGGGGCCGTACAAGGACAAGAAGGGCCTCGCCGCGATCGAGACGCCGGACGAGCGGACCATCGTCTTCCATCTGAACAAGCCCGAGGGCGAGTTCCCGTACCTCGCCACGCAGACGCAGTTCGCCCCGGTGCCCAAGAGCAAGGACACCGGCACCACGTACGAGTCCCACCCGGTCTCCTCCGGCCCGTACAAGGTCGTCAAGAACGAGAACGACGGTGAGCACCTCGTCCTGGAGCGCAACCCGAACTGGTCGGCGCAGACCGACGCCGAGCGCAAGGCGTACCCGGACACCATCGACGTGCGCTCCGGCCTCGACTCCTCGGTGATCAACCAGCGGCTGTCCGCGTCCCAGGGCGCGGACGCCGCCGCCGTCACCACGGACACCAACCTCGGCCCGGCCGAACTCGCCAAGGTGAGCGGCGACAGGAAACTGGCCGCCCGCGTGGGCACCGGCCACTTCGGCTACACCAACTACCTCGCGTTCAACCCGAAGGTGAAGCCGTTCGACGACCCGAAGGTGCGCCAGGCGATCGCGTACGCCGTGGACCGCTCCTCCGTGGTCAACGCGGCCGGCGGCAGCGCCCTCGCCGAGCCCGCCACCACCTTCCTGCCGAACCAGAAGTCCTTCGGCTACACGCCGTACGACCCGTTCCCGGCCGGCCAGGCCGGCAACCCGGCGAAGGCCAAGGAGCTGCTCGCGCAGGCCGGATACAAGAACGGTCTGACTCTTACGCTGACCCACTCCAACAGCAAGGACTTCGAGACCAGCCCGGAGATCGCCACCGCCGTCCAGGACGCGCTCAAGAAGGCCGGCATCACGGTCAAGCTCCAGGGCCTGGAGGAGAACGACTACAAGGACAAGATCCACAGCGTGAAGTCCGAGCCGGGCCTCTTCCTCGCCCACTGGGGCGCGGACTGGCCGTCCGGCGGACCCTTCCTCGCGCCCATCTTCGACGGCCGGCAGATCGTCAAGGATGGAGCGAACTTCAACACGGGCCTGCTGAACGACAAGTCGGTCAATGACGAGATTGACGCGATCAACAAGTTGACCGACCTTGACGCCGCCGCCCGGCGCTGGGGCGCACTGGACAAGAAGATCGGCGACAAGGCCCTCGTCGTGCCGCTGTTCCACCCGGTCTACAAGCGCCTGTACGGCTCGGACGTCAAGAACATCGTCATCAGCGACTGGACCGGTGTCCTGGACGTCTCCCAGGTCGCGGTGAAGTAGCACCGTGAGCGAGGCACTTGCCGCCGTCGGGACCGCCGGGACGGACACCACCGTCCCGGCGGTCCCGGGGGCCCGTCAGTTCTGGCGGCGGCTGCGGCAGCGGCGCGCCGCCCTCGTCGCCGCCGTCGTGGTCGCGCTGCTCGTCCTGGTCGCGCTCGCCGCGCCGCTGCTCACCGCCCTGGAGGGGCAGGACCCCACCACCTACCACCCCACCCTGATCGACTCCGCCCGCGGAGGCGTGCCCATCGGCTCCTTCGGCGGCGTGAGCGCCGACCACTGGCTGGGCGTCGAGCCGCAGACCGGACGCGACATGTTCGCCCGCCTGGTCTACGGCGCGCGGGTCTCCCTGGGCGTGTCGCTGGGCGCCACGCTGGTCCAGGTCCTCGTCGGCGTCGCCATGGGGGTGGCCGCCGGTCTCGGCAACCGCTGGGTCGACCTGGTCCTGAGCCGGATCACCGACATCTTCCTGTCGCTCCCGCTGATGATCATGGCGCTGGCCCTGCTGGCCGTCGTACCCGACGGCTTCCCGCGGCCGGTCCTGGTCGCGCTGATCCTCGCCCTGGTCGCCGGATGGTCCACGATGGCGAAGATGGTGCGCGCGCAGACGCTGGCCCTGAAGAACCTGGACTACGTCTCCGCCTCCCGGCTCAGCGGCTGGAGCACCTGGCGGACCGCCGTGCGCGAACTCCTCCCGGGCCTCGCCGCGCCGGTCATCACCTACGCGGCGCTGCTGGTCCCGTCGAACATCAGCGCCGAGGCGGCCCTGTCCTTCCTCGGCGTCGGCGTGAAGCCGCCCACCCCCTCCTGGGGCCAGATGCTCACCAGCGCCGACGTCTGGTACCAGGCGGCCCCGCAGTACCTGCTGCTGCCCGCCCTCGCCCTGTTCGTCACCGTGTTCGCGATGACCGTCCTCGGCGACGGCGTCCGCGTCGCCCTCGACCCGCGCGCCGCCTCCCGGCTGCGCGTCGGCACCGGCCGCAAACGGGAGGCCCGCGCCCGGACGGCCGTGGCGGCGAGCGCGCCGCAGACCGTGTCGAAGAAGGAGGAGGGGGCGTGAACGGCTTCCCCGGTTTCGTCCTGCGCCGGCTCGCCGGTGCCCTGGTCACCCTGTTCGTGCTCTCGGTGATCATCTACGTCGTCTTCTACGTCACCCCCGGCAACGTCGCCCAGATCACCTGCGGCCCGCGCTGCTCCCCGGCCCAGGTCCACCAGGTGGCCCAGCAGCTCCACCTCGACGACCCGCTGTACGTGCGCTACTGGCACTTCCTCCAGGGCGTCCTCGTGGGCCAGGACTACTCCACGGGCACCTCCGTGGAGCACTGCGCGGCGCCCTGCCTGGGCCAGTCGTACCAGACCGGCCGGGAGGTCACCGACATCATCTGGGCCAAGCTGCCGGTGAGCTTCTCGCTGGTGCTCGGCGCGATGGTGATCTGGCTGCTGCTCGGCGTCGGCACCGGCGTGCTGTCCGCCTGGCGGCGCGGCCGGCTCTCCGAGCGCGTGCTGACCGCGGTCACCCTCGCGGGCGTCGCCACCCCCGTCTTCGTCATCGGGCTGGTCCTGATGATCGTCGTCTGCGGCGAACTCCAGCTGCTGCCCTTCCCGCAGTACGTGAACTTCACCGACGACCCCGAACAGTGGGCGTGGAACCTGCTGCTGCCCTGGCTGTCCCTCGCCCTCATCGAGGCGGCCGGCTTCGCCCGGCTGACCCGGGCCTCGATGCTGGAGACGCTGGCCGAGGACCACATCCGCACCTTCCGCGCCTACGGCGTGAGCGAACGCGCGGTGATCACCCGGCACGCGCTGCGCGGCGCGACCGCCTCCGTCATCGCGCTCAACGCGGTCACCGTCGGCTCGGCCGTCGGCGGCGCCGTCCTCACCGAGACCCTGTTCGGCCTGCCCGGCATCGGCCAGGAACTGGTGCGCGCGGTCAAGGTCGTCGATCTGCCGGTGGTCGTCGGCATGGTCCTGGTGACCGGCTTCTTCGTGATCCTCGCCAACGCCGTCGCGGACGTCCTGTACGCGGCGGCCGACCGACGGGTGGTGCTCGCATGAGCCTGGTGGAAGTGACGGACCTGACCGTCGAGTTCGGGACCCTGCGCGCCGTCGACGGGCTCTCCTTCAGCCTCGCGCAGGGCGCCGCCCTCGCCCTGGTCGGCGAGTCCGGCTCCGGCAAGTCCACGGTCGCGGGCGCCCTGCTGGGCCTGCACCGGGGCACCGGCGCCCGGGTCGGCGGCTCGGTCCGGGTGGCCGGCACCGACGTCCAGACGGCCTCCGACGAGGAGCTGCGCCGGCTGCGCGGCGCCAAGGCGGCCATGGTCTTCCAGGACCCGCTGTCCTCGCTCGACCCGTACTACGCGATCGGCGACCAGATCGCCGAGGTCTACCGCGTCCACGCGCGCGTGACGCGCCGCGCCGCACGCGCGCGTGCCGTCGACGTACTGGACCGCGTCGGCATCCCGGACGCGGCCCGGCGCGCCCGGTCCCGGCCGCACGAGTTCAGCGGCGGCATGCGCCAGCGCGCCCTCCTCGCCATGGCCCTGGCCGGCGAGCCGGACCTGCTGATCGCCGACGAGCCGACCACCGCCCTCGACGTCACCGTCCAGGCCCAGATCCTCGACCTGGTGCACGCCCTGCGCACGGAGACCGGCATGGGCCTGCTGCTCGTCACCCACGACGTGGGCGTGGCCGCCGAGAGCGTGGACGACATCCTCGTCATGCGGCACGGCAGGGCCGTCGAGCGCGGCCCGGTCGGCGCCGTCCTCGCCGCGCCCGCCGAGCCGTACACCCGCGAGCTGCTCGACGCCGTCCCGCGCGTGGACGCCCGCCGGACCGCTTCCCCGGCCACCGGCGAGGTCGTGCTGGAGGCGACGGGCGTACGGCGCGAGTTCGGGCGCGGCAGGCGGGCGTTCGCGGCCGTGGACGACGTCTCGGTGACCGTCCGGCGCGGGGAGACCCTCGGCGTGGTCGGCGAGAGCGGCAGCGGCAAGACCACGCTCGGCCGCATGCTGGTCGGGCTGCTGGAGCCGACCGTCGGCGAGATCCGCTACGAGGGGCGCCCGCACACCGGGGTGAACCCGGCCGTCCAGATGGTCTTCCAGGACCCCGTCTCCTCCCTCAACCCCCGCCGCAGCGTCGGCGAGTCCATCGCCGACCCGCTCCGCGCGCGGGGCGAACGCGACGAGGAGCGCATCCGGGGGCGCGTGGCGGAACTGCTGGAGCGCGTGGGGCTCGACCGGGCGCACTACGACCGCTACCCGCACGAGTTCAGCGGCGGCCAGCGCCAGCGCGTCGGCATCGCACGCGCGCTCGCCGCCGAGCCGCGCGCCCTGGTCTGCGACGAGCCGGTCTCCGCGCTCGACGTCACCACCCAGGCCCAGGTGGTCGCCCTGCTCGGCGAACTCCAGCGGGAACTCGGCCTGGCGCTGGTCTTCATCGCGCACGACCTCGCCGTGGTCCGCCAGGTCAGCGACCGGGTCGCGGTGATGCGGCGCGGCCGGCTCGTCGAGTACGGGCCCGCCGACGAGGTCTACGACAGCCCGCGCGAGCCGTACACCAAGCAGCTCCTGGCCGCCGTACCCGCACTCGACCCGGAGTCGGCGGCCCGTCGGCGCGCCGCCCGGCGCGAACCGGCGGCGGCCTAGCAGGGACCGGCTCGGCGCCCGCCAGACGCCGTAACGTTTCGCGCTCGCGCGTTCACCCTGTGCCGCATTAGCGCGGTCGAACGTGACCCGCACGCGAAAGTTACGAGCGTTCACCCCTTTTGGTGGTGCGACGGACAACCGTCCGTCGCACCACCGCCTCGTCCCCTTACGTTCATCCCGCTGCGAGCCGCCGGCCCGACGGCGGCTCCCCAGACGGGAGACCGGGGGTGTACACGTGCGCATAGGACTGCTGACCGAGGGTGGCTATCCGTATGTGAGCGGTGACGCCGCACTCTGGTGCGAACGGCTGGTGCGCGGGCTGGAGCAGCACGAGTTCGACGTCTACGCGCTCGGCCCCGGCCCGCACCAGGAGGCCGGCGGTCCCCGTGTCCCGCTGCCGTCGCAGGTCCGCCGGGTGCGTACGGCGCCGCCGTGGACGACCGAGGAACCCGCCTACGGCCGGCGGGCCCGCCGGCGCTTCGCCGAGTGCTACGAGGAGCTGGCCGGGGCGGTGTGTACGCGTGCCGGAGCCACCGGGGGCGTGCCCGGGGCTAAGGCGCCGGAGGAGCCCGGGGGCCTGGCGGACCGTTTCGGCAGCGCGCTGTACGGACTCGCCGAACTCGCCCGCGAGCAGGGCGGACTGGTCGGCGCCCTGCGCTCGGACATCGCCGTACGCGCCCTGGAGCGAGCCTGCCGCGCTCCCCGCGCGCTGTGCGCGGCGCATGAGGCGCGGGTATCCGACCTGCTCACCATCGCCGCACACCTCGAACGCGCCCTGCGCCCCCTCTCGCTCGACTGGTACGACGACGACGCCCTCGGCGCCGCCGACCTCTGCCACGCCACCACGGGCGGCCCCCCCGCCCTCTGCGGGCTGCTCGCCCGGCACCTCTGCGGGGTGCCGCTGCTCGTCACCGAGTACGCCGTGCACCTGCGCACGCACTACCTGACGTCCGGCCCGCACACCGCCGCCCCCGCCGTACGCGCCGTCCTCGCCGCCTTCCACGGCCGGCTGACGGCCGAGGTCTACCGCGCGGCCGAACTCCTCACCGCGGGCGACGCGCACGCGCGCCGCTGGCAGGAGCGGTGCGGCGCCGACCGCGCCCGCATCCGCGTGGTGTACCCCGGCACGGCGGCCGAAAGGTTCGCGGAGGCGGGCGAGCCGACGCTCCGGACCGACCCGGACACGCTGGTCTGGGCCGGGCCGGTCGACCCGGGCAAGGACCTGGGAACCCTGGAGACCCTGCTGTACGCCTTCGCCGAGGTCCGCCGGGAGGAGCCCAAGACCCGCCTGCGCGTCCTGGGCACGCCGGACGGCACCGAGGGCGCCGCCTACCTCGGCCATTGCCGCACGCTGGCCGCGCGGCTCTTCCCGGACGCGGCGGAGGGCGACCATCCCGTCTCCTTCGAGGAGACCGCCGGCTCCTCCGAGGAGACGGGGGTGTCCGACGCGTACGCCGCCGGCGCGGTCGTCGTCCTCTCCGGTGGCGCGGAGGGTTTCCCGGCCGGCCTCGTCGAGGCCATGCTCAGCGGCCGGGCCACGGTGTCCGCGGACGTGGGCGCGGTGGCGGAGGTCATCGGCGGCACGGGACTGGTCGTACCGCCGCACGACCCCGGGGCGCTCGCGGAGGCGTGCGTGGCGCTGCTGCGCGACCCGGGGCGCCGTGCGCGCCTTGGTGCCGCCGCGCGCGCCCGGGCGCTGGAACTGTTCACCGCCGAGCGCAACACCATGGCTTTTCACGGCATCTACCTGGAGATCGCCTCCCGCTGCCCGGTCCGCCGGTCCGCGCGGGACGAGCCCCGCCCCTTCGCGGCCCCCGCCGAGTCCCTCGTCCCCGGCCACCTAACCGGTCCTGAGGACCGCTCCATGCCCCGCGGTGTTCCCGCGTGGGCCGCGGACAGCACCCAGCCACCGGTGGAGGAGGCACGATGAGAGACCCGGAGGGCCGCAGGCCCGGCGACGGGAGGGGACCGGGGTCGGGCCTGACCGGCGAGTCCACGGCCGGGCCCCAGGCGGGGGGCGGCGAGCCGAGTACGTCCCCGACCTCCGCGATGGCGGGCGATGGTGGCGGTGGGGGCGATGCCGGCGAGGGCGGCCTGGCCGGGAGAGGCCCGGCGTGGGGAGGTCCGGCCTGGATGGGCCCAGTCGCGGCGGACCGCCCGGGGATGCCGAGCGGCGCGGTTCCGTGGGACGCGCGGTCGGGGGAGTGGGTGCCGGGGGAGCGGTCGCCGTGGGAGCGGCTGTCTGCGGGGCCGCAATCGGTTGGCTCGCTGCCTGCGGGGCCGTTGGCTGTGGGGCCGGCGTCCGCTGATCCGCTGTCCGCCGGCCCGTTGGCCGCCGGCCCGTTGGCCGCCGGCCCGTTGGCCGTCGGTCCGTCGTATGGCGGTCCGTCGTATGGCGGTCCGCAGGGGTCGGGGCCCGCCTTCGACCCGTTGGCCGGTCCGGCCGGGCTCGGTCCTGGGAGCGGTCCCTCGCTGATGGCCGGGCTCGGCGGGCAGTCGCGGGGCGGGGCCGTTCCGTACGCGTCCGGGGATCCGGTGAAAGCCCTGCTGCACCGGCACCGGGAGCTGTGCGAGCGAGCCGTGGACCCGTTGGAGATCGCCGTGGGGCTGGAGGTACACGGTGCCACCGACCGGACCGCCGCCCGCTACCGCCACCGTGACGTCTTCTCGCTCGCCGAGGAACTGCACGCGCGCGTGCCGCACAACACCGAGCGGCCCTCCCCGGAGCCCAGGCCCCTGCCCGTGCCCCGCTTCCGCGCCGGCCGGCTCCTGCTCACCCTCGTGCCCGGAGCGCTCGGCGCTGCCACGGTGACCGGACTGCGCCTCGCCCAGGGAACCCCGCGCCTGCCGGTGGCACTCGGCGGCCTCCTAGCCGTCGCCCTCGCCACCCGCGCGGCGCTGCGCCACAGCCCCCTCGCCGGCCCACCCGGCACGCGCGCGGGGCGTACCGTCTCCGGCACGCGCGCGGGGCGCCCCACGCCCGGCGCACGCGCGGGGCGCACCACCATCGGCACGCGCGTCGGCGCACTCGGAACACTCTGTACGCTCTGGCTGCTGGGATACGCGCTCCTCGGCGACGGCCTCCTCCACGCCGTGCTGACGGGCGGCCCCGACGCCCCGCCCACCGGCACCCCGGAAGGCCCCTGGCCCACGGCCACCGCGCCCGCCCTGGCCCTCCTGCTGGCCTGCGCCCCCGCGGCCTGGTGCGCCCACCTCCTCGCCGCCGCCGCCCACCGCGGGCTCACCGACAGCCGGACCCTGAGGCAGTTCACGGCCGCCATGACACCCCGGCTGCTCGGCACGTACGCCCTCTTCCTGGCCGCCCTCGCCGCACTGGCCGTACTCTGCGGCACCGCCCTGCACCAGCCCGCGGCCTACCCGCAGGCCCTCACCCTGGGCGCCCTGCTGCTGCCCGCCCGCCTGCTCACCGTGCGCCACCACCGGCGCGCCCCCGCCCGCGCGCTGGGGGCCGCCGCGCTCGTGGAGGCGCTGGCCCTGGCGCTGCCGACGGCCGGCCGGCTGCCCGGCTGCGCCTTCCTGGCGGCCCCGGTCCAGACCCTCGTAGACGCCGGGGGCGAGGCCGCCGTACCGGTCCTCGCCTGCGGCATCGCGGCCCTGGCCCTGCTCCGGCACGCCGGCCGCACCCTCACCCGGGCCTCGGCCCACGCTCCCGCGGGAGCACCCGAGTGAACCTCCGCCCGCCGGCCCGTCCCACTCGCCGCAGGCATTCGCACCATCCCTCTGAAGGAGAACACCAGATGACCACCTCCCGACCCGGAGCGTCCGGAGCCACCGGAGCCGCCGGAGCGTCCGGAGCAGCCGTACAAGCCGTCGAAACGACCGGTACCACCGGCGCGCACACCCCGGGAGCCGCCCGATGAGGGTCCTGCTGATCGGAGCCAACGGATTCATCGGCCGCTTCGTCGCCGACCGCCTGCTCGCCGACCCGGCCGTCCAGCTCACCGCGCTGGGCCGCGGCGACGACGCCGACGTCCGCTTCGACCTCGCCACCGGCAGCCCGGGCGCGCTCACCCGCTTCCTGGACGCGGTGCACCCCGGAGTCGTCATCAACTGCGCCGGCGCGACCCGCGGCGGCGCCCGCGAACTCACCCGGCACAACACGGTCGCCGTGGCCACCGTCTGCGAGGCGCTGCGCCGCAGCGGCTGCGGCGCCCGCCTGGTGCAGATCGGCTGCGGCTCCGAGTACGGCCCCAGCCAGCCCGGCTCCTCCACGCCCGAGGACGCCGTACCGCGCCCCGGCGGCCCCTACGGGGTCAGCAAGCTGGCCGCGACCGAACTGGTCCTGGGTTCCGGCCTGGACGCGGTCGTGCTGCGCGTCTTCTCGCCGGCCGGGCCCGGTACGCCGGCAGGCTCCCCGCTCGGCCGGCTCGCCGAGGCCATGCGCCGCGCCATGCAGTCGGGCGACGGTGAGCTCAAGCTCGGCGGCCTCGGTGTCCAGCGCGACTTCGTCGACGTACGGGATGTCGCACGGGCCGTGCACGCCGCCTCGCTCTCCGCCGCGCAAGGCGTCATCAACATCGGCTCCGGCCGCGCCGTCCGCCTCAGAGACGCCGCCGCCGTGCTCGCGCGCGTGGCCGGATACGGCGGTGCCCTCCACGAACTGGACGCCCCGCCCGGGCCGCTGCGCGCCGCCCTCGGGCACCCCCGCGCCGACACCGACCACACGCCTCCGGTGGCCTACCCGTACCCGGACGGCTGCGGCAGCTGGCAGCAGGCCGACGTACGCACCGCCCGCGACCGCCTTGGCTGGCGGCCCCGCATCAATCTCGAGGAGTCCCTGGCCGACATCTGGATGGAAGCGGCCTGCCGCATCTGACCACGGCGGGCGCCCGGGCGAACCGGCCCCGGGGGACGGTGCCCGGCTGCTGGGACGACTCCGTCTCGCGCATCGGAACGGGTGTCTCGGAATGAAGAAGGGCGTGGCAGTGTTACGTGGAGAACAACTGTAGTGATTGACCGACCAACGGAGTCCCCGTGTCGCTGCCACCCCTGGTCGAGCCGGCTTCCGAGCTCACCGTAGACGAGGTTCGCAGGTACTCCCGCCACCTGATCATTCCCGATGTGGGCATGGACGGGCAGAAGCGGCTGAAGAACGCCAAGGTGCTCTGCGTGGGCGCCGGCGGCCTGGGCTCGCCGGCGCTGATGTACCTGGCCGCCGCGGGCGTGGGCACCCTCGGCATCGTGGAGTTCGACGAGGTCGACGAGTCGAACCTGCAGCGCCAGATCATCCACAGCCAGTCCGACATCGGGCGTTCCAAGGCCGAGTCGGCCCGTGACACCGTCAAGGGCATCAACCCGTACGTGAACGTGGTCCTTCACGAGGAGCGGCTCGAAGCCGACAACGTGATGGACATCTTCAGCCAGTACGACCTGATCATCGACGGCACCGACAACTTCGCGACCCGCTACCTGGTCAACGACGCGTGCGTGCTGCTGAACAAGCCGTACGTATGGGGCTCGATCTACCGCTTCGACGGCCAGGCGTCGGTCTTCTGGTCCGAGCACGGCCCCTGCTACCGCTGCCTGTACCCGGAGCCGCCGCCCCCCGGCATGGTCCCCTCCTGCGCCGAGGGCGGCGTACTGGGCGTGCTGTGCGCGTCCGTCGGCTCCATCCAGGTCAACGAGGCGATCAAGCTCCTCGCCGGCATCGGCGACCCGCTGGTCGGCCGTCTGATGATCTACGACGCCCTGGAGATGCAGTACCGCCAGGTCAAGGTCCGCAAGGACCCGAACTGCGCGGTCTGCGGCGAGAACCCGACCGTCACCGAGCTGATCGACTACGAGGCCTTCTGCGGCGTCGTCTCCGAGGAGGCCCAGGCGGCGGCGATCGACTCCACGATCACTCCCAAGCAGCTCAAGGAGTGGATCGACGACGGCGAGAACATCCAGATCATCGACGTCCGCGAGCCGAACGAGTTCGAGATCGTCTCCATTCCGGGCGCCACGCTGATCCCGAAGAACGAGTTCCTCATGGGCACCGCCCTGGAGAGCCTCCCGCAGGACAAGAAGATCGTCTTGAACTGCAAGACGGGTGTCCGCAGTGCGGAAGTCCTCGCGGTCCTGAAGTCCGCCGGCTTCGCCGACGCGGTCCACGTCGGCGGCGGCGTCATCGGCTGGGTCAACCAAATCGAACCGCACAAGCCGGTCTACTGACCCCTGCTCCCGCCCCCAGCAAGACTGAGGAAGCCCACGGCTCTGAACTGCTCAGACGCCGTGGGCTTCCCTCCGTTCTCGGTCGCCGTTGGGTGACTTGAGACGACATCAAGTGGTGCTGCCTCGGTCCGTCTCTGGGCAGGGTGCTGCCTTGGGCTGCCCGCGTCTCACCTGCGCTGATGGGCCACAGACGGTCGCGCTCGTTCGCCGATGGGCATCGGGGTTGCCACGCGATTAGGCACTCACTCGTGGCTGCGGCTCACTTCTTGCGGCGCTTGCTCGCCCTCTTCTTCAACTCGTCCTGGCCGCGCTTTCTAGATGGAGACTGAGACGGCCAGGACGAAGCCGCGCCGCCTATTCGTTCTGCAGCTGATTGATCCATAGCTCCAGGCAGACCGGTCAACACCGGCCATACCGACCATTTCAACGGGCTGCGTGGCCACGCTCAGTCATGCGCGGTTTGAAGTGGCTGCGGTGCGCCGCTGCTGTGCAAAGGCCCGTCAGTGCAGATGTCAGAGCAAGGGCACTCGTGTAAGCGTCAGCGATCTGTGCGGCCGGGCGCGAGAGCACCAGCACGATGACGATTACTCCGACGACCCACGGCCTACGCATGGGGTTTGACAGCGTACCGGGGATTAGGATGACACTCATGTGAGCCTCCAAAGGCTTAAGCCCTCGATCGCACGCACCGCCAAGCACTGGCGATCGGGGGCGCTTTCTTGCCTCTGGACCGTAGCAAGGTCTTGGCCGTCGAAAGGTGGGGCAGCGACGCCACCGGCAACTCTCAGCTGTAAACTATAGTTTACAGCTACGTTGAGTTATGAAACGATGGGAATTCGGTCCCAACTCATCCTGCTTTCCTAGGGAGTAGTGGAAGGAAGGCCTAACTGACTTACGCACCGTAAGTTTCCAAGATGGCCGATAATCAACCCCGCCTAACCTGCCCTACCCTTAACTTCCATCCGGTCTGCTGATGACCCACGCACCGTGGGGAAGGCGCGATGTCAGGCGACCAGGTGGAGCGGCCACCTATGAACGACCGGGGGATTTCCCCACCGCGACACCCCGCCAGCCGGCACCCGTCCGCAGGCCCCTCTATCCCGGTCCGTGATCTCGGGTTTTGTGTTGGGTGGGCGAATTGTATTTGCGCTCTCAGATTGGGAAGCTTGGGTCCATTGGCGGCGATTGTCGTACTGACCTGTGCCGGGGTGGTGAGCGCACGCGGCCGGGGTGGTCCATGTATGCTCGACGCGTCGTCAGTTGAGACTAGGGGCAGGAGTTTGGGGTTCGATTCCCCTTGCGTCCTTCCTCGTACTCGCTTCGGCCGCGTTGGTACTGAGGTTCGTTGCACTGGTCCTAGGAAGCACTAAGTCAGGTAACGCAACTGCCCGCGCTACTCGAAGGGAGAGCACCATGAGCAAAATGCGAAAGTCACTTGAGGCCGTTCTGATGGTGGCCGCGGCGATCGCAGAAGGTTCCGCGGCTGGCCTGCTGCTTCCTGTCTGAGTTGACGACTGCCAGGGCCTTGATGCCGACCGCCGGCATCAAGGCCCCTGCAGCTTTCAATAGAAGTTCGATCCCTCGGGCTACCTTCGGCCTTGGGTGGTGCGGTATGGCGTTATGCGCAGACCTTGCCGTCCTTCGGCACCGTTCCCTTCAGCAGGTAGGTGTTCACCGTCGTGTCGACGCAGTCGCTGCCGCTGGCGTAGGCGCCGTGGCCCTCGCCCTTCCAGGTGAGTTGGATGCCTACTCCGCGGCCCAGTTCGTCGGCCATCTCGCGGGTGCCCTCGTAGGGGGTGGCCGGATCGCCGGTGTTGCCGATCAGCAGGATGGGGGCCGCGCCCGGGGCGGCGACCTCCGGGGTGTCGTACTGGCCCGGCACCGGCCAGTCGTGGCACCAGCCGGCCGTGTCCCAGCCGAGGTAGTCCCCGAACACCGGGGAGATCCGCTCGAACCGGGCCAGTCGGCGTTTCGTCTCGGCGGGTGTCGGCCGCTGCTTGTCGTCCAGGCACGAGATGACGCGCTGGGAGTGGGACGTGGTGCCGTAGTGCCCGGAGGTGTCCCGCTCGTTGTAGTCGTCGGCGAGTGCCAGCAGTGGTGAACCGTCGCCCTGCCGCGCCGACTTGAGTGCGCTGGTCAGTCTGGGCCAGCTCGGCTCGCTGTACAGCGGGAGGATGATCCCGGTGGTCGCGAGGGTCTGGGTCAGCTTCCGCCCGGACGAGGCCGGCAGGGGCTCGGCGTCGAGCCGCCTCAGCAGGTCGGCTATCTCCCGCGAACCCTGAACCGGGTCCTGGCCGGTGGACTTCAGGTAGTCGTCCAAGGCTCGCTGGAAGCCGCGGGCTTGGTTCTCGGCGTGCCCGACCATGTCGGCGGCCGGGTCGACCACCGCGTCCAGCACCAGCCGTCCCACCCGCTTCGGGAACAGGTGGGCGTAGACACCGCCCAGTTCGGTGCCGTAGGACATGCCGAAGTAGTGCAGTGTGTCGTCGCCGAGGACCTGGCGCATCAGGTCCATGTCGCGTGCCGTGTCGGTGGTGGACACATGGGCCAGCAGGGGGCCGGCGGCCTTCTGGCAGCCCTTGGCGAAGTCGGCGGCATCCTGGAAGTACGCCTGCTCTTCGGCCGGGGTGTCCGGCGTGGCGTCCACGGTCTCGGCGGCCCGGGTCTTCCGGTCGTCGCGGCAGCGCACGCCCGCGCTCGCGCCCACGCCGCGCGGATCCCAGCTCACCAGGTCGTAGCGCTCGTGGAGTTCGGAGACGGCGGAGGCGAAGTACGGCATCGCCGACACGCCCGAGCCGCCGGGGCCGCCGAAGTTGAACAGCAGCGAGCCGATGCGGTCGCCGCCGGTCGCCCGGGAGCGGATGAGGGAGACGCCGATCGTCTTGCCGTCGGGAGCGGACCAGTCCAGTGGCACCTTGAGCGTCGCGCACCGCCAGGTGCCGCCTGGCGCGGGGGAGTTTCCGGTGGCCTCGCACCGGTGCCAGTCGAGCCGCTGGGAGGTGAGCGAGGTGGGAAGGGTCGTGGCGGACGGGGCGGCCGGGTTCCCCGGCGTCGACGGGGGAGCGGAGCCGGTCCTCTTGCCCCCGTCGCTCCTGCCGTCCCCCTCGCCCTTGCCGTCCCCGCCGGACGCGCCGCCGCAGCCGGCCAGCAGCAGTCCTGCCGCCACCGCGGCCGTCCACCGTAGAAATCGCATCATGCCCCCCGTAACAGGCCCGCCGCGTCGTGCCGCGCCGGTCGTCCAAGCCATGGTAGGCGTCTTCGGCCCGGCCCGTGGAAGCCTGTGGATAACCGTCTGACCTGCGGTTTCTTGCAGGGTCGCGAGCATGTCAGGAGCAGACCAGGCCGGCCTTCGGCACCTTTCCGTTCAGCAGGTAGCCGTTCACCGCGCTCTGCACGCACTTGTTCTTGCTGTCGTAGGCCCCGTGTCCCTGGCCCTTGTACGTCAGCTCCACACCGACCCCCTTGCCGAGCGCGTTCACCATCTTCCTCGCGCCCTCGTAGGGGGTGGCCGGGTCGCCGGTGTTGCCGATGACGAGGATGGGCGCCGATCCCCGCGCGCTCACGTCGGGATGGTCGGCGGCGCCGGGCACCGCCCAGTCCGTACAGCTGATCATGCCCCAGGCCAGGTAGTCCCCGAACAGGTCGGACGCGGCGCGGAAGCGGGGGAGCCGCCGCTGCACGTAGTCCGCGGTGTACCGCGCCTTGTCGTCGGAGCAGTTGATGGCGGCGTTCGCCGCGGTCAGATTGCTGTACTCCCCGTTCTCGCTGCGGCCGTTCATCGAGTCGGACAACAGCATGAGGATCTTGCCGTCGCCGTCGTAGGCCTCCTCCAGCCCCTCGGTCAGGAACTCCCAGAAGTCCTTCGAGTACAGGGACTGCGCGATGCCGTTGGTGGCGGCGGTCTGGGTCAGCTCGCGCGGGGAGATGCCCGGGATGGGCTTCTGCTCCAGGTCGGCGAGCAGTTTCGCGATGCGCTCCTTCACCTCCTGCGGGGTGTCGCCGATCGGGCACTCCGTGGTCTTGGAGGTGCAGTCCTTCGCGAAATTGTCCAGGGCGAGCTGGAAGCCCTTCGCCTGGCCCAGCGCGCTCTGTTCGGCGTTCTGGGTGGGGTCGACGACGGCGTCGAAGACGGCCCGGCCGACGTTCTTGGGGAACAGATGGGCGTAGACGCCGCCGAGTTCGGTGCCGTAGGAGATGCCGAAGTAGTACAGCTTCCGGTCGCCGAGGACCTGGCGCATCAGGTCCATGTCGCGGGCCGCGTCGGTGGTGCGCACATGCGGGAGGACCTTCCGGGAGTTCTTCTCGCAGGCTGCGTTGAACTGCCGGGTGCGCCGCAGCAGATCGGCGCGTTCGGCGCCGTCGTCCGGGGTGGCGTCCTGCTGGAAGAACTCGTCCAGCCGGGCGTCGCTCTCGCACTTCACCGGCGCGCTGCGGCCGACCCCGCGCGGGTCGAAGCTGACCAGGTCGTAGCGGGTGCCCAGGGCCGCGTAATCCGGGCCGAACGCAGGCAGTGTGGTGACGCCACTGCCGCCCGGGCCGCCGAAGTTGAACACCAGCGAGCCGATCCTGCGGTCCGCGGGACCGTCGGCCCGGGCGCGGATCAGGGCGATGCCGATCGTGTCGCCCTCGGGATCGGCCCAGTCCAAAGGCGCCTTCATGGTGGCGCACTGCCATTCGGTGCCGTTCGGCAGCGGCGAGGGGGCGCTGCCGCCGCCCTCCGCTTCGGACGGGGCCGGGCAGTCCTTCCAGTCCAGCCGTTGGTGGGTGAGATCCCCGTCCTCGGAGTCGCCGCCGCAGCCGGTCAGCGCGGCGAAGAGCAGCACAGCGGAGGTGGTCAGCGCGGTGGCGCGCAGCCGGGAGGGGTTCGCCATGCTCCCCATCGTGAGCGTGCGCACGCCGGCTCGCGCGGGGCGCGGGCCGTCCGGGCTACATCACCGCGCGCTCAGAGCGCTCCCTTGCGGGTGAGGTGGTTGAAGGCCAGCCAGCCCGGCAGCACCGGCAGCCACAGGGTCAGCAGCCGGAACAGCAGGACGGCCGGGGCGGCCACCTCCTTGGGCAGGCCCACGGCGATCAGGCCGACCGTCAGGGTCGCCTCGACCGCGCCCACGCCACCGGGGGTGGGGGCCGCTGAACCGAGCGCGTTGCCGGCGAGGAAGACGACGGCGACGCTGGCGATGCTCAGTGACACCGAGCCGTCGCCGAAGGCCCGGATGGAGGCGTCCAGACACATCACGAAGCAGGCGGTCAGCAACAGCATGCCGCCGATGCCGGTGATGAGCTTCTGGGGCCGCTGGAGCACGTCGAGCATGCGCGGTACGACACCGGCGAACAGCGACCTCACGCGCGTGACGACGAATTTCCGCAGGAACGGCACCGAGGTGACCACGAGGACCAGGACGGCCACGGTCAGCAGGCCCGCGATGACCGTACGGGACGGCGATAGCGACGGCGTCTTCTCGGTGCCGGTCAGATAGCCGAAGGACAGCAGCATCAGGATGTGGCAGCCGAGCCCGAACAGCTGCGAGGCGCCGACACTCGCCACCGCGAGCCCCGGGCGCACGCCGGCGCGCTGGAGGAAGCGCGTGTTGAGGGCCACCCCGCCGACCGCGGCCGGTGCCACGATCTTCACGAACGACCCGGCGACCTGCGCGGCCACGGTCCGCGGGAACGGCACGCGCTCCGGTACGAACCCCAGCAGCGCCATCGCCGCGGCGACGTAACTGAGCGCGGAGAACAGCACCGCGGCGGCCACCCACCCCCACTGGGCCTGCGCGAACAGCGTGCCGAACTCGATATGGGTCAGCTGCGTCAGCAGGTAGTACGCGCCGATCGCACCGGCGATGAAGCTGATCAGCGTGCGCGGCCGGACCCGCTCCAGACGGGCCGGTTCCACGGGGGCCTGGGGCCTGATCCGCAGCACCTGGTGCCGGATCTGGGTGAGCAGATCCTCCTCGCGGGCTTCCTCGAGGGCCTCGTCGATGGCGCGTTTCTCCGCGCGCTGCTCGGCGCGTACGGCCTTCTTGTCGGGCTTTCCGGCGGCTGCCCCAGCCGTCCCGGACACCTCTTCCAGACGGGCCTGCTTGGCCTGCCGGGAGGCTTCGAGCACCGCCTCGCGCTCGCGCTGGGCCCGCTCCCGGGCCAGCCGGCGCAGCGTCGCGCGCGTGGAGCGCGTCAGCGCGATCGGCTGGAGCATCGGCAGGCAGTCGGCGACCGCGTCCGGCCCGAGCACCCCGACCGCCGAGGCCACGGCGCGCTCGGCGCCGACCCGCAGGCCGAGCGTGGTGACCAGCTGGGCGACGTCCATGCGGAGCAGCAGTTCCCCGGCCGCGATCTCGCCACCGCGCAGCTCGGTGAGGATCACCCTGCCGGAACGATCCACCAGAATCGCGTCACCGGCCAGCCTGCGGTGCGCGATGCGCCGGGACTGCAGCGCTCGCACCTGGTGCCAGGTGCTGCGCAGCAGCTCGTCGGTGATCTCCTCGTCGGCGAGCGAGTCCAGGGTGCGGCCCCCGGTGTGCTCGTAGACGAGCATCACCGCGTCGGGGCCGAGTTCGGAGGTCGCGATCAGCTTGGGCGCGTTTGCGCCGGCCGCGATCGCCGCGTACGCCAGCAGCGCCTCCTGCTCCAGCGCCTGGCGCAGCGACTGGAGGCTGGAGCGGGTGGCGAAGCCGCGAAGGGTCAGATTGCGCCACGCGCGGTAGAAGAACCCCTGTGCCTGCTGTTCCCGGTCGACGACCGTGACGTCCAGCGGCGGGCCGTCCTCCAGGGCGACGAAATAGCGCCGGCCCCGGTCGCCGCTCTCGGACTCCGAGGCGTCCTCCCGGGCGGCGCTGACGGGGTGGAAGCCGACGTGCCTGAGGCCCGCCATCAGGGTCTGGCCGGTGGGGCGGACATTGGGGGAGCCGACCGCGTAGAGGGTGCCGTAGGCGACGGACCAGCCGATCAGCACCGTGAGGATGATCGAGAAGGGGGTCGTGTAGCCGGTGACCAACATCGAGAACGCGTCGAGCAGCAGCACGATCCACAGCACCGCGCGCCATCGGGGTCTGCGGGACATGCCGACGGCCGTCATATAGGCGATCACGGGCGCCAGATAACCGTGCACCGGGTCGGTCAGGGCGTGGATATCACCCGGCGAGGGCTGGGTGAGCGCCTCCTGGATCGAGTCCGGGGCGGCCTGGGCCACCCAGAGATCGGTGGCGAGCGTCACTCCGTGGGCCAGGACGGCGGCCAGGACGCCGTCGGCGATGCGCAGCCCGTCCCGTTTGACCAGCCGCTCGATGGCGAAGGCGACCGGCACCAGCAGGATCGCGATGCTGGAGGCCAGCCCCGCGATCTTGATCAGCAGATCCGGGGCCTGCCCGGTGCCCTTGTTGATGTCCTGTTCGAAGCCCGAGGTGGTGCCGTGCGCGAACGCGGCGATCGCGAGGAGCACCACGATGGCCAGGACGCCCACCAGGAGCCGCATGAGGTCGGAGGGGCGGTGCACGCGCGCGGGGAGCAGCGGCTCGTCGACCGCCACCCGCTCGGCGTGCGGGTCGTCGTCGTACGGCGGGCGGTCCGGGCGGGGGTTCTCCGCGCCGGGGGCCTTCTCGGGGGCCGCGTCAACGCCACGCGCGCGCGTGCCCTCGTCCTCGCCAGGGGCGTCGTCGCGCGCGCTGTCGTCCTTACGCGCGCTGTCGTCCTCGGGCGGGCCGGTGTCCTCGGCCGCGCTGTCGTCCTCACGTACGGCGTCGTTCTCGGGCGGACCGGTGTTGTCCCGCCGCGCGCCGGTGCCGGTCTCGCCCGCGCGGGGGGTGTCCGGGTGCGCGGAGGCGGCAGGGGTGCCCGCCGCTCTGTCGGGGTGCGCGCCCTGCTCGTCCATGGTCTCTTCTTGGTCTCGTATCACCAGTCACCGCCCGCACGATGGTGGCATGCCCCACCGACACACCGGGGCATCAGGGTGCGGATGCGCGGGCGCACAGTCTGCCCGAAGCGCCGCCCGGGGGCGAGAGCGCCGTCGCCCCGGCACCCCGCCGGGTTGCCGGCGCGGTGCGGCAGGATGGGGTGGATGAGCGAGCAGAGCCCACCCGAAGACGCCCGCACGGGGCACCCGGACGCGCTGCCGGAGTACGCCGAGCGGGTGCTGGAGGTCGCCGAGCGGATCCCGCCGGGCCGGGTCATGACCTACGGCGACGTCGCCGAGTGGCTGGAGGAGGGCGGCCCACGCCAGGTCGGCCGGGTGATGGCCCTCTACGGGGGCGCCGTTCCGTGGTGGCGGGTCGTACGTGCCGACGGCGCGCTGCTGCCCGGACACGAGCTGAGCGCGCTGGCGCACTACCGCGCGGAGGGCACCCCGCTGAAGCAGGCGGGCCGGACGGCACAGGGTCATCTGCCGCGGCTCGACATGCGACGGGCCCGCTGGGACGGCGGTGCGGACGCGGAGGGTCACACCTGACAGCTTCCGCCATCGGATGCAGCCAGGGCAGACCCGTGGCCCGTTCGGGTGACATCGGGGACGTCCGTGGCATGCCGTACGTTCGTGAGGGGTGGGATACGCGTGGCCCGAGCGTCCAGCAGGACGACTCGAACACCCGGCCGGACGACCCGAGCGCCCGACGAGACGGATCGGAAGCCCTGCTTCCGCCCGGAGCGTCGGCGTAGCGTCGGCGGCTCGTGTCCCCCTCACCCCGCGGTCACCGCCTCGCGCGCGTGACCGCCCGCCCGCCAGCACAACCACCAGGACCGGCCGATCACGTGAGCTCCTCTTCGTCCACCAGGCGCCTGTCGCACCCCTCGGTGCGACAGGGGAGGCGTGGCGCCTACCGACTGGTCCGTACCCCGCCGCCCGCCGCGGATCCCCCTCGTCTGGACGCGGCGCAGCGCGCCGTGGTTGACCACGGAAGCGGCCCGCTGCTCGTCCTGGCCGGCCCCGGCACCGGCAAGACCACCACCCTCGTGGAGTCCGTGGCCGCCCGGATCGCCCGGGGCGGCGACCCCGCGCGGATCCTGGTGCTCACGTTCAGCCGCAAGGCCGCCGTCGACCTGCGCGACCGCATGGCCCTGCGCATGGGCGCCGCCCGCGCGCCCAGGGCGACCACGTTCCACTCCTACTGCTACGCCCTGGTCCGAGCCCACCAGGACAGCGACCGGTTCACCACGCCGCTGCGCCTGCTGTCCGGCCCCGAGCAGGACGTCACCGTCCGCGAGCTGCTCGCTGGCCAGCCGGAACTGGAGCGGCTCGGCCTGACCCATGTGCGCTGGCCGGACGAACTGCGCGCCTGCCTGACCACGCGGGGCTTCGCCGACGAGGTCCGCGCCGTCCTCGCCCGCACCCGCGAGCTGGGACTCGGCCCGGAGGCCCTGGACGCCTTCGCGGGCCGCATCGGCCGCCCCGACTGGCGGGCCGCCGCCGCGTTCCTCGCCGAGTACCTCGACACCCTCGACCTCCAGGGCGTGATCGACTACGCCGAACTGGTCCACCGCGCGGTCCTGCTCGCCCGGCACCCGGAGACCGCCGCCCGGCTCGCGGCCCAGTACGACGCCGTGTACGTCGACGAGTACCAGGACACCGACCCCGCCCAGGTCCGGCTCCTGCACGCCCTGGCCGGCCAAGGGCGCACCCTGGTCGCGTTCGGCGACCCCGACCAGTCGATCTACGCCTTCCGGGGCGCCGACGTGAACGGCATCCTCGACTTCCCGGCCGCCTTCCCGCGCGCGGACGGCCGTCCCGCCCCTGTCGAGGTGCTGCGCACCGCCCGCCGCTCCGGCGCCGCCCTGCTGGCCGCTACCCGCCTGATCACCCGGCGCATGCCGCTGACCCGGCTGCCCGCGGACAAGGTCCGCGCACACCGTGACCCGGCCCCCGTACGGGAGGGCGGCCGGGTCGAGGTCCACACGTACCCGACGGCGGGCGCCGAACTGGACAACATCGCCGACATCCTGCGCCGCGCGCACCTGGAGGACGGTCTCCCCTGGAGTGACATGGCCGTCCTGGTACGTGCCGGTTCCCGCACCCTGCCGAGCCTGCGCCGCGCCCTCACCGCGGCCGGTGTCCCCGTGGACATCGACGGCGACGATCTGCCGCTGCGGCACGAGCCGGCGGTGGCGCCGCTGCTCACGGCGCTGCGCGCGGTCGCCACGGCGGAGGCGCGGCGGCGGGCCGAGCGGCCGGCCGACGGCTCGGAGGCGGGTGGGCGTACCGACGAGAGCGCGCCGTCTCCAGGTGAAGGCGCGCGTACGGGGGACAGCGCGTCGTCCGCTGAGGAGACCGCGCGTGCCGTGGAGGTCGAACCCGCCGGGGAAGCCGGGCGTGCCGGGGACGTTGAAGCCGCCGGGGAAGCCGAGGGTGCCGAGGAGGTTGAACCCACCGGGGAAGCCGGGCGTACCAAGGGGACCGGGCGTCTGGAGCAGGCCGGGTCGGCAGCCGAGGAAGAGCAGGCCACCGCGACCGGACCGGCCGCCGGAGGCACCGGCGAGCCGCGTACCGACGCCGCCGAACCGGGTCCGGACGCCCCCTGGCTCGACACCGAGACGGCCCTCACCCTGCTCACCTCCCCGCTGGGCGGCATGGACGCGGCCGATCTGCGCCGCCTCGGCCGGGCGCTGCGCGAGGAGGAGCGCGCCGCCGGGAACCCGCTGCCGCCGCCCTCCGACGAGCTGCTCACGCGGGCGCTCGCCGAGCCCGAGCGCCTGGCCGTGCACGATCCGGCGTACGCGCGCGGGGCGCAGCGACTCGGCGCGCTGCTGCGCAAGGCCCGTGAACGCCTCGCGGGCGGCGGCACCGCCGAGGAGGCGCTGTGGGACCTGTGGGAGGGCACACCGTGGCCGGGGCGCCTGGAGCGGGCCGCCCGGCGTGGCGGCGCGGCCGGCCGCAACGCCGACCGGGACCTGGACGCCGTGTGCGCGCTGTTCGCCACCGCCGCGCGCGCGGAGGAGCGCACCGGCGGCCGGGGCGCCCTGAACTTCCTGGCGGAGATCGAGGCCGAGGACATCGCCGCCGACACGCTCACGCGCCGCGCGATACGCCCCGACGCCGTCCGCGTGATGACCGCGCACCGCTCCAAGGGCCTGGAGTGGCGGCTGGTCGTCGTCGCCGGCGTCCAGGAGGGCCTGTGGCCCGACCTGCGGCGCCGCGGCTCGCTGCTGGAAGCCGACCGCATCGGCCGCGACGGCCTCGCCGAGCCGCTGCCCCCGGGCGCGCTGCTCGCCGAGGAACGCCGGCTGTTCTACGTCGCCGCCACGCGCGCGCGTGACCGGCTCGTCGTCACCGCCGTGAAGGCCCCGGCCGACGACGGCGACCAGCCGTCCCGGTTCCTGACCGAGCTGGGCGTCGAGCCCCAGGACGTCACCGGGCGCCCCCGCCGCCCGCTGTCCGTCGCCGCGCTCGTCGCCGAGCTGCGCGCCACCACGGTCGACCCGCGCGTGTCCGCCGCGCTGCGCGAGGCCGCCGCCCGCCGGCTGGCCCGGCTCGCCGCGCTCGCCGACGAGGACGGCCGCCCGCTGGTGCCGTCCGCGCACCCCTATCGCTGGTGGGGCATGTACGAGCCGACCGAGAGCAAGGTGCCGCTGCGCCACCGGGACCAGCCCGTGGTGCTCTCCGGCAGCGCCCTCGACCAGCTCGCCAACACCTGTGCGCTCCAGTGGTTCCTCGGCCGCGAGGTGAAGGCCGACGCCCCCGCCACCACCGCGCAGGGCTTCGGCAACGTCATGCACGTCCTCGCCGACGAGGTCGCCTCCGGCCGTACCCCCGCCGACCTCGACGTCCTCATGGAGCGCCTGGACTCGGTGTGGAACGCGCTCGCCTTCGACGCGCCCTGGAAGTCGCGGCAGGAGAAGGAGCACGCGCGCGTGGCGCTCGAACGCTTCCTGAACTGGCATGTGCTGGACCGGGCCGGCCGTACCCCGGTGGCCAGCGAGCAGGACTTCGACGTCACCCTCGAAGCGGGCGAATACCAGGTGCGCATCCGCGGCCAGATGGACCGCGTGGAGAAGGACACCGCGGGCCGGGCCTACGTCGTCGACTTCAAGACCGGCAAGCAGGCGCCCACCGCGCGCGAGGTGGAGCGCCACCCCCAGCTCGCCGTCTACCAGCTCGCCATCCGGGAAGGCGCCGTCGACACCGCCTTCGACGGCGCCCGTCCCGAACCGGGCGGCGCCGAACTGGTCCACCTCCGCCAGGGCGCCGCCAAGCGCGACGGAGGAGACAGCCTGCCCAAGGTCCAGACGCAGGAGCCGACGGCGCAGGAGTGGGTCGGGGAGCTGCTGGCCACGGCCGCCGGCAAGGTCCTCGACGAGCGGTTCACCCCCAGCGCCGGCCAGCACTGCGCACACTGCGCCTTCCGCGCCTCGTGCAGCGCGCGTCCGGAGGGCCGGCACGTCGTGGAATGAGCACCTCGCGGTGGAATGAGCGCCTCGCGGCGAGCGTGACGCACCCCACCACTCGCGCTGACCTGCGAGTTTCCCATCCCGGGTCACCGGGCGGCGCCCGATTGTCAGTCCCCGCCGCTAGCCTCTTTCGACATGTCCGCCCATATCACCGACCCCGAGCAGCTCAAGGAGCTCCTCGGCATCCCGTTCACCCCGGAGCAGACGGCCTGCATCACCGCGCCGCCCGCCCCGCAGGTGATCGTGGCCGGAGCCGGGTCGGGCAAGACCACGGTGATGGCGGCCCGCGTGGTCTGGCTGGTCGGCACCGGACAGGTCGCCCCCGAGCAGGTCCTCGGCCTGACCTTCACCAACAAGGCCGCGGGCGAGCTGGCCGAGCGCGTCCGCAAGGCGCTGATCAAGGCCGGGGTCACCGACGCCGACTCCCTGGACCCCGACAACCCGCCGGGCGAGCCGGTCATCTCGACGTACCACGCCTTCGCCGGCCGCCTGCTCACCGATCACGGCCTGCGCATCGGCCTGGAACCCAGCTCCCGGCTGCTCGCCGACGCCACCCGCTACCAGCTCGCCGCGCGCGTCCTGCGCGAGGCCCCGGGACCGTACCCGGCGCTGACCCGCTCCTTCGCCGACCTGGTCAGCGACCTGCTCGCCCTCGACTCCGAACTCGCCGAACACCTCGTCGACCCCGAGGAACTGCGCGCCTGGGACGCCGGCCTGCTGCGCACCCTGGAGGGCGCCAAGCTCACCAACGCCGACCTGCGCAAGGTGCCGGAGACGGCCGCCGCCCGCCGGGAACTCGCCGAGCTCGTCCAGCGCTACCGAGCCGAGAAACGACGGCGGGACCTGCTCGACTTCGGCGACCAGATCGCCCTGTCGGCCCGCCTCGCCCGCATCCCCGAGGTGGGCCGCCTGCTGCGCGAGGAGTTCCGCGTGGTCCTCCTGGACGAGTACCAGGACACCTCCGTGGCCCAGCGCGTGCTGTTGGCCGGCCTGTTCGGCGGCGGCACCGGCCACCCGGTGACCGCTGTCGGCGACCCCTGCCAGGCCATCTACGGCTGGCGCGGCGCCTCCGTCGCCAACCTGGACGACTTCCCCGACCACTTCCCGGGCGCCGACGGACGGCCCGCCGCCCGGCAGGCGCTCAGCGAGAACCGCCGCAGCGGCGGGCGCCTGCTCGACCTCGCCAACGGCCTCGCCGCGCCCCTGCGCGCGATGCACGCGGGCGTGGAGGCCCTCCGCCCGGCGCCCGGCGCCGAGTACGACGGCACGGTCCGCTGCGCCCTGCTGCCCACCCACGCCGAGGAGATCGACTGGATCGCCGACTCCCTGGCCCACCTCGTGCGCACCGGCACGCCACCCGGCGAGATCGCCGTCCTGTGCCGGACCGCGACCGACTTCGCCGAGATCCAGGGCGCCCTGGTCGCCCGGGACATCCCCGTCGAGGTGGTCGGCCTGTCCGGGCTGCTGCACCTGCCCGAGATCGCCGACCTCGTCGCCGTCTGCGAGGTGCTGCAGGACCCCGGCGCCAACGCCGCCCTGGTGCGGCTGCTGACCGGACCACGCTGGCGCATCGGCCCCCGCGACCTCGCCCTGCTGGGCCGCCGGGCCCGCCTGCTGGTCGCCCACGCGCGCGTGGACGCCACCGACGACCCCGACCGGAGGCTCGCGGCGGCCGTCGAGGGCGTCGACCCGGCCGAGGTGATATCGCTCGCCGACGCCCTGGACACCTTCCTGGAAACGCCGGCCGAGGGCGACGGGGACGACGACGGGCTGCCGTTCTCGGCGGACGCGCGCGTGCGCTTCGCCCATCTCGCCGCCGAGCTGCGCGACCTGCGCCGCTCGCTGTCCGATCCGCTGATGGACGTCCTGCACCGCGTGCTCGCCGTCACCGGCCTGGAGGTGGAGCTGTCGGCGTCCCCGCACGCGCTGGCCGCCCGGCGCCGCGAGACCCTGTCCAACTTCCTGGACATCGCCGCGTCCTTCGCCGCGAGCGACGGCGAGGCCACCCTGCTGGCCTTCCTCGGCTTCCTGCGCACCGCCGCCCAGTACGAGAAGGGTCTCGACAACGCGCTGCCCGGCGGCGAGAACACCGTCAAGGTGCTCACCGCGCACAAGTCCAAGGGCCTGGAGTGGGACGTCGTGGCCGTCCCCGGCCTCGTCACCGGCACCTTCCCCAGCGCCCAGGGCCGGGAGAAGTGGACCGCCCAGGCCAAGGTGCTGCCGCACGCCCTGCGCGGCGACACCGACACCCTGCCCGACGTCGGCAGCTGGGACGCGCGCGGCGTGAAGTCCTTCCACGAGGCCATGAAGGACCACCAGCACACCGAGGAACTGCGTCTCGGCTACGTCACCTTCACCCGCCCCCGCTCGCTCCTGCTCGGCTCCGGCCATTGGTGGGGACCCAGCCAGAAGAAGAAGCGCGGCCCCTCCGACTTCCTGACCGCCCTGTACGACCACTGCGCCGCCGGGTACGGCGAGATCGAGGCGTGGGCGGAGGAGCCCGCCGAGGACGCGGAGAACCCCGCCCTGCGCACGGCCGACGCCGACCAGGTGTGGCCGCTCCCGCTGGACGCCGGCGCGTTGGCCCGCCGCCGCGCCGCCGCCCGGACCGTCCTCGCCCACCTGGACGCCCTCGCCGCCCGCCCCGAGGGCCCCGGCCCCGCCCTGCACGACCCCGCCGGCGACGAACACCCGGACTGGCCCGCACCACCGGACGACGGCCCGTACGAGGGGCCTTACGGCGAGGAGCCGTACGACGCCCCGTACGACGAAGAGCCGTACGAAGACCCCTACGACCCCTACGGCGACCCGTACGACGGCGACTACGACGGCGACCCGTACGAGGACATCCCCCGCGAGGACAACCCGCCGCCCTACGGCCACGAGCCCGACGGCGACGCGCACGACGGCCGGACGCGCGAGACCCTCCCGGCCGGCACCCCCGCCCCCGTCGACACCTCCGCCCCGGACGGCCCCACCGGCCTGGTCCCGCACCAGGCGTCCGCCCCGCAGGACCGCCCCCGGACCGCCGCCCCGCGGCCCGGCACCGGCCTCACCCCGGAGGAGGCCCGCACCATCGCCTCCTGGGACCGTGACCTGGACGCGCTCACCGGAGAGCTGCTGCGCGCCCGGCAGGCCGTCACCGAGGTCCCCCTGCCCGTCACGCTCACCGCGTCCCAGCTGCTGCGGCTCGCCGAGGACCCCGACGGGCTCGCACAGGAACTCGCGCGCCCCATGCCGCGCCCCCCGCAGCCGGCCGCACGCCGGGGCACCCGGTTCCACGCCTGGGTCGAGGCCCGCTTCGAGGAGCTGACCCTGCCCCTGCTGGAGCCGGACGAGCTGCCCGGCGGCGACGCCGAGATCGCCGACGAACACGACCTCGAAGCCTTGAAGGAGGCTTTCGAACGCACCGAGTACGCCCGGCGCACGCCCTACCGGGTGGAGGCACCCTTCCAGATCTCCCTGGCCGGCCGTGTCATCCGGGGCCGCATCGACGCCGTCTACAGAAACGGCGACGGCGACGAGACGACGTACGAGATCCTCGACTGGAAGACCGGCCGCACCCGCACCGCCGACCCGCTCCAGCTCGCCGTGTACCGCCTCGGCTGGGCCGAGCAGCAGGGCGTCCCGCCGGAGTCGGTCACGGCCGCCTTCCTGTACGTGCGCACCGGCGAGGTCGTACGCCCCGAGGGCCTGCCGGGCCGGGCCGCGCTGGAGCGGCTGCTGACGGGTGAGACGGAGAGCACACGGGAGGCGAGCTGAGTGTGACGAACCGCCCGCCGAGGTTGTCGGTGCGGGCCGATAGGCTCGGAGCATGAGCCAGACCCCGGACAGCGCCGTCCGCACGTACATCGAGCAGCACCGCGCCGCCTTCCTCGACGACCTCGCCGCGTGGCTGCGCATTCCCTCCGTGTCGGCCCGGCCCGACCACGCGCCCGACGTACGGCGCAGCGCCGAGTGGCTCGCCGGCAAGCTCAAGGACACCGGCTTCCCCACCGTGGAGGTCTGGCAGACCCCGGGCGCCCCCGCCGTCTTCGCCGAGTGGCCCTCGGACGACCCGCAGGCCCCCACGGTTCTGGTCTACGGCCACCACGACGTCCAGCCCGCCGCCCGCGAGGACGGCTGGGACAGCGACCCCTTCGAGCCGGTCGTGCGCGACGGCCGCCTCTACGCGCGCGGGGCGGCCGACGACAAGGGCCAGGTGTTCTTCCACACACTCGGCGTCCGCGCCCACCTCGCCGCGACCGGCCGCACCACGCCGGCCGTCGGCCTCAAGCTGCTGATCGAGGGCGAGGAGGAGTCCGGCTCCCCGCACTTCCGGGCGCTGGTGGAGGAGCGGGCCGACCGGCTCGCCGCCGATGCCGTGATCGTCTCCGACACCGGCATGTGGGCCGAGGACACCCCGACCGTGTGCACCGGCATGCGCGGCCTGGCCGAGTGCGAGATCCGGTTCCACGGACCGGACCAGGACATCCACTCCGGCTCCTTCGGCGGTGCCGTGCCCAACCCGGCCACCGCCGCCGCCCGCCTGGTCGCCGCCCTGCACGACGAGCACGGGCGCGTGGCGGTACCCGGCTTCTACGACGGCGTCGTGGAGCTGACCGACCGCGAGCGCGAGCTGTTCGCCGAGCTGCCCTTCGACGAGGAGCGCTGGCTGCGCACCGCCAAGTCGTACGCCGCGCACGGCGAGGCCGGCTACACCACCCTGGAGCGCGTCTGGGCCCGGCCCACCGCCGAGGTCAACGGCATCGGCGGCGGCTACCAGGGCCCCGGCAGCAAGACGATCATCCCGGCCACGGCCATGGTGAAGCTGTCGTTCCGGCTGGTCGCCGGCCAGGACCGCGACCACATCGAGAAGGCGGTCCGCGCGTGGGTCGCCGAGCAGGTGCCCGCCGGGATCCGGTGCGAGACCGTCTTCGGCTCGGCCACGCGCCCGTGCCTGACCCCGCTCGACCACCCCGCGCTGCGGTCCGTGGTCCGCGCCATGGGCCGCGCCTTCGACAAGCCGGTCCGCTTCACGCGCGAGGGCGGCTCCGGACCCGCCGCCGACCTCCAGGAAGTCCTCGGCGCGCCGGTGCTCTTCCTGGGCATCTCCGTCCCGTCCGACGGCTGGCACGCCCCCAACGAGAAGGTCGAGCTGGACCTCCTCCTCAAGGGCGTCGAGACCAGCGCCTACCTATGGGACGACCTGGCCCGGAACTGGCGTACCGCGCCCTGACCGGCCGGCGCCGTACGGAGGGGCACCGCGCGCGGGGCACACTGGAGGAACCGTCCCGCCCCGCCCGCGCCCGACCCGGTGCCCTCCCGCCCACGTCCCGCCCCGCCGAACCGCCCGCCGCAAACCGCTGTACTGGGGGAGTTGGAAGCACACGTGACCACCTGGACCGACCACACAGCCGACCGACCCATCTCGCTGACCGCCCCGAGCGGCATCGACCGCGCCGCCCACCACCGGCTGGACGAGGCCTGGCTGGCGGCGGCGTGGAGCCACCCCACGACCCGCTGTTTCGTGGTCTCCGGCGGCCAGGTGCTCATCGACGAGACGCCGGACGGCCGGACCGAACTCGTCATGACGCCGTCCTTCGAGGCGCCGCTCACCGAGGCACACCGCTATTTCCTCGGCATCGACGAGGAGGGCGTCAGCTACTTCGCGCTCCAGAAGGACTCGCTGCCCGGCCGGATCGACCAGTCCGCGCGCCCGGCGGGGCTGCGGGAGGCCGGACTGCTGCTGTCGCCGCGCGACGCCGGGCTCATGGTGCACGCCGTCGGCCTGGAGAACTGGCAGCGCACCCACCGCTTCTGCTCCCGCTGCGGTGAGCGCACGGTCATCGCGGCGGCCGGTCACATCCGCCGCTGCCCGGCCTGCGGCGCCGAGCACTACCCGCGCACCGACCCGGCCGTGATCATGGCGGTGACGGACGAGGAGGACCGCATCCTGCTCGGCCGGCAGGTGCACTGGCCCGAGGGCCGCTTCTCCACGCTCGCCGGGTTCGTCGAGCCGGGCGAGTCCATCGAGCAGGCGGTGCGCCGTGAGGTGTCCGAGGAGGTCGGCGTCACCGTCGGCCCGGTGGAGTACGTCGCCAGCCAGCCCTGGCCCTTCCCGTCCAGCCTGATGCTGGGCTTCATGGCCCGCGCCACGTCCACCGAGATCGACGTCGACGGCGACGAGATCCACGAGGCCCGCTGGTTCTCCCGGGAGGAACTGCACGCGGCCTTCGAGTCCGGCGAGGTGCTGCCGCCCTACGGCATCTCCATCGCGGCCCGGCTGATCGAGATGTGGTACGGCAAGCCCCTGCCGACCCGCGGCTTCGTGTGACACGTGAAGGGCGGCCCCGGACCTGCCGGGGCCGCCCTTCACGCGCGACGCGGCGCGAGCCGCGGAGCGTTACGCGGCGAGCTTCTGCTTCACCTGGGCCAGCGACGGGTTCGTCAGCGTGGAGCCGTCCGGGAAGAGCACGGTCGGAACCGTCTGGTTGCCGCCGTTCGCCTTCTCCACGAAAGCGGCGGACTCGGGGTCCTGCTCGATGTTGATCTCGCTGTACGCGATGCCCTCCCGGTCCAGCTGGCTCTTCAGCCGCCGGCAGTAGCCGCACCACGTCGTGCTGTACATCGTCACAGTGCCCTGCATATCTCTCGCTCTCCTCGCACGGCTCGGAAAATCTCGTCGCGAAGGAGAACACGGGCGAGCGGAGCCTCATTCCCGGCCGGGGTATGCCCCCCCGCCCCCCTTCGGCGCGTTCGGTGTGATGCCCGCCGCATCAGTACGACGATCAGCCTGTAATCAGTACGACTACGAGCTCCCGCCTGTGGACAACTCGCACAGCCGTCCCTGGCGACCTGGCAGCATGGCGGTGTGACAGCAGCAACGCATTCCACCCTCTTCCCGCGGGTACCGGAGTCGCCCGACGCGGTGCTCGAAGGGCTCGACCCCGAGCAGCGCGAGGTGGCCACCGCCCTGCACGGTCCGGTGTGCGTGCTGGCCGGAGCGGGCACGGGCAAGACCCGGGCGATCACCCACCGCATCGCCTACGGGGTGCGCGCCGGCATCCTGCAGCCGTCCAGCGTGCTCGCCGTCACCTTCACCAACCGCGCCGCCGGAGAGATGCGCGGCCGGCTGCGCCAGCTGGGCGCCCAGGGGGTCCAGGCCCGCACCTTCCACTCCGCCGCCCTGCGCCAGCTCCAGTACTTCTGGCCGAAAGCGATCGGTGGCTCCATGCCCCGGCTGGTGGACCGCAAGATCCAGCTGGTGGCCGACGCCGCCGCCTCCCTGGGCACCCGCCTCGACCGCAACGAGCTGCGGGACGTGACCGCCGAGATCGAATGGTCCAAGGTCACCCAGACCGTCCCCGCCGACTATCCGTACGCGGCTGCGAAGGCCGGTCGGGAGGCGCCCCGCGACCCGGCCGAGATCGCCCACCTCTACGCCGCCTACGAGGACCTCAAGCGCGCCCGCGCCGTGATCGACTTCGAGGACGTCCTGCTGCTGACCGTCGCCGTCCTCCAGGACCGGCACGACATCGCCGAACAGGTCCGCGCGCAGTACCAGCACTTCGTCGTGGACGAGTACCAGGACGTCAGCCCCCTCCAGCAGCGGCTGCTGGACCTGTGGCTCGGCGACCGGGAGAACCTGTGTGTCGTCGGCGACGCCAGCCAGACGATCTATTCGTTCACGGGAGCAACCCCCGATCATCTGCTCGACTTCCGTGTCCGGCACCCCGGGGCCACGGTCGTGAAGCTGGTCCGTGACTACCGCTCGACCCCCCAGGTGGTGCGCCTCGCCAACGGCCTGCTCGCCCAGGCGAAGGGCCGCGCCGCCGGACACCGGCTGGAACTCGTCTCCCAGCGCCCCCCGGGACCCGAGCCCGTCTACACCGAGTACACCGACGAGCCCGCCGAGGCCGAGGGCGCCGCCCGGCGCATCCGCGAGCTGATCGACGCCGGCGTCCCCGCCGCCGAGATCGCCGTGCTGTTCCGCACGAACTCCCAGTCCGAGACCTACGAGCAGGCGCTCGCCGACGCCGGGGTCCCCTACCAGCTGCGCGGGGCCGAGCGCTTCTTCGACCGGCCCGAGGTCCGCAAGGCCGGCGTCGCCCTGCGCGGCGCGGCCCGCTTCGGCGGCAACGACTCCCTGTTGGACGACGCCGTGGACCTGCCCTCGCAGGTGCGGGCGGTGCTGTCCGGCGAGGGCTGGACCACCGAGCCACCGGCCGGCTCCGGTGCCGTCCGGGAGCGCTGGGAATCCCTGGCCGCCCTGGTCGGTCTCGCCCACGACCTCGCCGCCGCCCGGCCCAAGGCCACCCTCGCCGACTTCGTCGCCGAACTGGACGAGCGGGCGAGCGCCCAGCACGCCCCGACCGTCCAGGGCGTCACCCTCGCCTCCCTGCACGCCGCCAAGGGCCTGGAGTGGGACGTCGTCTTCCTGGTCGGCGTCGCCGAGGGCATGATGCCCATCACCTACGCCCGCACGGACGAGCAGATCGAGGAGGAGCGCCGGCTGCTCTACGTCGGCGTCACCCGCGCCCGGGAACGCCTCCATGTCTCCTGGGCTCTCTCCCGCTCGCCCGGCGGTCGCCCCAACCGCAGACCGAGCCGCTTCCTGGACGGCCTGCGCCCCGGGACCACCCCCACCGTCGGGCACACCGGCTCCGGCACGGGCGGCGGAGTCGAGCGCGGGTTCACCGCCGGTGCCGTCGCCGCCCCCCGGCGCACCCAGCGCACCCCCGCCCGCTGCCGGGTCTGCGGGCGCACGCTCACCGACGCGGGCGAGATGAAGCTGATGCGCTGCGCGGACTGCCCCTCGGACATGGACGAAGGGCTCTACGAGCGGCTGCGCGAATGGCGGGCGGTCCAGGCCGAGCGCAGCGGCCAGCCGGACTTCTGCGTCTTCACGGACCGGACGCTCATGGCCATCGCGGAAGCGTGCCCGGAGACCTCCGCCGAACTCGCCCGCATCCCTGGTGTCCTCAGCCGCAAGCTGCGCAGCTACGGCGCCGATGTTCTGGCCATCTGCGCAGGTCAAGAGCCTGGTGAAGCCGACGCGGACGACTGAGGGGAACTCGTCGAAAAAATAGTTTGCGCATGCCCCGGCAATCCCCATAGGTTCTAGGCACGGAAGCAGCGGCCTTCTCTAAGGCCCCGGTTCCGTGTTGTACTTGCATATCCGAGCGGACTGGTTCACTCCAGTCCCTGAGACGCCGAGAGGAGGCGAGCCCAGTGATCAGCATCAACTTCAGCACCATCAGCGCGGCCAAACTGACCGATCGCTCGGCCGTCTCCGCGTGCATGCTCGGCGCCTCGAACCAGGGCACCGGTCTGTCCGGCATCTCTGCCGTGCGTCCGGCGTCCTCCGTTGCCCTCGCGGGTCTTCCCATCCGTGAGCGCGACGAGCGACCGAGCAAGGCACTGGAAGCGGCAGTGGCACAGGCGCACGCCTATGCCTTTGCGGCGGCCGGTGCCGGATTCCGGAAGCAGACGACGCAGCACCACCTGATGTGGGCCTTCCGTGGGCCAGAACCCTGGAGTGATCCAGCCTGATCGCCGATCAGGCCGGCGCCTTCAGGGCCGCGGAACCCCATCCGGGATCCGCGGCCCTTCTGTTTGTCCCGAACGGGACGACGGAGCGAAGGGGCCTCGGGACAAGAAAAGAACCCGGTACCAAGCCGCCACCCGGTCAACCGGCCGGAACGAACAGACGAGGAAGACCAATCGTGCAACTCGAAGCGCACGCCCCGTCCGTACCGCCTTCGCAAACGATCCCCCCGCCCGGCCTCACGGAGGACTCCGCCTTGACCCCCCTCACCACGCTCACCGCGCTCGACGACGCCATCGAGAACCTCGGCGTAGCCGTCCCCTGCCGCTCCTACGACCCGGAGGTCTTCTTCGCCGAGTCGCCCGCGGACGTGGAGTACGCCAAGTCCCTGTGCCGCACCTGCCCGCTCGTCGAGGCCTGCCTCGCCGGAGCGAAGGAGCGGCGCGAGCCCTGGGGCGTCTGGGGTGGCGAGCTGTTCGTCCAGGGAGTCGTCGTCGCCCGGAAGCGGCCGCGTGGCCGCCCGCGGAAGAACCCGGTCACGGCATGAACACCGCAGGAACAATCGATCGCCCCCTCACGCACGACCCCAAGAAGCAGGCCCCGATGAAGCCGTCCACCAGCGAGCCCGCCGGCTCCGCGACCCCAGACTCCACCACCACCGGCGCGACCGAAGCGCGCCAGAACAGGAACCGTGAGATGCAACTCATGCAAGAAGCCCTGGCACGTGCGCATATGCACGACCGGCTTCATGACGCCGTACGGGAACGCCGGGCCATGCGCCTGGCGGTCGCCCAGCGGATGCAGCGCCGGGCCGAGCGCGCCTCGCTGCGCGCGCGCCGCGCGCTCGCCATGGCCGTCATGCAGTGATCAACACCTGAGTAGCGGTGGCCTCCCGGATCCGGGAGGCGAAGCTCCCCGCGGGGGCCGGTCCGGCCGAACGGACCGGCCCCCGCGGCGCGTCGCGCCCCGACGGGAGCCCGTTCCGAACCCCCCCCGAAGGGCGCCGGATCACGCCCCCGCCGCGGTTTCCTCCTCGTCCGGGCCGGCCTCGGCCGCGCCGGTCACGAAGCCCGGCAGCCATTCCTCCAGTTCGTCCCGCAGCCGTACCGTGGCACCCAGCTGGCACAGGACCCCGATGGTGCTGAGGGTCACCCGGTGTATCAGCAGATAGGCCGGCGGCAGATTGAGCCGCTTGCCGAGCTGGTAGGCGGGGGAGCGGGGGTCGGCGATGCGGGCGGCCTGGCCGCGCATCCAGGACCGGGTGAAGGTGAACGCGTCCACCCGGGCCGGCTCGATGATCGGCAGCAGATAGTCCAGGACCGCCTCCGGGTCCAGGTCGATGGTCTCCTTCACGAACCCCTCCGCGCAGAGCAGTTCGTAGACCGTCTCCGCCTCCCCGTCCAGGGTCATCCGCAGGGAGACGCCGATCGGGGTCGGCAGGCCGCCGGGGAGCCGGTCGACCGTGCCGAAGTCCAGCACGCCCAGGCGCCAGTCGTCCTCCCCGCCGGGGCCGCCGGGCAGCAGCCGGAAGTTGCCCGGATGCGGATCGGCGTGCAGCAGGCCGGTGCGCGCCGGGCCCGAGAAGAGGAAGCGGGCCAGCAGCTGACCGGCCCGGTCGCGCTGTTCCTCGGTGCCGTCCGCGATGATCTCCGACAGCGGGATGCCGTCGATCCACTCCGTCACCAGCACCTGCTCGCACTGGTGCACCACCGCGGGGACGACCACGTCCGGGTCACCGGCGAACTCCTCCGCGTGCACGGCCTGGGCCTCGGCCTCCAGGGCGTAGTCCAGTTCCTCGGAGACCCGGTCCCGCAACTCCGCGATCAGCGGCTTGATGTCCATGCCCGGGATGAGCGGGCCCAACAGCCGGGCGAACCGGCTCAGTTGACCGAGATCGGACAGGAGCGCCTCACCGGCGCCCGGGTACTGCACCTTGACGGCCACCTCGCGGCCGTCGTGCCACACCGCCCGGTGCACCTGGCCGATCGAGGCGGCGGCGGCCGGCTTGTCCTCGAACTCCTCGAACAGCTCCCGCCAGTCAGGCCCCAGCCGCTCCTCGAGCACCGCGTGCACCGTGCGGGTCGGCATGGGCGGGGCCGCCTCCTGGAGCTTGGTCAGGGCCGCCCGATAGGGGCCGGCGACCTCCTCCGGCAGCGCCGACTCGAAGACGGACAGGGCCTGCCCGAACTTCATCGCGCCGCCCTTCAGCTCGCCGAGCACCTTGAACAGCTGCTCCGCCGTGCGCTGTTGCAGCTCACGGCCGACCAGCTCCGCGGACTCGCCCACGATCCGCTTGCCCAGCCCCCAGGTCGCCCGGCCGGCGAAGCCGAGCGGGAGCGCGGCGAGCTTGGCGGTACGGGTGACCGCCTTCCGGGGAAGATCAGACATACGCCCTCCAGGTCCCAGTCGGCCGTGCCGCGCCTGCTTCGCGTTGTCGCTCCGTCGACGGCCGTTGCACCGCCATTGTCTCGCGCTGCCCGCCATCGGTTGAGGAGCGCTCCCCTTTACTTCTCCTCACCGCCCCGCAGCCGCACTCCGGATGCGGCCGGACCGGGCGGGCACGCCACTCCAGGCCCGGCAGACAGACCTCCCAGCGGGTGCCCGCACCGGCCGGTGACCGCCCGTCGAGGAAGGCCAGGGCATGGGCCGCCGCGAGACCGGCCACCGTCGTGGCCAGGGCCAGGTCGCAGGCCTCGACCCGGCGGACCCGGCCGGAACGCCACTGGGTGACCAGCCGGGGCCAGACCGGGTCCCGGTCCCGGCGGTCGAGGTCCAGACATCCGGCGCAGCCCGACTCGCCGGGCAGGACCAGCGGCCCGACGACGCCCGTGCCCTCCACCACACCGGCGTACAGATGGGGCGTGCCGGAGGCCAGGAGCTCTTCGGTGGCGCGCGGGTCCGGGGCGTGCACGGCGATGTCCTCCCGGGGCGCGAGGATGACCAGGGAGAGACCCGGATCCCCGGTGCCCGACCCCGGGCGGTGGGCATGGCGGGGCGGGCGCTCGGGTGCGGCGCGGCGGACGGCGGCCCGCGCCGCCGCGTCCCGGCGGTCGCCGAGCGACTCGGCGGTCAGCCCGCCCGGCGCCAGGTCCCACGGCTCCACACGGCCCACGTCCTGCACATCGACCTCGCCCACGCCGGCGCCCGCCAGCACCGACGCCAGCAGAGCGCCGACCCGGCCCGCACCCCGCACCCGGACCCGCAGCGCGCGCCGGGCGGCGAGCCGGGCCGGTGCGCCGCCCGGCTCGGGTGTGACGAGGGACAGCGAGGCCAGGTCGGGGCGCAGCCGGTCGAGGACGTCCGGCCGCTCCCGCAGCGCGTCCGCGGCCGGACCGCCGCCACGGGCGTCGTCGACGAGTCCCGCCCGGGCCAGCCGGGCCACCAGGGTGTCGACCCGGGCGGCCGGCACGCCCGCCCGGCTGCTCTCCGCGCGCAGCGAGGCCAGCCCGCGGGTGCCGTCGAGCAGCTTCAGCAGGCCCTCCGTCGCCGGGTCCACCGGACCCAGCGTCACCGCGTGCGCCGGGGTCATCCCGAACTGCACGGTGCCGCGGTCGCGCCAGCCGCGCCGCAGCGCGGGCTTCACCCTCGGATGCATGCCAGACCCCCGTACCCGTTGAGAAAACTCACAGTGGAAGAAGCGGGAAAGAGCGGAAGGGAGACCCGGACCGCGCCTTCGCCTGCGGAACCGGTCACGATCCGCCGACGCCTGCCAGCATGCCCGGGCCCGCCGCCGGGCGCCGAAAGTTATCCACAGGCCGGCGGGTTAGTCGTACGAATGAGGCGCGTCACCGCCCCCACATCAGGCGCGTCACCGCCCGCACATCAGGCGCGTCACCGCCCGGCACATCAGGCGTGTCACCGTCCGCGCGTCAGGAGCGTCACCGCCCGACGGCGGGATGAACATGGGCCAACAAGATCGGCGGAGCGATCGTACGAATCAAACACATGGTGGGGGATCGGCGGCGAACCCTCCCGGAGCCGGGACTTTGCCCGCGCCCACCGGGTAACGTCGGGGCGTGCCCGCCGACCCTCTGTACCGCGCCGGTGAACCACAGCGCAGCACGACGAGCCAGCCGCCCGGCGGCTCGCGAGCGAGCGCGATCGAGGTTCGCAGGAGCGCCCGGCGCCGTCGCACGGTCTCCGCGTACCGCGAGGGCGATCGCACCGTCGTACTGATCCCCGCCCGGATGTCCGAGGCGGAGGAGCAGCGCTGGGTGACCGTGATGCTCGACAAGCTCGCCGCCCAGGAGAGCAGGAAGATGCTGGGCGACGCCGAGCTGGCCGAGCGCGCCGAGCGGCTGTCGGCCCAGTACTTCGCCGGCCGCGCCCGGCCCGCCTCCGTGCGCTGGGTCACCAACCAGAACACCCGCTGGGGTTCGTGCACCCCCGCCGAGGGCAGCATCCGGCTCTCGCACCGCCTCCAGGGCATGCCCGAGTACGTCGTGGACTACGTGCTCTGCCACGAGCTGGCGCATCTGCTGGTCCCCGGGCACGGCCCCGACTTCTGGCGGTTGCTGGAGTCCTATCCGCGCACCGAGCGGGCCCGCGGCTACCTCGAAGGGGTCGTCGCGGCGGCACGATTGCCGCACGTGCCGGGCGCGCGCGGCGAACGGGACACCTGACGCCCTGTCCGCCGACGCCCCCGACGTGACCGGGACCTCGCGGGGTCCGCGCCTTTCGCCCCCTCCGCGCACCCGCGTGTCCGTGGCCGGGTGTGATTGTGTACCGGCTCTGTACCGACCAGGCCCCTTCGGCGGTGCTGTCGGTCTTTGCCGTTAGCCTGGCGCGACGCACTCACACTCGGGATGGGGGACGGTCGTAACGCATGGCCAGGCAATTCCAACGCGGCCACAAGGCCAGGATCAGTGACCTCACGCCGGGCACGGATCTGTACGTAGGCGTGCAGATCTCGGCTCCCGGTCTGACCTTCGACATCAGCTGCTTCGGCCTGGACGCCGACGAACGGCTCTCGGACGACCGGTACTTCGTCTTCTTCAACCAGCCGAAGTCGCCCGAGGAATCGATCCAGCTGCTGGGCGCGCAGGCGGGCGACACCGAGTCCTTCCGGGTCACGCTCGACAAGATCCCCTCCCGGATCCGCAAGCTGTCCTTCACGGCGACCATCGACGGCGCCGGCCAGATGTCGCAGGTAGCCCCCGGGTACCTGCGCATCGTGGCGGGCGGCGAGGAGGTCGCGCGGTACTCCTTCGACGGTTCGGAGTTCTCCACCGAGCGGGCCGTGATGCTCGGTGACTTCTACTTCAAGGACGGATGGCGGTTCGCCGCGGTCGGACAGGGCTTCGACGGCGGCCTGGAGGCGCTGCTGAAGAACTTCGGCGGCGAGGTGGAGGAGGAGACCCCCGCCGCCCCGCAGCAGCCGCAGCCCGGCGCGGTCCCCGGCTTCGCCCCGCCCGCCCAGGCCACGCCCCCCGCGTTCGCCGCACCGCCGGCCCAGGCAACCCCGCAGCCCGCCCCGGCCCCGCAACCTGCCCCCGCCCCCGCCCCGCAGGGCTTCGCCCCGCCGCCCGGCCACACCC
>NZ_JODT01000024.1 GCF_000720835.1 Streptomyces achromogenes subsp. achromogenes | reverse complement strand
CTCGTACCAGGAGCCGTACAGGGCCCGTTCGCGCTCCACCAGCAACGGCATCGCGTCGGAGGCGGTGACCAGCTCCCGCAACGGATACCGGGCCAGCACCTCCGTCACCTCCGGGGCCAGCGCCGACGCCAGACGCCAGGCGGCCGGGCGGTCGCGGTCCCGTAGGCCCGCCACCGCGTCCAGGACGGGTCCCCGCTCCGCCTCCGGCACCCCGGCGGCGGCCCGCTCGTACAGCAGCGCGCCCTCCGCCAGGACCAGTTCGGTGTCGATACCGGCCGGGATCTTGATCCCCGCGTGCTCGCGCCAGGTGGTGAGCGGGTCCGACCACGCCTCCACCGTGTAGGTCCAGCGGCCCGGTTCGCCCGCCGTGACGGTGGCACCCCAGCGGTCGGTGCCCGGGGCGAGTTCCCGCATCGGGGTCCAGGGCCCGGGCCGGCCCGCCGGGTCCCGCAGCACGACGTTCGCCGCGACGGCGTCGTGGCCCTCCCGGAACACGGTCGCCGTGACCTCGAAGGACTCCCCGGTCACGGCCTTGGCGGGCCGGCGGCCGTGCTGGACCACGGGGCGTACGTCGAGGATGGGGATACGGCCCAGGGCGGTGGCGGCCTGGGTCGCCGGGGTGGGCCGTTCGCCGGTGGCCGGTGCGGTCGCCGGGCCGGACCGATTCCCGGTGGCGGGCGCGTGGTCCGGGGCGGCCCGGTCCGTGGCGGCGGGCGCCTGGGCAGGCGTACCGCCCCTCCCGCCCGTCGGCTTCCTTCCTGCTGCCTTGGCCTTGCTGCTTTTCGGGGGTGGTGACGAGTGGTGCCTGGCGGGCATGACCGCTCCTGTCCGCTGCAACGTGGGTATGGGCGGATGGACATGGGGAGGTGGGTCCTGCGGTGTGCGGTGGTACGCCTGTGGGGTGGATACCGAAGAGCCTTCCCCCTGGGTTCGGGTGGGCAATCCGGCACTGTGTTAACTACTCATGCGTACGGCCGCACACAAGACCGGTTCCCCTACTTTCCGGGTGCCCGGTGACCGGGGCCTGACGCACCGACACCCCCGGCCGGTACGTCCCCACCGACCGCGCGGTAACCACTACCGTCGAAGGAGACGACGAGACGCACGGCTTCGTGCGGCTCACCCCGCTACGCGTCCCGAGGTGGAATGTGAAGGCGATCCGTCGGTTCACCGTCCGTCCCGTTCTCCCCGGCCCCCTCCGGCCACTGAGCGACCTGGCACGCAATCTGCGCTGGTCCTGGCATGCGGAGACGCGCGATCTGTTCCAGTCCGTCGACCCCGAGGCGTGGGCCGCGGCCGGTGGCGACCCGGTGCGGCTGCTGGGCCGGGTACGCCCGGCCCGGCTGGCCGAACTGGCCGGTGACCGGCGGTTCCTGCGCCGCCTGACCGCCGTCGCCGACGACCTCGACGACTATCTGACCGGCGAACGCTGGTACCAGACCCAGGCGGACGGCCTGCCCGCCGCCATCGCCTACTTCTCCCCGGAGTTCGGCATCACGGCCGCCCTCCCGCAGTACTCCGGCGGCCTCGGCATCCTGGCCGGCGACCACCTGAAGGCGGCCAGCGACCTCGGTGTCCCCCTGATCGGTGTCGGACTCCTCTACCGGCACGGCTACTTCCGCCAGACCCTCTCCCGGGACGGCTGGCAGCAGGAGCACTATCCGGTGCTCGACCCCAACGAACTGCCGCTCACCCAGCTGACGGAGCCCGACTCCACCCCCGCGCACGTCTCGCTCGCTCTGCCCGGCGGCAAGGCGCTGCGCGCCCGGATCTGGCTGGCACAGGTCGGCCGGGTGCCGCTGCTGCTGCTCGACTCGGACGTGGAGGAGAACGACCTCGGCGAACGCGGGGTCACCGACCGGCTCTACGGCGGCGGTAGCGAACACCGGCTGTTCCAGGAGATGCTGCTCGGGATAGGAGGGGTGCGGGCGGTACGCACGTACTGCCGGCTCACCGGGCACCCGGCGCCGGAGGTGTTCCACACCAACGAGGGGCACGCCGGGTTCCTCGGCCTGGAGCGGATCGCCGAACTGTGCGCGGCCGGGCTGGACTTCGACGCGGCCCTGGAGGCGGTGCGGGCCGGCACGGTGTTCACCACGCACACCCCGGTCCCGGCCGGCATCGACCGCTTCGACCGGGACCTGGTGGGCCGGCAGTTCGGCCCCGACGCCGAACTGCCCGGCATCGACGTGCGCCGGGTGCTGGAGCTGGGCCGGGAGACGTACCCCGGGGGCGAGCCGAACCTGTTCAACATGGCGGTGATGGGACTGCGGCTGGCCCAGCGCGCCAACGGGGTCTCGCTGCTGCACGGCCAGGTCAGCCGGGAGATGTTCGCGGGCCTGTGGCCGGGGTTCGACGCCGAGGAGGTGCCGATCACCTCGGTGACCAATGGCGTGCACGCCCCGACCTGGGTGGCACCGGAGGTGCTGCGGCTGGCCACCCGGCAGGTCGGCGCCCAGCGGGCCGAGGACGCGCTGAGCGTCGGCGGCTCCGAGCGCTGGGACTCGGTCGCGGACATCCCGGACCAGGACATCTGGGAGCTGCGCCGCACCCTGCGGGAACGGCTGGTGCTGGAGGTACGGGAGCGGCTGCGCGCGTCCTGGCGGCAACGCGGTGCCGGGGACGCCGAGTTGGGCTGGATCGACGGCGTCCTGGACCCGGACGTGCTCACGATCGGCTTCGCGCGCCGGGTGCCGTCGTACAAGCGGCTGACGTTGATGCTCCGGGACCGCGACCGCCTGACGGAGCTGCTCCTGCACCCCGAGCGTCCGGTGCAGATCGTGGTCGCGGGCAAGGCCCACCCGGCGGACGACGGCGGCAAGCGGCTGGTGCAGGAGCTGGTCCGGTTCGCCGACGACCCACGGGTGCGCCACCGCATCGTCTTCCTCCCCGACTACGGCATGGCGATGGCCCAACGGCTCTACCCGGGCTGCGACATCTGGCTGAACAATCCCCTGCGCCCGCTGGAGGCGTGCGGTACGTCGGGCATGAAGGCGGCCCTGAACGGCTGCCTGAACCTCTCGGTGCTGGACGGCTGGTGGGACGAGTGGTTCCAGCCGGACTTCGGCTGGGCCATCCCGACGGCGGACGGCGCGGGCACCGACCCGGACCACCGTGACGACATCGAGGCGGCGGCCCTGTACGACCTCCTGGAACAGCGGATCACGCCCCGCTTCTACGAACGCGGGCGCGCGGGCCTGCCCGACCGCTGGATCCAGATGGTCCGCCGGACCCTCTCCCTGCTCGGCCCGAAGGTGCTGGCCGGCCGCATGGTCCGCGAGTACGTGGACCGCCTGTACGCCCCCGCCGCCCTGGCCCACCGCGCGCTGACCCCGGACACCGCCCGGGACCTCGCCGGCTGGAAGGCCCGGGTGCGGGCCGCCTGGCCCGGGGTGAGCGTGGACCACGTGGAGACGACGGCGTCGACGCCCACGGCGGAACTGGGGACGACGGTGGGCCTGCGGGTCCGGGTGGCCCTCGGTGAGCTGACCCCCGACGACGTGGAGGTCCAGGCGGTCTCCGGGCGGGTGGACGAACAGGACCGCATCACGGACGCGACGGTCGTCCCGCTGAAGCCGGCCGGCACCGCCGACCTGGAGGGCCGCGTGCTCTACGAGGGCCCGCTGTCCCTGGACCGCACCGGCCCCTACGGCTACACGATCCGCATCCTCCCCACCCACCCCCTCCTGGCCTCCCCCGCGGAAACGGGCCTGGTGACCATCCCACCGGAGGAGGTGGTGGAGGGGGCGGGGGTGGTGTTGCGGTGAGGCGAGCCCCGCTGAACCAGCGGCATGGCCTCCACTCACGCCATCAGCACGTCCGACAGAGCCGCTCGGAAGCCCTCCACCTCGTGTCGGATGTACGACGAGAGATCCGTGAGCATGCGTACGGTCTCGTCAAGGTGCCGTGCGAGTCGCGGCTGTTCCCTCCATACCGATTCCGCGCGCGTCACCACGGCTGACAGCAGGTCGTCGTCGTACCAGCCGGTCGCTGCTTCCTGTGGTGCTGTTTCACGCAGGTGATCCAGAGCCACAGGAAGAAGCCAACGAAGCCCGACATCCTGGCCGATCAGCCGACGCAGACCTTCTACTACCGCCGCCCCCGCTCACCGCACGCCCCCCGTCCCGCCGTCGACGTCCACCGCCACCGCATCCGGCACGACCCCCCGCACCGGAGGAAAGACCATCCCCTCATCCCCGTCCGCACAGTCCAGCGCCACCCCGCACGGCACGCCCACCGCCGGCACCGCCGCGTCCAGCAACCGCGCACCGAGCCAGCGCTGATACACCCACTCCCGCGCGCCCTCACCCCGCGCCACCGCGAAGCGCGCCAACGCGCCCTCGTCCGAGAAGGCGTAGCTCCAGCGGACCCCACCGAAATCCGCCGTCAACGGCGCGTCACCCTCGCCCACCGGCACCAGCACCGCCGTGCAACGCGGCACGGGTGTCCGGTGAACGGGTTGGCGGGACCCCGACGCCCCGCGTGGGCGAGGAGGGGCAGGTCACGACTCCGGCTGGTCCTCGGTGAGGCGTTTGAGGACCGCTCCGCAGCGGCGGGCGTAGGCGTGCTGGAGGCCCCTGGTGGCCGGGCCGCCCGCCCTCGCGTACCACTTGGCCGGCTTGCTGAAGGCCGACACCGTGAGCCAGACCGTGCCGTCGCCGGTGCGGTCGACCACGAAGGCCTCCTCGCCGCACTCGGGGTGGCCTTCGAGGGTGCCGTACGCCCAGCCGGCGCGGCGGAACTCCTCGGTGGCCCATATGACGCGGCAGGGTGCCTTGACGACGCCGGCCAGGGTGACCGTGACGTCGACGCCGGGGGCCGCGCGGTCGGCGGTGGCGTCGATGCCGACGCCCAGGGCGCGGTGCATCTCCCAGGTCAGGACCGCCTCGGCGGCCCGCCGGAACACCGCGTGGCCCTCGCCGAGGCGGGTGCGCACGAGCAGGGGACGGAAGCCGGGCGGGCAGAACGTCGGGTCGTCGCGGGTCACGCCGACCGGCTCATAGGTGAAGGGCGCCGAGGACATGGGTCACAAGGGTAGGGCGGCACCCGGGACGCGCTGGTCCCGGGTGCCGCCCTGGTGTGCCGGTCCGGCAGGTGCTAGTTGACGTTCACGGCGGACCAGGCCGCCGCGACCGCCTGGTACTCGGTGCTGGTGGAGCCGTACAGCGCGGACGCCGCGTTCAGGGTCGCCGTGCGGGCGGCCTTGTAGTTGGTCGTCGACGTCATGTACGAGGTCAGCGCCTTGTACCAGATCTGCAGCGCCTTGGCGCGGCCGATGCCGGTGACGGCGGAGCCGTTGTACGTCGGCGAGTTGTAGGTGACGCCGTTGATCGTCTTCGAACCGCTGCCCTCCGCGAGGAGGTAGAAGAAGTGGTTCGCGACGCCGGACGAGTAGTGGACGTCCTTGTTGCCGACCGTGGAGGACCAGTAGTCCGCCGAGCCGCCGTCCTTGCTGGGCTTGTCCATGTAGCGCAGCGGGGTGCCGTCGCCGTTGATGTCGATCTTCTCGCCGATGAGGTAGTCACCGGGGTCGGACGCGTTGTTGGCGAAGAACTCCACGCCCGTGCCGAAGATGTCGCTGGTGGCCTCGTTCAGGCCGCCGGACTCACCGGAGTAGTTGAGGCCCGCGGTGTTGGAGGTGACGCCGTGGCTCATCTCGTGGCCGGCCACGTCCAGCGAGGTCAGCGGGTCGGCGTTGCCGGAGCCGTCGCCGTAGGTCATGCAGAAGCAGCTGTCGTCCCAGAACGCGTTGACGTACGCGTTGCCGTAGTGGACGCGGGAGTAGGCGCCGACACCGTTGTTCTTGATGCCGTTGCGGCCGAAGGTGCTCTTGTAGAAGTCCCAGGTCACGCCCGCGCCGTAGGCGGCGTCGGCGGCAGCCGTCTGGTCCGAGGAGGAGGTGGAGGCGGTGCCGGTGCCGAAGACGTTGGTGGAGTTGGCGACCAGGGTGCCGGTGCCGGACGTCTTGCGGGCCAGGTTGTACGTCTTGTGGTTGCCCCGCGCGCTGTCGGTGAGCTGGTACGTCGAGCCCGACTGCACGGAGTTGAGGGTGACCGTGCCGGAGTACAGCGTCTTGCCGGTCGCGTTCTCGATGCCCTGGTACTCGAAGAGCTTCTTGCCGGTGGCCGCGTCGGTGATGACGTGCAGCTGGTTCGGGGTGCCGTCGTCCTGGAAGCCGCCGACGACCGTCTCGTAGGCGAGGACGGGCTTGCCGGAGCCGGCCCAGACGACCTGGCGGGCGCCGTCCGCGGCGGTCTTGGCGGAACCGAGCGCCTTGGCGGCGGAGACCGCCTGCTGCTCGGCCTTGGCGGCGGTGATCCGCGGCTTGAGCGAGGCAGGCTTCAGGGCCGCGGTGGTGGCCTTGGTGACGCCCTGGGTCTTGCCGGACTTCGTCGTGTGGACGATCAGGTCGCCGCCCAGCACCGGCAGGCCCGCGTAGGTGCGCTCGTAGCGGGTGTGCAGGGTGCCGTCGGCGTCCTTGACGACGTCCTTGGCGACCAGCTTCTCCTGGGCGCCGAGGCCTATCTGCCGGGCGGTGTCGGCCGCGCCGGACTGGGCCTCGTGGATCAGGGAGGTGCGGGCCGCGGCGGTCAGCGCGGTCGGGGCGGCGGCCAGGGGCTTGGCGGCGGCGGCTCCGGCCGGGGTCTGCGCGCTCGCACTGGCGGTCAGACCGGTGGAGAGCAGGGCTCCGGCGGCGACAGCGGTGGCGATGGCCAGCGTGGTGCGCTTGTGACGCGCGTAGAGGGGGCTCACGGAAGCTCCTTCTCGTGGGGGAGTCCGGGCAGTGTGGGGTTACTGGCCGGAGTGTGTGGCGTTGTGAAGTTGCTGTGCTGCTGCGGCGGGTGGAGAGAGAGTGACATCAAGGGCGCGTACATGTCAGGACCCTGAAGTGATGTTGGCCGAAAATCGACCAACCGATGAACATTTCGGGGGTGTTAACCGGCGCCGCCCGAGGGGGTCCGACCCCCGGGCAGCGCCGTCAACTCGGGCTTTTCGTCCTGCGGTTTACGGGAAGGTCAGCTTCCAGCCGTTGATCGTTCCCGTGTCGTAGGTGGCTTGATCCTGTACCCGCAGTTTCCAGGTGCCGTTGGCCGATTCCGCCGCCGCGTTGACCGTGTAGGTCTCGTTGACGCCGTCCCCGGAGTCCGAGGAGCTGTAGTCCTTCAGCCGGTAGGCGGTGCCCGACGGGCCGACGAGGTCGATCACCAGGTCACCCCGCCAGGTGTGCGCGATGTCCACGCTCACCTGGAGGTTGTTCGGCGCGTTGCCGGTCCGGCCGGAGACGGTGATGTCCGAGGTGACGGCCGGCCCGTTGTCCGGGATGGACACCGGCGTGCTGCTCTCGTACGAGGTGCCGCCGCCCCCGCCACCGCCGCCGGAGCGGGCCCCGACCCCGACGCCCGCCCAGGCGTCCTGCACCGCCTTGTACTCGGCGCTGGTGGTGCCGTACAGCTCGCCGGCCGCCGCGAGGGTGCCGGTGCGGGCGCCCGCGTAGTTGGTGGTGGACGTCCACTTGGTGCTCAGCGCCCGGTACCAGATCTGGAGCGCCTTGTCCCGGCCGATGCCGGTGACCGGAAGGCCGTCCGCGGTGGGCGAGTTGTAGCTGACGCCGTTGACGACCTTGGCGCCGCTGCCCTCGCTCAGCAGGTAGAAGAAGTGGTTCGCCGGGCCGGACGAGTAGTGCACGTCCACGCCGCCGATGCCCGAGTACCAGTTGTCCTTGGACGCGCCGTCCTTGCTGGGCTTGTCCATGTAGCGCAGCGGGGTGCCGTTGCCGTTGATGTCGATCTTCTCGCCGACCAGGTAGTCCCCGACGTCGGTGGTGTTGTTCGCGTAGAACTCCACGCCCGCGGCCATGATGTCGCTGGTGGCCTCGTTCAGGCCGCCGGACTCGCCGCTGTAGTTGAGGTTCGCGGTGGCCGAGGTGACGCCGTGGCTCATCTCGTGGCCGGCGACGTCGATCGAGGTCAGCGGCTTGGTGTTGCCGGAGCCGTCGCCGTAGGTCATGCAGAAGCAGCTGTCGGTCCAGAACGCGTTGACGTACGCGTTGCCGTAGTGGACGCGGGAGTAGGCGCCGACGCCGTTGTTCTTGATGCCGGTACGGCCGAACGTGCTCTTGTAGAAGTCCCAGGTGAGCGCGGCCCCGTAGTGGGCGTCCGCGCCCGCGGTGGCCGCGTTGGAGCTGGTGCCGTTGCCCCAGGTGTCCGAGGACTGCGAGAACAGCGTGCCGGTGCCGGAGGTGCCGCGGTTGAGGTTGTACGTCTTGTGGCCGCCGCGCGCTCCGTCGGTGAGGTTGTACGTGGAACCCGACTGGGTCGTGGTCAGCGTGACCTGCCCGCTGTACTGGGTGTTGCCCACGCCGTTCTTGACGCCCTGGTACTCGTAGAGCTTCTGGCCGGTGGCCGCGTCGGTGATGACGTGCAACTCGTTCGGGGTGCCGTCCTCCTGGAGCCCGCCGACCACCGTCTCGTACGCCAGCACCGGCTTGCCGGTCGCGGCCCAGATCACCTTGCGGACGCTGTCCGCGGCCGGCTTGGTCCCGCCGAGCGCCTTCGCCCGCCCCACGGCCTGCCGCTCGGCGGTCGCCTTCGGCACCGCCGGGGTGAGGCCGGTGACCTTCAGCGTGGCGTTGGTGGCCCGCACCACCTCCATGGTCTTGCCGGCGGAGTCGGTGGCCACGACCAGGTCGCCACCGAGCACCGGCAGACCCGCGTAGGTGCGCTCGTACCGGGTGTGCAGGGTCCCGTCGGCGTCCTTCACCACGTCCTTGACGACCAGCTTCTCCTGGTCGCCCAGCCCGAGTCGGCGGGCGGCGGCGGTCCGGCCCGCGTCGGCGTGCCGGATCAGCTCGGCACGCTGCGAGGGGGTCAGCTTGACCGCCGTGTGCGCCGGGTTCGCCCGGCCCGGCCGCGGTGCCTGCGGGGCGGCGCCGGCCGCGCCCGCCTGGACGGCGGCGGCGATCAGGGCGGTGACGCCGGCGAGGGCGACGGTGGCGGTGCGGCGGTGCGCCGTGCGGCGCCGTGCTGTGTGGGAGGTGCGTCCGCGAGAGGAACTGCTTCTCAACACTGACTCCTTCTGCGGGACCGCGGGTCGCGCGGCCAGGGGAGACCGGACGGTGGGTTCGGGCGTCCGGGCAGAACAGGCGTTACGCGGAACCAGGTGCGGGTGCTCGGCCGGCCCACGCGGGCGTACGGGGAACGGAGAGCTGTGGGGTCGCTGTGAGTCGGCCTGGGAAGAGTGGCAGGAGATCTCACTGCCTGTCAGGAGCGCGTCACAAACTTGGCCGGAAATGGTTCGTTGACCGGATGTTCATGTTCGGTATGCGAACTGTTGGGGTGCGGTGTTCCGGGGAGCTCCCCCTTCCCCGCCCCGGCCCCCGGGCCGTTGTCCGGGTGCGGTACGGCCAAAACTCGATGGGCCCGGCCGGTCGCGATCCGTACGCTCGCGGTGATGCCCACGACACGTGCAACCGCCGACCGTTCCGTCGTACGCACCCTGCTGCGCCTGTGGCCGTACGTCCGCCCCGTGCGCGCCCGGCTGTTCACCGCGGCGGCCGTCGCGGTCGTCGCCTCCTGTACCGGGCTGGTGATCCCGCTCGTGCTGAAGTGGCTGGTGGACGGGCCGGTCGCCGACCGCGACCCGGCGGGCGTGTGGCTCGGCGCGCTGTACCTGCTGCTGCTCGGCATCGCCGAGGCGGTCCTGTTCGGCATCCGGCGTTGGCTCGTGGCCCGGCCGCTGTCCCACGTCGAGGCGGAGATGCGGGCGGATCTGTACCGCCGGCTGCAACGCCTGCCGGTGGCCTTCCACGACCGCTGGGCGTCCGGCCAGCTGCTCTCGCGCGGCACCACCGACCTGATGCTGCTGCGCGTGTTCCTCGCCTTCCCGCTGACCTTCCTACTGGTCAACGGGGTGACGATCCTGGTCGGCGTGGCCATCATGCTGGCGCAGGACCGGACGCTGGGCCTGGTCATCCTCGGCCCGGCCGTGCCCGTGATGTGGACCTGCGTGGTGTTCGAGCGGCGCTACGCGCGGGTCGCCCGGCGCGCCCAGGACCAGGTCGGGGACCTGACCACGGTGGTCGAGGAGAGCGTGCTCGGCATCCGCGTCGTCAAGGGCTTCGGCCGGCACCGCAGTCAGGCGCGCGCCTTCCGGGACCTCGCCGGCCGGCTGCGGGGCACGGAACTGCGCAAGGCGCGGCTGCTGGCCACCATCTGGGGCGTCATCGTGGCGCTGCCCGAGGTGGCCATCGGAGCGGCCCTGGTCCTCGGCGCCGTCCGCGTCGCCGACGGCGACCTGTCCGCGGGCACGCTGGTCGCCTTCCTCAGCACCGCGCTGGCGCTGCGCTGGCCCGTCGACTCCATCGGCTTCCTGCTGGCCATGACCCAGGAGGCGGCGACGGCCACGGAACGCTACTTCGAGGTGATGGACGAGGCGCCGGAGGGGAGCGGCGAGGCCCGGGAGGCCCTGGTGGGGAGCGGCGAGGCCGCGGTGCCGGGGCCCGTGGCGGTGAGCGGGGGCCGGGCCGGGTCCGGGATCCGGTTCGAGGGGGTGCGGTTCCGGTATCCCGACGCACCCCCCGGCTCCCCGCCCCTCCTCGACGGCATCGACCTGCACATACGGGCCGGGGAGTCCATGGCCCTCGTCGGCGCCACCGGCAGCGGGAAGACCACGCTCACCGCCCTCGTCCCGCGCCTGTACGAGGTCACCTCCGGCCGGATCACGCTGAACGGCGTGGACATCACCGCCATGTCCCGCGAGGAACTGCGCTCCAGGGTCGCCGTGGCCTTCGAGGAGCCCACCCTGTTCTCGGCGAGCGTCGGCGAGAACGTGCTGATGGGCGCCCCGGGCGGGGCCGGGAAGCCCGAACTCGACCGGGCCCTCGCCATCGCCCGGGCCGACTTCGCGCACACGCTGCCGCAGGGCACGGACACCCGCGTGGGCGAGCAGGGCCTCAGCCTGTCCGGCGGCCAGCGCCAGCGGCTCGCACTGGCCCGCGCGGTGGTCGGCCGGCCGGAGTTCCTCGTGCTGGACGACCCGCTGTCCGCCCTGGACGTGCACACCGAGGCCGCCGTGGAGGCCGCGCTGCGGCAGGTCCTCGCCGACACCACCGCGCTGATCGTCGCCCACCGCCCGTCCACGGTGCTGCTCGCCGACCGGGTCGCCCTGCTCTCGGGCGGCCGGATCGCGGCCGTCGGCACCCACCGGCAACTGCTGCGCGACCACGTCGAGTACGCCCATCTGATGTCCGGGGAACGCCAGGAGACCCGATGACCACCACGTCCGCCTCCACCCCCGCCGTCGCCGACGACGACCCGGACCGCTCCCGGAACCCGGACGGCTCCCCGCACCCGGACGGCGGCGAAGGCGACGCCTTCGACCGGGACGTCCTGCCCACCCCGCCCGGCGCCACCGCCGCCCTGCTGCGCTCGCTGCTCGCGCCGATGAAGGCCCGGGTCGCGCTCACCTCGCTCCTGCTGCTGCTCCAGCAGGCGGCGGTGCAGGCGGGCCCGCTGCTGGTGGCGTACGCCATCGACACCGCCGTACCGGCGCTCCGGCACGACCGGAACGGCCCGCTGATCGCGGTCGCCGCGGGCTATCTGCTGTGCGCCCTCGCCTCGGGCGCTTTGCAGTTCGCGTTCGTGGAAACCTCCGCGCGGGTCAGCCAGGACGTGCTGCTGGACCTCAGGGGCCGGATCTTCCGGCACGCGCAGGCGCTGAGCATCGACTTCCACGAGCGGTACACCTCGGGCCGGCTGATCTCCCGGGCCACCACGGACGTGGAGTCACTGCGCGAACTGCTGGACGAGGGGCTCCAGGAACTGGTGACCGTCCTGCTGTCCTTCGTCTCCGTCTCGGCCCTGCTGCTCTGGCTGGACCCCGGCCTCGGCGCGGTCGCGGTGGCGTCCTTCGTGCCGCTGCACCTGCTGGTCCGGCTCTACCGGCGGCGCGTCGGCCGGGTGTACGGCGCCAAGTCCACGGCGATGGCGGCGGTGATCGTGAAGTTCACCGAGACGATGAACGGCATCCGCCCGGTGCGCGCCTTCCGCCGGGAGGCCGCCAACGAGGCCGAGTTCGCGAAGCTGAACGCCCGGCACGAGCGGACCAACGGGGACGCGCTGCTGGAGATGGCCCGCTATGTGGTCGGCTCCCGGCTGGTGGCCAACACGGCGGTCGCGGCGATCGTGCTGTGGAGCGCCTACCGGGTGGCCGCCGGCTCGCTGGAGCTGGGCGTGCTGGCGGCGGCGGTGCTGTACCTGCGCCGCCTGTACGACCCGATCGACCGGTTCGGCATGTTCCTGAACTCCTACCAGTCGGCCGCCGCGTCCCTGGAGAAGATCGCCGGGCTGCTGGCGCAGGAACCGACCGTGCCCGAACCGGCCGAGCCGCGTCGGCTCCCGGCGAGGAAGGGCGACTTCCCGGGCCGTGAGGTGGTGTTCGACGGGGTCCGGTTCGGCTACCGCACCGGCGGCGAGGTGCTGCCCCGCTTCGACCTCACCCTGCCCGCCGGGCAGACGGTCGCGGTCGTCGGCACCACCGGCGCGGGCAAGTCCACCCTGGCCAAGCTGCTCGCCCGGTTCTACGACCCCTCCGCCGGGCGGGTGCTGCTGGACGGCGTGGACCTGCGCGAGCTGTCCACGGCCGAACTGCGGCGCGGGGTGGTCATGGTGACGCAGGAGGCGTTCCTGTTCTCCGGCACGGTCGCCGACAACATCGCCCTCGGCCGCCCCGACGCCGGCCGGGAGGAGATCGAGCGGGCGGCGAAGGCCATCGGCGCGCACGAGTTCATCAGCGCGCTGCCCGACGGCTACGACACCGACGTCCGCAAGCGGGGCGGCCGCATCTCCGCCGGACAGCGCCAACTGGTCGGGTTCGCCCGGGCGTTGCTCGCCGACCCGGCCGTGCTGATCCTGGACGAGGCGACCAGTTCGCTGGACGTGCCGGGCGAGCGGGCGGTGCAGCGGGCGATGGCGACGGTGCTGCGGGGCCGCACCGCCGTGGTCATCGCCCACCGGCTGTCCACCGTGGAGATCGCGGACCGGGTCCTGGTGATGGAGGGCGGCCGCATCGTCGAGGACGGCACCCCGGACGAACTCATCGCGGGCACCGGCCGCTTCGCGGACCTCCACCGGGCATGGCGGGACAGCCTGGCCTAGCCGTACCGCGCACCGCCGCCCGAGGTCACCCCCGGTCCGGGTACGGCAGCAGGCCGCTCGCTATCCGCTCCCACGCCTCCTTCAGCTCGGCCAGCAGGTCCGGGCGGTCCGGGGCCAGGTCGGCCTGTTCGCGCAGGTCGGCGGCCAGGTGGTAGAGGTGGTCGGTGCCGGCGGCGTCCTGGTAGTACTTCCAGTCGCCCCGGCGCAGCGCCCGGTTGTTCCGCACCCGCCAGAACAGATCGCGTTCCGGCAGGCGTTCGCCGCGCAGCAGATAGCCCGCGAGGCTGGTGCCGTCCAGGGGGTGGGCGGGGTCGGGGCGGGCGCCGCCGAGTTCCAGCAGGGTCGCGGTCCAGTCGGGGGAGAAGTTCGGCTCGTGGCTGACCTGGTGGCCGTCGATCCGGGCCGGCCAGCGCAGAATGGCCGGCACCCGGATGCCGCCCTCCTGGAGACCGGCCTTCTGACCGCTCAGCGGCCACTGGTACGACCAGCGCTCACCGCCGTTGTCGCTGGCGAACAGCACCAGCGTGTTCTCCTCCTGCCCGGAGCGGCGCAGCGCGGCCAGCACCTCGCCGACGGCCGCGTCCAGGCTCTGCACCATCTCGGTGTACTTGGCGACCGAGCCCCCGTCGCGGTGTCCCAGCGCCGCGGTGACCTGGGCCGGTGTTGTCGCCGCCCGGACGCGAGCGGCGATCTCCGCGCCGGTCTCCGCGTCGCCCTCGGCCAGCCAGGGCCAGTGCGGGGTGGTGAAGTTGAGGTTGAGCAGCCAGGGCCGGCGATGCTTCCGGCCGACGTACTCGACGGCCCGCTCGGTCAGCACGGTGGTGTAGTAGCGCAGGTCGCGGTACTCGGCGTCGCCCTCGTACAGGTCGTAGTCGCCGAGCTGGCCCAGCTTGGAGAAGTACTCCAGGACCCCGCCGAAGTTGCCGAAGAACTCGTCCCAGCCGGACTTGGTGGGGCTGTAGTCGGGCAGCCAGCCGCAGTGCCACTTGCCGATCAGGGCCGTGTCGTAGCCGGCCTTCTTCAGCAGGGAGGCGAGCGTGGGGTGGTTCGGGTCCAGACCCTGGGACCGGTCGGCCACCGGTTCGGCGAGGCCGCCCTTGGTACGGCCCGGGTAGCGGCCGGTGTAGAGGCTGAAACGGGTCGGCGAGCAGGTCGCCGAGCCGGAGTAGGCGTCGGTGAAGCGCACGCCCTGGCGGGCCAGCCGGTCCAGGTTCGGGGTCTTGATGTGCGGTGCGCCGTACGAGGAGAGGTCGGCCCAGCCCAGGTCGTCACCGAGGATGACCAGGAAGTTGGGGCGGGACCCGGGGGCGGCGGCGGTGCGGGAGCGGAAGGGGCGTTCGGCGGGGGCGGCCTGCGCGGGCGTCGCGGCACCGGTGACGGTGGAGACCGCGCCGCCGCCGAGCAGACCGCCGAAGGCACGGCGGGACATGTCGGACATGCGGGATCCTCGAAACGGCCGTGCCCCGGAGCGGGGCACGGCGGGGTGAAGGAGAAAAGGAGAAGGGGAACGAGGGTGCGGGTCAGCGACACAGGGCGCTGGACTGCCGGCACAGATCCACATGCCGCCGTGCCACGAGCGCGATGCGCGCGTGTGTGTGTTCCGTGGCAGGCCTCATGATCACAGGACGGTGCCAGGAAGCCGCACGCGCCGTCAAGACACCGTCCGCCAGGCGGGATCACGGCACCCCCAGCTCGAACAGGGCGTACCCGGCGTACGAGCCGGAGGCCAGCGCCGCGATCCCCAGCAGCGTGCACAGCACCGGCAGGCTCAGCCGGCGCAGCGCGACCGCCAGCGGCACGAACAGCGGGAAGCAGGGCAGCAGATAGCGGGAGATGTTGGCGACGATCTGCTGGCTGCCGAGGACCAGGACCAGCGTGATCACGGTGTACAGCACCAGCACCGCCGGCGGGCGCAGCCGCAGCAGCAGCGGCAGCAGCGCGCAGACCAGCAGGATCACGCCGACCGAGATGACGTCCGTGAACGGGTACGCGAAGAGGTAGTCGAACTTGCCGACGGGCACGGACGTCAGCACGTCCAGGGTCTGCTTGCCATAGTCGAAGCTGTGCGCCCAGGCGCCCGACTGGAGCTTGAAGTAGCCGCCCAGGTCGCCCATGCGGTTGCCGACCCACAGCAGATAGCCGAGGAGCCCGAGCGGGGCCAGGGTCATGGCCAGCACCGGGCGCAGCACCCCGTCCTCCCGGCGGCGCAGGGACAGCAGCGCGGACACGCACAGCGCGGCGATCAGCGCGCCGGCGGTGGGCCGGTTCAGCCCGGCCGCGAAGGTGAGCACCCCGGCGGTCAGCCAGCGCCGGGTGAGCACGGCATGGCAGGCCCAGGCCGCCAGGGCCACGTACAGGGAGTCGGAGTAGACCGCCCACTCCACCCCGGAGCCCGGCCACACCGCCCACAGCCCGGCCGCCGCGAGCCCGGCCCGCCGGCCGCCGAACCGCTCGGCGACGGCGTAGATGCCGAGGGCGGCGGCGAAGGAGGCGACGATGGAGACCAGCAGCCCGGCGCCGTAGGAGCCGAGGCCGGTGACCGCCGAGGTCCCCCGCATCAGCGCCGGGTAGAGCGGGAAGAACGCCGCCGAGTTGCCCTCCAGCGTGATCAGGCCGGTGGCGCCCGGGACCGGGACGAGCTTCGGGTCGTAGCCGTGCAGCGCGATCTGCTGGTACCACCAGCCGTCCCAGGTGGCCAGCACGTCCCAGGCGTGCGCGCCGCCGCCGAACCGGGGGTGCTTGGTGCGGTAGTCCCCGGTGGAGGACAGCAGGTACATGAAGGAGCAGAAGCCGGCCAGCTTCAGGGTGCCGAACAGGGCGAGGACCGGGCCGTGGCGGCGGGCGGCGGCCCGCAGCCGGGAGTCCGGCGCGGCCTCGGTGTCCGGCGTCCCTATGCCGGGCAGGGTCGCGGTCACCGGACCACCGGCCCCGGGCGGCGGGCCAGGGCGCGCCGCATCCGGACGATCCCGCGCAGGTCCGCCAGCGCGGTGGCGACCAGGTCCACGCTGCTGTCCGGGTCGTCGACCCAGTCGACCGGCACCTCGTGGATCCTCAGGCCCGCCCGCTCGGCGAGCACCAGCAGCTCGGTGTCGAAGAACCACTCCCCGTCCCGCACCAGCGGCAGCAGCCGCTCGGCCGTCTCGCGCCGGACCGCCTTGAACCCGCACTGGGCGTCGGAGAAGCCCACCGAGAGCGTGCAGCGCAGCAGCACGTTGTAGCAGCGGGAGATGACCTCGCGCTTGGTCCCGCGCACCACCCGCGACCCCGGCGCCAGCCGGGTGCCGATGGCCAGGTCGGAGTGGCCCGAGATCAGCGGCGCGACCAGCGGCAGCAGCGCGGCCAGCCCGGTGGACAGGTCCACGTCGAGGTACGCCAGCACGGGCGCCCGGGATCCGGACCAGGCGGCCCGCAGGGCCCGGCCCCGGCCCTTCTCCGGCAGCCGCAGCGAGGTCACCTCGGCCAGCTCGGCGGCCAGCCGGGCGGCGATGTCCGGGGTGCCGTCGGTGCTGGCGTTGTCGGCGATGGTGATCCGGAACGGATAGGGGAAGGTGTCCCGCAGATGCGTGTGCAGCCGCCGGACGTTGGGCTCCAGGTCCTTCTCCTCGTTGTAGACCGGCACGGCCACGTCCAGGACCGGCTCGGCCGCCTCGTGGGCCGCCGGCAGCGGGGCGGGCCGGGGTATCCGGCGGAAGGCCGGCGCGCCGGCGGGCTGCCGGCTCGGCCGGCTCGGTCGGATGTGCGTCACATGAACCCCGTCTGTCTCTGGTCGTGGTCGGGTGCGCCGGGGCACACCGGGGCGGGCGGAAGGCCGTGGGCTACTTGGTGGCCGTGGGCGGGAAGGACGTGCTCCAGGTGTCCTCCGGGGGCGTGGAGTCGTCGGTGTCCGTCGGTGTCACGGACGGCGCGGAGGGCGTGAAGTCCGGCGACCGCGACGGCGGCTCGGACACCGAGACACCGGGTGCCGGCGTCGTGGTCGGTGTCGGTGTCGGCGCCGGACTGGTCGCGGGCCGTGGCGGCGCGGCCGGACGGTCGTCGGTGGGGCCGTGCGGCCACAGCACCAGCACCAGGCCGAGCCCGGCCCCCGCCAGCACGCACCCGGCGGCCCGGCGCGCCGCGCGCGCCCGGCGCCGGGCCCGCACCCCGGCGTGCAACGCCTCCCGGTGCCGGGGCTCGAAGGGCTCCGGCTCCGGGTCCTGCCGCAGCAGCCCGGCCAACCGCCGCTCGAAGTGATCCATGCGTCTTCCTCACCCCACCGGCTCGATGACGTCGGCCAGCAGCCGGCGCAGCCGGGCCACCCCGCGCGCGGCATGGGACCGGGCCGTGCCCACCGGGCAGCCCAGCGCCTCGGCGACCTGCCGGTCCGGCAGGTCCTGGTAGTAGCGCAGCACCACGGCGGCCCGCTGGCGCGGGGTCAGCCGGGCGAGCGCCGCCTCCAGCCGGGACCGCTCGGCGACGGTCGCCGACAGGTCCCCGGCCGCCGCCGTCTCCGGCAGCTCCTCCACGGGCCGCTCGCCCCACCAGCGACGGCGGGCCGAGCGGGCAGCGGACCGCGCGAGCACCTTGCGCACATAGGCCTCCGGCGCCTCGTCGGCGACCTTCGGCCAGACGAACCACAGCTTGACCAAGGACTCCTGCAACAGATCCTCGGCCCGGTGCCGGTCGCCCCCGGTGAGCAGACGGGCCAGATGGAACAACACCGACCAGCGGGCCGCCACGAACGCGTCGTACTCACCGGCCCTGGCCTGCTCCATCCCACGGTCCCCGTTCTCGCCGGCTGTCTACACCAGGAGAAAGGCCCTGGACCCCCGCCCGCGCTGCACTCGACGGGCGTGATCCGCGTCACGCACAGCCGGCACACAGGCTCCGCGCAGTCTCACACAGGCCCCTGACCGGCCCGGACGCCCCGTGACGCCACAGAACTCCCGGGCAGGCGCGAGCGAACCGGGAAGCCCCGAAGTCCCGAAGTCCCCGGGCCGGCTCAGGCGACCCGCAGCAGCAGCACCGTCCGCTCCGGCACCGTGATCCGCGCGCCCGCCCGGTGGACCGTGCCCGGCGCCCCGGCCTGCTCCTCCGCCGAGGTGTCCACGACCACCTCGTACCGCTCCGCCCACGGCGGCCCCGGCAGCACGAACCCGGCCGGCCGCCCGCCCGCGTGCAGCACCGCGAGGAAGCTGTCGTCCACCACCGGCGCGCCCCGCTCGTCCCGGCCCGGGATGTCCCGCCCGGACAGATACATGCCGAGCGTGCCGGCGGGCGCGTACCAGTCGCCCTCGGTCATCTCCGTGCCCCGCGCGGTGAACCAGGCCAGGTCCCGCAGCCCGTCCGCGGTCTGCGCGCGGCCGGAGAAGAAGGCCCGCCGACGCAGCACCGGGTGCCGGTGGCGCAGTGCGACGAGCCGCGCGGTCAGCTCGGACAGGGCCCGCCACCCGGGCTCTTCGAGCAGCGACCAGTCCACCCAGCCGATCTCGTTGTCCTGGCAGTAGGCGTTGTTGTTGCCGTGCTGGGTGCGCCCGAACTCGTCGCCCGCGACCAGCATGGGCACGCCGGTGGACAGCAGCAGGGTGGTGAGCAGGTTGCGCAGCTGCCGGCGGCGCAGCGCCCGTACCTCCTCGTCGTCGGTCTCGCCCTCCGCCCCGCAGTTCCAGGAGCGGTTGTCGTCGGTGCCGTCCCGGTTGTCCTCGCCGTTGGCCTCGTTGTGCTTGGTCTCGTACGACACCAGGTCGCGCAGGGTGAAACCGTCGTGCGCGGTGACGAAGTTGACCGAGGCGTAGGGGCGCCGGCCGCCCCACGCGTACAGGTCGCTGGAGCCGGACAGCCGGTAGCCCATCTCCCGTACGTCGGGCAGGGCGCCCCGCCAGAAGTCCCGTACGGCGTCGCGGTAGCGGTCGTTCCACTCGGTCCACAGCGGCGGGAAGGCGCCCACCTGGTAGCCGCCGGAGCCGATGTCCCACGGTTCGGCGATCAGCTTCACCCGGCGCAGCACCGGGTCCTGGGCGATCACCGCGAGGAACGGCGAGAGCATGTCGACGTCGTGCATCGAGCGGGCCAGCGCCGCCGCCAGGTCGAAGCGGAAGCCGTCCACGCCCATCTCGGTCACCCAGTAGCGCAGCGAGTCGGTGATCAGGCGCAGCACCTGCGGCTGCACCACGTGCAGGGTGTTGCCGCAGCCGGTGTAGTCGGCGTAGCGGCGGGCGTCGTCCTGGAGCCGGTAGTAGCCGCGGTTGTCGATGCCCTTCAGGGACAGCGTCGGGCCCAGCTCGCCCGCCTCCGCGGTGTGGTTGTAGACCACGTCGAGGATGACCTCGATGCCGGCCGCGTGCAGCGCGCGCACCATCCGCTTGAACTCGCCGACCTGCTGTCCCGTCGTACCGGAGGCGGCGTAGCCGGCGTGCGGGGCGAAGTAGCCGATGGAGTTGTAGCCCCAGTAGTTGGTCAGGCCCCGGCGCAGCAGGTGGTCCTCGTGCGCGAACTGGTGCACCGGCAGCAGCTCCACGGCCGTGACGCCCAGCTTCACCAGGTGCTCGATCGCGGCCGGGTGGGCGAGCCCCGCGTAGGTGCCGCGCAGCTCCTCGGGGATGCCCGGGTGCCGCTTGGTGAAGCCGCGCACGTGCAGTTCGTAGATCACCGAGTCGGACCACGGCGTCTTGGGGCGGCGGTCGTCGGACCAGTCGTCGTCATCGTGCACGACGACCCCCTTCGGGACGTACGGCGCCGAGTCCCGCTCGTCGCGCACGGTGTCCGCCACCGACTGGTCCGGCCAGTCCCGCACGTGCCCGTACACCTCCGGCGGCAGCGCGAACTCGCCGTCCACCGCCCGCGCGTACGGGTCGAGCAGCAGCTTGGCCGGGTTCCAGCGGGCGCCGGTCCACGGGTCCCAGCGGCCGTCGACCCGGTAGCCGTACCGCTGCCCGGGCATCACCCCCGGCACGAAGCCGTGCCATATCTGGTGCGTCAGCTCGGTCAGCGGGATCCGGGTCTCCCGCCCGGCCTCGTCGAACAGGCACACCCGGACCGCCTCCGCGCCCGCCGCCCACAGCGCGAAGTTGGTGCCGGCGACCCCGTCCGGGCCGGTCCGGAACCGGGCCCCCAGCGGGGTGGCCGCGCCCGGCCACACGAGGGGGGCGGGCGGTACGGGGCGCCGGGCGCCGTTCACCGCCGCCGGTTGCCCGCTCCCGGCGGCCGGCTCCCCGGCCGGTGCCCGCTGCTCGGCTGCGCTCGTCACTGTCGGCCCCTCTTCCCGGCGGCTCGTCCGTGGCTTCCGACGCGGGCGCCGGGGTGTCCGCCCGCGCCCGCGGCTCCCCAGCGTGTCGTCCTTGCCTCTGTTCTGCCCAGCGGGTGGCTCGCACTCACGTTTCCCCGGAGCGTGCCCGGTCGTTGAGACCCGTGTGAGGCACACAACTGGACGCGCACGGCGCGCGGGAGCCGCGCTGGCCGCCGTACTGACATGGGCGGGGCTGCTCGCGGGCTGCTCCGTCGACGGCCCGGGACCGCTGGGCATGGGCGGGGCACGGGGGGACTCCCCGGCCCCCGAGGACGTCATCCGGGTGACCCCCGACGACGGGAGCCGGGCCGTGCGCCCGGACGAGCGGCTGCGGATCGAGGTGCCCGGCGGGCGCCTGGAGAAGGTGACCGTCGTCAAGGAGCAGGACGCGCGGGTGTCACCGGTCCCCGGACGGATCGGCGCCGACGGACTGACCTGGCGCCCCGACGAGGAGCGGCTGGCGCTCGCCGCCCGGTACACCGTCGACGTGGTGGCGCTGGACCCCCGGGGCCACCGCTCGGCCCGGCACACCACCTTCACCACCCACGTCCCCGACCAACGGTTCATCGCCTACGTCACCCCGGAGAACCGCGCCACCGTCGGCACCGGGATGATCGTCTCGCTCTCCTTCAGCCGGGAGATCACCGACCGGGCCGCCGTCGAGCGCGCCGTGAAGGTCACCGCCCGGCCGCCCGTCGAGATCCGCCCGCACTGGTTCGGCAAGGACCGCCTGGACTTCCGCCCGGAGGGGTACTGGAAGCCCGGCACCGAGGTCACCGTGGACCTTCACCTGCGGGACGTGGAGGGCGCGCGGGGCGTGTACGGCCTCCAGGACAAGACGGTGGCCTTCACCGTCGGCCGCGGCCAGGCCTCCCTGGTCGACGCCGCCCGGCACATGATGGAGGTGCGGCGCGACGGAGTGCTGCTGGCCACCGTCCCCATCACCGCGGGCGCCCCCAAACACCCCACCTACAACGGCAAGATGGTGGTGATGGACATGCTGGAGGTCACCCGCATGAACAGCCGCACGGTCGGCTTCGGCGGCGAGTACGACATCCCCGACGTCCCGCACGCCATGAAGCTCACCGACTCCGGCACCTTCCTGCACGGCAACTACTGGGCCCTGGACGCCCCCGGGACGGCCAACGTCAGCCACGGCTGCGTCGGTCTGAGGGACGTCAAGGGCGGCGGCTCGGACACCCCGGCGGGCTGGTTCTTCGACCGCAGCCTCGTCGGCGACGTCATCGAGGTCGTCAACAGCAAGGACAAGACGGTCGCCCCGGACAACGGCCTCGGCGGCTGGAACATGACCTGGAAGGACTGGACGGCGGGCAGCGCGGTGAAGTGACGGCCGGTGAGGGGGGGACCCGGCGGCCGAGGCGCAGGTCACGGGGGAAATCGCGACGGAACGGTGACGTTCGCCCCGCGCCGGGCGCGCATCCAGGCAGTTAATATGCGCGCACATATGTGGTGGGGAGCGGACCGGGGACGACCTGGTCCGGCGAGGGGAGAACAACTTGAACATGCGGCCTGTAGCGGGGGCGTCGACTCGGGGGCGGCGGGGCCGTGGGGGACTGGCGCTGATAGCCGGGGCCCTGGTGCTGTCGCTCGCCGCGTGCGGCGGGGGCGGAGACTCCGGGGCCGGTTCCGGCGAGGGGAAGGGCAAGGGGGACGGGAAGGACGCGCAGTCCACGGCCGCGGTCAGCATCGCGCCCAAGGCCGGCGCCACCGGCGTGGACACCAGCGGCGCCCTCAAGGTCGGCGTCGCCCAGGGCAAGCTGACCGAGGTCACCGTCAAGGACGAGAAGGGCACGAAGGTCCAGGGCGCCATCGGCGCGGGCGGCGCGTCCTGGACGCCGTCGACCCATCTGGCCGCCGGCACCAAGTACACGGTGCACGCGGTCGCCGAGGACTCCGCGGGCCGCCGGGCGGCCGAGGACTCCACGTTCACCACGCTGACGCCGAAGAACACCTTCATGGGCTACTTCACGCCCGAGGACGGTGCCACCGTCGGCGTCGGCATGCCGTTCTCCATACGCTTCACCCGGGGCATCACGCACCCCGGGGACGTTGAGAAGGCCATCCGCGTCAAGACCGAGCCCGCGGTGGAGGTCGAGGGCCACTGGTTCGGCAACGACCGCCTGGACTTCCGCCCCGAGAAGTACTGGAAGCCCGGCACCAAGGTCACCGTCGACCTCGACCTGGACGGCGTCGAGGGCCGCGACGGCGTCTACGGCAAGCAGCGCAAGACCGTGAAGTTCACCATCGGCCGCAACCAGGTCTCCATCGTGGACGCGGCCAAGCACACGATGAAGGTCACCCAGGACGGCAAGGTCGTCAAGACCATCCCGGTCACCACCGGCAAGCCCGGCTACGACACCTGGAACGGCCAGATGGTCATGAGCGAGAAGCTCACCGTCACCCGCATGAACGGCGAGACCGTCGGCTACGGCGGCGAGTACGACATCAAGGACGTCCCGCACGCCATCCGCCTGACCACCTCCGGCACCTTCCTGCACGGCAACTACTGGGGCGGCGGCGCCTTCGGCAACTACAACGCCAGCCACGGCTGCGTGGGCCTGCGCGACGTGCGCGGCGGCTACGACAGCTCGGTCCCGGCGGCCTGGTTCTTCAACCACTCGATCGTCGGTGACGTGGTGGTCGTCAAGAACTCCCACGACCGCACGGTGGCCCCGGACAACGGCCTCAACGGCTGGAACATGTCCTGGGCGGAATGGAAGAAGTGAGCCCCGGCTGACGCGACGGGCCCGGTGCTGTGACCTACGGCACCGGGCCCGTCCGCGTTAGTGCCCGTTAACCTGAGGCCCATGACCGTCACTCTCGAAGTCGCCGAAGGCGTCGGCACCCTGCGGCTGGACCGGCCGCCGATGAACGCGCTGGACATCGCCACCCAGGACCGGCTGAAGGAACTGGCCGAGGAGGCCGGCCGCCGGGACGAGGTACGCGCCGTGGTCATCTACGGCGGCGAGCGGGTGTTCGCGGCGGGCGCGGACATCAAGGAGATGCAGAACATGGACCACGCCGGGATGATCCGGCGCGCCCGTGCCCTCCAGGACGCCTTCACCGCCGTCGCCCGCATCCCCAAGCCCGTCGTCGCCGCCGTCACCGGCTACGCCCTCGGCGGCGGCTGCGAACTGGCCCTGTGCGCGGACTACCGCATCGCCGCCGACAACGCCAAGCTCGGCCAGCCCGAGATCCTGCTCGGGCTGATCCCGGGCGCCGGCGGCACCCAGCGGCTGCCCCGGCTGATCGGCCCCTCCCGGGCCAAGGACCTCATCTTCACGGGCCGACAGGTCAAGGCCGACGAGGCCCTCGCGATCGGCCTGGTGGACCGGGTCGTCCCGGCCGCCGAGGTGTACGAGCAGGCGCACGCCTGGGCCGCGCGGCTCGCCAAGGGCCCGGCGATCGCGCTGCGCGCGGCCAAGGAGGCGGTCGACACCGGCCTGGAGACCGACATCGACACCGGGCTCGCCGTGGAACGGAACTGGTTCGCGGGCCTGTTCGCCACCGAGGACCGCGAGCGGGGCATGCGCAGCTTCGTGGAGGAGGGCCCCGGCAAGGCGAAGTTCGTCTGACGGGTGGGTGAACGGCCGGTGGGGCGGGCGTGTCCCGCTCCGCCGACCGCCACCGGACCACGGCGGGTTGACGCGTTGTCCTATTCCCGAGTCCCCCGTTGGGGCGGTTTGTGGGAGCCTTGGGGCAGCCCTGGAACCGTGCCGCCGAGGGAGTCCGACGCTTGCCGGAAAGTGAGCCGTCGCCGCAGGTCAGCGGGGCCCTGTCGGACGTTTTCATGCCCCCGGCATATGCTCTTGGACAGGGCCGGATCGAGGATGCCCGCCGGGGGTATTCCTGCGGAACGCCCCCCAAGACGGCTCCGGACGGCCATCATGGGGGCATGGCGGGGCTGGAGGGCAACGAACAGCCACGGGGACACGGCCGTGCAGCCGCGGCACGCTGGTCGCCCGCGGTCGCTGACGAACAAGCGGTCAAGGCGCTCGAACTCTTCGGCGACCCGACGGAGGCGGAGGTGCCGCTGCCGTCCCGCCCGGAATCCGCGGCCAGCGCCCGCCGGCTCGCCCAGGTCGTGGTCCTGCACACCTGGCGGCTCAGCCCCAGACTCGCCGAGGACGCCGTGCTGCTGGTGTCGGAACTCGTCGGCAACGCCGTACGGCACACCGGCGCCCGCCTCTTCGGCCTGCGCATGCGGCGCCGCCCCGGCTGGATCCGGGTGGAGATCCGCGACCCCTCCCGCGCCCTGCCCTGTCTGCTGCCGGTCCAGGAGACCGATGTCAGCGGACGCGGACTCTTCCTCGTGGACAAGCTGTCCGACCGGTGGGGCGTGGACCTGCTGCCGCGCGGCAAGACCACGTGGTTCGAGATGCGCGTCGCCGACCGGTAGAGCCGACGGCACGGCGGCTGTGGCCTGCCCGGCGGCTACGACTCCGCGGCGAACGCCGCCGGCACCCGCACCGGCGCGCGCCCCCGGCGGGGCCGGTCACACCGGCGTCTCGCGCTGAAGCAGCAGCTCCGCGCCCACCGGCCGGTACCCCGCCGCCTGGAACGCCCGCAGCGCACGGGCGTTCCCGGGGGCGACCTGCGCCCACAGCGGCTCCCCGGCCAGCTGCCGGGCGGCGGTCACCAGCAGCCGACCGAGCCCCCGGTGCCGGGCGCCCGCGTCCACCTCGACCGACACCTCCAGCCGCCCGGCGACCCCGCGCCCCAGCGCCAGCACCCCGCCGTCGGCGGCCCAGGCCCGCACCCCGTCCCGGCGCCGGCGCGCGTAGGCGATCCGGGGATGCGCCGGGTCCTCGATCTCGCGCAGCGCGCACGACGGCTCGCCCGGCAGCGGGTCGCCCACCAGCACCGCGTCGATCGTCTCCGCCGTGCGCCCGGTCCGCTCCAGCAGGGCGGCAAGGAAGCGCGGGCTCATCGACGCGGCCAGCGGGTCGCAGTCCACCGCGCGCAGGGTCTCGTACACCCACGCCGGATCCTCGTCGGTGAAGACCACCGTGTGCGCGGTGAAGGACAGCACCCCGGCGTCCCGGGGCGAGGGCTGCGGCAGCACCGTCGTGGCGCCGTCCGCCGGCGGGAAGCGGCCCGCAGCCGCCGCGTCCAGAATGTCCCGCAGGGTCTCCACGTCCCCGTCCTCCCTTGAGTCTCCACCCACTGGAAGGCCCAGACTCCCAGACATGAGCGACGACGGCACCAGGCTGTTCACCATCGGCGAGCTGGCCGGGGCGACCGGGCTGAGCGTGCGCACCATCCGCTTCTGGTCCGACGAGGGCGTGCTCGCCCCGGCGGCCCGCTCCCTGGGCGGCTACCGGCTCTACGACGCCGCGGGCGCGGCCCGGCTGGAGCTGATCCGCACCCTGCGCGAACTCGGGCTCGGCCTGGACGAGGTGCGCACGGTGCTGGCCGGCGAGCGGACCGTGGCGGAGGTAGCGGCCACCCACGTGGCGGCGCTGGACGCGCGGATCCGGGCGCTGAAGGTGACCCGCGCGGTGCTGTCGACCGTGGCCCGACGGGGCGCCGAGGCAGAGGAGACGACCATCGTGAACAAGCTCGCGCGGCTGTCCGCCGCCGAACGGCAGCGCATCATGGAGGAGTTCGTGACGGAGACGCTGCACGGACTGGACACCGTGGATCCCGAGATCCAGGAGCGGATCCGGCGCACCACCGTCCACCTGGCGGACGACCCCACGCCCGAGGAGGTCGACGCCTGGGTGGAGCTGGCCGAGATGCTCCAGGACCCGGAGTTCCGGGCGCTGATGCGCCGGGCCGTCGAGTTCAACGCGGCCGACCGGCGGCCCGGGGAGCCGCGCGGGCGGTCCCTGTGGTTCGCCAGGAGGCTGGTGGAGCTGGTGGCGCCGGCCCGTGAGCGCGGCACCGACCCCACGGGCCCCGGCGCGGACGAGGTGCTGGACGACCTGTTCGGCGACGCCGACCGGGCCGAGGTGCTGGAGCGCATGACGGCAGGCTTCGACGAGCGCGTGGCCCGCTACCGGGAACTGCTCGCCGTGGTGAACCGGCAGCCCGCCCCGCCGCACGCCGAGGACTTCGCGTGGGTGGTCGCCGCACTCCGCGCTCGTGCGGGCCGTTAATCTGACCAGCGTCAGTACGCCAGCACGGCATGAGAAACACGAGCAAAAGGGGCGGATCGGTGGCGGACATCGAGGAAGCACGCAAGCAGTTCCAGCGGATAGACGCGGACGGTGACGGATTCATCACCGCCGCGGAGTTCAAGTCCGCCCTGGCGCAGCAGGGTGACTGGAACGTCACCGACACGGTCGCGGAGGCCATCATCAAGTCCCGCGACCTCAACGGCGACAAGGTCCTGTCGTTCGACGAGTTCTGGGCCTACCTGAACAAGTGACCCCGAGGCGGCGGGGGGTGCCCGTCCGAGCGGACCGGGCACCCCTGCGTCACCCCGTCACCGCGCGCGCCTGATCCGCACGCTCCAGCGGCCCTCGTGCCGCTGGAGCGTCAGCGGCAGCCCGAAGCACGCGCCGACCCGGTCGCCGGTGAGCACCGGGCCCACCGGACCCGAGGCCAGCACCCGCCCCCCGCGCAGCAGCACGGCGTGCGTGGTGCCCGCGGGCAACTCCTCCAGATGGTGCGTGACCAGCACCGTCGCCAGCTCCGGACGCTCCGCCCGCACCTCCTCCAGGGCCTCGATCAGCAGCTCCCGGCCGGGCAGGTCCAGGCCGGTCGCCGGCTCGTCCAGGAGCAGCAGCCGCGGCTCGGGCATCAGCGCCCGCGCGATCAGCGTCCGGCCGCGCTGCCCCTGCGACAGCGTCGGCCACCGCGCGTCCCGCAGCCCGCCAAGACCCAGCGTGGCCAGCAGCGCCTCGGCCCGCTCCCGCTGCTCCCGGGTGGGCCGCCACCGGGGGACCGGCTCGACGGAGTTCGTCGCCCCGGTCAGCACCACGTCCCGTACCCGCAGCGGCGAGGTCAGCGGATGGCGCGGGTCGACATGTCCGACCAGCGTCCGCAACTCCCGCAGATCCACCCGGCCCAGCCGGTGCCCGAGCACCTCCACCGTGCCCCGGGTCGGATGCACCACCGCGCCGAGCAGCCCGAGCAGCGTGGACTTGCCCGCCCCGTTGGGGCCGAGCAGCGCCCAGTGCTCACCGGCCCGCACGGTCAGCGACACCTCCTGGAGCAGGGGCCGCCCGTCCCGGACGACATGGACGTCCTCGGCGCGCAGTACCTCCCTCACCGCACCGCCCGGTTCACCGCGGACAGCACCGCCCGCACCGTGGCCGACGGTCCCGTGCCCGCGCCCCAGGCCGTGACCCCGGCGACCCGGCACCGGGCGAAGGACGCCGCCGGACCCTGGGCGAAGTCCAGGATCTCCACCTCCAGACCGGCACCGGCCAGCGCGTCGGCGAACGCGGTCGCCACACCGGCGCCCGTGCCCTCGTGGTCGCCGACCCGGTCGCCGGCCTCCAGCGTGCCCACGAAGCGGTGGACGCCGGGCGCCTCCTCGTGCGCCGACCAGGCGTGCAGCCGTACCGCGCCCTCGGTCAGATAGGCCGCCCGGAACAGCTCGTGGAGCTCCTTCGGCGTGGCCTCCCGGCCGCTGTCGTCCGTCGCCTCCTGCACGATCCGCGCGAACTCCGGCCGCATGTCCGGCGGCAGGTCGATCCCCGCGTACCGCTTCAGCAGGTACGCCACCCCGCCCTTGCCGGACTGGGAGTTGACGCGGATCACCGCCTCGTAGGACCGCCCGAGGTCGGCCGGGTCGACGGGCAGGTACGGCACCTCCCACGGGGCCTCCCGCTCGCTCAGCCCCGCCTCGGCCGCCCGCCGGGCGTGGTGGGCCAGCCCCTTGCTGATGGCGTCCTGGTGGGTGCCGGAGAAGGCGGTGTGGACCAGCTCGCCGGCGTACGGGTGCCGGGGGTGCACGGGCAGCCGGTTGCAGTGCTCCACCGTCTCCCGTACGGCGTCGATGTCGCCGAAGTCCACCATCGGGTCGACCCCTTGGGCGTAGAGGTTGAGGGCCAGGGTCACCAGGTCGACGTTGCCGGTGCGCTCGCCGTTGCCGAACAGGCAGCCCTCCACCCGCTGCGCCCCGGCCAGCACGGCGAGTTCGGCACAGGCCACGCCCGTACCGCGGTCGTTGTGCGGGTGGACGGAGAGGATGACGGACCGCCGACGGGACAGGTTGCGGTGGATGTACTCGATCTGGTCGGCGTAGACGTTCGGGGTGGCGATCTCCACCGTGGCGGGCAGGTTGTGGATCACCGGCCGGTCGGGGCTCGCGTCCCACAGATCGGTGAGTCCGTCGCACAGTTCCAGCACGAAGTCGGGCTCGGTGAGGTTGAAGGTCTCGGGGGAGAACTGGAAGCGGATGCCGGGGGTGTCACCGGCCCGCCGGGCCATGTGCCCGGCCGCCTCCCGCACGGTCCGCCACACCTCGTCCCGGCCCCGCCCGAGCACCACGTCCCGCCACACCGGCGAGGTCGCGATGTACAGGTGCACGACCGCCCGGGGCAGCCCGGCGATCGCGTCGAAGGTCCGGTCGATCAGGTCGGTCCGGGCGGGCGTGAACACCACGGGCGTCACGTCGTCCGGTACGGCCCCGTCCTGAACCAGGTGCCGTACGAAGTCGAAGTCCGTCCGGCTCGCGGAGGGGTAGCCGACCTCGATCTCCTTGAAGCCGGTCGCCACCAGCAGATCGAAGAAGCGGCGCTTGCGGGGGGTGTCCATCGGTTCGGCGAGCGCCTGGTTGCCGTCGCGCAGGTCGACGGGGACCCACAGCGGGGCGCGCTCGATACGGGCGGAGGGCCAGCGGCGGTCCCCGGCGGGGACGTGCACGCGGTCCTGGTAGGGGCGGTAGCGGTGGTACGGCATGCGGCTGGGCCGTTGCGGATTGAAGAGGTCGGGGGCGGTGGTCATCGTCGGCTGTGGCCTTCGGCTCGGTCGGACGGTGACCGGCAGCACGGAGCCCCGCGGCGGGGCGCCGGTCGCGTCAGACCCCGCCGCGGCAGCCGAGAAGAAGCAGACCGCGGAACATGCGGGGTACGCTAGCGACTCCTCAGCTCCTCAGACAAGTCAGAATCGCTGTGCAAGCCCCGTACCCCCCGCACAAGTTGGTGACCTCGATGCCGCTCGGCGCCCTCCGCCCCAGCCCGTTGGTCGAACAGGCCACCCAGCGCCTGCGCGAGCAGATCGCGGCCGGACACTGGCCGGTCGGCGGCAAGCTGCCCGGCGAGACCACGCTGGCCAAGGAGCTGGGGGTGGGCCGCTCCACGGTCCGCGAGGCCCTGCGCGCCCTCGCCGGCGCGGGGCTGGTCCGGTCCCGGCACGGCGCCGGCGTCTTCGTCATCGCCACCGAGCCCGCCGAGGACTGGCCCACCCGGCTGCGCCGGGCCGCGGTCACCGATGTGTACGAGGTCCGCATGGGCGTCGAGGTGCAGGCCGCCCGGCTCGCCGCCGCCCGCCGCACCCCCGAGGACGTCACCGCGCTGCGGGCCGCGGTGGAGGGCCGCCGCGCGGCCGCCACCGCCGACGACGCGGCGTTCGTGGAGGCCGACATCGCCCTGCACGCGGCCGTGGTCACCGCCGCCCACAACCCGGTCCTGTCCGACCTGTTCACCGAGTTCGTCCCCGTCCTGCGCGAGGGCCTGATCGCCGTCCTGGACCTCACGAGCCTGCGCGAGACCGATCCCGGCACCGGGGACCACGCCCACGCCGGCCTGGTCGAGGCGGTCGTCGCCGGCGACCCGGAGACGGCGGCGGCCGTCTTGGAGGCCGAACTGGAGTCGACGTTGCGGCTGTTGCGGGAGGGGAGCGCGGAGGGGGCGTAGCCGGTGCGGGTGTTCCCGGCCGGCGCGTAGGGCGGTCCGCTCCGGGGCCCCGGCTCGGCGCGTCCAGGTTCACCCGCCGCAGTCCGTCCGCTGGGGGCGCCCCGGTTCGCCCGCCGTGGCCCGTCCGCTCACCCCGCCGCGGCCGCCCGGCGGTGCCGGCCCGGGGACACCCCGTACTCCCGCTTGAACGCCTTGGCGAAGGCGAACTCCGAGGTGTAGCCGGTGCGTTCGGCTATCTCGCGCAGGGAGAGGCCCTCGTCGCGCAGCAGCCGGTCGGCCGTGGTCATCCGCCACCAGGTCAGATACGTCAGCGGCGGCTCGCCCACCAGCTCCGTGAACCGGCGGGCGAACGCCGCGCGGGACAGCCCGCCCTCCAGGCCCAGCCGGGCCACCGTCCAGGGGCGGGCCGGGTCGGCGTGGATCGCGCGCAGCGCCGCCGCGACCGCCGGGTCGGCCAGCGCCGCCGCCCAGCCCCGCACCCGGCCCGCCGCGTATTCGCTCTCCCACCAGGCCCGCAGGATGTACAGCAGCAGGGTGTCCAGCAGTGAGGTGACGATCGCGTCGGTGCCCGGCCGCTGCTCCTCCAGCTCCATCCCGAGCAGTTCGACCGCCGCCCGCAGCGAGCGGTGGCCGCCCACCCGGGCGGGCAGGTGCACCACCTCGGGCAGCTCCGCCAGCAGCCGGTGTGAGCGCTCCCGGTCCAGCCGGTAGGTCCCGCACAGGGTGATGGTGTCCGGGCAGCCCTCGCCCGCCACCTCGGGCGGGCCGTCCCAGGTGCCGTCGGGCAGCAGCCGGGCGTCCCGCAGCGGCACGTCGAGATTGCTCGCCAGCCCGTGCCCCTGCCCGTGCGCGAGGAAGACGACATCGCCCGGTGCCAGCGCCACCGGCTCGGCGTCCCGGGGGAGCAGCCAGGCCGAGCCGCGCAGGATCACATGGAACCCGGCCTCGTCGGAGTCCCCCCAGCGCAGGCCCCAGGGGGCGTACTTGTAGCGGCGCGCCGAGTGCGGCCGGCCGGTGCGCATGGCGGCGACGACATCGCTCAGCACGTCCATGCGGCGACCCTAGCCGCCGGGGTCCACCGGTGGAAGACGATCGGACAGGAAACCGAGACCGAGGGACATGGAACGTCTCCCCGGGCCCCCGTAGCGTCGACGGCATGCCAACCACCGCACGTTCAGTGCTTTTTCATGAAATCGGCGGCCCCGACGTCTTCACCGTCGAGGAGACCGTCCTGCCCGCTCCCGGCCCGGACGAGGTCCTGGTGCGCATCGAGGCGCTGGGCCTCAACCGCGCCGAGGCGATGCTCCGTTCCGGCACGTACTTCTACCAGCCGACGCTGCCCGGCGCCCGCAACGGCTACGAGGCGGCCGGTGTGGTCACGGCGGCCGGCCCGGAGGTGACCGCCTTCGCGCCGGGCGACCTCGTGCTGTCGGCGGCCAACTTCCGCCTCGACACCCACGGCGTGTACGGCGACCACGTCCTGCTGCCGCAGTCCGCTCTGGTCCCCCGCCCGGCCGGCCTCGACGCGGTCACCGCCGCGGCCGTCTGGCTCACCTACACCACGGCCTACGGCGCCCTGGTCGAGCGCGGCCGGCTGGCGGCCGGACAGCGGGTGCTGATCACCGGAGCGTCCAGCGGGGTCGGTACCGCCGCGATCCAGGTGGCCCGGCGGGCCGGGGCGGTGCCGATCGCCACCACCCGCACCGCCGACAAGCGGCAGGCGCTGCTCGACCTCGGCGCCGAGCACGTCGTCGTCACCGGGCGCGAGGAGGTGACCGAGGCGACCCGGAGGCTGACCGGCGGCCGGGGCGCCGACATCGTCCTGGACGCGATCGGCGGGCCGTACCTGCGGGAACTGGGCCCGGCAGCGGCCGAGGACGCCCTGTTCATCAGCTACGGCTGGCTGTCCGAGCGCCCCACGGAACTGCCCATGCAGTGGCCGCTGACCGTCCACGGCTACAACAACCTCATCCTCACCGGCAGCCCGGAAGGCCGCCGGCGCGCCGCCCGCTACCTCGCCGCGGGCCTGGCCGACGGCAGCCTCCGCCCGGTGATCGGGGAGGTCTTCGACGGCCTGGAGCGCATGGCGGACGCCCACCGGCTGATGGAGTCCAACACCCACACGGGCAAGATCGTCGTACGGGTCTGAGGGCGCCCGACGGTCGCTGTCCTCGGCGGTCCGGCGGCCGGAATAGGGCGGCCGCCCGCACGGTTGACCAGGACGACAGAAGATGCACATGCATTAAATAGTCGGAAGGTCGGCCATGAAGATCGGCATCATCGGCGCGGGGAACATCGGCGGCAACCTCACCCGGCGGCTCACCGCCCTCGGCCATGACGTCTCCGTCGCCAACTCCCGCGGCCCCGAGACGCTGAAGGACCTGGCGCAGGAGACCGGCGCGACCCCGGTGCGCGCCGAGGAAGCGGCCGAGGGCGCCGAGGTCGTCGTCGTCACCGTCCCCCTGAAGGCGGTCCCGGGCCTGTCCGCGGGCCTGCTGGACGGGGCGGCCGAGGGGGTCGCGGTGATCGACACGAACAACTACTACCCCAAGCAGCGCGACGGCCGGATCGACGCCATCGAGGACGGGGGCCTGACCGAGAGCCGCTGGGTCGAACAGCACCTCGGCCACCCCGTGATCAAGGCGTTCAACGGCACCTACGCCCAGGACATCCTGGACCGCCCGCTGCCCGCCGGTCACCCCGACCGCATGGCGCTGCCCGTCGCCGGGGACGACGAGGCCGCCAAGGCGAAGGTGCGGGCCCTGATCGACGAACTCGGCTTCGACACGGTCGACGCCGGCGGCATCGACGACTCCTGGCGCCAGCAGCCGGACACCCCGGTCTACGGCCTGCGGGCCGGCGTGGACGCGGTGCGGAAGGCCCTGCGCGAGGCGTCCCCGCAGCGCCCGGCGGACTTCCGGTACTGAGAGGTACCCGGAGGCACCGGGAGAGCCCGCCGCCCGGCAGCTAGGGCGTGGCCCAGTCGCGCAGGTCGTCCCTGTCCGTGAAATGGGCCACGTTCTTGTCGTGGGGCTCGCTGGTGTACTGGTGGAACCGCCACTTGGCCTTGATCCGGGGCTTGCCCGCGGCGACGTAGTCGGCGATCCACAGCCCGTCCCCGGCGTAGGACGTGGTGTCGATGTTCAGCCAGAAGTGGCGGTTGCAGTAGAGCACGACCCGGTTGTCCGGCCGCAGGTCCTTCAGCTTGCGGATGAAGCGGTCCTTCTCCGCGTTGCTGGCGTGGGTCCCCTCGCCGGTGTTCTCCCAGTCGACGGCGAGGACGTCGCCGGGGCGGTCCGGGGCGTGGCGCAGGAAGTACTCGGCCTGGGCGGTGATGTGGCCCGGCCACAGGAAGTGGTAGAAGCCGACGACCAGGCCCGCGTCGCGCCCCCGCTTGGTCTGGGCGGCGAGCCTGGGGTTGACGTACGAACGGCCCTCCGTCGCCTTGATGAAGACGAAGGAGAGGCCGTCCGTGGCATAGGAGGACTGGAAGGCGCTGACGTCGATGCCATGGAGCATGCAGGGGTTGTGCCCTGTGCGCCCGTGGCCGGAACATTCAGCCCCGGGTCGTCACCGAACCGAGTACGGACGCGGACTTCGCCGACCAGTCCGAAGTGATCAGGCTCGCATGGCCCTTGGCCAACAGCGCCAGCCGGGCGGCGACTTCGGCGTCCGTGGGGGTGGTGGAGGAGATCGCCGGGGACACGTTGTGGGCGTCGGTGGCGATCAGGATGTAGTGGTTCGCGGAGTAGAACGAGGTGTCGTACCCGTTGTTGACGTAGGTCGCCGCGTCGCCGTCGAAGAACACGAACCAGGGGCGGATCGAGGCGTCGTAGCGGCTGGTGCGCGGGTCGCCGTTCGCCGCGCCCAGCACGGCGGGGAAGGCCTGGGCAGCGGAGATGTTCCCGGCCGCGGACAGGTCGCGCAGATGGTCGCCGTACTCCTCGTCCGTCCAGTAGCTGTCGAACGGGTTGGCCTGCTCCACCGTGCCGGGGATCAGGTCGAAGAGGAACTTGCCCTTCAGCGCGTCCCGGGCCGGCCAGGCGTCGGCCTTCGCCGCCGCGTCCAGCGTGGCGTAGGTGCCGCCGAGCAGATCCGCCGGTTTGTAGACGTCACCGCCCAGCTTCTGTGCGACGAGCGTGTCGAACTCGTCCGGACCCATGCCCGCCTTGTCGTTGAAGCCGACCTTCATCTCCACCTTGACGACGATCGGCGGATGGTCGGGGTGGAGCCGGTTCCAGGCGGCCATGTTGTCCAGACAGCTGCCGAGGTCCTGGTTACGGCTCTTGCCGTACAGCTCGCTCGGCGTCTTGGCGGCCTCGCAGTTGTTGTCGTTGCCCAGCGGGTTGCCGTGGCTGACCCGCCAGCGGTGGCTGACGCTGTCGACGTACACGTCCAGCTCCAGCAGCGAGGCCCCGGAGTCCAATGCCTGCGCGAAGTACGGGTACTTGTCCTTCTCGTACGCGTTGTGCGTGCCGATGGCCGTCGTCTGGGAGAACTTCGGTGACGCCGCCTGGGCGTTCACCGGCGCCACCGCCAGCACCGCGGCGGCCCCCGCGAGCGCCACCAGCCGTATCACACCACGCATAACCGAACTCCCCTTCGCCGACGCCGAGTTGGCGGCAGCCTAGGGCTGATCGGTTACCGCGTGGTAGCCCCTGGAGGAACATCGGCCTCCATAACCGGCGAGCGCCACCACAGGCTCGCCGTTCCATCGGCCCCCACGGTGGCCACCAGCCGGGCGTCCGGGCTGAAGGCGAGCGCGGTGACGGGCTCGGCCCCGTCCCCGAGCGGACGGCCCAGCGGGCGCGGACGCGCGCGGTCGGTGACGTCCCACAGCCGCACGGTCCGCGCGGAGTCGACGGTCGCCAGCAGCCGGGCGTCGGGACTGAAGGCGAGCGCGGTGGTGCCCCCCTCCGGACCGCCGAAGGCGGGTCCCGCCGCCTCGGGGTGCCGGGGATCCGACACGTCCCACAGCCGCACCGCCCCCTCGGCGCCGGCGACGGCGAGGGTGCGGCCGTCGGCGGAGAACTGGGCGGCGGCGACCGCCTGGCGCAGCCGGCTCAGGGTGGTCAGCCGCAGCGGCCGTCCGGTGTCCAGGCGCAGCTCCGCCAGCCGGGCGGAGCCGGTCGTGCCCGAGTCGGCGAAGACGACCCGGTCCCGGTCCGCCGCCACCGCCTTCACCTCCATCGGGGCACCGTCGACGGACCACCGGGTCACTCCCGAGCCGACGGCGAGCGCCCGCACGTCCGCCCCCCCGGCCGCCACCAGCGTGCTCCCGTCGGGACTCGTCGTCGCGGCCGTCACCCGGCGCACGCCCGCCTGGACCGGGACCCGCTTCGGATGCCCGGGATCCGCCACGTCCCAGGTGCTGGCCGCGGACCGGGTGACCGTCACCAGCAGCCGCCCGTCCGGGGTGAACGCCAGCGCCTCGGCCCGCCCGCGCGGACCGAGCCGGCCGGCCGCGGTCAGCCTCCAGTGCTCCGGGCCGGGCGCCTGGGCCTGCCCCGGCGTCAGCTCCCGCCAGGGTCCGGGCAGCACGGCGGCGGCCGTCAGGCACGTCAGGGCGGCCAGCCAGGCGGTGAGCAGCCCCGGAAACCACCGGCCCCGGGACCCCAGCCGGTGCCGCGCCGGGACCGGCGCCGTCGCCACCGGCACCGGGCGCGTCCCCAGGGCGGCGATCAGCCGCGTGCCGGGGCCCGCGCGCCGCACCGGCCGCAGGTCGGCAGGGCGCGCGGCCAGCGCCAGCACCAAACGGCCGAGCGCGCTGTCAGCTCGCAGCACTGGACCCCCTCGGCTGCGACAGCGCCTCTTCGGCATCCGCGCCGGCCTGCCGGGCGGTGGGCAGCGGGGGCTCGGGCTGCTGACCCGCGCCCGCGCCGGTGATCGGGATCGCCTGGAAGAACTTCGCCACGACCAGCGGGGTGGTCACCCCCACGGCGAACGCGGCGGTCGCGTTCGGCAGCTGACCGGAGTTCCCCAGCGCCGCGGTGAGACCGAACCCGGCGAACAGCCGCAGCCCGATGGCCACCAGCATCACCGGCCGGTCGGCACGGGTGCGCCAGGGCCAGCGCCACCGGCTGCGCGGACCCGCCGGACGCATCAGCGCCGAGAGGTTGAGCGCTTCGGCCACACTGCTGCCGAGCAGTCCCCACAGCGCGGGGTACAGGTCGATCACGCTAGGGATCGTAGCGCTGAGTGACGCGAAAAAAGCTATTTGCGACGGTGTGGTCGGAAATCGTACCGGTTCAGCACTCGATGATGTTCACCGCGAGCCCGCCCCGGGCCGTCTCCTTGTACTTCACGCTCATGTCGGCGCCGGTGTCCTTCATGGTCTTGATGACCTTGTCCAGGGACACCTTGTGGGAGCCGTCGCCGCGCATCGCCATCTTGGCGGCCGTGACCGCCTTCACCGCGGCCATGCCGTTGCGCTCGATGCACGGGATCTGGACCAGGCCGCCGACCGGGTCGCAGGTCAGGCCCAGGTTGTGCTCCATGCCGATCTCGGCCGCGTTCTCCACCTGCTCGGGGGAGCCGCCGAGCACCTCGGCGAGCGCGCCCGCCGCCATGGAGCAGGCGGAGCCCACCTCGCCCTGGCAGCCGACCTCGGCACCGGAGATGGAGGCGTTCTCCTTGAAGAGCATGCCGATCGCGCCGGCGGCGAGCAGGAAGCGGACCACGCCGTCCTCGTCCGCGCCCGGCACGAAGTTGATGTAGTAGTGCAGCACCGCCGGGATGATGCCGGCCGCGCCGTTGGTGGGGGCCGTCACCACCCGTCCGCCGGCCGCGTTCTCCTCGTTCACGGCCATGGCGTAGAGCGTGATCCACTCCATGGCGTGCGCCAGCGGGTCGCCCTCGGCGCGCAGCTGCCGGGCCGAGACGGCCGCACGGCGGCGCACTTTCAGCCCGCCGGGCAGGATTCCCTCCCGGGACATGCCGCGCTGGACGCACTCGCGCATCACCCGCCAGATCTCCAGCAGGCCCGCGCGGATCTCCTCCTCGGTGCGCCAGGCCCGCTCGTTCTCCAGCATCAGCGAGGAGATCGACAGGCCCGTCTCCTTCGTCAGGCGCAGCAGCTCGTCACCCGTGCGGAACGGGTACTTCAGCACCGTGTCGTCCAGCACGATCCGGTCCGCGCCCACCGCGTCCTCGTCCACCACGAAACCGCCGCCGACCGAGTAGTACGTCTTCGTCAGCACCTCGGCGCCCGAGGCGTCGTACGCCCACAGGGTCATGCCGTTCGCGTGGTACGGCAGCGCCTTGCGGCGGTGCAGGACCAGGTCGTCGTCGTAGGAGAACGGGATCTCGTGCGTGCCGAGCAGCGCGATCCGGCCCGCCTGGCGGATCCTCTCCACCCGCTCGTCGGCCGTCTCCACGTCCACCGTGCGCGGCGAGGCGCCCTCCAGGCCGAGCAGCACCGCCTTCGGGGTGCCGTGCCCGTGGCCGGTCGCGCCGAGCGAGCCGTACAGCTCGCAGCGCAGGGAGGCGACGGAGCCGAGCAGGTCCTCGTTGCGCAGCCGGCGGGCGAACATGCGCGCCGCGCGCATCGGGCCGACCGTGTGGGAGCTGGACGGGCCGATGCCGATCGAGAACAGGTCGAAGACCGAGATGGCCACGGAGGACTCCTCAATACGGGGTGGTGCGAAAGGGGCGGTACAGGGGCGCGGGCACCGCGCACGCCGGTACTTCCAGTGTGCGCGGTGCCCCGCGAAACGTGACTTACTTGCTCAGACCCGGGTACAGCGGGTGCTTGTCGGCGAGCGCCTGGACGCGCGCCTTGAGCGCCTCGGCGTCGTACGACGGCTTGAGCGTCTCGGCGATCACGTCCGCGACCTCGGCGAAGTCCTCGGCCGCGAAACCGCGCGTGGCCAGCGCCGGGGTGCCGATGCGCAGGCCCGAGGTGACCATCGGCGGGCGCGGGTCGTTCGGGACGGCGTTGCGGTTGACCGTGATGCCGACCTCGTGCAGCCGGTCCTCGGCCTGCTGCCCGTCCAGCTCGCTCTCGCGCAGGTCCACCAGGATCAGGTGCACGTCCGTACCGCCGGACAGCACGTTCACCCCGGCCTCGCGGACGTCGGCGGCGGTCAGCCGCTCGGCGAGGATGCGGGCGCCCTCCACCGTACGGCGCTGGCGCTCCTTGAAGTCCTCGCCCGCCGCGACCTTGAAGGACACCGCCTTGGCCGCGATCACGTGCTCCAGCGGACCGCCCTGGAAGCCCGGGAAGACGGAGGAGTTCAGCTTCTTCGCGAAGTCCTTCTTCGCGAGGATGATGCCGCCGCGCGGGCCGCCGAGCGTCTTGTGGGTCGTGGAGGTGACCACGTCGGCGTACTCCACCGGGTTCGGGTGCAGACCGGCGGCGACCAGGCCGGCGAAGTGCGCCATGTCGACCCACAGGTACGCGCCGGTCTCGTCGGCGATCCGGCGGAACTCCGCGAAGTCCAGCTGCCGGGGGTACGCCGACCAGCCCGCGATGATCACCTTGGGCCGGTGCTCCTTGGCGAGCCGCTCCACCTCGGCCATGTCGACCAGGCCGGTCTCGGCGTCCACGTGGTAGGCGACCACGTCGAACTGCTTGCCGGAGAAGTTCAGCCGCATGCCGTGGGTCAGGTGGCCGCCGTGCGCCAGGTCCAGGCCGAGGATGGTGTCCCCGGGCTGGGCCAGCGCGAACAGGGCCGCCTGGTTCGCGGAGGCGCCGGAGTGGGGCTGCACATTGGCGTACTCGGCGCCGAACAGCTCCTTGACCCGGTCGATGGCGATCTGCTCGGCCACGTCGACGTGCTCGCAGCCGCCGTAGTAGCGACGGCCCGGGTAGCCCTCGGCGTACTTGTTGGTGAGGACCGAACCCTGCGCCTCCATGACCGCGAGCGGCGCGAAGTTCTCGGAGGCGATCATCTCCAGCGTCGACTGCTGGCGGCTCAGCTCGGCGTCGACCGCGGCGGCGATCTCCGGGTCCAGCTCGTGCAGGGGCGTGTTCAGGACAGTCATGGGGCTACGACTCCTCGCCGGTGCTGAAGGCGGTGTACTCGTCGGCGGAGAGCAGCTCGGCCGGCTCCTCCGTGACGCGGACCTTGAACAGCCAGCCGCCCTCGAAGGGGGCCGAGTTCACCAGCGACGGGTCGTTCACGACGTCCTCGTTGACCTCGGTGACCTCACCGGTGACCGGCGAGTACAGGTCGGAGACCGACTTCGTGGACTCCAGCTCGCCGCAGGACTCGCCCGCGGTCACCGTGGAACCGACCTCGGGGAGCTGGACGAAGACGACATCGCCGAGCGCGTTGGCCGCGTGCTCCGTGATGCCGACCGTCGAGACGCCGCCCTCGGCGTCCGACAGCCACTCGTGCTCCTTGCTGTAGCGCAGCTGCTGGGGGTTGCTCATGGCCTGAATTCTCCTGTACGCGCGGGAGTGATGGTGACGGGGGGACTGGGGAAACCGCTGGTGAGCGGGCGAATGTGCGCAGGGTCACGCGCCGCCCCGGGACCGGCGTCCGGGCCGGCGGGAGCGCGCCCGGCGGTTACTTCTGGCGCTTGTAGAACGGCAGCGCCACGACCTGGTACGGCTCGTGGGTGCCCCGGATGTCCACGCCGACGCCCTCGGTGCCCGGCGCGGCGTGCGCCGCGTCGACGTAGGCCATGGCGATCGGCTTGCCCAGGGTGGGGGAGGGGGCGCCGGAGGTGACCTCGCCGACGACCTCGCCGCCGGCCACCACGGCGTACCCGGCGCGCGGCACCCGGCGGCCCTCGGCGACCAGGCCGACGAGCACCCGCGGCGGGTTCTGCCCGGCCCGCTCGGCGGCCTCGGTGAGCGCCTCGCGGCCCACGAAGTCGCCCTCCTTCTCGAACTTGACCACGCGGCCCAGCCCGGCGTCGAAGGGGGTCAGGGAGGTGCTCAGCTCGTGCCCGTACAGCGGCATGCCCGCCTCCAGGCGCAGGGTGTCCCGGCAGGACAGCCCGCACGGGACCAGTCCGACGCCCTCGCCGGCCTCGGTGAGCGCCTGCCACAGGCCGACGGCGTGCTCCGGCTTCACGAACAGCTCGAAGCCGTCCTCGCCGGTGTAACCGGTGCGGGCGATCAGCGCCGGGACGCCGGCGACCGTGCCGGGCAGCCCGGCGTAGTACTTCAGGCCGTCCAGGTCGGCGTCGGTGAGGGACTTCAGGATGCCGGGGGACTCCGGGCCCTGCACGGCGATCAGGGCGTAGGCGTCCCGGTCGTCGCGGACCTCGGCGGCGAAGCCGGCCGCGCGCTCGGTGAGGGCGTCCAGCACCACCTGGGCGTTGGAGGCGTTGGCCACGACCATGTACTCGGTCTCGGCCAGCCGGTAGACGATCAGGTCGTCCAGGATGCCGCCGTCGGCCTGGCAGATCATGGTGTAGCGGGCGCGGCCGACGCCGACGGAGGCGATGTTGCCGACCAGGGCGAAGTTCAGGAACGCGGCGGCCTCGGCGCCGGTCACGGTGATCTCGCCCATGTGGGAGAGGTCGAACAGCCCGGCCCGGGTGCGCACGGCGAGGTGCTCGTCGCGCTCGGAGCCGTAGCGCAGGGGCATGTCCCAGCCGGCGAAGTCGGTCATCGTCGCGCCCAGCGAGCGGTGCACGGCGTCGAGCGCGGTATGACGGGGTTCGGTACTGCTCATCGGTCGGTCGTCTCCCAGGGCAAAGGACGGGCGAGGAACGTTCCTCCCCATCTGTCATCGGAACCTGAGAGGTTCGCCGCCACCGCCACGAGGACGATCACGGCTTGCACCTTGGGTGGAGCCGCCGGCGACGGCGGCCCGCTTTTCAGATGTGCCTCGCCCGCGCGGTAACGGGGCCTGAGAGATTCAAGGGAGGGACTTGCTCCTTCGGCGCCCCAGGCGGCCCCGAGGGGGCCCGGGAACTCTCCCGCGCGGATTCAAACGGCCGGTATGCAGTTGGCGGGCTCATCATTGCACGCCACACCCCGGCCATCCAGAGCCCGCCGGCTGTGACCGACCTGTGGCCGTACGCACACGAACCGCCGACCCTTCTCCATTACCTTCCCTTTACATAGAACGGGCAGAGGATTGACCGAGCCCTCGGGAGGACGATCACGGTGAACAGGACCTCGGCCTACGCCGCCCACGCCGGCCTGACGGTGCCGGGACAGCCCTCCCCGGCGGTCCGCGAGCGCGGCGCGGACCGCCCCGCGCCGGTCGTCCGCGATCTGCGCGACCGGGCCGGCCGCAGCCCGCACGCCCTGCTCTTCGGCCCCCGGGACGTGGTCGTCGTCACCGGCCTGCCCGGCAGCGGCAAGTCCACCCTGATGCACCGCGCGGTCACCGGGCGCCGCGTCGACTCCCAGGACACCCGGGACCGCTGGCAGGCCCGCGTCCCCGGCTTCCTGCCGTACGCGCTCTACCGCCCCCTGGTCCGCCTCGCCCACTACGCCGGACTGCGCCGGGCCCTGCGCACCGGGGAGGGGCTCGTCGTGCACGACTGCGGCACCCAGCCGTGGGTGCGCGCCTGGCTGGCCCGCGAAGCCCGGCGCCGGGGCGGCACCCTGCACCTGCTCCTGCTCGACGTCAGCCCCGAGACGGCCCGCCAGGGCCAGCGCGAGCGCGGCCGGGGCGTCTCCCGCTACGCCTTCCGCCGCCACCGCCGCGCCACCGCCCGGCTGCTGCGCGCGGTGGAGCGGGGGGAGCTGCCGGGCGGCTGCGGCGCGGCGGTGCTGCTGGACCGGGACGCGGCGGACGTCCTCGCCCGCGTCGGCTTCACTCGGTGAGGCGCTGTCGGTGCCACCCGCTAGCCTTCATGGTCACAGCAGTGGTTCCCAGCAGGCGGTAGGCACATGGACTTCCCGGCGGACTTCCCGGCACAGGCGCACCCGCACCCGCACGGCGGTTGGCCCGGCAACGAGCTGGAGGAGGTGTTGTCGGCCTCCCTTGGCATCCCCGCGGCGGGCGGCCGGATCGTCGAGGTCCTCGGCCGCAGCTTCCTGTGGATCCCGCTGCCGGGCGGCGGGGGCCCGGACAGCGGCCCGCTGGACCTGCCGACGCTCGACATCGACGGCCAGGCGTACGTCCCGGTGTTCAGCTCCGAGGAACAGTTCCGCCAGGTGGCCGGCTCCCACATGGCGTACACCATCGCCCCGGCGGTGGAGTTCGCCCGCGGCCTGCCCCCGCAGGTGGGCATCGTCGTCAACCCCGAGGGCGTGGTGGGCATACCGCTGCCGCCCCAGGCCGTGGCCGAGCTGTGCCGGGTGGGCCGCACCCCGCTGGACGGCCCCAACTCCGGCGGCCGGGTCCGCCTCTTCGAGCCCGACTGGCAGGACGACCCGGTGGACTTCCTCGCCGCCGCCTCCGCCGAGTTCGCCGAGACCGGCGTGGTCCTCACCGCCCGCCGCTGCCTGGCCGCCGTCGAGACGGCCGACCCGGCGATGTTCGTGGGCGTCGAACTCTCCCAGTGGGAAGGCGATCTGCGCGCCCTCCCCCTCCAGGCCCTGGGCAAGGCCCTGGCCAAGGTCCCCGTCGACTGGCCGGTCAACCTGGTCCTGCTGGACGTGACGGACGACCCGGTGGCGACGTGGCTGAAGGCGAACGTCCGCCCGTTCTACACATACGCCCACTGAAACGCGCCCCAAAGGGGCGCGGGGAACTGCGCGAGCAACCCCCACGCACCCGCACACGCGATCGAACAAAAGGCCCCGAGCTGCTAGGCGCATAAGCTGTTCCCCAATGCCGGGTCACAAAAAAGAAGGGGCACACCAGGTGAGCGCGAGCCACAGCGGCAGCGTCGAGCACATGCTGCGCCAGGTCACGCCCGGACGCTACGACGCCTACGAGGCCTTGCTGCGTGCCCTCGCCACCCCCACCACCGGCCAGATCTTCATGCTCCTGTGGCACGGCCAGGCCGGCGCCCCGGACGCCCAGTACGGGAACATGGAGGTGGACGGCTTCCGCTACGCCCCCTGCGTGACCTCCGCCCAGGAGCTGTCGGCCAGTGGCTGGAACCGTTCCTACGAGGTGGCCGACGGCCTGGACGTGGCCCGCACCCTCTACCCCGACCACTACGGCCTCTGGCTCAACCCGCACGCGCCGGGCGGCGGTGTCGGCGTCCCCTGGCCGGACCTGCGCCGCATCGCCACCGGCCTGGACCGGCAGCCCGCCGGCCCGCTGCGGCTGTCCGAGCCCGGCATCGAGATCCCGCAGTTCTACGCCCTGCTCGCGCAGAACGCGCACCGCACGCCCGCGCTGCGTTCGCTGCGCCGCGCCTGGGTGCAGCCCGCGCTCGGGGCGCCCTACCTCGCCATCGGCCTGGACGTGTACGACACCTCGCCCGCCGCGGTCGACTCGGTGCGTGCGATGATGCAGCAGTCCATCGGCGCGGTCCCGGAGGGCCTGCCGGTCTCGACGGTCGCCATGACCGACGACCACGACCCGGTGGTGATGTGGATGCGGGCCAACGCGCGCCCCTTCTACGACCGCGAGGCGCACGCCCCGGCGTCCCCGCCGCAGCCCCCGCTCCAGGTGCCGGCCCCGCCGCAGGCCCCGGCCGGCGGATACGGCTATCCGCCGGCGCACGGCGGCTACTGACCAACGACAGGCGACGGCAGGTTTGTTGACCGGCCCGCACAATCCACGGCACCGGGACGCTTCTTCGCGCGTAGACATCGGCCGAACCTCCCGAACCGCGTAGATTCGCCCATCTGCCCCAACTGGCCCGCGTCCGAGGGCCGTTACCCACTGTTCGGATAACGGAATCCCCCGCACTGCATCACGGTTGCGCATACTTTCGCCGCCAGCTCTGGCGGGTGATCGCAACGACGCTGAAGACTCGCGACTCAGACACGAGGCCGAGGCCTTGTGATCGATGGCAAGTCGACAAAGCCGCAATCCGCGGCAGGCGCAGGCCGGTCACCACCGGCGAGAGGGGTCGCTCACCGTGACCGCACCGATCGAGACCACCGGGGCGGCAGCCGAGGCGCAGCCGGAGGCTGTGCTGGAGGGTGCCGGTAAGGGGCAGATCGAGGGTCGTTCCCTGGGCCAGATCGCCTGGACCCGGTTCAAGAAGGACAAGGCCGCCGTCGCCGGCGGCGTCATCGTGATCCTGCTGATCCTCCTCGCCGTCCTCTCGCGCCCCATCCAGGCCCTGTTCGGCCTCGACCCCAACGCCTTCCACCAGGACCTGATCACCCCGGACACCTCGCTGCCCACGGGCAGTTGGGGCGGTATGAGCGCGGACCACCCGCTGGGCGTGGACCCGAAGTTCGGCCGGGACATCGCCACCCGCATCCTGGAGGGCTCCTGGGTGTCGCTGGTGGTCGCCTTCGGCGCCACCATCCTGTCCAACGTCATCGGCGCGATCATGGGTGTCGTCGCGGGCTACTACGGCGGGCGGGTGGACTCGATCATCAGCCGGCTGATGGACACCTTCCTCGCCTTCCCCCTCCTGCTCTTCGCGATCGCCATCTCCGCCACCCTCCAGGGCGGTGCCTTCGGCCTCACCGGCCTGCCGCTCCACCTGAGCGTGCTGATCTTCGTCATCGGCTTCTTCAACTGGCCCTATCTGGGCCGGATCGTGCGCGGCCAGACCCTCGCCCTGCGCGAGCGCGAGTTCGTCGACGCGGCCCGGGGCATGGGCGCCAAGGCCCCGTACATCCTGTTCCGGGAACTGATGCCCAACCTGGTCGGCCCGATCACCGTCTACTCGACGCTGCTGATCCCGACCAACATCATCTTCGAGGCGTCGCTGAGCTTCCTCGGCGTCGGCATCCAGCCCCCGCAGGCGTCCTGGGGCGGCATGCTCCGCGAGGCGGTCACCTACTACCAGGTCGACCCCCAGTACATGATCGTCCCCGGACTCGCCATCTTCGTCACCGTGCTGGCGTTCAACCTGCTCGGTGACGGTCTCCGAGACGCTCTCGACCCGCGCAGCCGCTGACGCCTGCCGCGGAGAGCCCGACAAGTTTTCAATCAATGGAGGGGAAAGCGCCCATCATGCGAAGGTCAGCGCTGGCCGCGATCGCGGCCATCGGCTCCGCCAGCCTGTTTCTTTCGGGTTGCAGCAAGGCCGATGACAACACCAACAACGGCACCGAGTCGGCCGGGGCCAACGCCGCGACCAAGGGCGTCGTGAACGTGTCGGACAAGAAGGGCGGCACGGTCACCTACGAGATGTCCGACGTCCCGGACTCCTTCGACCCGGGCAACACGTACTACGCGTACATGTACAACCTCAGCCGGCTGTACGCCCGTCCGCTGATGACCTTCAAGCCCGGTCCCGGCGACGAGGGCAACACCCTGGTCCCGGACCTCGCGGCGAGCAAGGGCCAGCCCAGCGACGGCGGCAAGACCTGGACGTACAAGCTGCGTACGGGCCTGAAGTACGAGGACGGCACGCCGATCACCTCGAAGGACGTCAAGTACGCCGTCGAGCGCTCCAACTTCGCGCGTGACGTGCTCTCCCTCGGCCCGAACTACTTCCAGCAGTTCATGGCCGACGGCGACAAGTACAAGGGCCCGTACAAGGACAAGAACCCCAAGGGGCTGTCCTCCATCGAGACCCCGGACGACACCACGATCGTCTTCCACCTGAAGCAGCCGTTCCAGGAGTTCGACTACCTGGTCGCCACGCCGCAGACGGCCCCGGTCCCGCAGTCCAAGGACACCGGCGTCGACTACGTCAAGCACATCCTGTCCTCCGGCTCCTACAAGTTCCAGAGCTACGAGGACGGCAAGCAGGCCGTGCTCGTGCGCAACGAGAACTGGGACCCGAAGACCGACCCGCTGCGCAAGCAGCTGCCGGACAGGATCGTCATCAAGCTGAAGGTCAACTCGGAGACCATCGACCAGGACGTCATGGCCGGCAACGCCATCGACCTGGCCGGCACCGGCGTCCAGGCCTCCACCCAGGCCGAGGTCCTCACCGACCCCGCCAAGAAGGCCAACACGGACAACACCTACGGTGGCCGTCTCGTCTACCTGGCGATCAACAGCAAGCTGAAGCCGTTCGACAAGCCCGAGTGCCGCAAGGCCGTGCAGTACGCCGTCGACAAGGTCTCGGTGCAGACCGCCGAGGGCGGCCCGGTCCGCGGTGAGGTCGCCTCCACCGTCCTGCCCCCGGACATCCCGGGCTACGCGAAGGCCGACACCTACGCCACCAAGGACAACAAGGGCGACATCGCCAAGGCCAAGGACCTGATGAAGGCCTGCGGCAAGACGTCGATCACGACCAACATCACGGCCCGTTCGGACCGTCAGCAGGAGGTGGACGCCGCCACGGCGATCATCAACTCGCTGAAGAAGATCGGCATCAACGCCAGCCTCAAGCAGTACCCGTCCGGCAAGTACTTCACCGACTACGCGGGTGTGCCGAAGTTCGACGAGAAGCAGAACGTCGGCCTGATGATGATGCAGTGGGGTGCCGACTGGCCCTCCGGCTACGGCTTCCTGCAGCAGATCCTGAACGGCAAGGCGATCAGCCAGTCCGGCAACACCAACCTGTCGCAGTACGACAGCAAGGAAGTCAACGATCTGCTGGGCAAGGCGATCGCCACCCAGGACACCGGCGAGCGCAACAGCCTGTACACCCAGATCGACAAGAAGACCATGGACGACGCCGTCCTCGTCCCGCTGACCTACTTCAAGGTCCTGCTGGGCCGTCCGCAGAACTACACCAACCTGGTTTCCACGGCGGCCTTCAGCGGTCAGTACGACTACCTCAACATCGGCGTCGCGTCGAAGTAGCAGCCCCGGAAGGCAGGTGAAGGCATTGGTGCCCGCGGGTCTCATCCCCCGCGGGCACCAGCGCCGGCCCCCGTGATCTCGTACATCCTCCGCCGGACGTTCGCGGCAGTGATCCTGCTGCTGGTCGTCTCCGCGGTCACCTTCGCCATCTTCTTCCTGCTGCCGCGCATCGCCGGCCAGACGGCGGACCAGCTGGCACAGCAGTACATCGGCAAGAGCCCGTCGAAGGCGGACATCGCCGCGGTCAAGCACAACCTCGGTCTGGACCAGCCCGTCTACGTCCAGTACTGGCACTTCATCAAGGGGATCGTGGCCGGCGCCACGTACGACCTCGGCCCGACCACGGTGCACTGCGACGCCCCGTGCTTCGGCTACTCCTTCAAGAACCACCAGGCGGTCTGGCCGGAGATGACCTCCCGGATCCCGGTCACGGCCTCGCTGGCCGCGGGCGCCGCCGTGCTGTGGCTCATCTCGGGTGTGGTGGTCGGCGTGATCTCCGCGCTGAAGCCCCGCTCGTTCTTCGACCGCCTCTTCATGGGCGTCGCGCTCGCCGGTGTCTCGCTGCCCATGTTCTTCACGGGCAAGCTGGCGCAGCTGCTTTTCACCGTGCAGATCCCGATCTTCGGACGCACCTATGTCCCGCTCACCGAGAACCCGGCGCAGTGGGCCAACACCCTGTTCCTGGCCTGGTGTTCGCTCGCCCTGCTGTACTCCGCCATCTACGCGCGACTGACCCGCTCGGGGATGCTGGAGACGATGAACGAGGACTTCATCCGCACGGCCCGGGCCAAGGGCCTGGTCGAGCGCACAGTGGTGGTCAAGCACGGACTGCGCTCCGCGCTCACCCCGATCGTCACCGTCTTCGGCATGGACCTCGGTCTGCTGCTCGGCGGCGCCGTGATCACCGAGTCCGTGTTCTCGCTGCACGGCATCGGCGAGTACGCGGTGCAGGGCATCACCGACAACGACCTGCCCAAGATCCTCGGCGTGACCCTGCTCGCCGCCTTCTTCGTCGTGATCGCAAACCTTGTGGTGGACGTCCTCTACGCCGCCGCCGACCCGCGGGTGAGGCTCTCGTGACCGAACTCTCCAAGACCGGTGCCGCGGTGGGCGAGCCCGCCGCCGCCCGGCGTTCCGAAGCCTTCCTGGAGGTCCGCGACCTCAAGGTGCACTTCCCGACCGACGACGGCCTGGTCAAGTCCGTCGACGGGGTCAGCTTCTCGCTGGAGAAGGGCAAGACCCTCGCCATCGTGGGCGAGTCCGGCTCCGGCAAGTCGGTGACCTCGCTGGCCATCATGGGCCTGCACCGGCTCGGCGCGCGCGGCAAGAACGTGCGCATGTCCGGCGAGATCTGGCTGGACGGCAAGGAACTGGTCTCCGCCTCCCCGGACGAGGTGCGCAAGCTGCGCGGCCGGGAGATGGCGATGATCTTCCAGGACCCGCTGTCCGCGATGCACCCCTACTACAAGGTCGGCGACCAGATCGTCGAGGCCTACCGGGTGCACCACGACGTCAGCAAGAAGGTCGCCCGCGCCCGGGCCATCGAGATGCTCGACCGGGTCGGCATCCCCGAGCCCGCCAAGCGCGTCGACGGCTACCCGCACGAGTTCTCCGGCGGTATGCGCCAGCGCGCCATGATCGCCATGGCCCTGGTCAACAACCCCGAGCTGCTCATCGCGGACGAGCCGACCACCGCCCTCGACGTGACCGTCCAGGCGCAGATCCTCGACCTGATCCGCGACCTGCAGAAGGAGTTCGGCTCCGCGGTCATCATGATCACCCACGACCTCGGCGTGGTCGCCGAGATCGCCGACGAGGTCCTGGTGATGTACGGCGGCCGGTGCGTGGAGCGAGGACCGGCCGGCGAGGTCTTCGAGCAGCCGCAGCACCCCTACACCTGGGGCCTGCTCGGCTCGATGCCCCGCATCGACCGCGAGACCTCCGAACGGCTCATCCCGGTCAAGGGCCAGCCGCCGAGCCTCATCAACGTCCCCTCGGGCTGCGCCTTCCACCCGCGCTGCCCGTACGCGGACATCCCCAAGGGGAACGTCACCCGCACGGTGCGCCCCGAGCTGGAGCAGGTGAGCACCGGGCACTGGTCCGCCTGTCACCTCCCGACCGAGGACCGCCAGCGGATCTGGACCGAAGAGATTGCGCCGAAGCTGTGAGTGAGACCAAGAAGACGGACGAGGCCGCGATCCCCCAGCAGACGCCGGCTTCCGAGGGCTCGGCGGACCGTGAGGTGCTGCTCAGGGTCGAGGGCCTGACGAAGCACTTCCCGATCAAGAAGGGCATCCTCCAGCGCCAGGTCGGCGCCGTGAAGGCCGTCGACGGCATCGACTTCGAGGTGCGCAAGGGCGAGACCCTCGGCGTGGTCGGCGAGTCGGGCTGCGGCAAGTCGACCATGGGCCGGGTCATCACCCGCCTCCAGGACCCGACCGGCGGGAAGATCACCTTCGAGGGCCAGGACATCACGCGGCTGAGCACCGGGCAGATGCGTCCGCTGCGCCGCGACATCCAGATGATCTTCCAGGACCCGTACGGCTCCCTGAACCCCCGCCACACCATCGGCTCGATCGTCTCGGCGCCCTTCCGGCTCCAGGGCGTGGAACCCGAGGGCGGGGTGAAGAAGGAGGTCCAGCGGCTCCTCTCCCTGGTCGGCCTCAGCCCCGAGCACTACAACCGCTACCCGCACGAGTTCTCCGGCGGTCAGCGCCAGCGCATCGGCATCGCCCGCGCGCTCGCCCTGAAGCCGAAGCTGGTGGTGGCGGACGAGCCGGTCTCCGCGCTGGACGTGTCGATCCAGGCGCAGGTCGTGAACCTGATGGACGACCTCCAGCAGGAACTCGGCCTGACCTATGTGATCATCGCCCACGACCTCTCGGTGGTCCGGCACGTCTCGGACCGGATCGCGGTGATGTACCTCGGCAAGATCGTGGAGCTGGCCGACCGCACCTCGCTGTACGAGGCGCCGATGCACCCGTACACCAAGGCGCTGATGTCGGCGGTGCCGGTGCCGGACCCGAAGCGCCGGGGGCAGAAGAACGAGCGCATCCTGCTGCGCGGCGACGTCCCGTCCCCGATCGCCCCGCCCTCCGGCTGCCGGTTCCACACCCGCTGCTGGAAGGCGACGGAGATCTGCCGGACGACCGAGCCGCAGCTCGTCGAGCTGAGGCCGGGCCAGCGGGTCGCCTGCCACCACCCGGAGAACTTCGCCGACCAGGCGCCGCAGGACACGGTCCTGCTGTCGGCGGCGAAGAAGGCGTCGGAACTGGTCCCGGACGCGGCGCTCTCCGACGGCCCGGCCGAGAAGGAGCCGGTGGCCGAGAAGGCACCGGCGGCGGAGAAGAAGCCGGTGGCGGAGAAGGAGCCGGTGGCCGGGAAGGCACCCGCCACGGAGGACACCGCTTCCGAAGAGGCCCCCGAGGCGGCCGGTTCCGAGGCGTCCACCTCCGAGGCGGCCGGCTCCGAAGACGCTCCCGAGGCGACCGCTTCGGAACCGGCCGAGGCAGCCGCGACCGCCGAAGCCGTCTCCGAGGCCGCCGACACCGCCCCGGCCCCCGAAGCCGCCGAGGCCGCCGCGGCGGCGGAACCGGCCGAGGAGAAGACCGGCCCGGGCGCGAAGTCCACGCCGAAGGCGACCGGGAAGACGACCGGCAAGCCGGCGGCCGGCAGCGGCGCCGAGGAGTCGTCCGACGAGTAGCGCATGACGACTAAGCAAAGTCATGTACATGCCTGAGCGGGAGAGTGCAGAGTCGTCCGTGTCCGACCACTAGATCGGCACGCTCGAAAGGGACGACCCATGGCACTCTCCCGTTCGGCACGTCTCGGAGTCCTCGTCACCGCGGCGGCCTCCTTCCTGGCCATCGCCGCCTCCGCGCCCCCGACCCAGGGCGCCCCCGGCATCGGCGACCCCTACTTCCCCCGGCTCGGCAACGGCGGCTACGACGCCCGCCACTACGACCTGGACGTGGCCTACGCCCCCGACACCGGGCGACTGGACGGCCGTACCACGCTCACCGCGCGCGCCACCCGGACCCTCTCCTCCTTCGACTTGGACCTCCAGAAGCTGGAGATCACGCGGGTGGAGGTGAACGGCAGACGGGCGGAGTTCACCCGGGACGGCGACGAGGTCACCGTCACCCCGCGCCGGGTGCTGCCCAAGGGCCGTGACTTCACCGTCTCCGTCACCTACGGCGGCGTACCCGAGGCCCTCGGCGGACCCATCGTCTTCGGCTCCGACTACGGCTGGATGAAGACCCCCGACGGCGTCTTCGTCGCCTGCGAGCCCAACGCCGCCTCCACCTGGTTCCCGTCCAGCGACCACCCGGCCGACAAGGCCACCTACGACATCCGGATCAAGGCGCCGAAGGGGCTGACCGCGGTCTCCAACGGCCGGCTGGTGTCGACGTACGACAAGGGCGGCTCGACGTACACCCACTGGCGGGAGTCGAAGCCGATGGCGACCTACCTGGCCACCGCCACCATCGGCAAGTTCGACGTGCGCACCGGGCGGACCCCGGGCGGCATCCCGGTGTACGTGGCGATCGACCCCGTGCTGAAGGGCGCGAGCAGCGTCGACGTCTACGGCGTCACCTCCGCCGTCACCGACTACTGGTCGCAGGTCTTCGGGCCGTACCCGTTCGAGGAGACCGGTGCCATCGTGGACGACATGCCGGAGGCCGGGTTCTCGCTGGAGGTGCAGTCCAAGCCCGCGTACTCGGCGGTGCGCAGCGAGACGACGATCGTGCACGAGCTGGCCCACCAGTGGTTCGGCGACTCGGTGAGCGTGGCGCACTGGAACGACATCTGGCTCAACGAGGGCTTCGCCACCTACGCCCAGTGGCTGTGGGCCGAGCACCAGGGCACCCGCTCCGCCCACGACTCCTTCCGCGCCGGATACGACTCCCGGCCCGCCGACTCCTCGTTCTGGCAGGTCGAGCCGGGCGCCCCGGAACGGGACAGCATGTTCGCCTCCGCCGTCTACCAGCGCGGTGCGATGACGCTCCAGATGCTGCGCGAGCGGATCGGCGACCCGGCCTTCTTCCGGCTGCTGCCCACCTGGACCACGCTCCACCGGTACGGCAACGCCTCCACCGCCGACTTCATCCGCCTCGCCGAGCGGGTCAGCGGGCAGCAGCTGGACGACCTCTTCGACACCTGGCTGTTCACACCAGGGAAACCTGCTCTCTGACCTGGCTTTGTAAGGTTCGGGCACCCTGACGGTAGACAATGTCAGGGTGCAGCTCCAGCAACTCTTCAGTCCCTCCGTCCAGCACACGCTCGATGTGATCGGGATCTTCGTGTTCGCGATCTCCGGCGCCCTGCTGGCCGTCCGGAAGAACTTCGACGTGTTCGGCATCGCCGTGCTCGCCGAGGTCACCGCGCTGGGCGGCGGGCTGTTCCGGGACCTGGTCATCGGGGCCGTCCCCCCGGCGGCCTTCACGGACCTGGGGTACTTCGTCACCCCGCTGCTCGCCGCGCTCGTCGTCTTCTTCCTGCACCCGCACGTGGAGCGCATCCAGGCGGCGGTGCTCGTCTTCGACGCGGCCGGCCTCGGCCTGTTCTGCGTCAGCGGAACGACGAAGGCGTACAGCTACGGCCTCGGCCTGACCGCGTCGGCGACGCTGGGCCTGGCCACGGCCGTCGGCGGCGGTGTGCTGCGGGACGTGCTGGCCAACGAGGTGCCCTCGCTGCTGCGCTGGGACCGCGACCTGTACGCGGTCCCGGCGATCGTGGGCTCCGCGATGGTGGTGCTGTGCATCCGCTACGACGTCCTCACCCCGCTCACCAGCGCCTTCGCGGCGCTCACGGCATTCGTGCTGCGCCTGCTCGCGATGCGGTTCCACTGGCGGGCGCCGCGTGCGTGGAACCGGCGCTCGACGGTGACGGAGGAGTAGCGGCCCCGGTGACGGAGGTGTCCCGCCCCTTGGCGGGGCTCTGGCCCAGCTGGAGGGTCAGCCAGCGGAAGACGGTGGTGACCTGCGGGCGCCACAGCGCCATGGTGTGCCCGCCCGCGCTGCGCGGCAGGAAGACCACGCGCACGGTGGTGGGCGCCTCGGCGGCCGACTCCAGCGCCATGCCCGCCTGGTAGCCGTCGCCGGGCTGGCCGGAGAGGTACAGCGCGACCGGCGGTGGGGTGGCCGCCTTGCGCAGCAGCAGGCAGGGGTTGTTCGCGGCGCGCAGGGCCGGGGTCCGGGCGGCGAGGGAGTCGCGTTCGCCGATCGGGTCGTTGTAGCCGGACATGCTCACCGCGGCCCGGTACCGGTCGGGGTGCGCCACGGCCAGCTTGACCGCGCAGTGCGCGCCCGCCGAGTACCCGGCCACCGCCCAGCCGCGCGGGGCGGGCTGGACCCGGAAGTTGTCCTTGACCATCTTGGGCACGTCGATGCTGAGCCAGCTGTCGGCGTTGACCCGGCCGGGGATGTTGGCGCAGCCGGTGTCCACGCCGGGCAGCAGATTGGTGCGCGGGGCGACCAGGACGAACGGCGCCACCCGGCCGTCGCGCATCAGCGGCAGCAGCTGCTCGGCGGCGTGCAGCGAGCCGAACCAGGCCTTCGCCGAGCCCGGGTAGCCCGGCAGCAGCTCCACCACCGGGAACTCGTGGTGCCGGTAGGCCGGGTCGTCGTACTGCGGCGGCAGCCAGACGTAGACCTCGGCGTCCACCCCGGAGACGCGGCCCTTGAGCTGGGTGACGCGCACGGGGCCGGCCGCGCGCATGCCGGGCCCGCCGACGGGCCGGAAGGTCTGCCGGACCCGGGGCAGCCGCCCCACCGGGATGCCTCCGGTGCCGTCCCGGCCGAGGTCGGCGGCCCGCTGCACGTGGTTGCCGGTGCCGAGCAGGTCGCCCCAGGTGTCGTACAGGTTGTTCTGGTTGTTGACCAGCACGAAGACCAGGGTGACGGCCGTGCCCTGGGCGAACAGCAGCATCAGCACGCGGGCCGCCGCCCGCAGCGGTCTGGGCCCGCGCATCCGCGACCACAGCGCCAGCGGCAGTATGAGGGCGACCACGGACAGCACGACGGCGGTGCAGAGGAACGGAGTCCCGGTGAGGCTCATGTCCTCATAGAGGGCAATCCGGGGGAGTGGGTTGTGGACGTGTCCGGACACGTGCCGAGAAATTGCCCGATCGTCACGCGGAGTGCGGGGCACGGGACCGACACAAGAAAAGCTACCGCTTAGTATTTACATGTTGTACCGTTCGCGCATGGCAGAAGCAGCTACCGTCCCCGCCTCGCCGGCCGCGATCGGCGACAGCGAGTTCGACCGCGACACCGCGGTCACCCGGCGCGAGCCCGGCGTCTACGACATCGACCTCTCGGCCGGCTGGACCATCATCAGCGCCGTCAACGGCGGCTATCTGCTGGCCGTGCTCGGCCGGGCGCTCGCGGACACCCTCCCGCACCCGGACCCCTTCTCCATCACCGCCCACTACCTGACCGCCTCGCGGCCCGGCCCGGCGGTCGTCCGTACCGAGACCGTCCGCACCGGCCGCACCCTCTCCACCGGCCAGGCCTCGCTCTTCCAGTACGACGACGAGGGAGGCGAGGTCGAACGCATCCGCGTCCTCGCCTCCTACGGCGACCTCGCCGCCCTCCCCGACGACGTCCGTACGACGGCCACCCCGCCCCCGATCCCGCCGCTGGAGCGGTGCTTCGGCCCCGAGGACGGCCCGGCTCCGATCGACGGCAGCAACGCCATCGCCGACCGGCTGATGATCAAGCTGGACCCGGCCACCACCGGCTGGGCCCTCGGCACCCCCTCCGGCAAGGGCGAGATGCGCGCCTGGTTCGGCCTCGCCGACGGCCGCGACGCCGACCCGCTGTCGCTGCTCCTCGCCGTGGACGCCCTGCCGCCCACCGCCTTCGAGCTGGGTCTGAAGGGCTGGGTGCCGACCGTGGAACTCACCGTCCACGTGCGTCGGCGCCCGGCCCCCGGCCCGCTGCGGATCTCGATCACCACTCGCAACCTGGCCGGCGGCTTCCTGGAGGAGGACGCCGAGGTCTGGGACAGCGCGGACCGGCTGGTCGCGCAGTCCCGCCAGCTGGCCCGGGTCAGGCTCGGCTGAGCGGCACCCGCCCCAGCCAGGCCGCCAGCCGCTCGTAGGCGCCGGCTCCCTCGGGGGCCGGCACCGGCGCGTCGAAGGGGCGGCCCTCCCTGGGCCCCTCGGGCAGCGCCTGCCGCGCGGCGGCCAGCGCGAACTCGGCCGGCTCGGGATCGAGCGCGAGCGGCCGGCCGATCGCCTCCGACAGGTCCCAGGTGTGCGCCACGATCTCCATGACGTACGCCGACAGGGCGGCCCGCCCCGGGATCTCCCCCCACGGCACCGTCACCGACGACGCCATCCGCTCGTCGCTCCGCCACGCCTTCAGCGCCCGCTCCCGGACCTCGTCGTAGGCCTCGGCCCAGCCGTCGTCGGGCACGTCGGGCGCGGTCATCGGCTCGCCCTGCCCCTCACCGGCCTCGCCGACGACGGCGATCCGGCGGGTGCCGCCGACGATGTGGCCGAGCAGCGCGCGCACGTCGTACTCGGTACACGGGGTGGGCGCGGTCAGCTGCTCGGGGCGCACGGTCCGGATCAGCCGGGCCGCCTGGGCGGTGGCGCGGGTGTGCAGCGGGCGGGGATCGGTGGTCATGACCAGGCCTTCCTTCACAGGGGTGGCGGGTGCCCGCGGTGGCGGCGCGGGCGGCTGCGTGCCGGCCCGCCGCACCGGGACGGCTCGGGAGTACGGTCCCGCCGAAACCTGACATCCGCCGTCAGGTTTGCCACGGTCGCCCGCCCGGCGGGACCCTGGCGCCGTGAAGTCCGACCGGCTGCTGTCGATCCTGCTGCTCCTGCAGACCCGGGGCCGGGTGCCCGCGCCCGAACTCGCCGGGCGGCTGGAGGTGTCGGTGCGCACCATCTACCGGGACGTCGAGGCGCTGTCCGCCGCCGGGGTCCCGGTCTACGCCGAGCGCGGCCGGCACGGCGGCATCGGCCTCCTCGCCGGCTTCCGCACCGATGTCACGGGGCTGACCGCCGACGAGTCGCGGGCCCTGTTCGTGCTGGCCGCCCAGGGCGCGCACGCCGCGCTCGGCCTGGACGCGGCCCTCGCCTCGGCCCTGCGCAAGGTCATGGCCGCGCTGCCGGCGCCGCACCGCCCCGCCGCCGAGGTGACCAGCCGCCGGGTCCTGGTCGACGCCACCCGCTGGAACAGCGGCCCGGAGCGGGCCGCCGACCTCGCGGTGCTCCAGGACGCCGTCTTCTCCGACCGGCGGCTGAGGCTGCGCTACCGGCACAGCGGGGAGCGACAGGCGCGCACGTACACCGTCGATCCCTACGGCCTGGTGGCCAAGGCCGGGGTCTGGTACCTGGTCGCCGACCGGCGCGGCCGGCCCCGGCTGTTCCGCGCCGACCGGGTGCGCCGGGCACGGCTGCTGGACGAGCCCGTACGGCGCCGGCCCGGCGTGGAACTCGCCGACGCCTGGGAGGAGTTGCGGCGGCGGGTGGAGGAACGGGAGGCCGGGGTGGAGGTGACCGTGCGGGTCCGGCGCGAGCTGGCCGACATGTTCCGGCGGATGGCCGCCGCCCAGCTGACGGCGGAGCCCGAGGACGACGGCGAGAGCCCGTGGGTCACCGCGCGGCTGGCCTACCCGACACTCCGGGCGGTACGCCAACTCCTCGCCTTCTCCGACCGGGTGGAGGTCCTGGACCCGCCCGAAGCGCGTGCGGAACTGGTGGCGGGGGCGCGTTCGGTGCTGGCGCTGTACGGGGAGGCGGGGCCGGGGGAGGGCTGAGCGGGGCCGTACCGGCGGGCGGGACCGGAAGGGCTGAAGGGCCTGCCGCGCGGGGCGGTTCAGTCCAGCCAGTGGGAGCGGCCGAGGGTGATGAGCCGCAGCTGGCGGGTGGCGAGCCGGGTCACCCGCTCCCGCTCGTCCTCGGGGGCCTCCAGCGCCTCCAGGAACAGCGAGGCGGTGATGAGCATCTGGTCGACGTAGAGGTGCGCGAGCATCAGCAGGTCGTCCTCGCTCCACCCCTCGGCCTCCTCGTCCTTGGCCAGTTCGGCCCGCACCTCCTCGGCGAACCGGTGCAGCTGGGCCCGGATGGCCTCCCGCACGGGCTGGACGCCGCCGTGCCGTTCGCGGGCGATGAAACGGACGTGTGCGGGGTACTCGGTCACATGACGGGCGATCAACTCGACGGCGCGCGTGATGCGTTCCTCGGGGTCGCCCGTGGTGGACACCGTCGTCCGCACCATTGGATGCAGGCTGCCCAGCGCCTCGTCGACCAGGGCCACCCCGAGGTCGGCGGTGGAGCGGAAGTGCCGGTAGAAGGCGGTCGGGGCGACCCCGACGGCCCGGGTGACCTCGCGCAGGCCCAGGCTGCTCAGGCTCTGCTCCTCCAGCAGGGCGAGCGCCGCGTCGAGGAACGCCTGCCGGGTCTTCTGCTTCTGGGCCTGCCGGATGCCGAGGGTGTGACTCATGTCATCCAGTTAACAACTGTTCTCTGGAATTGAAAAGCCGTCGGAAGCGCTAGACTCGAAGTCAGTGAACAACTGTTACTACAACTGTTCACCCAAACTTCACACCGGCTGAACACGAGGCATACCGGAGGGGGGATTCCATCCCATGCTGTTCCTCGTCGCCGCGCTCATGCTGCTCGGAGTGGTGCTGGGCACCGTCGCCCACGCGCCGCTGACCGTCAGCGCCGTCCTGGCCGCCGTCATCGCCGTCTGGCTCGGCGTCTTCGCGCTCCGCGAGCGCCACGGCCGCCGCCGCACGTCGTCCGACTGACCGCCCCGCAGTTCTCCGGGAGCTGAGCACCATGCACCTCACCGCACCGGCCGGCACCGGCCGCACCGCCCCGCGTCCGCGCACCCGGGACGCCGACGGCATGGCCGTCGCGTCCTTCATCCTCGGCCTCCTCGGCCTGCTCGTCCTCAACCTCCTCCTCGGCCCGATCGCCATCGTCCTCGCCGTGGCCGCCCTCTGGCGCGGCACGGCCCGCCGGGGCCGCGCCTTCCTGGGCCTCGCCCTGGGCGTCGCCGACCTGGTGGTCCTGGTTGTGACGATGCAGGTCACGGGGACGGTGTCCTGGAGCCTGTGAGGAGCCGGACTCCGCCCCGCCGGGCCGGCCACGGGGGAGCCGTAGAATCGGCCTCACCATGGCTTACCTCGACCACGCCGCGACCACCCCGATGCTCCCGGAGGCGGCAGAGGCGCTCACCGCCCAGCTGAGCATCACGGGCAACGCCTCCTCCCTCCACGCGTCCGGCCGGCAAGCCCGCCGCACGGTCGAGGAAGCCCGCGAAACCCTCGCGGAAGCGCTCGGCGCCCGCCCCAGCGAGGTCGTGTTCACCTCGGGCGGCACCGAGGCCGACAACCTCGCCGTCAAGGGCCTGTACTGGTCCCGCACCGCCGCCGACCCCGCCCGCACCCGCGTCCTCGCCAGCCCCGTCGAGCACCACGCCGTCCTCGACGCCGTGCACTGGCTCGGCGAGCACGAGGGCGCCACCGTCGAGTACCTCCCCGTCGACGCCTACGGCCGCGTCCACCCCGAGGCGCTGCGCGAGGCCATCGCCCGCGACCCCGGCGATGTCGCCCTGGCCACCGTGATGTGGGCCAACAACGAGATCGGCACGCTCATGCCGGTCCGCGAACTCGCCGACGTGGCAGGCGAGTTCGACGTCCCGCTGCACGCCGACGCGGTGCAGGCCTTCGGGCAGGTCCCCGTCGACTTCGCCGCCTCCGGCCTCGCCGCCATGACCGTCTCCGGCCACAAGATCGGCGGCCCGTACGGCATCGGCGCCCTGCTCCTGGGCCGTGAGTACAGCCCCGTACCCGTCCTGCACGGCGGCGGCCAGGAGCGGCACGTCCGCTCCGGCACGCTCGACGTACCCGCCGTGGCCTCCTTCGCCGTCGCCGGCCGGCTCGCCGCCGAGCGGCGGGAGCGGTTCGCGCGGGAGGTCGGCGGCCTGCGCGACCGGCTGGTCGACGCCGTGCGCGGCGCCGTCCCGGACGCGATCCTCGGCGGCGACCCGGCCCCCGGCGGCCGGCTCCCCGCCAACGCGCACTTCACCTTCCCCGGCTGCGAGGGCGACTCCCTGCTGCTCCTGCTGGACGCCCAGGGCATCGAGTGCTCCACCGGCTCCGCCTGCACCGCGGGCGTCGCCCAGCCCAGCCACGTCCTCCTCGCCACCGGCACCGACCCGGACCTGGCCCGCGGCACCCTGCGCTTCTCCCTCGGCCACACCTCCACCGAGGCGGACGTCGAGGCGGTGGCGAAGGCGATCGGCCCGGCGGTGGAACGCGCCCGCGCGGCCGGGCTCACCTAGGCCGTCCGCGCGGCCGGGCCGGCCGGGGAGGACTTGGCGCGTTCGGCGCCGACCAGGCGTATGTACCGCTCCCAGTCCCACAGCCGCCCCGGGTCCGTGTGGTCCGTGCCCGGCACCTGGGCGTGCCCGATGAGGTGCTCCCGGTCCACGGGGATGCCGTACCGCCCGCAGATCGCGGCCGCCAGCCGGGCCGAGGCCGCGTACAGGGCGTCGGTGAAGGAGGCCGGGTCCTCCACGAAGCCCTCGTGCTCGATGCCGACACTGCGTTCGTTGTACTCCCGGTTGCCCGCGTGGAAGGCCACGTCCAGCTCGCGGACCAGCTGGGTGATCCGACCGTCCCGGCGCACGATGTAGTGCGCCGCCGCGCCGTGCCCGGGGTCCTTGAAGGCCCGCACCGCCGACGCGTACCCGCCCTGGGTGACATGGACGACCACCCGGTCCACCGGGTAGTCGGCCGGCCGGTCCGCGCGGCGGTAGTTCGCCGCCGAGGCCGCCACCCAGCGCGCCCCGGGGAAGTCCACCGCGCCCGCCGTCCGCGGCTTGTCCACCCCGGGCAGCCGCCACCACGACCGGGACAGCTCCTCGCGGGCCAGCAGCGCCGTGCCCACGGCCGCCGCGACCCCGCCGACCAGCAGGGCCCGCCGCCCCAGCCGCCGGTCCCCGTCACCCGTCGGCGGCCCCGTGCCCGCCCCCGCCGCCGAACCCGAAGTCGCCCCCATGCCACCGACAACGGACGACCGGCCGGCCGGGTTCCCGCACCCCCGCACGCCGGTTCGCGCGCCCCCGTACCCTGGAAGGGTTATGACTGACACCCCGCAGCGCACCCGCCCCCTCCGCGTCCTCGCCGCCATGTCCGGCGGCGTGGACTCCGCCGTCGCCGCCGCGCGTGCCGCGGAGGCCGGCCACGACGTCACCGGCGTCCACCTCGCGCTCTCCACGAACCCGCAGTCCTTCCGAACCGGCGCGCGGGGCTGTTGCACCATCGAGGACTCGCGCGACGCCCGCCGCGCGGCCGACGTGATCGGCATCCCGTTCTACGTCTGGGACCTCGCCGACCGCTTCCGCGAGGACGTCGTGGAGGACTTCGTCGCCGAGTACGAGGCCGGCCGCACCCCGAACCCGTGCCTGCGCTGCAACGAGAAGATCAAGTTCGCGGCGCTGCTGGACAAGGCGCTGGCCCTCGGCTTCGACGCCGTGTGCACCGGCCACTACGCCAAGGTGATCGTGAAGGAGGACGGCTCGCGCGAGCTGCACCGCGCCTCCGACATGGCCAAGGACCAGTCGTACGTCCTCGGCGTGCTGGACGACAAGCAGCTCGCGCACGCGATGTTCCCGCTCGGCGACACGGTCACCACCAAGGAGGAGATCCGCGCGGAGGCCGAGCGCCGGGGCCTGGCCGTGGCCAAGAAGCCCGACTCGCACGACATCTGCTTCATCGCCGACGGCGACACCCAGGGCTTCCTGGCCCGCCGCCTCGGCAAGGCCGAGGGCGACATCGTGGACGAGTCCGGCAGCAAGCTGGGCACCCACGAGGGCGCCTACGGCTTCACCATCGGCCAGCGCAAGGGCCTCAGGATCGGCACCCCGGCCCCGGACGGCAAGCCGCGCTATGTCCTGGACATCTCCCCGGTCACCAACACGGTCACCGTCGGCCCGGCCGAGGCCCTGGACGTCACCGCCCTCACCGCGATCAGGCCCCGCTGGTGCGGCACCGCCCCCACCGGCCCCGGCACCTACACCGCCCAGCTGCGCGCGCACGGCGGCGAGACCGAGGTCGCCGCCGAACTCGTCGACGGCGAGCTGCGCGTCACCTTCACCGAGCCGGTCCGCGGCGTCGCCCCCGGCCAGGCGATCGTGCTGTACGACGGCACGCGCGTGGTGGGGTCGGCGACGATCGCGTCCACCACGCGTGCGACGGCGGCGACGGCGGTCTGAGCCGCACGGGTCAGCCCTGTTCTTCGCGGGGCCGCCCCGCGAAGAACTCCGCCAGCACCGGCCCCAGTACGTCCGGCTCCACCATGTGGGTCTGGCCCGGCAGGACGCGGTACGTGCCCCGCGGCACGGCCTCCGCGACCGCCTGGCCCGCCCGGTGCATCCACTCCGGGCTCGCGCCGCCCGCGAGCGCGAGGACCGGTACCGGGATCCGGGCGAGCAGGTCCCGGGGGAGCAGGCCGTCGGCCATGACCGCGTCGTCGTGGGCGAGGCTGGGCGCGAGCGTCTCCAGACCGGCCCACATCGGGGACTGGCGGGCGCGCTGGATCATCTCCTCGCCGAGGCCCGTCTGGCGCAGGAACAGCTCCACCGCGTCCCCGTGCCGGCCCCCGGCCAGCGCCTCGGTCAGCCGCTCCTTGTAGGCCGCCGCGCGCGCGGCGCCGTCCGCGAGGTGGTCGGCGTACGGCACCTCGTACACCGCCGCCCGGGTCGCCGGCACCCCGCCCGCCACCGCGCGCAGGACCAGCGCGCCGCCCGAGGAGACCCCGAACAGCGCCGCGTCGCCGCCCACGGCGTCGGCCAGCGCGGCCAGGTCCTCCACCTCGCGGTCGACCGCGTACGGCGCCGTGCCGCCGCTCTCGCCGCGGCCCCGGCGGTCGTAGACGACGGCCGTGCAGCGCTCCGCGAGACGCTCGGCCAGGGGCAGCACGGTGCCGCCGGTGGACATCGCGCCGCTCACCAGGATCACCGTGGGCCCGTGGCCGGTCACGTGGTACGCGAGAGAGGTGCCGTCGCGGGAAGTCGTCTTCTTGTCCATGGCCGTGCAGACTGCCGCACGGCACCTTCGCTCACCGGTCACGACACGGCGACACCCGGCTCGGTCATGCGACCGCGGTCAGGAAACCCCGGTCACGAAACCTCGGTGTCGTAGAAGCAGTAGTGGTCCTTGAGCCGGGCCATGTCGGGCTTGGGCTCGGGGTACGCCCAGACGAGGTCGGCCGCGTCCGGCAGCGACCAGTAGGACGCCGTGCCCTTGTAGGGGCAGACGGTGTGCGTGTCGGAGGGGGTCAGCAGATCGAGGCGTACGTCCTCGGCGGGGATGTAGTACCGCACCGGACAGCCCGTCTCGCGCAGCTCCAGCGGACGGTCGGTCTCCGCGAGCACCTGGCCGTCGTGCACCGCGCGCACGTGCCGCTCGCTCTGGTGGATCGTGATCGTGTGTCCATCGGTCATACCGGAACAGCACCGGACGGACCGCGCTTCTTCCCGCGCTTCCTCCCGCGCGGCGCGGGCACCGTACGGTATAGGCCATGAACATCTGCGTCTTCCTGTCCGCCGCCGACCTCGACGAGCGTTACACGCGCCCCGCGCGCGAGTTCGCGGAACTGATCGGCAAGGCCGGTCACACCCTGGTCTGGGGCGGTTCCGACAGCGGTCTGATGAAGGTGGTCGCCGACGGCGTGCAGGAGGCGGGCGGCCGGCTGCTGGGCGTCTCCGTGGAGTTCCTGGCGAACAAGGCGCGGCCCGGCGCCGACGAGATGATCATCGCGGCCGACCTCGCCGAGCGCAAGAAGCTGCTGCTGGAGAAGGCCGACGCCGTGGTGATCATGGTGGGCGGCACCGGCACCCTGGACGAGGCCACCGAGATCCTGGAGCTGAAGAAGCACGGCCGCACCGCCAAGCCGGTCGTGCTGCTGAACACGGCCGGTTTCTACGACGGCCTGCGCGAGCAGTTCCGCCGCATGGAGGCCGAGGGCTTCCTGCCCCGCCCGCTGGCCGAGCTGGTGTTCTTCGCCGACGAACCCGCCGGGGCCCTGGCCTACCTGGAGGAGCAGCTCGCCGGGCGGTGATGCGAGCATGGGCCCCATGGCTACACATGTGATCACCGGGGCCGGTTCCGGCATCGGCGCGGCCGTGACCCGCCGGCTGCACGCGCGCGGGGACGAACTCGTGCTGCACGCGCGCGACGCGGCCCGCGCCAAGGAGCTGGCGGCCGCCTTCCCCGGCGCCCGCACCCTGGTCGGCGACCTCGCGGACCCGGACAAGCTCTCCTGGGCGTTCTCCCACCAGTCGCTCCCGGACCGGGTGGACTCCCTGCTGCACATCGCCGGGGTCGTCGAGCTGGGCGGGGTCGGCGACCTCACCCCGAAGTCCTGGCACCACCAGCTGAACGTCAACCTGATCGCCCCGGCCGAGCTGACCCGGCACTTCCTGCCGCAGCTGCGGGCCGCACGCGGCCACGTCGTCTTCGTCAACTCCGGAGCCGGGCTGCACGCCAGTGCCGGCTGGTCCGGGTACGCCGCCTCCAAGCACGGCCTGAAGGCCCTCGCCGACGCCCTGCGCCAGGAGGAGCACGCGAACGGCGTCCGCGTCACCTCGGTCTACCCCGGCCGCACCGCCAGCCCCATGCAGGCCAAGGTGCACCAGCAGGAGGGCAAGGAGTACGACCCGGAGAAGTGGATCGACCCCGAGTCGGTCGCCACGACGATCCTGATGGCCCTGGACCTGCCGCGGGACGCGGAAGTCCACGACCTGTCGGTACGCCCGGGACGCTGACCCCGGTCCCGGGCCGCTGCTCCGGGGCCGGGCCCGTACCACTCGGGGTTCCGGGTTCCGTAGGCTTCCCTGGTGAGCGAAAACAGCCAGTTCAGGTTCCCGGGGGCCACCGGCGTGGGCTCCCTGCCCGGTACCGACGCGCGGGAGGCCGCCAAGACCGTCACCGGCAGCTTCGAGGACTTTCCGTTCCTCGCCGAGCTGCCCGCGCGCGGTCCCGGCGCCGACATGATCGGCCGGACCGCCGGGATGCTGGTCGAGCTGTACGCGCGCGTGGAGCCCAGCGGCTGGCGGCTCGGGGACCGGCCGGGCCGGGACACCAGGCGGGCGCGGTCCTGGCTGGTGGAGGACCTGGACGCCCTGGAGGAGTTCACCCAGGGCTACGAGGGCGACCTGAAGGTGCAGGCCGTCGGGCCGTGGACGCTGGCCGCCGCGCTGGAGCTGAGGAACGGCGAGGCCGCCCTGTCGGACGCCGGTGCCTGCCGGGACCTGGCCGCCTCGCTCGCCGAGGGGCTGCGGCTGCACCTGGCCGAGGTGCGGCGGCGCGTCCCGGGCGCCCGGCTCGTCCTCCAGCTCGACGAGCCCTCCCTGACCGCCGTGCTGCGCGGGCACGTCCGCACCGCCAGCGGCTACCGCACCCACCGCGCCGTGGACCGGCAGGTCGTGGAGGCCACGCTGCGGGACGTGGTCGCGGCGGCCGACGGCGACCCGGTGACCGTGCACTCCTGCGCTCCGGACGTGCCGTTCGCGCTGCTGCGGCGGGCCGGCGCGGCGGCCGTCTCCTTCGACTTCGCGCTGCTCACCGAGCGTGACGACGAGGCGATCGGCGAGGCCGTCGAGGCGGGGACCCGGCTGTTCGCCGGTGTCGTGCCGGGCACGGACGGCCCGTTGTCAGACCCTGCCGGTAGCGTCATGGGTGTCAGGACGCTGTGGCGCAGGCTGGGGCTGCATCCGGGGTTGCTCGCGGAGGCGGTCACGGTGACTCCGGCGTGCGGTCTGGCGGGCGCTTCCCCCGCCTACGCGCGCCGGGTGCTCGCCCACTGCGTCCGGGCGGCGAGATCCCTCGCGGACAACCCTGAGTAACGGAGGACAACACGGTGGCCGGCGACAAGCAAGCGGAGACGACAGCGGTGCCCGCCGAGGCCCGCGAGACCCACGCGCGCCTGGCGGAGCAGGTCGAGGAGCACCGCTTCCGGTACTACGTGAAGGACGCTCCCGTCGTCAGCGACGCGGAGTTCGACCGGCTCCTGAAGTCCCTGGAGGAGCTGGAGGAGCGGTATCCGGAGCTGCGCACCCCGGACTCGCCCACCCAGAAGGTCGCGGGGTCCTACGAGACGGAGTTCACCGCCGTCGAGCACCGCCAGCGGATGCTGTCGCTGGACAACACGTTCAACGACGAGGAGCTGGCCGCCTGGGCCGACCGCATCGCGAGGGAACTGGGCGACCAGACGTACCACTTCCTGTGCGAGCTGAAGGTGGACGGCCTCGCGGTCAACCTCACCTACGAGAAGGGCCGGCTGACCCGCGCGGCCACCCGGGGCGACGGCCGCACCGGCGAGGACATCACCCCGAACGTGCGCACCATCGCGGAGATCCCCGACCGCCTCGGCGGCGCGGAGGTGCCCGACCTGGTGGAGATCCGCGGCGAGGTGTACTTCCCGATGGAGAAGTTCCTCGAACTGAACGAACGCCTGGTCGCGGCCGGCGACAAGCCGTTCGCCAACCCCCGCAACGCCGCCGCCGGTTCCCTGCGCCAGAAGGACCCGAGGGTCACCGCGACCCGCCCGCTGCACATGGTGGTGCACGGCATCGGCGCCCTGGAGGGCTTCACCGGCATGACCCGGCTCTCCCAGGCGTACGACCTGCTGAAGACCTGGGGCCTGCCCACCTCCCCGCACAACCGCGTGGTCGACGGCCTTAACGGGGTGCGCGAGTTCATCGCGTACTACGGCGAGAACCGGCACTCCGTCGAGCACGAGATCGACGGTGTCGTGGTCAAGCTGGACGAGATCCGCCTCCAGGGGCGGCTCGGCTCCACCGCGCGGGCGCCGCGCTGGGCGATCGCCTACAAGTACGCGCCGGAGGAGGTCAACACCAAGCTGGTCGACATCAAGGTGGGTGTCGGCCGCACCGGCCGGGTCACGCCGTACGCCCAGGTGGAGCCGGTCACGGTGGCGGGCAGCGAGGTGGAGTTCGCCACCCTGCACAACCAGGAGGTCGTCAAGGCCAAGGGCGTCCTCATCGGGGACACCGTCGTGCTGCGCAAGGCCGGTGACGTCATCCCGGAGATCCTCGGTCCGGTGGTGGACCTGCGGGACGGCAGCGAGCGGGAGTTCGTGATGCCGGAGAAGTGCCCGGAGTGCGGTACGCCGCTGCGGCCGATGAAGGAGGGCGACGTCGACCTGCGCTGCCCGAACGCCCGTACGTGTCCGGCCCAGTTGCGCGAGCGGGTGTCGTATCTGGCGGGCCGCGAGTGCCTGGACATCGAGCACTTCGGTGCGGTGGCCGCCGCCGCGCTGACCCGGCCGCTGGAGCCGGCCGACCCGCCGCTGGTGGACGAGGGTGACCTGTTCGACCTGACGGTGGAGAAGCTGCTGCCCATCAAGGCCCATGTGCTGGACCCGGACAGCGGACTGCCCAAGCACGACCCCAAGACCGGTGAGGAGAAGGTCGTCACGGTCTTCGCCAACCAGAAGGGCGAGCCGAAGAAGAACACCCTCGCCCTGCTGGCGAACATCGAGGCGGCCAAGTCCCGCCCGCTGGCCCGCTTCCTGAACGGGCTGTCCATCCGGCACGTGGGGCCGGTCGCCGCGCAGGCCCTCGCGCGCGAGTTCCGCTCCATCGACCGCATCGAGCAGGCGACCGAGGAGGAGCTGGCGGCCACCGACGGGGTCGGCCCGATCATCGCCGCCGCGCTCAAGGAGTGGTTCGCCGAGGACTGGCACCGCGAGATCGTCCGCAAGTGGAAGGCCGCCGGGGTGCCGCTGGAGGACGAGGCGTCCGGCGAGGACGAGGGGCCGCGCCCGCTGGAGGGGCTCACGGTCGTCGTCACCGGCACGCTGGAGCACTACACCCGGGACGGCGCCAAGGAGGCACTGCAGACCCGGGGCGCCAAGGTGACCGGTTCGGTTTCGAAAAAGACATCTTTCGTCGTCGTGGGTGACAACCCTGGATCGAAATATGACAAGGCCATGCAGCTGAAGGTGCCTGTTCTGAACGAGGACGGTTTCGGCGTCCTGTTGGAGCAGGGCCCCGAAGCGGCGGCCGAAGTCGCGCTTCCGACCGAGGAGTAGCGGTTGAAGGCCACCCGTTCGGCGCATATCAGTTGCATACGGGTGGCCCGGGCGCATTCGGGCAACCGTCGGAGACCGCTGCCCGTGGATGCCTTCCGCGGCCTACTGTTGAGGTGTGCGCCTGCCGTGCCCAGCTGCGGCTGGGGCATCTCCGTGCCCTCGACAGGCCCGGGGAGGGTTTCTTCGACGCGGAGCCGCTGATGGTTGTCGGGCATCGGGCCGCGTGGCGTGGGCACCGCCGGCTGTGAGAGGGACGGGAATGGAACCGACCGAGAGCGCCGCCCCCAACGCACGGCTGCGCCCGCGCCGCCGTGCGGGGGCCTGGCGCGAGAACCGGTGGACCGGGTGGGCCGAGGGCCGTACGGGAGTGCGGCCGCGCCCCGTCACCCCGCGTCCCGCCGGCCCGGGCGCGGCCCTCCAGCACGCCGCCCCGTTGCCGCCGGCCGCCCGGTCCGCGCCCGGCCTGGCCGGCGCCGGCACCGAGCGGCACCCGTCCTGGCCGGCGCTGCCCGCGGCCGTCGTCGCCGCCGCGGGACTCGCCCTGGCCGCCGGGTTCTACGGCGCCTGCGCCGGCGGCCACGCCCTCTTCCCGAACGGCACGGTCGGCTGGGCGCTGGCCCTGCTCACCGGCGTCATCGTCGGCCACCTCGTCATGCTGGGCCGGGCCCGCTGGTGGGGCGGCACCGGCTCGGGCGCCGCCCTCACCCTCGCCGTCCTGCTGCTGTACGGCTGGGTGCCGGCCGGACTGGTCAGCCTCACCGTCGTCGTCCTGGTCGGTGCCGCCCGCCGGCACCGCTGGCGCCAGGGGGTGCTGCACGGCGCGGTGGACATCCTCGGCATCGGCGTCGGCGCCCTGCTGCTCGGCGCGTTCGGCCGGGTCCCGAGCGTCGAGGACCCCTGGCGGCCCGACAACTGGAGCATCGCCACCGCCCCCGAGGTCGTCCTGGTCGCGGTCGCCTACCTCGCCGTCGGCCGCGGCCTGCTGTGGTACCTGACCGCGCCGCGCGACGGCGGGCTGCCCACCATCACCCGCACCGCCCTGGTCCGACAGGGCCTGGTCGCCGTCGCGCTGCTCGGCATCGCGCCGCTGCTGTGCGTCGTCGCCGACGCCGAGCCGATCCTCCTCCCGCTCTTCGCCATCCCGCTCATCGCCCTGGACTCCACGCTGTGGATGGCCCGCGCCCGCGCCGAGGAGCAGCTGCGCGACCCGCTGACCGGGCTGCCCAACCGGCAGTGGCTGCTGGAGCGCATCTGGACCGCGCTGGACGACGCCGACCGCATCGGGGCCCGCTCCGCGCTCATGCTGATCGACCTCGACCGCTTCCGCTCGGTGAACGACACCCTCGGTCATCTGGCCGGTGACCGGCTGCTGCTCCAGATCGCCGACCGGCTGCGGCTCGCCCTGCCGCGCGGCGCCGAGGCCGCCCGGCTCGGCGGGGACGAGTTCGCCGTGTTACTCCCCGTCGCCGACTCCACCACGTCGGCGACGCGCGTTGCCCGTTCTCTCGTCACCGCCCTCAGCTCCCCGCTCGACCTGGACGGCCTCACCCTCGTCCTGGAGGCCAGCGCCGGTGTGGCGGTCTTCCCCGATCACGCCCTCGACGCCGAGGGGATGCTGCGCCGCGCCGACGTCGCCATGTACCAGGCGAAGCGGGACCGCACCGGCGTCGAGGTCTACGAGTCCAAGCGGGACTCCAACACCCCCGACCGCCTCGGCCTGCTCGGCGATCTGCGCCGGGCCCTCGACGCGCACGAGGTCCAGCTGCACTACCAGCCCAAGGTCCGCTTCGACGGACAGGTGGCCGGCCTGGAGGCGCTGGTCCGCTGGGTGCACCCCGAGCGCGGCAAGGTGCCGCCGGACGAGTTCATAGCGATAGCCGAGTCCTCCGGGCTGATGCCCCACCTCACCGAGTACGTCCTGGAGACCGCGCTCGGCCAGGTCGCCCGGTGGCGCGCACAGGGCCTGCGGGTCCCGGTCGCCGTCAACGTCTCCCCGCGCGACGTCCACACGCCCGGCTTCGCCGGCTCCGTCGCCGCCCGCCTGGCCCGGCACGGGGTCCCGGCCGGGGCGCTCCAGCTGGAGATCACGGAACACGTGCTGCTGGAGGACCCGCAGCGGGCCGCCGACACCCTCGCCGGGCTCACCGGGCACGGCGTCAAGATGTCCCTGGACGACTTCGGCACCGGGTACTCGTCCCTGGTGCACCTGCGCAGGCTGCCGGTCAGCGAGCTGAAGATCGACCGCTCCTTCGTGGCCCGGCTCGCCGTCGACACCGAGGACGCCGAGATCGTCCGCTGCACGGTGGACCTGGCCCATTCGCTGGGGCTGCTGGTCGTCGCCGAGGGCGTGGAGGACGACGAGACCTGGGAGCGGCTGCGGGACCTGGGCTGTGACGCGGTGCAGGGCTGGCTGGTCGCCGCGGCGATGCCGCCGGAGGAGGCCACCACCTGGCTGCTGGCCCGGGGCTCCCGAGGCTGGCAGAGGTCCCCCGCCGCACCCGCCGTACTGCCCGCGGCCGAGTAGCCGCCCGCTCCCCGGACGGGGGCCGGCCGGCAAGGTCTGCGGTACGGCGGTACGAAGGCCGCCGGGTGCGGAATGGGCTTCGCGACCAAGATCGTTGTAGCGACCGGCGCCGGCCCGCTCTTTCGCGGCCCGGGCGCCACACCAGCAGGCGCCCACCGGCGGGCGCCGCGACGAGGGAGAGGCGCCATGTCGCTGTTCGTGCCCAGGTTCGATGACACCGTACTGGTCCGGGACGCCGAGGCCGAGGTGGTCGGGGACACCCCCGTGGCCGTACGGCTGCTGGCCGACAGCAGCGCGAGCGGCGGTGCGCTGTCCACCGTGCGGGTCACCCTCGCCGAGGGGGCCGACGGCGCCCGCCCGCATGTCCACCACAACTCGGCCGAGATGTTCTACCTGCTCGACGGCGAGGCCGAGGTCCTCTCCGGCGACGACGTCGTCACCGCCGCACGCGGCGACCTGATCATCGTCCCGCCGGACCGCCCCCATGCCTTCGCCGCCGCGCCCGGCGCCACCGCCGACCTGCTGATCGTCATCGCACCGGGCGTCGAGCGCTTCGATTACTTCCGCCACCTCCAGCGCGTCCGCCTGGGCGAGGCCGCGCCGGAGAGCCTGCTGGAGATCCAGGAGCTGTACGACAACCACTTCCTGAAGAGCGCGGCCTGGGACGGCCGGCACCGCTGAGGCGGCCCCCCGGGGGAAACCGTTTCACGGGCACGGGGCCCCGCCCCATAGGATTGGGCCCAAACCACACACACTCACCCAGAGGATCGCTGCATGCCTGGCATCACGCGCGAGGAGGTCGCCCACCTCGCCCGGCTGGCGCGTCTGGAGCTGAAGCCCGAAGAACTCGACCACTTCGCGGGACAGCTCGACGACATCATCGGCGCGGTCGCCCGCGTCAGCGAGGTCGCCGACCAAGACGTACCGCCGACCTCTCACCCGCTCCCGCTGACGAACGTCATGCGGCCGGACGAGGTCCGTCCCTCGCTCACCCCCGAGCAGGCGCTCTCCGGCGCCCCGGCCCAGGAGCAGCAGCGTTTCAAGGTGCCGCAGATCCTGGGGGAGGAGTGACCACCATGACGGACAGCAACATCATCAAGCTCACGGCCGCGCAGATCGCCGAGAAGATCGCCTCCGGCGAGCTGACGGCGGTCCAGGTCACCGAGGCCCACCTCGCCCGGATCGAGGCCGTCGACGAGAAGGTCCACGCCTTCCTGCACGTCGACCGCGAGGGCGCCCTCGCCCAGGCCCGTGCCGTGGACGCCAAGCGCGAGCGCGGCGAGAAGCTCGGCCCGCTGGCCGGCGTCCCGCTCGCGCTCAAGGACATCTTCACCACCGAGGGCGTGCCCACGACCGTCGGCTCGAAGATCCTCGAAGGCTGGATCCCGCCGTACGACGCGACGCTCACCAAGCGGCTGAAGGCCGCCGACGTCGTCATCCTCGGCAAGACCAACATGGACGAGTTCGCCATGGGGTCCTCCACCGAGAACAGCGCCTACGGGCCGACCGGCAACCCCTGGGACCTCACCCGGATCCCCGGCGGCTCCGGCGGCGGTTCCTCCGCCGCGCTCGCCGCCTACGAGGCCCCGCTCGCCATCGGCACCGACACCGGCGGCTCCATCCGCCAGCCGGCCGCCGTCACCGGCACCGTCGGCGTGAAGCCGACCTACGGCGCGGTGTCCCGGTACGGCATGGTCGCCTTCTCCTCCTCCCTCGACCAGGGCGGCCCCTGCGCCCGTACGGTCCTGGACGCGGCCCTGCTGCACGAGGTGATCGCCGGCCACGACCCGCTGGACTCCACGTCCATCGACGCTCCCGTCCCGCCGGTGGTCGAGGCCGCCCGCAACGGCAGCGTCCAGGGCATGCGCGTCGGCGTGGTCAAGCAGTTCCGCGGCGAGGGCTACCAGGCCGGCGTTATCCAGCGCTTCGACGAGTCGGTGGAGCTGCTCAAGGAGCTGGGCGCCGAGATCGTCGAGCTGGACTGCCCGTCCTTCGACCTCGCCCTGTCGGCGTACTACCTGATCGCCCCGTCCGAGTGCTCCTCCAACCTGGCCCGCTTCGACGGCCTGCGCTACGGCGCGCGGACCGGCGACGACGGCACGCACTCCGCCGAGGAGGTCACCTCCCTGACCCGCGAGGCCGGCTTCGGCCCCGAGGTCAAGCGCCGGATCATGCTCGGCACGTACGCGCTGTCGAGCGGTTACTACGACGCGTACTACGGTTCCGCGCAGAAGGTCCGCACGCTCATCACGCAGGACTTCGAGAAGGCCTTCGAGCAGGTCGACGTGATCGTCTCCCCGACGACCCCGACCACCGCCTTCCCGATCGGCGAGCGCGCCGACGACCCGATGGCGATGTACCTCGCGGACCTGTGCACCATCCCGACCAACCTGGCGGGCAACGCGGCCATGTCCCTGCCCTGCGGTCTCGCCCCGGAGGACAACCTCCCGGTGGGCCTGCAGATCATCGCCCCGGCGCTGAAGGACGACCGGCTGTACAAGGTGGGCGCCGCCGTCGAGGCCGCCTTCGTGGAAAAGTGGGGTCACCCGCTGCTGGAGGAGGCACCGTCGCTGTGAGCAAGCTGTCGAAGGCCAAGGACTTCAAGAAGTCCAAGTCCGGTACGTACCTGTCCATGGCCGCCACCGCGTTCGGCGCGGTCGGCGCCGCGAAGCAGATCAAGAAGGCCCGCGCCGAGAACGACACGCTGAGGCTCGTCGACGCCGTCGTCACCGCCGCAGGCATCGTCACCGGCCTCGCCATCCTCTACCGCGAGCTGAAGCGGCTGGGCGACGACGACGTCCTGCTGGGCTGAGAGGGAAGTTTTCACCGTGACCACCACGACCGACCTGGTGTCGTACGAGGACGCGCTGGCCGCGTACGACCCCGTCATGGGCCTTGAGGTCCATGTCGAACTCGGCACCAAGACCAAGATGTTCTGCGGCTGTTCGACGGCGCTCGGCGCCGACCCGAACTCCCAGACCTGCCCCGTCTGCCTCGGCCTGCCCGGCGCGCTCCCGGTCGTCAACGCGACCGGCGTCGAGTCCGCCATCAAGATCGGTCTCGCGCTGAACTGCGAGATCGCCGAATGGTGCCGCTTCGCCCGGAAGAACTACTTCTATCCGGACATGCCGAAGAACTTCCAGACCTCCCAGTACGACGAGCCGATCGCCTTCAACGGCTACCTCGACGTGCAGCTGGAGGACGGCGAGACCTTCCGCGTGGAGATCGAGCGCGCCCACATGGAGGAGGACACCGGCAAGTCGACGCACGTCGGCGGCGCCACCGGCCGTATCCACGGCGCGTCCCACTCCCTGCTGGACTACAACCGCGCCGGCATCCCGCTCATCGAGATCGTCACCAAGCCGATCGTGGGCGCCGGCGAGCGCGCCCCCGAGGTGGCGAAGGCGTACGTCCGCGAGCTGCGCGAGGTCATCCGCGCCCTCGGCGTGTCCGAGGCCCGCATGGAGATGGGCCAGATGCGCTGCGACGTGAACCTGTCGCTGATGCCCAAGGGCGCCGACAAGTTCGGCACGCGCTCGGAGACGAAGAACGTCAACTCCCTGCGCTCGGTGGAGCGTGCGGCCCGCTACGAGATCATGCGCCACGCGGCCGTGCTCTCCGGCGGCGGCACGATCGTCCAGGAGACCCGCCACTTCCACGAGGACACCGGGTCCACGACCTCGGGCCGCGTGAAGGAGGAGGCCGAGGACTACCGGTACTTCCCGGAGCCCGACCTGGTCCCCGTCGCGCCCTCGCGCGAGTGGGTCGAGGAGATCCGCGCGGCCCTGCCCGAGCTGCCGCTGGCCCGCCGCACCCGCCTGCTGGCGGAGTGGGGCATCTCCGCCACCGACATGCAGGCCATCCTGAACGCCGGCGCGCTGGACCTGATCGTCGCCACGATCGACGCCGGTGCCGACGCGGCCGCCGCCCGCAAGTGGTGGATGGGCGAACTCGCGCGCAGCGCCAACGAGTCCGGCACGGCGCTGGACGAGCTGGCGATCACCCCGCGGCAGGTGGCCCGGGTCACCGAGCTGGTCGCCAAGGGAGACCTGAACGACAAGCTGGCCCGCCAGGTCATCGAGGGCGTCCTCGCGGGCGAGGGCACCCCCGACGAGGTGGTCGACAAGCGAGGTCTGAAGGTCGTCTCGGACGAGGGCGCGCTGACCGCCGCCGTCGAGGAGGCCATCGCCGGCAACCCGGCCATCGCGGACAAGATCCGCGGCGGCAAGGTGGCCGCGGCCGGCGCCCTGGTCGGCGCGGTCATGAAGGCCACCCGCGGCCAGGCCGACGCGGCCCGTGTCAAGGAGCTGATCCTGGACAAGCTGGGCGTCACCGAGGGCTGACCCCACCCGCGCACGGCCCCGGAGGCACGACCGCCTCCGGGGCCGTACGCATGGTGTCGTACGTCCTGCTAGGCCCGGCGTCCCACGACCCGTACGAAGCCCAGCGCGCGCCCCTGGTCCACGCGGAGCATCTCCGCGGACCGGCCCGCCATGCGGACGTGGAAGTCGTCCGTGCTCTCCTCGGCGACCACGTCGCACCACAGCAGCCAGTCCCGCCAGCCGTCCTCCAGCCAGTCGGCCGTCTCGACCTCCACGGCCCCGCTGCGGCCCCAGTGGCGCCGCCACCAGTCCGCGGTGTGGAAGCACCAGAAGGCGGGCTCCCACCAGGGCTCCAGGTGCTTCGGCGGCTCGGTGCCCGCCGGCTCCTCGCGCAGCGCCGGGACGACGACCCCGATCCGCCCGCCCGGCTTCAACAGACGGGTCAGGGACGGCAGATACAGGTCGTCGGTGCCGAAGTACTGGTAGGCGTCGATGGAGACGATCGCGTCGAAGGTCCCCTCGGCGAACGGTAGGTCGTGGGCCTCGGCGCGCACGGGCAGCACCCGGTCGGCGACACCCGCCTCGGCGAGCCGTACGGCGTTCTCGCCGGGCTCCACCCACAGGTCGGCGGCGGTGACCTGGAGGCCGTACTCGCGGGCCAGGAAGACGGAGGTCATCGCCCGTCCGCAGCCCAGGTCGAGCACGCGCGCGCCCGGCGGCAGCGCGTCCAGCCCGAGGGCGGGGGCCAGCCACTCCAGCAGCCACAGCGCGTGCGGGCCCATCTGGTTCTCGACGGTCCAGCGGGCGTCGTAGCCGTTGCTGCGGGGGTAACGCGGGTGGGTGACACGGCGGGTGAGCGCGTCCGGTGTGGTCGGTGAGCTGTTCACAAGCAACCATCCCTAGCAGCCGGGACGGCCGCCCCGCACCGGGTTTTCGCCGCCGTGGGAGGTACGCTCGCCCGCCATGAGGGGAAGCACCACCGAATCCGATGCCGAGCCCGCGACGAAGGAGGCCGCCGAAGCGCACGAAGCCGCCGGGGACGCCGAGGAGCCGGCCGGGGGCGCCGAGCAGTACGCGGGAGCCGACGAGGAGTACGCCGGGGGCGCCGAGGAGTACGTGACGGACGCCCGGCGGGCCCGCTGGGCCGCCGTCGGGACCGGGGCGCTGCTGACCTGCGCGGGGCTGGGCGCGGCGCTGCTGAGGTCCGCCGGCGCCGCCCCGGCGCTCGTGCCCGCCGCCTACGCCCTCGGCGCCGCCGTGTGCGCGCTCGCGGCGGTGCTGGGCGCCAGGGGCCGTACCCGCAGGGCCTTGTGGCTGCTGATCGCGGGCGTGATGATCATGGCGATCGGGGACCAGTTCGACTGACGTATTTTTGCCGTACCGACCGGGTCCCGGCGGACGAACTGCGGGAAGGAAAGTGCGGCTTCATGTACGCGATATCGCTCGGTGACGACGGCGCCGAACTGCGGCCCCTGGAGGTGTGGCACGCCGGGGAGCTGCTGGAGAACATCGACCGGGGACGGGAGTTCATCGGCCGGCACATAGGGCTCGCGGACGCGGTCCGCGATCTCGACGGGGCCCGTGCCTGGCTGAAGTCGTACGCCGACAAGCGCGCCGCTGACGCCGGTGGCCTGCACGGGATCCGGCTCGACGGCAAGCTCGTCGGAGGGCTGCTGTTCCGCGTCTGGGACACCCCGAGCGGGGTCTGCGAGGCCGGCTGCTGGCTGGAGCCGGCCGCGGCGAGACGCGGGCTGGTCACGCGCGGCATGCGGATCCTGCTCGACTGGGCGTTCGAGGAGCGCGGCATGCACCGGGTGGAGTGGCAGGTGTCCTCGGCCAACGAGCCGAGCATCAACGTGGCCCGGCGGCTCGGCATGACCCGCGAGGGCGTGCTCCGCGAGAACTACCCGCACGGGGGTGTGCGCACCAGCACCGAGATCTGGGCGGTGCTGGCACCCGAGTGGCGTGCGGCACGCGCGCGTACCGAGCGAAACGATCGTTAAGAGACCTCTCAGACAGCGTCCGTACGGTGCCGGGCATGGCAACGAAGACAGCGGAAGGCGCCGAGACCGCCGGCACCGGTACCGGTACCGAGACGCGCAAGGACGACGAGACGACCACGGCCGGCCCCGGGGGCGTGGCGCAGACGGCGGAGGCTGAGGAAGCCGGGGAGGCCGGGGAGGCCGGGCCGGAGACGGCCGGCGAGGAAGACGGGGAGCGCGGGGAGACCGGGGAGAACGGGGACGCCGAGGGCGCCGCGGAAGGCGAGGCGGACGGCGCCGGTGACAAGGTGTCCTCCGGGGTCGGCCAGGGCGCCGGTGCCGTCGTCTCCGCCGCGCTGGGCCTGGTCTCGCTCACCGGTGGCTGGGTCGGCACCGTCGCCTCCGCCCGCGAGCAGCTCATCGGCCAGCTGCGCACGTCCACCAGCGCGAGCGTCGGCACCCAGCTCAAGGAGGTCTACGGCGACGCCTGGCACACCACCGCCCTGTGGGCCGGGCTGTTCGCGCTGGCCGCGCTGGTCACCGCCGTGGTGGTGCTGGTCCGGCCCGCGTTCGGCGCCCCGGGCCGCCCGCAGGCCGCCTGGATCAGGTCGGTGGCCTGGGCGGGCCTCTCGCTCGGCGTCATCGGCCTGCTGCTGGCCGTCCTGAAGTACTCCGACGCCCTGCTGGCCGTGCCCTCCGCCGGCTGAGCGGACGCGGATCCCGGGGGTCTTAGGGCGTCCCCGTCCGGTGGGCGGACGCCCTAAGGCCCCTTACGCGCGCGTACGGCCCGCCGGACGCGCGAAGATGCGGCACTTACCCGATGCGGCGGACCCGGCCGCGGGACGAGAGTGGGATGCGTCGCGGAAAGCGGCACTTGCCACCGAATCCCTCGAAGGGACCCGCCATGTACGAGCTCGAACTGCACCGCCTGCGCTCCGCCGAGCTGCGCCGCACGGCCCGGGAGGAGCGCCTGGCCCGCGAGGTCGTCCGCTCGCGCCGCGCCGCCCGCCGCGAGCGAACCGGCCACGCCGCCCCGGCCGCCGAGTCGCATACCGACGGCTCCCGCCGGCGCGGACTGCCGCACACCGCGTGACGCCGGGGGAGCGGAGCGGCCGGACGGGGGTCGGCCGCTCGCGGTACCGGGACCGTGAAACTTCCCCACGGAACCGTACGGCTGCCTTCCCGCCCGTCGGTACGGCCCTCCCGGACGTCGGTACGGCCCTCCCGGATGTAAGTACGACCATCACACGGGACCTGTGGAAAACCAGTGCCGGGCTCTCGGGAACGCGTGCGATGCTCGGGCCCGTGGAGACCAGGTCCGTCAGTCCCGTGTTCGTCGGCCGCACCGCCGAGTTGGCCACGCTGCGCGACGCGCTCGCCCGCGCCGACGCCGCCGAGCCGCAGGCGCTGCTGCTCGGCGGCGAGGCAGGCGTGGGCAAGACCCGCCTCGTGGAGGAGTTCGCCGCGGCCGCCGCCGGCCGCGACGCGGTCGTCGCCGTCGGCGGCTGCGTGGAGATCGGCGCCGACGGGCTGCCGTTCGCCCCCTTCTCCGCCGCGCTGCGGGCCCTGCGCGACGCCCTGCCCGAGGCGTTCGCCGACGCCGCGGCCGGCCAGGAGGAGGAACTGGCCCGGCTGCTGCCCGACCTCGGCGAGGCCGGCGCCGGCCGCCACGACGAACAGGGCATGGCCCGGCTGTTCGAGCTCACCGCCCGGCTGCTGGAGCGGGTCGCCGCCGACCACACCGTCGTCCTGGTCCTGGAGGACCTGCACTGGGCCGACGCCTCCACCCGCCACCTGCTCGCCTATCTGCTGCGCACCCTGCGCGCCGGCCGCCTCCTGGTCCTGGCCAGCTACCGCAGCGACGACATCCACCGCCGCCACCCGCTGCGCCCCCTGCTCGCCGAACTGGACCGGCTGCGCACCGTCCGCCGGATCGAACTCGCCCGCTTCACCCGCGAGGAGGCCTGCCGCCAGATCGCCGGCATCCTCGCCGCCGAACCCGACCCCGCCCGGGTCGACGAGATCTACGAACGCTCCGACGGCAACGCCTTCTTCATCGAGGAACTCGCCGTCGCCACCTGCCAGGGAAACTGCACCGGTCTCACCGACTCCCTGCGCGACCTGCTCCTCGTCCGGGTCGAGGCGCTGCCCGAGCGCGCCCAGCGGGTCGCCCGGATCGTCGCCGAGGGCGGCTCCACGGTGGAGTACCGGCTGATCGCCGCCGTGGCCCGGCTGGCCGAGGACGACCTCATCGAGGCGCTGCGGGCCGCCGTCGGCGCCAACATCCTCACCGTCACCCCCGCCGGCGACGGCTACCGCTTCCGGCACTCCCTGGTCCGCGAGGCCGTCGCCGACGACCTGCTGCCCGGCGAACGCTCCCGGCTCAACCGCCGCTACGCCGAGGCCCTGGAGGCCGATCCCACGCTCGTCCCCGCCGACGCCCGGGTGATGCGCCTGGCCAGCTACTGGTACCACGCGCACGACGCCGCCAAGGCCCTGCCCGCCGTCCTCGCCGCCGCCATCGTCGCCCGCCGCCGGCACGCCTACACCGAACAACTCGGGCTGCTGGAACGGGCGATGGAGCTGTGGGACAACGCCCCCGCCGAGGTGCGCGCCGCCCTGCGCCCGGTCGACTACGCGGAGGTGTATCCCCCGTGCGGCTGCGACCCGGCCACCACCCCGCTGCGCTACCTCGACCTGATGGCCGAGGCCGCGGTGGCGGGCCGCTTCGGCGGCGAACGGGAACGCGCACTGAAGATCACCAAGCGGGCCCTGCGCCTGCTGGAGGAGGACCCGGACCCGCTGCGCGCCGCCTGGTTCTGGGTGCAGCGCTCCCGGCTGGTGCAGGCCCAGGCCCGCGGCGACGGCTGGCAGGAACTGGCCACCGCGCAGGAGCTGGTGCGCGGTCTGCCGCCGTCGGAGGTGCACGCCGAGGTGCTGGCGGTCGTCGCCAACTGGTCCATGCAGCACCGGCCCGGTCCCGAGGCGCTGGCCGCCGCCGAACGGGCCGTGGAGTACGCGCGCATGGTGGGCGCCCGCGAGACCGAACTGCACGCCCTGCTCACCCTGGGCGGGCTGACGGTGGAGTCCGGCGACCCGGAGGCGGGCCTGGCGCAGATGCGGCAGGTGCTGCGGGACACCCTGGCGGAGGGCGTGCACCCGGTCGCCGGCCGGGCCTACGTCAACCTGCCGTCCGCGCTGCGCAGCGTCGGCCGGGACCGGGAGGCCGTCCCGCTGCTGCGCGAGGGCATCGAGTTCTGCCGCCGGTACGGACTGCTGGACTCCGGGGCCTGGGCCTGGGGCAACCTCTCCGAGGCGCTCTACGCGCTCGGCCGCTGGGACGAGGCCGCCGAGGCCGCCGCGCACGCCACCCGCGTCGGCCACAGTGCCAAGCCCCGCGCCGGGGGCGCCCTGCGCCTGGCCCATCTCGCCCTGGCCCACGGCGACCTCGCCGAGGCCGCCCGGCAGCTCGCCACCGCCCGCTCCTGGTACGGCACCCACGACCCGCGGCCCCAGCAGTCCCTGCCGCTGATCCGCACCGCCGTCGGCATAGCCGCCGCCGAGGGCAGGACCGACGACGTCCGCGCGCTCGTCCTGCCGGTCCTGGACGCCGGCTTCCCGCCCGGCACCCACCGCTACGGCTGGCCGCTGCTGCTGGCCGCCGCCACCGCCGAGGCCGACGCCCGCGTCCTGCCCGCCGCCCGGCCCGGCCGCGCCGAGATCCTCGACCGCCTCTCCACGGCCGTACGGACGCTGACCACCGGCGTCCCCCTGTGGCAGGCCCACAGCCGGTGGGCCCGGGCCGAACTGCTGCGCGCCGAGGGCCGGGACACCATCGAGACCTGGGCCCCGGTCGTCGCCGCCTTCGAGTGCCTGGACCGCCCCTACGACCTCGCCCGGGTCCGGCACCGCCTGGCCGGGGCGCTGCTGGCCGAGGGCGGCGACGACGAGCGCGACCGCGCCGTGGAACTGCTCAGGCTGGCCGCGGCGGTCGCCGAGCACCTGAAGGCCCGCCCGCTCGCCGACGCCGTCGCCCGGCTCGCCCAGCGGGCCCGGCTCACCCTCGGCGGCGGCAAGCGCCGGGACCCGGCCGCCGATCCGGCCGCCGCGTTCGGTCTCACCAGCCGGGAGCGGGACGTCCTCGGCCTGGTGGCGGCCGGCCGTACCAACCGGCAGATAGCCGAGGAGCTGTTCATCTCGCCGAAGACGGCGAGCGTCCATGTCTCCAACATCCTGGGCAAGCTCGGTGTCTCGGGCCGGGGCGAGGCGGCGGCGGTGGCGCACCGGCTCGGCCTCCTCATGGCCGGGACACCCGCTGCCGAACGGTCCGGGTGAGACCTACGCTGGAGAAAACCGGCGATGAGGGGGGAAGCCGTGTTCAACGTCTTCGAGGAACTGTTCTCACCCGGCCGCAAACACACCCGGGACGAACAGAAGCGGCTGGAGCTGTCCCGGGAGGACGTCGGCGACAACGACCCCGGTCGCGGTCCCATAGACCTGGCCTCCGGCAAGGCGGTCATACGGCTGTCCTCGCCCGAACCGCCGGCACCGGCCGACGAGGAACCCGGGCCCGAGCCCGACTGACCTCGGCCGAAGGACCGAAGGAGCGTGGGGCCGAAGGAGCGTGGGGCCGACGGGCCGGCGGGCGGGCTCAGCGGACCTGGAGCTCCAGCACCCGGTCGTCCCCCTTCTTCGGCGTGCCCCGGCCGTCCGTCTCGCTGGTCACCAGCCACAGCCGGCCGTCGCCCGCCGCGGCCACCGTGCGCAGCCGGCCGTAGGTGCCGGCGAGGAACGCCTGCGGGGCGGCCGAGGCCGAGATGCCGTCCAGTGGGACGCGCCACAGCCGCTCGCCGCGCAGTCCCGCCATCCAGATCGCGCCATTCACCCAGGCGATCCCACTGGGGGAGGCGTCGTCGGTGTGCCACTGGGCGACCGGGTTCTGGAAACGGGCGTCGGAGGAGCGGCCCTCCGCCTCGGGCCAGCCGTAGTCGCCGCCGGGCTTGATCGCGTTCAGCTCGTCCCAGGTGTCCTGCCCGAACTCCGAGGCGAACAGCCGCTGATGGCCGTCCCAGGCCAGCCCCTGAACGTTGCGGTGGCCGTAGGAGTACACGACGGAGCCGGGGAAGGGATTGCCGGGCGCCGGTTCGCCGTCCGGGGTCATCCTGAGGATCTTCCCGCCGAGCGAGGACCGGTCCTGCGCCAGGCCCCGCCGCCCGGTCTCGCCGGTGCCCGCGTACAGCATGCCGTCCGGCCCGAACGCGATCCGGCCGCCGTTGTGGATGGTGCCCTTGGGGATGCCCTTGAACACCGTGTCGGGAGCGCCCAGTCGCTCACCGGCCGGTTTCCGCTCGTCGTAGCGCACGCGGACGATCCGGTTGTCCGAGGCCGAGGTGAAGTAGGCGTAGATCATGTGGTCCGAGGCGAAGCCGGGGGACAGCGCGATGCCCAGCAGTCCGCCCTCGCCGGCCGGGGCGACCCCGGAGACCGTGCCCAGCACCGTCGTCCGGCCGGTCTTCGCGTCGATCCGGCCGATGGTGCCCTCGTCCCGCGAGGAGACCAGCAGATCACCGCCCGGCAGCGCGGCCAGTCCCCACGGTGACTTCAGTCCCTCGGCCACCGTGCGCAGCACCTTGGCCGACCCCTTGGCGGGCGCGGCTGGTCCGGTGCCCCGGGAAGCGGCGGAGCTTCCGGAGCCCGAGGCGGCCGGCGTCCGCTCCGGCGCGTTTCCGCCCCCCGAGGAGCAGCCCGCCGTGAGCAGCAGGGCGGTCACGGCCAGCACGGCCGGTACGGCTCGACGTCGCACGATCACGGTCCCTTCCGAACGGCGGACACCACAGCGGCCCCACGCCGCACGCTACTCCGGGCCCACACCCGGCCGGGCCCGCACGCTGCTCCGGCCCGCACCCGGCCGGGTTTCCGGGAACTCAGTCCCAGGAACCCTGCGCCGCCGGCAGCCGGGCCACCTCCGCCAGGTCCCGCGCGGTCAGCCGCAGCCCCGCCGCCCCCGCGTTCTCCGCGGCCCAGCGCTCCCGCTTGGTGCCCGGCAGCGCGATCACATGACGGCCCTGCGCCAGCACCCAGGCCAGCGCCACCTGGGCCGGGGTGACCCCCTCGCCGTGCCGCCGGGCGATGCGCCGCAGCCCCACGACGATCGGCTGGTTGGCCGCCATCATCTCGGCCGTGAACCGGGGATGCCGGGCGCGCACGTCGTCCGGCTCGAACCCCTCGCCCGGCGTCAGCGTCCCGGTCAGGAAGCCGTTGCCCAGGGGCATCGCTGCGAGGAAACCGACCCCGCGCGCCTCGCACCACGGCAGCAGCGCCTGGAGTGCCTCCGGTGACCACACCGACAGCTCCGCCTGCACCGCGCTCACCGGGAACACCTGCTGTATTCGCTGCAACCGGCGCAGCGTCGCGTCGTACAGCCCGGCGCCCGAGCGGCGCCCGCCGCGCGCCCCCAGCGCACACAGGCCCAGCGCCCGCACCTTCCCGGCCCGCACCAGGTCCGCCATCGCGCCCCACGTCTCCTCGACGGGCACCTCGGGGTCGGGGCGGTGCAGCTGGTACAGGTCGATCACGTCCGTCTGGAGCCGGCGCAGCGAGGCGTCGCAGGCCCGCCGCACATAGCCGGGGCGGCCGTTGGCCACGATGTGCTGCTCGCCCACCAGCAGCCCCACCTTCGTGGCCACGAAGGCGTCCCGGCGCCGCTGCCTGAGCACCCGGCCCAGCAGCAGCTCATTGGTGAACGGGCCGTACATGTCCGCGGTGTCCAGCAGGTCCGAGCCGAGGTCCAGCGCCCGGTGCACGGCTCTGACCGACTCCTCACCCCGTCGCCGGGATGCGGTGTACGCCCAGCTCATCGGCATGCACCCGAGTCCGACGGCCCCCACCGCGAGTCCCCCCGCGCCGATCGTCCTGCGCTCCACCTGCTCGTGAACCTCCCTCTGCCCGGCCCCCAACCTAACCTCTGCGCGTGCGCGGCCCTGACATAGCCTCCTGGCATGAGTGCAGAGGTCTGGCTTCCCATTCCGCCCGAGGAGATCGAGGGGCTGCCCGCGGGACCGCGCTACCTGTTCTGGGACGGCGGCGCGGACGGTGACCAGCCGTTTCCCGGCGACCCGGCGCGGTGCGCGGTCTACGTGGTGCCGTACATGAAACGGCTGTCGGTCCGGGTGGGCCCGCTGCCGCACCTGACGAACGTCCGGGTCGTCCAGACGCTCACCGCCGGCGTCGACGACATCACCGCGCGGCTTGCGGACCTCCCGCCGGGCGTACGCCTGTGCAACGCGCGGGGCGTGCACGAGACCAGCACGGCCGAGCTGGCGCTCACCCTGACCCTCGCCGCGCTGCGCGGCATCCCGGAGTTCGTCCGCGCCCAGCGGCAGGAGCGCTGGGCGGCCGGATTCCACCCCTCGCTCGCCGACAAGAGCGTGCTGATCGTCGGGTACGGGTCCATCGGCGCCGCCATCGAGGACCGGCTCGTGCCCTTCGAGGTCGCGCGGGTCGCACGGGTCGCACGCTCCGGTCGCACGGTAGCGCGCGGTCCCGTGCATCCGATCACCGATGTGCCCTCCCTGCTTCCACACGCTGATGTCGTGATCCTTTGCACCCCCCTGACGGAGGACACCCGGGGACTCGTGGACGCGGACTTCCTCGCCCGCATGAAGGACGGCGCGCTGCTCGTCAACGTCGCGCGCGGAGCCGTCGTGGACACCGAGGCGCTCCTCGCCGAACTGGAACGGGGCCGGATCACGGCGGCCCTGGACGTGACGGACCCCGAGCCGCTGCCCCCCGGCCACCCCCTGTGGCAGGCGCCGGGCGTGCTGATCAGCCCGCATGTCGGCGGGCCCTCCTCGGCCTTCCTGCCGCGCGCCGAGCGGCTGATCGCCGACCAGCTGACCCGGTTCGTGAACCACGAACCCCTGCGGAACGTGATCCTTACGACCGGTCCCGAAACGGCGGGAGCAACCGGGCGCTAGGCGCCTTCCGGCACCCTCCGCAATCTTTCGGACGCATGCCGTACCGGTATACGCCCTGGTCGTCACGGAGCGTAGAGACGCTATGTCCCTGAGTGACGATCCTGGTGTATCGTCCCGGGCAGGGGCTGCGCCGCTGACGTTCGGCGCTGGGGATGGACATTTCAGATCTGTGAGGGGGGCGACGGGCGATGCACGGCCTATGGACGAACGATCCGACGCGGCGGAGCCGCCGACGGCGACCCTGGCGCACGGCCACGCGCAGACGCGGCCATCACACCAGCCACCACAGCCACCACCACCGCAGGTACAGCGGCCGTCGCCGGCCGGCGTACCCGGCGCAGCGGGACCGTCAGGACCGGGGAACGGCACGCACCGGGAGGCCCCGGTGAGCGCCCCGACCTCGGTGACGACCCCCCTGGACAGCGCGGTGCGCGCACCGCACCCGCACGAGGCGCCGCAGCCGCGCCGGCCGGTGGCCGGGGAGAACAGGCGCCTGGTGGAGCAGCTCGTCCTCGCCCTGGTCTGCGCGGCCTACGCCGGCGGATCCGCCTTCGGCTGGGGCTCGGACCGGGTCGCGGACGTGATGGGCGACTTCGGACTGAGCGCGGCGGCGGCCGCCGCCGCCGTCTCCTGCTTCCTGTACGCCCGCGGCCCGCGGGTGCGCTTCCGGTCCGCCTGGCTGCTGTTCGCCCTCTCGGCGACGATGAGCTCGCTGGGCAACGCGGTCTGGGGCTGGTACGAGGTCGCCCTGAGCGCCCCGGTGCCCAGCCCCAGCTACGCCGACCTGTTCTTCCTGTGCTTCGCGCCGCCCGCCATCGTGGGCCTGCTGGTGCTGGCCAAGCGCCCGGCGAGCAGGGCGGGCTGGATCTGCCTGGGGCTGGACGCCTGGCTGATCGGCGGCTCGCTGCTCACCCTCTCGTGGAGCCTCGCGCTCGCCCAGGCCGCCCGCATCGACGGGTCGAGCGTGGCGCACGCCGCGCTGTCGCTGGCGTACCCGCTGCTCGACATCGCCCTGGTCAGCATGGTGCTGGCGCTGCACTTCCGCCGTGCCCCGGGCAACCGCACGGCGGTCAACACCGCGATCGGCGCGCTCGCGCTGACCGTGCTGTGCGACGCGCTGTTCACCTCGCCGCTGCTGCACAGCAGTTACCGCTCCGGGCGGCTGCTGGACGCGGGCTGGTTCGCCGGTTCCCTGCTGCTCGCCTACGCCCCGTGGGCCGCGCCCCGGCGCCAGAGCGGGCCGCGGGCGCACGCGTCCGACGGGCACACCCGCGTGGTCCACGAACACGTGCCGGGCCAGCGCGGCCCCGGCCAGTGGAGCACGGGACAGTGGGGCGCTGCGCAGTGGGGCACGGGTCAGTGGAGCACGGGGCACCACCCCGCGCCCCCGCTGCCCGCGCCGGGCGGCGAGCACCTCCGGTACCCGGCCGGCCGGCCGCTCACCGGTTCCCTCGCCGCACTCACCCCGTACCTCGCCGCGGCCGTGTGCACCCTGGGGATCCTGTACAACGTCCTCAACGGCCGCAGGCCCGACCACGTCGTCCTGATCACGGCGGGCGCCGTGGTGCTGGCGCTCGTCATCCGGCAGGGCATCATGCTGCTGGACAACATCACCCTCACCCAGGAACTGGCGCAGAAGGAGAACCACTTCCGCTCCCTGGTGCAGGGCTCCAGCGACGTCATCATGATCGCCGCGCCCAACGGCGTCCTGCGCTACGTCTCCCCGGCCGCCGCCGGGGTGTACGGCCGGCCCGCCGAGGAACTGGTGGGCACCGAGCTGGCCGCCCTCATCCACCCGGAGGACCTGGGCTGCGTGGTGCACGAGGTGCGCCGCTTCCTGGCCGCGAGCCCCGTGGAGGAGCCCACCACCCGCATCGAGTGCCGGTTCCGCTCCGGCGACGGCGGCTGGCTCAACGTCGAGTCGACCGTCAACCGCCACCACGGCGGGCTGATCTTCAACAGCCGGGACGTGACCGAGCGGGTCCGCCTCCAGGCGCAGTTGCAGCACAACGCCGAGCACGACCCGCTGACCGACCTGCCCAACCGCGCGCTGTTCACCCGGCGCGTGCAGCAGGCTCTGGCCGGCCGCCGGGCCACCGACCGGGGCGCCGCGCTGCGCGGCACGGCGGTGCTCTTCATCGACCTGGACGGGTTCAAGGCGGTCAACGACACGATCGGGCACCAGGCCGGGGACGAGCTGCTCATCCAGGCCGCCCGCAGACTCCAGGAGGCGGTCCGGCAGGGCGACACCGCCTCCCGGCTGGGCGGGGACGAGTTCGCGGCGCTGATCGTCGGCGACGGCACCCGGGACCGCGCCGCCCGGGAGCGCAACATCCTGGAACTGGCCGACCGGCTGCGGGTCACCCTCTCCCAGCCGTACGCCATCGACGGCAACGACGTCCGGGTCGCCGCCTCCATCGGCGTCGCCTTCGCCGAACCGGGCCTCGGCGCGGGCGAGCTGCTGAGGAACGCCGACCTGGCGATGTACCGCGCGAAGTCGGCCGGAAAGGGCCGGGTCGAGCTGTACAAGCCGCAGATGCAGCAGGACGTCGTCCGCAAGGCGGAGCTGGCCACGCGCCTGCGCGCCGCGCTGCACGACGGCGAGTTCACGCTGCTGCACCAGCCGGTGGTGTGCCTGGAGAGCGGCCGGATCACGACCGTCTCCGCGCAGGCCCGCTGGCGCTCCTCCCAGGGGGTGCTGTTCACCCCGGCGGAGTTCCTGCGGGTGGCCGACGATGCCGACAAGACCGCCGAGCTGGACCGCTGGATCCTCCAGCAGGCCGTCGAGCAGGCGGCCGAGCGGGCCGCCGCCGGGGTCGCCGTGCCGGTCACGGTCCGGGTGAGCGCCCGGCGGCTGCTGGACCGCTCGTCCCCGCTGGGCTCGGTGGAGGCGCTGCTGAACCGGTACGGGCTGCCGCCCGGGGCGCTGGTCGTGGAGCTGTCCGACACCGACCCCCGCGTCCCGCTGGACGAGCTGGAACGGCGGCTGACCGCGCTCGGCCGGCTCGGGGTGCGGATCGCGCTGGACGGCTTCGGCAGCGGCTACGCGGCCATCACGGCGCTGCGGCGGCTGCCCGTGGACATCCTCAAGCTCGACCGCGGCCTGGTCGAGGGCGTGGTGGAGTCCGCGCGGCTGCACAAGATCACCAGCGGTCTGCTGCGGATCGCCGGCGATCTGGGCCTGCAGTCGGTGGCCGAGGGCGTCGACCTGCCCGAGCAGGTGGTCGCGTTGCGCGCCATGGGCTGCACCCACGGCCAGGGCATGGCGTTCGCCGGTCCGCTGGACGAGTACCGGCTGCGCCGGGCGCTCGGTTCCGGCCACTACCCGGTGCCGCACGGCGCGGCCGAGCCCGCGTTCGCGGGCAGTGCGAGGGAACCGAACGGGGTGTACACAGGGGGTGTTCCCGCTGTCTTCGGAGGCGGCAGTGCCCTTCGCTCACATTCTGAGACGCCCGTCCCACCCACTTGACACGTGGTGCGTGCCGGGGGGAGGGTCAGTTCCATGCGCACCCGAATTCTCGTACTTGGACAGCGCGTCGGCTGAGCTGGGACCCACCGGAGGACGATCCGGAATCCCCAGCGACCTCACCGGCGCGCTCCCCTCGCTTGCCTTGTGGCACGAGGGGTTTTTTGTTGCACGAGCGCCCTTCGTGCAGCGCCCCAGATCCGCCCGAACCTCGCAAAAACCCTCAGCATCGAGAAGAGAATGCCGATGACCGAGCAGGCCACCGGGGCCCACCATCCGCAGCCGCGGCCCCGTTCCGGAGGACAGCAGTCCGCCCCCGTCGAGCACGTCACGGGTGCGCAGTCCCTCATCCGCTCCCTCGAGGAGGTCGGCGCGGACACGGTATTCGGCATTCCCGGCGGCACGATCCTGCCGGCGTACGACCCGCTGATGGACTCCACCCGGGTGCGGCACATCCTGGTCCGGCACGAGCAGGGCGCCGGCCACGCCGCCACCGGCTACGCGCAGGCCACCGGCAAGGTCGGCGTCTGCATGGCCACCTCGGGCCCCGGCGCCACCAACCTGGTCACCCCGATCGCCGACGCCAACATGGACTCCGTGCCGCTGGTCGCGATCACCGGGCAGGTGGTGTCCTCCGCGATCGGCACGGACGCCTTCCAGGAGGCGGACATCGTCGGCATCACCATGCCGATCACCAAGCACAGCTTCCTGGTCACCAAGGGCGAGGACATCCCGCGGGTGATCGCGCAGGCGTTCCACATCGCCTCCACCGGCCGCCCCGGACCGGTCCTGGTCGACATCCCCAAGGACATCCTCCAGAAGAAGACCACCTTTTCCTGGCCGCCGGTGATGGACCTGCCCGGCTACCGCCCGGTGACCAAGCCGCACGCCAAGCAGATCCGCGAGGCGGCCAAGCTCATCACCGCCGCCAAGCGCCCCGTCCTCTACGTCGGCGGCGGCGTCCTCAAGGCCCAGGCCACGGCCGAGCTGAAGGTGCTGGCCGAGCTGACCGGCGCGCCGGTCACCACCACGCTGATGGCGCTCGGCGCGTTCCCCGACAGCCACCCGCTGCACGTCGGCATGCCCGGCATGCACGGCAGCGTCGCCGCGGTCACCGCGCTGCAGAAGGCCGACCTGATCGTGGCCCTCGGCGCCCGCTTCGACGACCGCGTCACCGGCAAGCTGGACAGCTTCGCCCCCTACGCCAAGATCGTCCACGCGGACATCGACCCGGCCGAGATCGGCAAGAACCGGGCCGCGGACGTGCCGATCGTCGGCGACGCCCGCGAGGTCATCGCCGACCTGGTCCAGGCCGTGCAGAAGGAGCACAGCGAGGGCCACCAGGGCGACTACACCGCCTGGTGGAGCGACCTGAACCGGTGGCGCGAGACCTACCCGCTCGGCTACGACCTGCCCGAGGACGGCTCGCTGTCCCCGCAGCAGGTCATCGAGCGGATCGGCAAGCTCGCCCCCGAGGGCACGATCTTCGCCGCGGGCGTCGGCCAGCACCAGATGTGGTCCGCGCACTTCATCCAGTACGACCGCCCCGCCACCTGGCTCAACTCCGGCGGCGCCGGGACGATGGGCTACGCGGTCCCCGCCGCCATGGGCGCGAAGGCCGGCCGCCCGGAGCAGACGGTATGGGCGATCGACGGCGACGGCTGCTTCCAGATGACCAATCAGGAGCTGACCACCTGCGCCCTGAACAACATCCCGATCAAGGTCGCCGTCATCAACAACGGCGCCCTCGGGATGGTCCGCCAGTGGCAGACCCTCTTCTACAACCAGCGCTACTCCAACACCGTGCTGCACAGCGGTCCGGACGACGTCGACCCGGACGCCCGGGGCACCCGGGTGCCGGACTTCGTGAAGCTGTCCGAGGCGATGGGCTGCGTGGCCCTGCGCTGCGAGCGCCCCGAGGACCTGGACAAGGTCATCGAGGAGGCCAACTCCATCAACGACCGCCCGGTGGTGGTCGACTTCATCGTCCACGAGGACGCGATGGTGTGGCCGATGGTCGCCGCCGGCACCTCCAACGACGAGATCATGGCCGCCCGGGACGTCCGCCCCGACTTCGGCGACAGCGAAGACGACTGACCGTCAACAGGCAAGGAAGAGCAGAACACCATGTCCAAGCACACGCTCTCCGTCCTGGTGGAGAACACTCCGGGCATCCTCGCCCGGATCGCCGCCCTGTTCTCCCGGCGCGGCTTCAACATCGACTCCCTCGCGGTCGGCGTCACCGAGCACCCCGACATCTCCCGCATCACCATCGTGGTGAACGTCGAGGACCTGCCGCTGGAGCAGGTGACCAAGCAGCTCAACAAGCTCGTCAACGTGCTGAAGATCGTCGAGCTGGAGCCGGGTCAGGCCGTGCAGCGCGAACTCGTCCTGGTGAAGGTCCGCGCCGACAACGAGACCCGCTCCCAGATCGTGGAGATCGTCCAGCTGTTCCGCGCCAAGACCGTGGACGTCTCCCCGGAGGCCGTGACCATCGAGGCCACCGGTTCGAGCGACAAGCTGTCCGCCATGCTCAAGATGCTGGAGCCGTACGGCATCAAGGAACTGGTGCAGTCCGGCACGATCGCGATCGGCCGCGGCGCCCGTTCGATCACGGACCGCTCACTGCGCGCCCTCGACCGGTCGGCATAAGCACCGTCACGGGCGGCCGGCGATCAACGGCCGCCCGTATCCCGAGACCCCCGAACTTCCTTCCCGCCCGCCGTCATACGGTGGGACGCACCACCTGCACACAAGGAGAGAACCCAAAGTGGCCGAGCTGTTCTACGACGCTGACGCCGACCTGTCCATCATCCAGGGCCGCAAGGTCGCGGTCATCGGCTACGGCAGCCAGGGCCACGCCCACGCGCTGTCGCTGCGCGACTCCGGTGTCGACGTGCGTGTCGGTCTGCACGAGGGCTCGAAGTCCAAGGCCAAGGCCGAGGAGCAGGGCCTGCGCGTGGTGACCCCGGCCGAGGCCGCCGCCGAGGCCGACGTCATCATGATCCTGGTCCCGGACCCGATCCAGGCCCAGGTCTACGAGGAGTCCATCAAGGACAACCTCAAGGACGGCGACGCGCTGTTCTTCGGCCATGGCTTCAACATCCGCTTCGGCTTCATCAAGCCCCCGGCCGGCGTGGACGTCTGCATGGTCGCCCCGAAGGGCCCGGGCCACCTGGTCCGCCGCCAGTACGAGGAGGGCCGCGGCGTTCCGTGCATCGCCGCCGTGGAGCAGGACGCCTCCGGCAACGCCTTCGCGCTCGCCCTGTCGTACGCCAAGGGCATCGGCGGCACCCGTGCCGGCGTCATCAAGACCACCTTCACCGAGGAGACCGAGACCGACCTCTTCGGCGAGCAGGCCGTGCTGTGCGGTGGCACCTCGGCGCTGGTCAAGGCGGGCTTCGAGACCCTGGTCGAGGCCGGCTACCAGCCGGAGATCGCCTACTTCGAGTGCCTGCACGAGCTGAAGCTGATCGTGGACCTCATGTACGAGGGCGGCCTGGAGAAGATGCGCTGGTCGGTCTCCGAGACGGCCGAGTGGGGCGACTACGTCACCGGCCCGCGCATCATCACCGACGCCACCAAGGCGGAGATGAAGAAGGTCCTCGCCGAGATCCAGGACGGCACCTTCGCCCGGAACTGGATGGACGAGTACCACGGCGGCCTGAAGAAGTACGACGAGTACAAGAAGCAGGACTCCGAGCACCTGCTGGAGACCACCGGCAAGCAGCTGCGCAAGCTGATGTCGTGGGTGGACGAGGAGGCCTGACCTCGCCTCGTGTGGCGGTGTTCCCCGGCCGGGGGACACCGCCACACGGCTTCCCGCCCGGGCTCCGTACAAAGTGGAGCCTCTCATCCGGGTGATCCTTCCGCGGAGGCGTAATACAGAACGCGCCGCGCCACTACACTTCTGCACAACACGCGTCAGGCCCACAGCGTCGTGCGTCTTCCGCGGCTAGCCCCCCTCCACCGCCTGCGGCCGTCGGGACGGCCGTCCGCATCGCACATGTGAGGACTCACGTGAGCTCGAAACCCGTCGTACTCATCGCTGAAGAGCTGTCGCCCGCAACCGTCGACGCACTCGGCCCGGACTTCGAGATCCGGCACTGCAACGGAGCGGACCGCTCCGAGCTGCTGCCGGCCATCGCCGAAGTGGACGCGATCCTGATCCGCTCGGCCACCAAGGTCGACGCCGAGGCCATCGCCGCCGCGAAGAAGCTCAAGGTCGTCGCGCGAGCCGGCGTCGGCCTGGACAACGTCGACGTCTCCGCCGCCACCAAGGCCGGCGTGATGGTCGTCAACGCCCCCACCTCCAACATCGTGACCGCCGCCGAGCTGGCCTGCGGTCTCCTCCTGTCCACCGCCCGCAACATCCCGCAGGCCAACGCCGCGCTGAAGAACGGCGAGTGGAAGCGCAGCAAGTACACGGGCGTGGAGCTGGCCGAGAAGACGCTGGGCGTCGTGGGCCTGGGCCGCATCGGTGCCCTCGTCGCGCAGCGCATGTCCGCGTTCGGCATGAAGGTCGTCGCCTACGACCCCTATGTGCAGCCCGCGCGGGCCGCGCAGATGGGCGTCAAGGTGCTGTCCCTGGACGAGCTGCTGGAGGTCTCCGACTTCATCACCGTCCACCTGCCCAAGACCCCCGAGACCCTCGGCCTGATCGGCGACGAGGCGCTGCGCAAGGTCAAGCCGAGCGTGCGCATCGTCAACGCCGCGCGCGGCGGCATCGTGGACGAGGCGGCGCTGTACGCGGCGCTGAAGGAGGGCCGAGTCGCCGGCGCCGGCCTGGACGTGTACGCGAAGGAGCCGTGCACCGACTCCCCGCTGTTCGAGCTGGACCAGGTCGTCTGCACCCCGCACCTGGGCGCGTCGACCGACGAGGCGCAGGAGAAGGCCGGCATCGCCGTCGCCAAGTCCGTCCGCCTCGCGCTCGCCGGCGAACTGGTGCCGGACGCGGTCAACGTCCAGGGCGGTGTCATCGCCGAGGACGTCAAGCCGGGCCTGCCGCTGGCCGAGCACCTGGGCCGGATCTTCACCGCGCTCGCCGGCGAGGTCGCGGTCCGCCTCGACGTCGAGGTCTACGGCGAGATCACCCAGCACGACGTGAAGGTGCTGGAGCTGTCGGCGCTCAAGGGCGTCTTCGAGGACGTGGTGGACGAGACCGTGTCCTACGTCAACGCGCCGCTGTTCGCGCAGGAGCGCGGGGTCGAGGTGCGCCTGACCACCAGCTCGGAGTCGGCCGACCACCGCAACGTGGTGACCGTGCGCGGCACGCTGGGCACCGGTGAGGAGGTGTCGGTCTCCGGCACGCTGGCCGGCCCGAAGCACGTCCAGAAGATCGTCGCGGTCGGCGAGTACGACGTCGACCTCGCGCTCGCCGACCACATGCTGGTGCTGCGCTACGAGGACCGTCCGGGTGTCGTCGGCACTGTCGGCCGCATCCTCGGCGAGGCGGGCATCAACATCGCCGGTATGCAGGTCGCCCGTGCGGCGGTGGGCGGCGAGGCGCTGGCCGTGCTGACCGTCGACGACACGGTGGGCTCCGCCGTACTGGCCGAGCTCTCCGCGGAGATCGGGGCCACGTCGGCCCGGTCGGTCAACCTGGTCTGAGCGACGCGTGAAACGCCGGACGGGCCGAGGTCTCCTCGGCCCGTCCGGCGTTTTTCCTACTTGCGTGCGCCGTCGGTCCGGCGCAGCGTCACCGCCGCCCCCACGGCCGCCAGCGCCAGCAGCACCGCTCCCGCGAGGGCCGCGCCCCGCATCCCGCCGGTGAACGCCTCCCGCGCCGCCGCCAGCAGGGACTCGCCCGCCCCGCCCGGCAGCCGTGACGCGTCGGCCAGCGCCCCGCCCAGGGTCTCGCGGGCCTGGGCCGAGGCGCCGGCCGGCATCTCGTGGCGGTACAGCGCCGTGCCGATGGAACCGAGGACCGCCATGCCCAGCGCGCCGCCGAACTCGGTGCCGGTCTCCAGCAGCGCGGACGCCGTGCCCGCCCGTTCCGCCGGCGCGCCGCTCATCGCCAGGTCGGTCAGCTGGGACATCACCATGACCACCCCGGAGGCCAGGACGCCGGCCCCGGCCAGCACCAGCCACAGGGAGTCGGTGCCGGCGAGGGCGAGCAGGGCGTACCCGGCGGCGCCGGTCGCGAAGCCGGCGGTGACGACGTACCCGCGGTGGACGCCCCGCTGGACGAGCCCGGCGGCGACCGGTCCGGCGAGCCCGATGAGCACCGACGGGAGCAGGCTCCACAGGGCCGCCGCCAGCGGGCTCTTGCCGAGGACCGACTGGAGGTACTGGGTGGTGAAGAGGGCCGAGCCCATCATCCCGAACGCGCAGACCAGGGTCAGCAGCAGCGCCGGGGTGAAGGCGGGGCCGCGGAACAGCGCCGGCGGGATCAGCGGGGCGGCGCAGGTGCGCTGGCGCCGCACGAACAGGGCCGCGCACAGCAGGCCGACGGCGAGCGCGGTGACGTACCGGGGGTGCCAGCCCTCGGAGGGGATCTCCTTCAGGCCGTAGACGACGGGGAGCACGGCGGCCATCGACAGCGGGACGCCCGGCCAGTCGAAACGGCCGGGCGCGGGGTTCCTGGACTCGGGCAGCAGCACCGGGCCGAGGACGAGCAGCAGCGCCATCGCGGGCAGGTTGACCAGGAAGACCGAGCCCCACCAGAAGTGCTCCACCAGGATGCCGCTCAGCACCGAGCCGAGGGCGATGCCGCCGGTCATCACGCCGGACCACAGTCCGATCGCCTTGGCGCGCTGGGCCGGGTCGGTGAACATCGTGCGCACCAGGGCCATCGTGGACGGCATCAGGGTCGCGCCGCCGACGCCGAGCACCGCGCGGGCCGCTATGAGGGTCTCGGCGCTGTCCGCGTAGGCCGCGAGGAGCGAGGCGGCACCGAAGGCGGCGGCCCCGCAGAGCAGCAGCCGGCGGCTGCCGAGGCGGTCGCCGAGCGAGCCCATCGTCAGCAGCAGACCGGCCAGGACGAAGCCGTAGACGTCGAAGATCCACAGCTGCTGGGTGCCGGTCGGCCGCAGGTCGGCGCTGATCGCGGGGGTCGCGAAATACAGCACCGAGACATCCATCGAGACCAGCAGCAGCGGCAGCATCAGCACACCGAGCGCGGTCCACTCGCGGCGCCCGGCGCGGACGGGGGCGCCCTGGGCGCCGAGGGGGAGGGTGCTCGTCGGGTTGGTCATGGCGAGGACTGTACGGACGTCCTAAACGCTTGTCTAGAACGTTTGTATAAGTCAGCCGTCTAGGACGGCTGTATGAAGACGGCTAGGGTGTCGGCATGGGACACCGTGAGGATCTGCTCGAAGGCGCCAAGCGCTGCCTGTTGCAGAAGGGCTTCCGGCGCACGACCGCGCGGGACATCGTCAAGGAGTCGGGCACCAACCTGGCGTCGATCGGCTACCACTACGGCTCGAAGGACGAGCTGCTGGCGCAGGCGTACATCGCGCTCATCGAGGGCGTGGGCGAGCGCTTCGCCCCGGCGCCGGCCGAGGAGATGACCCAGCCGCCCGGCTCGCTGGAACGCTTCCAGGAGGTGTGGGCCGCCGTCATCCGGACCGTTCCCGAGGCCCGGCCGATCTGGCTGCTCAGTTTCGAGCTGATGTTCCAGGACGAGCGGCTGGCCGAGGTCCGCAAGCTGCTCGCCGAAGCCCAGGGGGAGGGCCGTGGCGGGCTCGCCGCCCTGTTCGGCGGCATTCCGGAGGCCGATGTGGACCCGGAGCGGGCCGAGACCGAGGGCCGCCTCTACCAGACCCTGCTCAACGGCCTGATGGTCCAGTGGCTCTTCGACCCGGACACGGCGACCACCGCCGAACAGCTCACGGAGGGCCTGCGGCGGGTGATCGACGCGGCCGGGGGACGCTGATCCGGCCGGATTGCGGGCGGCCGGCGGGCGCGTGAGAGTGGCCGCATGGAGCGGACCCGCCGCGCGGAACGGCGTCCGGGATGCCCGTAGCGGACGCGGCGGACGCGGAGACGGCGGTGCTGATCGTGGGCGGCGGGCCGGTCGGGCTCACCGCGCGGGCCCTGCTGGCCCGGTGGGACGTGCCCGCCCTGCTCGTCGAGAGGCGCCGGGAGCTGTCGCCGTTTCCCCGCTCCCGGCTGGTCAACGTCCGCTCGATGGAGATCTTCCGCGGCCTCGGACTGGCCGGCCGGATCGCCGCCCGCGCCTTCCCGCCGGAGTACGGCCGGGTCCGCTTCCGCGACACCCTCGGCGGCCCCGACTTCGCCACCGCCGCCATGACCGGAATCCGCGCGCCGGTGCCCGAGAGCCCCGTGACCGGTGTCGTCACCTCCCAGGACCGGCTGGAGCCCATCCTGCTCGGCGCGGCGGACACCCCCGTGCGCTTCGGCACCGAACTCGTCGGGATCACCGAGGAACCGGACGGTGTCGTGGCGCTGCTCGACGGGCCCGGCCCGGGTGCCCGGACCCGGATCCGGGCCCGTTACCTCCTCGCCGCCGACGGCGCGCACTCCACCGTCCGCCGGCTGCTGGGCATCGGCACCACCGGACCGGGCGAGCTGGGCGCCTTCACCACCGTCGTCTTCGACGCCGACCTCGGCCGCTGGTGCGCCCGGCAGCCCGCCGGGGTCTACTTCACCGCGCACGGCTCGTTCCTGCCGCTGTACCCGGAGGGCGGCTGGGCCTGGTTCGGCCCCACGCCCGAGGACCCGGACACCGCCGACTGGCCGGCCGTCGTCGCGCGCGCCCTCGGCCCCGGCGCCGGTGTCCGGGCCGACGTGCTGCGCGTCCAGCACTGGGTGATGACCGCGTTCGTCGCCGACCTCTTCCGGCGCGGCCGCGTCCTGCTGGCCGGTGACGCCGCGCACACGGTCCCCATCATCGGCGGGCTGGGCATGAACGCGGGCATCGCCGACGCGCACAACCTCTGCTGGAAGCTGGCGGGAGTGCTCCAGGGGTGGGCCTCCCCGGCCCTGCTGGACAGCTGCGCGGCGGAACGCCGGCCCGTCGCCCGAGCGACACTCCGTCAGGCGGTGGCCAACAGCAGGCGGGCGGCCCGGGTGCTGGACCGGCGCCGGGAAGAGCTGCGCACCGGCACGGTCGCGCCGGCGCCGGCCGAAGCTCCCTGGTCCGAGCGGTACTTCGCGCAACTGGGCCTCGTACTCGGCGTCACCTACCGCTCCGGCGCCGTCCTCCACGCGGGTGGCCGCGCCGACGACACCGGCCCGGACTACGTCCCCACCGCCGACCCCGGCCGCCGTATGCCCCACCTCTGGCTCGGCCCCGGCCGCTCCACGCTCGACCTCTGCGGCGAGTGGTTCACCCTGGTCACCGCGGACCCGGCCCGCCGGTCACCCCCCTCCGCCGCCCCCTGGCCGCTGCGCGTGGCGCCCCTGCCCGCCGGGCCCGCCGACGCCCTCGGCCTCGGCCCGCGCGGAACGCTGCTCGTCCGCCCGGACGGCCATGTCGCCGCCCGCCACGACGGGCGCCCCGCCGGCGCCGATGCCCTCCACCGGGACCTCGCCGCGCTCACCGGCACGGCCCCGCCCGCGTGACCCGGCCGGTCGGGCGGGGCTCACAGCCGGGCCCGCTTCAGCGCCATGTGCAGCAGCAGCCGGTCCTCGCCGTCGTCCAGGTCCAGGCCGGTCAGCTGCTCCACCCGGGACAGCCGGTAGTACAGCGTCTGGCGGTGGATGCTCAGCTCGGACGCCGTGCGCCCGGCCTGGCCCGCGCAGTCCAGGTAGACCTCCGCCGTGCGGGCGAGTTCCGCGTGGGCGGGGGAGAGGAGCGAGCCGATCACCCGGTCCCGCGCGGTCTCCGGCGGCAGCGCGGTCAGCAGCCGGTACGCCCCGATCCGCGCCCACTGGGCGACCGGCCCGAGCCGCGGCTCGGCCAGCGCGGCGCGGGCCGCGTCGAACGCCTGCTGCCACATCGTGCCCAGCTCCGCGAGGCCCGCGCCGGGCTCCCCGATACCGGCGGCGTGCCCGGCGGCCGTGGCGGCGAGCCCGGCCGCCCCGCCGGGCCGCGCCGCCACGGCCGCCGCCGCCCGCGCCCCGGCGCCGCGCGCCCGCGCCCCCCGGGACTCCTCGGCCTCCTTCAGCAACCGGGTCGCGGCGGCCACCGCGGGGGCCGTCGTGTCCGGGGTGCGCAGCCGCACCAGGACCGCGAGGCTCAGACCGGCCGCCCCCCAGGGCAGCGTGCACAGGGCCGTGGCATGCGGGACCGTGCGCGGCGCGGGGACGTCGTCCGGGTCGGCCGACGGCCAGGGCGCGACACAGACCAGCGTGTGCGGGCCGTCGGCGCGGGGGCCGAGCGCGGTGCGCAGGTCGGCCACCGCCATGTCCCGCTGCCAGCCCCGGTCGGCGGTGAGCACCGCCCGCAGCTCCCGGCTCAGCCCCGCCCCGGCCTCCGCCTCGCCGGCGAGCAGCGCGCCGATCCGGTCCGCCACCCGCATGGCCGCGGTCAGCTGGGCGTCGGTCGGCCCCGGGTCGCCGTCCAGCAGCCAGACGTATCCGAGGACGACGCCCCGGTGGCGTACGGGCAGGCAGATCCGGCCCCGGTAGACACCGGCCTCGGGGCTGGGCGGGATGCGCACCGGCGCGGTCGCCCGGGTGATGCCGAACCCCTCGAACCAGGCCCGGACGGTCGCCGTCGAGCGCCGGGTCAGGATCGAACGGGTGCGCACCGGGTCCAGCGCGGAGGGGTCCAGCTCGTCCTCGCTGTCGTAGGCCCCGAAGGCGATCAGCTCGAAGTCGCGGTTCTCCAGGGTCGCGGGCACGCCCAGCAACTCGGAGATCTCGTCCACCAGCTCCTGGTAGTCCGCCTTGAATTCAGCCGCCACCCGGGCATTCTCCCCCATTCCCGGGCCGCCTTCATACATCTGTCTGAGATCCCGGGCACGGATGCGTGACAGCTGTCGGTGGCCCAGGATCGGAGAGATCCTTAGGTTTCACGGTGGTTCTCCGTGCCGTACCCGAATCGTCGGGTAGCGGCCCCTTTGGTGCTTGTCTGTGGAGGTGCCCCGTGCTGGGTCCCGTGATTCTCGCCGCGTCGCGCAGCGACCGGATGCGACGCCTGATCTCGGCGGCCCCGGTGACCAAGCAGGTCGTCGACCGCTTCATACCCGGCGAGACCGTGGCCGACATCGTCCCGATCATCGAGGACCTGACGGCCAAGGGCCTGGAGCTGACGATGGACGTCGTCGGCGAGGACATCACCACCCCGGAGCAGGCCACCGCCGCCCGGGACGCCTACCTGGCGCTGATCGACCACCTCAAGGGCCTGGAACTGGGCGAGAAGGTCGAGATGTCGGTCAAGCTCTCCATGTTCGGCCAAGCCCTCCCGTCGCCCACCACCACCCTGAAGGAAGGGCCCTCCGGGCCCGCCCCTACATTCCACGGCGGCCACGAGCTGGCCCTCGCCAACGTCCGCCCGGTCGTCGAGGCCGCCGCCGCCATCGGCACGACGGTCACCCTGGACGCCGAGGACCACACCACCCTCGACTCGATGTTCGCCATCCACGAGGAGCTGCGGAAGGACTTCCCGCAGACCGGCTGCGTCATCCAGGCCTACCTCTTCCGCACCGAGGCCGACGCCCGCCGCCTCGCCGCGTCCGGCAGCCGGGTCCGCCTGGTCAAGGGCGCCTACAAGGAGCCCGCCGAGGTCGCCTACCAGCAGAAGCACGAGATCGACAAGGCCTACGTGCGCATCCTGCGGATCCTGATGGAGGGCGAGGGCTACCCGATGATCGGCTCCCACGACCCCCGCCTGATCGCCATCGCCCAGGAGCTGGCCCACCAGGCCGGCCGCAAGCTCGACGAGTACGAGTTCCAGATGCTCTACGGCATCCGGAGCGAGGAGCACCTGCGGCTGGCCGCCGAGGGCCACCGCATGCGCGTCTACACGGCCTACGGCACCGACTGGTACGGCTACTTCATGCGCCGTCTCGCGGAGAAGCCGGCGAACCTCCGGTTCTTCCTCCGTTCCATGGTCAGCAAGGGCTGAGCCCCACCACCCGCTCACGTACAAGGAGTTACGGATCTCATGGACGCTGTGACCCAGGTCCCCACCCCCGTCAACGAGCCGGTGCACGGCTACGCCCCCGGCTCGCCCGAGCGCCTCCGGCTGGAGGCCAAGCTCAAGGAGCTGGCCGAGAACCCGATCGAGCTGCCGATGACCATCGGCGGCGAGAAGCGACTGGGCGGCGGCGAGCCGTTCCAGGTGGTCCAGCCGCACAACCACAAGGCCGTCATCGGCACCGGCCGGCACGCCACCCAGCAGGACGCGCGGGACGCCATCGACGCGGCCCTGGCCGCCGCCCCGGCCTGGCGGGCGATGTCCTTCGACGACCGCGCCGCGATCATCCTGCGCGCCGCCGAGCTGCTGGCCGGCCCGTGGCGCGAGACGATCGCCGCGTCCACCATGCTGGGCCAGTCCAAGACCGCCCAGCAGGCCGAGATCGACTCGCCCTGTGAGCTGGTCGACTTCTGGCGCTTCAACGTCCACTACGCCCGCCAGATCATCGCCGAGCAGCCCCCGGCGAACTCCCCGGGCGTGTGGAACCGTCTGGACCATCGCCCGCTGGAGGGCTTCGTCTACGCGATCACGCCCTTCAACTTCAGCGCCATCGCGGCCAACCTGCCCACCGCCCCCGCCCTGATGGGCAACGTGGTGGTCTGGAAGCCGTCCCCGACGCAGACCCACGCCGCCGTTCTCCTCATGCAGCTGCTGGAGGAGGCGGGCCTGCCCAAGGGCGTCATCAACCTCGTCACCGGCGACGGCATCGCGGTCTCCGAGGTCGCCCTGGAGCACCGGGACCTCGCGGGCATCCACTTCACCGGCTCGACCAAGACCTTCCAGTACCTGTGGAAGACGGTCGGCAACAACATCGAGAAGTACCGCTCCTACCCGCGTCTGGTCGGCGAGACCGGCGGCAAGGACTTCCTGGTCGCCCACCCCTCGGCCGACCGCGCGGTGCTGAAGACCGCCCTGACCCGCGGCGCCTTCGAGTACCAGGGCCAGAAGTGCAGCGCCACCTCCCGCGCCTACATCCCGGCCTCCATCTGGAACTCGGGCTTCAAGGAGGAGTTCGCGGCCGAGGTCGACTACCTGACCATGGGTGACGTCACCGACCTGTCGAACTTCATGGGCGCCGTCATCGACGACCGCGCGTTCGCCAAGAACAAGGCCGCCATCGACCGCGCCAAGGCCGACCCCACCTGCACGATCGTCGCGGGCGGCTCCTACGATGACTCGGTGGGCTACTTCGTCCGCCCGACCGTCATCGAGTGCACCGACCCGGAGAACGAGGTCTTCACCACCGAGTACTTCGGCCCGATCCTCGCGGTGTACGTCTACGAGGACGACAAGTACGACGAGATGCTGACCCAGATGGAGTCGGTGTCGGACTACGCCCTCACCGGCTCGGTCATCGCGAACGACCGCGCGGCGGCGGCGTACACGATGGAGAAGCTCCGCTTCGCCGCGGGCAACTTCTACATCAACGACAAGTCGACCGGCGCCGTCGTCGGCCAGCAGCCCTTCGGCGGCGGCCGTGCCTCCGGCACCAACGACAAGGCCGGCGCCCCCCAGAACCTCCTGCGCTGGACCCTGACCCGCGCCATCAAGGAGACCCTGGTCCCGCCGACCGACTACGGCTACCCGCACATGGGCTGACCGCCCCCGCGATCCCGGCCCGGGACGCCCGCTCCTCGCAGCGGGCCTCCCGGGCCGTCGCCATGTCCGGCGGGCGATACTGCCCCCATGACTCCTCGCTGCCGCATCGTCCACACCGCCGATCTCGACGCCGCCGGACTCAGGGAGATACGCGCCCTGTTGGACCACGCCTTCGACGGGGACTTCTCGGACGAGGACTGGGACCACGGGCTCGGCGGAGTGCACGCGCTGATCGAGGACGCAGAGGGTCTCGCCGCGCACGGGGCCCTCGTGATGCGCCGGGTGCGGCACCGGGGGCGGTGGCTGCGCACCGGGTACGTCGAGGCCGTCGCCGTGCGGGCCGACGTACGGCGCACCGGGCTCGGGGGGCGGGTGATGGACGGGCTGGAGCGGGTGCTCGACCGGGCCTACGACCTCGGCGCGCTGTCGGCGAGCGACGAGGGCGCCCTGCTGTACGCCGCCCGGGGCTGGCAGTGCTGGCCCGGACAGGTGCACGCCCTCTCCCCGGAGGGCATCGTCCGGCTGCCGGACGAGGAGGGCGGGGTGTACGTACGGCCCGCTCCGGGCGCTCCGCTCGACCTCGCCGGCGAACTCGTCCTCGACTGGCGGGACGGCGACGTCACCTGACGCCGTGTCGGGCGGCCGGGGGAAAGCCCAGCTCAGCGGGGCCGTCGTCTCAGATAGTAGGAAGTCCGAGTAATTGTGCAGACAGGCGCGGGCCGCTCCCTTAACGTGAAAGGAGCCGAACGTCTCGCTCCATCCAGCGAATGGCGGTCGTGAGCCGGCCCGCGCAGGCAACCCCTGCGGCCAAGCGCTCCCCGCCCCTTCCGGCGTCTTGCACCCCCCACTGCCGTGCTCCCCGTATGCCGAAGGAGTCGATCGCCATGGCCGAGACCACCGTCCGCCGCCGAGTCCGCCACGCGTCCCGTACGAGCGAATCCGACCGCAAGAACGCCGCCGCCGCCCTCCAGCGCGCCCTCGACCGCCGGGACAACGGCGGCCAGACCGGCCACTGAGCCGGACCGGCGCGCGCCGAACGACCTCCCGTCGTCCGCATCGCGGACAGGTCGTGTCATCACCTGGGACGAGGAGTAGGGTGCCGACATGTCTCGCAGCATCAATCTCGCAGTGATCCCCGGTGACGGCATCGGCCAGGAGGTCGTGGCCGAGGGTCTGAAGGTCCTCTCCGCCGTCCTTCCGCAGGATGTGAAGCTGGAGACCAAGGAGTACGACTTCGGCGCCCAGCGCTACCACGCCACCGGTGAGACCCTCACCGACGCCGACCTGGAGCAGCTCAAGGGCCACGACGCCATCCTGCTCGGCGCGATCGGCGACCCGTCCGTGCCGTCCGGCGTCCTGGAGCGCGGCTTCCTGCTGAAGCTCCGCTTCGCCTTCGACCACCACGTCAACCTGCGCCCGTCCAAGCTGCTCCCCGGTGTCGCCACCCCGCTGGCCGGCCAGCCGGAGATCGACTTCGTCGTGGTCCGCGAGGGCACCGAGGGCCCGTACACGGGCAACGGCGGCACCATCCGCAAGGGCACCGCGCACGAGGTCGCCACCGAGGTGTCCGTCAACACGGCCTACGGCGTCGAGCGCGTCGTCCGCGACGCCTTCGAGCGCGCCCAGGCCCGCCCGCGCAAGAAGCTCACGCTGGTCCACAAGAACAACGTGCTGACCTTCGCCGGGCACCTGTGGACGAACATCTTCACCAAGGTGGCCGAGGAGTACCCCGAGGTCACCACCGACTACATCCACGTCGACGCGGCGACGATCTACCTCGTCACCGACCCCGGCCGCTTCGATGTCATCGTCACCGACAACCTCTTCGGCGACATCATCACCGACCTCGCCGCGGCCGTCTCCGGCGGCATCGGCGTGGCCGCCTCCGGGAACATCAACCCCAGCCGCGAGTTCCCGTCCATGTTCGAGCCGGTCCACGGCTCGGCCCCGGACATCGCCGGCCAGGGCAAGGCCGACCCCACGGCCACCGTCCTGTCCGTCGCCCTGCTGCTGCGTCACCTGGGTTACGAGACGGAGGCCGACCGCATCGACACGGCGGTGGCCGCCGACCTGACCGAGCGCGCCGGGAAGCCGGCCCGCTCCACCTCCGAGATCGGCGACGCGCTCGCCGTACGCGTAGCCGGCTGACCCGCCGGGCTACACCCAGCCGCCGGGTCGCGTACCGCACCCGGCGGCTTCTGTCATGTCCCGCCGGGTGTCATCCTCAACCCCTGGGCCGCCTCACCCCGATTCCGTCCGCCGCCGCCCCCGCGCGATAATCGAACGCGGAGCCGCGATATGAGGGAATGCTCGGACGTCCGATCACCGACGACCGGGAGTGCAGGCGTGAGCGCGGCCCGTCACTACAACCGGTGAAGGACAACCACTGATGACGACGCCCACGATCGAGCTCAAGCCGTCCGCCAGCCCGCTCGCCGCCGCAGAGCGCGAGGCGATCCTGGCCGACCCCGGCTTCGGCCGCCACTTCACCGACCACATGGTGACGATCAGGTGGACCGAGGGCCGCGGCTGGCACGACGCCCAGCTCGTTCCGTACGGCCCGATCTCCCTGGACCCCTCCACGGCAGTCCTGCACTACGGCCAGGAGATCTTCGAGGGGCTGAAGGCCTACCGCCAGCCGGACGGCTCGGTCGCGCTGTTCCGTCCCGAGGCCAATGCCCGCCGGTTCCGCCACTCCGCCCGCCGCATGGCCATGGCCGAGCTGCCCGAGGAGCTGTTCATCGCCGCGCTGGACGCGCTGCTCGCCCAGGACGCCGACTGGGTTCCGCCGCACGGTGGCGAGGCCTCCCTCTACCTGCGCCCGTTCATGTTCGCCACGGAGGCCGCGCTCGGCGTCCACCCGGCCAACGAGTACCTGTTCATGCTGATCGCCTCCCCGTCCGGCGCCTACTTCGCCGGTGGCGTGAAGCCGGTCACCATCTGGGTCGCCGAGGACCACGTCCGCGCGGTCCCGGGCGGCACCGGCGACGCCAAGACCGGCGGCAACTACGCCGCGTCCCTGCTGCCGCAGGCCGAGGCCGCCGCGCACGGCTGCGACCAGGTCGTCTACCTCGACGCGGTGACCCGCACCAAGGTCGAGGAGTCGGGCAGCATGAACGTCGCGTTCGTCTACGGCGACCGGATCGTCACCCCCGCGCTCAGCGGCTCCATCCTGGAGGGCATCACCCGTGACTCCCTCCTCCAGGTCGCCCGCGACCTCGGCTACACCGCCGAGGAGGGCACCATCACCCTCCAGCAGTGGCGCGAGGACGCGGCGTCCGGCGCGCTGACCGAGGTGTTCGCGTGCGGCACCGCGGCGGTCGTCACGCCCATCGGCCACGTCAAGACCAAGTCCGGCCAGTGGTCCCACGGCGACGGCTCGACCGGGCCGGTGACCATGCGGCTGCGCGAGGCGCTGCTCTCCCTCCAGCGGGGGCTCACGGAGGACAAGCACGGGTGGATGCACCGGATCGGTTAAGCACGCGGTTCGATGTGCCGTTCGGGGGCGTCGGGCGACTGCGGGATCGTCGTGGTTGATCGCGCCCCCGCGGCGGTAGCCGCATATCGGACACGGCCCCGCGCCCCTTCGGGGTGCGGAGCCAGCAGTAGATACACCGCCCCACCCACCGCCCCCGACAGCAGGAAGCTGCAGTCCACCCCGCCTGTCAGGCGCAGCAGCGGGCCCTCGTACGACGGCAGGGACACCGCCAGCAGGCCGACCGCCGCGCCCAGCGCCCAGGCGACGGTGGCGGGGATGTTCCAGCCCGCCCGGTACCAGTAGATCCCGCCCCGCGCGCGGCGGTTGAAGACCTGGAGGGCGTCGGCGTCGTACACCCCGCCGCAGCGGACGAAACCGATGAGGGTGATGACCGCCCAGGGGGTGCCGATGGCGGTCAGCAGGAGCACGAACGACGTCATCGCCGACTGCGCGTCCCAGGTGAAGTGCCCGATGAAGACGCAGGCCGTGGCCACCACGGCGACCGTGCAGGTGGCGCGGGCGCGGGAGGCGCGGGGCAGGATCGCGTCCAGGTCCAGACCCATGGAGTACAGCATCAGGCCCGCGTTGCCGACCGAGCCGGCCGAGGCCGCCAGCAGCAGCGGCACCAGGTACCAGCCGGGGGAGGCCGCGACCAGCGGGCCCGCGTAGTCGCCGGCCGCGCGGGCCGCGTACGCCGTGAACGTGCCGAACAGCTGCGGCACCAGCAGCCCGAGGACCAGCCCGAGCCAGGTGGCGTGCAGCACCCGGCGGCCGGAGTGCCGGGCGGGGGAGATGTAGCGGGTGTAGTCGCCGAGCAGGGTGATGAAGGCGATGGGCCCGGACAGCCCCGCGGCCACCACCGCCAGGAACCAGGTGGGCCAGAAGGAGCCCAGCAGATAGCCGCCCGCCTCCGGCAGCGCGGCGGTGGTGAAGTGCGGCGCGTAGGCGGCGATCCCCAGGAGCAGCAGGGCGGTCATGCCGACGGCCAGCACCCGGGACATGGCGAGCAGCACCCGGTAGCCGTAGACCGCCCCGGCCACCGTGGCCGCCGCGAGCACCCCGTAGACCAGCGCGTACGACACCCCGTCCGCCGGCACGTCGAGGAGCCGGCCGAGGACCATCAGCATCACGTCCCCGCCGACCCACACCGTCAGCGCGGTGTAGCCGAGGGCGAGCAGCAGTCCGACGACCGAGCCGACCAGCCGGCCCCGCACGCCGAACTGGGCGCCGGAGGAGGTGGACAGGTTGGTCGCGGTGCGCAGCGAGATCAGCGCGAGCGGGGCCGTGAACAGGGTGCCGACCGCCGTGCCCGCCAGGACCGCGCTCACCGACGCCCACCAGCCGAGCCCGAAGGACGGCGGCAGCCAGCCGAAGACGATCACGCCCAGACAGAGGTTGGAGCCGAGCAGGATCGACACCAGGTCGCGCGGACCGCTGGTGCGCTCCGCCTCCGGGATGGTGTCGACTCCGCGCTGTTCTATCGGCATGGCTGGTCTCCTTCGACGGCGGCCACGGGCGTACGGCAGATTTAGAGCGGCGTTCAATGTGACGTGAAGCAGCTTGGTCGGTCAATGCTTCGGCCGCACGAATTCTCTGTTTAGAGTGGTGTTCTAATCTGTGGAAGACGTGGAGGACAAGGAGGTGCCGCGTCGTGAGACTGACCCCCACCGAACGTGACCGGCTGCTGCTCTTCGGTGCCGCGGAGCTGGCCCGGGCCCGCCGGGCGCGCGGCCTCCGGCTGAACGTGCCGGAGGCCACCGCGCTGATCGCGGACACCGTCTGCGAGGCGGCCCGGGACGGCAGGAGGCTCGCCGAGGCCATCGAGGCCGCCCGGTCGGTGCTCGGCCCCGACGACGTGCTGCCGGGCGTCGCCGACGTCGTCACCGAGGTGATGGTCGAGGCCGTCTTCGACGACGGCTCCCGGCTCGCGGTCGTCTCCGACCCGATCGGGGGTGGCCTGGGCGCCGACGCCCCGGGCGCGCTGCTGCCCGGCCCCGAGCACGCCGACCCCGGACCCGCCGTCCGGCTGCGCGTCACCAACACCGCCGGCGTGCCGGTCTCCGTCACCTCCCACTTCCACTTCTTCGAGGCCAACCCGCGCCTGGACTTCGACCGCCGCGCCGCCTACGGCATGCGGCTGGCCGTACCCGCGGGCTCCTCGGTCCGCTTCGGGCCCGGCGAGAGCGCCGAGGTCCCCCTCGTGCCGATCGGCGGCGAGCGGATCGCGATCGGCTTCGCCGGCCTGGTGGACGGGCCGCTGGACGCGCCCGGCGCGAAGGAAGAGGCCCTGCGCAGGGCCGCCGCCTGTGGCTACCTGGGAGTGACCCCGCAAGGACCGGAAGGAGACGAGGAGCGATGAGCCGCTCGAAGGGACGAGAGGTGAGCCGGTCGATCCACGTCGACCCGCACGCCTACGCGGCCACCCACGGCCCGCGCGCCGGCGACCGGGTCCGCCTCGGCGACTCCGGGCTGACGATCCGGGTCGAGTCCGACGCCCAGAAGTACGGCGACGAGTTCCTGGCCGGGTTCGGCAAGACCGCCCGCGACGGACTGCACCTGAAGGCCGCCGCCGTCCGCGACACCTGTGACGTGGTGATCAGCAACGTCGTCGTGATCGACGCCGTGCAGGGCATCCGCAAGGTGTCCATCGGCATCCGCGAGGGACGCATCGCCGCCATCGGACGGGCCGGCAACCCGGACACCCTGGACGGCGTGGACGTCGTCGTCGGCACCGGCACCTCCATCGTCTCCGGCGAGGGCCTGATCGCCACCGCCGGCGCCGTCGACACCCATGTGCACCTGCTGTCGCCGCGCATCATGGAGGCCTCCCTCGCCTCCGGCGTGACCACGATCATCGGGCAGGAGTTCGGCCCCGTCTGGGGCGTCGGCGTCAACTCGCCCTGGGCGCTGCGCCACGCCTTCAACGCCTTCGACGCCTGGCCGGTCAACATCGGCTTCCTGGGCCGGGGTTCGTCCTCCCACCCGGCGCCGCTGATCGAGGCGCTGGCCGAGGGCGGGGCGAGCGGCTTCAAGGTGCACGAGGACATGGGCGCCCACACCCGCGCCCTGGACACCGCGCTCAGGGTCGCCGAGGAGCACGACGTCCAGGTGGCCCTGCACAGCGACGGCCTGAACGAGTGCCTGTCGGTCGAGGACACCCTGAAGGTGCTGGAGGGCCGCACGATCCACGCCTTCCACATCGAGGGCTGCGGCGGCGGACACGTGCCCAACGTGCTGAAGATGGCCGGTGTCCCGAACGTCATCGGCTCCTCCACCAACCCCACCCTGCCCTTCGGCCGGGACGCGGTCGCCGAGCACTACGGCATGATCGTCTCCGTCCACGACCTCAAGCCCGACCTGCCCGGCGACGCCGCCATGGCCCGCGACCGCATCCGGGCCGGCACCATGGGCGCCGAGGACGTGCTGCACGACCTGGGCGCGATCGGCATCACCTCCTCCGACGCCCAGGGCATGGGCCGGGCCGGGGAGACGGTCCGCCGCACCTTCGCCATGGCCGGCAAGATGAAGGCCGAGCTGGGTCCGCTGGAGGGCGACGGCGAGGGCGACGACAACGCCCGCGTGCTGCGCTACATGGCCAAGCTGACCATCAACCCGGCCATCGCGCACGGCCTTTCCCACGAGGTCGGCTCGATCGAGACCGGCAAGCTCGCCGACATCGTGCTGTGGCGCCCGGAGTACTTCGGCGCCAAACCGCAGCTCGTGCTGAAGGCCGGCTTCCCGGCGTACGGCGTGGTCGGCGACCCCAACGCGGCCACCGACACCTGCGAACCCCTCGTGCTCGGGCCGCAGTTCGGGGCGTACGGCGCCACGGCCGCGGACATCTCCGTGGCGTTCGTCGCCCAGGCCGCCGTCGACCAGGGCAACGACACGATGCCCACCCGGCGCCGCCGGGTCGCCGTGCGCGGCACCCGCGGCATCGGCCCCGCCGACCTGAGCCTGAACGCCCGTACCGGCGCGGTCGACGTCGACCAGCGCACCGGCCTGGTCACCCTCGACGGCGAACCGCTGCGCTCGGAACCGGCCGACTCCGTCTCCCTCAACCGCCTCTACTTCCTCTAAGGACCTCCTCCCATGAGCACCCCCGCCGCCGACGGCTTCCGCATGCCCGCCGAGTGGACCCCGCACGAGCGCACCTGGATGGCGTGGCCGGGCCCCAACCCCACCTTCGACGACCCGGCCGACCTCGCCGCCGCCCGCACCGCCTGGGCGTCCGTCGCCCGCGCCGTCCGCCGCTTCGAACCGGTGACGGTCGTGTGCGGCCCCGGCCAGTCCGCCGAGGCCCGCGAGCTCCTCGGCCCCGGCATCGACACCGTCGAGCGGCAGCTGGACGACGCCTGGATGCGGGACATCGGCCCCACCTTCCTCACCGACGGCAAGGGCAGCCTGGCCGCCGTCGACTGGACCTTCAACGGCTGGGGCGCCCAGCACTGGGCCCGCTGGGAGCACGACTCCAGGATCGGCGCGTTCGTCGCCGGCCTCGCGGACGCCAAGACGTACGCCTCGAAGCTGGTCAACGAGGGCGGCGCGATCCACGTCGACGGCGAGGGCACCGTCCTGCTCACCGAGACCGTGCAGCTCGGCCCCGAGCGCAACCCGCACTGGTCCAGGGCGGAGGTCGAGGCGGAGATCCACGCCCACCTCGGCACCGAGAAGGCGATCTGGCTGCCGCGCGGCCTGACCGGCGACTACCCCCCGCACGGCTACGGCACCCTCGGCCACGTCGACATCGTCGCCGCCTTCGCCCGCCCCGGCGTCGTCGTCGCCCACCACCAGCCCGACCCCGCCCACCCCGACCACGAGGTCACCAAGGAGGTCATCGGCCTGCTGAGGTCGGCGACCGACGCCCGGGGCCGCGCCCTGGAAGTGGTCGAGGTCCCCGCCCCGACCGTCCTGGAGGCCGACGGCCACTGGGCCGACTACTCCTACATCAACCACTACCTCTGCAACGGCGGCGTGGTCCTGTGCGGCTTCGACGACCCGCGCGACGAGATCGCCGCCGGGATCTTCCGCCGCCTGTTCCCGGAGCGGACGGTGACCCTGGTGGACGCCCGTACGATCTTCTCCGGTGGCGGTGGCATCCACTGCATCACCCAGCAGCAGCCGAAGGTCTGACACACACAGGAGCAGCAGATGGCCGGTGCGGGCCGGGCGCGCCGAAACGCGCCGCCGCGCGAGGAGGTCCTCGCCGCCGCCATGGGCATGATCGCCGAGCGCGGTCTGGAGAAGCTCACCATGGCGGGGCTCGGCCGCGAGGTCGGGATGAGCAGCGGCCACCTGCTGTACTACTTCCGCTCCAAGGACGAGCTGCTGCTCCAGACCCTGGAGTGGAGCGAGGGCCGGCTCGGCGCGGAACGCGGCCGGCTGCTGGCCGGGCCCGTAACCGCGCGGGAGCGGCTGGAGGCGTACGTCGACCTGTACGTCCCCGAGGGCCACCGGGACCCGCACTGGACGCTCTGGCTGGAGGTCTGGAACCGCTCGCAGAACGCCGACGACGACGCGCGCGCCCGGCAGGCCGCGATCGAGGGCGCCTGGCACCGGGACCTGGTCGCGCTGATCGCGGAGGGGGTGTCGCGGGGGGAGTTCCGGGGGGTGGACGCGGACCGCTTCGCCACGAGGACGCGTGCGCTGCTTGACGGGTTCTCGATCCATGTGGCCATCGGGTTGCGGGGGACCGATCGCTCGCAGGTGCTTCGGCATGTGCGGGAGTTCTTCGAGGACGCGTTGCTCGTCGTGTAGCCGCGGCGCCGTCGTGGCTGGTCGCGCAGTTCCCCGCGCCCCTTCGGGGCGCGGCAGAGGAATCGTCGGCTCTGCCGCGGGGCATGTACCGGCCCATGGGACGTCAACACTGGAAGAAGATCTGGGTCGGCTCGGCGGGGAACATGGTCGAGTGGTTCGACTGGTTCGTGTACGCGAGCTTCGCCACGTATTTCGCCGGCGCGTTCTTCCCGAGCGGCAACCCCACCGCGCAGCTGATGAACACCGCCGGCATCTTCGCCGTCGGCTTCTTCATGCGCCCGGTGGGCGGCTGGCTGCTGGGCAGGGTCGGCGACCGCAAGGGCCGCAAGGCGGCCCTCACCCTGACCGTCACCCTGATGTCGGCCTCGGCGGTCCTCATCGCCGTGGCCCCCACCTACGGCGTCGCCGGCTACGGCGGCGCCCTCGTCCTGCTCGTCGCCCGCCTGCTCCAGGGTCTGTCCGTGGGCGGCGAGTACGCGGCCAGCGCCACCTACCTCACCGAGGCGTCCGACCCGGCCCGGCGCGGCTTCGCCTCCAGCTTCCAGTACGTGTCCATGACGGCCGGCCAGATCGTGGGCCTCGGCCTCCAGATCATCCTGCAGCGGACCATGTCCGACGACGCCCTGCACAGCTACGGCTGGCGCATCCCGTTCATCGTGGGCGCGCTCGGCGCGGCCGTCGTCTTCTACCTGCGCCGCTCCATGCTGGAGACCGAGGTGTACGCGGAGGACACCTCGCACAGCGCCGAGCGCGGCACCCTGCGCGCCCTGTGGCAGCACAAGCGGGAGGCGTTCCTGGTCATCGCCCTCACCATGGGCGGCACGGTGGCCTACTACACGTACACCACCTACCTGACCAAGTACCTGTCCAACTCGGCGGGCCTGTCCAAGCAGACGGCCACCCTGGTCTCCTTCACCGCGCTGATCGTCTTCGCCTGCCTCCAGCCGCTCGCCGGCGCCCTGTCCGACCGCATCGGCCGCCGCCCGCTGCTGATCACGTTCGCGGTCGGCTCCACCTTCCTCACCGTGCCGATCATGACGCTGCTCCAGCACGTGGACGGCTACTGGCCCGCCCTCGGCCTCGCCCTGCTCGCACTGGTCGTGGTCACCGGCTACACCTCGATCAACGCCTGCGTGAAGGCCGAGCTGTTCCCGACCGGCATCCGCGCCCTCGGCGTGGCCCTGCCGTACGCCATCGCCAACGCCCTCTTCGGCGGCACCGCCGAATACGTCGCCCTGTGGTTCAAGAAGGGCGGCATGGAGTCCGGCTTCTACTGGTACGTGGCCGCCTGCGCCGCCGTCTCCCTCGTCGTGTACGTGTCCATGCGCGAGACGAAGGACCTGGACCTGGCCCGGGTGAAGGCCGGCGAGGGAACCGGGGCGGGCGACGGGGAGTCCAGCCTGACGACCGCATCCTGAGACAGTCCGCGAGCCGGGGGCGGGGCTGTGCCAGACTGCCCCCGTGCTCTCGTTCGCCACGATTATTGGCAGCAGGCGCGCCGGTCCGCAGTGACCACCTCGTACGACCAGGTGCGGGTGGCCATCGTCGTCCTCGACCCGCGCGCAGACCTCTCGCTACCCGCGAGAGGTTTTTTCGTTTTCCGGCCCACCTTCAGCCGGGAACGGAGCGCGCGGGAGTATTGGGGGGATGGTGGAGCCGGTCATTCCGGTAAGACCGAAGATCCATAACAGGAGCCTTGAGACCATGACCGAGACGGCAACCAGCGAGCTCGACGACTCGTTCCACGTCTTCGACACCACGCTGCGCGACGGAGCGCAGCGCGAGGGAATCAACCTCACCGTCGCGGACAAGCTCGCGATCGCCCGGCACCTGGACGACTTCGGCGTGGGCTTCATCGAGGGCGGCTGGCCCGGCGCGAACCCCCGCGACACCGAGTTCTTCGCCCGCGCCCGCCAGGAGGTCGACTTCCGCCACGCCCAGCTGGTCGCCTTCGGCGCCACCCGCCGCGCCGGCACCACCGCCGCCGAGGACCCGCAGGTCAAGGCCCTGCTGGAGTCCGGCGCCCCGGTGATCACCCTGGTCGCCAAGTCGCACGACCGGCACGTGGAGCTGGCGCTGCGCACCACCCTGGACGAGAACCTGGAGATGGTCCGCGACACCGTGTCGTACCTGAAGGGCCAGGGCCGCCGGGTCTTCGTGGACTGCGAGCACTTCTTCGACGGCTACCGCGCCAACCCCGACTACGCCAAGGCCGTCGTCCGCGCCGCCGCCGAGGCCGGCGCCGACGTCGTCGTCCTGTGCGACACCAACGGCGGCATGCTGCCCGCCCAGGTCCACGCCGTCGTCTCCACCGTCCTCGCCGACACCGGCGCCCGGCTCGGCATCCACGCCCAGGACGACACCGGCTGCGCGGTCGCCAACACCCTGGCCGCCGTGGACGCGGGCGCCACCCACGTGCAGTGCACGGCCAACGGCTACGGCGAGCGCGTCGGCAACGCCAACCTGTTCCCGGTCGTCGCCGCGCTGGAGCTGAAGTACGGCAAGAAGGTGCTGCCCGACGGCAAACTGCGCGAGACCACCCGCATCTCCCACGCCATCGCCGAGGTCGTCAACCTCACCCCGTCCACCCACCAGCCGTACGTGGGCGTCTCCGCGTTCGCGCACAAGGCCGGGCTGCACGCCTCCGCGATCAAGGTCGACCCCGACCTGTACCAGCACATCGACCCCGAGCTGGTCGGCAACACCATGCGCATGCTGGTCTCCGACATGGCGGGCCGCGCCTCCATCGAGCTGAAGGGCAAGGAGCTCGGCATCGACCTGGGCGGCGACCGGGAGCTGGTCGGGCGCGTGGTCGAGCGCGTGAAGGAACGCGAACTCAAGGGCTACACCTACGAGGCCGCCGACGCCTCCTTCGAACTCCTGCTGCGCGCCGAGGTGGAGGGCCGGCCGCTGAAGTACTTCGACGTGGAGTCCTGGCGGGCCATCGTGGAGGACCGCCCCGACGGCACCCACGCCAACGAGGCCACGGTCAAGCTGTGGGCCAAGAGCGAGCGGATCGTCGCCACCGCCGAGGGCAACGGCCCGGTCAACGCCCTGGACCGGGCGCTGCGGGTGGCGCTGGAGCGGATCTACCCGCAGCTCGCCAAGCTGGAACTGGTCGACTACAAGGTCCGCATCCTGGAGGGCAAGCACGGCACCTCCTCCACCACCCGCGTCCTGATCTCCACCTCCGACGGCTCCGGCGAGTGGGCCACGGTCGGCGTGGCGGAGAACGTCATCGCCGCGTCCTGGCAGGCCCTGGAGGACGCCTACACCTACGGCCTGCTCCGCGCGGGCGTGGACCCGGCGCAGTAGCCCCGCCGGGCGCTCACGGCGCCCGCCAGATGTTGTCGAACGCCACGTTCTCGATGCGGCGGCGTTCGCGCACGGCCCCCAGTTCGGTGACCGCGTCGCCGACCGCGATCAGCACGGTGACGACCGCCTCGTCCTCGGGTGCCTCCCGGGCCGGGCGGTCGGCGCCGATGCCGAGGGGAGCGGCGAGCCCGGTGAGGACCGGGTCGCGGGACTCCCAGCGGTCGGTGGCGTGGCGCCGGGCGGCGGTGTCGGCCGGCGCCGTGGCCTTGCCGCCGCGCCGGGGCAGCCAGTGGTGGCGCCGCTCCCCGGCGAGCTGCCCGGCCGCCTCCAGCACGTCGTAGTAGGCCACGGCCAGCCCCTCGCCGCGCCGCCACAGCCAGTCCGCGACCGTCTCGTACGGCTGCTCGCGCCGGAGCCGGGCCCCGGCCTCGTCCAGCATCCGGTCACCGGTGGTCGGCACCGGGCCCGGCACGATGTGCTCGCCGTCCAGGGTGAGCGCCCGCGCGCCGAGCAGGTCGATCAGCTCGGCCCCGGCCAGGGCCAGCGACAGGTCGCCCTGCTCGACGGGGTGCTCACCGGGGACGTCCAGGCTGACGAGGAAAAGATCCTGCGGTGTGGTCATGCCCTCCACCTTGGTCCGCCCCCGCCCGATCCGCAGCACGGCACACCGGCAGGCGTCAGCACGAGTCTTCGGCGAGCCGCTCGAACTCCCGCCCGCTCATCACCCGCCCGTCGGCCCACACCTGCCCCGGCTTCAGCCACCCCACCTGCTCGGTGGTGAACTCGACCGTCCCGTTCTGGGCGTCGCCGCCGCTGTACTGCCCGAACCGCAGGACGTAGTGGTGCCGGGGCAGCAGCCGCCGCGGGCCCCGGTGCCGGGCGTCCCAGCCGGCGGGCGGGGCGAAGAGGGGGAAGTCGGCGTCGCCGCGCAGCCCCTCCTTGTCGACGTCCCAGCCGGTGGTGACGGGCCCGTCGTCGCCACCGTGCGGCCGCCCGTCCAGGTACGGGTTCTGGTAGCCGTCGTCGCCGCACGGACGGAACACCGCGTACGGCGTCCCGTCCGGCGCGGCCCGCACCCCGGCGAGCGGCAGATCGAGGGCCGAGTAGCCGCTCAGCAGCAGCATCCCGCCGGCGATCCCGGCCGCCACGGCCCCCGTGTGTCGCATGTCCCGCCTAACGCAGTGTCCACTTCTGGTTGGCGGCCCCGGTGCACGACCAGATCTGGGCCCGGGTCCCGTTCGCCGACGCGTTGTCGGTGACGTCCAGGCACTTGTCGGCCGCCGTGTTCACCACATCACCGGTGGCCGCGTTGTACGACCACCGTTGGGCACCGGTTCCGTTGCAGTCGTACAACTGGACCTTGGCCCCGTCCGCTGTCGAACCCGAGGTCACGTCCAGGCACTTGCCGAGCGCCCGGACCGATCCGTCGGCCTGGACGGTCCACTGCTGGGCGGTGCTGCCGTTGCAGTCGTAGAGCTGCACCGCCGTCCCGTCGGCGCTCGAACCGCCCGCCACGTCCAGGCACTTGCCGGCCAGTCCGACGAAGGCCCCGGTCCGGTCGCCGCCCCCGGACTGGGTGCCGGACCAGGTGAAGGTCGCCGAGGTCTTCCCGGGCAGCGAGTAAGTGGCGTGCTGGGAACCCCAGTCGATGGTGACCGTCCGCGCCGAGGCGGAGTCGTTGTACGCGATCAGCGCCTTGCTCCCGTCCGGGTTGCGCCAGGCCACGTTCGGCACGGCGGTGGACGCGGTGGAGGCGATCCGCTGGGCGCCGGGCCGGACGAACTTGGTCAGGTGGCCCATGTCGTAGTACTCGACGGTGTAGTCCACGGTGCCGCTGGCCCCGTCGCCGTTGTGCACGGTGACCAGCCCGGTGCAGGTGCCGCATCCGCCGTTGTGCGGGCCCATGTTCTGGTCCACGGCCAGCGACCACTTGGTCACCGACTTCGCCCAGTTGCGCGTGTAGTCGATGATGTTGCCCATGTCCTCGCGCTGCTGGTTGGCGATCCAGGTGCCGCCGGAGTGCTCGGTGCCGAAGGCGTCCAGCGCCGGGTACTTGTCGTGCACGGCCGTCTGCTTGCCGACGTCACCGCCGTAGCCGTGCCAGGCGATCCCGCCGAAGTTGGGGTGGCTGCGCACGGCCGGGTCGTCCACGGTCTGCGCCGCGTAGGAGTCGTACACGTCCCAGTTCCAGTCGTGCGCCAGCACCTTCGTGCCCAGCCCCGCCGCCTGGAGCTTGGGCAGCAGCTCGTTCTTCGTGAAGTAGGCGAGTCCGCTCGCGTTCCAGCTCATCGACGGATAGCCGGAACAGCAGGTCGGCTCGTTCTGCGCGGTGACGTAGCGGACGTCGACGCCCTGTGCCTTGTACGCCTGGAGGTACTTCACGAAGTACGAGGCGTACGCGCCGTAGTCCTCCGCCTTCAGCCAGCCGCCGTTGAGGGAGCCGCTGTCCTTCATCCAGGCCGGCGCCGTCCACGGCGAGGCCATCACGGTCAGGGACGGGTTCAGCTGGAGCGCCTGCTTCGTCAGCGGGACGACGTCCGCCAGGTCGTGCGCCAGGGAGAACTTCGCCAGCGACGGGTCGCTCTGCCCGGCGGGCACGTCGTCGTAGGTGTAGCCGTAGCGGGCCAGGTCGGAGGCGCCCATCGGGTTGCGCAGGAACGACAGGCCGATGCCGTCGGTGGGCGAGAACAGCTTGCGCAGGGCCGCGTCCCGGGCCGCCGGCGTCAGCGCCCCGCTGCTGTTCAGCAGCCAGGCGGCGGTGTCCGTGAAGGACGCGCCGCCGCCGGTGAAGGTCTGATAGCGGGTGTTCTCGTCCACGGTGATGTTCTCGCCGCTCCCGCCCGCCCCGGACTGGAAGGCGAACGGGGTCTGCGGCTGAAGGCCGCGTACGACATGCCGGCCGGCGGAGTCGTCGGTGGTGGTGAGCCAGGCGGTGACCTGCTCACCGGCCGCGTGCGCGGGGGGTGCGGCCATGCCGTACCCGGCGGCGGAGAGCAGTCCGGCCAGCAGCAGCCGGAGCGCGCGGGGGGTTCTCCTCATGGTGCGTCGCCCTTTCTGCGGTGTGGGGAGGGCTGACGGGTCGTCTTGACGGGCGTGTGAGCCCCTAGTTAACTCACGGCGTGAGCTAAGCCATGAGTGAACCACGAGAGTCCATGAGTGAACCGTGAGAGTCAAGGGAAGGTCCATGCGACGAACCGCCCTGCTCGCCTCCGCCGCGCTCCTCGCCGGTCTGCTGCCCTGGGCGGCCACCGCCCGCGCCGCCGACGAGTCGCCCCCCACCACCGTCGACCGCTTCGAGGGCGAGGTGCCCTTCGCCAAGCAGCCCGCCGAGGGCCTCTTCACCTGGGGCGGCGACACGGACGACCCGCCGGCCCTCCGGCTGGCCGACCGCGCCGACGCCCCCGAGGGCGCCAAGGTCCTCACCGGCACCTACGACATCAGCGGCTACGGCGGCTTCACCCACGACTACGCCGCCACCGCCCCCGCCCACGACTGGTCCGCCCACCGGGGCATCCGCCTCTGGTGGGACGGCCGGAACAACGGCCGCAAGATCACCGTCGAGATCAAGGACGGCGGCGCCCACGGCGAGGCCTCCGAACTCTGGACGACCTCCTTCACCGACGACTTCACCGGCTGGAAGCAGGTCGAACTCCCCTTCACCGACTTCGCCTACCGCACCGACTACCAGCCCGTCGGCGGCATCGACCACGTCCTCGGCCTGAAGGAGATGTGGGGCTACTCCATCACCCTCCCGCCCGGCGCCAAGGGCGACTTCGCCCTGGACGGCGTGGAGCTGTACGGCACGGCGGACCCGGCCCTGCGCGCCTCCGTCACCACCGACGCGCCCGTCCGCCCGGTCAAGGAGGGCGGCACGGCGAAGGTGAAGGTGTCGGTCGCCACCACCGGCGAGGCACCCCTGGCCGACCCCGTGACCGTCACCTACACCACGGCCGGCGGCACCGCGACCTCCGGCACCGACTACACCCCCGTCTCCGGCACCCTCACCTTCCCGGCCGGCACCGCCTCCGGCGCCACCCGGACCATCGAGGTGCCCACCCGCCGCGACCGCGCGGCCGAACCCGCCGAGACCATCCCCCTGAAACTCACGGTCACCGGCGCCAAGGCCCCCGCGGAGTCCCCGCAGGTCGTGATCGACGCGCACGGACTGCCGTACCTGAACACCAAGCTGCCCGTCCGGAAGCGGGTCGCCGACCTGCTCGGCCGGCTGTCCCTGGCGGAGAAGGCCGGCCAGATGACCCAGGCCGAGCGTGGCGCCGTCGGCCAGGGCGCCGACATCACCTCCTACGCCCTCGGCTCACTGCTGTCCGGCGGCGGCTCCACCCCCACGCCCAACACCCCCGAGGCCTGGGCGAGGATGATCGACGCCTTCCAGCTGCGCGCCCAGGCCACCCGCTTCCAGATCCCGCTGGTCTACGGCGTCGACGCGGTCCACGGCCACAACAACCTCACCGGCGCCACGATCCTGCCGCACAACATCGGCATCGGCGCCTCCCGCGACCCCCAACTGGCCTATGAGACGGGTGCGGTGACCGCCTCCGAGGTCCGCGCCACCGGCGTCCCCTGGGACTTCGCGCCCTGCCTGTGCGTGAGCCGCGACGAACGCTGGGGCCGCTCCTACGAGTCCTACGGCGAGGACCCCGCCCTCGTGGAGTCCATGGAGACCGTGATCCAGGGCCTCCAGGGCCGCGCGAACGGCAAGGACCTGAGCCGGAACGACAAGGTACTGGCCTCGGCCAAGCACTTCGCCGCCGACGGCGGCACCGCGTACGGCTCCTCCACCACCGGCTCGTACACCATCGACCAGGGCGTCACCACGGTCACCCGCGAGCAGCTGGAGGACATCCACCTCGCGCCGTACCAGGAGGCCGTGGACCGGGGCGTCGGCACGGTCATGCCGTCGTACTCCTCGCTGGACATCACCGGCGACGGCAAGGGCGTGGTGAAGATGCACGCCCGCGGCGACATGATCAACGGGGTGCTCAAGGACCGGATGGGCTTCGACGGCTTCGTGATCAGCGACTACAACGCCGTCGACCAGCTCCCCGGCGACCTGCCCACCCGGGTCCGCACGGCGGTGAACGCGGGCGTGGACATGATGATGGTGCCGTCCTCGTACAAGGAGTTCAGCACCGCGCTCATCGACGAGGCGAAGGCGGGCCGGATCACCCGGAAGCGGATCGACGACGCGGTCTCCCGCATCCTCACCGAGAAGTTCAAGCTGGGCCTGTTCGAGCACCCCTACGCCGACACCACCCACGCCGCCGCCATCGGCTCCCCCGAGCACCGCAAGGTCGCCCGCCGGGCCGCCGCCGAGTCGCAGGTGCTGTTGAAGAACACCGGCGGGCTGCTGCCGCTCAAGAAGAGCCAGAAGGTGTACGTCGCCGGGTCCAACGCCGACGACATCGGCAACCAGACCGGCGGCTGGACCGTCACCTGGCAGGGCTCCTCCGGCAACATCGTCCCCGGCACCACCATCCTCCAGGGCCTGCGCAAGGCGGGCGGCCAGGTCACCTACTCCAAGGACGCCTCGGCCCCGACCGGCGGCCACGACGTCGGCGTGGTCGTCGTCGGCGAGACCCCGTACGCCGAGGGCGTCGGCGACGTCGGCAACAACGGCCACGACCTCACCCTGTCCGCCGCCGACCAGGCCGCCGTGGACAAGGTCTGCGCGGCCATGAAGTGCGCGGTCCTGGTCGTCTCCGGCCGCCCCCAGCTCGTCGGGGACCGCCTGGACGAGATCGACGCCCTGGTGGCCTCCTGGCTGCCCGGCACCGAGGGCGACGGCGTCGCGGACGTGCTGTACGGCAAGCGCCCCTTCACCGGACAGCTCCCGGTCAGCTGGCCGAAGTCCGAGGCGCAGCTCCCGATCAACGTGGGCGACACGGCGTACGACCCGCAGTTCCCGTACGGCTGGGGCCTGACTACCCTCGCGGAGCCCCCGCAGGGCGGCATGTCCACCCTGCGCGCCCTGGCGGCCGGCGCGGCGCGGGCCGAACGCCACGGCGACGACCGCACGGGACGTGCCCTGGTCACCCGGGCCCGCCTCCTGGTCCAGCAGAAGGCGGCCGGCCACCTCACCCAGGCGGTCTCCAAGCCCTTCGCCGACGCGGACCACCTGCTGCTGACCGGCCGGTACGGAAAGGCGGTGGAGAAGCTGGCGGAGGCGTACCGCGCCGCCTGATCCGACGGCAGGAGAACGCCCCCTTTGGGGAGGTTTCGGGTAATTTTTAGGTATGAAGGCCGTACCGCGGACCCGAAGCCTCCCCGCCCTGCTGCTGGCCGCCCTGACCCTCGTACTGGCGACCCTGTACGCACCCCCGGCGAGCGCGGAGACCAGCGTCTCCACGATCGCCCAGGCCCTGCGCAAGAGCCCCGTCTACGTCGACCCGGCGGCCCGTGACCAGCTCCCCGCCAACACCGCCGAGGCGCTCGCCGCCCGGATCAAACGCGCGGACAAACCCCTGTTCATCGCGGTCCTGCCGGCCGGCTACCCCACCGCGAACCTCTTCACCGACCTGCGCGCGGCGACCGGCGTCACCGGCCTGTACGGCATCCGCCTCGGCGACCGCTTCGACGCCCGCGCGGACTCCTCCGTCATGTCGCCCACGGCCCGGCAGAACCTCGTCCGCAGCGTCCAGGGCGAGGACACCAGGACCCAGCTGGCCGACTTCACCGACCGCGCCCTGCTCAACATGGGCGGCCACGCCCCCAAGAGCTGGGGCGGCACGGGCGACGGCGTCTCCGGCACGGCCCTGATCACCACGGCGGCGGTCCTGGTGATCGCCGGCGCGGGCGCGTACACCCTCGTCCGGCGCAACCGCCGCCGCCGCGAGGAGGAGCAGCGGGCCGCGCTGGACCGGCTGCGGGTGGTCGTGGACGAGGACATCACCGCGTTCGGCGAGGAACTGGACCGCCTGGACTTCCAGCCCGCGGCCCCCGGCGCGGACGACGCCATGCGCGCCGACTACGAGCACGCGCTCGACGCCTACGACACCGCCAAACAGCGCATGGCCATGGCGGAGCGCCCCGATGACGTACGCGGCGTCACCCAGGCACTGGAGGACGGCCGCTTCTCCCTGGCCAGCCTGGCCGCCCGCCGCGAGGGTCGCCCGCTCCCGGAGCGCCGCCCACCCTGCTTCTTCGACCCTCGCCACGGCCCCTCGGTCTCCGACGCCACCTGGACCCCGCGTGGCGGTGCCCCGCGCCAGGTCCCGGTCTGCGCGGCGGACGCCACTCGTCTGGCCGACGGCCGCGACCCCGTGATCCGCGAGGTCGACACCGACTACGGCCGCCGCCCCTACTGGGACGCGGGCCCCGCCTACGGCCCCTGGGCAGGCGGCTACTTCGGCGGCGGCCTGCTGCCGGGGCTCCTCGTCGGCACCATGCTCGGCGGCCTGATGGCGACGCCCACGTATGCCGCCGACTACGGGGCCGGGTACGGGGACTTCGGTGACCAGGCGGGTTACGGCGGCGGCTACGAGGGCGGAGACATGTCCGGCACCGACTTCGACCCCGGGGACTTCGGGGGTGGGTTCGGCGACGGGGGCGGCTTCGACGGTGGCGGGGGCGGGGACTTCGGTGGGGGCAACTTCTGAGGCTAGATGCCCTTGAGGAAGGTGTTCCAGGTGGTGGGGGAGAGGTTGAGCGTGGGGCCAGTAGGGGTCTTGGAGTCGCGGATGTGGATGGTGGTGGGGTGGGCGGCCACCTCTACGCAGTTGCCGCCTTCGTCGCTGCTATAGCTGGACTTGCGCCACTTGTACGCAAGTTCGACGCAGTCGCCGCCCTCGCTACCGCTGTAGCTCGACTTGAACCATGCCAGTGCTGCGGTGCTCATGACTCTCCTAGCAGTTCCTTCAGAAGGTCCTCGCTCTCGTCACAAGGGAGGGCCTGTGACCGCAGCATCCCATACTTGTGGTAGTAGTCGCTGACCTCTTCGGGATCATCCACGAGGAAGCTCGCACGCTGGACCTCCAGGTAGACGAGCCGTTCGTGCTCGGGAGTCTCCAAAAGCACCATGGGTCCGTCGAGCGCCGCGTGAGGCGTCTTTTTCATGGCCATGATCTGGAAGCTCATATGGACTGGCCGGGTGTACTCCAGGATCTGCCGGATTTGTGCCCGCATGACTTCTGGTCCGCCGACCGGCCGCCGCAGGATGCTCTCCTCCAGGATGAAATGTCCGACGGGAGGGCGATCCCGCTGCCAGATCAACTGTCGATCCATGCGGGCCTGCACCCAGTGCTCTGCCCGCTCGTTGCCGAGCGCCGGGTAACGGTAGTCGAACACTGCGCGGCAGTACTCAGGCGTCTGGAGAAGTCCAGGCACAGCCAGACTCTGGTACGAAAGGACGCTTACTGCCTCCTGCTCGTGATCGACCAAGCCCTGCGCGAACTGGACGATCCGGTCTCGTACCGGCAGCCGCGCGACGACCACCGTCAGCGCACCGCCCGTGTTCAGGAGCTCATCGAACTGTTCGGCTCGGTCGGGCTGCAGGGCGAGTCGGCCTTGTTCGATGGACCTCACTGTGTCGACGGAGATGTTGGCCATCTCGGCCAACTGTTCTTGGGTCAGGCGTGCTTTCTTGCGGTAGTGGGCGACGAGCGCGCCGACCGCGTACCACGAACCGACTTTCTTGGGCCTGGGTGCCTCGTGCATGGCCGTTCCTTTCCCCCATGTGCCCACCGATCTGTCGTAGTGGACTCGTAGTAATGAGAACTACGACTTCACTCGCTGCCCCACTGTAGTGACGCTCAGTGACAGTGGCCTTGTGAATGCACAAACTCAACACCCCCACACACGCCAGGCGTTCTACCGTCGGGACCGTAGATCGGTAGGGCTCGCACGGAAGTTCGCATGGCGGACGTTGACCGACTGGGCGGCGGCCGAGCGCGGAGACGACGTCTTGCTCTGCGTAAGCGAGTTGGCGACGAACGCCCTTCTGCACGGGGTCCCGGCGGGCCGCGGTTTTCTCCTCCCGCCGATGGGCCTGCGGCCCACCCTTGACACACCTCACTCCAGCACGGGGGAGAAGCGAGCGGGCGGCCAGGGGAAAGTGGCCGGCTGGACTTGGTTGGCCTCTACCGTCGGCTGCGTTCGCATCGTGGGTCGGGGATGCGCGCTCGCGCCTCGCCTGCACGCCGGGCGGGCTTAGCGGCTTCCGGCCCGGTGGGGCGTGCGCGCTGGCGTCTCGCCTGCACGCCGGGCCGGTTCGGCGTCTGACGGCCGTCACGGCGGGCGGACCAACCATCCAAACAGGCCCCCCTTCAGGGGCCTCGGCCACACGGTGCCCTTCCGGTCCTTCGATGGCCGGGGCCTCGCCACGGGGCGCTGGCCGATACGGCCGGTGGCTAGTTCTGGAAATACCTGTCCATAACCAACCCCCCCCTGGCCCCAGCCCTGCCAAGCCAGCAGCATCGCCCCCTCGAAAGCAACCGTGGGCGCGGGCTGCCGAGGGGCTCGTTTTGGACTGCTTGCCCATAACTAACCACCCCCTGGCCCTGGCCCTGGCCGCCGAGTGCCGCCCCCACCACCAGGCCACCGGCCCGGCGTTCCGGTGAGCCGCTGACCGATACGCCGGTGGGCTCGGGGGCATGCGCCGCCCGCGTGTCCGCGCCCCCGAGCCCACCCACCCTCCGCAAGCCGCCGAGCCGGCCCGGCGTGCAGGCGAGAGGCAACCGCGCACCCGCCCCCGGGCCGCAAGTCGCTAAGCCGGCCCGGCGTGCAGGCGAGACGCGAAGGCGCATCATGCTCCACCGGGCCGGAAGCCGCTTAACCGGCCCGGCGTGCTGGCGAGACGCGAGCGCGCCCCCTTGCCGACAGGGGTTCATAGCTCGCCCAGGGGTCCGGTGCCGGGGTGGGCCACTGTTCCTTCGGGCCGCTCGCTCGCTTCTACCCCGGGCTGGAGCGAGGTGTGTCAAGGGTGGCCCGAAGGGCCATCGCCGAAGGCGACGCGCAGCGCCCTTGACTCACCTCGCGGAAGCCCGACACTGACCGAGAAGCGAGCGGCCCAACGGCCACTGACGAACACCGGTCCCCACACCCACGGCGGCGCCCCCAACCCCACCCGATAATGGCGACCGTGATCAACAGGCACCTGCGCGTCGTACTCGCCGAGGACTCCGTCATCTTGCGCGACGGCATGGTCGAACTGCTCGGCGCCCGCGGCTGCGAGGTCGTGGCCACCGCAGGAACGGCACCAGACCTACTCGCCGAGGTGGCCGAACACCGACCCGACGTGGCAGTGGTGGACATCCGCATGCCACCCACACACACCGACGAGGGCATCCGCGCCGCCGTCGAGATCCGCGCGAGGACGGCCGAGGTCGGCATCCTCGTCTTCTCCCAGCACGTGGAGACGGCCTGGGCCACCCGGCTGCTGGCGGACGGCGCGGCGGGCATCGGCTACCTGCTGAAGGAACGCGTCGCCCGCACCAGCGAGTTCGTCGACGCCCTGCACCGTGTCGCCGGCGGCGGCACCGTGCTCGACCCGGAAGTGGTCACTCATCTGATGCGTGGCGGACAGCGCAGGCGGGTGGTGGACACCCTGACGCCGCGCGAACGTGACGTGCTGGAGCTGATGGCACAAGGCCATTCCAACCGCTCCATCGCCGCGCTGCTGGTGGTGTCGGAGCGGGCGGTGGAGAAGCACGTCGCCGCCGTCTTCACCAAGTTCGGCCTGCGGGCGACCGACACCGACAACCGCCGGGTGAAAGCCGTTCTCAACTACCTGTCCGAGACCCGGGGTTGACGCTCACCGCAGACGCGACGGCAGTTCCGCCACGATCACGGTGGGTCCACCGGGCGGGCTGTCCACCCGCAGGACTCCGTCCACCGCCGCGAGCCGCTCGGCCAGCCCCGTCAGACCGGTACCGCCACCGAGCGCCGCACCGCCACGACCGTCGTCGCGCACACGCAGACGCACGCGGCCGTCAGCCGTGCTCACGGTGAGTTCGGCCGAGCGGGCACCGCTGTGCTTGGCGATATTGGTGAGCAGCTCGGCGGCGCAGAAGTAGACGACCCGCTCGACCACCGGGTGCGGGCGTTCTCCCAGGTCCAGGCGGATGGTGACCGGCACCGGCGACGTGGCGGTGAGGCCCGGCAACGCTTCGCCGAGGCCGCCGTCCAGCGCCACCGGATGAATTCCCCGGGTCAGCCGCCGCAATTCGGTGATGGCGTCGTCGGTCTGGCCGCGGGCCCGGCTCATCAGGGTGCGCAGCCGCCCGAGGTCCGGACCGGCGGGAGGCACGAGCGCGTCCTCGGCCAGCGTGAGGGTGATGGCCAGAGCGACCAACCGGGCCTGGGTGCCGTCGTGCAGGTCGCGCTCCAGGCGCCGGAGCTGGTCGGTGTTGTCCGCGAGCAGGGTGGCCCGGGCGGTCTCCAGCTCCCGGACCCGCTGCTGGGTACGGGCCGGGCTGAGAAGCAGCCGGGCGAGCCGGCGGTTCACTCCGCTCAGCGCCCGCACCGCGCCGGGCACGGCGGACAGCACCACCAGGCCGATGACGACGGACGCCGCGTCCAGCCAGCCGGCCGGCCGCGCGCCGTCCCAGGCGCGGACCCAGAGCGGGAAGGCGACCAGCCAGCCGCAGCCGAGGGGAAGCGCCACGGCCACGGTGAAGCCGAGCACTCCGAGCGGCAGGCGCAGCACCAGATAGAGCAGAGCCCGCCAGGCGACCGGATCGGTCAGTACGACACGGCCACGTGCGAACAGGCCCGCCGGGCGGCGCAGCCCGGCCGGCGCCTCGACGTGCTCGCCGAGCAGCCGGCCGGCCAGCCACCGGTGCAGCGCGCCGAGACGACGCGCGCCCAGCAGCGCGGCGACCACGAACGGCAGCCCGACCACGGTGAGCGACAGCAGCGCTCCCGCGTACAGGACGGCCAGGGCGTAGCCGCCGCCGAGCAGCGCGAACGGCAGCCCGACGACCGCGAACGCCCATTCGCCGCCCCGGACGGACAGATACCGCCGGGGCTCGGCCACCTCCGAAGTGGGGGCGCCCGGGCGATCCGCGCCGGTCGGGTGACTACGGCCGTTCTCGGCAGCCGGTCCACCGCCGTGTTCAGTCACGGTCACCGCTCACCAGCTCCGCCGCCGGACCGCGCACCACCCGCAGGCCGGTGGCGAGGACGGTGAGGAAGGTCAGCGCCGCCGCGCCCGCGACGATGTACAAGGAGGCGGCCACCGGGACGGCTGGTGCCACCGAGCCGGTCGACGACGTGCTGAACGCCGCCGACGCGGCCCCCGCGACCGCCGCGCCGAGCAGCACACCCACCGCCGTGGTCAGCGCCGCCTCCACGGCCAGCAGGCGCATCAGCTGCCACGGGTGCGCGCCGACCAGCCGCAGCAGCGCGAACTCGCGGCGCCGTTCGGCGGTCACGGCGACCAGGGTGTTGACGGTGGACACGGCGGCGAAGCAGGTCAGCAGCGCCACCTCGGCCTGGCGCAGCCAGACGTCCGTGGCGGAGGTGACACCGGTGGCCGTCGCCCGCGCGGCGTGCTCGGCGGTTTCCGTCATGATCAGCATGGTGCCCGACAGCCCCACGAGCAGTGCGACCGGCACCACCGCGGACGACAGCCGCCGCGCGTACCCGCTCAGGTTGGCGTGGGCCAGCCACCCCGCACCGGGCGCCACAGCCCGTACCGGCACCCCCAGCACGGCCACCAGGAAGCGTATGGCGAGCGGTCCGAGCAGGGCGACCGCGACCAGCAGGACCACCGTGGCGAGCAGTGCCGCCTGCCCCGCCTTGTCCATCTCCTCGGTCGGCCGCGTCGCGGACAGTCGCAGCAGCAGACCTCCCCCCACCAGAGCGCCGAGCCCGGCGAGCAGGCGTGGCGCGCCCGTCCGCCCGTGCTCGGTCGAGCTGGCCGTGAGGGCGGCCGACGGCGCGATCCGCGAGATCCGCCGGGCCGCGACGGCCGAGGCCGCCAGGCCGACGGCGAGTGTGACGGCCAGCGCGACCAGCATCGGCACCGGTGTCCCCGGCACCCGCACGCCCGGCGCCGCCAGCCCCAGTCGCCGTAGCTCGGCGAGGAAGCGACGGGCCGCCGCCCCGCCCACGACCCAGCCGGGCAAGGCCACCGACAACACGGTCATGACGACCTGGCCGCGGACCAGCCGCCGCGTCTGACGGGGCGTCGCCGCGATGGTGCGCAGCAGGGCCAGCTCGCGGTGCTGCTGGCGGAGGGCGAAACCCAACGCGTTGACCACGACGAAGAACGCCACCAGGACGGCGATCTCACCGAAGGCACCGGCGATCACCGCCACTCCCGGCCCTTTTGCCGCCCTCCGGGCGGACGCGGGCGCGGTGACATCGGCGGCGAACAGCGAGCCGAACAGCGTCAGGGTGGCGATCGCGAGGAACAGCGCGCACGCCAGGCCGGCGAAGGCCGCCGGACGCCGGCGCATCTGCCCGAGGGCGACCGAGACCATCGCCGTCACCCGCCCAGCCGGCTCAGCCGCTCGCCGACCCGGGCGGCGGTGGGCCGGTCGAGCTCGTCCACCACCAGGCCGTCGGCGAGCAGCAGCACCCGGTCCGCGTACCCGGCGGCGACCGGGTCGTGGGTCACCATCACACAGGTCTGGCCCTCCCGGTCCACACCGGTGCGCAGCAGGGCGAGGATCTCGTGGCCGGTGGCCCGGTCGAGCGCGCCGGTCGGCTCGTCGGCGAAGAGCACCCGAGGGCGGGAGACCAGCGCCCGCGCGATCGCCACCCGCTGCTGCTGCCCACCGGACAACTGCCCGGGCCGGTGCCGCTCGCGTCCGGCCAGTCCGACCCGGTCGAGCGCGTCCAGAACCCGGCCCCGCTCGGGCCGCTCACCGGCCAGCCGGCCGGGAAGTTCGACATTCTGCGCGACCGTCATCCCCGGCATCAGATTGAACGCCTGGAACACGAACCCGACCCGGCTGCGCCGAAGGGCCGCCAGCCGCCGCTCGGAAAGCCGCGAAACCTCGGTACCACCCCACCACACGGCACCCCGAGTGGGCCGGTCCATCCCCGCGAGGCAGTGCAGCAAGGTGGTCTTGCCGGAGCCCGACGGCCCCATCACCGCCGTGAACGTGCCGGACGCGAGGGCCACCGACACCCCACGCAACGCCCGTACGGCGGCGCCGCCACGCCCGTACTCCCGGTGCAGGCCCTCCGCCCGAACGGCGGTTCCCCCCGCGACATCCATCGCCATCTCAGCCATGTCCTCATCCTCGACGGACGAGGCACACCGATCGATCGTGCCCACCCCCGAACCGGAGGTTCGGAAAACCGAACCCCTGGCCGATCCGCCCGGCGGCGGGTACTGGACTACTCGTCCCTCACGCCTGCTTGATCGCAGAGACGTCGAACGTCAGCTTCACCTTGTCGGAGATCAGCACCCCACCCGTCTCCAGCGCCGCGTTCCACGTCAGACCCCACTCGGACCGCAGAATCTCCGCCTTGCCCGTGAAACCCACCCGCTCGTTGCCGAACGGATCCTTGGCGAAGCCGTTGAACTCCAGGTCGATGGTCAGCGGCTTGGTGACACCGAGCAGGGACAGCTCACCGGTGACGCGGTACTCCTCCCCGCCCAGCACCTCCACCCCGGTCGACCGGAACGTCATCGTCGGAAACTCGTCCGTCTTGAAGAAGTCCGCCGACTTCAGATGGGTGTCCCGGTCCGCGTTACCCGTGTCGATGCTCTCCATCCGCACGTCCAGCGCGGCCGTGGACTTCGCCGGCTCGGCCCCGTCCAGGTGCAGCGTGCCGGTGAAGTCACCGAAGCCGCCCTTCACGTTGGTGACCATCGCGTGCCGGGCGACGAACCCGATCGTGCTGTGCGCCGGGTCGATGGCGTAGTCACCGGTCAGCGCGGTCAGGTCAGGCCCGGCGACGGCCGGCGCGGCGGCGGTGGGCTGGGTGGTGTTCTTGCGGCCGAAGATGCCCATGACGTGCTCCTGGTTGAACGTTGAACTAACTCTCGCCTCCGACCATAGCTCTATTCTGTTTAGCGTTCAACTAAAACCTCGCCGTGTCACCGCGCACACGCACAGTCACCCGTTCGTGCCTCTGGTGCACCCCCCTCTCCCTCGGGCACGATGCGGCCTGCACCACCTGCACAGCCGCCCCGGAAGAGCCCGGCCCATCGCAGGAAGGCCCCCTATGAAGATCCGCTCGCTGCTGACGACCCTCGCCCTCGTCGCCACCCCCGGCCTCGCCCTCGTAGGCACCGCCCCCGACGCCTCCGCCACCACCGCCGTCACCAAGATCAGCCACGCCACCGCCACGTCGATGTTCCGGCAGTCCGGCATCACCTGGTCGTCCTCCGGCAACTGCTCCGACCGGAACAACCCCACCTGCACATCCTTCGAGCAGCTCAACCTCGCCACCGCCCAGGGCGCCCAGACCCTCAAGAGCGCCAGCGGCTGCGCGCTCAACATCACCGGCGGCACCGAGACCGGCCACGCCTCCGGCACCTACTCCCACTGGAACGGCTACAAGCTCGACTACGGCAAGAACACGTGCGTGACCTCGTACGTCAAGAACACCTTCACGTACATCGGCCTGCGCGGCGACGGCGCCCCGCAGTACCAGTCCGGCTCCGGCAACATCTACGCCGACGAGGGCAACCACTGGGACGTCCTCTACTACAACTGCGGCGGCTGCTGACCGGGCGGCGACGGCGGTGACCGGGCCCCTCCGCATGACCCGACGCGCACTGCTGCTGGCCGCCGCCCTCGCCGCCACCCCCGGGTGGCGCGCACGGGCGGCCGGCCCCGACCCGTACGAGACGCTGCGCGGGCGCTGGCTCGGCATCGCGCTCGGCGCCGGCTACGACCCGGCCGCCGAACCGTACGCCTCCCGTCTCGCCCAACTGGGAGCACGGGCACGGGAGTTCCAGGCCGCCATGCTTCCCGGCCCCGGCACCCTCTGGCCCGGCCACCCCTTCGACCCGCCGTCCGGCGTCACCTTCAGCTACAACCGCCTGTGGACCATGACCCAGGCGTACGTGCAGACCGGCACCGGCGTCACCGGCGACCCCGGCCTGCTCACGGACGTGTTACGCGGCCTCGACCACCTCGCCGCCACCGTCTACAACCCGGCCACCACCCGCTACGGCAACTGGTGGGAGTGGCAGATCGGCAGCCCCCGCCTGCTGATGGACATCACCGCCGCGCTGTACGCGCAGGCGGGCCCGGACCGGGTCGCGGCGGCCTGCGCGGCCGTCGACCACTTCATACCGGACACGATGCTCACCGACTACTCCGGCACCAGCACCGGCGCCAACCGCGTCGACCTGTGCCGTTCGGTCGCCCTGCGCGGCATCCTCGGCCGCAGCCCGCAGAAGATCGCCCTCGCCCGCGACGCCCTCTCGCCCGTCTTCCCGTACGTCACCCAGGGCGACGGCCTCTACGCCGACGGCTCCTTCGTCCAGCACACCTGGGTCGCCTACTCGGGCACCTACGGCCAAGTCCTCCTCGACGGCCTCGGGCGGCTGTTCGCGCTGCTCGCCGGGTCGCCGTGGGAGATCACCGACCCCGGCCGGCAGCACATCCTGGACAGCGTCGAGCACGCCTACGCCCCGCTGATCCACGACGGCCTGGTCATGGACTGCGTCAACGGCCGTGCCATCAGCCGGGGTTACCTGCGCTCCGACGACCAGGGCGTGATGCGCGGCGACCACTACCACGGTCAGGCCCTGATCGCCGCCATCACCCTCCTCGCCGACGGCGCGAGCCCGGAGGAGCGGGAGCGGTGGTACGGACGCATCAAGGGGTGGATAGAACGGGACACCGTATTACCCATGCTGACGAGTCGTCAGTTCGGTGTCGGTGATCTCGCGCGGCTGCACGCCGTCGCCGCCTCGCCCGTTCCCGCCGCCCCCGAACCCCTCGGGCACCGGCTCTTCCCGGCCATGGACCGTGCCGTCCACCGCACCCCCCGGTTCACCGCCGCCCTCGCCATGGCCAGCGACCGCATCGCCCACTACGAATGCGGCAACGGCGAGAACCCGCGCGGCTGGGACACCGGCTCCGGCATGCTCTCCTGGTGGCCGCGGGGGAGCGGAGACCAGTACACCGACTGGTACTGGCCCACCGTCGACTGGTACCGGCTGCCCGGCACCACCGTCTCCACCCGACGGCTCGCCGACCGGGCCGGCGGCGAGTGGGGCGCCCCCAGACCGGCCGTGCGCTGGGTCGGCGGCACCACCGACGGCACCTACGCGGCCGTCGGCCAGCATCTCAAGGGCCTCGGCTCCACCCTCCAGGCCCGCAAGTCCTGGTTCTTCCTCGACGACGCCGTGGTCTGCCTCGGCGCCGGGATCACCTGCGCCGACGGCGTACCCGTCGAGACGGTCGTGGACAACCGCAACCTGGGCGAGAACGGCACCCAGCCCCTCGTACGCGGCCGGAACTGGGCCCACCTGGAGGGGCACGGCGGCTGGGTCCTGCCCCACGGCGGCGAGTTGCGCACCCTGCGCGAGGACCGCACCGGCGCCTGGGCCGACATCAACACCACCAGCAGCCCCGAACGGCGCACCCGGCGCTGGCAGACCCTCTGGCTCGACCACGGCACCGACCCGGCCGACGCCGGTTACGCCTACGTCCTGCTGCCCGGCGCCACCCGCGCCGAGACCGCCGCCCGCGCGGGTGACCGGCACTGGCTGACCGTCCTCGCCAACGACACCACCGTCCAGGCCGTCGCCGTACCCCGGCCGGGGGTGACGGCGTGCACCTTCTGGACGGCCGGTACGGTGGGGGAACTGACCGTCTCGGCCGGCGCGAGCGTGCTCGTCGTGCGCCGGGGCCGTACGGCCGCCCTCCGGATCAGCGAGCCATCGCGCACCGGAGCCCCCCTGGAACTGCTCTGGGACCACCCCGTGCGCGCGGTCACCCGGGCCGGCGACGGCGTCGAGGTGCTGGAGGCAGGCCGCCGTCTGAGGGTCCGTGTCACTCCAGGGATGGCATGTGCCACCCACGAATGTGAGGTGGCTCTCGCCTGATCGGTTTGTGACGTCCCTACAACGAGATGGCCCGCTGAGCAGTCGGAACGGCTGCATCACGCGGTGGTTCTGTTCACTCGTACCAGGAAAACGGGCCGGAGACTGTACAGAGTCGACGGCTCGCTTTTCTTGGTGTCCTTCGTAAGGTCGCTACATGACCGTTTTGGAAGAGACGACGGGTGAGCCGACCGGCGAGCCGACGGACGCGCGCGGACGGGTCGCCGAGCTGCACGAGATCCGTGCGCGGGCCGTTGCGGGTCCGAGTGAGAAGGCGACCGAGGCGCAGCACGCCAAGGGCAAGCTGACGGCACGGGAGCGGATCGAGCTGCTCCTCGACCCCGGGTCCTTCCAGGAGGTCGAGCAGCTGCGCCGGCACCGGGCGACCGGTTTCGGCCTGGAGGCGAAGAAGCCGTACACCGACGGTGTCATCACCGGCTGGGGCACGGTGGAGGGCCGCACGGTCTTCGTCTACGCCCACGACTTCCGGATCTTCGGCGGCGCGCTGGGCGAGGCCCACGCCACCAAGATTCACAAGATCATGGACATGGCCATCGCGGCCGGCGCGCCGCTGGTCTCCCTGAACGACGGCGCCGGCGCCCGTATCCAGGAGGGCGTCTCCGCCCTCGCCGGCTACGGCGGCATCTTCCAGCGCAACACCAAGGCCAGCGGTGTCATCCCGCAGATCTCGGTGATGCTCGGCCCGTGCGCGGGCGGCGCCGCCTACTCGCCGGCCCTGACGGACTTCGTCTTCATGGTCCGCGAGACCTCGCAGATGTTCATCACCGGCCCGGACGTGGTCAAGGCCGTCACCGGCGAGGAGATCACCCAGAACGGCCTGGGCGGCGCCGACGTGCACGCCGAGACCTCCGGTGTGTGCCACTTCGCCTACGACGACGAGGAGACGTGCATCGCCGAGGTGCGCTACCTCCTCTCGCTGCTCCCGCAGAACAACCGCGAGAACCCGCCCCGCGTCGAGTCGACGGACCCCGTCGAGCGCCGCAGCGACGTCCTGCTGGACCTGGTCCCGGCCGACGGCAACCGCCCGTACGACATGGCCAAGGTCATCGAGGAGATCGTCGACGACGGCGAGTACCTCGAGGTCCACGAGCGCTGGGCCCGCAACATCATCTGCGCCCTGGGCCGCCTGGACGGCCAGGTCGTCGGCATCATCGCCAACCAGCCCCAGGTCCTCGCGGGCGTCCTGGACATCGAGGCCAGCGAAAAGGCTGCGCGCTTTGTCCAGATGTGTGATGCTTTCAATATCCCGATCGTCACCTTCCTGGACGTTCCCGGGTTCCTCCCCGGCGTGGACCAGGAACACGGCGGCATCATCCGCCACGGCGCGAAGCTGCTGTACGCCTACTGCAACGCGACCGTGCCGCGGATCTCGCTCATCCTGCGCAAGGCGTACGGAGGTGCCTACATCGTCATGGACTCCCAGTCGATCGGCGCCGACCTGACCTACGCCTGGCCGACGAACGAGATCGCCGTGATGGGCGCGGAGGGCGCGGCCAACGTGATCTTCCGCCGGCAGATCGCCTCCGCCGAGGACCCCGAGGCCATGCGGCAGAAGATGGTCAAGGAGTACAAGGCCGAGCTGATGCACCCGTACTACGCGGCCGAGCGCGGCCTCGTGGACGACGTCATCGACCCCGCCGAGACCCGCGAGGTGCTGATCAAGTCGCTCGCGATGCTCCACACCAAGCACGCCGACCTGCCCTCCCGCAAGCACGGCAACCCGCCGCAGTAACCCTCACGGAGACCGACACCCATGAGTACTCCTGACATCCGCGTCGAAAAGGGCCACGCCGAGCCCGAGGAGGTCGCCGCCCTCACGGCCCTCCTCCTCGCCCGAGCCGCCGCCCAGCCGGCCCCGGCCCCGACCCACCGCCTCCGCGCCCGAGCGGGCTGGCGCCGCCTGGAGCGCGAGCCGGGCTTCCGTGCACCGCACAGCTGGCACTGAGCGCCGCGCTTCGCTTGACCACGGCCCCGTTCTCCTTTGGGAGGGCGGGGCCGCGGTGCGTTCAGCGGATGGTGACCTCGACGCCGGGCAGCAGGTTGGCGAAGTGCTGCGGGGGCAGGTCCAAGGCGCCGAAGTTGTACAGCGCCAGGTGACGTAGGCGGGGCAGCATGGAGAGAGGGGCGAGATCGGGGATCTGACTGCCCGGAACACCGACCATGTACAGGTACTCGATGCCCTTGTACGGGGCCAAAGCGTCCAGTCGTGTCTCCGCCGTGAAGCTCGAGAAGCCCAACTGGTGCAGGTTCGGGAGGTCGGGGAGGTCGTCGAAGGCCGGCAGCGGCAAGTGCAGGACACGCAGCGCCGGCAGCTCTGCCAGTGCTTCCAGATGCCGAGACGACCCGCAACCGACGAATTGCAGGAGTGTGAGCTTGGGGAAGCGCGTCACCGCAGACAGGTCGAGTGTGTTGATCTCGGAGCACGTCAGCCATTCGAGGGCCGGGAACTCGGGGATGTCAGACAGGTCCTCGAGTGCGTATCTGACCCACAACTTGGTCAGTGACGTAAGCCGGCCCGCTGTCCGCAGTTGAGCCGAGTGTGTGAGCACCACCTGGTGCTTGTCCAGCGCCAGCCCGTTCATCACCCGATCGACGTAAGCCTCCGCGTCGAAATACCCCCACGCCTCAATGAGCGCATCGACCACCTCCGCGCGCCGGTCCCCCGCATACCCCTCCAGCAACCCCAACGCCGTCTCGCCGCCGATCATCGCCACGGTTCGTACGGTCTGGGCCGCCGCCTTCGGTGTCAGCTCCTCCAGCGAGCGGGGCATCTTGCGCAGCAGACTCGGCCCCACCGCGGCCAGCGCCGGAGGATCCGTAGGCCGTCGCGCCGGCAGCAACGCCGACACCGCCTCCTCCAACCGGTCCGCCAGACCCTCGGAGACCTCCGGAACCGTCTCCTGGCACGCCGCCGCCAGCAGCCGTAGCTTCCGGGCGTACCGGGGCTCGGCGGACGCCCGGTCCAGGATGCCGCCCAGGAGCTCCTCCCGCTGAGGCCGGTTCGCGTGGCCCGCTGTCATGATGATCGTCTCGCGCCACAGGTCCAGGTGGGCCCGCTCCACCAGGTTGCCGATGCGGTCCTCCTCCGCCGCCTCCTCCGCGGCCAGGTACTCCTGGAAGGTCCGGTGGACGAAGTCGACGCGGCCCTCGGCGGGGGAGCGCAGGATGCCGGCGCGGTCGCGCAGCTGTTGCAGGACCCGCGCGCCGTCCTGTTCGTCCAGGTGCCGCATGCCCCGCAGCTTCCGCCCGACGTGCACCGCGGCCTGCTCCAGACCGATCTCGCTGCGGTTGTTGTCGGACAGCCGCCAGGCCAGGTCCCGCAACAGCACCAGCTTGTCGTTCAGGCTCAGCCGGCCGTCCACCGCGCTCGGCACGTTCCGGTCCGCGTCCCGCTCGTGGACCAGCGTGTGCAACGCGTCGCGGTACAGCTCCATCCGGTCCCGGGGCAGCCGGCTGCCCCGGTCGAGGTGCATCGCGCACAGCATCGCCGCCAGCAACGGCGTACCGGCGAGGGACTGCAGGTGCGGGCGGTCCTTGAGGCTGGTCAGCAGCGACTGTTCGTAGTGGGGGAGTTCGTCCGCCGCGCAGGGCAGGTCGTCGTCCAGCTCGCGTACCGCCTGGTGCCACTGCCGGACGAACGCGGCCAGGTCCGGCGGGGTCATGCGGTCCAGGTGGAGCGAGGCGAACCGTTCGTGGCGCAGCCAGTCCGCGCGGGCGGCGGCGGGGCGGGAGGTGACGACGACACGCACTGACCCGTACGCGGTCAGCAGGCCCCGCAGCCAGTCCCGTACCCCGCGTCGCTCGCCGTCCAGCAGCTCGTCCACGCCGTCGATCAGCAGCAGGGCCTTGCCGTCGGCCAGTTGGCGTTCCACCCACGCCTTCGGCATGACCCCGGTGATCTGTCCGGCCACCGAGTCCAGCATCGCCTCCGGCTTCGGCAGCTCCCGGCCGCTGTACTCGCGCAGCTTCACGAACACCGGTGTCAGACCGTTCCAGTCCGCGAGTTCCCCGGTGAACGCGCCCCGCGCGGCCGTGATCGCCAGCCAGCGCAGCAGCGTCGTCTTGCCCGAGCCCGCCTCGCCCCGCACCAGGACCCGGGTGGCCCCGCCGAGCGCCGCCTCCACCCGCATGCCGGCGCTCTCCGTGCCGGGCTCCTCCCAGTCGCTCATGTCGGGCCGCAGCACGGGCAGGGTGCGGGCCGGGCGGCGCCGGTTGCCGTCGTCGCCGGTGGCCCGCAGGCTCACGTACGCCACCGACAGCCGTACCCGCGCGCCCGCCCGGTCGGAGGTGCGCCGGTACAGCTCCGTCTCGTCCAGCGTCGTGCTGACCAGCTCCAGGTAGCGGCGCCGGAAGTCGCCGTCCCGGTCCGTGCCCTCCGGGGCGAACAGGGAGCGGTCGGGGAGCCGTTCCAGTACCCGGGCGATCTCCGTGCCCAACGACGTCGTACGGCCGAGGAGTTCGGTCAGCGCGCGTTCCTCGAAGACCGGCAGCCCGCGCACGATCCGCACGTAGTACTCGACGCACTCGGTGAACAGCAGCTCGTACAGGCGGGTTTCCATCTCGCCGAAGCCGGCCGGCGGCCGTACCGCCCGGGTGATCCGGCGGACGATCTCCGCCGGGTTCACGTCCGCCGCGAGCACCGCCTCGTCGGAGAGGTCCGCCGCCTCGAAGGTGTCGCACACCCCGTCGACCACGGCCTGCCGGGCGCCGTCGTCCAAGCCGCGGAACTCCCGCTCCAGGTACGGCGCCAGCCGGTCGTACACCGCGTCCGCGATCTCCTCGAACTGCCGGTGCACACCCCGCTGGAAGCGCAGCCCGGACACCCGCAGCCGGATCAGCCCGGCCATGTCCAGATGCCGTTCCTGCTCGCGGCGTCTGCCGCCCAGCCACATCTGTGCCGCGGCCTTCGCCACGGTCGTACCCAGCCGTAACGCGGCCGCCGCCTCAGCGCTCACTTCCCGCCCCCTCGACACGCACCGGACGAGGGCATTGTCACCCGTCGTGCCGCGTCTCGTCCCGCTTTCGCAGCCACGGCTCCAGCGGCAGGGACAGGGTGGCCACGCAGACCGCCGGCCACAGGGAGGTCAGGCGCAGGCCCGGGGTCCACAGCGGCAGCAGCACGGCGGTCAGGAACGTGGTCAGCCAGCCGAGGACCAGCGGGCTGCGCAGCCGCGCCCGCAGCGGGAACAGCAGGGCCGAGGACACCAGCGCGCTCGGCACCAGCAGCAGCGCCGCCCACAGCAGCGCACTCCAGCCGTCGACCTCGATCACATGCATCCCGGACCCACCCGTACGTACCACGACAAAGGCTCCTGTCCTCAGAGAAGAGCGACAGGAGCCCGCGTCGGTTGCCCGGCGGGGCGGAGTTACCGCAGGCGCGCCATCAGGGCGTGTTCGACGAGCGTGATGAGGGCGCTCTTGGCGTCGGCGCGGTGGCGGGCGTCGGTGGTGATGATGGGGGTGTCGGGGCCGATCTGGAGTGCTTCGCGGACTTCGTCGGGG
>NZ_JODT01000023.1 GCF_000720835.1 Streptomyces achromogenes subsp. achromogenes | reverse complement strand
AGTACCAGCCGTTGGCCTGCCAGAAGTTCCAGGCCTTGACGGGGCTGCCGTAGCGGGAGTTCATGTAGTCCAGGCCCCACTTGATCTGGGTGGCCGGGTTGTTCTTCCAGTCGGCGCCGGCGGAGGCCATCTTGGAGGCCGGGAGGGCCTGGACGAGGCCGTAGGCGCCGGAGGAGCTGTTGGTGGCGTGGGGGTTCCAGCCGCTCTCGTGGGAGACGATCTTGCTGAAGGCGTTGAACTGCGCGGCGTCCGGGATCATCTTGTGCGCGATCGCCTGGGCGGAGGAGGCCTGGGCCGGGGCGGCGTGAGCCGGAGCGGCGGTGAGCGCCATGCCGGCGGTGGCGGCGGCCACGGCGGCGGTGGTGAGGACCTTCTTCGGGGAGGTGATGCGGCGGATGATGGAGACGGTCACGGAGTACCTCTTGCGTCGGGGATGAGGGGTTCGCCCGCATGGGGTGGGCCACGTGGTGTGGCCGGCATGCGTCGGCGCCGGGGTCCTTCACCGACTCGCTCACGCCACGCGCCCGGACCCGCGCGCCGGGTCACTGTCCGGGGCCGTCGAATGTGACCGCGGTCTCGAAGGCGGCACGCCGGGTGGCCCGGCGCAGCGCCCGCAGTACCGCCGGACCGAGCGCCAGGGTCAGGACGACCGTGCACAGGGCCCGGCCCAGGTCCCAGCCGAGGGACGTGGCCGTGCAGTACGCGACGAAACGGGCCAGGTTCGCGGCCACCGGATCCCCGGCGACGAACGAGATGCCCGAGGCCCCGCCGCCCATGAAGGGCCACCCGGCGAGGTTCATCACCGTGCCGTAGGCGAACGCGGCCAGGAAGCCGTAGACCGCGAGCAGCAGCAGCTCGGCCCGGCCGCGCAGCCGGACCGGGCCCGGGAGCAGCCCGGCGCCCATCGTGAACCAGCCCATCGCCAGCATCTGGAACGGCAGCCACGGCCCGACCCCGCCCGTGAGCAGGGCGGACGCGAACATCGTCACCGAGCCCAGGGTGAAGCCGAAGCCCGGGCCGAGCACCCGGCCGCTCAGCACCATCAGGAAGAACATCGGCTCCAGGCCCGCCGTACCGGCGCCGATCGGCCGCAGCGCCGCGCCCGTGGCGGCCAGCACGCCCAGCATCGCCACCGCCTTCGGGCCGAGATCGGACTCCGAGATCGTCGCCGCGACCACCGCGACCAGCAGGACGAGCAGGCCCGCGAAGAGCCAGGGGGCGTCCTGGGCGTGGGCGCTCAGCTGCGAGCGGGGCGGGGCGAGGAAGGGCCAGCAGAAGGCGACCAGGCCGACGGCGCCGGTGAGGGCGAGGGCGGCGAGGGAACGGGGGCCCAGACGGACGGCGTGCAGACGGGTACGGCTCATTTCAGGGCCTCGCGGACCTCGGCGACGGTCAGCCAGCGCTGGGGGGCCAGGATCTTCGTCACCTGCGGTGCGAAGGAGGGGGAGGAGACGACGATCTCCGCCATCGGGCCGTCGGCGATCACCTCGCCCTCGGCCAGCAGCACCACGCGGTGCGCCAGCTCGGCGGCCAGCTCCACGTCGTGCGTCGCCAGCACGATCGCGTGCCCCTCGGCGGCCAGTGAGCGCAGTACGGAGACCAGGCGGGCCTTGGCCGCGTAGTCCAGGCCGCGGGTCGGCTCGTCCAGCAGGAGCAGGGGCGGACGTGCGGTGAGCACCACGGCCAGCGCGAGCGCCAGGCGCTGGCCCTCGGAGAGGTCGCGGGGGTGGATGTCGTCGGAGATGTCCGGGAGCAGCTCGGAGACGAGGGCGCGGCAGGTGCCGGGGGCGGCCTCCGCGTCCTTGTCGGCGGCGGCGCACTCCGCCGCGACCGTGTCGGCGTACAGCAGGTCCCGGGGGTCCTGGGGGACCAGGCCCACCTGGCGGATCAGGGTCGGGGGCGGGGTGCGGTGGGGGGTGAGGCCGCCGACGGTGACCGTGCCGGTGGTGGGGGTGAGCAGGCCGACGAGGGTGTTGAGCAGGGTGGACTTGCCGGCGCCGTTGCGGCCCATGAGGGCGATGGTCTCGCCCTGGGAGATGGTCAGGTCTATGTGGCGCAGGGCTTGGGTGGTGTCCCGGCGGAGGGAGAGGGAGTGGACCTCGGCCAGGTGCGGGTGGTGAGGGGCCGGGGTGGGGGCGGTGCGGCGGAAGCGGGAGCGGAACCGGTGCTGCCGGGGGGCGGGGGTGGGGTCGCTCACCGGCGTCGGCGAGTCCCGGCGCGAAGGACTGTCGGCCAGGCGGGCCCGTAGGGGAGCGGCCTGGCGGCGGGCGTCCCGGATCGTCAGGGGGAGGGGGGTCCAGTCGGCCAGGCGGCCCAGGGCGATGACCGGGGGGTGGACCGGGGAGACGGCCATGATCTCGGACGGGGTGCCGGTGAGGGGGGTGGCGCCGGGGGCGGGCAGGAGGACCATGCGGTCGGCGTATTGGATCACTCGTTCCAGGCGGTGCTCGGCCATGAGGATCGTCGTGCCGAGATCGTGCACCAGGCGCTGGAGGACGGCCAGCACCTCCTCCGCCGCCGCCGGGTCGAGCGCGGAGGTCGGCTCGTCCAGGACCAGCACCCGGGGGTGCGGGGTGAGGACCGAGCCGATGGCGACCCGCTGCCGCTGTCCGCCGGAGAGGGTGGCGATGGGACGGCTGCGCAGGGCGGCCAGGCCCAGCAGGTCCAGGGTCTCCTCCACCCGGCGCCGCATCACCGCCGGGGCGAGCCCCAGGGACTCCATGCCGTAGGCGAGTTCGTCCTCCACCGTGTCGGTCACGAAGTGCGCGAGCGGATCCTGGCCCACCGTGCCCACCACGTCGGCGAGTTCGCGCGGCTGGTGGGTACGGGTGTCCCGGCCGGCCACCGTGACGCGTCCGCGCAGGGTGCCGCCGGTGAAGTGCGGGACCAGTCCGCTGACCGCGCCCAGCACGGTGGACTTGCCGACCCCGGACGGACCGGCGAGCAGCACGAGTTCGCCCTCCGGCACCTCGAAGTCGACGCCGGCGACGGTGGGTCCGGCGGCGCCCTCGTACGTCACGCTGACATCCTCGAAGCGGATCACGACGGCTCCCTGGGGACGGCGAAGGCGGGCAGCAGGGCGAGCAGGACGGCCGCGGCGGGCCACAGCGGAAGGGTGGGGGCGACCAGCGGGACGACCCCGGGGTGCAGGGCCCCGGGATCGCGGACCGAGGCCAGCGTCAGCAGCGCGGCCACGGCGGCGCCGGAGCCGGTGACCAGCCAGGCGTGCACGCCCCAGCGGTCGGGGCGGTACCGGGTGCGCGGGGAACGCCGGCCGCCCAGCCGCAGTCCGGCGAGCGCGGCGAGGACTCCGGCGAGCAGTACGGGAAGCCCGTAGGTGCCGCCTTCGGCGGTCAGCAGTCCGTACGTGCCCGCGCAGACGCCGAGCAGGCCGCCGAGGGTGAGGGCGGCGGTGGTACGGCGGACGCGGGCGGGAACCTCGGCGGTACGGCCGTAGCCGCGGGCCTCCATCGCGGCGGCGAGCGCGACCGAGCGCTCCAGCGCGCCCTCCAGCACCGGCAGACCGACCTGGAGCAGGCCCCGTAGCCCCCGGTCGGGACGGCCGCGCAGGCGGCGGGCGGCGCGCAGCCGGCGGACGTCCGCGATCAGGTGCGGGGCGAAGGTGAGCGCGACGACCACGGCCACGCCCGTCTCGTACAGCGCGCCCGGCAGCGACTTGAGCAGGCGGGTGGGGCTGGCGAGGGCGTTCGCGGCGCCGACGCAGACCAGCAGGGTGGCGAGCTTCAGGCCGTCGTAGGCGGCGAAGAGCACGGCCTCGGCGGTCACCCGGCCGCCGAGCCGGATGCCCTGCGCCCAGTGGGGCAGGGGGACTTCGGGGAGGGTGAGGAGGGTGTGCGTGCCGGGGATGGGGGAGCCGAGCGCCACCGCGAACAGGACGCGGATCAGCAGCACGGCGAGGGCGAGGCGCACGAACGCGGTGTACGAGCGGGCCCAGGGGGCGGGGGAGCGGTGCGTCGCCACGACGTACCCGGAGGCCGCGAGGAGGAGGGCCAGGAGGAGGGGGTTGGTGGTACGGGTCGCGGCCACGCCGAGGGATATCGCCCAGAGCCACCAGGCACCGGGGTGGAGGGTGGGGCGGAACCGGGTGGGGGTGGTTTCCGGCGCACGGGGCTGCGACTCCCCGGGGGTGCGGGGAACCGCGCGAGCGGCCACGGAGTTGCCGCGGTCGCGGGACGGGCCGGGGTCACCCGGACGCATCGCGCCGCCGTCGGGACTGCCATATCGCCGCGCCCGCCAGCAGGGCCACCACGCCCGCGCCGATCGGCAGGCCCAGGGACGGCCCGGAGCCGGACCCGGAGGAGTCGGGTTCGGCGGTGGCGGTGGTGGGCTCCTGGTCCGTGGAGACCTGCTCGCCGCAGCCCTTGTGCGGGTAGCCCGCGATGGCGCACAGCAGGGCGTTGGTGTCGTAGCGCAGCGGCCCCGCCACCGCGGCGAGGGCGTCCGCGGTGGACGCGTCGGACGGCACCCGCGCGCACACGGTCCGGCCCCCCGGCGGGGTCTCGCCGGACGGCGCGTCCGCGGGCGTGCCGAAGTCGAGGACCAGGGCCACCCGCTTGGCCCCGGACTTCGCCGGGGTGTCCGCGCAGATCGTGTCGAAGTCCGCCGTACCGCGCGGCCGGCCGGCGTCCGCGGCGTCCGCGCCCACGGTGAACCGGAACCCCTGCACCGCACCGTCGTCGGGCCGGACGGAGGCCGGGCCCTGCGTCGCGTACGTCCAGTGGCCGCCGGTGCGCTCCCAGAAGGACCAGTAGCGGTAGCCGGTCGCACCGGCCCGCCCGGCGCAGGCGAGGAGGAGCAGCGCGGCGACGAGCACCGGCGCGGCACGGCGGACGGCGGTCACGGCTGCCGCTTCTTCCGGCCGCTGAGCAGGAAGCCGACCCCGATGCTGGCGACGAGGCACACGCCGAAGATCCACCAGCCCCAGTTCCGGGACTCCTTCTTCTCCTCCTCGTGCTGCTGACCGGAGGTGTCCATCTGCGGGGCCGGGCCCTGCGAGTTGAGGGCGCTGACCAGGCTGGTGCCGTTGAAGTCGCCCGGCTGCTCACCGAGGGCGTGGGCGGCCAGGATCAGCTGGGCGTAGGCGGCGGGACCGCTCTGCTCCGCCCACGGGCTGGCGTTCTTCTCCAGCCAGGCGTAGGCCTTGCGGGCCGGTTCGACGCGGCCGTTCGCGGCGAGCGCGACGACGGCGTCCGCGGTGTTGCCGAAGTCCGGCTGGGCCTTGGCGCCGGGCAGGGTGGACTCCAGGTGCCCGGTCTTGCCGACGGCCGCCGCGAGGTAGGCGCCCGCGTTGTCGGCGACCTGGGTGCGGGAGGTGCCCTTCACACAGGTGTCCTTGGCGGGGGCCTGGCCGGCGCGGGCCACGAAGCCCTTGCCGAGCGCGCCCAGCAGACCGGCCGCGGTGGCGTCGGCGTTCGGCAGCAGGTCGCCCTTCTTGTCCGGCTGGAAGGCGAGGGCGCCGCCGCCGTCCTGGTCGCAGGGGATGGACCAGGCGGGCAGGGCGTCGTACGCGGACTTGCCGGACCTGCGGACGGACGCCGGGTCGGCGCCGGCGGCGGCGAGGGCGCCGATGACGACGGAGGTGGAGTTGGTGTCGCTGGGGTCGCCCGGGTAGTAGCTCCAGCCGCCGTCCTCGTTCTGGACGGACTTCAGCCAGTGCACGGCCTTCTCCACCACGGCGCCGTGCCCGCCGGTCGCGGCGAGGGCCTGGACGGCGGCGGCCGTGCTGTTGGTGTCCCGCTTCAGCTTGCCGTCGCAGGGCTTGTCCGGGGCGGCCCGGAAGGCGGCGAAGGCGCCGTCCGCGCACTGCTGGCCGGTGAGCCAGTCCACGGCGGCGGGGGCCGGCTTGTAGCCGAGGGTCCGCTGCGCGACCAGCGTCAGCGACTGCCGCCACACGCCGTCGTACGTCGGGTCGCCCTTGCCGTACAGCCCGGAGGAAACCGTGGCCTTGGCGGACGGGGACGGGTCGGCGGCCGTGGCGGGCGCGGCGGCGGCCAGCACGCCTACGGCGGCGAGAGCCGCGGCACTGCGGCGGACGTTCATGGTCGGCGACTGCCTCTCCTGCGGGGAGCCGGGCAGCGCGCGGGTGACACCCCGGGCGGCTCGGCTCCGTCAACCTCGACGGTGCCGTGCGCGGCGGACCACCGGCGCACGCGAGCCGTCAACGACCCGGCGGGGCGTTCCCGCCCGCTCCGGCCAAGCCGGTGACGCGGCGAAGACACCGCCGGAATTGCACCGGCTTTCCCCCGTACGGGTGTGACGACCCCGCCACTTTACCGGCCGCCCCGAGCGGGCCCGGCGGTGGCCGTGGGCAAGGGGAGGGGCATGCGGCGAGCACGGGGCGGGCCGGGCGTGCGCGCGTACTCGGTGTCTGACCGCCTTCCCGGTGGGCGGCTAGGCCGCGTGGCTGTGCGGCGCCGGGTGGACCGTGGCGGTGAGGTGGCGGGACATGAGGCGCAGGGTCTGTTCGCACTCGGCCGGGGTGTCGGCCGTGGCCACCCAGTGGGCCAGGCGGTCGGCGATCCCGGCGTGGGGGGCCGCCGTCACCGGGTCGCCGGGGCGGCGGGTGAGGACCATGCGCTCGGCGGACGGCTCGTGCGCGGCGGCGGGGTCCAGGCAAAGGTGGGTGAGACGGCCGGTCACGGTCGGATAGGCGAACTGGACGGCGGCGGCCCCCTGCCGGGTCGGCGTGACGTCCGGGAGCCCGCCGGTGGCCAGGGTCGCGGCGGCCCCGGCCAGGTCGACACCGGTGGCCCGCTCCACCAGCAGCGGGATCAGATCGCCGGGCGGGTACGGGGCCACGCCAAGGACGCGGGGGCCGCGGTCGGTCAGCCGCAGCGTGACGTGCGCGACGGTGTGGGTGAGCCGCAGGGCGCACACGGCCCGCTCCACGCACTGGCGCAGGAAGCGGTTGTGCAGCAGGACGTCGTGGGCGTGGACGCCGTGCCGCAGCGGGCGGCGGGCGGGCGGCGGGCCCGGGGTCGTACGGGTGAGCGCGACGATGCGCACCTCGTCGTCCAGGACGACGGCCTCGGCCGACACCGGTTCCCCCTCGGTGTCCGCCGGGTCCGCCGTCGGCACCCGGTGCCGGTCCAGCAGCGCCCGTAACGCCACCGGATCGGCGCACGTCACGGCCGTCCCGTACGGCAGGCCCGGCAAGCCGAGCCGGGCGGCCAGACGCGCGGCCGCGGGCAGGTGCTCCGACGACCAGGCGAGGACGCCCCCGACGGAGTGTCTCCGTAACGCCCCGGCCGTCCGTTCCGTGTCGGCGGGGTCCGCCGCCACATGGGCGGTCGCGTACGGGCGGGCCCAGCGGGCGGGCGGGGACGGGTCGACCAGGAGGACCGGGCGGGCCGCGGCGACGCGGGCCAGCGGGAACTCCCCGCAGATCTCCCCCCGGCCGGCCCCGAGGAGCACGACGGGCTGGGCCATGGGCCTGGACCTTCCTCGGGGGGAAGGCGATCAGGAGCGCCCCGGGTGCCGCTCCCCCATAGGCGGCACCCGAGGCGGGTCGGATCTTGCTCTCCGTGCAGTGATCCTCACCCACCGCGCCCTGAACTGTCAACGATAGCTGCGTAATTACGCAGGGAGCCTTGTCAGACCTGGTCGCCGCGGGGGCAACCTAGTAGCCTCGCGCCCAGCCGGCGAACGGAAAGACACGCAGGGGGGACTCGGTGAGTGACGCCTATGCCGCGCTGGCCGACGTGCTGGACCGGCTCGGCGAGCTGACCGGCAGGCCCGGCCGGCTGCCGGAGGCCCTCGACGTGGCCGGCCTCTCCTACCGCACCGGCATCCCCGTGGGCGTCGTCGTGGACCTCCTCTCCGGCGGCCGGGCCGGGGAGACCTGCCTCGCCCACCGGGTGCGCCAGCGGCTGGACTTCATCCGGGAGACCCGGCGCCGCCCGGACGGCAAGCGTTACTCCCTGGACGAACTGGCCCGGATCGCCGGGACCAGCAGGCAGTGGCTGAGCGAGTGGCGCAAGAGCGGCATGCCCAGCCTGGAACACGCCGACCGGCTGCGCCGCTTCTTCGGCCTGCCCGCCGGCTTCTTCACCGCCGACGAACCGGAGGCGCTGTTCGAGGCACTGCAACCGGTGCTGCAGAGCCTGGAGGCCGAGGCCGACCCGCTGCTGAGGCTGCGCGAGAGCGGCCTGATCCGGCTCGCCGCCCGGGCCCCGCAGATGAACGCCCGGCAGCTCGCCACCCTGGCCGACCTGGCCGAGATGATCATCGCCTCGGAGAAGGCGGGGGACACCGGGCGTGCCTGAACAGTCCGCCAAGACCCCGAGGCCCAAGCGGACTTCCCGGTCGGCGACGGTCCTGCGGCCCTTCGCCTCCCCGAAGCGCTTCCTGGACCGGCTCGTGCGCGAGACGGTCCGCACCCTCACCCCGCCGACCACCCCCGAGGCGTTCCTGCACGCGCTGTGCACCACCCTCAGCCCCCACCTGGACCGCCCGGTCAAGCTGCGGTTCGTCGCCTTCCCGTCGGGCCTGGACATCTCCGGAATCACCCTGGCCCGTGAGGAGGACTACATCGTCGTGGTCGAGCAACGCGCCCCCGACCCGCACAAGTTCGTCATCGCCGGGCACGAGATCGGCCACATCCACTACGGCACCCTCGACGTGCACTACGCCCCCGGGCTGCCCGCCGCCGCCCGCCGGCTGCTGGCCCGCGCCGAGGACGACATCCCCTGGGACCGGGTGGTCGCCATGGCCACCCGGTCGCCCGCCGCCGAGGCCGCCGAGGCCGAGTGGGAGGCCGAGGAGTGGGGGCTGCGCCTCGCCGCGAAGTTCTCCAAGGTCGTCGGGCCGGGCGCGGCCGGCCGGATGACCCAGGACACCCTCACCGACCGGCTGTCCTCCTCGCTGGGCAACATAGGCGGCCCCTGATGCGCTGGGACATCTCCGGTTCCTGGGTCTCCTACGCCGTCCCGGCCGTCCTGTTCGCCGTCGCCTTCGTGATCAAACTGCCGCTGCTGCGGCGCGCCTGGCAGGACCCGATCCTGCGGGCCACCGCCGTGCTGCTCGGCATCGGCACGCTCGTCTTCGTCTCGCTGCCGCCGGCCAACCTGCACCGCATCAACGTCCTCACCGGGGTCCCCAACTTCGCGGCCCTGTGGGTGTGTTCGCTGGCCACCGCCTACTGCGGGGCCTGCCTGTGGCTCATCATCACCTGGCGGGAACCACCCTCCGCCGCCCGCCGCCGGCGCACCCGCCAGGTCGGGCTGGCGTACGCCGCCGTCATCGCCGGGCTGTGCGTGACGTTCCTGCTCGCCGACCACCGCGTGGAACGGCTGCGCGACCTCGACACCTACTACGCCCGCACGCCGTGGATGCGCGAGTTCATCCTGCTCTACGTCGTCGCCCACACGGCGTCCGCGCTGGTCGCCGCCGGACTGCTGCGGGCCTGGTACCGGGAGGTCGCCGACACCTGGCTGCGCCGCGCGGTGATCTTCCTCCAGGAGGCCTACGCCCTCGGGCTCCTCTTCGACGTCGCCAAGTTCGCGGCCGTAGCCGGCCGGTGGAGCGGCCGGGACTGGGACTGGCTGTCGACCTACGCGGCACCGCCGTTCGCCATCGCCGAGGCGGCCCTGGTGGCGGTCGCCTTCATCGTCGGCCAGGCCGGTCCGGTGCTGGCGGAGCGGCGGCGCCTGGTCCGCGAACACCGCCGGCTGAAGCCGCTGTGGCAGGCCATGCTGGCCATCACCCCGCCCGCCGCGCCCGCCACCGGCCGGGTCAGCGGCGCCGCCCTGCGCCTGGAGCTGCGCCGGGCCGCCATCAACGACGGCCTGCTGAAACTGGGGCCGTACCTGAGCGCGTCCCGGCGGGAGCGGGTACGGTCCGCGGCGACGGACGCGGGCTATCCGGAGCCGGTCGCGCGGGGCATCGCGGGCGCGGTGGACCTCCGGTTCGCCGAGGCGGCGCTGCACGCGCCCGACGACCCCGAACACCCGCACTCCGAGGCCGAGTTCTCCGTGCTCCCCTGCGCCCCCGACAGCGAACTGGAGAACGTCTCGCACGCGCTGCGCAACCACGAGGCGGCGATAGAGAGGTTCTACCGGCAGGCCCTTGCCGGGGAGGGCTCCGGGGCCGGGGAGGCTCCGGTGCGCGGGAAGGCTTTGGGGATGGGGGAGGCTCCGGCGCGCGGGAAGGCTTTGGGGATGGGGGAGGCTCCGGCGCACGGGACCTGAGTGCCCCGGCCTGACACCCGCCGTCCGTCACACCGCCACGTACGCCACCGGCTCGCTGCCCGGTACCGGCTCCGCCCGGCCCGGCATCACCGGGCGGCGCAGAGGGGACTCGGCCTCGGACACCGCGATGTCCCGGGACCCGTAGGGGATGTCCTCCCGGGGGCGGTTCCACTCCGTGCTCTCCGCCATCCGGTCCTCCGCCCCCTGTCCGATCGACTGGTGCTCGCCGGCCGGTGACTGGTGCTGCCGGCTGGTGACCGGTGGTCTTGGCTAGCCTCGCGGTATGGACAGCGAAGAGGAATACACGCGGTACCGCGAGGACGCGAAGGTGCTGGAGGCGGTCGGCGTGTGCGTGCGCGACCAGGCCGCCCGGATCGAGGTACGGCTGCCGAAGGCCGTGGCCGACGCGGCGGTGGCCGCCTGGCGGCGCGAGGAGCCCGGCGGCCGGGTGGACGGCCGGGAGGAGAGCCGTGAACAGTACGTCCTGCGCGACCGGGCCGCCGAACTGGCCCTGATCGGCGCGGCGATCGCCGAGCGCGGCCGGCCGGACGGCCCCGACGTCGTGGTCGCCCTGGACGTGGAGAGCGCGGGGGCGGCCGCGCGGGTGGCCTCCTAGGACGTACGTGCAGCCCATCCTCTTCGGCGACGTCGACAACTCCCTGCGCGCCGCCCGCGAGGAGATCTTCGGCCCGGTGGTCTGCCTGCTGCCCTACGGCGACGAACGGGAGGCCGTGCGGATCGCCGACGCCTCCGAGTACGGCCGGTCCGGCAGCGTGTGGACGGCCGGCATCGAGCACGGCCCGACATCGCCCGGCGGACCCGCACCGGCACCTACTCCGTCCACACCTTCAGCCCGGACATGCTCGGCCCGTTCGGCGGCTACCAGACCTCCGGCCTCGGGCGGGCGTTCGGCCCCGAGGGCTACGGCGCCTGCCCGGAGCACAAGACGATCCACCTGCCGGCGGGGGCCTGAGCCATGGGCGACCGCCGGCACGACAGCTGCCGTCGGCGGCCGAAGGGTGCCCGGCGGAGGGGCAGGGCGGGTTCGGTTTCCGCCGGAGGGCAGGGAGGACCGGGGAAGCGCCGGCCTGTGGCGCGGCTCACACGGGCGCCATGTCACGGGGAACCGGCCCGCCTCGTCTCGGGAGTGACCAACTGCTCCGATGGGAGGCCGAGATGAAGGTAGTGGTGGTGGGTGCCGGGTACGCGGGCACGTTCGCGGCGAACCGGGTGGCCAAGAAGGTGAAGGGCGCCGAGGTCACGGTGGTCAACGCACGCCCCGAGTTCGTCGAGCGCATCCGGCTGCACCAGCAGGTCGCCGGGACCGCCACGGCGGCGACGCCGCTCACCGCGATGCTGCGGCCCGGCATCGCCGTGCGGGTCGGGACCGTGGAGAAGATCGGCGACGGCACCGTGGTCCTGGACGACGGCGAGAGCCTCGCCTTCGACCACCTCATCCTGGCCGTCGGCAGCACCGTCCGGGCCCTGCCGGGCACGGTGCCGGTCGGCACCTGGGAGGGCGCGCGGCAGGCGCGCGCGGAGCTGGCCGCCCTGCCCGCCGGGAGCGTCGTGACGGTCGTCGGCGGTGGGGCGACGGGCCTGGAGACCGCGACCGAGGTGGCCGAGGCCCGGCCCGACTTGCGGGTCCGGCTCGTCGCGCCGGCGGTCGCCGACTGCCTGTCCGGCGGCGCGCGGCAGCGGGCCCTCGCGGCACTGGACCGGTTCCGGGTGGAGATCGTGGAGGACGGGGTGGCGGAGGCCGCCGAGGGCGTGGTGCGGCTGCGGTCGGGGCGGGAGCTGGACTCCGACCTGACCCTGTGGGGGATCGTGGCGGGCGTGCCCGACCTCGCCGCGCGCAGCGGACTGGAGGTCGACGCGGACGGCCGGGCCGTCGTGGACGCGTACCTGCGCAGCGTCACCGACCCGCGGATCTTCGCCGTGGGCGACTGCGCGGGCGTGGCCGGCGCCCGGTTCGGCTGCCAGACCGCCGCCCCGCAGGCCCAGGCCGCCGTCGACGCCCTGGCCCGCCTCGCCGAGGGGCGCGAGCCGGAGCCGTACGACCTGCGTTACGTGGCCCGCTGCGTCAGCCTCGGCCGCAAGGACGCGGTGGCCCAGTTCACCCACCCCGACGACAGCCTCAAGGACAGCCACCTCAAGGGGTTCACCGCGGTGGCGTTCAAGCGGATGGTCCTCACCGGCACGAAGTACATCACCCGCAAGGCGGTCGGCGCCGGCTGAGCCGCGCTGCCGCCGACAGGGACGAGCCGGCCGGCCTGTGCTCCGGCCGGCCTTGCTCCGGCGGCCTGTGCTCCGGGCACGGCTACGGCGTCGAGCCGGCCGACGGCTTCGAGCTGCGGGTCTTCCTGGCGGCGCCGGAGCGGGACGTGTTGGCAATTGGTGGGTATTGGGCGGTTCCGTCAGGGCTATCCGCTATATCCTGATATCAGCCTACGAGGCGAGTGAGGGAGTCCGACCGGAGTAGCCGACTCAGGCGAGACGCGAAGAGCATCCGCCCGGGCCGACAGCGACGGTAGGGCTGAGAGGTCGGAAGGCGGCGACGCCGGACGACGACCCCTATTACCTGATCCGGGCCATACCGGCGAAGGGAACCCGCTTCGTAGGTCTTTCTCGTGCCCTGGGGCTTTCTCGCACCCCGGGGCTTTTTCGTGTCCTAGGTCTTTCCGTGCCCCTCCGGTGCCGCCATCGTCGTCAGGGGCGCGCGGCGGCCGGGTCCGTCAGGTCGATCAGCCGGCACACCGTCTCGATGTCGATCCTCACCTGGGCGATCGAGGCGCGGCCGGACAGCCAGGTGATCAGCGCCGAGTGCCAGGTGTGCTCGATGACCCGGACCGCGGACAGCTGCTCGGGGGTGGGATCCGCCAGGCCCATCGCGTCCAGGATGATCGCGGTCGTCTGCCGGGAGACCTGGTCGACCTCCGGTGAGACGCTGCGGTCGGCGAAGGTGAGCGCGCGGACCATCGCGTCGGCCAGGTGCGGCTCGCGCTGGAGCGCGCGGAAGGCCCGCATCAGGGTCTCCGCGACCCGCTCGGCGGCCGTCGCGCCCGCCGGGGGCTTCTTGCGCAGCGTGCCGTGCATGCGCTCCAACTGGTCCTGCATGGTGGCGACCAGCAGATGCACCTTTGACGGGAAGTACCGGTACAGCGTGCCCAGCGCCACCTGCGAGGACTCCGCCACCTCGCGCATCTGCACGGCGTCGAACCCGCCCCGGCCGGCGAGCTGCGCGCTGGCGTGCAGGATCCTGCGGCGGCGGGCCTCCTGCCGTGCGGTGAGGGGTGGCGCGGCCGGGCGCGAGGTGCTGGCTTCCGCAGGCATGGGTCCCGTTCCGTGACAGTCGGTGAGGGGGTCTGTAGGGCTCGTGACCGCCCGGCGGGGCAGGGCCGCGCGCCGTGGCGCGAATCACCCGATCCACTGCTCACAGCGCCCCTACCTGCCGGTAGATTCGGAGCCTCTTGAACGATCAAGTCTGAAACTTGTTCTAGATTAGCGTCCCGTCGTAGTCTCGCGGGACAGTGCAGGCAGAAGGGGGCACGGAGTGACCGCTGAGGCCCGGGAAGCGGGAGCCGACCAGGGACCCGCTGCCGACGGGGGGCGACCGCTCGACATCGCGCTCCTCACCTACAAGGGGAACCCGTTCTGCGGGGGCCAGGGCGTCTATGTACGGCACCTCTCCCGTGAACTGGCCCGCCTCGGGCACCGTGTGGAGGTCATCGGCTCCCAGCCGTACCCCGTGCTGGACGAGGGCTACCCGAACCTCACCCTCACCGAGCTGCCCAGCCTCGACCTGTACCGCCAGCCCGACCCCTTCCGCACCCCGAAGCGCGACGAGTACCGCGACTGGATCGACGCCCTCGAAGTCGCCACCATGTGGACCGGCGGCTTCCCCGAACCGCTGACCTTCTCACTGCGCGCCCGCCACCACCTGCGCGCCCGGCGCGGCGAGTTCGACGTCGTCCACGACAACCAGACCCTCGGCTACGGCCTGCTCGGCGACATCGGCGCCCCCCTGGTCACCACCATCCACCACCCCATCACCGTCGACCGGCAACTGGAGCTGGACGCGGCCGAGACCTGGCAGCGCCGCTACTCGGTGCGCCGCTGGTACGCCTTCACCCGGATGCAGAAGCGCGTCGCCCGCCGGCTGCCCTCCGTCCTCACCGTCTCCGGCAGCTCCCGCCAGGAGATCGTGGACCACCTCGGGGTCCGCCGCGACCGGGTCCACGTCGTCCACATCGGCGCCGACACCGACCTGTTCGCGCCGAATCCCGCCGTCGCCGAGGTGCCGGGCCGGATCGTCACCACCTCCAGCGCCGATGTGCCGCTCAAGGGGCTGGTGTTCCTCGTGGAGGCGCTCGCCAAGGTGCGCGCCGAGCACCCCGCCGCCCACCTCGTCGTCGTCGGCAAGCGCCCCGCCGAGGGCCCGGTCGCCCAGGCGATCGAGCGCTACGGCCTCCAAGGCGCCGTCGACTTCGTCAAGGGCATCTCCGACGCCGAGCTGGTCGACCTCATCCGCTCCGCCGAGGTGGCCTGCGTGCCCTCCCTCTACGAAGGCTTCTCGCTGCCCGCCGCCGAGGCCATGGCCACCGGCACCCCGCTGGTCGCCACCACCGGCGGCGCCATCCCCGAGGTGGCCGGCCGCGACGGCGAGACCTGCCTGGCCGTGGCGCCCGGCGACGCGGACGCGCTGGCCGCCGCGCTGAACCGGCTGCTCGGCGACCCCGGGCTGCGGGCCCGGCTCGGCGCGGCGGGCCGCGAACGGGTGCTGGCGAACTTCACCTGGGCCCGCGCCGCCGAGGGCACCGTGGCCCACTACCGCGAGGCCATCGCCCGTGCCGCTCGCGCGGGCGGCCCCGCCCGCCCGGCGGTCCCGGCCCGCCCCCAGGCTCGAACCGGCCCGTGCGGGGGCACCCCCACCGCGGCCCCCGTTCCCGGCCGCTCCGCGGCCCCGGCGAGCGTCGCGGCCCCGCCCAGCGCCGCGTCCGCGACCTCGACGAGTGACACCAGCGTCTCCTCCGAAAGCAGGGCCACGTGCTGACCGTCGACTTCTCCCGGTTCCCGCTCGCCCCGGGCGACCGCGTCCTGGACCTCGGCTGCGGGGCCGGCCGGCACGCCTTCGAGTGCTACCGGCGCGGCGCCCGGGTCGTGGCCCTGGACCGCAACGCCGAGGAGATCCGCGAGGTCGCCAAGTGGTTCGCGGCGATGAAGGAGGCCGGCGAGGCCCCCGAGGGCGCCACCGCCACCGCCATGGAGGGCGACGCCCTCGCCCTGCCGTTCCCCGACGAGTCCTTCGACGTCGTCATCATCTCCGAGGTGATGGAGCACATCCCCGACGACAAGGGCGTGCTCGCCGAGATGGTCCGGGTACTCAAGCCCGGCGGCCGGATCGCCGTCACCGTGCCCCGCTACGGCCCCGAGAAGGTCTGTTGGGCCCTGTCCGACGCCTACCACGAGGTCGAGGGCGGCCACATCCGCATCTACAAGGCCGACGAGCTGACCGGCAAGCTCCGCGAGGCGGGCCTGAAGCCCTACGGCAGCCACCACGCCCACGCCCTGCACGCCCCCTACTGGTGGCTGAAGTGCGCCTTCGGCGTCGACAACGACAAGGCGCTGCCGGTGCGCGCGTACCACAAGCTGCTGGTCTGGGACATCATGAAGAAGCCGCTCGCCACCCGGCTCGCCGAACAGGCGCTCAACCCGCTGATCGGCAAGAGCTTCGTGGTCTACGCGACCAAGCCGCACCTCCCCTCGCTCGGCGCAGAGGCGGCCGCCAGGTGACCACCCCCCGGACAGAACACCTCGTCCTGCCCGGGGTCCTCACCGCCGAGCAGGCCGCCGCGACCGTCGCCGGCATCCTCGCCGGACAGCGGGAGGACGGCGCCATCCCGTGGTTCCGCGGACACCACCTCGACCCCTGGGACCACACCGAGGCCGCCATGGCCCTGGACGCGGCCGGCGAACACGAGGCCGCCGAGCGCGCCTACACCTGGCTGGCCCGGCACCAGAACGAGGACGGCTCCTGGTACGCCGCCTACGCCGACGGCGCCCACGACGACGTCACCGACCGGGCCCGCGAGTCCAACTTCGTCGCCTACATAGCCGTCGGCGTCTGGCACCACTACCTCTCCACGGGCGACGACACCTTCCTGGACCGGATGTGGCCGGCCGTCTACGCGGCCGTCGAGTGGGTGCTGCGGCTCCAGCAGCCCGGCGGACAGATCGGCTGGCGGCGCGAGGACGACGGCACGCCCACCGCCGACGCCCTGCTCACCGGCAGCTCCTCCGTCCACCACGCGCTGCGCTGCGCGCTCGCCATCGCCGAGCAGCGCGAGGAACCGCAGCCGGACTGGGAGCTGGCCGCCGGGGCGCTGCGGCACGCGATCCGCCGGCACCCCGAGCGCTTCCTGGACAAGGACCGCTACTCGATGGACTGGTACTACCCGGTCCTCGGCGGCGCCCTGACCGGAGCGGAGGCCAAGGCCCGGATCGAGGCGGGCTGGGACCGGTTCGTCGTACCCGGCCTCGGCGTGCGCTGCGTCGTCCCCAACCCCTGGGTGACCGGCGGCGAGTCCAGCGAACTCGCGCTGGCCCTGTGGGCGGTCGGCGAGTCCGACCGGGCCCTGGAGATCCTCCAGTCCATCCAGCACCTGCGCGACCCCGCGACCGGCCTGTACTGGACGGGTTACGTCTTCGAGGACGACGCGATCTGGCCCCGTGAGCTGACCACCTGGACGGCGGGCTCGCTGCTGCTGGCCGTGGCCGCGCTGGGCGGCCACGAGGCCACCTGCGCGGTCTTCGGCGGCGAGCACCTGCCGGCCGGCCTGGACCCGGACTGCTGCACCTGACCGGAGCCCGCACCGCCACCGGCATCCGCACAGGCACCCGCACCCGCACCGGCACTGGGCGCACCGCTCAGTGCCGGTGTATTCGGCGGGCTATCGCGTGGCCGGCGAACAGATAGACCACGGCGGCCAGGCCGTACCCGGCGACCACGCGGGCCCAGGCCTCGTCGAAGGTGAACAGGTCGTACGACCACCCCGCCAGCCAGGAGGCCGCGTCGTGCACGAAGCGGACCAGGTCGTTGGCCCGGTTCGCCTCCAGCAGGTACATCAGGATCCACAGGCCGAGGATCAGCGCCGCGACGTCGGCGACGATCGCCACGACCCGTCCGGCCGGGTTCGCACCGTTGCGATATCGAGTGGACATACTCTCCGGATTGCCGCACCGCGCATCCTGTAACCCCGGAGAAGCCCCCGACGCGTCCCTGAGACGCCCCCGGCACGACCCGGACGGCGTCCCCCGAGTGGCGCACCCGCCCGCGCCGGGCGAACCTGCCGGAGGAACCAGACCGCTCGGGGAGGACACGTCGGGAGGACCCCGTGCCCGTACCGATACGACGCCTGTTCGTGGCGCTCACCCTGTGCTGCGCCCTGGTGGCCGGTGCCACCGCCTGCGGGAGCGGCGGACAGAGCAGCACGAAGAACACCTCGGCGGCGGCCCAGGCCGTGCCCGCCGCCGACAGCCCCAGCCCCAGCACGTCCGCCGAACACCAGAAGTTCGCCAAGACCCGGTTCGTGGCGAACGCGGCCCTCGCCGCCGGCGCGACCTACCAGTGGATCGTGAAGCCCTGGAAGGCCGGCAAGTTCAAGAAGGGGACCAAGGGCCGCAGGCTGGCCCTGATCAAGGCGGGCGCCGCCGGCCTCTTCGCCTACAACCGGCTCAAGGCGGCCCAGCGCAACGCCCAGGGCGACCCGACGCTCTCCAAGGCCCTCGCCCCGCTCGGCGCCGGCATCGAATCCCTGAAGGGCCTGGCGGGCAAGCTCCGCAAGGGTGACGACGGCGCGGCCGGCGCGTTCGACGACATCATCGGCCAGATCAAGGACGCGGGCCGCAGCGCCGGCGCACCGGTGAAGGAACAGGTGCCGACGGCCGCGGAGCTGACGAAGGGCTAGCCGCTCAACTCGGCCGGCACCCGTAGGGTGTGCGGGTCCGGGGACAGGGCCGGCAGGTCCGTCACCGGGCCCGCCCGCCCCGACCCGGGAACCGCCTCCTGGCGCATCGTCAGATGTCAGCGGGGAGGCGACTGCACGACAGCGGCCCCCCGCCCGGAAGGGCGAGGGGCCGCTGTGCTGCGGGCTCGGGCTCAGCCGCGCTGGATGCCGGAGGTGTCCTGGAGCACACCGCGACGGCCGTCCTGGGTCTGCGCGACCAGCGCGGCACCGCGCTGCTCGACGGCCAGGTACCAGGTACCCGGCGCCAGTTCGGCGATCTGGCCGCCCGAACCGTCCTCCGCGAACAGCGGACGGGTCACCGGCACGGCGAACCAGAACGGCGAGAAGTCCGCGGCCGGCGGCTGCGCGGCCGGAGCGCCCTGCGCGGCCGGCTGCGGCTGCTGCCCGTACGGCTGGCCCGGCTGCGGCTGGGCAGCGTACGGCTGCTGCGGCTGGGCGCCCGGGTAGCCGTAACCACCGGGCGGCTGGGCGCCGTAGGGCTGCGGGGCCGGCGGCTTCGGGGCCGGGACCAGGGACGCCTGGAGGGCGGGGACGAGCGGGGTGGCGATGGCGGCGGCGGCCATCACCAGGGTGGCGATCAGGGCCAGGATCAGCCCCATGCCGGCGTCGGGGGACCGGTCGGAGCCCTCGCCGATGTTGTCCAGACCGCCGATGGGGTCGATGATGTTGCCCAGCGCGCTCCAGGCGGCGAAGACCGCGAACGCCACGCCGAACGCGCCGAGTTCGAGACCCGCGATCTTGCGGGGCTGCGGCAGGCCCCGGCTCACGACGATGAGCGCCGCGCCGATGATGCCCGCCAGCACGACGCCGAGCAGGACCGGTCCGCTCTCCCAGAGGTTCGGCAGGTCGACGCTGTCGGGCAGCCCGTCGTACGAGTAGTTGTCGAGGAACGAGGCGATGAACAGCACCACCGCTGCTCCGATCACCACGCCGTCGCCTCTAGTGAGGGAGCGGATATTCACTTCAGGTCCTTCGTAGGTCGTCTCGTCGTCGGTAGACACTACAGTCCGCAAGATCGGGCTGTCCGGCCGGTTATGGCCGACGGTCACGAATCGCGCAGGAAACTCACGATTCCCTCAGAGATCCCTTGCGCCGCCCGCTGCCGCCAGCTACCGCTGGTCAGCAGGGCCGCGTCCGTGTTATCGCGCATGTTGCCGCACTCGATGAACACTTTGGGAACCGTTGACAGATTGAGACCACCCAGATCCGTCCGCGTGACCAGACCGGTGCCGCCGCCGATGTAGTTGGCGGGCGGCTCGCCGGTCGCGCGGTGGAAGGTGTCCGCGAGCCGCACCCCCAGCTCGTGCGAGGGGCCGACGATGGGACGGGTGTCCGCCGCACCGGCGTGCACGGACCCCGGCAGGATGACGTGGAAGCCGCGGTCGCCGGCGGCGGAGCCGTCGGCGTGCAGCGAGATCGCCGCGTCCGCGTGCGCGGCGTTGCCGAACCGGGCCCGCTCGTCCACGCACGGCCCCCAGGGCGGGCTGTCGCCGTCGTGGGTCAGCTTCACCGTGGCGCCCTCCCGCTCCAGCAGGTCCCGCAGCCGGTGCGCCAGGTCGAGCGAGAAAGACGCCTCCGTATAACCGTCGTTGGTGGACGTACCGGTGGTGTCGCACTCCTTGGAGTTCGTGCCGATGTCCACCTGGCGGTTGATCTCCGCCGTGTGCCGGAAGTTGCCCGGGTTGTGCCCGGGGTCGATGACGACGACCTTCCCCTGGAGCGCGCCGGAGCCGCCGGAGGACGCGGAGGGCGAGCCGGACACCTTGCCGTCGTCGCCCCGGGAGGCCGCCGGGGCGGAAGCGGCGGAGGCCGTTCGGGAGGCGGGGCGCGCGGCACTGTCCGAAGCCCCGTCGCCCAGCGCCTCGTACGCCCCCCAGCCGAGCAGGGCGCCGGGCACCAGCGCGGCGAGCGCCACGGTCAGCGGGCCGCGCCGGAACCGGCGGGGCTGCGGGGATTCGAATTCCGGGCCTGTGTACGACACGTCTGCGACTCTAACCGGGGCCTCAGGCTCCCGCCCCGGCCCGCCGCAGCACGCGCAGCGAGCCGGCCGCGCTGACCTCGGTGAACGCCCCGGAATCCAGGGCTCGCAGGTACACCCGGTAGGGTGCCTGGCCCGTGAACTCGTCCTTCGGGTGCGGGAAGACGTCGTGGATGACCAGCAGGCCGCCCTCGGCGACGTGCGGCGCCCAGCCCTCGTAGTCGGCGCCGGCGTGTTCGTCCGTGTGGCCGCCGTCGATGAACACGAGGCCGAGCGGGGAGTTCCAGAACGCCGCGATCTGCGGGGAGCGGCCGACGAGGGCGACGACGTGCTCCTCCAGCCCCGCGCGGTGCAGGGTGCGGCGGAACAGCGGCAGCGTGTCCATCAGCCCGATCTCGGGGTCGACGGTCTCCGGGTCGTGGTAGTCCCAGCCGGGCTGCTGCTCCTCGCTGCCCCGGTGGTGGTCGACGGTCAGCGCGGTGACCCCGGCCCGCCGGGCCGCGTCGGCGAGCAGGATCGTGGAGCGCCCGCAGTAGGTCCCGACCTCCAGCAGCGGCAGCCCGAGCCGCCCCGCCTCCACCGCCGCCGCGTACAGGGCGAGCCCCTCGTCCTCGGGCATGAACCCCTTGGCCGCCTCGAACGCGGCCAGGATCTCGGGCTGGGGGGTGGCGGTGGCCATGGGTTCCTCTCGACCGTACGACTGTCCGAACCCCGCTTATGCTGCCGCACACTCGGCCGCGCGGGGGACAGGGGGTGCGCTGACCGCCCCGTAAGGGGGCACGGGGAACCGCGCGCTCAGCCACGAGGGACCGGCAGCCGTGGACGGGCGGGACCACCGGCGTCCAAGAGGCGCGGGGAACTGCGCGCCAAGCCACGACGGGCCCGCGGCCGGGAGCAGGCAGAAGCCACCGGGCTCTACGTACGCACAGCGGCCGGCCCCGCGGAGGAACGCGCGGCCGGCCGCCACGAACCCGCGGCCGCCGACCGCGCAGCCCCTTGAGCATTCAGGCGCTCACGGTCTCCCCGGGCAGCGACAGGTCCAGGTCGACGGCCCGCTCCTCCCCGGGATGCGTCGCGGACGAGGCGAGCGGCCCATGCCCGGCGGCCTTCGCGGCGAGGACGTACGGTCCCCGCGCCGGCACGGCCAGTGCGTACCGCCCCTCCTCGTCGGAGACGGTCGCCCCCGCCTGCCGCCCCCGGCGGTCGATCAGCGTGACCTTCGCCCGGGCCACCGGCGCGCCGTCGGCGCCCAGCACCCGGCCCCGGAAGCCCCGCAGCGCCTCCTCGGCCCGCTCCAGCGAGGCGTCCTCCTCGCTGCTGGCCCGCAGCTGCGTGTGCAGCTGCGCCGGCCGCGGGCTCTTCGGCAGGAAGAGCGCCAGCAGCAGACCGACGGCCACCGCCGCCGTGGCGATCAGGAAGGACACCCGGAAACCGTGCATGGTGGGTATCGCGACCCCGCCGACGTTGTTCGCGGTGTTGGCCAGCACCATGCCGATGACGGCACTCGACACCGACGTACCGATGGACCGCATCAGCGTGTTCAGCCCGTTGGCCGCACCGGTCTCGGACGCCGGGACGGCGCCGACGATCAGCGCGGGCAGCGAGGAGTAGGCGAGGCCGATGCCCGCGCCGAGGATCACGGACGTGACGATCGTCTGCCAGGCCGCGTCCATCAGGCCGAGCCCGCCACCGTAGCCGACCGCGATGATCAGCAGGCCGATGATCAGGGTGACCTTGGGGCCGTAGCGGGCGGACAGCCGCGCGTACACCGGAGCGGTGAACATCATCGTCAGGCCCAGCGGGGCCACGCACAGGCCCGCGACGACCATCGACTGGCCGAGGCCGTACCCGGTCGCGGTGGGCAGCTGGAGCAGCTGGGGCAGGACCAGCGAGACGACGTAGAACGCGACGCCGACCATGATCGACGCGAGGTTGGTGAACAGCACCGCCGGACGGGCGGTGGTGCGCAGGTCGACCAGCGGCGCCTGGACGCGCAGCTCGTACAGGCCCCACAGCAGCAGGACGACGACGGCCGCGGCGAACAGGCCCAGCGTCGTGCCCGAGGACCAGCCCCAGTCGCTGCCCTTGGTGATGGGCAGCAGGAGCAGCACCAGACCGGTGGACAGACCCAGCGCGCCGGCCAGGTCGAAGGAGCCCTGCGCGCGCATCGGGGACTCGGGTACGGCCAGGAAGGTGAGCACGATGGCGAGCGCGCCGAGGCCGGCGGCACCGTAGAACAGCGCGTGCCAGTCGGTGTGCTGGGCGACCAGGGCCGCGGCGGGCAGCGCGAGGCCGCCGCCGACGCCGATCGAGGAGCTCATCAGGGCCATCGCCGAGCCGAGCCGCTCGCGCGGCAGCATGTCCCGCATCAGGCCGATGCCCAGCGGGATCGCGCCCATGGCGAAGCCCTGGAGGGTACGGCCGACGATCATGGTGATCAGCTCGCTGGTGAACGCGCTGACCAGGGCGCCGATCACCATCACGGCCAGGCTCAGGACGAGCATCCGGCGCTTGCCGTAGAGGTCGCCGAGCCGGCCCATGATCGGGGTGGCCACGGCGCCGGACAGCAGCGTGGAGGTGAGGACCCAGGTGGCGTTGCTGGGAGCGGTGTCCAGCAGCTGCGGCAGGTCCTTGATGACCGGCACGAGCAGCGTCTGCATCACCGCGACGACGATGCCCGCGAACGCGAGCACCGGGACCACCGCGCCGCCCGCTTTCCGGGTGGGCTGGTCGGTCGTCGTGTCTGTCATGGAGTGAGGCCTTCCACGTGTCATAAGTGCCAGGTAAACCTCGTATGCACAGGCAACTATTCCGTTGCTTCGGGCCCCTAATGAAATCTTGACCGTTCCATGGGTTTCTGACCCCTCGTCAAGCGCGGTCCGTCGGTGGAACACGTTCTACTCTGCGCGCCGGCTCGGACCGGGCGGCGCGGCGGTGGTGACGGGTCTATACGGCCTGGTGCAGGGTCGGCTCGGCCGATGACCCGGAGGCGTATGTACGGCGCGGGATGATCGACGGCCATGCGCGAAAACACCGCAGAAGGCTCAGGGAGTTCCTGGCGCCGAAGGACGACTTGGGCCTGGTGCGCGAGGCCACGACCTCGATGTCCTCCTCCATCCCGAGCAACAGGGCGAGCGCGCCGCGCATCATCCCCTGATCCTCGGCGAGCAACACCCGGATGGGGGCGGCCGAGCGCTGCTTCCCGGGCGTGTGACTCATGGGGCCAGAGTACGGCGGGCAGGGACGGGGCGCGGGCCCGCCTTGCCTCGTCTCGGCCCGGGACGTCATCCCGTAAGCGACGACGGGTGAGAGTGAGGCCGGTGCGGACGGGGCTCGCCCCACCGGGGCCGGGCGTCACCCCGTGAGTGTCAACTCGTCGGCGCCGACGGGGAGGACGGCCGTGACCGTGAAGCCGCCGCGGGGCGAGGGACCGGCCGTCAGGGAACCACCCGCCGCCGCGAGACGCTCGGTCAGCCCCTTCAGCCCGGTACCACCTACGACCCTGCGCCCCCCTTCGGCGGCGCCCACACCCTCACCGCGGAAGGCGTCCCTGCCGTCGCTCTTGGAGAAGCTCATGCCGTCACTGCCGAAGACATCCACGCGCTCACCGCCGGCGGCGTCCTCACGCTTGCCTCCGGAGAAGCTCACGCGCTCGCTCGTGACCGCGTCCGCATCCCCATCGCCGAGGGCGTCCCCGTCCCCGTCCCCGCCGCCGGGGGCGCTCGTGCCGTTGTCCGTCACCGTCAGCCGCACGCGCTCGGCGGCCGACTCCACGGTGATCTCGCAGCGGGTGGCGTCGCTGTGGCGGACGACGTTGGTGACCGCCTCGCGGACCACCCAGCCGAGCAGTGCCTCGGTCTCCGGGGTGAGCGGTGTGCCGGACTGGCGGACCACCGGCCGTACGCTCGCCGCGGACAGGGCCGACCGGGCCCGGGTCAGCTCGGTGGCGAGGCTGCCCTCGCGGTAGCCGGTCACCGCCTCACGGATCTCGGTGAGCGCCTGCCGGCCCACCGACTCGATGTCCGCGATCTGCGTCAGCGCCGCGTCCAGGTCGCGGGCGGCCAGCCGGCGGGCCGCCTCCGACTTCACCACGACCACGGAAAGGGTGTGACCGAGCAGATCGTGCAGATCACGGGAGAAGCGCAGCCGCTCCTTCTCCACCGCGCGCCGGGCCAGTTCCTCGCGGGCGGCCCGCAGTTCCCGCACCGCCTCGGACAGGCCGAGGATCGCGGCGGTCACCATGCTGGACAGGAACGTGGCGTAGGCGATGCCGGTGCCTTCGTCCCACCCGGCCCGCAGCCAGGAGATCGCCCCCGCGTACAGCGTGAGCAGCAGCCCGATCCGGCCCAGCCACGGCCCGCGCAGGGTGGCGCCGGTGGCCAGGCCCAGCAGCGGGAAGAACATCAGCCAGTTGCCGCCGTAGCCGAGGGCGAGCCCGGTGGTGAGCAGGCCGAGCAGTCCCAGGGCCACCCGGGTGGACACCGACTCCCGCTTGGCCCGGTCGAAGGCACGGAAGGTGACATGGACGTAGAGCGAGTTGAAGGCCAGCAGGCCCAGGGCGCCGATCCAGGGGTTCGGTGTGTCGCCCTGGATCACATTGGAGAAGGCGCCCATGCCCAGCAGCAGCCAGGGCAGCAGGGCGAAACCGGTGGGCGGCGGGCCCGGATGGACGTCGCCGGACTTCCCGCCGTCCCGCCGGGGCCGTCGCGCGGTCCGGGCGCACTCACGCCGCGCCCGCCACCGTTCCATCGCCTCCTGCCGGGCCGCCCGCCGGTCCCGCGGTCCGCGCCACCCCGTCATCTCCGTGTCCCCCCGGTCGAATGGTCCTCGCCCTACGGCGTCAGGACGCACAGCGTACGTAGCAAACGTAAGGAACCGGACAGCGGTCGCGGCAGATGCGGTTGTACGGAAACGAGCGGTACAAAAGTCACGGTCCGGCGGGCCTGGCTGACGCCACGCCAGGAGCCTTCCCAGCGGTGGAGCCCTCGGCTATACAGAGGGCGCCGGACTGGAACGCGTTCTAGACCGGCTCGCGGCGGCCCCGGTGCGGCCGACGGTGCGGACGTCCGTGCCGGGGTCTTCCGCCACGACCTCCACCACCGCCACGACCTTCCCCACCGCCACCCCCACCCCACCCCACCCCCGCCCCCGCTTCAGGAGCCCCATGGCCATCGACGCAGCGCAGGCCCTCGCGGCCGCACCCCGGACCGGCGAGATCACCTGGGACCACAAGGACGTACAGCTCTACCACCTCGGCATCGGCGCCGGGCGCCCCGCCACCGACCCCGACGAGCTGCGCTACACCCTGGAGTCCCGGCTGCACGTCCTGCCGAGCTTCGCCACCGTCGCGGGCAACGGCCCACCCGGAGTGATCAGCGGGCTGTCCATGCCGGGGATCGACGTCGACCTGGCACGCGTGCTGCACGGCGGGCAGAGCATCGAGGTCCACCGTCCCGTCCCGGTCCGGGGCACCGCCACCGCCACCGGCCGGATCGCCGCCGTGTACGACAAGGGCACGGCCGCCGTCCTGGTCATGCGCACCGAGGTCGCCGACGCCGACGGCCCGCTATGGACCGGCGACGCCCGGATCTTCGTCCGGGGTGAGGGCGGCTGGGGCGGCGACCGGGGCCCCTCCGGCCGGCTCGGCCCGCCCGCCGGCGCCCCCGACCGGACCGTCGAGCGCCCCATCCGCGAGGACCAGGCCCTGCTCTACCGCCTCAGCGGCGACTGGAACCCGCTGCACGCCGACCCCGACTTCGCCAAGCGCGCCGGGTTCGACCGGCCCATCCTGCACGGGCTGTGCACCTACGGCATGACGCTCAAGGCGGTCGTGGACACGCTGCTCGACGGGGACGTGACCCGGGTGCGCGGCTACCACAGCCGGTTCGCCGGGGTCGTGTTCCCGGGCGAGACCCTGCGCATCCGCATGTGGCGCGAGGAGGGGCGGGTGCGGGTGGAGGCCGGCGCCGTGGACCGGGACGACGCGCCGGTGCTCGCCGACACGCTCGTGGAGCACTCCTGAGCGGTGTCACTCCCGGGGAAGCCGTCGGAAACCGTCGTTTCCGCACGCTTGAGCAGCCAGTGACGCCGCGCACGGGCGGCAGCGGTCCAGGGCGGCCGGGCAGCCGGTGTACGGGCGGATCGTGAACACCTCCTCGGAGGCGTTCCTGGCCGGATCCGCCGGCCGGCCCGACGACCCGGCGGCCAAGGGCAGGATCGTCGGCCTGACCACGTCCACCGCCCTCGCCCTGGCCCTCGCCAAGTACGGCGTCACGGCCAACGTCATCCGACCGCGCGCCCGGACCCGGAAAAAGGGGGCGCCCGGTCGGACGCCCCCTCCTCTTCACTGCCTCACTGCCGTCAGGCTGCTGCCGCCTCGGCCGTTTCCTGGACCGGCTTGCGGTGCCGGCCGTGCGGAGCGGTCTCCCTCTCCTGGGCCGCGACCGGACCCCGGTGCCGGCCGTGGCCCGCGGTCGTGGAAGAGCCGGCAGACAGCTGTTCGGTCGTGCTGGTGTCGCTCATCGGACGTATTCACCCCGTCAACATGATCTTCGGTACAGCCGGGGAGTGTAACCGGCGCACCACGGGCCGAATCCAGGCGCACACGCCAACCGGCACTAGTTCGTTACAAGACGCCCCAGAGGGGCCTGCTGCAAGGGCACGGGCCGCGCCGGCGCCGACCCGGCGGACCGGGCCACCGAGGGCGCGGGGGCCTCGCTTCCCGGCGGGGCGGGAGGCCGGGGCTCGGACGGGGCGGCCGGCCGGGCGGACGCCGCCCCTCCCGTCCGGCCCGGTTCCGGCACCCCTCCGGTCCGGCCCCATTCCGCCTCGCCTCCGGTCTGGGCCGGTTCCGTCTCGCCTCCGGGCCGGCCCGGTTCCGCCGCCCCCGCGTTCCCTCGTGCGGCCGTGGCCGTCAGGTGGGACACCCCGCACGGGGTCGCCCGGGTCGCGTACGGCAGTCGTAGGACCCCCTCCGGAGTCCACACCCCGGCCCCGGCCAGCCAGCCCTCGGGCGCCGGGAGGTGCCGGACCCGGCGTTCGGCGGGCCGCCAAGTGCCCACCCAGGTGCCGAACGCGCCGTCGACGCGCAGACCCACCGCGCAGTTCTCCGGCGTCAGCACCTGCCCGGGCTGGATCGCGAACGGCGTCACCACGCAGTCCGGCAGCCGCAGGCACTCCGGGAACCGCACCGGCAGGGTGCTGCCCAGCACCCCCCAGCCCAATCGTTCCTGCCCGGGGGAGGGCGCGTCGGAGGAGATCAGCAGCAGCCCGCTGTCGGGGTCGGCGAGCACCAGCCGGTCGTCGCTGTCGTCCGCGATCTGCAGCAGCGGCGAGACCACGGCCCGCTCCAGGTCCACCGTGACCGTCTTGGTGCGCCCGCCCAGCTCCCGGTCGAGCGCCAGCAGCCGCCCGGTGCCGTCCAGCCAGACCCCGCCCGAGCAGCGTCCCGGCACCTCGGCCAGCCGCTCGGGGCCGGACGCCCCGCCCGCCACCAGCCACACCGAGCTGGAGCGCGGCCCGCTGGCAAGGGCGTACGCCCGGGCGCCCCCCGGGGCGGGCGGCAGCAGGACGAGCCGGGTGCCGGGCTCGGAGCACTCCACCGTGCCCAGCGGCAGTTCGCCGGTGCCGGGCCCGGTCGGGTACAGCAGCGAGAACAGGTGCCGCGAAGCCGACGGCCGGTGGACCAGCACCCGGCCGTCGCCCATCGGCTGCACCCCGGTGCCGGGCTCCTCGGGCTGGTTGCCGGGCAGCGGTACCGCGTAGGGCTCCGGGCCGTCCAGGGTCCAGCGCTCCGCGAACCAGCAGTCACCGGCGGGCGCGAGCCGGGCCGCGTACGAGCCGTCCGCCGTGATCACGCACCCCGCCTCCGGCACGCCGACGGCCCCGCTCGCGGACGGGGGTTCGATGGCACAGACCGTCATCGTTCGGTCACCTCCGGCGACGACGCTAGTTTCGGCCCGCACCGGCGCGCACAGGCGCCGAGGCCCGCTTCACACATACGGGTGGCGCAGAAGCGATTCACCCGAGGCAACCGGGACGGGTGTGCTGAGCCGGGCCGGACCGGACGCATGCGGTACACCCCCGCCGAACAGCCAGGTAGCCTTGGCCCGTGCCCCGTCTGTCTGAAGTCATCGCCGCGCTGGAGAACCTGTGGCCCGCCGAGCGGGCCGAGTCCTGGGACGCGGTCGGCACGGTGGTGGGCGACCCCGGCCAGGAGGTCACCCGGGTGCTGTTCGCCGTCGACCCCGTCCAGGAGATCGTCGACGAGGCGGTGCAGCTCGGCGCCGACCTGCTGGTCACCCACCACCCGCTCTATCTGCGGGGGACGACCACGGTCGCGGCCACGCACTTCAAGGGCCGGGTCGTGCACACACTGATCAAGAACGACATCGCGCTGCACGTCGCCCACACCAACGCCGACACCGCCGACCCGGGTGTCTCCGACGCCCTCGCCGGCGCCCTGGACCTGCGGGTCGTGGGCCCCCTCGTGCCGGACCCCACCGACCCGCACGGGCGCCGGGGCCTCGGCCGGGTCTGCGAGCTGGACCACCCGCTCACCGTCCGGGAACTGGCCGCCCGCGCCGCCGAGCGGCTGCCCGCCACCGCGCAGGGCATCCGGGTGGCCGGCGACCCCGAGGCCGTCGTCCGCACGGTCGCCGTCAGCGGCGGCTCCGGCGACAGCCTCTTCGACCAGGTCCGCGCGGCCGGCGTCGACGCCTTCCTGACCGCGGACCTGCGCCACCACCCGGCCTCCGAGGCGGTGGCCACGAGTCCCCTCGCGCTGCTCGACGCGGCGCACTGGGCCACCGAGTGGCCCTGGTGCGAGCTGGCCGCGAGCCAGCTCGACGAGATCTCCGACCGCAACGGCTGGGACCTGCGGGTCCACGTCTCCAAGACGGTCACCGACCCCTGGACCGCCCACGCGGCGTCCATCACGAACCTCTAGCCCATGGGAGCCCCCAACTGAACGCCGCGCCCGCCGACCAGATCCGACTCCTCGACGTCCAGGCCCTCGACGTCCGCCTCCAGCAGCTCGCGCACAAGCGGAAGTCGCTGCCCGAGCACGCCGAGATCGACTCGCTGACGAAGGACCTCACGCAGCTGCGCGACCTGCTCGTGGCCGCGCAGACCGAGGAGAGCGACTGCGCCCGCGAGCAGACCAAGGCCGAGCAGGACGTCGACCAGGTGCGCCAGCGCGCCGCCCGCGACCAGCAGCGGCTGGACTCCGGCGCGGTCACCTCGCCGAAGGACCTGTCCAACCTCCAGCACGAGATCGTCTCCCTCGCCAAGCGGCAGGGCGACCTGGAGGAGGTGGTCCTGGAGGTCATGGAGCGCCGTGAGGCCGCGCAGGAGCGGGTGAACGAGCTGACCGAGCGGGTCGCCTCCGTGCAGGCGAAGATCGACGACGCCACCGGGCGCCGGGACGCGGCGTTCGAGGAGATCGACGGCGAGGTCGCCTCGGTGACCAAGGAGCGCGAGGTCGTCGCCGCGTCCGTGCCCGAGGACCTGCTGAAGCTGTACGACAAGCTGCGCGGCCAGCAGGGCGGTATCGGCGCGGCCAAGCTGTACGCCCGGACCTGCCAGGGCTGCCGGCAGGAGCTGGCCATCACCGAGCTGAACGAGATCCGCTCGGCGGCCCGGGACAAGGTGGTCCGCTGCGAGAACTGCGGGCGCATCCTGGTGCGTACGGCCGAGTCCGGCATCTGAGGAATCCGGGGCGCGGGCGTGCGGGAGTTCATCGTCGAGGCCGACGGCGGGTCACGGGGCAACCCCGGGCCCGCGGGCTACGGAGCCGTGGTGCTCGACGCGGCGACGGGGGAGACGCTGACCGAGGCGGCCGAGTACCTCGGCACCGCCACGAACAACGTCGCCGAGTACCGCGGCCTCCTGGCCGGCCTGCGCGCCGCGCACGCCCTCGACCCCGGCGCGCGGGTACGGGTCCGCATGGACTCCAAGCTCGTCGTGGAGCAGATGTCGGGCCGCTGGAAGATCAAGCATCCCGACATGAAGCCCCTGGCCATGGAGGCGCGCTCGGTCTTCCCGCCGGACCAGGTGACGTACGAGTGGATCCCGCGCGAGCGGAACAAGCAGGCGGACCGCCTGGCCAACGAGGCGATGGACGCGGGGGCGAAGGGCGAACAGTGGTCCCCGTCCCTCTCCCGCGCCGACCTGGCGACTGAGGCGGAGGCGACGCCGGCCGCCGCCCGAGCGGGAGCCGACCGCACGACCGAGGCGACACCCGCCGACGCCCCACCGTCCGCCGTGTCCGCCGCGCCGACGGCCGGCCGCACGGCCGAGCCGGCGTCCGAATCCGTGGCGGGCGGCAGCGGTACGGCCGTGGCCGCAGGTGCTCGTACGGCCGCGCCAGAGGCCGTCCCGGCGGCTGCGGCGGACGCCGGGCCGCGGACGGTGGGCGGCGGTCAGGCACACCCCTCGGCTTCCTCGGCCCCCTCGGCGCCCGGCTGGAGCGCCGCGCCCGACCTCGGTGCCCCGGCCACCCTCGTGCTGCTGCGCCACGGCGAGACCCCGCTGACCCCCCAGAAGCGCTTCTCCGGCAGCGGCGGCACCGACCCCGCCCTCTCCGCCGCCGGCCGCGAGCAGGCGCACCGCGTCGCGGACGCCCTGGCCAGGCGCGGCACGATCCAGGCGATCGTGGCCTCCCCCCTGGCCCGTACCCGCGAGACCGCCGGCATCGTCGCCGCCCGGCTGAACCTGGACGTCACGATCGAGGACGGCCTGCGCGAGACGGACTTCGGCGCCTGGGAGGGCCTGACCTTCGGCGAGGTCCGCGAGCGCTACCCGGACGACCTGAACGCCTGGCTCGCCGACCCGGAGGCCCACCCCACCGGCGGCGGCGAGAGCTTCGCCGAGACCGCCGTACGGCTGGCCGCCACCCGGGAGAAGCTGGTCGCGGCGTACCGGGGCCGCACGGCCTTGCTGGTCACCCACGTCACCCCGATCAAGACGCTGATCCGCCTCGCCCTCGGCGCCCCGCCCGAGTCGCTGTTCCGGATGGAGCTGTCGGCGGCCTCGCTGTCGGCGGTGGCGTACTACGCGGACGGCAACGCCAGCGTCCGGCTCTTCAACGACACGTCCCACCTGCGCCCCTGAGCCCGGCCGCCGCCCGCGCCAGCTCCTCGATCCGGCCCCAGTCGCGGGCGGCCACCGCGTCCGCCGGGACCATCCAGCTGCCGCCGACGCAGCCGACGTTGGGCAGGGACAGGTACTCCGGCGCGGTCGCCGGCCCGATGCCGCCGGTCGGGCAGAACCGGGCCTGCGGCAACGGTCCGGCCAGCGAGCGCAGATAGGCCGTACCGCCCGCCGCCTGCGCCGGGAAGAACTTCATCTCCCGCACCCCGCGCTCCAGCAGCGCGACCACCTCGGAGGCGGTCGACACCCCGGGCAGGTACGGCACCCCGGACGCGCGCATCGCCGTCAGCAGCGACTCCGTCCAGCCGGGGCTGACCAGGAACCGTGCCCCGGCCGCCGTCACCGCGTCCACCTGCTCCGCCGTCACCACCGTGCCCGCGCCGACCACCGCCTCGGGCACCTCGCCGGCGATGGCGCGGATCCCCTCCAGCGCCGCCGGGGTCCGCAGGGTCACCTCGATCGCGGGCAGCCCGCCGGCCACCAGCGCCCGCGCGAGCGGTACGGCGTCGGCGGCGTCGGCGAGCACCACCACGGGCAGGACGGGCGCGAGATCGAGGAGAGAGGGGTCGGCGGAGCGGGGCAGCGGCGAGGTCATGTCCTCATCGTGCCCAGCTACTGCATCACCCGCAATGAGTGTTGCGCATGCTGCAACGCATGAGGGGTGATCAGTGGATCTCGTCCACCAGCACGTCCAGCGCCCACGCCTTGCCCGCCTTGCCGGGCGCCTGAGCCTCCACGGTGTAGCCCAGCTCCCGCAGCACCTCCACCAGCTCGGCGGGGTTCTCCGGGGCGGCCCCGGACGTCAGCAGGCCGCGCACGATCCGCCCCTTCGTCGCCTTGTTGAAGTGGCTGACGACCTTCCGGGTGGGCGCGTGCAGCACCCGTACCGTCGCCGTGCGCCCGGCCACCTCGCCCTTCGGCTTCCAGGCGGTCGCGTAGGCCGACGAGCGCAGGTCCAGCACCAGGCCCTGACCGGCCGCCGCCGGCAGCACCTCGGCCATCGGTGCCCGCCAGTGCCCGCTCAGCGCGCCGAGGCCCGGCAGCTTCACGCCCATCGAGCAGCGGTAGGAGGGGATCCGGTCCGTCACCCGCACCGCGCCCCACAGCCCGGAGAACACCAGCAGCGAGTCGGCGGCGCGCCGCCGGGCGTCCGCGTCCAGCGTGGCCAGGCCGAGGGCGTCGTAGAGGACACCGGTGTAGATCTCCCCGGCGGGGCGGGCGCCGGCCGTGCGCAGCCCGGCGTTCTTCGCGACCTCGCCGCGCAGCCCCTCGCTGAGCCCCAGCACCTCACGGGCCTTCTCCGGGTCGCCGGAGCACAGCTCGACCAGCTCGCCGAGCACGGCCTCCCGCGCGGCCGTCAGCCCCGGCAGGGACAGCGAGCCCAGCTCCAGCGGGGCGCCGTCGCCCGAGTTCGCCTTGCCTTCGGAGGGCGGCAGCAGGACCAGCAACACGTACTCCTTACGTAGACCTCCGCGCCAGGGTACGGCGGTCCCGTGCCCCGCCTCGACCGCGGGGCTCAGCGCGCGGAGAGGGCCTGGACCAGGGCGCCGGGATCGTCGGCGTACAGCCGGACCACGCGCACCGGCCTGCGCCGGCCCAGCAGGGACGTGTGGGTGACGGGCTCGGCGAGCTCGAGGGTCACCGTGGTCTGCGAGCCGACGATCAGGTCCAGGGCGTCGGGTTCCGGCTGGTGCGTGGTCCGGGTCTCCCGGCGTACGGCGGAGATCGAGGCCAGCGGGATCCGCAGGTCGGCATGGGCGCCGTGGCGCACCCGCAGCGCGTCGCCGGTCAGCACGTGCGGGCGGACCACGCCGGCCGCGTGCAGGCCGATCACGAACAGCACGCTGTAGACGTCCACCACCAGCAGTACGTCGTGCGCGAGCGGCATGTCCCGCAGCATGAAGGACACGCCGACCGTCTCGACGACGCAGACGAAGGCCAGCCCCAGCAGCGTCGCGCCCTGCCCGCGCGCGTACCCGAACGCCCGCCCGCCGGCGGTGCCCTGGGTACGCCGGGCCAGCCACAGCGCCAGACTGACGAAGAGCCGCATCTCGTGCCGGGCCATCCGGTAGACCATCGTCATCGCCCCACCCCCAGAACGATCTCCAGCATACGGCGCACCGCCTCCGCCTGGGCGGGCGCGAGGTCGGCGTACAAGGCGCCCAACACCGCGTTGTCCAGGTCGGGTCGGCCGTCCGTCGACAGCCCGTCCGGTACGCACGCGGCGAGCGCGCGCGCCGTCCGCTCCACGCGCGGATCTGCGGGATCCGCGTCGGCCAGCGCGTCGAGCAGCGCGTACGCCTCGCGGGTACGGGCCGCCGTGTCCGGGTCGTCCAGGAAGCAGCGCAAGGAGGCCGACAGCAGCTGCCGGTCCTCCGGCGAAGCCCCCGTGTCGACCAGGGCCAGGATCTCCCGGTCCTTGGCGGCCATGGGGGAGCCGTCGGCGGGCAACGCCTCCAGTACGGCGGCCAGTTCGGGCGAGACGGGTCCCTCGGCGGAAGGCTCCCCGGCGTCGAGCAGCGCCCGCAGCCGCCGCCGGCGCTCCCGGATCGCCGCCTCCTGCCGGGCCAGGTCCTCGTCCAGCTCGGTCAGCACCTCGGCCAGGTCCTTGCCCGCGTCGTCGGCGAGCACGTCCCGCACCTCGGTCAGTCCGAGCCCCAGTTCGGTCAGCCGCCGGATCCGGGCGAGGGCGACGGCGTGCCGCAGCGCGTAGTGCCGGTAGCCGTTGGCACGCCGCGCCGGCTCGGGCAGCAGGCCCAGGTGGTGGTAGTGCCGCACGGTGCGCGTCGTGACGCCGACGGCGGCGGCGAGTTCTCCGATCCGCATGGGACCAGTACAGACGTTGACGCCGCGGCGGGGTCAAGCGGCGGCCCGGGCGGCGGCGGTGTCGACGTCGGTCATGCGGCGGCCAAGGGCGAGCCGAGCCAGCGTTCCAGCGCCTCGGGCAGCCCCTCGCCGCCCGCCCGGTCGGAGGCCCACGCCACGAACCCGTCCGGCCGCACGAACAGCCCCCGCAGGCCGGGCCGGTCCGGGCAGGCTGCCGTGACCACGTCCAGCCGGTCGCCGTAGCCCCCGGCCCGCGCCCGCAGCGCGGCGTCGTCGGCCGGGTCCAGGAGCAGGGCGCGGCCGGTGTGCAGCCGCTCGCCGAGCCGGGTGCCGTCGGCAAGCCGCAGGTCGGGCGCGCAGACGCCGGTCAGCGGGTGGCCGCCGGGCAGGTCGTAGCGCTGCCGGACGCCGGAGATCCGCGTGGCCAGGTAGGTCGTGCCGGCGGTGGTCAGCGCCAGGTCGGTGACCACCCGGCGCAGGGCGCGGGCGTGCCGGTCGGGGCGCATCAGCGCGATCTGGGCCCGGGTCCAGTCCAGCACCCGGGCGCCGACCGGGTGCCGTTCGGCGGTGTAGGTGTCCAGCAGCGACTCGGGGGCCCGGCCGCGTGCGACGGCGGCCAGTTTCCAGCCCAGGTTCAGCGCGTCCCCGATGCCGAGGTTGAGGCCCTGCCCGCCGAACGGCGCGTGCACGTGCGCCGCGTCGCCCGCGAGCAGCACCCGGCCCTTGCGGTAGTCGGTCACCTGGCGGGCGTTGTCCGTGAACCGGGTCGCCGTGATCACCTCCGAGACGCGCACCTCGGGCACGCCCGAGACCCGGCGCAGGCTCGCCTCCAGTTCTCCGGCGGTGACCGGCGCGGACCGGTCGGCCGGCGGACCGTCGAACTCCACGGTGAGCACGCGACCCGGGAACGGCCCGTGGACGTACGTCCCCGCGTCGGTGGTCCGCCAGCCCGTGCCCAGCCGCTCGGCCCCGGACAGCCGTACGACCGCCTGGTAGCCGGTGATCTCCGGTGCCGTGCCCGGGAAGTCGAACCCGGCCGACTTGCGGACCGTGCTGCGCCCGCCGTCGCACCCGACCAGCCGGCCGGCCCGGAGACTCCCCGCGCCGGTGTGCGCGTTCACTCCGCCGGTGGCGGCGTCGATGTGCACGGTCACCCCGTCGGCGTCGGCGTCGAAGCCGGTCAGTTCGACGCCCCGGCGTATCTCGACGCCCAGCCGCGCGGCCCACCGGCCGAGGAGCCGCTCCAGCTCGGCCTGGGGCACGGCGAGACCGACACCGGCGGCGGGGCCCGCGTCCGCCCAGGCGGGATCGGAGCCGTCGAACAGGTCCGGGTCCAGCATGATCCCCGCGAAGTGCCCGAGGAACTTGGGCCGGGGCCGGCCGGTCCCGGGGAAGGCGCGCAGTCGGGCCCGGGACGCCTCCCCGGCCGCCGCCAGCTCGGGCAGCAGGCCCCGCCGGTACAGGGCGATCGCGGTCGCGATGTTGACGGAGCCCGCCCTGACCGTTTCGTCCACCTCGGTGCGCCGCTCCACGACCAGCGCCCTCGCCCCGCCCAGCCGCAGCTCACAGGCGAGGAAGAGCCCCACGGGGCCGGCACCGGCCACCACCACGTCGTAGTCGTACTCGGTCGTCGTCATGGACGTTGACTATAGTCACTAAAACTTTTGAGTGACTATAGGTTCATGGGATAGGGTCTCCCCATGGATTCCAGGCACGACCGGGAACTCCCCCTGCGGGAGCGGAAGAAGCGCGAGACCCGGCAGCGGATCTCGGACATCGCGACGGACCTGATCGGCAAGCGCGGCTTCGACGCGGTGACGGTCGCCGAGATCGCCCGCGCGGCGGGCGTCTCCCCGATGACGGTCTTCAACTACTTCCCGCGCAAGGAAGACCTCTTCCTGGACCGCATCCCGGAGGCGGCCGGCCTCTTCGCGTCGGCCGTACGCGAGCGCGCCCCCGGCGAGTCCCCGTTCGCCGCCCTGCGCCGCCTCGCGCTCCGGCTCCTCGAAGAGCGGCATCCGCTGGGCGGGGTCGGGGAGACCTTCGCCGACTTCTGGCGGATCGTCGCCGATTCGCCCGCGCTGCGCGCCCGGGCCCGGGAGGGCGTGGAGGAAGTCGAGGCGGCGCTGACCGACGCGTTCGGCGAGGCGGGCGTGGCGGACCCCGAGCTGTCGGCCGCGCTGGCCATGGCCGCGTACCGGACGGTGTTCCTCGCCTCTGTGCGCCGGCTGCTCGCCGGAGACCCGGTGGCGGAGGTGGCCCGGGAACACAGGGGCCGGCTGGAGTCGGCGTTCGACGCGCTGGAGCGCACGGCTGTTGACGGCTAACACCGTTAGCCCTAGGGTCGTGGCTAACGACGTTAGCCATTGTCCCGGCGCGCCGTGACGACGACTCGGGAGGCACCCATGACCACGACAGCCGACACGACGACGACCGTCACCCGGCGCCTCGGCGGGACCCCGGCCCTACGACGCGGGGCGTGGCTGGCGTTCGCCCTGTTCTGGTCGGCCTTCGCGGTGGTGGAATGCGTGCGGCACGGCTGGCCGGCCACGGTGCTCGCGCTGGCCTTCCTCGTGCTGCCCGACCTGACCTTCCTGGTCGCGCTCGACGAGGCACCCCGCATGGCGAAGGGGCAGCTGCCGCCCCGCGCGGTGCCGTACTACAACGCCATGCACCGCGCCCTGGTCCCGCTCACCCTCGCCGCCGCCTACACGGCGCTCCCGCTGCACTGGCCGCCCGCCTTCGCCGCGCTGTGCGGCTGGCTCGCCCACATCTCGTACGATCGCGTCTTCGGCTACGGACTGCGCACCAAGGAGGGTTTCCAGCGTGGCTGACCGGCTCACCCCCCGGGCACGGGAGATCGTGACGGCGGCCCGGGAGCTCCTGGAGGAGTCCGGCCCCGCGCAGCTCACCATGCGCACCCTCGCCGACCGCCTCGGCATCAAGGCCCCGTCCCTCTACAAGCACTTCCCCGACAAGCACGCCGTAGAGGTCGAACTCGTGGCGCAGCTGCTGACGGAGACGGCGGAGGCACTGGAGGCCGCCGAGGCGAGCGCCCCCGGCTCACTGGAGGCGCTGGCCGGGGCGTACCGGAGCTACGCCCTCGCCCACCCCCACCTGTACAGCCTGGGCACCGAGCGGCCCCTGCCCCGCGCCGAACTGCCCGCCGGCCTGGAGGACCGGGCCGCCCTGCCCCTGCTGCGCGCCTGCGCCGGCGACCTGGACCTGGCCCGCGCCTTCTGGGCCTTCGCCCACGGCATGGTCACCCTGGAGATCCACGGCCGCTTCCCGGCCGACGCGGACCTGGAGGCGGCGTGGAAGCGGGGGCTCGGGGCGCTGGGCACGTAGGGGAGCGGGCGCGGTCCGTGCCGGGGCGGCCGCCCGGTACCATGGTCCTCACGGCAGACGAGCCGGGCGGACGGCCGCGTGAAACCCTCTAGGGGGCTTCCCGAGGAACGTCCGGGCTCCACAGGGCAGGGTGGTGGCTAACGGCCACCCGGGGTGACCCGCGGGACAGTGCCACAGAAAGCAAACCGCCAGGGACTCCGGTCCCTGGTAAGGGTGAAACGGTGGTGTAAGAGACCACCAGTGCCCAGGGTGACCTGGGCAGCTAGGTAAACCCCACCCGGAGCAAGGTCAAGAGGGAGCGCCCCTGGTGCTCCTGCGCGGACGACCGAGGGCTGCCCGCCCGAGTCCGCGGGTAGACCGCACGAGGCCGACGGCAACGCCGGCCCTAGATGGATGGCCGTCGCCCCGGCCGCCGCGAGGCAACCGGGGAACAGAACCCGGCGTACAGCCCGACTCGTCTGCCGCTCAGGCTTCTGACCTGCGATATCGCAGGTCAGAAGCCTTTTGTCGTGAGATCGTGGGCGTCGCCTCACCCCCGTTGGGAAGCAGCCGGGAACATCGGCTTGGTGCCTGCCTGCCACTCCTCGGCGGTGGGGCGCGGCATGCTGACGATTCACGCGTCAAGGCGCTCGTCGAAGTGCTCGCTTCCGCTACGGACTTCGCGGGCCTTCAGCGGGGACGAGTTCTCCACCCCAAGGATCTTTCGTAGAAACGGGCCTCGCTTCGTCCGCCACTCCAGGCCTTCGTCAGTCCCGCTGGTACACCCGCTGGGCCCACGGGTCATCGGATATGTCGTCGCTCACGGGCGCCAGTGTGCCGCAGGTGGTCTACCGGCTGGGGGCCGGTTCCAGAGGCATGGCATGGGACGCCAGAGAGTCATGAGGAAGTCGGAGGCTTCCGATGTCTGCCGGTCCCGGGGCCGAGCTTCGGTGTCGCCTCAGGGGTGGGGGCAGTCCCGGCCTGGGGAAACAGCATGCGCCTTGCTTCCGCGAGGTTCGCCGCGAAGCCGTGCGGTTCCCACAGATGGCCGTTCCACCGCTGGATCGCCCGGGGCACATCGGGGTTCAGATGCGATGCCCTCGGGCCGTCGCCGGTCACCAGAGGTACGGCGCGGAGCTGCCCGATCCTGGCGTCGCGACGCTCGGCCCACTGGGAGAGCGGTTCGTCGTCCATGTCCGGAGAGTAGTGGGTCAGGCGATCCGGTGCTCCCAGCGCAGGGAGGGCGCCTGGTCAATCCAGTACCGGTGGGACGTGGGCGTTACGTGGAGCCGTACGGAGTCGATCTCCGGCGCCCCGGCGTCCTGCCAGGCGACGAGGCAACGTTCCACAACATCCCACAGGGCCACCGGACCGCCTTGGCGGACGATCCAGTTCTCACCGTCGACAAGGAACTCGGCGAACGACTCCTTCTCCGGATCGAACAGGTACCGCAAGGGCGAGCCGTCACGGCCCGTCGCGCGGACGAACTGAACGCCGGGCGCCGCCAACTGCGCAAGGAAGGCGGGCATCCACTCCTCCAGGACAAGAGGAGACATCTGACTGCGCCGCTCACTGTCCGCGTAAGCGGTCCGGGCGGAGAGATCGCCGGCCACGGGGGCCACTGCCTGGGCCCGCGCTTGCATGAAGGAGGCGCGCCTGACGATCGAGCCCTCGGCGGTGCCGTCATCACCGACGGTCAGTTTCGCGAGGCCGGTTCCCCATGGCCACGAGCCGACCGTGCCGAGGACGATGCCTTCAGGTCTCGTCTGCCTGATCCACGCGTACGGGATGCGGCGGACCACGCAGGTGGCGATGACCCGGTCGTACGGTGCTCGGTACGGGTGGCCGAGGAGCCCGTCGCCCGTCGCCGTCCATGTCGAGAAGCCGGCGGCTTCGAGAGCGGCATCGGCGCGTGCGGCCACCTGCGCGTCGACCTCGACCGTGGCGACGTTGTCCTCGCCGAGGTAGTGGCACATCAGGGCGGTGGAGTAGCCGGTGCCTGTGCCGATCTCCAGGACTCGGTGGCCCGTCGCGAGGTCCAGGGCCTCGATCATGCCGACGACGGTGGCCGGGTCGGTCGAGGAGGACGTGGGCACGCCCACGACGGGTTCGTCGGCCTGGTCGGCGGTGAGGTGGCCGTCGAGCTGGGTGGTGAGGGTGTCGACGCTGTACGCGATCTTCAGCCACTCGTCCGGATGCGTGCCGGTGGCGGTGACGGGCCGCCAGGACCGCCCCTCGTCCAGAAAGACTCCCGAGCGGAGGAACGCTCGCGGGGGACGGACTCGACGGCCTCGCGCAGCCAGGGGGATTTCAGGACCCCTTGATTCACGAGAACGGTGGCCATGCGGCGTCGCTCTGATGCCGGGTCGGTCATCGGCGATCTCCTTGTGCGAGTAGGTCGGCGAAGACAGCGGACATCGGGAGGCCGGTCTCGGTCTCCAGCCACCCCCACTGTCCGTTGGGATTCAGTTCCAGCCACCAGTAGTCCCCGGCCCGGTCGACCGCGAGATCGAAGCTTCCCGATACCAGATCGAGCCGGTCCAGGTAGGCATGCAGTCCTTTGGCCACCCGGTCGGGAAGGTGCTCCACGGTGTAGGTCAGGGCGCTGTAGTCCTTGCGCCAGTCCAGGAGGTCGGAGTCGATGCGTACGGCGAACGTGTGCCGGCCTACGAGCAGTACGCGAACGTCGGCGACCTTGTCCACGCGGGCCTGGAACAGGTGGGGCGCGACCCGAACGCTGTCGTCGATCTCCTCGGGGGCGACGGGGGCAGCCCATCCCGTCACCGGCACGCCATCACGCGTGTAGGGGGTCCATCGCAGCGTCTTATAGATCGCCTGCCTCTGAGCCTGGACGAACTCGCGGGCCTCGTCCGGGTCGTTGGTGACAAGGGTGGGAGGGATGGTGAAGCCGAGTTGCTGGGCGAGAACGAGCTGCGCGGGTTTGTAGTCGGCTGCGGCAACGCGCAGGGGGTGGTTGACCCAGCGCGGGCCGCCCAGGGCGTAGAGGGTGCCACCGAGTCCGTAGCGGACCTGCGCCGCCGCGAACCGGGAGTCATCAGCGGACAGGTGGGGAAACGTGGGCCATTCGGGGCGGCGCCAGTACACCGACCGGACCTGGGTCACGTCAGCGGTTCTCGACGGGGTGCGCACCTGCCCGACCACCGGGGCCGGGCAGGCGCCGAACCGAGCGGAGACCGTGAGGTTTTCGCCGATGTCGGCGGGGTTGAACCGGACCACCGGCACATCGCGCCGGTTGAGTTCGGTGATCACCATGTCGGCGGTGATGTCGTCCGCCTCGGTGGCCACCAGAACCGGCCTCTCCTCGGTCATGGTCATCAGTCCTGCGTGCTGTCCTGATCGTGACCCTGGTCGTTCCGGGAGTCCGAGTTCGTCGTCGTGGAGGTCTCGGTGCCGGAGCTGGTGCCGTGCTTGCCCATCTCGACCACCTGCCCGACGCGGTCGCAGAACACCCCGAGTTGCGTCGTGGGGTCGATGGCGACCGTGGCGTGGGGTCGGCGGATGACCGTCGGGTAGGGCGCGAGTCGGCCCGCGCGTGGGGGAGGAGAGTGCGACAGAGGTGGTCATGAGACTCCTTGGGTTGAAGGGTGTGGTGCGGGAATCCGTCTGCGCCAGGGGGCGCGGACGGCGATCTGCGGGCTGCGGCTCAGGGGCAAGCGGCCTGGATGTTGTCGGCCGCGGTCGTCCATTCGACTCCGGACGGGGGCCGGATGTGCGCGATGCGGATCGTGCCGTGGCTGTGGAGCTCGTGTGTGACGGCGACGAGCACACCCTCCCCACGCGAAGCGATGTCACGGACGTGCGTGTCCAGGAGCGGGTGGTGCTCGTAGCCGTCGGAACCGACCGGGTTCACTCCTCCGGCTCCTGCCGGGCCTCGATGCGGCGCATGAACTTCTCCCAACCGTCGGCCGCCCGTACCCGCAGAGCCCGGCTCGGCGCACCCGGCCGGGGTTCCGGCGGCGTGTACGTACGGCCACTGGCGCCAGGGTTCCTGTGGGGCAGTCCGGCGATTGTCACGCGGTCGCTCCTCTCTATGGAGAGCCGCCCGGAGGGTCCTTCGGCATCCGATCGGTGTGTGACCAGTGAACGACGATCCGTTACCTTCTCCCAGAGCGAACCTCGCGCAATACCCGGGCGTTTCCCAGGCGTTGGCACGTGACGGGTATGAGTGCGTGAAAGGGTTCTCGTGAGGGGAGACCTATGACGTCGAGGCGTAAGCACTTTGCGGAACGGCGCGCGGCCCGGGGTTACTCTCAGGAGGAATTCGCGGAAGCGCTCTCGGTGGCCGCGTCCACCGTGGTCCGTTGGGAAAGTGGTCGCGCCACCCCGCGCCCCCACCAACGTCCGGAGATCGCAGAGCTGTTGGGAGTGACACTCCCCGAGCTGGAAGCCCTTCTCTCCGACGAACAGCCGGCCGAGACAGCCGGGCTCTCCGCCGCACCACCCCTCCTCCATGGTGATGATGACGACATGAAGCGCCGCGAAGTCCTGGGTCTGCTCGCCGTTACGGGTGCGCTGGTCGCTCTTCCCGGTCCCGGTGAGGCCGGCCGAGGGCGGGCAGTCTCGACGCTCTTGGAGACAGGGGAGGCCCTACACCGCAGCCTGTGGCAGGTCTACGCGCTATCGGACTCCAAGCAGGTCGTCTTCCCTGCGGTTCGCGCGCAGCTCGATGTGATGGCGAAGGGGCTGACCGAGACCCGTACTGCTGTGGACCGGTCCCGATTGTGTCGCATGACGGCCGACGTCTACCAGCTCGTCGGTGAGCTGTTCTTCGACGCCAACCGGTACACCGACGCCGCGCAGTGCTACACACTGGCCGCCAACGCGGCCTACGCCGCTGGCGACCACGACCTGTGGGCCTGTGCCATGACCCGCCACGTGTACGTCGAGCTGTACGCGCGACGCGCGCACGCTGCCCAACCCCTGCTTGCGGCAGCTTTCCGCATCGCCCGGAGGGGCGACGACACTCTCTCCACCCGTCACTGGGTCGCGGCCGTCCAGGCGCAGGGGTACGCGGCCGTGGGCGATCTCGACGCCTGCAACCGGGCTCTGGACGAAGCCGAGAAAGTGCACGCCCTCGACGGCGCTCACTCCCACAATGGCGGCTGGCTCCGCTTTGACGGCTCCCGCCTGGCAGAGGAGAGAGGGGCCTGCTACCTCCAATTGGGCCGCCCTGATCTCGCCGAGGAAGCGCTCACCGCAGCCCTTGCCCAGCCTCTGTCCCTGCGTCGCCGCGCTGCTGTTCTGAGCGACCTCGCCGTGCTCGGGGCGCACAGGCGGGACATCGACCAGGTCGTGCACTACGCGGAGCAAGCACTCGGACTGGCCGACCGGTCGAATTCGGGATTCATCGGCAAGAAGCTGGACGGGCTTCGGGGGCGTCTTGCCCCGCTCGTGTCTGATGACCGAGTCTCGACTCTTGATCACCGAATCGCGGCGCTTTCGCGCACCGCATGATGAGAGGGGCACGCGCATGAATGAAGGCCGGATCTTCCGCGAGGCGTGGATCGACGGTGTGAACAAGCACTATCCCGGCGAGCCCAAGCCCGGCTACGTCACGCCGTGGGACGAGACGCCCGAGTGGGAACGCGAAGCTGCCACCGCCGTGTATGGGCAGGTGCGCGACTTCATCGAGGTCAGCGGCGGGCATGCGGCCCGGCTCACCCGCGAGCAGAAGGGCCGATTCGTCGCGATCTGCTGGACCGCCCAGATGTTCAGGCACTTCGAAGACCCGAAGCCCGGATATGTTGCCGACTGGTCCGACCTGCCGGTCTGGCAGCGGGAGACGGACGCGGACATCTTCGAACGCATCGAGGGGACCATCTGATCTCAGGAGCGGCGACGTCCCCGTCCGGGCCGATTCGGGCGGGGACGTCTTGTTACGTAGCCATCAAAGTAGCCACGGAAGCACCATCCTTTCACGTTTGTGCAGGTCATAGCGTTGCGCCGACAGTCCCCGGCGTACAGCCCGACTCGTCTGCCGCTCAGGGCTCCTGGCCGGCGAAAACGCAGGTCAGGCGCCCTTTCTCGCGTGTGGGACGGGCCTCGTCGGCCCTTGGTCCACGCTGGTTGAAAGTAGCCAAGCCTCGGGCGCCGGAGCTGAGCGACGCGATCGTCATATGAAGGGCGCGCCGTCGCGGAGGTACAGCGCCCGTCCCGCGTCCAGTGCCTTCAGCGCGTGCTCGAACCGGCGCCGGGTCCGGTCCCGGAGGCGACAGGCGGCTTCGGCGGCCGTGACGAAGGCGGCTTCGGACAACTCGTCGTCTCGTGGCCGTAGCCGGTCGGCCTGGTCCTCGTCCAGGGTGCCGCCGTCGAAGATGAACGCGAGCTGATCATCCCAGGGACCGTGCGGGGCCACCCAGTCCACCACCAGCAGTCCGAGCAGCGTGACGCGTAGGCCGAGTTCCTCCATCAGTTCACGGCGTGCCGTGTCCTCCGGCGGCTCGTTGGCCTCTGCCATCCCGCCGGGCAGATCCCATCCCGGTTTGTAGGTGGGGTTCACCAGGAGCACACGGCCATACGCGTCCCGCAGCAGCACATCGGCCGCCACGCGCTTGCGGGCCTGCTTGGCGTTGCCCTCCGATAGGTACGCGTTCCACTTGTCGGTGTCGGCGGGATCGGGTTCTGTGGGCCTCATGCGGTGGTGCCTCCCGGGGGCGGCGGGATCAGATCAGCCAGCAGGAGCATTCTGGCGCGGCGTGCATCATCGAACCGCGCCAGGTACTCCCGGACCGGCCTGTACCCCCGGTGCGGCTCCAGCAGCCGTCGTAGCCCGTCAAGCTGCTGCACCACCCGGACCGAACCGAGAGTAGGGCTCGTACTGAGCAGGTCGTGGCCGACGCTCACCGCGGCGTCCAGGTCACCCCGGCGCACGTGGATGTCCACCAGGCTGATCCGGCTGAGAGCCAGGGACCGCGCCCGCCCTGCCTCGCGCAGCGCAACAGCTTGTTCGGCGTGCGACAGCGCCTCGTCGTACTGCTCCAGGTCCCGCAGGGTCAGAGCTGACTCGCTGGCCAGCGCGGCGGCGTCGAACGGGCTCAGCCACGGGTGATCGGCAGCGGGCGATGCCTCCAGGTCGCGGTGCCCGGCCTCCAGCGCGTGGGCGGCCGGGGTGCGCTGAGACGCCACCGCCAGGGCACGCGCCTGCATGGTGTGCAGCCGCGCCGTCAGCGCGGGAATCCGAGGCCCCTGCGCGGCAAGTTCGAGCCCGGTCCGCGCCCAGCCGACAGCCCCGGCCGTATCCCCGGTCTCAAGGGCAAGATGGCTGCTGCTCGCTGCGACGTGTGCGGCCAACGGGAGGTCACCAGAGGTGCGGGCCAGACGGAGAGCGCGGGCGAAGTGCCGGGCCGCGCGGTCATCATGACCGGAGTCGTGAGCCATCCAGCCCGCCATCTCGGTCAGCGCGGCTGCGGCGGCGAACACCTGCGGACCGCTGCCGATGTCGACCAGCCGGGGCGCCACCCGGTCCGACAGATGCCGTATGACAGCCCCGTACAACCTGCCGCCGCCGGTCTGCCGGTCAGCGCTGCGGAAATGATCCATCGCAACCAAGTCGTCACCGTCCGGCGGCGGCCGGTCCGTCCGCTCGTGATCGGCGGTCGCCGGCGCGGGCTCCCACGAGCGTCGAGCCAGCCCCAGCAGATGACCGGGGATGTGGAAGGCGTCGGCAATCTGCTCGAACAGGGTCAGCTTCTCCACCCGGCTCTTGCCGTTCATGTAGTCGTACAGCCGCCCCTGCGTGATGTCGACGGCGGCGGCGATGCGCCGCGTACTGACACCGCGCGTATTGAGCATCCGGAACACCGCGCCCATGTCCCGCGCGGCGCACGCAGTGATGAGGCGTTCGTCCCCAAGCAGACCGGCGACGACCTCACGCGGGTCCGGTGACAGACGATCCATCTGCAACTCCCGGTTAGCGACCGGGACCGATGTTAGGGCCAACGCGGTTGCCCCGACTCCATGTTGGAGTCACCTTCTGGAGTCTGCCCATCCTCTTCTCCACGTGTTGACTGGCTTCACCCGCCGGGAGCGCATCCGTGAACAGACCTCGGCACTGCTCCGCCCGCAGCCCTCTCCCTCGAGGTACGCGGGCGGGGTCTCCCCTCAGCCGCCCAGACCAAGGCGTGACGACGATCATGACCAACGAGCGAGTGAGACCAGGGCAATACCCGCGCCAGAGCGCCGCTCTCGCAAGTGAGACCTCCACCGTTTCAGTGGCGCGTCGGATAGTCCGCGATGCGTGCGCGGAGTGGGGCATGGACCAGGACGCCGCAGAGATCGGCGCGCTCCTCATCTCCGAAATCGTCACCAACGCAGTCCGTCACGGTCACTCTCGCAGCGTTCGGGTGATCGCCGAGCGGCCGCACCCCGACCGGCTCCGCGTCGCGGTGGTCGACAAGTCCCGCCGCATGCCCGAGCTGCGCATCGTCGGTCCCGATGTCACCGGCGGCCGTGGCCTCCTTCTGGTCGATGCCCTCTCCGACCGCTGGGGAACTGATCTCCTTCCCTATGGCAAGCGCGTCTGGGCCGAGATCGCGATCAAGGGCGACGGCCCGCGACCGGCCGGAACGTAATCGGTCGCCGGCACGCCCCCGGGCGGACCTATCCGTCGGCTGACGGCGGAGTGCGGGCTGGCCCCCATCCCCGAGTGGGAGCAACGGCGCCCGCCCACTCCACGGGAGCCGATGGCCCAACACTCCCGGCCGGGGCACAACGCTCGTTCACACCAGATGCCCCGGCTGAGCCCCTCTCGCCGTCCGGAAACCCCGGGCGGCGGCTGTCACTACCGGATCACCCAAGAGATGAGGAGACTTATGCAGCAGCCCTTGACGTCACTGGATCAGGTCAAGCCCTGGGGACTGGGACGCATGCGGCCCTACCCGACTGCGGCCGTCCTCGCCGCCGCCCGGCCCGTCCTCGACCCGCACACGCAGGTCCCCTCGTGGGCCGGCCCCGACGGCGCTCCGCTGACGGCGGAGGCCAAGCACAAGCGGTCGGAGACGTCGCAGGAGACGAGCACGAAGACCAGCCTGGACGGCACCCCGGACCAGGGCAGCGACCAGAACGGGGACTCCGACTGATGGCTGTGGGTGGGCCGCCCGTCCTCGTCGTCACGCGCCTGGACGACGCGACTGCGGACGAAGTGATCACCGAACTGAACCAGCGTCGCGTGCCAGTGGTCCGCCTGGACCCCGGTGACTTCCCCCGCGAGGTGACCCTGTCGGGCACCTTCGACGGCACGGGTACCGGTGGCAATCTCGCCACCCCGTCCCGGAGCGTCGACCTGGGGAACGTCCGCTCGGTGTACTGGCGGCGGCCCACCCCCTACACCGCCGACCTCACCATGGATGAGCAGACCGGCCGATGGGCCGTCGAGGAAGCCCGCTACGGGCTCGGTGGCATTCTCGTCGCTCTCCCCGGTGCGCACTACCTGAACCACCCATGGCGCAACCGGGACGCCGAGTACAAGCCGGCGCAACTGGCCACGGCTGCCGCCTGTGGCTTCACCGTGCCACCCACGCTCATCACCAACGACCCAGACCGAGCCCGCACCTTCCTCGCCGAACATGGGCCGGTCATCTATAAGCCTCTGAGGGAAACCGAGTACACCGACGACACCGGTCGCGCGTTGACGGTGTGGATCGAGGACGTCACCCCAGACCAGATCGACAACCGTCTACGCCACACTGCACACCTGTTTCAGCAGCGCGTCAGCAAGTCCGCCGACATCCGCCTCACCGCCGTAGGCGACTACCTCACCGCCGTCCGTATCGACGGCTCACCTGGTCTGGACTGGCGCCGCCATTACGACCGGCTCACCTACACCCCCGTGCCCATCCCCCCGGCCATCGTCAGAGGCGTGCGCGCCTATCTCGATGCCTTCGGTCTCACCTTCGGCGCCTTCGACTTCGGTCTGGACCGTGAGGGCGCCTGGCACTGGTATGAGTGCAACCCCAACGGTCAATGGGCCTGGTTCCCCGACCACATCACCGCTCCCATCACACGCGCCATCGCCGACCGCCTACAACACGGAGCCCGCGCATGACCGATCCCGCCGACCTGCGCCGCCAACTCGCCGCCGCCGTCCCCGTGGACGATCCGGCATGGCGCACAGCACTCGAAACGGTGCCTCGCGAACTCTTCCTGGGCAGCGGCCTGTTCCAGTTCGACGGCCGCCAGTGGACCCCCGTGCACCGCGACCGGATCGATCCCGGAGAGTGGCTGGGGCTTGTCTACCAGGACACCACCTGGGTGACCCAGGTCGACGGCACCACCGCCGTCGACGCCACCGGACCCGTCACCGGCCGCCCCACCTCGTCCAGCACGCTGCCCTCCCTGATCGTGCGCATGCTCGACGTCGCCGGGATCAGCGAGGGTCACAAGGTGCTGGAGATCGGCACCGGCACCGGCTATTCCACCGCCATCCTGTGCAGCCGCCTCGGCGACAACAACGTGTACTCCATCGAGTACGACCCGAGCCTGGCCGCCGCGGCGGCCGACCACATCCACGCCGCCGGGTATCACCCCACCCTGATCACCGGTGACGGCCTCGCCGGGCACAAGGACGACGCCGAATACGACCACATCGTGGCCACCTGCGCCGTCCGCCACATCCCCCCGGCCTGGCTGTACCAAGTACGCGCCGGTGGAACCATCACCACCACCATCAGCGGATGGATGCTCGCCTCCGGACTCGTCCGCCTCACCGTCCAGGACGATGGCACCGCCACCGGCCGCTTCCACCCCGACCAGATCGGCTACATGCTCGCCCGCCCCCACGAACGGCCACCCCGCCCCACCTTCCACCAGCATGCCGGCCACACCCGCGCCACCCGCGTGAACCCCGCACTCCTGGAAGACTGGACCGGGCAGTTCCTCGCTCAGCTCGCCGCACCGTCCGCCGAACTCATGACCACCGGCGCGGGCGTGATCCTCGTGGACGTCGCCACCGGGTCACAGGCGTGGACCGAACCGGCCGGAGGCGGCTGGACCGTGCACCAGCACGGCCCTCTTCGCCTCTGGGACCAGGTGGAAGACGCTCTCACTGCCTGGCAGGACGCGGGCTCACCCCCGCACTCGGACCTCGGCCTGACCGTGGACTTGGACGGCACCCAACGCGTGTGGCTCGGAAGACCCGACGGCCCTTCCTGGAACCTGCCGGTCTGACCTGCCGATCACAAGGGCGTCCGTCACCAAGCCGGGGGCGGGCCTTGCCGGCCCCTGGTCCACTCCCGGTCGGCGGTCAGTCCGTCTTGAAGGGATCCACGGCCAGAACCTCGTGAATGTCGAGGAATCGGCACTCGCCGGTCTCGCTGTGGACCGAAATGCAATTGGGTCCGTAGTTGAAGTAATTCTCGTCCCGGGTTTCGATGTACTTCACGGACTGGAAGCCGAAATAGAAAAAGTCTCCCTTTTCCGTTGCGAATTCTCCGTTGCCGAAAAGTGCGACCTGATCGCTCCACTCGCCGAACTTCTTGCGCAGAGCCTCCGCCGCCAGCCGCTCCGCCTGCTCGATCGTGTACATCAGTTGGTCCTCATCAGCTTGAATGGCTTGTAAAGCATAGGGACACGATCGCGAAGAAGTTGGCGCAGCACCACGCCGGTGAGAATGGGCCACTGCCTGGGAGGCCGGCCGGAGCCCAGGGGTTGGTCACCCGGGGGCAGGCGCCCGCGCGCGGCGCCGGGCCCCGCAGCCCGCCGTGCCCCGTCCACCACCCGGTGGACCCCAGGTTCAACCGGTCGCCGCTGTCGGCGGTGCGGCCCCCGACACGAGCATGGTCGGCATGAAGAATTTCCCTGTGCGTATGGCTGGTTGGAGTGCGGCGCACCCCTGGCGGGGTATCGCCGGATGGCTGGTGTTCGTCGTGCTGTGTCTCGGTGTCGGGATGTCCGTCGGGACCAACGCGGCGACCACCGAGGACTTCCGGATCGGCGAGGCGGGACGTGGTGAGGCGATCGCCGCCGAGGGCGGGTTGCAGCAGCGGCCCGTCGAGCACGTGCTGATCTCCGCCAAGCCCGGCGGCGGACGGCTCGACACCGGTGACGCCGACGCGGCCGCCGCCGACATCACCGCCCTGATGCGCAGGCTCCCCGAGGTCCGCTCCGTGGCGCGACCGGTGCGCGACGCGCGGCACACCGCCGTACGGGTCACCGTCACCCTCAACGGCCCCGAGCTGGAAGGCAAGAAGCACGTCGAGCCGCTGCTCGCGCAGACCGCCGCCGTGCAGAAGGCCCACCCGGGGCTGAGGATCGAGGAGACCGGCTCGCCCTCCATCAGCAAGGGCGTCGAGAAGCTGCGCGGCGACGACCTCTCGCGCACCGAGGTCATCGCCCTGCCGGCCACCCTGATCACCCTGCTGCTCGTCTTCGGCTCCATCGCCATGGCCCTCGTACCGCTGCTGCTCGCCCTGACCTCGATCGTGGCGGCCGTGGGGCTGTCGATGGTGGCCTCGCACGTCTTCCCCGACGCGGGCGTCGGCACCAACGTCATCCTGCTCATCGGCCTCGCCGTCGGCGTCGACTACACCCTCTTCTACCTCAAGCGGGAACGGGAGGAACGCGCCCGTGGCGGGGGCCGGCTGAGCCCGCGGGCCGTCGTGGAGGTCGCCGCCGCCACCTCCGGGCGTGCCGTCGTCGTCTCCGGGCTCGCCGTCGCCGTCTCCAGCGCCACCCTGTACCTCGCCGACGACGTCATCTTCTCCTCCATCGCCACCGGCGCGATCGTCGTCACCCTCGTCGCCGTCGTCAGCTCCCTGACCGTCCTGCCCGCGCTGCTCGCCAAGATGGGCATGCGGGCGGAACGCCGGGCCGAGCGCCGGGCCGCGCGCGGCCTCGCGCCGAAGCGGCCGCGGACGCACCGGACCGGGCCCGGGCGGCTCACCGCCGCCGTGCTGCGGCCCGTGGCCCGGCGCCCCGCCGCCACCCTCCTGGTCACGGTCCTCGCACTGCTCGCCCTGGCCGCCCCGGTCCTCGGCCTGAAACTCACCGACATGGGCCGCGAGACCCACTCCCGCTCCATCGCCGCCATGCAGGTCTACGACCGGCTCAACGCGGCCTTCCCCGAGCTGAAGTCCATGCACCAGGTCGTCGTCCGCGCCGACGCCGGCCGCTCCGCCGAGGTCACCGCCGCCCTGCGCGCACTCGCCGCCGACGTCGAGGACGATCCGCGCCTGAGCGGCACCTCCACCCTGACCACCTCGCCCGACCGGCGGATCAGCATGCTCCAGCTGCAAGTCCCGCACCACGTCAGCACCGACGAGGCCCAGACCTCCCTCAAGGACATCCGCGAGCGCTACGTCCCCGCGACCGTCGGCCGGATCACGGGCGCCGAGACCGCCGTGACCGGAGACGTCGCCCGCTACGCCGACTACCCGGCCCACCAGGAACAGAAGCTGCCGCTCATCATCGGCGCCCTCCTCCTGGTCACCTTCGCCATGACCGTCTGGGCGTTCCGCTCCGTCGTCCTCGGCCTGGTCGGCATCGTCCTCAACCTGCTGTCCGCCGCCGCCTCGCTCGGCATCCTGGTCCTGGTCTTCCAGCACACCTGGGCCGAGGGGCTGGTCGACTTCACCTCCACCGGGTCGATCGGCTCCCGCGTCCCGCTGTTCCTCTTCGTGATCCTGTTCGGCCTGTCCATGGACTACCAGGTCTTCGTGATCAGCCGCATCCGGGAGGCCGCGCTGCGCGGGGTCCCGACCCGCGAGGCCGTCATCGACGGCATCGGCGGCTCGGCCGGCGTGGTCACCAGCGCCGCCGTCGTCATGGTCACGGTCTTCGCCAGCTTCGCCGCCCTGCACCTGATCGAGATGAAGCAGATCGGCTTCAGCCTCGCCGTCGCCGTCCTGCTGGACGCCTTCGTCATCCGGATGCTGGTCCTGCCCTCCCTGATGCTCCTGCTCGGCGAGGCCAACTGGTGGCCCTCCCGGGGAGTGCGCCGCACCCGCGCCACCGCCGGACCCGCGGCCCGCCCCCTGGAGCCGGTGAACTGACCCCCACCGCGGCTAGGATTCCGAACACCCATACGGATGAGGTGAGTCAGCGTGGCCCAGGGGCAGCGGCAGCCGAGCGACCGGCTCACCCCGGACCGGATCCGGCTGTGGAACACGGCGGTCTGGGTCCTGTTCGGCCTGCTGCCGACGGCCGGCGGCGTGCTCGACCGGTCGCCGGCCCGCAAGGGCTGGATGTTCGGCCTGCTCGCGCTGATCGCGGTGTGCCACGCCGTCACCCTCGCCCGGCCGCACGCCCGCCTCCTGAACCGCCGGGCCTACCTGGGCCTCCTCGCCCTCGCCCTGGGCGGCAGCTCGTACCTCCTCGACGGCGGGGCCGCCTTCTACGTCGTCTCCCTGCCGCAGTTCTGGCTGTACACCCGCACCCCCCGCGAGGCGGTCGCCCTCAGCGGCACCGCCGCCGCCCTCACCGTGTTCGGCGGCACGCTCGGCCAGGGCTGGAGCCCCCAGTTCCTCACCGGCAACACGGTGTTCACCCTCGCCGCCTACGCCGCCGGGACCGGCCTCGGCCTGTGGATGCACCGCTTCGTCGGCCAGAGCAACGAGCGGCAGGAGCGGCTGACCGCCGAACTCGCCCTCACCCAGGAGGAACTGGCTCTCGCCCACCAGCGCCAGGGCGCCGCCGAGGAACGCGAGCGGATGGCCCGGGAGATCCACGACACGCTCGCCCAGGGCTTCGCCTCCATCGTCGTACTCGCCGAAGCCGCCCGCGCCGCGCTCACCACCGATCCCGGGCGCAGCGCCCAGCAGCTCGCCTCCATCGAGCAGACCGCGCGCGAGAACCTCACCGAGGCCCGGGTGCTCGTCGGCTCGGTCCCGGCGAGCGGGGTCGCGGCCGGCTCGGTCGCCACCACCCTGCGCCGCACCCTGGACCGCTTCGCCCAGGACACCGGGCTCACCGTCACCGCCGAGCTGCCCGACATCGACCTGGACCAGCACACCCGCGTCGCCCTGCTGCGCTGCACCCAGGAATCCCTCGCCAACGTACGGAAACACTCCGGGGCCTCCACCGTCGGCGTCGTCCTCGGCGAGGTTCCCGGCGGCGTCGAACTGGAGATCACCGACGACGGCAAGGGCTTCGTCGTGGCGGAGTCCCGCGGCTTCGGGCTCGACGGCATGCGCCGGCGCCTCGCCGAACTCGACGGGGAACTCACCGTCACCAGCTCCCTCGGGGACGGCACCCGCGTCCTCGCCACCCTGCCGACACCGGCCCGGGACTGAGCCCCGGCCCCGCCGCCCGCCCCGTCGACCCCGGAGGAACCAGATGACCGACACCGCGAACGACCGTATCCGGGTCGTCGTGGTCGACGACCACGCCGTGATGCGCGCCGGGGTCGTGGCCCTGCTGACCGGCGAGCCCACCATCGAGATCGTCGGCGAGGCGAGCGACGGCCGCGAGGGCGTCGGCCTGGTCCAGCGGCTCGCCCCCGACGTGGCCCTCCTCGACCTGCGCATGCCGGTGCTCGACGGGGTGGCCGCCACCACCGAGATCGTCGCCCTGCCCGTGGCGACCCGGGTGCTGATCCTCACCACGTACGACACGGACGCCGAGATCGAACGGGCCGTGGAGGCCGGCGCCGTCGGCTATCTGCTCAAGGACACCACCCGGGAACAGCTCGCCGGCGCCATCCGCTCGGCGGCACGGGGCGAGACGGTCCTCGCGCCGAAGGTCGCCGAACGCCTCGTGGCCCGTATGCGCCGCCCCGAACCCGTCGCCCTCACCGCCCGCGAACGCGAGGTGCTGCGCGCGGTCGCCGACGGCCTGTCCAACGCCGAGATCGGCCGCCGCCTGGTGATCGGCGAGGCCACGGTGAAGACGCACCTCCTGCGCGTCTTCGCCAAACTCGACGTCAGCGACCGCACCCGCGCCGTCGTCGTCGCCCTGGAACGGGGCCTGCTGGCGAGCTGACACCCCCGTACTTCAGCCGCCGCCGGTCCTGAGGTGCTCGGTGAGCGCCTTGAGCGCCGTCCAGGCGGCGGGGTCGGTGCCGTCACCGAGCGGGTAGTGCAGGGCCGGGGCCGCGGCGGAGCCGACCGGTACCGGTCCCGTCGGCAGCGGTGGCCGGCGGCAGTGGGCGAGGCCGGCGGCCCGGACGTCCCGGGCGCCGAGCGTGAACGCGACCGGGACCTGCGGGGGCGCCCAACTCGGCGCGCAGCTCCTCCAGATACTCCAGGTACCGCTCGCGCCGCTGCCGCTGCGCCTTGCCGCGCTGCGACAGGAACAGGGCGACCGCGCCGAGCAGCGCGACGACCAGGACGACGGCGCCCAGCCCCGCGAACCGGCTGGAGCGGACCACCGTCATCATCACGACCGAACTGAGCACGCCGGCCATCGGCAGCAGGGCGGTCGCCGGGGTGCCGGTCTTGCCCTCGGGCAGGTTCGGCGGGGGCTCGATCGTACGGGGCGCGGGCGGGAGCGACGGGCGGGTGGCGCGGGCCGGAAGGTGGACGAGTCGCTGTGTCAACGGACCCGCACCGCCCGCTGGAGCGCCTCGGCGGCCAGCAGGGTGGCCGCGCGGCGGGTGGCCTCGCCGAGCAGGTCGGTCCTGATCGGTCCGCCGGCGGCCAGGTGCCGGTCGTAGGGCAGATGCACCAGCGTGACCCCGGTTTCCCGCAGATGGGCCGCGGCGGCCTTCGGATCCAGGTTCATGTCGGGCGTGGTCGAGACGAGGGCCACGACGGTGGAGGCGAGCGCGGCGTGCGGCAGCCGGCCGAGCCAGTCCAGGACGATCCGGGTCCCGTCCACACCCTCCGCGGTGAGCGGGGCGACGACCACCCGCGCGTGCGCCGTGTCCATCGCCGTACGGGCCACCTCGCCGGGCAGCGTCTCGCAGTCCACCACGGTGACGGCGAAGTAGCGGCGCAGCGCGAGCGTGACGGTGCGGTAGGTGGGGACGTCCAGCGGGGCGCCCACCCGGCCCTGACTCGCGGGCAGCAGCCAGCCGCCGTCCGCGACCGGCACCAGGTACCCGGTGACGTCCGTCAGCCGCATCGACGGCGTGAGGATCCGGGCGAGTTCGACGCACGACCAGCGGACGGACTGCGCGCCCATCCGCACCGCCAGCGTGCCCAGCGCGGCGTCCGCCTCCAGGGCGAGGACCGGGTCGTGCCGGTAGTGACCGAACGTCCGCGACAGCAGCGCGGCGGTCGTGGTCTTGCCGACCCCGCCGCGGATCGACGTCACCGCGATCACCCGGCCCGTGGTCACCGGCTGCTGCAACAGGCCGCCCAGCCGGCTCTCCTCGGCGACCGCCCGCGCGGCCGAGGAGGCGAGCCTGCGCAGCGACCGTCCCGAACGCCGGGCCAGCGAGTCGCCGTGCTGCGGCGAGCCGAGCGCTATGGCCAGACGCGGGTCGAGCGTCGGCACGGGCTCGGGGGTCACCATCGGCAACCGGGCCTGACGGGGAGGCCGGACGGCGGGGGAGGCGTCGTTGGGCGGGGGTGCGCTGGTGGGAGGGGTGCTGGCGGGGGGCAGGGGGGGGGTGGTGGGGGAGGTGTTCGCCGGGGGTGTGGACGGGGTGGCTGGGGGAGTGGTGGGCGGGGGTGTGGCAGGGCCGGGGGAGGAAGCGGCCGCCGGGGACGGGGCAGGGGTGGCGGGGCGCTCCTCCGGTGCCGGTCGGACGCCGGTGGCCGGAGACGGCGCGGGAGCGGCGGGGGCGGTGGGCGCGGTGGGCGCGGCGGAGGTGCCGGGCTGGTCCGGGGACGGTGTGGCCGGCCGGGGTGCGGGCGACTGAGACGAGGTGGGCTGAGGAGTGGCCGCCTGAGGTGGGGTCGGTCGAGGAGTGGCCGGCTGAGATGGGGTCGGCTGGGGCGTGGTCGGCCGGGGGTCGGTCGTGGGCTGTGGCGGGGTCGCCGGGACCGGGGGCGTGGTGCGGGTCTCGCGGGACGCTCGGCGGCGCCGCTTGCCCGGGTGGGGACGCTCCTCGTCCGGCCGGCGCACGGGCAGGGGCGGCCGGACGTCCTCCGGGGACCGCTGCTCGCCCGCCTCACCTGCCTCACCGGCGGAGCCGGCGGTCAGCTCGCCCAGCACCTCGTCCTGCCAACGACCGGAACCCGTCATCACCGCCACCTCACGCGAAGGTGCCGAGCAGCCGCCCGTACACCCCGAACACCCCGAGCACCAGCGGGAACAGAGCGATCACACCGGCCGACTCCGGCACATCACCGGCCTTGCGCAGCCGTACCCGCACATGCTCGGCGGGCCGTACGGCCAGTACCCCCAGGGACAGCACGGCCGGCAGCACCGTCCACACCGTCACCGTACGTACCGACAGCACCGCGGCGACGGCACCGGAGACCGCGGTGACGACCGTGGCCAGCGCGAACCCGCGATGCGTGGCGGCCAAGGCGGTACCCACCCGATGACGGCTGACCGGCGTCCCGGCGGCGCGCCGGTCGTCCAGCCCGGACAGCCCCGACGCCGTCAGCGCCGGCCGGGGCAGTACGCCGAGGGCGACGGCGGACACGACGACCCGTACGAGCCGCAGTACGGCTCCGTCGGGCACGCCGGCCGACTCCAGCGTGTCGTCCGGTTCCAGCGCACTGCCGTCGGCCGCCACCAGGTGCCGGGCCTGCGGCCGTTCGCCCACCCGGTCGTCGAGAAGCCGCAGCACTTCGGGCAGCAACAGCCCCACCGGCTCCCGGGACGGCAACACCGGGTCCACCCGCCGCCGCTCACCGACCAAGGTGACCCGGCTCAGCGCCGTACCGCTCACAGTCCCCCGGGATATCACGAGTTCGAACCTATCACCGGGCCGAATCCGCAGGCCGCGGAGTTCCGGTGGCCTGACCGGAGGGCGCGGCCGGCGCGGGCACGGACGTCCGGTACGGATCCTGCCCGGCCACCCGGTGCGCGAGGAAGGACCACCCCACGCAGCCGGCGCACACCACGGCGGCGATCACCACCCCGGCGAACACCTTCTACGAGGCTCGCCCGGCATCCTCTCGTCTCGCGGGTCGCGGAGGCAACGCGGGCACGGACGGTGCGGCCGGATCCCGCGCAGGGCGGCGTGTCCTGACGTCGTGTGCGCGCCGCGTAGAGTCACGCGGGTGACACCAGAGGACACGCCCGACTCGGCCCTGCCGATGCTGACGGTCGCGCAGGCGGCACACCTGCGGACGCTCGCCGCCCCCTACGCGCGGGACGGCCGTGAACACCCCCTGACCAACCTGGCGTACGCGTGCCGTGAGGTGCGGGAGGAACGCTGGCCCGAGCTGGTCGCCGCCCACTTCTCCCGCTTGGAGCAGGCCAGTACGGGCGGGGAGACCGCCGAGGAGCTGCTCCGGGACGTACACGCCCGGCTGCTGCCCGTCGATGCGCTCGGCCCCGAACTCGCCGCCGCCATGCGGTACGCGCGTGTGGTGGCCGAGGGGCTCGTCTTCGCGTACGCCCTCGACGGGCCCACCAGCGTGCGGATCCTCACGGACGCCGACGTGGAACGGGCGGGGCTGGAGAACCTGGGGCAGGCGGCGTACGCGAACCTGCTGCGCGTACCCGTCGAGCACGAGGCGGTCCCGGCCGGGGGACGGGCGCGGCTGCACTCGCTGTACGGCGACTCCCCGTTCGTCGCGAGCAAGGCGCTGTTCCTGTCCGCGGCGGTCCGGCAGGTAACCGGCGCGCCGCTTCCCGACGCCGGTGCCCTCGTCGCCGTTCCCAACCGGCACCTGCTGGCGTACCACCCGATCACCGACGGCTCCGTGGTCGACGCCGTCAACGCCCTCGCCGACCTGGCGTCGGCCGCGTACGAGGACGGCCCGGGCGCGCTGTCCCCACGCGTCTACTGGTGGCACCGCGGCGGCCTGACGTCGCTCACGGTCATCGACCAGGACACGCGGACCTTCGCCCTGCGACCGCCACCGCCCCTGCTCGCCCTGATGAAGGGCCTGGTCCGCCTCGATCGCGCGGGCCGCCTCGCCACCGGCGGCGCCACCCGGTCCCCGGACACCACCGAACTCACCCACCGCACGGCCGAGTCCCTGGCGCGCCTCGCCGATTCCCCGGCGGAGGCGGGGGAGGCGTTCGCCTCCGCCGTCGCGCTCGCCCACGCCCGCTGCGCCGCCGATCCCGGCGCCGCGTACGTCGACACGTGGGACGCGTGGGCCACCGCCGTACAACTCGGCTGCGCCCTGTTCACCGGTGGGCGGCCGCAGGAGTGCCACCTCGGCGCCGACCTCGTCCGGCAACTGCCCGCCCTCCGCGGCGAACCGGCCCCGGACGCCCGTGCCTGGCTCGACGCCCTCTACCTGGCGATCGTGTGCCGCCAGCGGGACCGGATCACCCGGCTGTGCCAGGTGCCACTGGCGACCCTGCGGCAGGACGACACCGTCGACGCGTACGTGCTGCACTGGATCGACACCCTGCAGACCTACTTCTCCGAGCGTGCCACGGACGACGTCGTGGAAAAGCTGCTCGCCACCATGGAGACGTCCATGCCGGACGCGGTGACCCACGCGCCGAAGGACTTTGTGAACGGCGTCGACTACCAGCCGGTCGCCCTCTTCCACCGCCTGATCACACGCGACCACGACGCCTTCGGCAAGGCGCTCACCGAAGCCCTGGAGAACCACGCGAGTTACTGGGGCGCCTCCACAGAACCGCGCGCCCGCGTGGCCCTCGGACCACTCGCGATGGCGAGCATCGCCTACGACCACGGGTTCGGCTTCCCTGAAGAACACCCGTACATGCCGAAGTATCTCCTCAACCGCCAACGGATCGAGACAATCCCCTCACCGTGAAGAACCGCGCGCCCGTCGCAGACCAGAGGCGGCTGGTCAAGTCGGTCTGCCGACCTCGCCGCCGCCTAGGCCCGCGCCGGCGCTCACTCCTCGAACAGCGTCTCCTGCTCGCCCTGCGTCTTGCGCCGTAGCCGGCGGCTGCGGGCGCCCACCACCACGGCCGTCGCCGCCGCCGTCACGCCGAGGGCGGCCGGGACCATCCAGCCGCGGTCGAGGACGTGCCCGAGGGCGTGGTCGAGGGAGAGGCGGCCGGGGCCGGTGACGGCCAGGCCGGCCGCCGTCAGGCCCAGGATCGCCGCGTGCTCGTAGCCGCCTTCCTGGGCGAAGAAACCGTTGGGCACGTGCACCGCCGCCGCCCCGGCCATGCCGCCGGCCGCCGCCGCACCGGCCGCCGGGGTCGCGAGGCCGAGCGCCAGCAGCGTGCCGCCGCCGGTCTCCGCCAGGCCCGCCGCCATCGCGCTCAGCTTGCCGGGCACGTAGCCGATGGACTCCATGAACTGGCCGGTGCCCTCCAGCCCGTGTCCGCCGAACCAGCCGAACAGCTTCTGCGCGCCGTGCGCCGCCAGCACCCCTCCGGTGCCCAGCCGGAGCAGCAGCAGGCCCAGATCACGTCGGTCGTAACAGGTCACGGTGACTCCCAGCAGACAGGCGGACAGACTCCCCCCGGGTGCCCCCGGTGGCTCCGGTTCCCTCCGGCGGTCCCTTCCGGCGGTTTCCTCCCGGTGTTCCCACTCCGGACCTCTTTCCGGGACCTCCCACGGCTCCTGGCTCCACCCTCGCACCCACGGTCCCGCCCGGCCCCTCGGGACTGCCGTTCGGGTGGCGGGCCGGGGCGCCGGTGCGCGCCTGACGCCATGACGACCCGACCGAGGAGAACGCCGGGGCGATCGAGAAGGGCCCCCTCACCGCCGGCCGGCCGCCCGGCCGAGACCGATCACTCGCTCGGCCGGTGAGCGTCCCCCAAGGCCCGGTGATCCGCGCCGACTTGCCCCGTCTCCCCGGCGGGCGGCGTGATCCGGACCGTACGCCCCTCCGGACGCGGAACGCCCGCTCGTCGCGGTGTACGGTCCCCGGGTGCGTGAATGTTCCCCGCTCAGCCGGCGTGCCGTCCTCGGCCTGACGGCCGCCGCCCTGCCCTTGTCCACGGCCACCGACGCCACCGCGGCCACCGCGGCCACCACGGTCGTCGGGGGCGGACTCCTTTCCCGTACCGGTGTCCAGGTGCGCGGCGCCTCGGGACTGCCCAGGAAGCTCACCGCGCGCGCCTGGCTGGTGGCCGACTGCGCGAGCGGCGAGGTGCTCGCCTCGTTCGACGCGCACCGGCGGCTCGCGCCCGCGTCCACGCTGAAGATGCTGTTCGCGGACACCGTGCTGAAGAAGTTCGACCGCACCCGGCGGTACAAGGTCACCGACGCCGACCTCGCCGACGTCCCGGCCGGTTCCAGCCTCGTCGGCATCAAGCCCGGCATCACCTACACCGTCGAGCAGTTGTGGCAGGGCGTGTTCCTGCGGTCCGGCAACGACGCCGTGCACGTGCTGTCCCACATGAACGGCGGCATCGCCAGGACCGTCGCCGAGATGCAGGCCAAGGCCGAGGACCTCCAGGCCCTGGACACCCATGTGGTCAGCCCCGACGGCTTCGACCACAAGGGGCAGCTCTCCTCGGCGTACGACCTCACGCTCTTCGCCCGGCACGGGCTGAAGGACGCCGACTTCCGCGGTTACTGCGGCACGCGGACGGCCGACTTCCCGGCGGGCGGCAAGAAGACGTTCCAGATCCAGAACACCGACCGTCTGCTGACCGGGGCATGGGGTCTGAAGACATACGAGGGCCTGATCGGTGTCAAGAACGGCTACACCAGCCACGCCGGGAACACCTTCACCGGCGCGGCCACCCGTGGCGGGCGCACCCTGCTGGTGACCGTGATGCATCCCGAGTCCGGCGGCAACGCCGTGTACGAGGAGACCGCCGCGCTGCTCGACTGGGGCTTCACCCACGGACGTTCGGCCCGGCCCGTGGGCACGCTGGTGACTCCGCTCAGCGAGGGCGGCGCGAGCGCGAGCCCGGCGCCCGGGCGGCAGGTGGTGCGGGCGGCGGCCGGTGCCCCCGGCGCGGTGACCGCCGGTGGCTCCACCGGCCCGGTCGCACTGGCGGCCGGCGCCGGCGCGCTCGCCCTGCTGGGTGCGGGCGCCTGGGCCCTGCGCCGCCGCCGGACCCGGACGACGGCACCGGCGGGCGGGGGACCGGCGGGCGAGGAGTCGATGGGCGAGGGACCGGAGCCGACGGCCGGCGAGCGGCGCTGAGCCGACGTATCCGACCGGACCGCAGACAAGCGGCACCCAGCCGTCGTACGTACCCGGCGCCTACGCGCCTACGCGCCTACGCGGCGGCCGTTCCGCGGCCCGGTCCGGCCTCGCGGTGGTGCGAGGGTGCCCCCCTGCTCCGGTCCGGTGGAACGGCCGCCGCCTCCCCCCTCGGAATGGCCGCGGAACCGCCGTGCTCCAACTGTGAAGCTCCGGTGGAGAAAAGTTGAGCATAGGTCAGCAACGGGCCGCAATAGCGCGCCCGTCCGAGCTCCGCCCGCCGGTGCGGCCCGGGCGCGGCTCAGCCCCGGCCGATGTACGGCATCGTCGTCGCCAGCACCGTCGCGAACTGCACGTTCGCCTCCAGCGGCAGCTCCGCCATGTGCCGTACGGAGCGCGCCACATCGGCCACGTCCATCACCGGTTCCGGGGTGACCTCCCCGTTCGCCTGGAGTGCACCCGTCTGCATCCGCGTCGTCATGTCGGTCGCCGCGTTGCCGATGTCGATCTGGCCGACCGCGATGCCGTACGGCCGCCCGTCCAGGGACAGCGACTTGGTCAGGCCGGTCAGCGCGTGCTTGGTCGCGGTGTAGGCGACCGAGTGCGGGCGGGGTGCGTGCGCCGAGATGGAGCCGTTGTTGATGATCCGGCCGCCCTGCGGGTCCTGCTCCTTCATCCGCCGGTAGGCGGCCTGCGCGCACAGGAAGGCCCCGTTGAGGTTCGTGTCCACCACGTGCCGCCAGGCGTCGTACGGCAGCTCCTCGACCGGGACCCCGCCGGGCCCGAAGGTCCCCGCGTTGTTGAACAGCAGGTCCACCCGGCCGAACCGCTCCACGGCCGCCGAGAACAGCGCGTCGACGTCCTGCGGCCGGGACACGTCGGCGGGGACGGCGAGCGTGGCCGCCCCCGGCACCAGCTCCGCCGTCTCCGCCAGCGGCTCGGCACGCCGGCCGGCCAGCACCACGGACCAGCCGGCGCGCAGCAGCTCCACGGCGACGGCCCGCCCGATGCCGGACCCGGCCCCGGTCACCACCGCGATCTTCGAGTTCCTGTCAGTCATGACTCCGCAGCGTAGGCGGACAGTCCGCCATACGGAATCGACTGTCCGCCATACGGTTACCCGACGCGGACGGGACGCCGGCCGTACGGCCACTCCGCGGGGGGCAGGTCACCCGGCCTGCGGCTGGACGCCCACCGGCTCCGCCGCCCCGCCAGTCGGCGCCGCGTCCCCCGGATACCGCACCCCGACCCGCTCCCGCACCGCGTCCATCGTGCGCATCACCGCGAGCGTCCCCTCCAGCGGCACCAGCGGCGACTCCTTCTCACCCGCCCGCAGCGCCCGCATGACCTCGCGCGCCTCGTGCCGCATGCTGGTGCGCGGGCCGTCGGCGGGATCGGCGGTGAACTCCTCCGGGTCCCGGCCCTCGCGGTGCAGCACGAACCGCTCCGGGTGGAAGAACCCGGACGGCACGTCGATCCGGCCGCGCGTGCCGGTGACCGACGCGGTGTTCGCCGTACCGCCGGTGATCGAGCAGTGCAGCGCGGCCAGCGCACCGCTCTCCCAGGACAGCACGGCCCCCGTCTGGAGGTCGACGCCCTCCGGCGAGAGCACCGCGCTCGCGGCGATCCCGTCCGGCTCGCCGAGCAGCAACTGCGCGAACGCCACCGGGTACACCCCCAGGTCCAGCAGCGCCCCGCCGCCCAGCGCGGGGTCCCGCAGCCGGTGCGTCGCGGGGAAGGGACCGGAGATCCCGAAGTCCGCCTGCACGGTGCGCACCTCGCCGATCGCCCCGTCCGCCACCAGCGCCGTCAGCCGCCGGACCAGCGGATTGCAGTACATCCACATCGCCTCCATCAGGAAGCGGCCGTGCTCCCGGGCCAGCGCGACGAGTTCCTCCGCCTCGCGCAGGTTCAGCGTGAACGGCTTCTCGCACAGCACGTTGCGGCCCGCGCGCAGGCACAGCCCGGCGGCCGCCCGGTGCGCCGAGTGCGGGGTGGCGACGTAGACCACGTCCACGTCCTCGTCGGCGGCCAGCGACTCCCAGTCGCCGTACGCCCGCCGCGCCCCGAACCGCTCGGCGAACGCCTCGGCCGACTCGCGCCGGCGCGAGGCCACCGCCGTGATCTCCGCGTCCGGGAGATCGACCAGGTCCGCCGCGAACGCCGCCGCGATCCCGCCGGTCGCCAGGATCCCCCACCGCACGCTCTGCTCCGCCATCGCCGCCCCGCCCTCGCTCGTGTGTGCCTCGGCAGTCTGTCCGAGCTGAGAGCATAGGTGCCGGTCGGACCGGTGACACCGATGTCGCGACACCCGATGCCGGCGACACCCGCGTCAGCGGCACCGACGGCAGAGGGCCCAAGGCACGTACAGGGAGGGGCAGATGCCGGAACACGCGGCGACACCGACGCCGGACCAGGACCAGGACCAGGCCCAGGGACACCGCTCCGCGGACGCGCCGCCGACGGCGGGCGTCCCGGGCCGCACCGGCCCCCTCGTCACCCTCCTGCTCGGCGCCCTCACCGCGACCACCCCGCTCGCGATGGACATGTACCTGCCCTCGCTGCCGCAGGTCACCCGCTCCCTGGACGCCCCCGCCGTCACCGTGCAGCTCACCCTGACCGCCTGCATGGCCGGACTCGCGCTGGGCCAGCTGATCGTCGGCCCGCTCAGCGACCGCTGGGGGCGCCGCCGCCCGCTGCGCGCCGGGCTCGTCGTCTACCTCGCCGCCACCGCCCTGTGCGCCCTCGCGCCCACCGCCGAGACGCTCATCGCGTTCCGCCTGGTGCAGGGCCTGTCCGGCGCGGCCGGAGTGGTCATCGCCCGGGCCGTCGTACGCGACCTGTACGACGGCGTCGCCATGGCCCGCTTCTTCTCCACCCTGATGCTGATCTCCGGGGCCGCGCCCATCGTGGCGCCGCTCGTCGGCGGGCAGATCCTGCGGGTGACGGACTGGCGGGGCGTGTTCGTGGTGCTCACGGTGATCGGCGCGCTGCTCACCGCCCTGGTCTGGCTGCGGCTGCCGGAGACCCTGCCTCCGGCGGAGCGGCACCGCGGCGGCGTCGGCGAGACCCTGCGCGCGATGCGCGGCCTCCTCGCCGACCTGCCCTTCACCGGCTACATGCTCGCCGGCGGCTTCGCCTTCGCCGCGCTGTTCGCCTACATATCGGCCTCCCCGTTCGTCATCCAGGAGATCTACGGCGCCTCCCCGCAGACCTTCAGCCTGCTGTTCGGCCTGAACTCGGTCGGCCTGGTGGCCGCCGGGCAGATCAACGGCAAGCTGCTGGTCGGCCGGGTCGGCCTGGACAAGGTGTTCGCGGCCGGCCTGGCGGTGATCACGCTCGCCGCGACCGCACTGCTGCTGATGGCCACCGGCGTCTTCGGCGACACCGGACTGGTCCCCGTCGCCGCCGCCCTGTTCGTCCTCATGTCCGCGATGGGCCTCACCCTGCCCAACGCCCAGTCCCTCGCCCTGCTGCGCGTCCGGCACGCCGCCGGCTCCGCCTCCGCGCTGCTCGGCACCTCCTCCTTCCTCGTCGGCGCGGTGGCCTCGCCGCTCGTCGGCGTCGCCGGAGAGCACACCGCCGTGCCCATGGCCGTGGTCCAGCTGGCCGGAGCACTGGTCGCGGCGGCCTGCTTCGTGGGAATGTGCCGTCCCTGGACCACACGGGAGACCACCCGTGCGCACGCGGAGGGAGACGCGAGCTGAGCGCACCGAGACTGCGCGCCGGCACACCGGAGCGAGCCGGGCTCGACCCCGTCGGGCTCGGGCAGCTGGTCGCCGAGGTGCACGCCCTCACCGCCGGTGAGCGCCCCTGGGCGGCCGGCGCCGTCGTGCTGGCCGGCCGCGGACCCGTGATCGCCGTCGCCGAGGCCGCCGGCTGGGCGGTCCGCTACGCCGGGTACGACCCCGAGACCGGCACCGGCGTCGAGCTGCCGCCCGGTGCCCGGGTCCCGGCCACCCTCGACACCCCCTTCGACCTGGCCTCCCTGACCAAGCTGTTCACGGCGGTCGCCGCCGTGCAGCAGATCGAGCGGGGCACCCTCGGCATCGACGCCCGGGTCGGCGACTACCTGCCCGACTTCCACGCCGCCGCAGAACACGGTGTGACGGTGCGCCAGTTGCTCACACACACCTCGGGACTGCGCCCCGAACTGCCGCTGTACGACTGCCCGGACGACGCGTCCCGGCTGGACCGGCTGCGCGCCGAGGCACCGACGGCCCGGCCGGGCATCTACCGCTACTCCGACCTGAACATGCTGCTCCTGCAGTGCGTCCTGGAACGGATCACCGGCCGTGCCCTGGCCGTCCTGGTGCGGGACGGCATCACCCGGCCGCTCGGCATGACCGCCACCGGCTTCGGTCCCCGCACCGGTGCCGCGGCCACCGAGGACCAGCGGCGGCCGTGGGCCAAGGCCGAGCGGGGGATGCTGCGGGGCGTGGTGCACGACGAGAACGCCTGGGCGCTCGGCGGGGTCGCCGGCCACGCGGGCCTGTTCTCCACCGCGCCCGACCTGGCCGTCTTCTGCCGCGCCCTGCTCGCCGGCGGCTCCTACGGTCCCGCGCGCATCCTCGGCCCCGACTACGTGGAGCTGCTGTTCACCCCGCCCGGCCTGGGCTTCCTGCTGGACCAGCCGTGGTTCATGGGCGAACTGGCGGGCCGCGGCGCGGCGGGCCACACCGGCTTCACCGGCACGTCCCTGGTCCTGGACCCGGCCACCGACACCTTCCTGATCCTCCTGGCCAACACGGTCCACCCCCGCCGCCGCCCGCCCGACAGCGCCCCGAGGGCACACCTGGCGACGCTGCTGGCGAGGGCGGTGGTCTGACCCGTCCGGGACGGCGCCTCCCGGCCGACGGAACCAGGCGGGCGGAGGCGGCGGACGAAGGGCGCCGGGCGCCATAGAATCGCCGGGTGAACGACCCCCTCCGCACGGCCCTGGCCGAACTGCTGGACGGCCTGCCCCCCAAGGAGGTGGCCGCCGCCGTCGACCGCCTGATCGCCAACTACCGCGGCGACACCCCCACCCACGCGCCGATCCTCCGCGACCGCGCCGACGTGGCCGCGTACGCCGCGTACCGCATGCCCGCCACCTTCGAGGCGGTTCGCTCCGCCCTCGCCGCCCTCGCCGACGCCCTGCCCGGCTGGACCCCCGCCGGCCACACCGACGTCGGCGGCGGCACCGGCGCCGCCACCTGGGCCGTCCAGACGACCTGGCCCGGCGAGCGCGACGTCACCGTGCTGGACTGGGCCGAACCCGCCCTCGCCGTCGGCCGCCGGCTCGCCGCCGCCCACCCGGCCCTGAAGGACGCCCGCTGGCAGCGCGCCCGGATCGGCGCGGACCTCACCCTGGACGACACCGACCTGGTCACGGTGTCGTACGTGCTCAACGAACTCGCCGAGCCCGCCCGCGCCGCCCTCGTCGACGCCGCCGCCCGCGCCGCCCGGACCGTCGTGATCGTCGAGGCCGGCACCCCGGCCGGCTACGCCCGCGTCATCGAGGCCCGCGACCGGCTGATCCGGGCCGGTTTCCGGATCGCCGCGCCCTGCCCGCACAGCGCCGCCTGCCCCATCGCGCCCGGCACCGACTGGTGCCACTTCTCCGCCCGGGTCGGCCGCTCCTCCCTGCACCGCCAGGTCAAGGGCGGCTCGCTGGCGTACGAGGACGAGAAGTTCTCCTACGTCGCCGCGACCCGGCTGCCCGCCGAACCGGCCCCCGCCCGGGTGGTCCGGCGCCCGCAGATCCGCAAGGGCCAGGTGCTGCTCGACCTGTGCGAGACGGACGAGCGGCTGAGCCGCAGGACGGTCACCAAGCGCCACGGCGACCTGTACAAGGCCGCGCGGGACGCCGACTGGGGCGACGCCTGGCCGCCGTACGACTCCGCGTCGTAGCCCGCCGCCCCGGCTTGTTACTTTCGGTCCCATGGTCAGCAAGCCCGCCCCCGACGCCACCCGCCGCAGCGAGAAGTCCCGCCGGGCGATCTACGCCGCCGCCCTCTCCCTGGTCGCGGAGGTCGGCTACCCGAAGACCACCGTGGAGGCCATCGCCGCCCGCGCCGGGGTCGGCAAGCAGACCATCTACCGCTGGTGGTCCTCCAAGGCGGACGTCCTGCTGGAGGCCTTCCTGGACCTCGCCGAACAGACGGCCCGCGAAGCCGGCCACGACACGGCCGGACAGGACAGGGCCGGAGACGGTACGGCCGGGAACGAGGCCGCCATCCCGGACACCGGCGACCTGGCCGCCGATCTCAAGGCGGTGCTGCGCGCCACGGTGGACGAGCTGCTCGACCCCCGCTTCGACGCACCGGCGCGCGCGCTGACCGCGGAAGGCGTCGTCAACGAGCAGCTCGGCCGCGTCTTCGTGGCCCGGCTCCTGGAACCGCAGCTCCAGCTGTACGTCGACCGGCTGCGCTCGGCGCAGGACGCCGGGCACGTACGGCGGGACGTGGACCCCCGGATCGCCCTGGAGCTGTTCGTCTCGCCGCTCGCCCAGCGCTGGCTCCAGCACACCGGCCCGATCACCTACGACTACACGGACACCCTGGTCGACTACGCGCTGTACGGCCTGGCGCCGCGTTGACCGCGGGCACCCCTGCCGGTGACAGCCGGCCACTCGCCTGCGGCGACCCCCCCGGTCCACGCGAAGATGGGACGATAGGGCATGCTGTCCGCTACACCAGCGAGGCGAGGGGATTGATGAGCGGGACGTTCGGCGGCCGGTCCGGCCGGCAGGGCAAACTCTCCCAGTGGCTGCGCGGACGCCGCCCGAAGGAGGGCGCCGCCGACGAAGGCGGCCGCGAGGCCCTGCTGCTCGCCGCCGCCGGCGCGGGTCTGCCGCTCGCCCCCGCCGCGCACCCCGCGCCCGGCTACCGCTGCTCCTGCGACCGCGTCGGCTGTCCCACCCCGGCCCGGCACCCGGTGTCGTTCGCCTGGCAGACGCAGTCCACCACCGACCGCGCCCAGATCGAGCGCTGGGCCCGGCACCAGCCGCAGGCGAACTTCATCACCGCCACCGGCATGGTGCACGACGTCCTCGACGTGCCCCTGGAGGCCGGCCGGGAGGCCCTTGAGCGGCTGCTCGGCGCGGGTATCGAGGTGGGTCCGGTCGCCGAGAGCGACGACGGCCGCATGCTGTTCTTCACCCTCACCCGGGGCACCCCGGAGGACGAGGACGAGTGGTGGCCCTGCGAGCTGGACTGCCATCCGGAGACGATGGACGAGCATCCCGGCCTGCGCTGGCACTGCCGGGGCTCCTACGTCCTCGTACCGCCCGCCCGGCTGCCCGGTGACGACGACCAGCGGGTGCGGTGGGTACGCGGCCCCGAGCACGCGCTGCCCGATCCGCTGAGCCTGCTGGAGGCCCTCACCGACGCCTGCGCCCGGCACGGCGCCGAGGCCGACCACCCGGGCGCGGCCTGGCCCCTGCGCCACTGAGGCCTCCGGCCGTCTTGCCCGACGGGCTCCGGCTGTCGCCGTCGGCCGTCGCTGTGCTGCTGCCGTCTACTGGCCTCCCGGCCGTCGTGACCGCCCGACCGTCTCCGCCGTCCGGCCTCCCGGCCGTCTTGACCGACCGGCCCCCTGGCTGTCACCGTCGACCGACCCCGGGCTGTCTCCGCCGATCGGCCTTCCGGCCGTCTTGGCCGACCGCCCCCGGCCGCCCGGCCGGCTCCACCGACCGGCCCGGTCGTCCACGTCGTCCGGCCCGCCGGAGTTCAGCCGCCCTGTGCGGACGTCAGTCCCTGTACCCGTCCCAGCATCCGCACCGGGCCGCTGCCGGCCGGGTCGAGGACGGCCTCGTTGGCGATGGACTCCATCGTCAGGGACTGCTTCACCTCGCCCTTGATCAGGGCCCGCACGTCCTTGTTGGGGATCGGCACGGTGGCGCCGGTCGCGGCGGTCCGCTTCTCGTAGTGGTGCGTGGTGAAGAACACCAGCGCCCCGCCGTCCGCCGTGCGCAGCGCGAGCGGCGCGTAGGCGCCATGGGTGAGCGGCTCGTCGATGAACTGCCGGACCAGACCGGGCTTCTCGGCCTCCTTCTTCCGGGCCGCGCGCAGCCCGCTGGTGTCGCGGCCGTCCGCGAAGGCCGCCCCGCCGTTCTTCAGATAGGCCGCGTACGCCTTGCTCAACCCGTCGGGACGCACGGCCAGTCGCGGGCTGTCGGCGGGCACGGCCTCGGCCCAGCCGTCCGCGTCCTTCTTGAACTCCGGTACGGTCCCGGGCGCCATCAGGGTCAGATAGGCCACCCGCCACCGCTCACCGAGGTCGCCCCGGGTGAACACGAGCACCCAGCGGGCCCCGCCGCCCTTGTTGCCCCGGGCGTCGGCGACGAACCAGCGGGGCCAGCCGGCCTTCTTGACGATCGTGATCTTCACGTCCGTCAGGGTCAGCGGGGTGTGGGCCGGGTTGCCGGAGGGGCTGTTGACGTGCCCCGCCTTCAGCCGGGCGGCGTCGATGTCGGCGAGGGCGCCGGTGACATAGGGGGCGTCCACGGAGCTGTCGTAGGCCTTGTCGGCCTTGTTGTACGCGTCCGTGAACGCGGCGACGGCCTTGGCGGCCTCGGCACGGGTGGCGGCGGGGAGCACCTCGCGCTCCCCGTGCACCACCACGCATCCGCTCGCCGTCAGCGACAAAGCGGTCAGCGCGGCCGCTATGAGTGCGTTCCGGTCACGCCTGCGAGGCCGCCGAGGGCTGCGTTCCCTGCTCATCGGGCTCCTTCACCTTCCCCTTTCCGGAGGCGAACCCTACCGGGGAGAGGAACAGCCCGAGCACCGGGACCAGATACAGCGCCCACACCGTGATCTGGACGACCGTCGGATCCGGCTGGAAGTTGAACACGCCCTTCAGCAGCGTGCCGTACCAGCTGTCCGGCGGGATGGCACCGCTGATGTCGAACGCCAGGTCGTTCAGGCCCGGCACCCAGTCGGCCTCCTGGAGGTCGTGGAAGCCGTACGCCAGCACGCCCGCCGCGACCACGACCAGCATGCCGCCGGTCCAGGTGAAGAACTTCGCCAGGTTGATCTTCAGCGCACCCCGGTAGAACAGCCAGCCCAGGAGCACCGCCGTGGCCAGCCCGAGGGCGACCCCGACCAGCGGGCGCGGGGTGCCGTCGGAGGCCGCGTGCACCGACGCCCACACGAACAGCGCGGTCTCCAGACCCTCCCGGCCCACGGCGAGGAACGCGGTGGCGACCAGCGCGCCGGTGCCGAGCTTGAGGGCCGCGTCCAGCTTGCCGTGCAGCTCCGACCGCAGGTTCCGGGCGGTGCGCCGCATCCAGAACACCATCCAGGTCACCAGGCCGACGGCAACGATCGACAGGGATCCGCCGAGCGCCTCCTGCGCCTGGAAGGTCAGCTCCTGCGAGCCGAACTCCAGGGCGCAGCCGAAGCCCATGGCGATGGCGATCGCGACACCGATGCCGGCCCAGATGGGCTTGATGGCGTCCCGGCGGCCGGTCTTGACCAGGTAGGCGATCAGGATGCAGACGACGAGCGACGCCTCCAGTCCCTCGCGCAGGCCGATCAGGTAGTTGGAGAACACGGGCTACGCCTCCTTCGAGAACAGCGTCCGGCCCCACCAGTCGCCGGAGTCCCGGACGCCGGGCGGGACGGCGAAGACCGCCGAACCCACGTGCTGGATGTACTCGTTGAGCGCGTCGTGCGCCGCGAGCTTGCGCTGGAGCGGGATGAAGCCCTTGCGTACGTCCCGCTGGTAGGCGAGGAAGAACAGGCCCGCGTCGAGCCGGCCGAGGCCGTCGGTGCCGTCGGTGAAGGAGTAGCCCCGGCGCAGGATGGTGATCCCGCCGTTGGAGTCCGGGTGCGCGAGCCGGACGTGCGCGTCCGGCTTCATCGCCTTCAGGAACGGCTCGTCGTGCTCCTTGGCCTTGCCTACCGGGGCGCCCTCGCGCTTGTCCCGGCCGAAGACGTCCTCCTGCTCCTGGAGCGAGGTGCGGTCCCAGGTCTCGATGTTCATCCGGATCCGCCGGGCGACCAGGTACGACCCTCCGGTCATCCAGTCCGGGCCGTCCCCGGCGCCGACCCAGACGTGCTTGGCCAGCCGGCCGGTCTCGGTGCCCGCGATGTTGCGGGTGCCGTCCTTGAAGCCGAAGAGGTTGCGCGGGGTCTGCGCGCCCGGGGTGGTCGAGGAGGTCTTGCCGAAGCCGAGCTGGGACCAGCGCACGGCCACCTTGCCGAAGCCGATGCGGGCGAGGTTGCGGATGGCGTGCACGGCCACCTGCGGATCGTCGGCGCACGCCTGGACGCACAGGTCACCGCCGGTGCGGGAGCGCTCCAGGTTGTCGCCGGGGAACCTGGGCAGGTCGACCAGGGCCGCGGGCCGCTCGCCCTTCAGGCCGAACTTGTCGAACAGCGACGGCCCGAACCCGATGGTCAGCGTCAGCCGGGACGGCTTCAGCCCGAGCGCCTCGCCGGTGTCGTCCGGCGGGGCCTCGGCGAGCCCGCCGTAGGCGCCCTCGCCGACCGGCTTGCCGGCGGTCATCCGGCGGGCCGCCTCGGTCCAGTCCTTGAGCAGCTGGACGAACGCCTCGCGGTCGTCGGTCTTCACGTCGAACGCGGCGAAGTGCAGCCGGTCCTGCACCGGGGTGGCGATGCCGGCCTGGTGGGCGCCGTGGAACTCCACCGCGCCGCCCATCGCGTCGGCCACCGGTTCCGCGTCGTCGCCGGACCGGGCCACCGCCACGGCCCCGCCGGCCGCGGCGGCCCCGAGCGCGAGCCCGGCACCGCCCCAGCCGATCAGCGCCCGGCGCGACGGAGTGCTCCCCTGGGTCTCGGTCATCGCCCTTCCCCCTGCTACTTCACGACCGCGGCGGCGAGCTTGGACAGCGGCTCGGCGAGCGCGTTCACCGCGTCCGACAGCTCCTTGCGCTGGTCCTTGCCGACCTTGTCGTAGGAGACGAAGTCGTACGAGGTCTTGTCCGTGCGGTACTTGTCGAGCAGCGCGTCCAGCGCGGCGAACTGCTTGTCCAGCTCCTTGGTCAGCGCGGGGTCGTTCTTCGCGGCGACCGGCTTCAGCAGCTCGTAGGCCTTCTGCGCGCCCTCGACGTTGCCCTTGAAGTCGACGAGGTCGGTGTGGGCGTAGCGGTCCTCCTCGCCGGTGACCTTGCCGGTGGCGACCTCGTCCAGCAGCTCCTTGGCGCCGTTGGCCATGGAGGTCGGGGTGATCTCGGCCTTGCCGACCCGCTTCTGCCAGTCCTCGAGGTCCGTCACCAGCCGGCCGGCGAGGGCCTTCTCCTCGGCGCCGATCTTCTTGTCGTGCCAGAGGGCCTTCTCCAGCCGGTGCCAGCCGGTCCACTTCTGGCCGGGCTCCAGGCCGTCCTCGCGGACGTCCACCTTCGGGTCGATGTCACCGAAGGACTCGGCGACCGGCTCGGTGCGCTCCCAGCCGAGGCGGGACAGGCCGTAGGCCTTCTTCGCCGCCTCCAGGTCGCCGTCCTGGACGGCCTTCGCGAACGCCTTGGCCTTCGGCAGCGTCTCGTCGGCCTGGCCCTGGGCGTAGGTGCGGTACCGGGCGACGGCCGAGTCCAGCCCCGGGTCGCGCTTGGCGGTGGCGCCGGCGCCGGTCACGGTCAGCTTCTGCCGGACGCCGTGGCCCTTCATGCCGGGCCGGCAGGCGATCTCGTAGGAGCCGGCCTTCACCTCGGCGGTGAGGGTGTACTTGGTGCCCGGCCCGATGTTCTCCTTCTCGGAGACGATCCGGTCGTCCGGGAAGAGGATCTCGACCTCGGTCGCCCGCGACCCCTTGTTCTCGATCTTCAGCGTGACCTGGCCGGCCGGCACGGACTTGCTGGAGGTGTCGCACGTGGAGTCGGCCGCGGTGACCTGGATGGCGTCACCGTCCTTGGCGTCGCTCTTCGAGGTGCACGCCGAAAGGGCGGTCAGAGCGGCCGCGGTCACGGCGGCGGTGACGGTCAGTCGGACGGCTCGCATGCAGGCTCCAAGGGCGGTTCGTATGGTGAGGCTGCCCTAACTTACCCGAGGCTTACCACGCCCGTACCCGTGCGTTCGGTGATTCGGCTCTCACAGCGGGCGCACGGACACGACTTGATTGCGGTGCCGCAAAGCGGACATCACGCCATGGTAAAGGGAGGGTCAAAACGCCCGGTGCGGCCCTTGGCGGGCGCCGCGGTGCTTCAATGCCCGGGTGACCGACTACGACGTACTCCGCGTCTTCTGCGGGCCGGACGGCGGCTACGGCAACGAACTGGGTGTCGTCCGCGACGGCTCGGTGCTGCCCGGCCGCGACGACCGGCAGGCGCTGGCCGGCAAACTCGGCTTCAGCGAGACCGTGTTCGTGGACGACCCCGAGCGCGGAGTGATCGACATCTACACGCCCACCCTGCGCCTGCCCTTCGCCGGGCACCCCTGCGTAGGCAGCGCCTGGCTGCTCGACGTGCCCGAACTCGTCACCCCCGCCGGTGTGGTCGGGGCCCGGCAGGACGGCGAGTTCAGCTGGATCGAGGCCCGCGCTCAGTGGGCTCCGCCGCGCACCCTGCGCCAGTACCCGAGCGCCGCCGAGGTGGACGCGCTCGACGTACCGCCACCGGGGGAGTGGGTGTATGCCTGGGCCTGGGAGGACGAGGCGGCGGGCCGCGTCCGCGCCCGCGCCTTCCCCGGCCGGGACGACGGGATCCACGAGGACGAGGCCACCGGCGCTGCGGCGCTGCTGCTCACCGACCGGCTGGGCCGGGCCCTGAACATCAGACAGGGCCGCGGCTCGCAGATCCTGACCGCGCCCCAGCCGCACGGCTGGACGGAGATCGGCGGCCGGGTCCGCCTGGAGCGCTGACGCGCGCGGGCGTACGGGTGACCGGGCGCGCGCCGTCCGGGTGGAAGCGCGTGTGCGCGCGAGGGCGAACGGGGACCTCTGGGCGTGACCACTCCGCCCTCCGAGAGGAGCACCATGCGCATCCGATCCGTTCTGGCCGCGACCGTCCTCGCCGTCGCCCTGGCCGGCGCCGGCGCGTCGACGGCAGCCGCCGGCACCCACGATGACCACAAGGACGACGACGTCGTCTGCAGCCCGTACTTCGGCGGACTTTCCTCGCTGGAGAACAAGATCTTCTGGGGTGGCGCCCACTGCACGGACACCCTGTTCTGACGCGGCCCGGGTCCCCCTTTCCGCACCCGGACAGGGGGACCCGCCCTCAGGGGAGGGTCAGGATGTCCGCGCCGGTGTCCGTGACCACCAGGGTGTGCTCGAACTGGGCGGTGCGCCTGCGGTCCTTCGTCACGACCGTCCAGCCGTCGTCCCACATGTCGTACTCGTGGGTGCCCAGCGTCAGCATCGGCTCGATCGTGAACGTCATCCCCGGCTGCATCACCGCCGTCGCGTGCGGGCTGTCGTAGTGCGGGATGATCAGCCCGGAGTGGAACGACGTGTTGATGCCGTGCCCGGTGAAGTCCCGCACGACGCCGTAGCCGAAGCGCTTGGCGTACGACTCGATGACCCGGCCGATGACATTGATCTGCCGGCCCGGCTTCACCGCCTTGATCGCCCGGTTGAGCGCCTCCCGGGTGCGCTCCACCAGCAGCCGCGACTCCTCGTCCACGTCACCGACCAGGTACGTGGCGTTGTTGTCGCCGTGCACCCCGCCGATGTACGCCGTCACGTCCAGGTTGACGATGTCGCCGTCCCTGAGGACCGTCGAGTCGGGGATGCCGTGGCAGATGACCTCGTTGACGGACGTGCACAGCGACTTCGGGAAACCGCGGTAGCCGAGCGTGGACGGGTAGGCCCCGTGGTCGCACATGTACTCGTGGGCGACCTTGTCCAGCTGGTCCGTGGTCACCCCCGGCGCGATGATCTTCGCGGCCTCCTCCATCGCCCGCGCGGCGATACGGCCGGCGGTCCGCATCGCCTCGATGGTCTCGGGGGTCTGCACCTCCGGCCCGGTGTACGGCGCCGGCGCGGGCTTGCCGACGTACTCGGGGCGGCGGATGTTTCCGGGAACCGAACGGATGGGAGACAGCTCCCCTGGTACGAGCAGCGACTGGCCAGACATGCCAGCGAGTCTAACCAGCGGACATGGGGGAACATGTCGGTGGCGAGAGGAGCTGTCCATGGCCCTGTTCAAGAAGCGCACGGCCGGCAAACCGGGCGAGTGGTACTACTGCCTGGAGCACGGGACGGTCGAGGAGGGCCCCGACTGCCCGGGCAAGGACCGTTTCGGGCCGTACGCCACCCCCGAGGAGGCCCGGCACGCCATGCAGACCGCCGCCGAGCGCAACCTGAAGTGGGAGAACGACCCCCGCTGGCACGACGCGCCGTCCGGCGAGCGGACCGACGAGGACTGAGCGGCCCCGGCGAGGACTGAGCATCTCCGGCGAGGACCGGCCGCGCGAGGAACGCCGGAGACCGCCGCCCCGTCCGGCCGGGCGCGTCACCAAGGGGCCGGCGGCGGTGCCGTCAGGGCTTCCGTCAGGCGGGAGAGGCGGTCGCGGAAGCCCCGCCGGGCTCTCGGCGGGCCCGCGTTCTCGCCGGCCGCCGCGCTCACCAGGTGCTGCACGCTGTCCAGGTCCAGCTCCGCCCCCTTGGGCACGGCCAGCGTCTCGTGGGCCATCGCGGCCAGCTCGCCCCCGCCCGCGCCGCCCAGCGCCAGCACCGTCACCCCGGCCCGCCGGGCGTCGTGCACCCGCTCCAGCAGCGGCGCCGGTTCCTCCGGCGCCACCACCAGCAGGGTCTCCCCGCGCCGCGCCGCCGAGATCCGGCCCGGTCCGACCGCCAGGTGCGCGGGATCGGACGGGCGCGGGTGCTGGCGCACCAGCGTCGGCGCCAGCTCGGGCGTGCCCGACCAGGCCGCCTCGTCCACCAGGTGCGCGGCCAGGTGCCAGGGCTCGTGGTCCGGCGTGCCCACCAGCAGCAGCCCGCCCCCGTGCGCCACCACCGACCCCCGCAGCACCCCGGCGAACCTCCGGGTGGCCCCCAGCCACTCCGTCCCGGCGAGCACTTCCCGCAGCAACGCGACCCGTACGGCGTCCATGTGGCCGAATCCTGCCGCAACGGGCCACTCGTGACCCGGAGTTCACCGGGAATTCGCCCGACTCGGGGAAAAGGCGCCCCGTACGGGTCCCCGCACAAGCCCCCGAGCGACCCGTGCGCGGCCCGTGTGCGTCCCGTCCGTGCCTCCGTCCACGCCCCGTCCGCGACCGAGGAGCCGCCCCGTGACCGACCCGACCACTGCCCCGACCGACGTGACCGTTCCCTTCCGGGCGGGCCGTGAGGGATACGCGAGCTTCCGCATACCCGCCGTCGTCGCCACCCGGGCCGGCACCCTGCTGGCCTTCTGCGAGGGCCGGGCCGGCTCCGCCGCCGACCACGGGCACATCGACATCGTGCTGAAGCGGTCCACGGACGGCGGCCGGACCTGGGGCCCGCTCCAGGTCGCCGCGAGCAACGGCACCGACCTCGCCGGCAACCCCGCCCCCGTCGTCCTCGACACCGGCCGCGTCCTGCTCGTCCACGTCCGCGCCGCCGGCTGGGCCACCGAGGCCGCCATCGTGCGCGGGCAGGTCCCGGACGCCGACGGCCGGCGGGTGTGGGTGCAGCACAGCGACGACGACGGGCTGACGTGGTCCGCGCCCAGGGAGATCACCGGGCAGGTGAAGACGCCGGGCTGGCGCTGGTACGCCACCACCCCCGGGCACGCCCTCCAGCTGACCTCCGGCCGCGTCCTGGTCCCGGCCAACCACACCGTGCCGCCCACCGGCACCGACACCGGCGCCGAGGCCAAGTACAACGGCGGGCACTGCCTGCTCAGCGACGACCGCGGCGAGACCTGGTACCTCGGCTACCTGGACGACAACACCGACGGCTACGTCAACGTCAACGAGACCACCGCCGCCGAACTCACCGACGGCCGGGTCTACCTCAACGCCCGCAACGACTCGCCGTCCCCCGGCAACCGCGCCGACGCCCACTCCCCGGACGGCGGCAGGACGCTCCTCAAGCCCTTCCGCCCGCAGGCCGGCCTGACCGCCCCCGTCTGCCAGGCCGCCGTCCTCCAGCTCCGCGACCCCGACCTGCTGCTGTTCTCCGCCCCCGCCGACCCCGGGAACACCCGCGCCCTGATGACGATCCGCGTCTCCCGCGACGGCGGCACCACCTGGCGCCCGGCGTACACCGCCGACGGACTGCCCGCCGCCTACTCCGACCTGGTCCGCGTCGACCGGCACACGGTGGGGCTGCTGTACGAGACGGGCGACTTCGGCCCCTACGAGACGATCACCTTCCGCCGGGTGCCGGTACGGCGGCTGGCCTGAGCCGGTGCCCCGGCCGGCCCGGACGTAGAGTCGGGCCATGACCTCTACCGACAGCGCACAGAAGGCCCCCGCCAAGGACCCCTGGGACCTGCCCGACGTCTCCGGGTACACCGTCGGCGTGCTCGGCGGCACCGGACCGCAGGGCAAGGGGCTCGCCTACCGGCTGGCCCGGGCCGGCCAGAAGGTGATCATCGGTTCCCGCGCCGCCGACCGCGCCCGGGCGGCCGCCGACGAACTCGGCCACGGCATCGAGGGCGCCGACAACGCCGAGGCCGCGCGCCGCAGCGACATCGTGATCGTCGCCGTACCGTGGGACGGCCACGGCGACACCCTGAAGGCGCTGCGCGCGGAACTGGCCGGCAAGCTCGTCGTGGACTGCGTCAACCCGCTCGGCTTCGACAAGAAGGGCGCCTACGCCCTCAAGCCCGAGGAGGGCAGCGCCGCCGAGCAGGCCGCCGCGCTGCTGCCGGAGTCCCGGGTCACCGCCGCCTTCCACCACCTGTCCGCCGTGCTCCTCCAGGACCCGGAGGTCGAGAGCATCGACACCGACGTCATGGTCCTCGGCGAGCAGCGCGCGGACGTGGAGATCGTGCAGGCCCTGGCCGGCCGCATCCCCGGCATGCGCGGCATCTTCGCCGGCCGGCTGCGCAACGCCCACCAGGTGGAGTCGCTGGTCGCCAACCTGATCTCCGTCAACCGCCGGTACAAGGCGCACGCCGGGCTCCGCGTGACCGACGTGTGAGCCGTCGGAGGCCATGGGGGACACTGGTCGGCGAAGCAGTTCCGAGCAGTGTCCCCGACAGGAGCCCCCCGTCATGCCCCGCATCGCCCTCTACACCCTCGTCGTCTGCGTCCTCGCCGTGGCCGCGGCGGTCGTCTCCTTCGTCCAGGGCAGCTGGCTGGGGATCGTCTGGGTGCTGCTGGCCGGTCTGTCGTCCAACATGACGTGGTACTACGTCAAGCGCGGCCGGATCGAGGCCGCCCGCGACACCTCCGTCACGAGCTGAACGGGTCGGTCACGAACCGAGCGAGCAGATCGCCGGGCTCTCCTGCCAGAACCGGTACTGGGCGTCGCCGCAGTACTGGGAGAACATGTCCACGTCCAGCGCCCGCATGACCGCGTCGACCACGTCGAAGAACGCCTCGTTGACCGCCGGCAGCCACAGCACCGCGAACACGAAGAGCAGCCCGAACGGGGCGAAGGGCTCCACCTGCCGCTTCACCTTGTACGACAGCCACGGCTCGATCACGCCGTAGCCGTCCAGGCCCGGAACGGGCAGGAAGTTCAGGATCGCCGCCGTCACCTGGAGCAGCGCCAGGAACGCCAGCGCGAACCGGAAGTCCGCGGGCACGCCGTCCAGCGCGTCCAGCCAGAACGGCGCCGTGCACACCGCGGCGAACAGCACGTTCGTCAGCGGACCCGCCGCCGAGATCAGGCTGTGCCGCCAGCGGCCCCGGATCCGGTTCCGCTCGATGAACACCGCGCCGCCGGGCAGACCGATCCCGCCCATGATCACGAACACCACCGGGAGCACGATGCTCAGCAGCGCGTGCGTGTACTTCAGCGGGTTCAGCGTGAGGTAGCCCTTCGCACCGACCGAGATGTCCCCGCTGTGCAGGGCGGTGCGCGCGTGCGCGTACTCGTGCAGGCACAGGGAGACGATCCAGGCCGCGGTCACGAACAGGAACACCGCGATGCCCGGCTGCTCGGCGTACCCGGTCCAGGTGGCCCAGCCGGTCACCGCCGTCACGGCCAGGATGCCGACGAACACGGGACTGACCTGCCGGTCGCCGGGGCGGGTGGTGGCGGTGGTCATGCATCGGCTCCTGTGTGACGGGGACGGGGCAAGGCACTTCGGGAAGATCCGAGAGCATACGGGGAAAACGTCTCGCGGTCGCCGCCGGGTTCCTGGAAGGTTGGGGGGATGGCAGGGATGAGGGTGTTCTACGAAGACTGGCAGATGGAGTGCTGCGGGCGGCCCTTCGCGGTGGGCGACGAGGTGGCCTGGCCGCTGGTCGCCGCGGAGCCGGGGGAACGCGGGGAGCGGTACTACGGGGCCGAGGCGTGGGTGGAGAACCACGGCGACCGGACCCGCCCGACCAGCGGCCGGGTCCGCGCCATCGAGCTGGTGCGCCAGGAGTACCTGGTCCACACCGACCGGCGCGCCCGCGAGCGCATCGACCGCGCCCTCGACCCCGACGCGGGCTCCGAGGGGGTGGTCGTCCTGCCGTCCCCGTACCACTGGGAGGCGGTGCCCGGCGCGTACACCCTGGAGGCCGCCGACCGCTGCCCGAGGTGGTTCGACCCGGACGAACCCGGCCGCGACCCCGGCCCCCAGCGGCTGCACCGCACGGTCGGCGCCCTGGTCACCCTGGACCCGACGGGCGCCCGCCCCTGACCCCGCCGGCCGCGGGATGCCTCCGGCACGGTCGCGGCGGGTGTCTGCTTCCGGCACGGCTGCGGCGGGTGTCGGCTTCCGGCACGGTCGCGGGCAGCGACTGCCTCCAGTACGACCGGGGCCGGCGATCGCCTTCGGCACCGGCCCCGCCCGGCGGGCGTCGGTCCTGCCGAGTCGGCGGCCGTCTCCGCAGCCTCACCGGTCGTGTCCGGCGGGCGCCACCCCCGCCGAACCGCCGACCGCCCCGGAGCCCTCCCGTTCCCTCCCCGCACCGACCGACCCCACCACCGATCACCGTCCGCGCCCCCTCCGGAGACAATGGACCCCGTGTATTACCGGCTGCTCGGCACCACCCAGGCGATCCGCCCCGACGGCACGGCCGTCCCGGTCGGCGGGGCGCGGTTGCGTGCCCTGCTCAGCGTGCTCGCGCTGCGGGCCGGCCGGACCGTACCCGCGGCCGTGCTCGTGGACGAGGTGTGGGGCGCCGACCCGCCCGCCGACGCCACCGGCGCCCTCCAGGCGCTCGTCGGCCGGCTCCGCCGCGCCCTCGGCGCCGAGGCCGTCGCCTCCGCCGACGGCGGTTACCGGCTCGCCGCCGCCCCCGACGACATCGACCTCATCCGCTTCGACCGGCTCACCGGCGACGGCCTGACCGCCCTCGCCGACGGCGACCCGGCCAAGGCCGCCGCCGTCCTCGACGAGGCCCTCGCCCTGTGGCACGGGCCCGCCCTGCCGGACCTGCCCGACCGCACCGCCGACGCGGCCCGCTGGGAGACCCGCCGGCTCGACGCCCGGCGTGCCCGGCACGCCGCCGCCCTCGCCCTCGGCCGGGCCGAGGAGACGCTGCCCGAGCTGACCGCGCTGTGCGACGACCACCCGCTGGACGAGCCGCTCCAGGCGCTGCGGCTGCGCGCCCTGCGCGACACCGGCCGCCCCGCCCAGGCCCTGGCCGCCTACGAGGACGTACGCCGGCTGCTCGCCGACCGGCTCGGCTCCGACCCCGGACCGGAACTGCGCGCCCTGCACGCCGAACTGCTGCGCGCGGAACCGGCGCCCGCCGCGCCCGCCGCCGGCCCGGGCAACCTGCCCGCCCGGCTCACCTCCTTCGTCGGCCGCGAAGCCGACCTGGAGGCCATCGCCGCCGACCTCGCCGGGGCCCGCCTGGTCACCCTGCTCGGGCCCGGCGGCGCCGGGAAGACCCGGCTGTCCCAGGAGGCCGCCGAGGCGGTACGGCACACCGTCCGGGACGGGGTGTGGCTCGCCGAACTGGCCCCCGTGGACGACCCGGACGCCGTACCCCAGGCCGTGCTCACCGCCATCGGCGCCCGGGACACCGTGCTGCACGGCGCCGGCGTGGACGGCATGCGCGCGGTCGCCGAGCGGCACGACGACCCCGTCGAACGGCTCGTGGAGCACTGCGCCCGGCGCCGGATGCTGCTGATCCTCGACAACTGCGAACACGTCGTGGACGCCGCCGCCCGGCTCACCGAGTCCCTGCTGGCCCGCTGCCCGGAGCTGACCGTCCTCGCCACCAGCCGGGAACCCCTCGGCGTACCGGGGGAGCTGCTGCGGCCCGTGGAACCGCTGCCCGAGCCGGTCGCGCTGCGGCTGCTCGCCGAGCGCGGCGCGGCGGCCCGCCCCGGCTTCCGGGTGGCCGACGACCCCGAGGCGTGCGCGGAGATCTGCCGCCGCCTGGACGGCCTTCCGCTCGCCATCGAGCTGGCCGCCGCCCGGCTGCGCATGCTGACCCCGCGGCAGATAGCCGACCGGCTGGACGACCGGTTCCGGCTGCTCACCTCCGGCAGCCGCACCGTGCTGCCCCGCCAGCAGACCCTCAGGGCCGTCGTGGACTGGTCCTGGGACCTGCTGGACGCCGCCGAGCGGGAGGTGCTGGCCCGGCTGTCGGTCTTCGCCGGCGGCTGCGACCTGGCCGCCGCCGAGGCCGTGTGCGGACCGGCCGCGCTGGACGCCCTCGGCTCCCTGGTCGACAAGTCCCTGGTGGTGGCCGCGCCCGCGGGCGGCGGCATGCGCTACCGGCTGCTGGAGACCGTCGCCGAGTACGCCGCCGAACGGCTCGCCGAGACCGGGCGCCGCACCGAGACCGAGCGTGCCCACCTGACGTACTACCGCGAACTCGCCCGCACCACCGAGCCGTTGCTGCGCGGCCCCGGGCAGCTCGCCGCCATCGGCCGGTTCCAGCTGGAGTACGAGAACCTGCGCACCGCCTTCCGGCACGCCGTCGCCCTCGGCGACGAGCAGGAGGGGCTGTGCCTGATCCACTCCCTGCTGTGGTTCTGGCAGATGCGCGACCAGCGGGTGGAGACCCGCGTCTGGTGCCGGGAGGTCATGGCGCTCGGCCCCGACCCGTTCGCCGCGCCGGCCCGCTCCGCCGCCCCGGTGTGGCAGCGCTGCACCGACACGCCGCCGCCGTACACCGGCGAGGCCCTCGTCGAGGCCCGGCGCGGCGTCCACCTGGCCCATCTGGCCTGCATGGACACCGAGATGGACGCCTGGCAGACGCCCGCGGCGCAGGCCAAGCTGCGCACCGTCGCCGAGGTCTACGAACCCGGCCTGCCGCAGACCTGCCGGGTGCCGGGCCTGCTGTGGTTCTTCGCCGTGCTGCTGACCGGCGGCGCCGACCGGCTGCACACCATCGTGGACGCCTGCGTTCAGACCTGCCGCACGACCCCGGGCTTCGAGTGGGAGCTGGCCGACGTACTGCACCTGCGTGCCAACTTCCTGTCCAACCGGGCCGCGTGGACGGGCGACGCCACCCGGTCCGCCGACGAGTCGCTGGAGATCTTCCGCCGCCTCGGCGACGTCTGGGGCGCCACCGAGGCTCTGGCCGCCCGTGGCGAGGCCAACGAACGCAGGGCCGCCTTCGACCGGGCGGCGACCGACTACCGGGCCGCCATCGAGCACGCCGAACGCCTCGGCGCCCGCGCCCAGACGGCCGTGCTGACCGCCCGGCTCGGCGGGGTCCTGCTGGAGTCCGGCGAGAGCGAGCGCGGCGAGCGGATGCTCCGTAACGTCATCGCCGGCCAGGACGGCACGGAGAACGAGGCGTCGACGATGGCCCGGCTGCACCTGGCCGCCTGGCTCGGCCTGACCGACCGTACCGCCGAGGCCCGCGAGCAGCTACGGGTGCTGCGCGAGGAACTGCCCGTCGCCCGCTTTGTCATCTTCGACTCCCTGCTGACCTGCCAGGAGGCCCTGCTGGACGCCCTGGACCGGCGTTCCGGGGCGGCCGTCGCCCGGGCCCGCGAGGCGCTGCGGCTCAGCGCCGAACCGCTGTCGCAGGCCCTCACCCCGCATCTGCACTCCGTCTGCCTCACCGCCGCCGCGATGGCCCTCGCCGACGCCGACGGCGGGGAGCGGGCCGCCGACGCCGCCCGCTGCCTCGGGGCCGCCCGGGCGCTGCTGCCGGCGGGCCATGTGGTCGCCGGGGTGGAGCGGCGGATCTTCGAGCGGGCCGAGGCCCGGGTCCGGGCCCGGCTGGACGAGCGCTCGTACGAGGCCGCGTACGCCGAGGGCGGTGGCCTCTCCCTCGTGGAGGCCACCGCCCTGGTCTGACGGCCGCGCGGCGTCAGCTCTTCGTACGGAACTTGTGGATCGCGACCGGGGCCATCACCACGGTCAGCCCGACCGACCAGATGACCGTCACCCACAGGGCGTGCGCCACCGGGCCGCCCTCCATCAGCCCGCGCGCGCAGTCGGCCAGCGCGGAGAGCGGGTTGTAGTCGGTGAACGCCTGGAGCCAGCCCGGCATCGACTGGGTCGGCGCGAAGATCGAGGAGCCGAACTGGAGCGGCATCAGCACCAGGAACCCCATCGCCTGCACCGACTGCGCGTTCTTCATCACCACGCCGAGGGTCAGGAACACCCACATCAGCGCCGACCCGAACAGCGCGGACAGCGCCACGGAGCCGAGCAGACCGCTCCAGCTGCCCACGTCGTAGCCCACGAGCAGGGCGACCACCAGCAGCACGGCCGTCGCGAACAGCATCCGCATCAGCTCCACCGCGATCTTCGCGAAGAGCACCGAGCCGCGCCCGATGGGCAGCGAGCGGAAGCGGTCCATGACACCGGAGTTGAAGTCCTGGTTGAACCCGGTGCCCACGCCCTGGGCCATGTTCATGCCCATCATGGCCAGCAGTCCGGGCACCACGTACTGCACGTACTGCTCCTGGCCGCCGCCCAGCGACTTGCCGATGGAGCCGCCGAAGACGTACACGAACAGCAGGGTGAAGACGACCGGGAACAGGATGGCGTCGAACATCGACTCCGGGTCCTGGCGGATCCACAGCAGATTGCGGCGGATCAGCGCGCCGGTGTGCCGCAGATGGGCCCGCAGCGGGATCGGCGTATCGGCCTTCGCGGCGGCCGGGGAGAGGGTGGCGGTGCTCATACGGCGACCTCCTGGCGGGCGGGCGCGGCGTCCTGCGGGGCACTGGCGCGGTGGCCGGTGAGGGACAGGAACACCTCGTCCAGACTGGGCAGTTCGGTGGTGATGGAGGACAGGGTGATGCCGCGCGCGGTGACCGCGCCGACCACGGCCGTCAGCTGCTCGTCGCTGAGGATCGGCACCAGCAGGGCCCCGGTCTCGGTGTCCACGGTGGTGGACGCCAGTCCGGTGATGCCCAGCTCGTCCAGCATGCCGGCGAGCGGGCGCAGCTGGAGCGGGTCGACCGGCCGCACCCGCAGGGTGCGCCCGCCGACGCGGGCCTTCAGCTCCTCGATGCCGCCCTTGGCGATGACCCGGCCCCGGTCCACCACGGTCAGCTCGGAGGCGAGCTGTTCGGCCTCCTCCATGTACTGGGTGGTGAGCAGCACGGTGACGCCGTCGCCGACCATCGCCTTGACCTCGTCCCACACCTCGTTGCGGGTGCGCGGGTCGAGACCGGTGGTCGGCTCGTCCAGGTACAGCACGGCCGGCCGGCCGATCATCGAGGCGGCCAGGTCCAGCCGGCGCCGCATGCCGCCGGAGTAGGTGCCGGCCGGGCGCCGGGCGGCCTCGGTCAGCGAGAACCGCTCCAGCAGCTCGTCGGCGCGGGCCCGGGCCTCCTTGCGGGACAGGTCCAGCAGCCGGCCGATCAGGTACAGGTTCTCCCAGCCCGGCAGCTTCTCGTCCACCGACGCGTACTGGCCGGTGAGACCGATGACCCGGCGCAGCTGCCGGGGCTGGCGTACCACGTCGTAGCCGGCCACGGTGGCCTGCCCGGAGTCCGGGGTGATCAGGGTGGACAGGATGCGTACGAGCGTGGTCTTGCCGGCGCCGTTCGGCCCGAGCACACCCATCACGGTGCCCTCGCGCACGTCCAGGTCGACACCGTCCAGCGCCTTGGTCTCGCCGTAGTGCTTGACCAGCCCCCGTACGGTCACGGCGGAGCGTCCGCCGGCGGGGTTGTCGTCGATGCGTGTCATGGGGAAGACAGTGCCAGGGCCCGCCGACAAACCGCCGACAGTCCGCCGACACCGGGTGCGGGCGCTGTGTCGGCGGACTGTCGGCGCGGGCGGGCGTTGGACGTGAGGGCCTACTTCACCTGCCGGATGTCGGCGCCCACGAGCCGGCCGCCGGCCACGGTGTAGGTGCCGCGGAACACCTGCACCGTGCCGTCGGTCTGCAGCGCCCGGATCTCCGCGGCGACCTCCCCGCCGCCGTTGTCGGAGACGGAGACGCCGATGCGCGCGGTGGTGGAGAAGCCCGCCACCCAGTCCGAGTAGGAGCCGCCGTAGAGCCGGTCGCCGCCCATGGACCAGGCGGCCTGGAACTCCCCGGCGTTGAGGTGGTCGTAGTACGTGGTGACGACCGAGCTCGCGTCCTGGTCCTCCGCCGATTCCTCCTCCGAGGGCTCGGGAGTCGGGGTGTCGTCGTAGCCGCCGCTGTCGTCGTAGTCGGGTGTGGCCGCCGGTGTGGTGTACCCGCCGTCGGTGGGGGACGGCGTCCAGCTCCAGCCGTCGTAGCTTCCGCTCGGCGACACGCCGACGGTGGACCAGCCGCCCGCCGACGGGGTGTCGGGGCCGTCGGCGACGGCCACCCCGAGTGTCACCCCGCCGGCCACCAGTACCGCCAGCAGGGCCCAGGGCAGCCAGACCGGCAGCCGGGTGGCGCCGACCCGCACGTACCCGCTGCCCCCGGGCGGTTCCGGCGGGGCGAGCGGCGCCCCGCAGTCCGGGCAGTCCGGCCGCGCGGCGTCCTCGACGCGCGCGCCGCAGTGAACACAGAAGTGCATGGCCCCCCGCTTTCCGTCTCCGGGCCGCTTTCCGTCTACAGGCCGCGGACGGCTTCCTCGATGGTCACCGCCAGCGAGGCCAGCGCGGCGAACCCGGGCACGGCCTCCACCAGCGCCTTGGCGACCCGGCGCAGCTTGCCCGTACGGGGCTCGGGCGCGGCCAGCTCCTCGCGCGCGTCCTCGGCGAACTCGGCCAGGTCCTCCCGCTCCGGGTGGTCCGAGCGGCGCAGCTCCTCGACGAACCGGGCCAGCAGGTCGCTGATCTCCTGTGGGGTCAGCGGACGGCCCCCGGCCCGCTCCGACTCCTCCTCCGTGACCCGGAAGTCGACGCGGGCGTTGCTGCCGCTCGCCACCACCGTGTTCCTGACCTGGGCGTTCCCCGTCGCGATGACGCCGTCGTTGCTGCGCTGGTGCATGCCGGTCCCCGTTCGTCCGTTCCGTGTGCGGTGGCTGTCAGTCGGTGTTGGGCCGCGGGATCTTCTTCAGGATGGTCGAGATGCGGGACTTGTCGCCCGAGGCGACCGCGCTCGACTCGACACTGGCCCCCGCGGTGGCGATGATGCCGTTGTTGATGATGGTTTCCTGACGCTTGATCAGATCGCCCGCGTCGATGTCGTGTTCCAGGGCGAACTCCACCAGCGCGTCCAGGATCCGCCGTTCGACGGTCTTGAGGACCATGCCGGAGTCGACCTTCTGGAAGTAGCGGTGGTGGTCCGTGGCGGAGGCGAGCTGCCGCACGCTCTTGCGCGCCCCGTAGTCGAACACCCCGAGCCGGGTGATCTGCCGGTGCTGCTTCTTCAGCCGCTTGCGCATCCCGAAGTCCGGGAAGAAGCCGGTGACCGCGCGCCCCGGCGAGGCGATCATCACGAACGGGGTGCTGGCGAGGGTCTGCAGCGCCATCGAGAGGAACTCGCGCGGCGAGGGGGCCGGCATCAGGGAGTCGATGGTCCGGTAGCGGTCCAGCAGCGGGCACAGCACGGTGGGCAGGGCCTCCACGAACAGATTGGAGTCCGAGCGCACCAGCCGCAGGAACACCGAGGTCACCAGCTCCCCGCCCCAGCCCGAGGAGTGGGTGACCAGATAGGCGCGGGCGGTCTCCTCCGGGTCCCGCTTCAGCGCGTCCAGCCGGTCGGCGCCGATCCGCGCCACCGGGCGGCCGAGCGGGTCCGGCAGGAAGCGGGTGTCGCCCAGCAGCGCCGAGCCCTCCACGAACACCCGCTCCTCCAGCTCCAGGCAGGGCAGCGATAGCTCGCCGACCCGCCGGGCGATGTGGGCGTACAGGTCCGCGACGTCGAAGTCCCGCGGCCGTACGCCCTCCTGCTCGGAGGCGGTCACGTCGAAGACCAGCGACCAGGAGTCCAGTTCCTGGCCGTATCCGGTGAACGGCGAGAAGCCGCTGTAGACGGTGAGGTTGCCGCGCGCGTACTCGTCGATCTGGCGCAGCCGCCGGGCGGCGGACTCGTTGGGCGGCGGCGGTGCCTGCGCCGGGTCGAACCGGTCGGGCCGCAGCCGCTGGAGGCGCTCGCCGTACTGGGTGGAGAGGGCGAAGACCAGCGTGGTCAGCCAGCCGGCCAGGAGCATGAGGAACACGGCGAGGCCGCTGTGGATCACCAGCAGCCCGAGGACCAGCACCAGGAACTCGACGGCCAGCAGCAGGTCCCTGGCGTGCCGGCGCGCGTTCGCCTCGTAGGCGTAGCGCAGGACCACGGGTACGTCGCACCCCGGGGCCGGCGCCACGCCGAGGTGCGGTTCGGCGGCGACGTCCCGGATCAGGGAGTCGGCGTACTGCCGGTCCAGGAAGACGGCCGCGCACATGTACCGGGTCAGGTCCCGGCCGCCGGTCCAGCGGGGCACGGCCAGGCGGGAAGCCGGGCGGTCCGCGTCCGCGTCCTCACTCCGGGTGGCGGCCAGCGTGGCCCCGCACGCGCCGCAGAAGGCCGCTCCGGGCACGGTGGCGGTGGAACAGTCGGCGCAGACGGCCGGTGGCTGGCTCATTGTCTCTCCCCCGAGTGTGAGACGGCCCACACTGTCAAGTGCACCACTGAGCCAGGAACGGGGCAGCCCCCGCGGGGATTTCGACGCCAGTCCGTTACAACTACCGCGCGGGACAGGGAAGTTGAGGCCAAAGCTTGGCGCGTCGGAGCCGCCGGAAGCCTCATGGCCGAAAAAGGGACAGCCCGCCGACGGGGGAAGATCGACGGGCCGTCCGGTGGTGCCGCGGTGGACTAGTGGACCGAGTGCTCCTCCGCCGGGAACGCGCCGCCGACCACGTCCTCGGCGAACGCCTTGGCCGCGCCGGTCATCACCTCACGCAGATCCGCGTACTTCTTGACGAACTTCGGCACCCGGCCGGAGGTCAGACCGAGCATGTCGGTCCACACCAGCACCTGCGCGTCCGTCTGCGGACCGGCGCCGATGCCGACCGTCGGGATGTGCAGCACCCGCGTGACCTCGGCCGCCAGCTCGGCCGGCACCAGCTCCAGCACCACCGCGAACGCGCCCGCGTCCTGCACGGACTTCGCGTCCCGCAGCAGCTGCTGGGCCGCCTCCTCGCCACGGCCCTGCACGCGGTAGCCCATCGCGTTCACGGACTGCGGGGTCAGCCCGATGTGCGCCATGACCGGGATGCCGGACTCCACCAGCAGCCGGATCTGCTCGTGCGAGCGCTCGCCGCCCTCCAGCTTGACCGCGCCGACCCCGGCCTCCTTCACCAGCCGGGTCGCCGTGCGCAGCGCCTGCACCGGACCCTCCTGGTACGAGCCGAAGGGGAGGTCGCCGACGATGAGGGCGCGCTGTGTGCCGCGTACCACGGCGGCCGACAGCATGGTCATCTCGTCGAGGGTGACGGGCACGGTGGTGTCGTACCCGAGGTGGCAGTTGCCCGCCGAGTCGCCGACCAGGATCACCGGGATCCCGGCCTCGTCGAAGACGGACGCGGTCATCGCGTCGTAGGCGGTGAGCATGGGCCACTTCTCGCCCCGCTCCTTGGCGAGGGCGATGTCGCGGACGGTGATGCGGCGGGTGCCCTTCCCCCCGTACAGCGCCTTGCTGCCGTCGGAAGGCTTCGTCTGGGCAGCCGAAAGCTGCGTCATGGCAACGGCTCCTTACGTCATCTCGAGGCGCCCTGACGGCGTCCCCGGATCCCCTCCATGGTGGCACCTCGTGCCAGACAGGGCCAGAGGGGGTCCCGCTGATCCCTTGGGCCGCCCGCCGCGCTCCCTTGAACCCCCTTTCCGCGTAAGAGCTTGGTAAAGAAATTTAGATACGAGACGGTTCCGTATCGAAATGACCATAGGCTCGTACGCATGACAAGTCCCGTCCCTGCCTCCCGAATACCGGAAGCCGTGCACCGGCGCCGCTGGGCCATCCTCGGCGTGCTGATGCTCGCCCTGCTGATCGTCGTCCTCGACAACTCGATCCTGAACGTCGCCATCAAGACCATCGCGACCCCGGCGCCGACCGGTCTCGGCGCCACCCAGAGCGAGATCGAGTGGGCGATCAACTCCTACACCCTCGTCTTCGCCGGCCTGCTGTTCACCGCAGGGCTCGTCGGCGACCGGATCGGCCGCAAGAAGGTGCTGCTCGGCGGCACCCTGGTCTTCGGCATCGGCTCCGCGCTCGCCGCCGAGTCCGGCTCGCCGAACCAGCTGATCGCCTACCGCGCGGTGATGGCCCTCGGCGCCGCCTTCGTGATGCCCGCCACCCTGGCCGTGCTGATGAACGTCTTCGAGCGGCACGAGCAGCCCAAGGCCATCGGCATCTGGGCCGGCGGCGTCGGCCTCGCCATCGCCATCGGCCCGATCACCGGCGGCGCGCTGCTCGACCACTTCTGGTGGGGCTCGGTCTTCCTGATCAACGTGCCCATCGTGATCGTCGCGCTGATCCTGATGGCCTGGCTGGTGCCCGACTCCCGCGACCCCAAGCCCGGCCGCCTCGACCCCATCGGCGTGGTCCTGTCCGTCGTCGGCCTCGTCCTGCTGGTCTACGGCATCATCAAGGGCGGCGAGCTGGCCGACTTCACCGACCCCAAGGTGCTCGCGACCATCATCGCCGGTGTCGTGGTCCTGGCCGTCTTCGTCGCCTTCGAGAAGCGCACCAAGCACCCCTCGCTGGACGTCACCTACTTCAAGAACAAGGTCTTCTCGGCCGCCATGAGCGCCATCGCGCTGGTCTTCTTCGCGCTGATGGGCGTCACGTTCTTCGGCGTCTTCTACACCCAGAGCGTGCGTGGCTACTCGCCGCTGGAGTCCGGCCTGCTGATGCTGCCGCTCGCCGTCGCCCAGCTGCTCTTCGCGCCGCGCGCCCGGCTGGTGGTCGACCGGTTCGGCAACCGGGCCACCACCACCGGCGGCCTGCTGCTGATCGCGGCGACGCTGGCCGCGTTCGCCGGCTTCGAGGCGGACACCCCGATCTGGCTGCTGGAGGTCGTCTTCTTCCTCATGGGCACCGGTATGGCGCACATCATGACCCCGACCTCGGTCGTGATCATGCAGGCGCTGCCCCGGGAGAAGGCCGGCTCCGCCTCCGCGCTGAGCAACACCTTCCGCCAGGTCGGCGGCGCCCTCGGCATCGCCGTCCTCGGCTCGGTCCTCGCCACCTCCTACCGCAACGGCATCGAGGGCAAGCTCGGCGCGCTGCCGCCGAACCTGCGCGACACCGCCGGGGAGTCCATCGAGGCCACCCTGGGCATCGCCGAGAAGCTCGGCCCGCGGGGCGAGGCCCTGGTCACCCCGGCCCACGACGCGTTCCTGCACGCCATGCACGTCACCGCGCTGTGCGGCACGGGCGTGGCGCTGGTCGGCGCCGTGGTGACGGCCCTGTTCCTGCCGGGCCGGACGCCCGCCGCGCCGCAGGGCGAGAAGGAGCAGGAGAGGGTCGCCGCGCTGGACTGAGGTCCGGACACGGCATCACGGGAGCGCGAGGGACACCGAGGTCCGGGCGCGACACCATGGGGAAGCGCGAGGGACATCGAAGTCCGGGCGCGACACCAAGGGGAAGCGCGAGGGACACCGAGGTCCGGCGCGACACCGACGGAAAACGAATCATCCGCGCGTGGCCCACGGGGGAGACCGGGGGCCGGGCGCGGTACGACGGGGGAGCCGGACCGGGTACGGCATCACGGCACCACGCCGGGGCCGGGCACGGTTCAACGGGGGGAAGGAGGCCGCTGCGGGACAATCACCGCAGCACACCGAGAGGACGGAACGACGTGAGCCTTGCCGGCAGCCGGCCGCGACCGGACGCACCCGTGCGGGGCCGCCCGCGCAGCGAAGCCGCGGAGCGCGCCATCCTGGAAGGGGTGATGAAGCTCCTGGAGGAGGGCGTGCCCCTCGCGGAGCTGTCCATCGAGCGGATCGCCCGCACCGCCGGGGTCGGCAAGGCCACCATCTACCGCCGCTGGAGCGGCAAGGAGGAACTGTTCATCGAGGTGGTCCGCGCGGCCGAGCCACCCGAGCCGGAACTCCCCGGCACCTCCATGCGCGACGACCTCCTCGCCCTGCTGGAGAACCTGCGCCAGCGCGGACTGGCCAGCCGCTCCTCGGTCCTGCTGCACAACGTGCACGTCCAGATGAAGACCAACCCGAGGATCTGGTCCGCGTACCACGAGAACGTCATAGAGCCCCGGCGCCGGCTCGTCCTGGACGTGCTGCGCCGCGGGCAACAGAGCGGCGAACTGCGCGCGGACATCGACGTGGACCTGGCGAACGACCTGTTCGTCGGACCGATCCTGGTCCGCTCCGTCATGCGCCCCGAAGCCGACCTGTGCGAGGACCTCGCGGAACAGATCGTCGACTCGGTCCTGGCCGGCCTACGACCCGTCAGCTCCACAGCCTCGTAGCACTCGTGTGCGCGTTTCGTCACAGACGCCGCCCGCCCGGTGCCTTACCGGAACTCCCGCCACCGCATCGCACGTCCTCGTCTTCCGTACGGCCGTCATGGGACGGCGGAACGGAGCCGATCATCCCCTAGGGTCGGGGACTACGGGGGATGAACGGTGTGCACGGCAGGCAGTGAGGCAGACGGTATGGCGCAGCAGGCGTACATGACGGAGACGGCGGACGGCGGCTCGGGGCCCGAGCGACCGGGGTCCCGGCTCCGACGCCTGGCACACCGGCTGTTCACCGGCTGGCGGGGCGATCCGCGCATCTGGCGCCGCGGCGCCGTCCTCACCGCGCTGGCCCTGCTGCTCGCCCTGGTGATGCTGGTGCACGCCCACATCCCCAACGCGGTGGGCAACCTCGGCAGCCTCACCGAGACCTTCCTGCCCTGGCTGGGTCTGGCCATCCCGGTGCTGCTGGTGCTCGGCGTGGTGCGCAAGTCGGCGATCGCGCTCATCGCCGTACTGCTGCCGGCGATCGTCTGGCTGAACCTCTTCGGCGGGCTGCTGACCGACAAGGCGGGCAGCGGCGGCGATCTCATGGTGGCCACCCACAACGTCAACGCCGACAACCCCGACCCGGCCGCCACCGCCACCGGCGTGGCCGCGTCCGGCGCCGACGTGCTGGCCCTGGAGGAGCTGCCGGCCTCCGCCGTCCCCGTCTACGAGAAGGCGCTGGCGCCGGCGTACAAGCACCACGCGGTGGTCGGCACGGTCGGGCTGTGGAGCAGGTACCCGATGACCGACGTACGCGCCGTCGACATCAAGCTCGGCTGGAAGCGGGCGATGCGCGCCACCCTGGCGACCCCCGAGGGCCCGGTCGCGGTCTACGTCGCCCACCTGCCCTCCGTCCGGGTGAAGATCGAGGCCGGGTTCACCGCGCGGCAGCGGGACAAGAGCGCCGACGCACTCGGTGAGGCCATCGCCGACGAGCCCCTGCGCCGGGTGGTGCTGCTGGGCGACCTCAACGGCACCATGAACGACCGCTCGCTGAACGCCGTCACCTCCCAGCTGCGCTCCACGCAGGGCGCGGCGGGCAGCGGCTTCGGCTTCAGCTGGCCGGCGTCGTTCCCGATGGCCCGCATCGACCAGATCATGGTCCGGGGCGCGGAGCCGGAGAGCAGCTGGACGCTGCCGCGCACCAACAGCGACCACTTGCCGGTGGCGGCCCGTGTGAAGCTGGACACAGGCTCGTAACCCGCTGGAATACCGACCACGAGAGCGTTTGTTCGGCACGGGAACATACTGCGAAACTTTCCGTTCCCCCTTCTCCGCTCTGAAAGGTCCCTCATGCCCCTGGCCCTGCTCGCCCTAGCCGTGGGCGCCTTCGGCATCGGTACGACCGAGTTCGTGATGATGGGCCTGCTGCCCGACGTCGCGGACGACCTGCACATCTCGATCCCCAGCGCCGGGCACCTGGTCTCGGCGTACGCGCTGGGCGTGGTCATCGGCGCCCCGCTGCTGGCCGCGCTCACCGCCCGCATGTCCCGCCGTACGGTGCTGATCGCGCTGATGGCCCTGTTCGTGGCGGGCAACGCGCTGTCGGCGTTCGCCCCCGGCAACGCCTCGCTGCTCGCGGCCCGCTTCCTCAGCGGCCTGCCGCACGGCGCCTTCTTCGGCGTGGGCGCGGTGGTCGCCACGGCGATGGTCCCGCCGGAGCGCAAGGCCCGCTCGGTGTCCCTGATGTTCCTCGGCCTGACCGTCGCCAACATCGCGGGCGTCCCCGCCGCGACACTCATGGGCCAGCACCTGGGCTGGCGGGCGACGTTCCTCGCGGTGAGCGCGATCGGTCTGGCCGCGATAGCGTCCCTGGCCCTCCTGATCCCCCGCGACCACGCCCCCGCCCCCACGGCGGGCCTGCGCGGCGAACTGGCGGCCCTGCGCTCCCTTCCCGTCTGGCTGGCCCTCGGTACGACGGTGGCGGGCTTCGGCGCGCTGTTCGCGGCGTACAGCTACGTCACCCCGATGCTGACGGACACGGCGGGCTACGCGGAGACGAGCGTGACCCTGCTGCTGGCCCTGTTCGGCGTGGGCGCGACGGCGGGCAACCTGCTGGGCGGCCGCCTGGCGGACCACTCCCTACGGGCCACCCTGTTCGGCGGCCTTGCTTCCCTGGTGCTGGTCCTGTTCCTGTTCCCCCTGCTGATGCGGGCGGAGTGGAGCGCGGCGCTGGCGGTCGCCCTGCTGGGCATGGCCGCGTTCGTCACCGGCTCCCCGCTCCAGCTGATGGTGATGGAGAAGGCGTCCGCGGCCCCCTCCCTCGCCTCCTCGGCCAACCAGGCGGCGTTCAACCTGGCCAACGCGGGCGGCGCGTGGCTCGGCGGCCTGGCCCTCTCGGCGGGCTTCGGTACGACGTCCCCCGCGCCGGCCGGCGCGCTGCTGGCGGTGCTGGGTCTGGGCGTGGCCGGCGTGGCGTACGGGGTGGACCGCCGACGTGCGGTGGCGCACGGCGGGCGAGTGGTGGCCGCGCATGTGCCGTCGGCCGTGGAGACTCCTAGTCACCGATGAACCACAGGCACCCGCCGGGTGTCGTGGCGCATGCCTTCAGCATCTCGGCGAGATCGAGGAGCGCGGCCTCCTGGAAGGGGCTGGTGCACTTGTCCACCAGGGCGGCGATCTCGGGGAGGGCGGCCTGCGCGTCGCTCTCGGTGAACCGGGTGTCGCGGTAGGGGTCGATCTGCGAGAGCCGGCCCTGTCCCGGCGGGACGAGTGTGTCCAGTGCGAGCGCGAGGGTTTCTCCGTGCTCGTACGATCGCCGTACGACGGTGTTCCGCTGCCGCAGCTCCAGTTCGATGCCCATGTGTTCCTCTAGGTGCGTTTCTTGCGAAGTGGCCGTGGGGCCGCTCGCTTCTTGGTCAGTGTCGGGCTTCCGCGAGGTGAGTCAAGGGCGCTGCGCGTCGCCTTCGGCGATGGGCCTCCGGCCCACCCTTGACACACCTCGCTCCAGCCCGGGGTAGAAGCGAGCGAGCGGCCCGAAGGAACAGTGGCCCAGCCCGGTACCGGACCCATGGGTGGGCTACGAGACCCCGTCGGCAGGGGTGCGCGCTCACGCCTCGCCAGCACGCCGGGCAGGTTAAGCGGCTCCGCCTCGGTGGCGGGTGCGCGTTCGCCTCTCGCCCGCACGCCGGGTGGGCTTGGCGGCATACGGCCGGTGGGTGAGTGGGTGGGGTGGGGGGAGGGGTGACTGCGGTGGTGGCAGTGATGGCGCCGGTGGTGGCGGTGGCGGCGGCGGTAATGGAGGGGGCGGTGGTGGTAATGGAGGGAGGCGGTGGTGGTAATGGGGGGTGGCGGTGAGGGGGGTTGTTTGTGGACAAGCATTCCAAAACGGCTCACCGGCTCCGAGCACCTGCCACCGCCAGGGGCTTGAACTCCGCTGGTAGGTTCCCGGGGTGAGCGAGCAGCTGCCCAGCGGTGGCATCGAGGTGTCACCCGACGAGATCGAAGCCCTCCACGCCAGGTGGTCGTCCTGCTGGACCCCGAGTGAGGTCGCGCGGCGGCTGGCCGGGATCGGTGCGCCTTGGTGCGTGGCCGCTGGGTGGGCGCTGGACCTGTTCCGGGGCAAGCGGACGCGCGCTCATGGAGACATCGAGATCGCGATTCCGGCCGCTAGTTTTCCGGAGGTCCGCCGCCGCTTCCCCGGCTACGTCTTCGACGCGGTGGGCAGCGGCCGGATCTGGGAGGGCGCCCCAGCGGAGGCCCTGGCCGCCGTGCATCAGACATGGCTCCGCGATCCGGCCACGGGAAACTACCTGCTCGACGTGTTCCGCGAACCGCACGACGGTGACACCTGGATCTGCCGGCGCGACGAGAGGATCCGGTTTCCCTACAGCGAGATCATCCACCGCACCCGGGACGGCATCCCGTACCTGGCACCCGAACTGGTCCTGCTGTTCAAGGCCAAGCACGCCCGGCGAAAGGACCAGGCGGACTTCGAGGCGACCGTCCCGCACATGACCGCCGCGCAGCGCGAGACCCTGGCCGAACTGCTCACCCGTGTGCACCCGGGACACCCCTGGGCGTCCGCCGCGTAACTCGCCGATACCGTGCCGCTTCAGCAGAAAACCCGCTCCGAGAATCCTCGGGGCGGGTTTTCGATCGAGCGCCGGGCAGGCCTTGCACCTGCATCTCCCCACAGGAAGTGGGGCGTCTTTCCTTGGACCACCAACGCACCGCTAGCGAGGCTGTGTTCGCCCGCTTGCTTGTGATGATCATATCCCATCCGCCGGCCGTCCGCCGTCCGTCTGATCGCGAACCTCCTGCTCGGCCGGATCGGCGTGAACAGCCGGAGCAGGCGCGGGGGGTTGAGGCGCTGCGCGATGAACTGGCCACGGCCGACTCGCCGCAGGCGCCGGACAGCTCCCGGGGGTCGGCGGGGGGGCGGGTGGGGGACCCTCTCTCTGGACCAGGCATTCCAAAACAACCATCGACCGGATACGGCTGCGATGTGGCGAGTTGAAAGAGGGACGCCCACGCCGTCCGCCCAGCCAGGCTCGCTGTCAGTGCTCCGTGCCATGATGCGGACGCGTCCCGGGGGAGCGGGCTGCGGGTCTACCGATTGCAGGGGGTTGGCGGATGGGCGCGGGTACGGGACCGGACGGCTCGTCCAGGTCCGACGAGGAGTGGGAGCGGTTTCTGCGCGAGTCGGTGGCGGGCGCCGCCGACGCGCCCAAGGAGCCGTCGGCACGGGCCCGCGACGTGGCAAAGCGGTTGCGTACGGACCCCGCTCGAGGTGCGGAGGGCTGGCGCAGCTACACGCCCGCGCGACCCAAGCGGCGCACGGGCTGGTACGTGGTCGGACTGCTGGCCTTGCTGACACTGCTCGTGGTGGCGCTCGCGCCGGGGCGGACAGTGGACCTGTTCGCCGGCGACGACCGTGACTCCGCGCCGTTGGCAGGCGAGTCCGGCCGCCCGACCCAGGCTCCCCCGGCGGAGGCGGCCCAACGACCCACCGCGCAGGAGCCGTTCCGTGGTTCGCCGGCGGCGCGCTGGGCGAGTGGGGCGGCGGGGATCACCGTGCCGAAGGCCAGGGCGGTCGGCTGGATGAGCACGGCAGAGGTCGAGCGGGCCCTCGCCCGCAGCCGGGACTTCCTCGTTGCGTCGAGCCTGGACCGTGGGGTGCTGCGGGGCGAGCGCCCGGAGGAGGCGATCGCGCTGATCAATCCGCACCAGCGGGACGTCCAAGACCTCCTGAAGACCGCTTTCCGGACCCCGGGCGAGAAGAGCGACCCCCTGCTCCTCTTCAGTCGCTTCAGACCCTCCCAGGCCCGTCTGGTCGGCAGCGTCGTGAAGACCCGGGGCCGGCTCACCTACCAGGAGGGCGAGCGCGGCGCGCTCCAGGTGACCGCCGACGTCACCTTCGTCTACCCGGTCGCCCGCGCGGACGCGGGCGGCGGCGACGAGATCGTGCGCACGATCATCCGGCGCGAGCTGGTCATGAGTTGGGACGACCCGGACAAGGTGATCACCAAGCCGGGCACGTTCTCGATCGTCTCGTACAAATACACCATGACCAACGGCGGCTGTGGCGCCCCCACGGGCTATTTCACCCCGCCCTTCGGTGCGGACCGCCGGGCGGACGAGGCCGACAGGGAGATCGATCCGTACGACCGCAGCGGGCCGGTCGGACGGGGCGGGTCCGGCGGGGACGAGTGCGCGAGGGCGACACGATCGTAGTGCGGTTTCGGCGAGAGGGGGGTGGTTATGGACAGGTATTCCAAAACAACCTACCTGGTGGAGTGGGTGCAGCCCGGTTGCCTCGGCCGCCGACGGAGTCCGAAGGCGAGCCTGGGGCCCGTGCGCCCGGCCGTCAGCCGCCAGACCGCCCCGGCGTGCTGGCGAGGCGCGGGCGCGCATCCCCGACCCAGGACGCGAACGCAGCCGACGGCAGGGCCCGGTCAGGTTCAGCCGGCCACTTTCCCCGGGCTGCCCGCTCGCTTCTTCCCCGTGCTGGAGCGAGGTGTGTCAAGGGTGGCCCGCAGGGCCATCGCCGAAGGCGACGCGCAGCGCCCTTGACTCACCTCGCGGAGGCACGACACTGGCCAAGAAGCGGGCGGCCCCACGGCAACTTCTTCAGTTCCTCAGCTCACACCACACCGTCTTGCAGTCGGGCCCCTGCACCACGCCCCAGCACTCGGCCAAGGCGTCCACGAGCGCCAGACCCCGCCCCGACTCCTCCGACGCCGTCGCGGAGAGCAGAACGGGCAACGCGCGCGGATCAGGATCGGTCACCTCGATCCGGGTACGGCCGTGATGGGGCGCCGTACCGATGACGCGCACGGTCACCGGCGTACCGTCGCCCAAGTGGTCGATGACATTCGTCAGCAACTCGGTCACGCACAGCCGGACGTCGTAACCATGCTCACGCAGCTGGTGACGAAGGTCCGGCGCGGCCTTCGGCGTCGCCAGCAGGTGGAACTCCAGCGACGTCATCATTCGTCCGCCGCCTTTCGCAGCGCGGCGGCGAGGGCCCGGGCCGTGGTCGTGTTGCAGTTCCCGAGCGACACGAGACCGGCGCTGTGCGAATCCGCGAAGCTCGGCAGGTCGACCTGGAGGGACGGGAGCGTGATGCCGTGCAGGGCGAGGGTGGCGCGTAGTTCTTCTACGCAGAGGGCGACGGTGTAGGGCGCGGGGGAGTGGTCTGACATGTGGGGGCTGCAACCTTCTGTGCGGTGTGTGACGAACGCCTCACAGAATGTCGCCGGGCTCGCTACCGTGAAAGGGGTTTCGCGTTCGCGATCACGGCAGCGGAGGAGGATGAACGATGGCGCGCGGCAAGGACATCGACGGTTCGGTCAGCGTCCCCGCCTTTTACGGCAAGGAGTTGCGGTGGAAGAGGGAGGCGGCGGGGCTGTCGTTGGATGCGTTCCTCAAGGGCAGCTTCTACGGCAAGACCTACCTCAGCGACATCGAGCGAGGAGAGCGACGCATGCCCCTCGACCTGGCCCGGCACGCGGATCGGGTCCTGGGGACGGACGGTTTCTTCGAGCGCCGTTGCGAGGACGTGCGGAAGGCGCGGCGGACCGGGCATGCCGCGTACTTCGAGAAGGTGTTGGAGGCGGAGAAGTACGCCGAGTCCATTGAGGAATGGTCTCCCAGCACCCTGCCTGGACTGTTGCAGACCGCTCCGTATGCGCGGGCTCTGGTCCAGTCGTCCCACCCATCGGCCTCCGACGAATGGGTCGAGGAGAAGGTGCGGGCGCGACTCGACCGCGCCCGCCTCTTCGAGGACGACCACTCTGTCCCGGAGTACTGGGCCATCCTGCATGAGTCGTTGTTCGTAGACGCCATCGTGGCGTCGGCGGACATGGCCGCGCAGCTCGATCGCATCGTGGATCTGGCGGACCGGCGCCGCATCACTCCGCAGATCGTTCCGCGGAAGCAGGGGGCGTATCCCCTGATGGCTGCCTCCGTCATGATCATGTCCTTTCCGGACGCCCCGCAGCTGATCTATACCGAGGCCTCTTACAGCGGCGACACCATCGATGATCCGGCGCTCGTGAAGCAGTACCGCAAGGCATACGATCGGCTCAGGGCCGTCGCGCTGTCACCAGACACGTCCCTCGCCAAGATCAAGGCCGCGGCAGAGGATTACCGAAATGGCAAGCAACCGGATCGACTTGAGTGACGCTCTCTGGTTCAAGAGCAGCTACAGCAACGGTGACGGCGGCAACTGCGTAGAGGTCGCCGACAATATCCCCGGCCTTGTCCCCGTCCGAGACTCCAAGCGTCCCGACGGCCCCGCCCTCATCCTCCCCGCCACCGCTTGGACCCCCTTCATCACCTCCCTCAAGTCGCAGTAGCGAGCGACACGACGGCTCACGTGTCGCACACCGTGGTTGACTCCATACGGCCGGTAGTGTCCTGCCGTGATTTCCAAGGGACGGCACCAAGACGGAGATGTCGCGGCGGCTCTCGACCGGGCGAGGAGAGCGGGTTGCCAGGTGGTGCCGGACAAGAACGGGCATCGATGGGGCTGGGTGGTGTGCTGCTCGTGCGGAGCGCGTCACATCGTCTCGGGCACCCCGAAGAATCCTGGAAACGAGGCAAAGCGTATTGACCGCTTCGTCCAGGGCCACCAGCACTGAAAGGGCGTCGCCGTGTCCGAGTGGAGCTTCACCCTCCTGGTCAATCAGCCCCTCACTCCCGAGCAGGCCGACGCCTTCGACCACTGCGACGCCTTCGCGGACGGCTCGGTGTCGTACACGCTGGGACCTGAGAACCCCGAGGACTACCCTCACCGCCCGGACCCGGACAAGCTGCGGGAGCTGTCGTGTGACATCGAGGCCCCGACGCTCCTGGACGCCGTCGCGCGGGTGGCGCGCGACATCCTGCTCATCCCAGGACTACGCGCGGTCGGCGTGCGCTACGGCGACACCGTGACGTTGGCGGAGGCGGCCCAGCGCTGTGGGCCGGAGCTGTTCGAACTGGCCAGGCACCACGGGTTCCCCGAACCGGAAGCCTCCTCCGGTGGTACGGAGTTCTACTCCTGGCGCGAGATCGCCGCATGGCTGACCCGCGCCGGACACGTCGTACCCGACGAACCCCGTGACCTGCTCATCGCCGACCGTGCCCTACGGCTGGCCGACGTACTCGAAGGAGCTGATGTGCCGCCCGGCACCCTGCGTTCCCTCGGGCTGCCGCGTATCCAGTGTTCCGGCCGCTGACCCCGCGAAACGCAGAGCTACAGCGGCTCTCCGCAGCTGAGGCAGGTGGACTCGCCGTCCTCGTAGATCATGCCGCAGCAGTACTGGGGACCGCCGTCGGTCCCGTCGTCGCCCCACTCGCAGCCGAGCTCCTGATGGATGGCCAGGCCCTGCGGGTAGCCGAAGTCGATGTCACAACTGGGGCAGACGTACGTGGCCACGGACTCATCCTTCCAGGAGGCGCCCGCCCCGTAGCGGCACGGCCGCTCAGCAGTCGCTCAGGCAGCCCACCGTATCCCGGCGTGCACCCGGTGTCCGGAAAAGCGGGCTGTCAGTCTCTCGTTCGGAGCGCCGGCGGCGCCAAGGGGGGCGTGAGGCAGTGCACCTCACGCCCCCGGGCAGCACGGCGACTCAGTGTCGTCGGAAAGACTCCACGTACCCGTTCGCCGGTGAGCCCACGCCCGTCACGTCGTCGTAGCCCTTCACCGCCGACAGGGAGCTGTCGTGGCCGAGGGTGCGGGCCGAGTACAGCAGGCCGTCCGTCGCGTCGAGGCCGTTGGCGAAGTCGACGCGGGCCACCGCGAGGCCGGAGCCCGTGGGGTTGTCGGTGACGTCGTGGTAGACGCCCTTCTCGCCGTACTTGGCGTAGATCGCCGGGTTGGCGAAGCCGAGGGGTGCGCCGCCGCGCGCCTCCTGGGCCAGGGCCTGGACCGCCGCGATGACCGGCGCCGCCAGCGACGTGCCGCCGATGCGGTACTCGTCGTACCGCTCCGTGCCGTCCTGGAAGGTCTGCGTCTGGCCCACCAGGAACCCGGTGTTCGGGTCGGCGATCGCCGCGATGTCCGGGACCACCCGGTTGCCGGCGGCGTTGTTGGCCGTGGCGAGGGACTTCGGGACGATGCCCTTCTGGTAGTACGGCTGCGGAACCGTCCTGCTCGTGCCACCGCCCGCACCGGAGGTGAACGTGCCGGGGAAGTTCTCCCAGCTCTTGCCGTCGGCCGACAGCGAGGACTTCTCGGTGCCCCAGCCGGTCTCCCACAGGTAGGTGTCGCCCTTGCCGACCGCCAGCGACGTGCCGCCGACCGCCGTCACCCACGCCGAGTTCGCCGGGGTGTCGACCTGCTTGGTACCGGTGCCCGCGACCTCGTCGCCGTTGTCGCCGGAGGAGAAGTAGAAGCCGATGCCCTGCACCGCGCCCAGCTGGAAGACCTGGTCGTAGGCGGTGGCGAGGTCAGGCGTCTGGTTGGCCTCGATGTCGCCCCAGGAGTTGGAGACGATGTCGGCCAGGTGGTTGTCGACTATTTTGCCGAGGGAGTCCAGCAGGTCGTCGTCGTAGCAGGAGGCCGCGCCGACGTAGGTGATGTCGGCGGCAGGCGCCACCGCGTGGGCCGCCTCGACGTCGAGGGTCTCCTCGCCGTACCAGCCGGCCGCGCCGCACTCCTCGGTCTTGGTGTAGTTCTTCGGCAGGACCTGGTGCAGCTGGCCGGTCTTCCAGGCCGCGTCGCCGTTCTTCACGGCGTACCGCGCGGCGTCGTAGGCGATCGTCGGCGAGGCGTACGCGTCCGTGATCGCGATGCGCACCCCGCGGCCGGTGTACGTGCCCGCACCGTACGCGGCGCGCAGCTGCTTGCCGGTGTAGCCCTTGACCGCGTACGGGATCTTCCGGCCGTAGGCGTCCGGGAGCGTCGTCGCGAGCTGAGAGCCGTAGTACGAGGAGAACGGGCCGGAGTTCTTGAACACCGCGTCCGGGGGTGGGAGCTGGTCGGCGTGGCGCGCCTTGTGCGGGGCGTTGTCCAGGCCGGTGACCGTGAGGACGGCGCCCTTGAGGGAGGCGGGCGCGGTGGCCGTCGCGGCCGGGGCGCGGTAGGTCTTCCCGCCCTTGGTGAAGTCGTGCAGCTGGGTGCCGAAGGCCTTCTCGGCGGCGGCCACGTCACCGGAGACGGCGACGTAGCGCGGGGTGACCTCGGTGACGGTCAGACCGGCCGACGTCAGCCAGGACTTCACCGCGGCCACCTGGGCCTTGGTCGCGCCGAAGCGGGCCTGGGTCTGCTTGGCGCTCAGGTACTTGCCGTAGAGCGGGGAAGCGGGGTCGGACACCGCCTTGGCGTAGGCGGCGAGGCCGGCCGCGTCCCGGCCGGCCAGGTAGACGCGGGCCGTGACCCGGGCGCCGTCCGGGGTCGCGCCCTTGTCCGCCTTGGCCGTGGCCCACAGCGGCTTGGTGCCCTTCAGCACGTCACGTGCGGGGCCGTCGGCGGCGTGGGCCGCGGGTATGCCCAGCGCCAGCGCGCCGGCGATCAGCGGCAGTGTCGCCGCCATGCCGACACCGGCGCGCATGGTGGCGCGGTCGGATCTCATAGAACCCCCTGCGATGCGGTTCACCTGCGGATAGTGGCTGGTGGGGCCACTCTTGCGATGAACCGTTCATGCCAGGGGAACGGGGGAGTCAAGAGACGATCAAGCAGCGTTCAGGTGGGAGGATTTCATCCCTTGTGTCACGAACGCGGGCGCGCGCCCCGCTCCTTGAGCATCCCCGCCATCAGCTCGATCTCCGACTGCTGCGCGTCCACCATGCCCTGCGCGAGCCGCTTCTCCACCCCGACCGCGCACTTGTCCACACAGCCCTCGGCCATGTGGATGCCGCCCTTGTGATGCTCCGTCATCAGCTGGAGGTAGAGAACCTCCGCCTGCTTGCCGTTCAGCGACTGGAGCTTCTTCAGCTCGGTGTTGGTGGCCATCCCCGGCATCAGCGCGCCGTCCTTGCCGGGAGGCATGTCGCCCATGCCCATCCAGGTCATCGGCGGGTCGGCCGACACCTTCGGCAGCCCCCACAGATCCAGCCAGCCCAGCAGCATCCCGCGCTGGTTGGCCTGCGTCTGCGCGATGTCGTACGCGAGCCGCCGCACCTCCTCGTCCTTCGTGCGGTCCCGCACGATGTACGACATCTCCACGGCCTGCTGGTGGTGGACGGCCATGTCCCGCGCGAAGCCCGCGTCGGCCGACGCCGCGTCCGGCGTCCGCGCCGGGGAGCCGCCGCCGTCCTGGGCGACCGCGTAGGTGATCGCGCCGGCCGTGACGAGCACCGCCGCCGCGGTCCCGGCGACCCAGCCGAGGGAACGCCCGCTCACTTCACGACCCCGCCGGTGCAGGAGGCGCCCGGCTCGGGCGTCTGGTCACCCTGGACGTAGGTCGCGAAGAACTTGTCGACTTCCGGGTCCTTCGCGCTCTTGACCGCCACCTGGTGGCCCCACGCCGACAGCAGCAGCGGGGCGTCCTGCTTCTCGTACGGGCTGATCATCGAGTACGGCGTGCTCTTCACCTTCGCCGCGAGCGCGTTGACGTCCGCCTTGGGCGCCTTGGCGGTGTACGTCACCCAGACCGCGCCGTGCTCCAGCGAGTGCACGGCGTTCTCCTCCGGCACCGGCGCGGTGTACACGTCACCGTTGCAGTTCAGCCAGACCGGGTTGTGGTTGCCGCCGACCGGCGGGTGCATGGGGTACGACACCTTGGTCGTCACGTGGGTCCGGGCCAGCTTGCCGGACCAGGTCCGCACCCCGTCCTTGCCGGTGGTGAAGTGCCCGGTGTCGCCGGAGCCCTTGGCGTCACCGCTCGCGGTGGAGTCCTTGCCGTCCGACTGCGAGTCCACGAGCACCACGCCGCCGACGACGAGACCGGCGACGACCACCACACTGGCGGCGATGACGAGGATCCGGTTGCGGCGGTCCCGGGCACGCTCGGCGCGCCGCATCTCGTCTATGCGTGCCTTGCGCGCAGCGGTGCTGCTGTTCTTGCCGGAGCCCATGAGACGTGTCCTTCTGGAGAGGAGTGGGTGGGGACGGTGGGGCTCGCTGATCGTAATGCGGGAAGGGCCGACTTCCGTAGGGATCTCACAGCGGCACGGATGATTTGGCGCCAGGATGCGCAGTACCTACGCTCGCCGTATGCGGCTGCTGCGCTCCACCGATCTGGCCCTGCGCGTCCTGATGCGACTCGCGGTCGCCGCCGACGCCACCCCCACGACCCGCCAGGTCGCCGCCGACATGGGGGTGCCGTACACGCATGCCGCGAAGGTGGTCGCCGAGCTCCAGCACCTGGGCCTGGTGGACGCCCGCCGGGGCCGGGGCGGCGGGCTGGCGCTGTCGGAGAAGGGCCGCACGGCGTCCGTGGGCGCGGTGGTGCGCACCTTCGAGGGCGAGGGCGACGTGGTGGACTGCGAGGGCGCGCCGGGCTGCCCGCTGCGCTCCGGCTGTCTGCTGCGGGGGGCGCTGCGCCGGGCCCAGGAGGCGTTCTTCGCCACCCTGGACCCGGTCACCATCGCCGACATCGTCGCCGACCCGACCGGGCCCCTGCTGCTGGGTATCTCGCGGGGGCCTGCGGAAGGGGACTGAGCCGGTCCCGGGAACAGACGAACCGGCCCGGCGTCACGCGAGTGGGTCAGTAGCGCTGCGCCTTGGCGAGAACAGGGGTCAGCCGCGGCTCCGGCGGCCGGTGGCTGAAGACGATCGGCTGTTCCTTCTTGCCCGGCCGCAGCCGCTCGGCGGCGGCGTACCGGGTCTCGACGACCTTGCCGTCCGCGTCCTTGAAGTCCACCTGCACGGCGTACGACGCCTCGCTGTCCGTCTTGTTGGTGATGGTGACCCGGACCGCGAGGATGCCCCCGGTCTCCGCCCTGGGGATGCCCGTCATCCCCACCTCGGCGAGCGCGTTGCCGCGGCCGTGGACCTTCTTGAGCTCCTTCTCCGCCGCCGCGTTCCTGCGCTGGGTCTCGGCCTCCACCGACGCCTCGAACTCCGAGGCGCGCGCCGAGGCGGAGGAGGCCGCCGCGGAGGCCGAGACGCTCGCCGAGCTGACGGCCGCGGACGCCGAGGACGCCAGGGCCGAGGGCAGTTCCCCGCTGAAGGAGGAGGCGTTCGGGGTACGGGGAGTGCCGGTACGGGCGGGGGTACCGGTGTCCTGGCCGTCGCCGCCGCAGCCGGCGAGCGCGCCGGCGAGCAGGACGCCGCCGAGGGCGCTCGCTGCGGCGGTCCGGCGCGCACGGCCGGCGGGGCGGGTGCGTCGTCCTGTGGGCCCGGTGCGTCGTCCTGTAGGCATGGTGCCGTCCCTGGGATGAGGGTCTGGTGCCCTCATCGTGGGCGACGGACCTGCCGCGTGCTACTCGGCTGGTCCGATGGGCCGAACGCCGGCGGCCGGGTCCCGGTCGGTTTCCGCGGGGCTGGTCGGGCCGTCCGTCAGCCCTGCGCCAGCCACAGATCGGGGCCGAACACCTCGTAGTGGATGGCGGCCGGGGCCACGCCCTTGGCGATCAGCTGGGCGCGGACGGCGCGCAGGAACGGCAGCGGGCCGCACAGGTACGCGCGGGTGCCGGGCCGTACGGCGATGTCCGCCAGGTCGACCAGGCCGGTACGGGTGCCCGGCGCGGCGTCCCGCTCGTAGAAGAAGTGCGTGCCGGCGTCGGACAGCTTGCCGGCGTAGGCGGTGTGGTCGGCGCGCAGGGCGTGGTCGGCGGGGGAGCGGTCGCCGTGGACCACGGTGACCGGGCCCTGGTAGCCGCCCTCGGCGAGGCAGGCCAGCATCGCGATCATCGGGGTCACGCCGATGCCCGCCGAGGCGAGCAGCAGCGGGGTGTCGTCGCCGGCGTCCAGGACGAGGTCGCCGTAGGGCTCGGACAGCTCCAGGACGTCACCGGGCCGCACGTGGGCGTGCAGGTGGGTGGAGACCTCGCCGTCGGGGGTGGCGCCGCCGTGCACCCGCTTGACGCTGAACTGGCGCACCGACTCGGCCGGTGCCCCGGTCAGGCTGTACTGCCGTATCTGCCGGGCGCCGTCGGGCAGGGTGACGCCGACGGAGACGTACTGGCCGGCGCGGAAGGCCGTGACCGGGCCGCCGTCCGCCGGGCGCAGCCGGAAGGTGACGACGTCCGCGGTCTCCTCGACCCGCTCGACCACCTCCCAGGGGCGCGGGCCGGGGCCGCCGCTCTCCTCGTAGAGCCGCTTCTCGATCGCGATGAGCGCGTTGGCCATCAGCCAGTAGACCTCGTCCCAGGCGGCGGCCACCTCGGGGGTGACGGCCTCGCCGAGGATCTCCACGATCGCGGCGAAGAGGTGCTCGTGGACGACCTGGTACTGCTCCGGCGCCACGCCCAGGGAGGCGTGCTTGTGGGCGATGCGGGCGAGCATCGCGTCCGGCCGCCGGTCGGGGTGGTCCAGCAGGTGCGTGGCGAAGGCGGCGATGGAACCGGCGAGGGCCTGCCGCTGGGTGCCGGCGGCCTGGTTGCCCCGGTTGAACAGGTCCCGCAGCAGTTCGGGGTGGGCGGCGAAGAGACGGTCGTAGAACCGCTCGGTGATCTCGCCGATGGCCGCGCCGACGGCGGGCAGGGTGGCACGGACGGTGGCTGCGGACTGCTCGGTCAGCATCACGACTCCTCGTGAGATGTCGGGTCACCGCCACGCTAGGGAAAGTTGCATCTGAGATGCAAATTAAACGGGCGTGGAGTCGCTCACCCCTCCACGCCCGTCAGCCGTCCGTCAGGGGTGGAAAGAGACGTTTCCCCGGCGCACGAGGGTGTCGCTCTCCAGGGGGTAGCCGGAGACGTACCCGAGGGGTGCGGGGGTGTCGTGCTCCAGGGGACCGGCGTAGCGGCGGAAGCCGGGGACCTGCTCGGCCTGTCGCAGCGCCCCCCGGTACAGGACCATCCCGTGCACGGCGGTGCCGTTGTCGCGCCAGCACACCAGCGGGAGCTGGCGGGCGTCCCCCTCGTCGGTGACGAACAGGGCCACGTGTCCGTCGGCCGCCAGCAGGCTCATGCCGCGCCCCCCGCCGGCCGGGTGCCGAACAGCCTGCCGTACCCCGTGATCCCCTCGGCCGCCTCCCGCGCCCCGGCCAGGTGCAGGGCGTGCCAGAACAGCACCTGGTTGGCGGTCAGGACCGGGAAGCCCAGTTCCCGCTCCAGGGCGTCGATCACGCCCACCGCCCGGATGCCGTTGCCCGCCACCAGGACGGCGTCGGGCCGCCGCGGGGCGACCGTGGCACGGATCCACTCCGACAGGGCCCCGGGGGTGATCAGCTTCTGGTTGCTGGGCAGCCCGCACGGGCCGTGGTGGACGACCTCGAAGCCCTGCTCGGTGAAGTAGTCCGCGCCGAGCCCGGAGAGCCGGTCGTCGAACCACGGCGGGTTGACCAGGGCGATCCGCCGGGCGCCGAGCGCGGTGAAACCGGCCACGGCCGCCGTGGTGGTGCCGGTCAGCGGCAGGCCCCGCGTCCGCTCCTCCAGCCGGGCGAACAGCTCCTTCTCGCCGCTCGCCCCGAGGACGTAGGCGGAGCTGGTGAAGCCGAGCGCGATCACGTCGAGCGGGGAGGCGGCCAGCAGCTCCACCGCGTCGTCGATGTGCGGCGGCTCCACGAAGGCCCGCACCGGGTCGTGCGGGATCTTCGGGTCCATCTCGCCCCCGGCCCGCATCGCGCCGAAGTGGACGCGCGAACCGTGCACGAACACGTCCTCGGGCGCCATCGCCTGGAACTCCGACTCCGGACCGACGTCCGCGTGCGGCACGACCACGCCGACGCGCGCCCGCGCCTCCCAGCCGTCCTTCTGCGCTCGGATGGTGCTCATCTCGGTGTCTCCTTGTCGTCGGGCCGGGTCAGACGGACGCCTCGGCGGCCAGCGAACCGCCGCGGACCGTGCCGGTGCCGGCGGCGTCCAGGAAGCCGGGGTGCTTGCGGCGCATGTTCGCCATCACGAACTCGTAGGGCACGTCGTCGAAGCCGCCGTGGTCGGTCAGGAACTCCATGCTCTGGCGGCCCTGGTCGTCGAAGGGGTGGTGCAGGCTGTCGGTGACGCCGTCGAACTCCAGCGGCTTCATCCCGTACAGCCGGCACAGGAGCTTGTTGAAGACCGGGGTGGCCTTGACCCACTTGCCGTCCAGGTACACGGAGTTGAGGCCGTGGAAGAAGACGTCCCCGCCGATGTGGGCGCGCAGCCGGTCCGAGGCGAGGTGGTTGCGCACATCGCCGTAGTGGACCCGGGCGGGGATGCCGACGGCCCGGCAGGCCGCCGCGTACAGCGCCGACTTGTGCAGGCAGAACCCCTTGCGGGTGGCCGCGGTGTGACTGGCCCGCAGCCCCCGCTCGGACAGGTCGGCCCCGTACACCTCGTAGAAGACCTCGTCGCGGACGGCGTAGTACAGCTCCACGGCCAGCCGGCGCTTGTCCGCGCCGCGGTCGCCGACCGCCTCGTCGACGAAGGACTGGACGGGGTCGCTCTCGTAGTCGAGGAAGTCGGTGGGCGCGGTGAGTCGTCGCAGGTCGTCCGCGGTGAGCGCGGTCATGCTGATCCTTTCGTCAGGGCCCGGATCACAGGCCCAGGAGGGAGGCGATGCGGTTGCGCTGGATCTCGCTGGTGCCGGAGTAGATGGTTCCGCCGACCGCGTTGCGGACGTCCCGCTCGATGCCGGTGGCGGTGAGGTAGCCCTGCCCGCCGAAGATCTGGACGGCGTCGAGCGCGGTGCGCTTGTTGGCCTCGCTGACCACGGTCTTGGTCGCGGCGACGTCGAGCGACGCGTCCTGGCCGGCCGCCACCTTGGCCCCGGTGTCGGTGAGCCACTTGCGGGCGGTCTCCACCGCGATCTTCATGTCCGCGATCCGGTGCGCGACCCCCTGGAAGGAGCCGATCGGTTCGCCGAACTGGCGGCGGGACTTGGCGAACTGGACCACGCGCTCCAGCCGGTGCTCCATCTCGCCCAGCGTGAGGGAGAAGGAGAAGAGGATCTCCCGCTTCATCACATGGTCGAGGATCAGGAAGCCGGCGCCCTCCTGGCCGATGCGCCGGGCGGCGGGCACGCGCAGCCCCTCGAAGGTCACCTCGCTCAGCGGCGAGGTGCGCAGCCCCATCTTGTCCAGCGGCTCACCGACCCGCAGGCCGGGGGTGTCCCGCTCGACCAGGAAGACGCTCAGCCCGAACGGGCCGGGCGCGCCGGTGCGCACGTACAGCAGGAAGAGGTCGGCTATCGGCGCGTTGGTGATGAACATCTTGCCGCCGTCGATGACGTAGTCGTCACCGTCCCGGACCGCCGTGGTGGAGATGTTCAGGGCGTCCGAGCCGTTGTCCCGCTCGGTGATGGCGTGCGCGGTGACCAGGTCGCCGGCGACGATCCCGGGCAGGAAGCGGGACTTGAGCTCCTCGGAGCCGAACGCCTGCAACGGGACACCGACGCTGACGATCTGGGTGGAGGCGGAGAAGCCGAGGCCGGCGTCGCGGCAGGTGCGCCCGAAGCCCTCCAGGGCGCGCATCGTGTCGGTCAGGCCGGCGCCACGGCCGCCGTAGCGCGGCTCGAAGGGGACGGTGAGCAGTCCGGAGCGCTGGACCGCCTTCCACTTGTCCCAGGGGAACTCGGCGCGGGCGTCCCACTCGTCGATGTCGCGGTTGAGCTCGTCCGCCCAGGGGGCGGCCAGGGTGTACAGGTCCGTGCCGGTGTCCGTGCCGGTGTCCGTGCCGGTTCCGGTGCCGGGGCCCGTGCCGGTTGCGGTGTCCGAGGTCCGCGGTGCGGACGGTGCGGGTGTCATGCGGGTGCTGCCTTCCGGTACGTCGCTGGTCGGGGCCGAGGCCGGGGCCCGCGCCGCCGTCGGCGCGGGCCCCGCACCGCGGGAACTCAGTACTGGGAGAAGCCGTCGGGGGACAGCGTGTGCTTCTCGTCGCCGCGCAGGGCCGGACTGAAGACGGAGACCAGTCTCAGGTCCTCGTAGTCGGAGGCTATGAGGTAGTGCGGGTCGTGCTCGTCGAGGGCGTAGATGGTGCCCTCGGTGATCTTGAAGCGTTCGCCGGAGGCCGTGACGACCTCGCCGGAGCCGCCCGTGCAGTAGCAGGCCTCGAGGTGACGGCGGTACTGCAGGGCGCTCTGGGTGCCCTTGCGGACGAGGGTCTCGCACACGGTGAATCCCATGCCGTCGGCCTCGGTGAGCAGTCGGTGGCTGGTGCCGTTGCCCCACTCGACGGGGGCCAGATCGCTGATGCTGCGGACGATCATGTCAGTCTCCTTGGGTGTGAGGGGTTTCCCGGAAGAACCCCGAGGAGCGCTCCGGGAGCACCTGTGGGTGTGTGGTGGGAAGGCGGGCGCCGGCTCAGGCGGCGGCCTTGGTCGCGTCCTCGACGAACGCCGACATCGCGCCGATGCTGCGGAAGTTGTCCGGGACCAGGGGGATGTCGTCGACCGGGATCGAGTAGGTCCGGGAGAGGTGGGAGACGATCCGGACCACGCCCAGGCTGTCGACGACGCCGTTGGTGATGAGGTCGAAGTCGGCGGTCAGGTCCGCCGTGTCCTCGCCGTCGAGGAACTCGGCGACGACATAGCCGCGGATCTCTTCTGCCAGGGAGGTCATGAGGGGTTTCCCTTCTGTCGTGCCGCCTTGATGAGGTTGCGGTCGGGCTTGCCGGTGGACGTGCGGGGCAGCGGGACGTCGCCCACGAGCACGGAGGACGGGATGGCGTGACGGGGCAGGCGCTCGGCGCTGTGGGTGCGCAGCCGCAGCGAGGTGAGCGACGTGCCGGGCCGCCGGGTCACCTGGGCGTGCAGCCGGTAGCCGGCCTCCGCGTCGGGGATCGCCACGACGGCGGCCTCGGCGACGTCGGGATGGGCCGCCAGGACGTTCTCGACCTCCTGCACGTTCGTCCGCACCCCGCGCACCTTGACCTGGAAGTCGGTGCGTCCGCGCAGCCGGTACAGGCCGTCGGCGTCCCGGCTGACGAGGTCGCCGGTGCGGTAGAAGACCTCGTCGCCGCCGTCGGGAGCGGCCACGAACACGCCTTCGTTGCGGGAGCGTTCGAGGTAGCCGCGGGTCTGGAACGGGGTGGTCACCAGGAGTTCACCCGTGCCGGGGCCGTCGAGGATGCGCCCCTCGTCGTCGAGCAGCAGGGCCCGCACCCCGGGCAGCGGCCGGCCGATGGGGGTCTCCTCGCCGGCCCGCGCGGGATCGATGTCGTGGAGGAAGCTGTCGTTGGTCTCGGTGCACCCGAAGACGTTGTGGAAGCCGGCCCCGGGGAAGGCCGTCCCGATCTGCTTCAGCAGCGTCGGCGGCAGTGCGTCCCCGGTGGAGATCACCGTGCGGACGCCTGGATGGACGGCACCGTCCTGGGTGAGCAGCCGGTGCAGCATGGGCACCCCCTGGACGAAGGTGACCTCGTGCCGGGTGACCAGTTCCTGCAGGTGACGGGCGTCCGCGCTGGACTCCTGTGCCACGAGGACGGACCGCGCGCCCAGGCGCAGGGCGGTCCAGACGTCGAGCAGGGAGAGATCGAAGTTCAGGGGCGCGTAACTCAGCAGGGTGTCCCGCTCGGTGAGGCCGAACCGGTCGGCCGCCCAGTCGGCGAACCGCTCGAAGGCGTCATCCGGGATGGGCACGATCTTCGGCGTGCCGGTGGAGCCGGAGGTGGTGAGCAGCAGGGGAGCGGTGGCGGGGTCCACGGGGTCGAAGCCCCGGGCGGCCCGCTCGTCCGCGACGACCGGGGAGGTGTCGAGCACCCCGTGGTCGTCGACGGTCAGGACCAGGGAGCACCGGGCCTGCGCGGCGAGCGCCGCACGGGCGGAGGCGCCCAGTTCGGGCGAGGGCGCGAGAACCGCGTAACCGGCCTGGAAGGCGCCGATGAGCAGGGCGATCGTCGCGGGCGTCTTGTGCGCGGGCACGCACAGCGGCTGCCGCCGGTCGAGCCCGAGGCCGGCCAGGGCACCGGCTAAGTCCTCGGCGAGACCGGCCAGCTGCCGGTACGTCACCAGCTGCTCACCCCGGACCAGGGCCACCTGATCGGGCCGGCGCCGGGCGTGCCCGGCGAGCACGTCTAAAAGGCGTAACAAAGACATGGTTCCCCCATTCGTGCACCTGCCAAGTCGTGCACCTGTCCAAGCGAAGATTGATCGGAACGGGAGGGAGGCGGCGCATGAATCGCGCCAAAGAACCCGCGGAGCCCGATGGTGACCGTGCGAAGGGCTCTGCGTCACTCCCCGTGATCAAGGCGTGATCAACCGTACCCGAGCTGTATGCAGAATCAAGCATGTTATTGACCTGCATACAGTGATGCATCTCACACCGCGGAGGCGGATGGTTGCGCTCCGTATTTGCTTGGTGAACCAAGTGTTCCGGCTGCAACGCCTGTCGTCACGGTGCCGGAGTGCCGGGAGGCGTCGTGGAGGAGCGGGGCCGGGGGCCCGTCCGGGGCAGGCCGGAAGGGGTGTGCAAACGCCGAAAGCCGTCCCGGAGGACGGCTTTCGAGGAATTTTTCGTGGGGGAGCCGGGTGGCGGGAAGGGGGCGCTCAATGGGCGCTGCGCAGCGCCTGGACCGTGCCGGCCAGCTCGGGGGTGGCGCCGGCGGTGTTCAGCGCCGCGCTCAGGACCTCGGAATAGGTGCCTCGGGCATCGGCGTAGCGCTCCTTGCCCTCGTCGGTGATGACGGCGTACACGCCGCGTTTGTCCCCCGGACACAGGTCCCGGAAGGCGAAACCGGCCGCGAAGAGCCTGCCGACCAGCCGGGTCACCGAGCTCTGCCCCAGGCCGACCTTGTCGGCGAGCTCCTGCATGCGCAGCTCGCCGGCCTTCGCGTGGACCAGGCACTCCAGGGCGCGGAACTCCGAGAGCCCGATGCCGTGCTTGCGTTGCAGGGCCTGGGTGAGCCGGCGCTCGACGTGCGCGTGCAGGGCGAGGACCTTTCCCCACATGGCCTGGTCGGACGCGGCGGCCGGCGTATAGGAGGTCGTGGTCATGGTGCAACTCCTTCTCAGCGGCGCATTGACAACAAGATACATGTTCATGCAAGCTTCGTGCTGCTCCCAGACCCCTGCCGCCGGGCTCCATGGGGCGCAGGAATATGCACGTACAAGCAAGTATGGAGGTTCCCGTGTTGGATCCCATGACATCCGCGAGTCCGCCGAAGGGGGAGACCGCTTCGTTACGGCCGGTCTGTTCCGTCCTGGCCCTCGGCGGCGGTTTTTCCTGTCGCCCGGCCACGGTCTGAGCCGGGGAGTGCGGATGTCCACTTTCGAGCTCTCGGAGAGCGAGCTGACCGAGTACGCCCGTGAGGCGGTGCGGATCAGCCGCGAACACGTCGCCAAGGGCGGTATCCCGTTCTCCGGTGTGGTGGTCAACGGCGGCCGCATCCTCGGCACCGGCGTCAACCGGGTCCGCGAGGACGACGACCCCACCGCGCACGCGGAGGTGGTCGCCCTGCGCGAGGCCGCCGCCACCTACGGGCTGCACGCCACCGCCGGGGCCACCCTGATCGCCTCCGGCGAGCCCTGCGCCCTGTGCTACATGGCCTCCCTGCACTTCAACGTCGGCCACATCGTCCACGTCGCCGACCGCGAGACGGCGGCGCGGTACGGCTTCGACTACTCGGGGTCGTACTCCATCTTCGCCAAGGACCCCGCGGACTGGCAGATCGAGGTCACCTCGCTGCCGCTCCCGGAAGCGACGAAGCCGTTCGAGGAATTCCTCGCCCTCAACCGGAGGCGGATGTGACCGGGACGGAAACCGGCAAGGTCGGCATCAAGGTCTGGTCGGACTACGTCTGTCCGTTCTGCATGCTGGCCGAGGGCCCGCTGCACGAGGCCACCCACGACCTGGACGTCGAGATCGAGTGGATGCCGTTCGAGCTGCGGCCCTACCCGACCCCGACGCTGCGGCCGGAGGACGAGTACCTGCCGGCGATCTGGGCCCGCTCGGTGTATCCGATGGCCCGCCGGATGGGCGTGGACATCACCCTGCCCACCGTCTCGCCGCAGCCCTACACCCGGCTGGCGTTCGAGGGCTACCAGTACGCGGCCGAGCACGGCAAGGCCGCGGAGTACACCCCGCGGATGCTGCGGGCCTTCTTCCAGGAGAACCGGGACATCGGTCAACTGGACGTCCTCACCGACATCGCGTCCGAACTGGGTCTGGACGCAGCCGGATTCGCGGAGGCGCTGACGGCCGGGACCTATGCCGAGGCCCATCAGGAGGCGCTGCGGACGGCCGCCGCGTACCGCGTCTCCGTCGCCCCCACGATCATCGTCGCGGAACGGCACCGCCTGGAAGGCGTACCCACCGCGGCGCAGGTCCGCAAGGCCGTGCTCGACGCCCAGGCCGAACAGGCGGTCGCCGGGGGCGCCGCCTGCGGGATCGACGGCTGCTGACCTGAAGCGAAACGTCCCGGCTTCCCCGGTGCACCGTCGCGTTCGGCGGGCGTGCCGCGCGTCCCGATCGTCCCGGCGCGGTGCGCACTCCCGCCGGTGTCCCGGCGGCTCACCGGTCCGCCGCGGCCACCACCGTTCGCCCCATACGGCGTCCCTCCACGGCCGGCTGCCCCCGTAAGCCCGGCCTCCACCGAACACAAGGACTTCTCATGCAGTGGCTCTACCTCGCTATCGCGGACATCTTCGAGATCGCCGTCGCCATCGCCGCCGGCAAGGCGGAGGGCTTCAAGAACCGCAAGTGGACCATCGCGACCCTGGTCAGCGGTGCCCTCGGGACCTTCTTCCTCAGCAAGGCGCTGCTGACCTTCAACGTCGGTGTCGGCTACGCCATCTGGACGTCCGTCGCCGGTGTCGGCATCACCCTGCTCGGCGCGCTGCTCTTCGGCCAGCGCCTGAACTGGCGCAAGGCGCTCGGCATCCTCGCCATCATCGTCGGCGTCGTCGGCCTCCAGCTCAGCGGCGCCGCCTGAGCGGCCCGCCCGCAAACCATCCCCCTTCACGAGAGGACCCACCCACATGTCCGACACCGGCCGCACCTCGGCCAACTCCTGGCTCACGCTCCTGCTCGCCGGAGTGTTCGAAATCGGCTACGCGCTGTCCGTCGGCGGCAGCCACGGTTTCACCCGGCTGACCTGGTCGCTGGTCGCCGTCGTGTTCTTCCTGCTGACCCTGTGGGCCCTGAGCGTCGCGCTGCGCACCATCGACGTCAGCATCGGCTACGCCGTCTGGGCGGGGATCGGGGCGGCCGGTGCGGCTCTGCTGGGCCCCGTCTTCTTCGACGAGTCCCTCAACGGGGTCCAGGCCCTGTGGCTCGGCCTGATCATCGTCGGCGTGGTCTGGCTCAAGCTCGCCGACAGGCCGGAGAAGGCCCAGGACCCCGTCGAGACCCCGCTGGTCGCCCAGGGGACCGCCGCCAGGGCGCAGGAAGCCCAGGTCGCGGAGCGCTGACAAGCGAGCCGCCACCTCCCCCCCGTCAGCCGGATCGCTGTCCATGACAACGGTCCGGCTAGGGCCGTTCCCGTGGCGGGCGGCGGGGCGTCCGCGGCCAGGGCGGTGGGACGTCCGCGGTCGGGGCCGGCGGGGCTCACCCGCGCCATGTTCCGGCGCGCGGGACCCCGTCGGGGCGGGCCTGTGCCATGTGACGGCACCAAGGCCCCGTAGGCCTCTCGGAGTGCCCTGAGGACCAGGCCGACGATCCGCCCCGCAGACCCGGGCGGCGAACCTCCTGAAGAACCCGGGCGGCGACCCCGCCCCCCTTCGGTCCTGCCTTCGGTCCTGCCTTCGGTCCTGTCGGTGTCGCCGTCAGTCGTGCTCGCCGACGGCCCATTCCTCCATCACGTCCGGCAGCTCCCGCAGCAGCGCTCTGCGGCGGGACTGAGCCGTCGCACGGCTCGTGAGGTGCATCGCCCTGGCCAGGGCGCCGTGCGTGCCCTTCTGGGCGGCGAACTCGCGTACCTCGGCGCGCCGGATGCCGTTCAGCCGTTCCATCAGTTCGGTGGTGCGTTCGATGGCTTCCGTGAGGTCTTCCACGGACGCGCGCCCCGCGCGCAACAGCGCGATGCCGTGCAGTGCCCGGCCCAACAGGGCGGCGAGTAACTCGGCATCTTCCCCGAGCAGTCGGGCGTCGTCGGCGGTCAGCGGTATCGCGAGGCCGGATGCGTGGACGGTGAGTTCGGGCTCGGTGTTCACCAGGCTTTCTCCTTGTGGTGCGGATCGTGCAGAGGTTCAGGCGTACTGGTGACGAGCGAGGCGGCACGCGGGCGGCCGGACGGCCGGACGGCCGCGCCGAGGCCGCGGGCCGGCGTGGTGCCGGCCGGGCCCGCACCGTGGGACATCGGGGGCGGCCGGTGCGGCGCGGGGCGCCGGGAGGCGTGGCCTCGCGCGCCGGAGCCGCTGTCCGGAAGGGGCCGCCGCCGGCACCCGGAGGCCGGCCGTCCTGCCGCCCCGGGCCGCCGTGCCGCTCGCTACCGGCCGCGCGCGGCCCGGCCGGACGTGGTGAGCCGGCGCCGTACGGCCGTGGGGCTGTCGGTGGGGCAGGAGGTGGTCCCATACGTCATGGGAACACCGTAAAAGTTGACGTCAGTGTCAGATTCAAGCCGGAAAGTTGTGATCTGCATCATGCGCATCGGGGAACTGGCCCGCTGTACCGGAGTGAGCGAGCGCTCACTGCGTTACTACGAGCAGGAGGGCCTGCTGTCGGCCCGCCGCACCCCGGGCGGCCACCGCGAGTACACCGAGGCCGCCGTGGCCCGGGTGCGGCGCATCCAGGAGCTGTACGCGGCGGGACTGTGCAGCTCGAAGATCGCCAAGCTGCTGCCGTGCATGCGCGACAGCGACGGCAGGCCCTCCCGGACCGCCGACGAGTGCCTGGTCAGCGAACTGACGGTGGAACGCGCCCGGATCGACCGCATGATCCGGGACCTCCAGCGCTCCCGCGCCCTGCTGGACACGGTGATCGAGGCCGCCTCCCAGGGCTGAGAGCGCCGCGCACCCCGCCGGCCGGGCCCGGGCCCGGCCGCCCATTACGGATGTCGGTGCGAGCAGGCAAGATGGGCGAGAGCGCAGTACACGTGCCGTACAGCAGGCCTTCGGCGCGAGGACGCTCGGGCGATCACGCTCCGCAACGCGCGTGAAATGCTGTTGTGGTGGGATGCTCAGGTGCCCGACCGCCTCCCGCAGTACGGGGACAGGCGGCCTGACCAGCAAGGATGGGGAAGCGGAAGATGGACAAGCAGCAGGAGTTCGTGCTCCGGACCTTGGAGGAGCGCGACATCCGGTTCGTACGCCTGTGGTTCACGGACGTGCTGGGCTTCCTCAAGTCCGTCGCCGTGGCTCCCGCCGAACTGGAACAGGCCTTCGACGAGGGCATCGGCTTCGACGGCTCCGCGATCGAGGGCTTCGCCCGGGTCTACGAGTCCGACATGATCGCCAAGCCGGACCCGGCCACCTTCCAGGTCCTGCCGTGGCGCGCGGAGACCCCCGGTACGGCCCGCATGTTCTGCGACATCCTCATGCCGGACGGCTCCCCGTCCTTCGCCGACCCGCGCTACGTCCTCAAGCGGGCCCTCGCCCGCACCTCCGACCTGGGCTTCACCTTCTACACCCACCCCGAGATCGAGTTCTTCCTGCTGAAGGACCGCCCGCTGGACGGCTCCCGCCCCACCCCGGCCGACAACTCGGGCTACTTCGACCACACCCCGACCAACGTCGGCATGGACTTCCGCCGCCAGGCGATCACCATGCTCGAGTCGATGGGCATCTCGGTGGAGTTCTCCCACCACGAGGGCGCGCCCGGCCAGCAGGAGATCGACCTGCGCTACGCCGACGCGCTGTCCACGGCCGACAACATCATGACCTTCCGCCTGGTCATGAAGCAGGTGGCGCTGGAGCAGGGGGTCCACGCGACGTTCATGCCGAAGCCGTTCTCCGAGCACCCCGGCTCCGGCATGCACACCCACCTGTCGCTCTTCGAGGGCGACCGCAACGCGTTCTACGAGTCCGGCGCCGAGTACCAGCTCTCCAAGGTCGGCCGCTCCTTCATCGCGGGCCTGCTCCGGCACGCCGCCGAGATCTCCGCGGTCACCAACCAGTGGGTGAACTCCTACAAGCGCATCTGGGGCGGCTCCGAGCGCACGGCGGGCGCCGGCGGCGAGGCCCCGTCGTACATCTGCTGGGGCCACAACAACCGCAGCGCCCTGGTCCGCGTCCCGATGTACAAGCCGGGCAAGACCGGCTCGGCGCGCGTGGAGGTCCGTTCCCTGGACTCCGGCGCGAACCCGTACCTGTCCTACGCCGTCCTGCTCGCCGCCGGCCTGAAGGGCATCGAGGAGGGCTACGAGCTCCCGCCGGGCGCCGAGGACGACGTCTGGGCCCTGTCCAACGCCGAGCGCCGCGCGATGGGCATCGAACCCCTCCCGCAGAACCTCGGCGAGGCCCTGACCCTCATGGAGGGCAGCGACCTGGTCGCCGAGACCCTCGGCGAGCACGTCTTCGACTTCTTCCTGCGCAACAAGCGCCAGGAGTGGGAGGAGTACCGCAGCGAGGTCACGGCCTTCGAACTGCGGAAGAACCTGCCGGTGCTGTAGGCGCAGGCCGGGCCCGCTAGGGTCACTCCCCATGGGTGGGGAAGAGCGGGCGCGGCACGCCGGGCGGCGTACGTGCCTGAAGTGCGGCGGCCCGCTGCCGGAGAGCCCGCGGCGGACACCGCGCCTGTTCTGCTCGCGCCGGCACGCGGGCGAGGCCGTGTTCCTGACCGTGCTCGTCGTGATGGGGATCGTGCGCGCTCTCCGCTGGACGGGGGTCCTCGGCTGAGCGCCACCGGAACGCCCGGGGGCCGGCGGTCGTGCGGACCGCCGGCCCTTCGCACGCGTCAGTCCTGTCTGAGGCACTCGATCTCGTAATCCCCCGTGTCCTCGTCGATCGTCACCCCGTGGGTCTCGCTGCGGAAGCCCGGGAAGCGGCGGTCGAAGGCCTCCAGGGCGGTGAGGTAGCGCAGGAGGGGGCCGTCGGGGGTGCCGGTGGACTCGCCGGGCATGAGGACCGGGATGCCGGGCGGGGTGACCGTGACCATCGCCGCCGCCACCCGGTGCGCCGCGTCGGCGATGCGGACGCGTTCCGTGCCGCCGCGCACCAGCCGCTGGTAGCAGTACTGCGGCGGGTGAACCGGCTCCGGCAGCTCCTGGAACGCGGTGTCCAGCAGCTCCACCAGGCGGGCCGAGCGCAGCTGGTCGTGCATCTCCTGGCACAGCTGCCGCAGGGTCATCCCGGAGTACCGGCGCGGGTGCGCGGCGACCGCCTCGGGCAGGACCCGGTCCAGCGGGGCGTCGCCGTCGTAGAGGGCCTTGAAGTCCATCAGGGCGTCCAGCAGCGTGCCCCACTTGCCCTTCGTGATGCCCATCGAGAACAGGATCAGCGTGGTGTAGCTGTCGGTCTTCTCGACCACGATGCTCCGGGTCGCCAGGTACGCCGTCAGCACCCGCGCCGGGATGCCCTCCTCGGCCATCTCACCGGTCGCCGTGATCCCCGGGCAGGTCAGCGTGACCTTGACCGGGTCCAGCATGCAGTGGCCCTCGGTCAGCCCGGGGAAGCCGTGCCAGGCCGCGCCCGGCTCCAGCAGCCAGCAGGACTGCTCCCGGCCCAGCAGCTCCGGCGGGGCCTCGTCGAAGGCCAGCCGCTCGTCCGTCGCCGGATCGGTGACCTCCTCCGGCTGCCAGACGCCGAAGAACCACGGCGGCCGGTCCCCGGCGCTCGCCACCCGCCGCCCCAGCCGCACCATCTCCTGCCGGAACCGGACGGCCTCGGTGACCGCCTCGTCCACCAGCCACTCGCCCTGCGGCCCGTCCATCATCGCCGTCGCCACGTCCAGCGAGGCGATCATCGGGTACAGCGGGGAGGTGGTCCCGTGCATCATCAGGGCCTCGTTGAACCGGTCGTGCTCCACCGGGGCCCGGGGCGCCGGCCGCACGTGCACCATCGCCGACTGCGACAGCGCGGCCAGCAGCTTGTGCGTGGACTGGGTGGCGAACACCGTCGGCCGCCGAGGGCCGGGGAAGGCCGCCTCGTCCACGGACATGCCGTACCGGCCCGCGTACAGCGGGTGGAAGCGGGCGTAGGCGAACCACGCCTCGTCGAAGTGCACCCGGGGAGTGCTGGCCGCGAGTGCCTTCGCGACCGGTACGGCGTCGTAACTCAGGCCGTCGTACGTGGAGTTGGTGAACACCGCGTACTGGGGCTCGCGCGAGGACGCGCCCTCGGCGAGCGGGTGCGCGGCGATCCGGGCCGCGATCGACTCCGCCGCCAGCTCGGCCGGGGGCAGCGGGCCGGCCAGGCCGTAGCCGTTGCGGGTCGGGATGAGGTAGACCGGCCGGGCGCCGGAGACCACCAGGCCCTGCAGCACCGACTTGTGGCAGTTGCGGTCCACCAGCGCCAGCTCGTCCCGGGTGACGCTGAAGTGGCCCACCAGGCGGTTGCAGGTGGAGTCGCCGTGCAGCACGAAGTAGGTCAGCTCCGAGCCGAAGACCCGGGCCGCGTTGCGCTCGGCCTCGCCGATGGGACCGGTGTGCTCGAACAGCGAGCCCAGCTCCTCCACCGAGATCGACAGGTCGGAGCGCAGCAGCCGCTCGCCGAAGTAGTCGTGGAAGGCGCGCCCGGCGGGCGACTTCAGGAAGGCGACACCGCCGGAGTGGGCCGGGGTGTGCCAGGAGTACTCGTGCGCGTCGTGGAAGTGGCGCAGCGCCCGGAAGAACGGCGGCAGCACGTCCTCCCGGTAGTGGCGGGCGGCGCTGGTGATGCGGCCCGCGATGAAGCCGGGGGTGTCCTCCAGCGGCCAGACGTACCCGACGACCGTCTCCGACACCCACAGCGGCAGTTCCCGCACGCCCTCCTCGGCCATGACCAGGAACACCGGCAGATCCCGGTAGCGCCGCCCGATCCGGCGCAGTACGGCGGCCCCGCCCGGGCTCTCCTCGAGGGTGCCGGCCGGCCCGGCGAGCGCCGCCCCGGGACCGTCGCCGGCCCGGGCGCCCCCGGGCAGGTCCCACGCCACGAGGGCCGCCGCCAGGCCCGCCTCGGTGCGCAGTACCGCGTCGGCGTCCTCGGCGGTGACGGCCCAGCGCACCCCGAAGCCGTCCGCCTCCACCGCCTCCCGGATCTTGCGCAACTGCTCGGCGCCGGCACCCTCCGCACGCGGGTGCTCCGGCACCGCCACCAGGATCCTGCTCTCACTCATCCGGTGCCCTGCCCTCTCCCGGCGGCCGCCCGGCCGCCACCGCGGAAAGTCTCCGGCGCGGCCCGCCGGACGGCCGGGTGACGGCGACGGCAGGTCACCCGGACAGCGCCGGTCCCACCACCGCGTAGCCGCAAGCGGGCGGCTAACCGAGGTACGCCGGTGACACCGCGGCCGGGCTGATCTCCCGGGCCCGGCCCGACCCGTCCGCCGGCACCTGGTACAGGTCGGCGCCGTAGTCCCCGGGGAGCGTGTACACGAGCGTGCGCGCGTCCCGCCACACCGCCTGGTCGTCCACGCTGCGCGGCTCGGCGAGCGCGGTCTCCCGCATCGTCCGCAGATCGAGGACGTACAGCCGCCAGGGCGCGTCCTTCGGCAGCCCCGCGACCCGCTTCTTGTACGCGACCCGGGTGCCGTCCGGCGACAGCGACGGGCACTCCACGTTGGCGTGCAGGGTGGTGACCGTACGCGCGCGCAGGTCGCCGCGGACCAGGTAGGTGCGGCCCTTCGTCGCCAGCGTGGCGTAGAACGTGCGGTCGTCGTCCGCGAACGTCACCCCCCAGAAGTTGACGTCCGCCGCCCGGTAGGCCCGCCCGTCCTTGACGATCCGGAACGCCTCCAGCGACGGGATCAGCGTGCCGCTGCGGGTGTCCACGACCGCCGTCCGGGTGGAGAAGTTCGTCCCCGCGTACGAGTCGCCGCCCACGAACGCCGTCCAGGCGGCGAAGTGCCCGGTGGGGGAGACCCGGGCGCGGGAGGGGATGCCCGGCACGTCGTAGCGGGCCCGGGTGCGCAGGGAGGCGTCCAGGACCAGCGCGCGGTAGGTGTCCGACACCGGCCCGTGCACGGCTTGCAGACACACTCCGGTGCCCGCGGCGGCGTAGAACCTGAGGCACTTCAGCCCGGCGGCGGTGCGCGGCCCGTCCGGGTCGTCCGCGGGGACGCTGGTCAGCTCGTCCCGGTGCGGCCCCCACGCCAAATTCCGGAACACCAGCCGCCCGGACCCGCGCAGCGACACCGCGCCGGACGTGACGCGCGGCCCGCCCGCCTGCGTGTGGTCGCGGCGCTCCGCCCGCGCGGACGCGTGCAGGACGGCGGCCAGCCCGACCCCCGCGAGCACGGCGAGGGCCGAGACGAGAACCAGGACCCGATTGCGTACGCTCACGCGCCCACCACCCCCTTCGGACGCAGCGCCAGCGCGAACGCCGCGCAGCCCACCAGCGCCACCGCCGCCCCGGCCAGCGCCGCCCGGTCGCCCCACACCGTCCAGGCCGCGCCGAACAGCAGCGAGCAGACGAACCGGGTCAGCGCCTGCCCGGTCTGTACGACGGCCAGCCCCGAGGAGCGCAGCGCCTGAGGCACGCTGTCGGAGGCGGCGGCCATCAGCACCCCGTCGGTGGCCGCGTAGAAGCAGCCGTGCAGGGCGAGCACCAGCCAGGGCAGCGCGGTGCCGCGCCAGGAGCCGAGCAGCAGCCCGTACCCGGCGAGCAGGGCGCCGTGCCCGGCGAGGAAGACCGTCCAGCGGCCCACCCGGTCCGCGAGCCGGCCGAGCGGCACCGCCAGCAGCAGGAACGCGGCGGCCGTGCCGAGCGGCAGCAGCGCGAACCAGCGGTCGGGCACCCCGAGCCGCCGCTGGAGCAGCAGGTACACGAAGGAGTCGCTGACCGTGGCCAGGCCCAGCAGCAGCGCGCACCCGGTGATCCGGCGCAGCTCGCGGCGGCGCAGCAGGGCGAAGGCGGCCCGCAGCGTGGGCCGGGGCCCCACTGCCCGCGCACCCCGCCCGCCGGGCACGAACAGCACCAGCACCAGCACACCGGCCGCGGCGACACAGAAGCTGACGGTGAACACCGCGTCGTAGCCGTCCACGGTGGCGCGCAGGATCCAGAACGCCACCAGCGGCCCGAGCAGCGCCCCGGCGGTGTCCATCGCCCGGTGCACACCGAAGGCCCGGCCGCGCGTCTCGGGCGTGCTGGACAGCGAGATCAGCGCGTCCCGGGGCGCGGTCCGCAGCCCCTTGCCGGTCCGGTCGGCGGCGAGCACGATCCCGATCGGGGTCAGCGAGTGCGCCACCAGCAGCAGCGGCTTGCACACGGCGGAGATGCCGTAGCCCAGCCCGGCGATCCACTTGTGCCGCCCGCCGCCCCGGTCGGCGAAGTGCCCGCCGACCAGCCGGACGAGCGCGGAGAACCCGTTGTAGACGCCGTCCAGGAGCCCGAACCCCAACGGCGACAGACCCAGACCGCTCACCAGGTACAGCGGCAGCACCGCCGTCACCATCTCCGAGGAGACGTCGGTGACCAGGCTCACCGTCCCCAGCGCGAGCACGGTCGGCGCGACCGCCGCACGGCGCCGCCCGGCCGGGGGCCGGACGGCGTCATGAGCGGACGTACTGGCACGACTGTCCGCTACGTACACGTCAGGACGCCCAGATCCCGGTGATGTCCTCGGCGGCGGCCGCGTTGCCCGCGTGCGTGGTCAGACCCTGGGTGTCCTCCAGGGTGCGCAGCAGGTCGTAGTGGTTGTAGGTGGTGCTCGACGAGGACCCGGCGAGGACGGGCTGTCCGTAGAACACGGTCGGGATCCGGTTCCCGCTCAGCCGGTTGTCCTCGTCGAAGGTGACGACGAGCAGGCTGTTGTGGGTCTTGGCCCAGGTGGCGTAGGCGCCCAGCTTGTTCTTCAGCCAGGTGTCACCGGTGGACACCGAACAGTCGTGCATGTCGCTGCACAGGTTCGGCACCACGAACGACAGCTGGGGCAGGGTCGAGTAGTCGGTGGGGAACTGCGCGAAGGTCTTGGCGCTGGACGTCGGCACATTGCCGAACCCGAACCACGGGTTGTGCTTGCGCGCGTAGTCACCGCTGCCGCACGTCGTGGAGCCCTGGCTCGGCAGGGTCTCGTTGTAGCTGGCCCAGCTGCGCCCGGCGGCGATCATCTCGGACGCCAGGTTGGGCGCCGAGGAGAAGCCCGGGGTGTAGCAGCTGTCGTCGGTGATCCCCTGCGTGGAGCCGGAGAACATCGCGAAGTAGTTGGGCTGGCTCGGGTGGGTCTCGGCGTACGACTGGGTGAGGTTGGCACCTCCCGCCTTCAGCGAGTTGATGTACGGCGCGCTGGACGACCCGATGACCTGGCTGTACGCGTGGTTCTCGAAGACCACGACCACGACGTGGTCCGGGCGGGGCACGGCGCCCGCGGCGTGCGCGGACCCCTGGCCCAGGCCGGTCCACAGGCCGAACGAGGCGGCGGCGAGGGCCGCCGCGCCGGCCACGAGGGCCCGGGCACGGCGGTACACGGAACTGCCGGACACATCAACCTCCGGTGATGGATGGACGGCTGGCGGTGCGGACAGAGCATGCACACGCCAACATTCCCGCGCCCCACGCGGGCCAACCCCGCGGGTGAAGACCGGATGAACGCCGGGTACCCCCGCTCCCATGGCGGACATCCTCATCGGCACCTGCGGCTGGACCGACCCGAGCCTGCTCAAGAGCGGCTGGTACCCACCGGGCACCGGCACCCCCGAAAAACGCCTGCGCCACTACGCCACCCGCTTCCCCGTGGTGGAGGCGGACTCCCCGTACTACGCCCTGCCGTCCCCCCGCACCACCACCCACTGGGCGGAGCGCACACCCCCCGGCTTCCGCTTCGACGTCAAGGCGTTCTCCCTCCTCACCGGCCACCCCACCCGCCCCGCGGCCCTCCCCCCGGACCTGCGCAGCCACCCCAGGAACGAGGCCCTGCGCACGGAAGTCTGGACCCGCTACGCACAAGCAGTCGCCCCCCTGCTGCACTCCGGCCGCCTGGGCACGCTCCTCTTCCAGTACCCGGCCTCCCTCCACCCCGGCCCCGAGGCCGAGACCTTCATCCGCACCGCCCGCGAACGCGCCCACGACTGGCCGTTCGCCGTCGAGTTCCGCGACCCCGCCTGGTGGCACCCGGCCCACGCCCCCCGTACGAACGCCTTCCTCAAGGACCTCAACGCCACGGCGGTGGCCACGGACACCCCCGACCCCCGGTACCCCGTCCCCGTCACCACCGGCCTCACCATCGTCCGCTTCCACGGCCGCAGCCCCCACTGGCGCACCGGCACCAAGGAAGACCGCTTCCGCCACACCTATACCGAACAGGAACTCGAGGAGTGGCTCCCCCGCATCCACACCGCGGCGACGACCGCCACCGAAATCCACCTCCTCTTCAACAACTGCTGCGGAGACGCCTCCCCGAAGGCAGCCGCAACGATGCGAGAACTACTGACCAGGAGCGGAATCCCCCACCAGAGGACAGCGCCGGAAGAGACACGGACGGAGCCGTAGCGGAAGCGACCCGAGCCCGCGCCCGGCGGTGGGCCGATGACGGGTAGGGGCCACGAACCCGAGGCCGCACACGGCGGGAAGGGGACGTGGCGGGTTGTGTCCGCCCGCAGCGGCCGGCGAAAAGCCCGGCAACGCACGAGAAACAGGGCGCCGGCCCGAGGACGGACACTGCCCGCCGCGGCCCCGACGCACACACGGCAGTGGGCGCGACCGCAACCACGACGCACCCGCACAGGCCGCCGCAGGCATGAAGGCCACGCACCCGCAGACAACGAATCACCGCCACCCCCCGGCCCACGGCCGAAGCCCCCCACCCCCCGCCGGTTACGCTCTGGCCAGGACGCCGCACACACCACGAGGAGACCACGGACATGACGCCGGGGCGCAGAAGCAGCACCTTCACCCGTCTGCTCCGACACGGCTTCACCGACCCCTCCGCAGCCGAACGCCTCCTGGACGGCCCCGAACTGACCACCGTCCGCGACGACCCCGTCCTCCTCGAAGCCCTCGGCGCCACCGCCGACCCCGACCTCGCCCTGCACGGCCTGGTCCGCCTCCTGGAGGCCCAGCCCACCCCCACCGCCCACCGCGAACTGCTGGACACCCTCATCGCGGCCAAACCCCTCCGCGACCGCCTCCTCGGCATCCTCGGCGCCTCCACCGCCCTCGCCGACCACCTCACCCGCCACCCCACCGACTGGCACGCCCTGGTCACGTACGAACCGCACGACCTCCACCCGGGCGTCACGGAGTTCGAACGCGGCCTGGCCGAGGCCACCGACCCGGTCTCCCTCCGCGTCGCCTACCGCCGCTGCCTGCTCTCCATCGCCGCCCGCGACGTCTGCGGCACCACGGACGTCGCCGAGACCGCAGGCGAACTCGCCGACCTGGCCACCGCCGCCCTCCGCACGGCCCTGGCCCTCGCAGAGGACGCCGCCCCCGAGGACGCCGCCGCCTGCCGCCTCGCGGTGATCGCGATGGGCAAGTGCGGCGGCCACGAACTGAACTACGTCTCCGACGTCGACGTGATCTTCGTGGCGGAACCGGCGGAGGGCACCCCGGAACCCCAGGCACTGAGGTCCGCCACGAAACTCGCCTCCCACCTGATGCGGATCTGCTCGGAGACGACCGTGGAGGGCTCCATCTGGCCGGTGGACGCCAACCTCCGCCCCGAGGGCCGCAACGGCCCCCTCGTGCGCACCCTCAGCAGCCACGTCGCCTACTACCAACGCTGGGCCAAGACCTGGGAGTTCCAGGCCCTCCTCAAGGCCCGCCCGGTGGCCGGCGACCCGGCGCTCGGCCAGGCGTACCTGGACGCGCTGCACCCCCTCGTCTGGCAGGCGGCCGAACGGGACAACTTCGTGGCGGACGTGCAGAAGATGCGCCGCCGCGTCGTGGAGAACATCCCCGCCGCCGAGATCGACCGGGAGCTCAAGCTCGGCCCGGGCGGCCTGCGCGACGTGGAGTTCGCCGTGCAGCTCCTCCAGCTGGTGCACGGCCGCACCGACCCCGCCCTGCGCAGCGGCACCACCCTGGACGCCCTGCGGGCCCTGGCCGCGGGCGGCTACGTGGGCCGTGAGGACGCGGCCCGGCTGGACGAGGCGTACCGCTTCCTGCGCTCCATGGAGCACCGCATCCAGCTGTACCGCCTGCGCCGCACCCACCTCGTCCCGGAGGCGGAGGCCGACCTGCGCCGCCTCGGCCGCTCGCTGGGCCTGCGCACCGACCCGGTGGCCGGGCTGACCCGCGAGTGGAAGCGGCACAGCACGGTCGTACGCCGCCTGCACGAGAAGCTGTTCTACCGCCCGCTGCTCGACGCGGTCGCCCAACTCGCGCCGGGTGAAGCGAGGTTGAGCGCGGAGGCGGCCCGGGAACGCCTCATCGCCCTCGGCTACGCCGACCCGGCCGCCGCCCTGCGCCACCTGGAGGCCCTGGCCTCCGGCGTGACCCGCAAGGCGGCCATCCAGCGCACCCTGCTGCCCGTGCTGCTCGGCTGGTTCGCCGACTCCGCCGACCCGGACGCCGGCCTGCTGAACTTCCGCAAGGTCTCCGACGCGCTCGGCAAGACCCCCTGGTACCTGCGGCTGCTGCGCGACGAGGGCGCCGCGGCGGAGAACCTGGCCCGTGTGCTGTCGGCGGGCCGCCTCGCCCCCGACCTGCTGATGCGCGCCCCGGAGGCGGTGGCCCTGCTCGGCGACGGCGACGGCGGCGGCCTCGCCCCCCGGCAGCACGCCGCGCTGGAGCAGGAGATCCTGGCGGCCGTGGGCCGCGCCGAGAACGCCGCACAGGGCGTCACGGCGGCCCGTGGCGTCCGCCGCCGCGAGCTGTTCCGCACCGCCGCCGCCGACATCGTCGGCTCCTACGGCACCGAGACCAGCCCCGCCGAGGCGGACCAGGGCGCCCTGGTGGACCGGGTCGGCGCGGCCGTCTCCGACCTCACCAAGGCCACCCTGGCCGGCACCCTGCGCGCGGTCGTCCGGGAGGGCTGGGGCGACACCCTGCCCACCCGGTTCGCGGTCATCGGCATGGGCCGCTTCGGCGGGCACGAGCTGGGCTACGGCTCCGACGCCGACGTATTGTTCGTGCACGAGCCGAGGGAGGGCGTGGCCGAGCAGGAGGCGTCGGCCGCCGCCAACCGGGTCGTCGCCGAGATGCGCCGGCTGCTCCAGCTGCCCAGCGCCGACCCGCCGCTGCTCATCGACGCCGACCTGCGCCCGGAGGGCAAGTCGGGGCCGCTGGTGCGCACCCTGAAGTCGTACGAGGCGTACTACCGCCGCTGGTCCCTGGTCTGGGAGTCACAGGCGCTGCTGCGGGCCGAGCCGGTGGCCGGCGACCCCGATCTGGGCCGGCGCTTCGTCGAGCTGATCGACCCGCTGCGCTACCCGGCCAAGGGCCTCACCGAGGACGCGGTGCGCGAGATCCGCCGGCTCAAGGCGCGGATGGAGTCCGAGCGGCTGCCGCGCGGCGCCGACCCCAAGCTGCACACCAAGCTGGGCCCCGGCGGCCTGTCCGACGTGGAGTGGACGGTCCAGCTGCTCCAGCTCCGCCACGCCCACCACGAGCCGGGCCTGCGCACCACCCGCACCCGCGAGGCGCTGGCCGCCGCCCGCGCGGCCGGGCTGCTGTCCGCCGAGGACGCGGAGATCCTGGACGAGGCGTGGGTGCTGGCGAGCCGGGTGCGCAACGCGGTGATGCTGGTGCGCGGCCGGGCCGGGGACACCTTCCCCACCGAGCCGCGCGAGCTGGCGGCGGTGGGCCGCTACCTCGGCTACGGCGCCGGCCACGCCGGAGACATGCTGGACGCCTACCGCCGCACCGCCCGCCGGGCCCGCACGGTCGTGGACGAGCTGTTCTACGGGGACTGACGGCAGACCGCCGCCCCCACGGGCCGGCAGACCACAGCCCCCACCCGCCGACAGACCGCGGCCCCCGGGCTACAAGGACGGCGCCGACCCCCACGCCCGCCCCGCGGGCCGGGGGACCAGCCGGGGCAGCGCGTACGGCGGGCTGCCGTAGCAGACGCGGGCCGCCGCGAAGCCGAAGGCGAGGCAGAGCACCCCGCCCACCGCGTCCAGCCAGAAGTGGTTGGCCGTGGCGACGATCACCACGAGCGTGACCGCCGGATACAGCAGCCCCAGCACCCGCGCCCACGGCACCGACGCCAGCGCGTACACCGTCAGCCCGCACCACAGCGACCAGCCGATGTGCATCGAGGGCATCGCCGCGTACTGGTTGGACATGTGCTTGAGGTCGCCGGAGGCCATCGAACCCCAGGTGTGGTGCACCATCACGGTGTCCACGAAGTGCCCGCCGCGCATCAACCGAGGGGGTGCGAGCGGGAACAGGTAGTAACCGAGCAGGGCCACACCGGTGGTCGCGAACAGCACCAGCCGGGTCGCCGCGTACCGGCCGGGATGCCACCGGTACAGCCACACCAGCACCCCGAGCGTGATGACGAAGTGCAGTGTCGCGTAGTAGTAGTTCATCCCGATGATGAGCCAAGACACCGAGTTGGCGGCGTGGTTGACCGTCTGCTCCACGCCGACGCCGATCGCGTGCTCGAACCGCCAGATCCAGTCCGCGTTGCGCAGCGCGGCGGCCCGCTGCTCCGGAACGGCGTTGCGTACCAGCGAGTACGTCCAGTAACTCACCGCGACCAGAAGGATCTCGAACCACAGCCGGGGCCGGCGCGGGCGCGGCCGCCGCGGCCGACCCGGCCTGTTCTCGCCCGTGACGGCCCGCGGAGCGGCCACCTCCTCGCGACCGTCCGGCTCTGTCACGGTCGAGTCACTCATGGTCACAGAGTCTGCCAGAAAAGGTTGTTTCCCCGGCCGATCATCCCAAGCCCGGCTCCGCCGCGCACCTTCTGGGCCGGACGCGGGCCCCGCGACCCGGGCGCGCGAACCGTGCGGCCAGGGCGCGCACGGGTCCCGCGGCCCTACGTCGCGCGCGAACCGTGCGGAGCCGAGGCGGTCGAGCCGCGCACCACCAGCTCCGGCATGAACACGAACTCGCTGTGCGGCGCCGGGGTGCCGCCGATCTCCTCCAGCAGCGTGCGCACCGCCGCCTGCCCCATCGCCGGGACCGGCTTGCGGACCGTGGTCAGCGGCGGGTCGGTGAAGGCGATCAGCGGGGAGTCGTCGAAGCCGACCACCGACACGTCCCGGGGCACCTCCAGCCCCCGCTGCCGGGCCGTGCGTATCGCGCCCAGCGCCATCATGTCGCTGGCGCACACCACCGCCGTACAGCCCCGCTCGATGAGCGCCGCCGCCGCGGCCTGGCCGCCCTCCAGTGTGTACAGCGAGTGCTGGATCAGCTCGCTCTCCACGGTCTGCGCGGGAAGCCCCAGCTGGTCCTGTACGGCCCGCACGAAGCCCTCGATCTTGCGCTGCACCGGCACGAACCGCTTGGGCCCGAGGGCGAGCCCGATCCGGGTGTGCCCGAGGGACACCAGGTGCGTCACCGCGAGCGTCATCGCCGCCCGGTCGTCGGGGGAGATGAACGGCGCCTGCACCCGCGGCGAGAAGCCGTCCACCAGCACGAACGGCACGCCCTGCGCCCGTAGCCGCTCATAGCGCTGCATGTCGGCGGTGGTGTCGGCGTGCAGCCCGGAGACGTAGATGATCCCGGCGACCCCGCGGTCCACCAGCATCTCGGTCAGCTCGTCCTCGGTCGACCCGCCGGGGGTCTGCGTGGCGAGCACCGGGGTGTAGCCCTGGCGGGTCAGCGCCTGACCGATGACCTGCGCCAGGGCCGGGAATATAGGGTTCTCCAGCTCGGGCGTGATCAGCCCGACCAGGCCCTCGCTGCGCTGCCGCAGCCGTACCGGTCGCTCGTAGCCCAGGACGTCCAGGGCGGCGAGCACGGACTGGCGGGTGGTGGCGGCGACGCCCGGTTTTCCGTTGAGGACCCGGCTGACGGTCGCTTCGCTCACCCCCGCCTGCGCAGCGATGTCGGCAAGCCGTGTGGTCACGCCACTGGACTGTACCGGTCGGCCCCGCCCTTGCACACCGGCCGGACGCCGGGCGCGGACGGCCGGAGGCCCCGCAGTGGGTTGCTGCCTCATCGCGGCTCCCTCGAATCATGGTGGCAAGAGCTTGCAGAGTCTTGCACAAGTGTCCATCGGCCGCCGAACGGTTACGACCGGGTAACCATCGTGTTCCCTTGCACTTTTTTTCTGCAAGGTCTTTCGCGGCGCTTACATCGCTGTTACGTTCCCTGTCGCCCGGCCGCGGCAACGGCGCAGTCGGCAAGTCGCAAGGGGCGGACGGCACCGCCCCCTGTACCACTCGGGCTTCAACCCTCAAGGAGAACTCATGCGGCGTGGCATAGCGGCCTCCGCGCTGGTGGCGTCCCTCGCCCTGACGGCGACGGCGTGCGGCGGGAGCGACGGCGACAGCGGGAAGTCGGACGGCCCGGTCACGATCACCTGGTGGGACACCTCCAACGCCACCAACGAGGCCCCGACGTACCGGGCCCTGGTGGAGCAGTTCGAGGCCGCGCACAAGGACATCAAGGTCAAGTACGTCAACGTGCCCTTCGACCAGGCGCAGAACAAGTTCGACACCGCGGCCGGCGCCACCGGTGCCCCGGACGTGCTGCGCTCCGAGGTCGGCTGGACCCCGGCCTTCGCCAAGAAGGGCTTCTTCCTGCCGCTGGACGGCACCGAGGCCCTCGCCGACCAGGCCAAGTTCCAGCCGAGCCTGATCAAGCAGGCCCAGTACGAGGGCAAGACCTACGGTGTGCCGCTGGTCACCGACACCCTCGCGCTGGTCTACAACAAGGCCCTGTTCGAGAAGGCCGGCATCACCGAGGCCCCGGGGACCTGGGACGAGCTGAAGGCCGCCGCCGCGAAGATCAAGGACAAGACGGGGGCCGACGGCTACTGGGGCTCCGCCCAGGCCTACTACGCCCAGCCCTTCCTCTACGGCGAGGGCACCGACACCGTCGACGCCGCCGCCAAGAAGATCACCGTGAACTCGCCGGCCGCGCAGAAGGGCTACGGCACCTGGCAGAGCCTGTTCTCCGGCAAGGGCCTGCACAAGGCCGACGCCACCGCCGACGCCTACGCCCACATCCAGGACGCGTTCGTCAACGGCAAGGTCGCCGCGATCATCCAGGGCCCCTGGGAGATCACGAACTTCTACAAGGGCAGCGCCTTCAAGGACAAGAAGAACCTGGGCATCGCCACCGTCCCGGCCGGCTCCACCGGCAAGGCGGGCGCCCCGACCGGCGGCCACAACCTGTCGGTCTACGCCGGCTCGGACAAGGCCCACCAGGAGGCGGCCCTGAAGTTCGTGAACTTCATGACCTCCGCCCAGGCGCAGGAGACCGTCGCCGTGAAGAACTCCACCCTGCCCACCCGCTCCGACGCCTACACCGCGAAGGTCAAGGCCGACCCGGGCATCGCCGGCTACCAGGGTGTCCTGGCCGCCGCCCAGCCCCGCCCGGCCCTGCCCGAGTACAGCTCCCTGTGGGTCCCGCTCGACACCGAGCTGGCCAAGGTCGCCGGCGGCAAGGAGTCGCTGGACAAGGGCCTGGACAACGCCGAGCTGGCCATCTCCAAGCTGGTGGACGGCTTCGGCAAGTGAGCCCGGGTGGCCGCCGGCCGCCCCCGCCGCACGCGGGGGAGGAGGCCGGCGGCCACCGCCCCGCACCCAGCCCGTCCTCCTGATCCTTTGAAGGTGTCGAACCATGACAGTCGCCATCGACCGCGCCACCGGCAAGCGCCGCGGTGACCGCGCGCCTCGTCCCGGGCTGGGGCAGCGCGTCAAGAACGGCTTCCAGAAGTACTGGTACGCCTACGCGATGATCGCCCCGGTGGTCATCGTGCTCGGCGTCCTCGTCGGCTATCCGCTGGCGCGGGGCTTCTACCTCACCCTGACCGACGCCAACAGCCTCAACTCGGCGCGGACGATCGGCGTCAACCACATCGACGCCACCTACGAGTTCATCGGCCTGGACAACTACCAGGACATCCTGTTCGGCCCGACGGCCTACGACCGGTTCTGGTCGCACTTCCTGTGGACCGTGTTCTGGACGGCCGCCTGCGTCGCCCTGCACTACACCCTCGGGCTCGGCCTCGCCCTCATGCTGCACCAGAAGCTGCGCGGCCGCACCGTCTACCGGCTGCTGCTCGTCCTGCCCTGGGCGGTGCCGACCTTCGTCACCGTCTTCTCCTGGCGGATCATGCTCGCCGACTCCGGCGCGCTCAACCAGCTCCTCGGCGCCCTCCACCTGCCCCAGCCGGCGTGGCTGGAGGACACCTTCTGGCAGCGGTTCGCCGCGATCATGGTGAACACCTGGTGCGGTGTGCCGTTCATGATGCTCTCGCTGCTCGGCGGGCTGCAGTCCATCGACTCCACGCTCTACGAGGCCGCCGAGATGGACGGCGCGAGCGCCTGGCAGCGCTTCCGCCACGTCACCCTGCCCGGGCTGCGCGCGGTCAGCTCCACCGTGGTCCTGCTCGGCGTCATCTGGACCTTCAACCAGTTCGTGATCATCTTCCTGCTGTTCGGCAAGAACTCCGCCCCGGACGCCCAGATCCTCGTCACCTGGGCCTACCAGCTGGGCTTCGGCCAGCAGCCGCGCGACTTCGCCCAGTCCGCCGCCTACGGCGTGCTGCTGCTGTCGATCCTCACCGTCTTCACCTCCTTCTACTTCCGCTGGCTGAAGCGCAATGACCAGCTCGCCGTCTGACGCCGCAGGAGCCGCCGCCATGAGCACCACGACCCTGGACACCACGAAGACCGCGCCGGCCCCCGCCGCCGTACCCGCCCGCCGCACCCGCCGGCGCGGCGAGCGCGGACCGCTCGGCACCGCCCTGCTGCACGGCGGCCTCGTCCTGGCGAGCCTGATCGCGCTCGCCCCGGTGGCCTGGCTGTGCTACCTGTCCCTCGGCCCGGACAAGGACGACTACCTCCACCCGGGCGGCATCGCGGGCAAGCTGACCTTCTCCAACTACGGCTTCGTGCTCCAGCACACCGGCTTCCTCGACTGGTTCAAGTCGACGCTGATCGTGGCCCTCGGCACCACCGTGGTCGGTGTCCTCGTCGCCGCCACCACCGGCTACGCCGTCTCCCGGATGCGCTTTCCCGGCTACAAGCCGCTGATGTGGGTCCTGCTGCTCACCCAGGCCTTCCCGATCGCCATCCTGATCGTGCCGATGTACGAGATCTTCAGCGAGCTCGGCCTCATCGACACCTACTGGGCGCTGATCGCCATCAACTGCTCCACCGCCGTGCCGTACAGCGCCTGGCTGCTCAAGGGGTACTTCGACACCATCCCGTTCGAGATCGACGAGGCCGGGCGGGTGGACGGGCTCACCCCCTTCGGCACCTTCTTCCGGCTGATCCTGCCGCTGGCCCGCCCGGGCCTGGCCGTCGCCGCGTTCTACACCTTCATCACCGCCGTCGGCGAGGTCGCCTTCGCGACGACCTTCCTGCTGGACGACTCCAAGTACACCTTCGCCGTCGGCCTGCAGACCTTCGTCAGTGAGCACGACGCCCAGTGGAACTACATGGCCGCCACCGCGGTGCTGATCGCGATACCGGTGACGGTGTTCTTCTACCTCGTGCAGAAGAACCTGGTCACCGGCCTCACCGCCGGCGGCACCAAGGGCTGACGCCCCACCAGGCCAGGCGGGCCGCGGTGGCCCATCCGACCCCGCTGCCACCGCGGCCCGCCTCGCACCCGGCCACCCGAAGACCGACCGTCATGACCCAGTTACGTATCAAGGACGCCATGAGCCAGCAGCACTCCGCCGCACCGGCCCGCCACTTCGCCACCGTCTCCGTCGCCGACCGCCGCGACTGGTGGCGGGACGCGGTCATCTACCAGGTCTATCCGCGCAGTTTCGCCGACAGCAACGGCGACGGCATGGGCGACCTGGAGGGCGTACGCTCCCGCCTGCCGTATCTGCGCGATCTCGGCGTGGACGCGGTGTGGCTCAGCCCCTTCTACGCCTCCCCGCAGGCCGACGCCGGCTACGACGTCGCCGACTACCGTGCCGTCGACCCGATGTTCGGCTCCCTGCTGGACGCCGACGCGCTGATCCGCGACGCCCACGCGCTGGGCCTGCGCATCATCGTGGACCTGGTCCCCAACCACTCCTCCGACCGGCACGAGTGGTTCAAGCGCGCCCTCGCCGAGGGCCCCGGATCCCCGCTGCGCGAGCGCTACCACTTCCGCCCCGGCAAGGGGGAGAACGGCGAACTGCCGCCCAACGACTGGGAGTCCATCTTCGGCGGCCCGGCCTGGACCCGGGTGACCGAGCCGGACGGCACCCCCGGCGAGTGGTACCTGCACCTGTTCGCCCCCGAGCAGCCCGACTTCAACTGGGACCACCCGGCCGTCGGCGACGAGTTCCGCTCGATCCTGCGCTTCTGGCTGGACATGGGCGTGGACGGCTTCCGCATCGACGTCGCCCACGGCCTGGTCAAGGCGGAGGGCCTGCCCGACCTCGGCGCCCACGACCAGGTCAAGCTGCTGGGCAACGACGTCATGCCGTTCTTCGACCAGGACGGCGTGCACGCCATCTACCGCCAGTGGCGCCGCATCCTCGACGAGTACGCCCCCAAGCACTCCGTGCAGGGGGGACCCCCAGACCGCATCTTCGTCGCCGAGGCGTGGACCCCGACCGTAGAGCGCACCGCGAACTACGTCCGCCCCGACGAACTCCACCAGGCGTTCAACTTCCAGTACCTGGGGACGGCCTGGGACGCGAAGGAACTGCGGACGGTCATCGACCGCACCCTGGACGCGATGCGCCCCGTCGGCGCCCCCGCCACCTGGGTGCTGTCCAACCACGACGTCACCCGGCATGCCACCCGCTTCGCCAACCCGCCCGGCCTCGGCACCCAGATCCGCACGGCCGGCGACCGCGAGCTGGGCCTGCGCCGCGCCCGCGCCGCCACCCTGCTGATGCTCGCCCTGCCCGGCTCGGCCTACGTCTACCAGGGCGAGGAACTGGGCCTCCCGGACGTGGTGGACCTGCCCGACGAGGTGCGCCAGGACCCGGCGTACTTCCGGGGCGCGGGCCAGGACGGCTTCCGTGACGGCTGCCGGGTGCCGATCCCGTGGACCCGTACGGGCTCCTCCTACGGCTTCGGTGACGGCGGCAGCTGGCTGCCCCAGCCGCCGGTCTGGGCCGAGCTGAGCGTGGAGGCGCAGACCGGTGTCCCCGGCTCCACGCTGGAGCTGTACCGGGCGGCGCTGCGGGTCCGCCGGGAGCGGCCGGACCTGGGCGCGGGCGAGTCGGTGGAGTGGCTGCGCGCGCCGGAGGGCGTCCTGGCCTTCCGCCGGGGCGACTTCGTGTGCGTGGCCAACACCACCGGCGAGTCCGTGACGATCCCGTCCTACGGCCGGGTCCTGCTCACCAGCGGCGAGGTCACCGAGGCGGACGGCGAGGCGAAGGTGCCCGCCGACACCACCGTCTGGTGGACCGCGGAGCGCTGACCCCCGCACCGGCGGGGCACCCTGACGCCCCGTCCGGGAACGTCCCGCATCACCTTCCTGACGGCCCGCTGCCTTTCGGGCGGCGGGCCGTTACCCTCTGCGTCACCGCAAGCCTGCTGCAAAGTTTCAGCAAACCGCTTCAGCGGACCCCACTGCCTTCACCGTCGAAGGACCCCACATGGCACGCAGCGCACTCCCCACGGCGGTCGCCCTCACCGCCGCCGCCTTGATCGGCATGACCCCGACCACCGCCGAGGCCGCGCCGCCCGGCACCAAGGACGTCACCGCCGTCCTCTTCGAGTGGAACTACGCCTCCGTGGCCAGGGAATGCACCACCGCCCTCGGACCCGCCGGCTACGGACACGTCCAGGTCTCCCCGCCCGCCGAGCACATCCAGGGCGCCCAGTGGTGGACGTCGTACCAGCCGGTGTCGTACCGGATCGCCGGCCGGCTCGGCGACCGCACCGCGTTCAAGAACATGGTGGACACCTGCCACGCGGCCGGGGTGAAGGTCGTCGCCGACGCCGTCGTCAACCACATGTCGGCCGGCTCGGGCACCGGCACGGGCGGCTCGTCGTACACCAAGTACGCCTACCCGGGCCTGTACTCGTCCTACGACTTCGACGACTGCACCGCCCAGATCTCCCATTACTCCGACCGCTGGAACGTCCAGCACTGCGAACTCGTCGGCCTGGCCGACCTGGACACCGGCGAGGAGTACGTCCGCAAGACGATCGCCGGCTATCTGAACGACCTGCTGAGCCTGGGCGTGGACGGCTTCCGGATCGACGCGGCCAAGCACATACCGGCCGCGGACCTGGCGGACGTCAAGAGCCGTCTGACCAATCCGTCGGTCTACTGGAAGCAGGAGGTCGTCTACGGCGCGGGCGAGGCCGTCCAGCCCGCCGAGTACACCGGCAACGGAGACGTCCAGGAGTTCCGCTACGCCTACGACCTCAAGCGGGTCTTCACCGCCGAGAAGCTGGCGTACCTGAAGAACTACGGCGAGGGCTGGGGTTACTTGAGCGGCTCGGTCGCGGGCGTCTTCGTGGACAACCACGACACCGAGCGCAACGGCAGCACGCTCAATTACAAGAGCGGCGCGAGCTACACGCTGGCCAACGTCTTCATGCTGGCCTGGCCGTACGGCGCCCCCGACGTCAACTCCGGCTACGAGTGGTCGGACGCCGACGCCGGCCCGCCGAGCGGCGGCCAGGTGGACGCCTGCTGGCAGAACGGCTGGAAGTGCCAGCACGCCTGGCCGCAGATCGAGTCCATGGTCGCCTTCCGCAACGCGACCCGCGGCCAGGCGGTCACGAACTGGTGGGACAACGGCGGCAACCGGATCGCCTTCGGCCGGGGCACCAAGGGGTACGTGGCCGTCAACCACGAGCCGGGGAGCATAACGCGCACCTACCAGACCTCCCTGCCCGCCGGGACGTACTGCGACGTCCAGAGCAACACCCCGGTGACCGTGGACGCCGGTGGCCGGTTCACCGCGACCCTGGCCGCCGACACCGCCCTGGCGCTCTACGCCGGCAAGCCGAACTGCTGAGGAGTGACCCAGTGATACCAAGACGGCAGGCGCCGCGCAGGCGCCGCGCGAGAGCGGCGGCCGTCACCGCCGCGGCCCTCGCCGCCACCCTGCTCCCGCCCCTGGCCGCCCGCGCGGCCGGCCCGCCCGCGCCCCCCTCGGACGCCGTGCTCGCCGCCGTACCGGCCCGGCACGACGACACCCGCGAGCAGTTCTACTTCGTCCTGCCGGACCGTTTCGCCAACGGCGACCCGTCCAACGACCGCGGCGGCCTGACCGGCTCCCGCCTCAGCACCGGCTACGACCCCGCCGACAAGGGCTTCTACCAGGGCGGCGACCTCAAGGGCCTGACCGGGAAGCTGGACTACGTCAAGGGCCTCGGCACCACGGCCATCTGGCTGGCTCCGATCTTCAAGAACCGCCCCGTGCAGGGCACCGGTGAGAACGCCTCGGCCGGCTACCACGGGTACTGGATCACCGACTTCACCCAGGTCGACCCCCACTTCGGCACCAACCAGGACCTGAAGGACCTCATCTCCAAGGCCCACGCCAAGGGCATGAAGGTCTTCTTCGACGTCATCACCAACCACACCGCCGATGTCGTCGACTACGACGAGAAGTCCTACGACTACCTCTCCAAGGGCGCCTTCCCCTACCTGACCAAGGACGGCCGGCCCTTCGACGACGCCGACTACGCCGACGGCACGAAGCGGTTCCCGCCCGTCGGCACCGGCTCCTTCCCGTACACCCCCAGGACGACCGGCCAGACCAAGGTCCCGGCCTGGCTCAACGACCCGGCGATGTACCACAACCGGGGCGACTCGACCTACGCCGGCGAGTCCACCACCTACGGCGACTTCTCCGGCCTGGACGACCTGTGGACCGAGCGCCCCGAGGTCGTCCACGGCATGGAGCGGATCTACCAGCGCTGGGTGCGGGACTTCGCCGTCGACGGCTTCCGGATCGACACCGTCAAGCACGTGAACATGGAGTTCTGGACCCAGTGGGCCACCGCCCTGGACCGCTACGCGGCCGAGCGCGGCCGGAAGAACTTCTTCATGTTCGGCGAGGTCTACTCCGCCGACCCCTCCGTCACCGCCCCCTACGTCACCCGGGGCCGGCTCGACGCCACCCTCGACTTCCCCTTCCAGGACGCGGCCCGCGCCTACGCCTCCCAGGGCGGCAGCGCCCGGAAGCTGGCGGCCGTCTTCGGCGCCGACTACAAGTACACGACCGACAAGGCCAACGCCTACGAACAGGTCACCTTCCTCGGCAACCACGACATGGGCCGCATCGGGACCTTCCTGAAGCAGGACAACCCGAACGCGACCGACGCCGAGATCCTCGCCAAGGACCGGCTCGCCAACGAGCTGATGTTCCTCAGCCGGGGCAACCCCGTCGTCTACTACGGCGACGAGCAGGGCTTCACCGGCTCCGGCGGCGACAAGGACGCCCGCCAGACCATGTTCGCCTCCAAGGTCGCCGACTACCTGGACGACGACGAGATCGGCACCGACCGCACCCACGCGAGCGCCGCCTACGACACCAGCGCCCCGCTGTACCGGCAGATCGCGGACCTGGCCCGGCTCCGCAAGGCCCATCCGGCCCTCACGGACGGCGTGCAGACCGAGCGGTACGCGGCCGACGGCCCCGGGATCTACGCCTTCACCCGCACCGACGCCGCGTCCGGCCAGGAGTACGTCGTCGCCTTCAACAACGCCGGGTCGGAGCGGACGGCGACCTTCGCGACCGGGTCGGCGGACATGACGTACCGAGGGATCCACGGCGCCGGCGGCTCGGTGCGGTCCGACGGCGACCGGAAGCTCACCGTCACCGTCCCGGCCGGGTCCGCCGTCGTCTACGAGGCGACCGGGAAGCCCGCCGCCCCCGCCACCGCACCGTCCCTCACCCTGACGGCCCCCGCCCCCGGCGCCACCGGCACCGTGGAGCCGAGCGCGGACGTCACCGGCGGACAGCTCGCCCGGGTCGTCTTCGCCGCCCAGGTGGGCGACGGGCCGTGGCAGACGCTCGGCTCCGCCGACCACGCCCCCTACAAGGTCACCCAGACCCTCGGCGCCGACGTGCCCGCCGGGACCCCCCTGCGCTACAAGGCCGTCGTCGTGGACGCGGCCGGGCACACCGCGAGCGCCACGGCCGCGAGCACCAGCGGCACCCCGCCCGCGCCCGAGGTCCCCAGGGCCTCCTCCCGGGACTACGCGATCGTCCACTACAAGCGCGCCGACGGCGACTACGCCGACTGGGGCCTGTACGCCTGGGGCGACCTGGCCGACGGCGAGGCCACCACCTGGCCGGCCGGCCACCCCTTCACCGGCCGGGACGCCTACGGCGCCTTCGCCTACGTCAAGCTCGAGCCGGGCGCCTCGAACGTCGGCTTCCTGGTTGTCGACAAGGACGGGAACAAGGACGTGTCCGCCGACCGGTCCATCGACGTCACCCGCACCGGCGAGGTGTGGATCGAGCAGGGCAAGGCCGACGTACGCACCGAGCGGCCGGAGTACCCCGCCCAGGACACCACCAAGGCCGTCCTGCACTACCACCGCGCCGACGGGGACTACGACGGCTGGGGCCTGCACGTCTGGACGGGCGCCGCGCACCCCACCGACTGGTCGCAGCCGCTGAAGCCGGTGAAGACTGATGCCTATGGCGCGGTCTTCGAGGTGCCCCTCACCGAGGGTGCCACCCACCTCGGCTACATCATCCACAAGGGCGACGAGAAGGAACTCCCGACCGACCGGGACCTGGACCTCAAGGCCGACGGCCACGAGGTGTGGCTGGTGAACGGCCAGGAGAAGCACCTGCTGCCGCAGCCGGCCGGCACCGCCGCCGCCCTCGACCTCACCACCTCCAAGGCGGTCTGGATCGACCGGGACACCGTCGCCTGGAACGGCGTGGCGGGCGCCGCCTCCACCCAGCTGCTGTACTCCCGCGACGGCTCCCTGACCGTCCGGGACGGGACCCTGAGCAGCGACGACGAGCGCTGGATCAGGCTGGAGAAGACGGCCCTGACCGACGCGCAGAAGGCGAGGTTCCCGCACCTGAAGGACTACACCGCGTGGTCCGTCGATCCGCGTGACCGGGACCGGGTGCGTGAAGCGGTCAAGGGGCAGCTGGTCGTCTCCCAGCGGGCGGCGAACGGTGCCGTGCTGGCCGCGACCG
>NZ_JODT01000022.1 GCF_000720835.1 Streptomyces achromogenes subsp. achromogenes | reverse complement strand
GCAGCAGCTCACCCGTGCTCAGACCACCCTCGGTACCACCGGAACGGCCCGTGACCCGCCTGACACCCTCCTCCGTGGTCACGATCTCGTCATGCGCCTTCGAACCCGGCACCCGGGCGAGGTCGAAACCGTCGCCGACCTCCACGCCCTTGATCGCCTGGATCCCCATCAGCGCGGCGGCCAGCCGCGCGTCCAGCCGCCGGTCCCAGTGCACATCTTCTGCATACCCGCCAGATCGGCGTGCCCCGGACGCGGACGCGTCAACGGAGCGTTGCGCGCCAGACCGGCCAGCACCTCCGGGTCGACCGGGTCGGCGGCCATGACCTGTTCCCACTTCGGCCACTCGGTGTTGCCCACCATCACCGCGACCGGCGAGCCCAGGGTCAGCCCGTGCCGGACACCACCCAGGAAGGTGACCTCGTCCCGCTCGAACTTCATGCGCGCACCACGGCCATAGCCGAGCCGCCGCCGCGCCAGGTGGTCCGCCACCATCTCCGTGGTGATCGGCACGCCGGCGGGAAGACCCTCCAGCGTCGCGACAAGTGCGGGACCGTGGGACTCCCCCGCGGTCAGCCAACGCAGCCTGCTCAACGGTGCTCCTCAGTGCTCGCGCCCGGTACTGCCCGGCGTGCGCCTCCTGGCGCACGGCGACGGCGTCACCGGGTGCGCGACCCCGGCACGCCACCTCCGATCCTCCCACGTCCCGGGGCGGCGGACGGCCGCCGGTCCAGCAGGCGGACGCCCGCGGGGGCGTCAGCGGCCGGCGAGCGCCTTCTCCCCGGCCTGCCGCATGGCGTCCAGCGGGCCCGGGACCTGCCCGGTCATCTGCTCGAACTGGAGCACGGCCTGGTGGACCAGCAGGTCCAGGCCGCCGACCACGGCGCCGCCGAACATGGACCAGCGGGCCGCCAGTTCGGTGGGCCAGGGGTCGTAGAGCACGTCGAAGAGGGTGGCGGGGCGTTCCGGTACGGCGGTGGCGAGCGCGTCGGTGGTCCCGGCGGGCGTGGTGGCGATCACCAGCGGGGCGCTCAGCGCCCGGGCGGCGTCGGCCCAGTCGGCCGTGCGGACCTCCACGTCGAGCCGCTCCCCCCACTGCCGCATCTCGGCGGCGCGGGCCTCGCTGCGGACGTAGGCGACGACCTCCCCGGTGCAGATCCGGGCCAGTGCGGCGAGCGCGGAGGAGGCGGTGGCGCCGGCACCCAGGATGGCGGCGGAGCCGACCTCCTCGATGCCGTGCTCGCGCAGGGCGGCCACCATGCCCGGGATGTCGGTGTTGTCGCCGCGCCGGCGTCCGTCCTCGGTGAAGACCAGCGTGTTGACCGCGTCGACCGAGGCCGCGGTGTCGCTGACCTCGTCGAGCAGCGGGATGACGGCCCGCTTCAGCGGCATGGTCAGCGACAGACCGGCCCACTCGGGCCCGAGCCGGTCCAGGAAGCCGGGCAGCGCGGCCTCGTCGACGTCGAAGCTGTCGTACGACCAGCCGGTGAGCCCGGCCGCCTCGTACGCCGCCCGGTGCAGCACCGGGGAGAGGGAGTGGGCGATCGGGGAGCCGAGCACGGCGGCACGACGGCCGTCAGTTGCCCGAGTTGGCATTGAACTTGTCCCTGAGCTCTAGGAATTCCGCGTATGTCTTGGCGAACTCGGTGTTGCTCATACCGTCGGTCGCCACGAAGTAGACCCAGCCGTCGTGCGTCGGGTTCAGCGTCGCCTTCAGCGCGTCCTCGCCGGGGTTGCCGATCGGGCCGGGCGGAAGTCCCGGGTACCGGTACGTGTTGTACGGGCTCGGGTCGCTGTTGATCTCCTTCTCGGAGATGTGGATGTTGCTCGTGCCCTTGGCGTAGTTGTACGTCGAGTCGAACTGGAGCTTGCGGTTGGTCTCGGTGTTGTCGGGCTTGAGGCGGTTGTAGACCACCTCGGCCATCTTGCGGAAGTCGTCGTGCGTCTTGCCCTCGGCCTGGACCAGGCTGGCGACCGTGACGAGTTCGAAGGCGTTGTCCACCCCGAGCTCCTTGGCCTTGTCGTCGAGGCCGTAGGCGGCGTACTTCTGCTTGGCCTGGGTGACCATCTGCTTGAGGATGGCGTCGGGCTTCATGCCCTTGGCGGCCGGGTAGGTGCCCGGGAAGAGGAAGCCCTCCAGCGGGTCCTTGACGTCGCCGCTGTTGTTCGCCCAGGCGGGCAGGCCGAGGGACTTGTACTGCTTCTCGGCGATCTTCTTGGTCGTGCCCGAGGACAGTTCCAGCTTCTTGTCGATGGCCGCGTAGACGCCCGAGTTGCGCTCGCCGGGGGTGACGATGACGTTGTTCTGGCTGCGCGGGTCCAGCATCAGCCGGACGGCGCTGGCGGCGGACATCTCCTTCTTCAGCAGGTAGGCACCGGCCTGGATGCCGTCGGCGCCCGGCGTGTTGGTCTGGGCGTGGACGAAGGCCTCGGCGCTCTTGACCACGCCGGCCTCCTTCAGACGGCGGCCGATCTCCCAGCCGCCCGCGCCCTTGGGGATCTCGACGGTGACCGTCTCGCCGGTGCCGTCGCCCGCGTAGTCCGGGGCCGTGCCGAAACGATTTTGGTAGAACTGGTACCCGAAGTACCCGACTCCGCCGAGGCCGCCGCCGAACACCAGGACGACGACCATGCAGGCGCAGCCGGTGCGCCGCTTCTTGCTCTTGACCGGCTTGCGGCCCTTGCCGCGCCGCTCCCGCCGGGTCGCGAGCTCGTGCCCCCCGTCGTCGCCCGCGCCGCCGCCGGCCACCGCCGGGACGTGCTCCTCGTCGTCGGCCGGCTCGGACTCCGGGCCGGGCTCGGGCCGCCTGCGGCCGGGCGGCTCCGGCGGCGGGTAGGCGTCCTCGGTGCCGTAGAGGTCGGGCTGCTCCCCGCCGTAGGCCACGGGCTGCTGGCCGTAGGGGTCGCCGGGGTCGGCGGCGTAGGGCACCTGGCCGAGGGTGCCGGTCGCGTCCCAGCCGCCCTGGTGGAACTGGTGCCGGCTGTGGCCGGCGAGCTGCTGGTCGTACGGCCGGCCGTCGTGGTGCGGGTGCTGCTGTCCCTCGTATCCGGGCTGCTGCTCCTGGCTCCAGTCGCCGTACTCCGACGCCTGCGGATAGTGCTGCGGCCGGCCGCCGTACGGGGACTGCGAGCCCTGCTGGGCCTGCTGTCCGCCCCATCCGCCGTCCCCGGACAACGGGTCCTCCGGATTCCACGGTTCGGAGCCTTGGCCCCGGCCATACTCAGTCATCGATCCCCTAGAGCCGCGAGGCCCACGGTCCCGCGGCCCGTCGGCCGGATTCCGTTCCGCCTCTTGCTGTGCCCCGGCTGTTCGAACACCGGCGCATCGCGCGGAACGTTACCGTATCGCGATCAGATGACCACTTCGACGCCCTCACCGGGTGGTTTGCCTGACACCCGTTCGGATTCCAGGGCCTGCTGCAGGATGATGACGGCCGCCGCCTGGTCGATGACCGAACGGCCCTTCTTGGACTTCACGCCGGAGGCGCGCAGTCCCTGGCCGGCCGTCACGGTCGTCATCCGCTCGTCCACCAGGCGCACCGGCACCGGCTGGATGCCCTTGGCCAGTTCCTGTGTGAAGGCGCGGACCTTGACCGCGGCCGGGCCCTCGCCCCCCTTGAGGGAGCGAGGGAGGCCGACGACGACCTCGATCGGGTCGTACTCCTCCACCAGTTGACGGAGGCGGCGGTGGGCGGCGGGGACGTCCCGGCCGGGGACGGTCTCCACCGGGGTGGCGAGGATCCCGTCGGGGTCGCACGAGGCGACCCCGATCCGGGCGTCCCCGACGTCGATCGCGAGCCGACGTCCTCTGCGCATCTGCTTGAGCCGTTCCTACTTGGCGGTCTCGGCGACGAGCCGCTCGACGGCCTCGACGGCCTCGCCCACGGCGGCCGGGTTCTGGCCGCCGCCCTGGGCGACGTCCGGCTTGCCGCCACCGCCGCCGCCGAGGGTCTTGGCGGCGGTGCGGACCAGGTCACCGGCCTTGAGGCCGCGGTCGCGGGCGGCGTCGTTGGTGGCGATGACCGTCAGCGGCTTGCCGTTGTTCACCGTGAACAGGGCCACCACGGCGGCCCGGCCGCCCTGGATCCGGCCGCGCACGTCCAGGACCAGCTTGCGCAGGTCGTCGGGGGTCGTGCCGTCCGGCACCCGGCCGGTGACCACGGCGACGCCGCGCACGTCCTTGGCGGACTCGGCGAGGCCGGCGGCGGCCTGGAGGACCTTCTCGGCGCGGAACCGCTCGATCTCCTTCTCGGCGTCCTTCAGCTTGCCGAGCATGGCGGAGACCTTCTCGGGCAGCTCCTCCGCGCGGCCCTTGAGCAGCTCGGTCAGCTGGTTGACGACCGTGTGCTCCCGGGCGAGGAAGGTGTAGGCGTCCACGCCGACCAGGGCCTCGATACGGCGCACACCGGAGCCGATGGAGGACTCGCCGAGCAGCTTCACCAGGCCCAGTTGGGCGGTGTTGTGCACGTGCGTGCCGCCGCACAGCTCCTTGGAGAAGTCGCCGATCGTCACGACGCGCACCCGCTCGCCGTACTTCTCGCCGAACTCGGCGATGGCGCCCTGCTTCTTGGCCTCGTCGATGCCCATGACCTCGGCGTGCACGTCCAAGTCGCGGGCGAGCACCTCGTTGATCTTCTGCTCGACGTCGGTCATGACGGCCGTCGGGACGGCGGACGGGGAGCCGAAGTCGAAGCGGAAGCGGCCGGGCTGGTTCTCCGAACCGGCCTGGGCGGCCGTCGGGCCGAGGGCGTCGCGCAGGGCCTGGTGGGTGAGGTGGGTGGCCGAGTGGGCGCGGGCGATGGCCTTGCGGCGGCGCACGTCGATCGAGGCGTGGGCCTTGGCGCCGACGGTCACCTCGCCGACCTGGACGACACCCTTGTGGACGTACACGCCCGGGACCGGCTTCTGGCAGTCGCGGACCTCGATGACGGCACCGGAGTCCACCTTGATGCGGCCGGTGTCGCCGATCTGGCCGCCGCCCTCGGCGTAGAACGGGGTGCGGTCCAGGACGATCTCGACCTCGTCGCCCTCGGTGGCGGCCGGGGAGGAGGCGCCGTCGACCAGGATGCCGACGATGGTGGACTCGCCCTCGGTGTCGGTGTAGCCGATGAAGTCGGTCTCACCGGCGCTGTCGGCGATCTCGCGGTAGGCGCCCAGGTCGGCGTGGCCGGTCTTCTTGGCCTGGGCGTCGGCCTTGGCGCGCTCCCGCTGCTCCTTCATCAGGCGGCGGAAGCCGTCCTCGTCCACGGACAGGCCCTGCTCGGCGGCCATCTCCAGGGTGAGGTCGATCGGGAAGCCCCAGGTGTCGTGGAGCAGGAACGCCTTGTCGCCGGAGAGGACGGTGCCGCCGGAGGCCTTGGTCTCGGTGACGGCGGTGTCCAGGATGTTGGTGCCGGCCTTCAGCGTCTTGAGGAAGGCGTTCTCCTCGGCGAGGGCGACCTTCTCGATGCGCTCGCGGTCGGTGATCAGCTCCGGGTACTGCTGCCCCATCATGCCGATCACGGTGTCGATCAGGTCCTTGACGACCGGACCGGTGGCGCCGAGCAGCCGCATGTTGCGGATGGCGCGGCGCATGATGCGGCGCAGGACGTACCCGCGGCCCTCGTTGCCGGGGGTGACGCCGTCGCCGATGAGCATGGTGGCGGTGCGCATGTGGTCGGTGACCACGCGCAGGGACACGTCCGAGGCGTGGGCGTCGCCGTAGCGCACGCCGGTCAGCTCGGTGGCCTTGTCGATGACGGCCATGGAGGTGTCGATCTCGTACATGTTCTGCACGCCCTGCAGAATCATGGCGAGCCGCTCCAGGCCGAGGCCCGTGTCGATGTTCTTGCTCGGCAGGTCCCCGAGGATCTCGAAGTTGTCCTTGCCGATGCCCTCGCCCCGCTCGTACTGCATGAAGACGAGGTTCCAGATCTCGACGTACCGCTCGTCGTTGACGGCGGGGCCGCCCTCGACGCCGAACTCGGGGCCGCGGTCGTAGTTGATCTCGGAGCAGGGGCCGCACGGGCCGGGCACGCCCATGGACCAGTAGTTGTCCTTCATGCCCAGGCGCTGGATGCGCTCCTTGGGCACGCCGACGACCTCGTGCCAGATCCGCTCCGCCTCGTCGTCGTCCTTGTAGACGGTGATCCACAGGCGCTCGGGGTCGAGGCCGTAACCGCCCTTGTCCTGGGGCGTGGTGAGCAGCTCCCAGGCGAGCTTGATGGCGCCTTCCTTGAAGTAGTCGCCGAAGGAGAAGTTGCCGCACATCTGGAAGAACGTGCCGTGCCGCGTGGTCTTGCCGACCTCTTCGATGTCGGGCGTGCGCACGCACTTCTGCACGCTGGTGGCGCGCGGGAACGGCGGCTTGACCTCACCCAGGAAGTAGGGCTTGAAGGGCACCATGCCGGCGGGGACGAGGAGCAGAGTCGGGTCGTCCGCGATGAGCGACGCCGAAGGGACGACGGTGTGCCCGCGCTCCTCGAAGAAGCTCAGCCAGCGGCGGCGAATCTCGGCCGACTCCATCAGTGGTCCTCATTCCGGTTGTACGAGTGCATCGGGGCTTCGATGTACTTCGGTGTGCTGCGGTTGTCGCTGGGGTGGTTCTCGATGGCGGTGTACCGCCGGGGCGCGGGGAGCTCGGGGTCCTCGTGGATGCCGAGGGCCTCCTCCAGCTCGGCCTCCCGCCGGGCCATGTTGTCGCGGACGTCGAACGCGAAGCCGACCGCGCGGTCCTTCAGGCGCTGACCGGTCTCCAGGGCCTTGTTCGCCGCGGTGGCGGCCAGGCTCTCCGGGGTCAGCTGCCTGATCTTGCGGTTGACCTTGGTGGTGGCCCACACACCGGCGGCGACACCGGTGGAGAACCAGAACGTACGGCGGAACATCGCTCGGTCTCAGTCCTTACTTCCGCTTGCGTCGTGCGGCGGGGACCGTCCGGCCCACGATCACGGTACGACGCGCCGACTTGCCGGGCACGTCCTCCCCCTTGCGGCCGCCGAGCGCCCGGCGGACGCCGTAGCCGAAGGCCGCGACCTTGACCAGCGGGCCGCCGAAGGTGGAGGCGACGGTGGTCGACAGCGCGGAGGCGTTGGAGGCGACCTCCTGGACGTCGGAGGCGATCGCGTCGACCCGGTCGATCTGGGTCTGCGCGGAGCGCACCGCCTGGGAGGCGTCGGCGAGCAGCGGGACGGCCTGGTCGGTCACGTCCGCGACGAGCTTGGTGGTCGCCTTGAGCGTCTGGGCCAGCCTCGCCAGCGCGACGGCGAGGAAAGAGACCAGGATCGCCCAGAAGACGGCCACCAGGATCCCGGCCACCTCTGTACCGGACACTGTGCGCACCCGCTCCCTGAAACGTGCCTGAGCATCGGAAAAGTCGTGTCCCGAGCCTATCGCGCCGGGGCCGCGGCTCCGTACCGGATATCCCGGCTCGGCGGGTGCGCTCGCGCCGGGTGATTGTACGCACCGAACACGGTTCAGTACGCTCCGTGTCCCATGCGAGATCCTCACGGTCCCGGCCCCTGGGCGGGCGGCGCCCCGCCCCTCGAACTCACCGCTTTCATCGGGCGCTCGGCGGAGCTGGCCGAGCTGGCGGCGGCCCTCGGCCGGGCCCGGCTGGTGACCGTCACCGGGGCGGGCGGGGTGGGCAAGTCCCGGCTGGCGGTGCGGGCGGCGGCGCGGTGGGCGGCCGGTGAGCCGGCCGGTGCGGGCTGGGGCCGGGTGGAGCTGGCCGAGGTGCGCGATCCGCAGTTCGTGGCGTACGCGGTCGTGGAGGCGCTGGGTCTGACCGACCACACCACCCGGCTGCCCCGCGAGACGCTGCTGGAGCAGCTGGCGGGCCGGCGGATGCTGCTGGTGCTGGACGGGTTCGAGCATCTGGCGGAGCCCAGTGCCCGGCTGGTGGCCCGGCTGCTGCGCGGACTGCCGGAGCTGCGGGTGCTGGCCGTGGGCCGGCGCCCGCTGGGTCTCGCGGGCGAGCGGCTGTTCCCGCTGGCGCCGCTCGGCCCCGAGGAGGCGGTGGAGCTGCTCACCGACCGGGCCCGGGCGCACGGCGTGCCGGTGGCCGACGGCCCCGAGGTGCGGGAGCTGTGCCGCCGGCTGGACGGGATCCCGCTGGCGCTGGAGCTGGCGGCCGGGCGGCTGCGCGCGCTGTCCCCGGCGCAGCTGCTGCACCGCCTCGGCGACCGGTTCCGGCTGCTGACCGGCGGCGCCCGGGACGCCCTGCCCCGGCACCGGACGCTGCGCACCGCGATCGGCTGGAGCCACGAGCTGTGCACCCCGGCCGAACGGCTGCTGTGGGCGCGGCTGTCGGTGTTCGCGGGGTCCTTCGACCTGGAGGCGGCCGAGTACGTGTGCGGCGGGGCGGGGCTGCCCGCCGAGGACGTGCTGGACGTGCTGTCGGAGCTGCTGGCCCAGTCGGTCCTCGCCCGCGAGGAGACCCCGGTGGGCCCGCGCTACCGGATGCTGGACACCGTCCGGGAGTACGGCGCCGAGTGGCTGGCGGCGGCCGGGGACGCGGACCGGCTGCGCAGACGGCACCGGGACTGGTACCTGGGCCTGGCGGCCTGGTGCGAGCTGGAGTGGTGCACGCCCCGGCAGCGGGAGGTGGCCGCGCGGGTGGACGTGGAGCTGCCGAATCTGCGGGCCGCGCTGGAGTGCTGTCTGACCGAGCCGGACGAGGCGCACCTCGGTCAGCACCTGGCGGGTTCGCTGTGGTTCTGCTGGGTGGGCTGCGGGCGGCTGTCGGAGGGGCGGCGCTGGCTGGAGCGCAGTCTGGAGCCGGAGTCGGGGTACGAGCGGGCCCGGCTGAAGGCGCTGTGGGTGCTGGGCTACGTGGCGATCCTCCAGGGCGACACCGGGGCGGCGCTGCGCGTGCTGCGGACGTGCCGCGAGCGGGCGGAGCGGGCGGGCGACGCGGTGGCGGCGGCCTACGCGGAGCACCGCACCGGCTGTCTGGCCCTGGTCACGGACGACATGGCCGGTGCGGAAACGCTGCTGCGCTCGGCGCTGGAGCGCTACCGGGCGGTCGGCGAGCTGAACAGCAACGTCCTGATGGGCCGGGTGGAGCTGGCGATGGCCCGGGCGTTCCAGGGCGACCTGCCGGGCGCGGTGCGGCTGTGCGAGGAGGTGCGCCGGGCCTGCGAGGACCACGGGGAGCGCTGGGCGCGTTCGTACGCGCTGTATGTGCTGGCGTACGCGGCCTGGGCCGACGGGGACCCGGCGGGCGCGCGGGAGCTGCTCGCGAACGCGCTGGCCGACGCGCACGCGTTCCGGGATCTGCTGGGCTCGGTGCTCGTCATCGAGCTGCTGGCGCTGGTGACGGTGGCGCAGGGCGATCCGGTGGAGGCGGCGGTGCTCCAGGGCGCCGCGGGGCGGCTGTGGCCCTCGGTGGGGCTGCCGCTGTTCGGTTCGGCGTACTACAACGCGCCGCACGAGCTGTGCGAGGCCGCCGCGCGGCGGGCGCTCGGCGACGCGCGGTACGCCGAGTGCGTGCGGGCGGGGGCCGGGCTGGACCGGGAGGCGGCGGTGGCCCGGGCGCTGCGGCACCAAAAGCCGGGGGCGCTGGGCGCCCTGCCGGCGCCTCGCGGCCCGGTCCCGGGCACCGGCCCCGGACAGCGCGAACCCGCCGCCTCGCCCACCCGGAAGGGCGGGGAGACGGCGGGCTGAGGCTGAGGCCTACGCCGTGACCTGGGTCAGCGGGCGTAGTACTCGACGACGAGCTGCTCGTCGCAGATCACCGGGATCTCCTTGCGGTTCGGCTCGCGGTCCAGGCGGAACGCCAGGGCCTTGAGGTTCACCTGGAGGTAGCGCGGGGTCTCGCCGTCGGGGGCGAAGCCGCCCTCACGGGCGATCTGGAACAGCGTCTTGTCCTTGGAGCGGTCGCGGACCTGCACGACGTCGTCCGGACGGACACGGAAGGACGGCTTGTCGACCTTCTGGCCGTTGACCTGGATGTGGCCGTGGACGACCATCTGGCGGGCCTGGTAGATCGTGCGGGCGATGCCCGAGCGCAGGACCAGCGCGTCGAGGCGGCGCTCCAGCTCCACGATCAGGGCCTCACCGGTCTTGCCCTGGACCTTGGAGGCACGCTCGTAGGCGCGCACCAGCTGGCGCTCGGAGATGTCGTACTGAGCGCGCAGGCGCTGCTTCTCCAGCAGACGGACCTTGTAGTCCGAGTTCTGCTTGCGGCCGCGGCCGTGCTCGCCCGGCGGGTAGGGGCGGGCCTCGAAGTACTTGACGGCCTTCGGGGTCAGCGCGATGCCGAGGGCACGCGACTTCTTGACCTTGGGGCGGGACTGGTTCGCCACAGTTATCTCATTTCCTTGATTCCGGCTCGTCAGGGTTAGGGAGGTCGCATCCGCAGCCGGGAAAACCCGTCGGGTCCGCGCGGGACCTGCCGGGCAGCCGCTTCCCTGGTCTGGGCACATACGTGCAGCACGCGAGTGGCCCACCGACCGTCCCGGGATTTCACGGGGGGTGGTGGGCTGCCCGCGACACCGTTCGACGGTGCGCGACGCTCCTGGAGCCGGTCCACGGGGAACCGGGTCTCCGGCCGGGTGTCCCGCTCTGACAGCACGGAACTCGGCGCTTCGCAGCAGTCTACAGGCTGCTCAGGACCGCTTGCGACCGAGGTGTCTGCGGGTCCACTCGACGGCGTCCGCGTACCTGGCCTCGGCGCCGTGCCGGCCCGGGGTGTAGTACTCGCGGTCCTTCAGGGCGTCCGGGGCGTACTGCTGCTCGGCGATGCCCTCGGGCAGGTCGTGCGGGTACACGTACCCCTGGGCGTGGCCGAGCTTGGCGGCGCCCTTGTAGTGCCCGTCGCGCAGATGCGGGGGGACCGGGCCGGCCAGGCCCTTGCGTACGTCGTCCAGGGCGGCGGCGATCGCGGTGGTCGCGGAGTTGGACTTGGGGGCGAGGGCCAGGGCGATGGTGGCGTGGCTGAGGGTGAGGGCGGCCTCCGGGAAGCCGATCATGGCGACGGCCTGGGCGGCGGCGACCGCGATCGGCAGCGCGGTGGGGTCGGCGAGGCCGATGTCCTCGCTGGCGGAGATCATCAGCCGGCGGGCGATGAACCGGGGGTCCTCACCGGCCTCGATCATGCGGGCCAGGTAGTGCAGGGCCGCGTCGACGTCGGAGCCGCGGATGGACTTGATGAGGGCGCTGGCGACGTCGTAGTGCTGGTCGCCGTCGCGGTCGTACTTGACGGCGGCGCGGTCGACGGTCTGCTCCAGCGTGCGCAGGCCGATCTCGCTCTCGCCCTGGTCCAGGGCGGCGCCGGCGGCGGCCTCCAGGGCGGTCAGGGCGCGCCGGGCGTCGCCGCCGGCGATCCGCAGCAGGTGCTCCTCGGTCTCCTCGGGGAGCGTGACGGCGTTCTTCAGGCCGCGTTCGTCGGCGAGGGCGCGCCGCAGCAGGCCGCGGATGTCGTCGTCGGTGAGGGGTTCGAGGGTGAGCAGCAGGGAGCGGGAGAGGAGCGGGGAGATCACCGAGAAGTAGGGGTTCTCCGTGGTGGCCGCGATCAGGGTCACCCAGCGGTTCTCCACGGCCGGCAGCAGGGAGTCCTGCTGGGCCTTGCTGAAGCGGTGGATCTCGTCCAGGAAGAGGACGGTCTCCTTGCCGTAGCCGCCGGTGGCGCGGCGGGCGCCGTCGATGACCGCGCGGACCTCCTTGACGCCCGCGGTGATCGCGGAGAGCTCCACGAACCGCTTGTCGGTGGCTTTGGAGACCACGTAGGCCAGGGTGGTCTTGCCGGTGCCGGGCGGGCCCCAGAGGATCACCGAGGACGGTCCGGCGGGCCCTCCGGAGCCCTCGCCGACCAGGCGGCGCAGGGGTGAGCCGGGTGCCAGCAGATGCTGCTGGCCCACGACCTCGTCGAGCGAGCGCGGGCGCATGCGCACCGCCAGGGGGCTGCCCGCCGGGTCCTTCTCCTGGCGTTCTTCTGCTGCGGCGGTGAACAGGTCGGGTTCCACGCTGAAACCCTAGAGCACCGCACCGACAATCCCGCCGGGGCCGTCAGCTGGTCCAGAACTCCCACCACCGGGTCAGCACCAGCATGCCGATGATGCCGATGTGCGCGACCGGCACGACCCAGGTGAACTCGCCGAAGAAGGACCGCAGCCAGCGGGGGGCCGGCAGGAAGGCGTTGCGGATGTTGAACGAGGTGACGTACCAGAACATGGTGATCGTGGCGACCCAGGCCAGCGAGCACCACAGGCACAGCGCGTTGATCCGGTACAGGGACTGGAACTGCAGCCAGGTGCAGAAGCCCACGCCGAACAGGGTGCCGAAGTTGAACGTGAGCCAGTACCAGCGCGGGAACCGGGCGCGGGCCAGCAGGCTCATGCCGACGCAGATGACGATGCCGTAGCAGACCAGCCCGAGCATGGGGTTCGGGAAGCCGAAGGCGGCGGCCTGCTTGCTCTCCATGACGCTGCCGCAGGAGACCACCGGGTTGAGGCTGCACCCCGGGGTGAAGGTCTTGCCCGCGACCTTGGCTTCGAGGATCTTGAACTTGTCGATCGTGATGACCCACGAGGCCAGCAGTCCGGCCGCGCCGGTGATCACCAGCAGGATGGCGAGGGCTCGGCTGCCGCCGGCCGCGCGCGGGGCGTCGGCGGCGCGCTCCGGACCGGGCTCCGCGGAGACGTCGTTCACTGTCGTCTTGCTCATCACGCCGATTCCGTCACTCGAGGGTCGGACCATCTTCGGGCACGGGTCATTGTGCCGCACGCGCCTGGGTGCGCACCGTTCGCTGCGCATAAGGATCTGCGTACGACCGGTGCCCCCGCCGGGTTCCGGACAGCGGACGGCCCTTTCGCGACAAGGGCGCCGGACGTTCCCCGCGGGGAGCGTCCGGCGCCCATGCGCGCGCGGGTGTCAGCCGAGCCGGGACTCCAGTTCCGCCACGATCTCGTTGACGCCGATCGCGGTCTGCTCGCCGGACTCCATGTCCTTGAGCTGGACGACGCCCTCGGCGAGGTCGCGCTCACCGGCGACGATGGCGTAGCGGGCGCCGGAGCGGTTGGCGTTCTTCATGGCGCCCTTCAGCCCCTTGCCGCCGTAGGCGAAGTCGGCCGCGATGCCCACCTTGCGCAGGTCGGTGACCTTGGCGAACAGCACCCGGCGGGCCTCCTCGCCGAGCGGGACGGCGTACACGGACGTCGGGGTCGGCAGGTCCAGTTCCACGCCCTCGGCCTGGAGCGCGAGGACCGTGCGGTCGACGCCCAGGGCCCAGCCGACGGACGGCAGCGCGGGGCCGCCGATCATCTCGGACAGGCCGTCGTACCGGCCGCCGCCGCCCACCGCGGACTGCGAGCCCAGGCCGTCGTGCACGAACTCGAAGGTGGTGCGGGTGTAGTAGTCCAGGCCGCGCACCAGCCTGGGGTCGTCCTCGAAGGAGACGCCCGCGGCGGTGATCAGCTCACGGACCTCCTCGTGGTACGCCTTGCACGCGTCGCACAGGTAGTCGCGCAGCAGCGGGGCGCCGGCGAGCTGCTTCTGCACCGACTCGCGCTTGTCGTCCAGGACCCGCAGCGGGTTGATGTCGACGCGTCGGCGGGTGTCCTCGTCCAGGTCCAGGCCGCGCAGGAAGTCCTGCAGCGCGCTCCGGTACACCGGACGGCACTCCTTGTCGCCCAGGCTGTTCAGCAGGATGCGGAAGTTCCTCAGGCCCAGCGAGCGGTACGCCTGGTCGGCCAGGATGATCAGCTCGGCGTCCAGCGCCGGGTCCTCCGCGCCGATCGCCTCGGCGCCCACCTGGGAGAAGTGGCGGTAGCGGCCCTTCTGGGGGCGCTCGTAGCGGTAGTAGGAGCCGGAGTACCAGAGCTTGACCGGGAGGTTGCCCGTCTTGTGCAGGTTGGCCTCCAGGGCCGCCCGCAGCACGGACGCGGTGCCCTCGGGGCGCAGGGCGAGCTTGTCGCCGCCCTTGGTCTCGAAGGCGTACATCTCCTTGGTCACGATGTCGGTGGACTCGCCGACACCGCGCGCGAACAGTTCGACGTTCTCGAAGCCGGGGGTCTCGATGTAGCCGTAGCCGGAGTTGCGCAGCGGGGCGGCGATGGCCTCGCGGACGGCCAGGTAGGCGGCCGAGTCCGGCGGGATCAGGTCGTAGGTGCCCTTGGGGGCCTGAAAAGTGCTCAACGTAGGTCTCTCGTCACATTCCTCGTCGGGGAGCGTCCACGCTTCCCGGGCCGGCGGCCACCTGCCGCAGATAGGGGTTGGTGGCGCGCTCCTGGCCGATGGTCGTCTGGGGGCCGTGGCCGGACAGCACCACGGTGGAGTCGTCGAGCGGCAGGCACACGCGGGCCAGCGACTCGAGCATGTCCTCCATGGATCCGCCCGGCAGGTCGGTGCGTCCGATGGAGCCGGCGAACAGCAGATCCCCGGAGAAGAACACCGACGGGACGTCGGCGGCCTCGGGCATCCGGAAGGTCACCGACCCCTTGGTATGGCCCGGCGCGTGCGCGACGGAGAACGTGAGGCCGGCCAGCTCCAGGGCCGTGCCGTCGGTCAGCTCCCTGACGTCGTCCGGCTCCCCCACGGTCAGCTCGCCCATGAGCGGCATGCCGATGGAACGGCCGAGCGCCTTCTCCGGGTCGCTCATCATGTACCGGTCCTCCGGGTGGATCCAGGCCGGTACCTGGTGCGCGCCGCAGACGGGGACGACCGAGGCGACGTGGTCGATGTGGCCGTGGGTGAGGACGACGGCGACGGGCTTGAGCCGATGCTTCCTCAGCGTTTCCTCGACGCCTTCGGCGGCCTGGTGGCCGGGGTCGATGATCACGCACTCCTCACCGGCGGCGGGGGCGACGAGATAGCAGTTCGTCCCCCAGGCCCCGGCGGGGAACCCGGCAATGAGCACGATCGTCCTTCGTTGTGTGTCGGTTACAGGCGGCTTCAGCTGCTCCCAGAGCCTACCGGCGCTGCCGTTTCCTCAGCGAACCCATATACGGTACGGGGCTACACGCGGCGGTCGGAGCACGAGGACGCACGCGTGCCGCCCGACACACGACACGCATGAGGAGAAAACCCGGTGGTCAGCCAGGAGCAGCGGCGGCGTCAGCTCGCCCGGGAGAAGTTCTTGCGGCAGCAGCAGCGGCGCACCGAGGCGCGGCGAAGGGCCCGCCTGCGCAACTCCGTGATCGCGTCGGTCCTGGGCGTGGTCGTGATCGGCAGTGTCGCCCTGTACACGACCGGGGTGCTCAAGGACGACGACAAGAAGAAGACGGACGCGAGCGGCCAGGCCACCCCGAGCGCCGCGCCGACCAGCAAGGCGCCGGACCCCTGCGCGAAGCCGGCGGCCGGCTCGGTGAAGAAGCTGAGCTGGAAGAAGGAGCCGGCGATGACGATCGACACGTCGGCGAAGTACACGCTGAAGCTGGCGACGACGTGCGGTGACATCGGCGTCGCGCTGAAGACGTCGGCGGCGCCGCACACGGTGAACTCGTTCGACTTCCTCGCCGGCAAGGGCTACTTCGACCACACCAAGTGCCACCGGCTGACCACCCAGGGCATCTACGTCCTGCAGTGCGGCGACCCGCAGGGCACCGGCGCGGGCGGTCCCGGCTACACGCTCCCGGACGAGAACCTCAAGGACAAGAGCCTGAAGAACAACACCTACCCGGCGGGCACGGTGGCGATGGCCAACACCGGGCAGGCGCACACCGGCGGCAGCCAGTTCTTCCTCGTCTACAAGGACAGCCAGCTGCCGCCGAGCTACACGCCGTTCGGCACGGTCGACGCGGCGGGCATGAAGGTGCTGAACAAGATCGCGGCGGCCGGTGAGAACACGGGCGCCGGCGACGGCGCGCCGAACGCGACGGTCGTGATCGACAAGGCCACGGTCGTCAAGTCCTGACCTCCGTGCCCGGACCCCGCCGGCCCGTGCCGGCACCCGGAACCGAAGGTCAACGGGGCGGGCGGCGGAATTTCGGTCGTGCTGGATGCGGACAGGCCGCCCGCTGGTCGCCTATGTTGGCCGTGACGAAACTGTGGACGATGCCCGGGGGTGCTGCGGCCCCCCGCAGGCATCATGTGGAGGAGGCGCTGTGAGCAGCGACCCGTGGGGCCGCGTCGACGAGACGGGGACCGTGTACGTGCGTACGGCCGACGGCGAGAAGGTCGTCGGTTCCTGGCAGGCCGGCTCCCCCGAGGAGGCGCTGGCCTACTTCGAGCGCAAGTACGAGGGCCTGGTTGTCGAGATCGGCCTCCTCGAGAAGCGTGTGCGGACCACCGACCTGTCGGCGAAGGACGCCCAGGCCGCCATCGGCCATCTGCGCGAGCAGGTGGACGCGCACCACGCGGTCGGTGATCTGGACGCGCTGCGGCAGCGGCTGGACAAGCTGGTCGCGACCGTCGAGGCGCGCCGCGAGGAGCGCAAGGCGCAGCGGGCCAAGCAGTCCGACGAGGCCCGCAAGGCCAAGGAGGACCTGGTCGCCGAGGCCGAGCGGCTGGCGCAGTCCGACCAGTGGCGGGCCGCCGGTGAGCGGCTGCGGGCGCTGGTGGACACCTGGAAGGGGCTGCCGCGGCTGGACCGCAAGTCCGACGACGAGCTGTGGCACCGCTTCTCGCACGCCCGGTCGGCGTTCTCCAAGCGCCGCAAGGCGCACTTCGCGCAGCTGGACGCGCAGCGCGAGGAGGCGAGGCGGGTCAAGGAGCGGCTGGTCGCCGAGGCGGAGGCGCTGTCCGGGTCGACGGACTGGGGTCCGACGGCCGCCCGGTACCGCGAGCTGATGGCGGAGTGGAAGGCCGCGGGCCGCGCCCAGCGCGAGCACGAGGACGACCTGTGGAACCGCTTCCGCGGCGCCCAGGACGTGTTCTTCGCCGCCCGCAGCTCGGTGTTCGCCGAACGGGACGCCGAGCAGTCGGAGAACCTGAAGCTGAAGGAGGAGCTGGCCGAGGAGGCCGAGAAGCTCCTGCCGATCGGCGACCTGAAGGCCGCGCGGGCCGCCTTCCGCTCGATCAACGAGCGCTGGGAGGCCATCGGTCACGTCCCGCGGGACGCCCGGCCGAAGGTCGAGGGCCGGATGCACGCCGTGGAGCGGGCGATCCAGGAGGCCGAGGAGGCCGAGTGGCGCCGGACGAACCCGGAGGCACGCGCGCGTGCCGAGGGTCTGACCGGTCAGCTCCAGGCGGCCGTGGACAAGCTGCGCGCGCAGATCGACCAGGCGCGGGCCCAGGGCAACAACGCCCGGGCCGACAAGCTGCAGAAGGAGCTGGAGGGCCGTCAGGCGCTCCTGGACCAGGCCCTGAAGGGCCTGCAGGAGTTCGGCGGCTGAATCCCTCACCGCCTCGCCGAAAGGGCCCCGTACACGCGTACGGGGCCCTTCTCGGTGCTCCGGGGTTCCGCGCGGTGGTCGGGCGGCCGCGAGAGCCGCGCTACGAGCGGCTGCGTCCCGACGTCACCCGGTAGACGTCGTACACGCCCTCCACGCCCCGGACCGCCTTCAGTACGTGGCCGAGGTGCTTGGGGTCGCCCATCTCGAAGGTGAACCGGGAGGTGGCCACCCGGTCCCGGGAGGTCTGCACGGCCGCCGACAGGATGTTGACGTGCTGGTCGGACAGCACCCGGGTGACGTCCGACAGCAGCCGGGACCGGTCCAGCGCCTCCACCTGGATGGCGACCAGGAAGACCGAGGACTGGGTCGGCGCCCACTCGACGTCGAGGATGCGCTCCGGCTCCCGGGACAGCGAGTCGACGTTGACGCAGTCGCTGCGGTGAACCGATACGCCGCTGCCGCGGGTGACGAAGCCGATGATCGGGTCTCCGGGCACCGGCGTACAGCAGCGGGCCAGCTTGACCCACACGTCCTCGACGCCCTTGACGACCACGCCCGGGTCGGCGCTGGAGCGCCGCTTGCGCCCGCGGCCGCGGGACGGCGGGACCGTCTCGTCGATCTCCTCGGTGGCCGCCTCCTCGCCGCCGAGCGCCTGGACGAGCTTCTGCACGATGTTCTGCGCGGAGACATGGCCCTCGCCGATCGCCGCGTACAGCGCGGAGATGTCCGAGTAGCGCATCTCGTGCGCGAGCGTGACCAGCGAGTCCCCGGTCAGGATGCGCTGGATCGGCAGGTTCTGCTTGCGCATGGCCCGCACGATGGCGTCCTTGCCCTGCTCGATCGCCTCGTCGCGGCGCTCCTTGGAGAACCAGGCGCGGATCTTGTTGCGCGCCCGCGGCGACTTGACGAAGCCGAGCCAGTCCCGGGACGGGCCGGCGCCGGCCGCCTTGGAGGTGAACACCTCGACCAGGTCGCCGTTGTCCAGGGTGGACTCCAGCGGGACCAGCCGCCCGTTGACCCGCGCCCCTATGGTGCGGTGGCCGACCTCGGTGTGCACGGCGTAGGCGAAGTCCACCGGGGTGGCGCCGGCCGGCAGCGCTATGACATCGCCCTTGGGTGTGAAGACGAAGACCTCGTTGCGGGACAGGTCGAAGCGCAGGGACTCCAGGAACTCGCCCGGGTCCTCGGTCTCCTTCTGCCAGTCCAGCAGCTGCCGCAGCCACGCCATGTCGTTGATGGCGTCCTTGTCCTTCGCCGACGTCTTGGGCGCGTCGGTGCGGACCTTGGAGGCGCCGGCGACGGCCTCCTGCTTGTACTTCCAGTGCGCGGCGATGCCGTACTCGGCGCGGCGGTGCATGTCGAACGTGCGGATCTGGAGTTCGACCGGCTTGCCGTTGGGGCCGATGACCGTCGTGTGCAGCGACTGGTACATGTTGAACTTGGGCATCGCGATGTAGTCCTTGAACCGGCCGGGGACCGGGTTCCATCGCGCGTGCACCGTGCCGAGGGCGGCGTAGCAGTCGCGGACCGTGTCGACGAGGACGCGGATGCCCACCAGGTCGTAGATCTCGGCGAAGTCGCGGCCTCGCACGATCATCTTCTGGTAGACGCTGTAGTAGTGCTTGGGGCGGCCGGTGACGGTGGCCTTGATCCGGGCGGCGCGCAGGTCGGACTGGACCTCGTCGGTCACTATGGCCAGGTACTCGTCACGCTTCGGCGCCCGCTCGGCCACCAGCCGTACGATCTCGTCGTACATCTTGGGGTAGAGGATCGCGAACGCGAGGTCCTCCAGCTCCCACTTGATGGTGTTCATGCCGAGGCGGTGGGCGAGCGGAGCGTAGATCTCCAGCGTCTCGCGCGCCTTCTTCTCCTGCTTCTCGCGCTTGAGGTAGCGCATGGTGCGCATGTTGTGCAGGCGGTCGGCGAGCTTGATGACCAGGACCCGCGGGTCCTTCGCCATGGCCACGACCATCTTGCGCACGGTCTCGGCCTGCGCGGCCTCGCCGAACTTGACCTTGTCCAGCTTGGTCACGCCGTCGACCAGCAGGGCGACGACGTCGCCGAAGTCGCGGCGCAGGTCCTCCAGGCCGTACTCGGTGTCCTCGACGGTGTCGTGCAGCAGCCCCGCCATCAGGGTGGCCGGGTCCATGCCCAGCTCGGCGAGGATGGTGGTGACGGCGAGCGGGTGCGTGATGTACGGGTCGCCGCTCTTGCGCTTCTGGCCGCGGTGCCAGCGCTCGGCGACCTGGTAGGCGCGCTCGATCTGGCGCAGCGTGGAGTTCTCGATCTTGGGGTCGTTGCTGCGCACTATCCGCAGCAACGGCTCCAGGACCGGGTTGTAGGGGTTCGCGCGCTGGACGCCGAGGCGGGCTAGGCGCGCCCGGACCCGGTTGGAGGAGGCGCTGCGGGCGGGCTGCGCGGCCGGCTGGCGGACCACCGGGGGCTGCGCCGGGCGCTCGGCCGGGGCCTGCTTGGGCCGCGCGGACTCCGCGCTCTTCTCCACGGGCGCGGCGTGGGCGTGCTCGACCGCTCCGCGGGTGTCGTTCTTCACCTGGGAAGCGCTCGGCGCGGGCTTCGCCGCGGCGGCCGAGGCGGGCTCGGGCTTGGCGGCGGTCAGTGGCTGGGCCTCGTCTGGCAAGAGGACTCCTCGTGCGCGATCCGGGTCCCCCGGTCAGGCTCCGGAGACCCCATGGTAGCGATCCTGCGCCCCGTCATCGCCTTCTGGCGGCTGTGAGGACCGTCTACCCCTGCAACACGGAAGGCTGTCAGGGGATTCCGGACGGCCGGTCGCGAAGCGCCCGCACCGACGTCGGCGACGGACGGGCGAACCGCCGCGGACCTGCGAAAACGCCGAGGCGGGGCCTGGGGACACCGGCTGTGGATCGGGCGGAACGCGGACGGCCGCCCCGGCACACGCGTGCCGGGGCGGCCGTCGCACAGCGAGGCGTTCAGACCTCGAGCAGCGCCTGGAGGGGAGCTCCGTCCAGCGCGGCCTCCAGCCGGGCACGGCCGTCCAGGAAGCCCAGTTCCATCAGCACCGCGAGCCCGGACACCTCGGCGCCGGCGCGCTGGATCAGATGGATCGCCGCCTCGGCCGTACCGCCCGTGGCCAGGACGTCGTCCACGATCAGCACGCGGTCGCCGGCGGTCAGGTCCTCGGCGTGCACCTCGATCTCCGCCGAGCCGTACTCCAGGTCGTAGGCCTGGCGCAGGGTGGCCCCGGGCAGCTTGCCCGCCTTGCGGACCGGGATGAAGCCCAGGCCGGCGCGGACGGCGACCGGGGCGCCCAGGATGAAGCCCCGGGCCTCCAGGCCGACCACCTTGGTCGCGCCGGTGTCGGCGGCGATCCGCGCCAGCGCGTCGGTGAGCGCGGTGAAGGCCGCCGGGTCGGCCAGGAGCGGGGTGATGTCCTTGAACATCACGCCCGGCTCCGGGTAGTCGGCCACATCGCGGATGCGGCTCAGCAGCAGTTCCTGGATGTCGGTCATCGGCGCTTTCCGGAGGTACGGCCGCGGCCCCGGCCGCGTGCGGGCTGGTTGCGCGGGCCCACGACGGCGGGGGCGCCGTCGTCGCCGTCGTCACCGGCGGTGGTGCGGACCTCGGCGAGGTCCTCCTCCGCGGCGGCCTGGGCGCGCTTGGCCAGGACCCGCTTGGTGAGGTTCTTCATCGCCGGCTCGCGCTCCTTGAGGTCGGCGACGAGCGGGGTGGCGATGAAGATCGAGGAGTAGGCACCGGCCGCGAGGCCCACGAACAGCGACAGCGAGATGTCGTTGAGCGTGCCCGCGCCGAGGAAGCCGCCGCCGATGAAGAGCAGACCGGCGACCGGCAGCAGCGCGACGACCGTGGTGTTGATGGAGCGGACCAGGGTGCCGTTGATCGAGCGGTTGGCGATCTCGCTGTAGGTGAACCGGGTCTGCTTGGTGAGGTCCTTCGTCTGCTCCTTGAGGCTGTCGAAGACGACGACCGTGTCATAGAGCGAGTAACCGAGGATGGTCAGCAGACCGATGACCGTACCGGGCGTCACCTCGAAGCCGACCAGGGCGTAGATACCGGTCGTGATGGTGATGTCGTGGATCAGGGCGACCAGCGCGGCCACGGCCATGCGCCACTCGAAGGCGATCGCCAGGTAGATCACCACGAGGACCATGAAGATCGCCAGGCCCTCCCAGGCCTTGTTGGCGATCTGCTCGCCCCAGCTCGGGCCGACCAGGTCGGCGGCCAGCTTCTCGGGGTCGAGCTTGAGGTCCTTGGCCAGCTCCTGCTTGATCCGGTCGGACTGGCCGGTGTCGATGCCGGCGATCTGGATGCGCAGGCTGTCGTTGCCCAGCTTCTGCACGATGGCCTGGTGGCCGGAGGCCTTGTTGGCGTACTCCTCCGCCTGGGCCACCGAGACGCTCATCTTCGTGGGCGTCGTGAAGACCGCGCCGCCCTCGAACTCGATGCCCATGTTCAGGCCGCGCACCGCCAGGCCGACGATGGCCGTGATGGTGATCAGGATCGAGATGCCGTACCAGATCTTGCGCTTGCCGACGAAGTCGTACGCGATCTCGCCGCGGTGCAGCCGGGCGCCGAGGGTGCCGAGTTTCGACATGGCTCACGCCTCCTTCGGGTCGACGGGGCCGGCGGCGGGACCGGCGGGACGGCGGGTGCGGCGCAGCGGGGGCTTGGCGCCCAGGCCCTTGGGGTCGAGACCGGACCACTTGTGGCCGTCCGCGAAGAACTTGCGGCGGGCGAGGAGCGTCATCAGCGGCTTGGTGAAGAAGAAGACCACGACCACGTCGAGCAGGGTGGTCAGGCCCAGTGTGAAGGCGAAGCCCTGCACCTTGCCGACGGTGACGACGAACAGCACGGCGGCGGCCAGGAACGACACGAAGTCGGAGACCAGGATGGTGCGCCGGGCACGCGGCCAGGCCCGCTCCACCGCGGGGCGCAGCGTGCGGCCCTCGCGGATCTCGTCCCTTATGCGCTCGAAGTACACGATGAACGAGTCCGCGGTGATACCGATGGCGACGATGGCACCGCACACGGCCGGCAGGTTCAGCGCGAAGTTGATGGCCGGGCCGAGCAGCGACATGATCACGTAGGTGAGGATCGCGGAGACCAGCAGCGAGGCCATGGCCACGATCGACAGGCCGCGGTAGTAGACCACCAGGTAGATCACGACCAGCGCCAGGCCGATCGCGCCCGCGAGTAGACCGGCGTGCAGCTGCTCGCCGCCGAGCGCGGCGGTGACGGTGGTGACGGACTGCTCCTGGAAGGACAGCGGCAGGGCGCCGTACGACAGCATGTTGGCCAGGCCCTGCGCCTCGTCCTGCTGGAAGCTGCCGGAGATCTCCGCCTGGCCGCCGGTGATGGACTGCCGCACATACGGGCTGGAGACGACCTCGCCGTCCAGGACGATGCCGAACTCGTTCTGCGGCTGCGGCTTGTTGGCCAGCTCGCCGGTGATGTCGGCGAACTTCTTGGCGCCCTTGGAGGTGAAGTTCATCTGGACCTGCCAGCCGGCGGCGCCCTGGGTGTCGAAGACGGCCTGCGCCTTCTTCACCTCGGTGCCGTCCACGGCGGCGGGGCCGAGCAGGTACTTGTACCAGGCGTCGTCGATCTTGCCGCAGGCCACGGTGGGCCGGCCCGGCTTGGCGTTCTTGCCGGCGTTCGCCCGGTCGGTGGGCTTGGTGCAGTCCAGGGCCGCGTACTGCGCCTGGAGCTTGGCGTCGGCGCCGGAGCCGCTGCCGGCCGGGGCCGAGGGCGTGCCCGACGGAGTGGCCGAGGGCTTGGCGCTGCCGGTGGCGGAGCCGCTCGGCGAGGGGGTGGCGTCGGCCTTCAGGGCGTCGGTGACCGCGCGGCCCTGGGACGTGGCCGAGGCCGAGGGAGACGCGGAACCGGACGCCGTCTCCTTGCCGGAGCCGGACGCCTTCTCGCCGGCCGAGGCGGACGCCGACGGGCTGCTGCCCGGCTTCGGCGAGGAGCCGCCCGTGGAGGACGCGCTCGGCGACGGGCTCTTCGTGGCGGGGCCGCTGGGCTCGCTCGCCAGGACCGGCCGGAAGTACAGCTTGGCGGTGGTGCCTACCTGCTCCTGGGCCTCCTTGGAGTTGGTGCCCTTGGGGATGTTGACGATGATGTTGTCGTTCCCCTGGGTCTGCACCTCCGCCTCGGAGACACCCAGACCGTTGACCCGGCGGTTCATGATGTCGACCGCGGTGTCCATGTTGGCCTTGTTGATCGCGGACCCCTGATCGGCCTTCGCCTTGAGCGTGATGCTCGTACCACCGGCGAGGTCGATGCCGAGACGCGGAGTGGTGTGCCCGGAGGCGAACATCCCTCCGGCGAGCGCCACGATGGCGATCAGGATGAGGGCCAGCGAGCGCCCTGGCTTGCTCGGGGCGCTCGCGCTTCGGCCCCTCTTAGGTGCTGCCACCTTCTCGTACTCCCTCTCGGGCCGCCCCGCGCCCGGTCGGCGCGGTCGGCCATGACATGGTGTCGGACTCCCGTGCGGGAAACAGACGCGCCCGGGACACGCGGGGCGCCCATCATGCCGCCGCCGCGTATCCCGGGGGGTGACTACTTCGCGTCGGAGTCGCCGTCGGTCTTCTTCGGCTGGTCGTCCGCGCCGGCCTCGGCGGCGTCCTTCTTACCGAGGTCGATCTTGTCGTCCGAGGCGGCGGCAGCGTCGGCGGATCCGTCGGTCTCGTCGGTCTCGGTGAGGGAGGAGGCGTCGTCCGGGACGATGCCGGTGTCGGACTTCAGGTCGTGCTCGATGCCGTGGACGATGCGGTTGTACTCGTCGTCGGAGAGGACGGCGCCGATGGAGTTCTTCGCGAAGAGGAGGTCGACGCCGGGCGCGGCGTCGAGGAGGACGGTGTCCTCGTTGACCTCCTTGACCGTCGCGTACATCCCCCCGATCGTGCGGACTCCGGATCCGGGCTGCATCTGGTTCCGCATGTCGGCGGCCTGCTGCTGCTTCTTCTTGGCCGAACGCGTCATCAGGAACATGGCCGCGATGAGCACGATGAACGGGAGAAGGGTATAGGCATTCACGGGACGGAATTTCCTTCGCGCGACCGCGCGGGTGAGCGGCCTTTGGGATGGGGGTGTGGTCGGCGCCGCCCGCAAGGGCGGCATCGGCGGAGTCTAAGCGAGTCCGCTCTCATGGAACAACGCTCAGCATGGCACCTGGGTTCCGGCCGGGCCATCGCCTTCGCCGCTCGGCCGCCCTCACGCCCCGAACAAGTCCTGTTGTCCGTTTCCCGCGGCCGGCGCGTGCGGCGGGGTCAGCCCCAGGTGCGCCCAGGCGGCGGGGGTGGCGACCCGGCCGCGCGGGGTGCGGGCGAGCAGTCCCTCGCGGACCAGGAACGGCTCGGCGACCTCCTCCACGGTCTCCCGCTCCTCCCCCACCGCGACGGCGAGGGTGGACAGGCCCACCGGTCCGCCGCCGAACAGCTTCAGCAGGGCTTCCAGGACGGCGCGGTCCAGCCGGTCCAGGCCGCGCGCGTCGACCTCGTAGACGGCGAGCGCGGCGGCGGCGATCTCCCGGGTGATCACCCCGTCGGCCTTGACCTGCGCGTAGTCGCGGACGCGGCGCAGCAGGCGGTTGGCGATACGGGGCGTGCCCCGGGACCGGCCGGCGATCTCGGCGGCGCCGTCCGGCTCGATCACGACGTCCAGCAGGCTCGCCGAGCGGTGCACCACGCGCTCCAGCTCGTGCGGGGCGTAGAACTCCATGTGCGCGGTGAAGCCGAAGCGGTCGCGCAGCGGCGGGGGCAGCAGGCCCGCCCGTGTGGTGGCGCCGACCAGGGTGAACGGCGGCAGCTCCAGCGGGATCGCGGTGGCGCCGGGGCCCTTGCCCACGATGACGTCGACGCGGAAGTCCTCCATCGCCATGTACAGCATCTCCTCGGCGGGCCGGGACATGCGGTGGATCTCGTCGAGGAAGAGCACCTCGCCCTCCTGGAGCGAGGACAGGATCGAGGCGAGGTCGCCGGCGTGCTGGATGGCGGGGCCGGAGGTGATGCGGATGGGGGCGCCCATCTCCGCCGCGATGATCATCGAAAGGGTGGTCTTGCCGAGGCCGGGCGCCCCGGAGAGCAGCACGTGGTCGGCGGTGGCACCCCGCGCGCGTGCCGCGCGCAGCACCAGGTCGAGCTGTTCGCGGACCTTCTCCTGGCCGATGAACTCGCCGAGGTCCTTGGGGCGCAGGGCGGCCTCGACGGCCTGGTCCTCCCGGTCGGCCAACGCACCGACGAGCCGCTCCTCGGCGGGGGTGGGGGTGGTGTCGTCCCGGTTCACGAAGTTCTCCTAGCGGGGTGGCGCAGGTCAGCGGGCGCGGTTCAGGGTCTGCAGGGCGGCCTTCAGCAGCGGGCCCACCTGCGGGGTGCCCGGCGCCGCCTCGGCCTGGGGCGCCACGGCGGCCACCGCCTCGTCGGCCTCGCGGGTGGCGTAGCCGAGACCGATGAGGGCCGCGTGCAGCTGGTCGCGCCAGCCCTGGGTGACGGGCGCGCCGACGGCCGGGGCGCCGACGGGCGCGCCGAGCCGGTCCTTCAGCTCCAGCAGCAGCTTCTGGGCGCCCTTCTTGCCGATGCCGGGGACGGCGGTGAGGGCCTTCTCGTCACCGGTGGCGACCGCGCGGCGCAGCGCGTCCGGGGTGTGCACGGCCAGCATGGCCTGGGCCAGGCGCGGGCCGACGCCGCTCGCCGTCTGCAGCAGTTCGAAGACCTGGCGTTCGTCGTCGTCCGCGAAGCCGTACAGGGTCAGCGAGTCCTCGCGGACGACGAGGGAGGTGTGCAGCCGGGCGGGCTGCCCGACGCGCAGTGCCGACAGGGTGTTCGGCGTGCACTGGACGGCCATGCCGACGCCCCCGACCTCGACGACGGCGGCGTCCGGGGCGAGCGCGGCGACCGTGCCGCTGACGAAGGCGATCATGCCGTGGGGCCTTTCGCTGCGTGGAGTGTGTGCCGGGCTACGGCCTGCTGGAGCCGGCTTTGGGCGGGGGCCCGCCAGATGTGGCAGATGGCGAGCGCGAGGGCGTCGGCGGCGTCGGCGGGCTTCGGGGGCGCGGCCAGCCGCAGCAGGCGGGTGACCATGGCGCCCACCTGCGCCTTCTCGGCGCGTCCGGAGCCGGTGACGGCGGCCTTGACCTCGCTGGGGGTGTGCAGGGCGACCGGGATGCCGCGCCGGGCGGCGCACAGCATGGCCACGGCGCTGGCCTGGGCGGTGCCCATGACCGTGCGCACGTTGTGCTGGCTGAAGACGCGCTCCACGGCGACGAACTCGGGCCGGTGCTCGTCCAGCCACTCCTCGATGCCCTGCTCGACGGCGAGCAGCCGGTGGCTGAGCTCGGCGTCGGCCGGGGTGCGGACGACCCCGACGCCGAGCATGGTCAGCGGGCGGCCCGCGACCCCCTCGACCACGCCGATCCCGCACCGGGTCAGGCCGGGGTCCACCCCCAGAACACGCACGCGCACCGCTCCCTCCGGTCACCCGATCGCCTGTTCGTGCAGGCTATCGGGTGCCACCGACAACGCCGTACAACGCGACGGGCCGACGGGGGGTGTCCCGTCGGCCCGGTCGTCAGCCGTAGGCGTTACGCGTCGACCTTCTCCATGATCTCGTCGCTCACGTCGAAGTTCGCGAAGACGTTCTGCACGTCGTCGTTGTCCTCCAGCGCGTCGATGAGCTTGAAGATCTTCCGGGCGCCCTCCTCGTCCAGCTCGACCTGCATGGTCGGGACGAAGTTGGCATCGGCCGACTCGTAGTCGATGCCGGCGTCCTGCAGGGCGGTGCGGACGGCGACGAGGTCACCGGGCTCGCTGATGACCTCGAAGTTCTCGCCGAGGTCGTTGACCTCCTCGGCACCGGCGTCCAGCACCGCGCCGAGCACGTCGTCCTCGGTCAGCTCGCCCTTGGGGACGATGACGACGCCCTTGCGGTTGAACAGGTACGACACCGAGCCCGGGTCGGCCATGGAGCCGCCGTTGCGGGTCATGGCGACGCGGACGTCGGAGGCGGCGCGGTTGCGGTTGTCGGTGAGGCACTCGATGAGCACCGCGACGCCGTTCGGCCCGTAGCCCTCGTACATGATCGTCTCGTAGTCGGCGCCGCCGGCCTCGAGACCCGCGCCGCGCTTGACCGCGGAGTCGATGTTCTTGTTCGGGACCGACGACTTCTTCGCCTTCTGGATGGCGTCGTACAGCGTCGGGTTGCCGTCCGGGTCGGGACCGCCCATCCGGGCCGCGACCTCGATGTTCTTGATCAGCTTCGCGAAGAGCTTGCCGCGCTTGGCGTCGATCACGGCCTTCTTGTGCTTCGTCGTGGCCCATTTAGAGTGGCCGGACATCTGCCTGTCTCCTTCGCGTAACCCATCCTGTACGAACGCCCCTCGGTCGAAAGGCCGGGGGGACCCCCGGAGATCCTACAAGGACTCCGCCGCCCGGTCGCCGCGCACCATGTCGACGAACAGCGCGTGCACACGGTGGTCGCCGGTCAGCTCCGGGTGGAAGGAGGTGGCGAGCGCGTTGCCCTGGCGGACGGCGACGATGTGGCCGTCGTGCTCGGCGAGCACCTCGGCCCCGGCGCCGACGGACTCCACCCAGGGGGCGCGGATGAAGACGCCCTCCACGGGATCGCCCGTGATGCCCTTGACGTCGACCGACGCCTCGAACGACTCGTTCTGCCGGCCGAAGGCGTTGCGGCGCACGATCATGTCGATGCCGCCGATGGTCTCCTGGCCCGAGCGCGGGTCGAGGATCTTGTCGGCGAGCAGGATCAGGCCCGCGCAGGTGCCGTAGACGGGCATGCCTGCGCGCACGCGCGCGCGGAGGGGCTCCATCACGCCGAAGAGGACGGCCAGCTTGGAGATGGTGGTGGACTCGCCGCCGGGCAGGACGAGGCCGTCCACCTCGGCGAGTTCCTCGGGGCGCCGCACCGGCCTGGCCACGGCGTCGGCCGCGGCCAGGGCGATGAGGTGCTCCCGTACGTCGCCCTGGAGGGCCAGGACGCCTATGACAGGAGTGTTCATGGGGTGCGTTACCTGTGTGGTGTGGGTTACCAGCCGCGGTTCGCGTAGCGCTCGGTGTCGGGGAGGGTGTCGCAGTTGATGCCGACCATGGCCTCGCCGAGGTTGCGGGACGCGTCCGCGATGATCTTCGGGTCGTCGTAGAAGGTGGTGGCCTTCACGATGGCGGCGGCGCGCTTGGCGGGGTCGCCGGACTTGAAGATGCCGGAGCCGACGAACACGCCCTCGGCGCCGAGCTGGCGCATCAGGGCCGCGTCGGCCGGGGTGGCCACACCGCCGGCGGAGAACAGCACCACCGGGAGCTTGCCCAGCTCGGCGACCTCCTTGACCAGCTCGTACGGGGCGCGCAGCTCCTTGGCGGCGGCGTACAGCTCGTGGTTGTCCAGGCCGCGCAGACGGGCGATGTCGCCCTTGATCTGGCGCAGGTGGCGGACGGCCTCGACCACGTTGCCGGTTCCGGCCTCGCCCTTGGAGCGGATCATCGCGGCGCCCTCGGCGATGCGGCGCAGGGCCTCGCCCAGGTTGGTGGCACCGCACACGAACGGGGTGGTGAAGGACCACTTGTCGGAGTGGTTGACCTCGTCGGCCGGGGTGAGCACCTCGGACTCGTCGATGTAGTCCACGCCGAGGGACTGCAGCACCTGGGCCTCGACGAAGTGGCCGATGCGGGACTTGGCCATCACGGGGATGGAGACCGCGTCGATGATGCCCTCGATCATGTCCGGGTCGGACATACGGGCCACGCCGCCGTCCTTGCGGATGTCGGCCGGGACCCGCTCCAGGGCCATGACGGCGACGGCGCCCGCGTCCTCGGCGATCTTCGCCTGCTCCGGCGTGACGACGTCCATGATCACGCCGCCCTTGAGCTGCTCGGCCATGCCGCGCTTCACACGGGCGGTGCCGGTCTCGGGAGCCTGGTTCTCGGTGGTGGACACGGGTGACCTCACTGATGGGAAAAGAGGGTTGGTGCACCCCTGAGGAAACGCGAACCGACCAGGCCACAGCAAGGGCCAATGACAAGCCGGTGGATCCTTTTGTTCACCCGGGCTTCATGAGACCCGTTCGACCAGGGCCGCGGGCGGCTCGTCGTCCATCTCGAAGGCCAGCGGGAAGGGGGCGTGGCCGGCCAGCCGGAACCAGCGGACCTTGCGGTGTTCGCGGAGTCTGCGGGCGGCCCCCACGGCGTCGTTGTGGAACCGGCGGGCCATCGGCACCCGGCGGACGGCCTCGGCCAGCTCACGGGCCGCCGCGTCGCCGCCGGGGGCCTCGCGCACCGCCTCCACCTGGGCCGCCTCCCCGAAGACCGCCCGCAGCGCCTGGCTCAGCTCGCTCTCGGCGACCTCCCGCTGCTCCTCCTCGGCCTGCCGGGCCGCGTGCGCGGCCTCGTAGAGCACGATCGAGGCGGCCGGGTCCAGCACGCCGGAGGTCGCCAGCTCCTGGGCCACCGAGGCGCGCCGCAGCAGCTGGGCGTCGAGCGCGGCCCGGGCGGCGTCCATCCGCACGTGCAGCCGGTCCAGCCGCCCGGCCGTCCAGCTGAGGTACACGCCGACGGCGACGAGCACGACGAGGATCCAGATGAGGGTTGCGGTCACGCCCGAAGGCTATCGGCCGCCGGGGAGCCCCCTCCAAGCCGCCGGGTCCGCTGCCGCCGCGCCGCCCGGTTCCGGCCCGGTCGGTACGGGACCGGTTCCGGAACAGCGGGGTTCGTACTGGTCCGGCACGCCGCCGGCCGCCCCGGTGCCGTACGAGCACCGGGCGGCCGGCGCGCGCCGCACCGGGCGGGCTCCGGTCGGGAACCCGGCTCACGCGCTGACCAGACCGATGGGGGCACTCAGTCCCGTACCGGGCCGAAGGGGACGCTCAGTCCCGTGCCAGCCCGAAGCGGGCCCGTAGGCCCGTCGTGCGTTCGTCCGTGGCGACCGCCGCCGCGCCCGCCGTCACCGTCTCGTAGACGGACAGGATGTCCGCGCCGACCGTCGACCAGTCGAAGCGCCGTACATGGGCGCTGCCCCGCGCGCGCAGCTCGGCCAGGCGGGCCGGGTCGCCGAGCAGGCGTACGGCGGCCTCGGCCAGCGCGTCGGCGTCCTCGTTGGCGAACACCTCGCCTGCCCCGCCCTGGTCGAGGACCTGCACGAACGCGTCCAGGTCGGAGGCCAGCACGGGAGCGCCCGCCGACATCGCCTCGACCAGGATGATGCCGAAGCTCTCCCCGCCGGTGTTGGGCGCCACGTACAGGTCCACGCTGCGCAGCAGACGGGCCTTGTCCTGGTCGCTGATCATGCCGAGGAACTCCACGCGCGGACGCAGTTCCTCGGGCAGGTCGGCGACGGCCGCCTCCTCGTCGCCCCGGCCGGCCACCAGCAGCCGGGTCTCCGGGCGGGCCGCCAGGATCCTCGGCAGCGCCCGCATCAGGACGGGCAGCCCCTTGCGCGGCTCGTCGATCCGGCCGATGAACCCGATGGTGCCGCCCTGCCACTCGGGCCGGGGCTCGGCCTTGGCGAAGAAGTCCACGTCGACGCCGTTGGGGATGACCACCGCGTCCCCGCCGAGGTGCTCGACCAGCGTGCGCCGGGCGTACTCGCTGACCGCGATCCGCGCGCTGATCTTCTCCAGCGCGGCCTGGAGGATGGCGTAGGCGGCGATCATCGCGCGCGAGCGCGGGTTGGAGGTGTGGAAGGTGGCCACGATCGGGCCGGACGCCGCCCAGCAGGTCAGCAGGCCCAGCGAGGGCGAGGTCGGCTCGTGGATGTGCACCACGTCGAAGGCGCCCTCGTGCAGCCAGCGCCGTACCCGCGCGGCCGACAGGAAGCCGAAGTTCAGCCGGGCCACCGAGCCGTTGTACGGCACCGGGACCGCGCGGCCGGCGGAGACGACGTACGGCGGCAGCGGGGTGTCGTCGTCGGCCGGGGCGAGCACGGAGACGTGGTGGCCGAGGCGGAGGAAGTACTCGGCGAGGTCACGGACGTGGAACTGGACGCCACCGGGCACGTCCCAGGAGTACGGGCAGACGATCCCGATTCTCACGAGGGTCCCTTCGCGGGGTCGAGGTCGGCGAGCCACAGGCGCTGGAGCATGTGCCAGTCCTCCGGGTGCGCGGCGATCCCGGTGGCGAAGGCGTCGGCCAGTGCCTGGGTCATGACGGACGTCTTCTCCGCGCGCGTGCCTGACGCGGGCACCTCGATCGGCGGATGGACCCGGCCCTTCATGACGGGCGAGTCGTCGTACCAGAGGGTGACGGGCAGCAGCAGCGCGCCCGTCTGCTGGGCGAGCAGGGCCGGACCGGCCGGCATGCGGGCCCGCTCCCCGAAGAAGTCGACCTCGGTCCCGGAGGCGGACAGGTCGCGGTCGGCGACCAGGCAGACCAGGCCGCCGTCGCGCAGCCGCCGGGCCAGGGTGCCGAAGGCCGCGCCGCCGCTGTGCGGCAGCACCTCCATGCCGAGGCCCTCGCGGTAGGCCACGAAACGGTCGTAGAGCGACTCCGGCTTCAGGCGCTCGGCGACCGTCGTGAACGGCGTCTCCAGCTTGGTGGTGACCCAGGCCCCGGCCAGGTCCCAGTTGGCCAGGTGCGGCAGGGCGAGGACCACGCCCCGGCCGGAGTCCAGCCCCTCGGTCAGGTGGTGCAGGCCCTTGGGTTCGAAGCCCGTCCTCACCCGCTCGGCGCTCCAGGCCGGCAGCCGGAAGGACTCCATCCAGTACCGCAGGTACGAGCGCATGCCCGCGCGGGACAGCTCCGCCAGCCGCTCCGGGGACGCCCCGGGCACCACGCGCGCGTAGTTCGCCTCCAGGCGCCGTACGCCCTTGCCGCGCCGCTTCCAGGCGGCGTCGGCGATGGTCCGGCCGAGGCGCACGGCGACCGGCTCGGGGAGCTTCTTCACGGTGCTCCAGCCGAGGCCGTACAGCGCGTCGGCGAACCGGTCGGCGGCGCTCACCGCGCGGCCCCGCCGGCCTGGCCGGCCGCCGCCTCGGCCTCCGCGGACTCGCGGCGGACGGTGACCACCCGCTGCACCAGGGTGACCAGGCTGCCCACCGCGACGATCCACAGCGCGATCGGCAGCAGCCACTGGATGCCCGGCACACCGAACGTGTGCAGGCCCGCGAAACCGGCCGCGACCAGCGAGATCACCAGCCGCTCGGCGCGTTCGACGAGGCCGTTGACGGCGACCGGCAGCCCGATCGACTCGCCGCGCGCCTTGGTGTACGACACCACCTGGCCGCTGGCCAGGCAGAAGATCGACACCGCGCACAGCACGTTGTCGTCGCCGCGGCCCGCGTACCACAGCGCGAAACCGCCGAAGATCGCGCCGTCGGCGACCCGGTCCAGGGTGGAGTCCAGGAAGGCGCCCCAGCGGCTGGAGCGGCCCAGCTGGCGGGCCATGTTGCCGTCGACCAGGTCCGAGAAGACGAACAGGGTGATCACGACCGTGCCCCAGAAGAACTCCCCCCTGGGGTAGAAGACCAGCGCCCCCGCGACCACTCCGGCCGTGCCGATGAGCGTCACCGTGTCAGGGCTCACCCCCCGCCGGATGAGAAACGCGGCGAACGGTGTGAGGACACGCGTGAAAAATGCACGCGCGTACTTGTTCAGCATGGCCTTCCCGACGGTCGGTGACGCCGCGGCCCCTGCTGGCCGCCGGCTGGCCCATCGTAGCCACGCGCGCGCGTGGGCGACGGGCGGGCACCCGCGGCCGGTACCCGCCGGGCGCCGCGCACGGCGCCCCACGAGGGAGGTGTGACGGAAACGGACATCGGTGCGCACTCTTCGTAGTCCTTCGTATGGACGCGACGTGACGGGAGTGGAAAGCTCGAAGAACCGCGGGCGTCGCCGGAAGCCGCCACAGCACGCGGATCCCGCGTGTCCGCGCCCACAGTGACCTCACCGTGCACGGGAGGCAGGATCATGGGCGACAAGGCACAGACACACCACCCCGGAGCCGCCGGCAGGGCTCTCACGGCCGACCGGCCCACCTCCGTACGGAACGTGGTGCTGGTCGGCCACACCGGCTCGGGAAAGACGACCCTGGTGGAGGCCCTCGCGCTGACCGCGGGGGCGGTGAACCGGGCGGGCCGCGTGGAGGACGGCGGCACCGTCTCCGACTACGACGACATCGAGCACCGCCAGCAGCGCTCGGTCCAGCTCTCCCTGGTGCCCGTCGCATGGGACGGCATCAAGGTCAACCTGCTCGACACCCCCGGGTACGCCGACTTCGTCGGGGAACTGCGGGCCGGGCTGCGCGCCGCGGACGCGGCCCTCTTCGTCGTCTCGGCCTCGGACGGGGTCGACGGCTCCACCCGGATGCTGTGGGAGGAGTGCGCGGCCGTCGGCATGCCCCGCGCCATCGTGGTCACCCACCTGGAGGCCGCCCGCGCGGACTTCGAGGAGATGACCCGGATCTGCGCGGAGGCCTTCGGCGGCGACGACCCCGACGCCGTGCTGCCGCTGTACCTGCCGCTGCGCGCACCCGAGGGACCCGACGGGCACGCGCCGGTCACCGGGCTGGTCGGGCTGCTGTCACGGAAGCTGTTCGACTACTCGACCGGGGAGCGCAAGGAGTCCGAGCCCGGCGAGGACCAGCTGCCCGGCATCGAGGAGGCCCGCAACCGGCTCATCGAGGGGATCATCGCCGAGAGCGAGGACGAGACCCTCATGGACCGCTACCTGGGCGGCGAGCAGGTCGACAACAAGACCCTGGTCCAGGACCTGGAGCGGGCCGTGGCACGCGGGTCCTTCTTCCCCGTGCTGGCCGCCGCACCCGCCGCCGACGGCGCCCGGCAGGGACTCGGCACCGTGGAACTGCTGGAACTGGTCACCGGCGGCTTCCCGACCCCCTTCGAGCACCCCATGCCGGGGGTCACCACGATCGACGGCAGGCCGCGCGAGCTGAAACCCTGCGACACCGACGGCCCGCTGGTCGCCGAGGTCGTCAAGACCTCCTCCGACCCCTACGTCGGCCGGCTCTCCCTGGTCCGCGTCTTCTCCGGCACGCTCCGCCCGGACCAGCCCGTGCACGTCTCCGGGCACGGCCTCGCCGACCGCGGCCACGAGGACCACGACGTGGACGAGAAGGTCGGCGCCCTGTCCATGCCCTTCGGCAAACAGCAGCGCCCGGTCACCCACGCCGTCGCCGGCGACCTGGTGTGCGTGGCCAAGCTGGGCCGCGCGGAGACCGGCGACACCCTCTCCGCCAAGGACGACCCGCTGCTGATGGAGCCCTGGCAGATGCCCGACCCGCTGCTGCCGGTCGCCATCCGCGCGCACAGCAAGGCCGACGAGGACAAGCTCTCCCAGGGCCTGTCCCGGCTGGTCGCCGAGGACCCGACGATGCGCCTGGAACAGAACCAGGACACCCACCAGGTCGTCCTGTGGTGCCTGGGCGAGGCACACGCCGACGTCGCCCTGGAACGGCTGCGCAGCCGCTACGGCGTCCAGGTCGACGTCGTCCCGCACAAGGTCTCCCTCCGCGAGACGTTCGCCGGCAAGGCCACCGGGCGGGGCCGGCACGTCAAGCAGTCCGGCGGGCACGGCCAGTACGCCATCTGCGAGATCGAGGTGGAGCCGCTGCCGGGCGGCTCGGGCATCGAGTTCGTGGACAAGGTGGTCGGCGGCGCGGTGCCCCGGCAGTTCATCCCGTCCGTCGAGAAGGGCGTCCGCGCCCAGGCCGCCAAGGGCGTCGCCGCCGGATACCCCCTCGTCGACGTCCGGGTCACGCTACTGGACGGCAAGGCCCACTCGGTGGACTCCTCCGACGCCGCCTTCCAGACGGCGGGCGCGCTCGCCCTGCGGGAGGCCGCCGCGGACGCGCGGATCCATCTGCTGGAGCCGGTCGCCGAGGTGACCGTGCTCGTCGGCGACGCGTACGTGGGCCCCGTGATGAGCGACCTCTCCAGCCGCCGCGGCCGGCTGCTCGGCACCGAGCAGGCCGGCTCCGGACGGACGCTGATCCGTGCCGAGGTGCCCGAGTTCGAGATCGGCCGGTACGCCGTCGACCTGCGCTCGCTCTCGCACGGCACCGCGCGCTTCGACCGCGCCTACGCCCGGCACGAACCGATGCCGCCGCAGATCGCCGAACGCCTGCGCGAACAGGCCGAGGACGAGGGGTAGCACGGAAGCACCGGACCGGCGCACGGGCGGGCGGCTTCGGCCGTCCGCCCACGGCTGTCGGTGCCGGCCGATACGCTGATCACCTGAAGACGTCGTGCCGCCGCCGTCCCGGCGGCGGCCCGGCAACCGGTCCAACAGGTGTGCGGAGCAAGGAAGTCGGGAAGGCCGCAGGCACGGCACCGGCGGCGATAGGGGCGGGAATGTCGATAGGAACGGAGTGGGACGGGCCCCAGGTACCCGTCTCGGTCGGCGAGGGACAGGCGGCGACCGCCGCGCTGGCCTCCGCGGCATACCGGGACAGCCCGATCGAGGAGATCAAGAAGGCCGACAACGAGTGGCACGAGTCGACCGTCAAGGCAGGCCGGATCAAGATGTTCCGGCCCAATCTGGGCGAGGCGTTCTCCCGGGCCCTGGTGGACCGGATGCTGTCCCCCGGCCGCAAACCGCTCATCCAGTCCTTCGGCACCGAACCGCAGTTCGTGGTCGAACACGCCCTGGCCGCCAACAACATCCGCCGGGAGCGGGACAACCGCCTGACGGTCATCACCGTCGTCTGCGGCCTGATCTTCCTGCCCGGCATGATCGGCTGGCTGCTCGTCTTCCTGCTGCGCTCCTTCGTCGCCCGCCGCGACGACAAGCGGGCCGGCACGCTGGCCACCACGCTCCTGCTGGGCTTCGGCCTGCTCGCCGCGCTGTTCCTGGTCAAGATGCCGTTCTCCGGCTTCTGGGCGTGGTACGCCCGCGCGGCCGTCGTCGCCCCCGTGGTCGGCTGGTACCTGGCCAAGCAGCTGTGCGAACGCACCGCCAGGGACCTGCGCGCGCGCTGGGACGGCCTGCTCTCCGGGACCAGCGTCGGCGCCAAGATCCCGGAGGCGGTGCCCCGCGGCCCCGACCAGACCGCCGCCGAGGAACTGCGCCAGTCCCTGGCCCGGCTGACCGCCGAGCAGCAGTCCAACTCGGTCTTCTACGCCGGCCCCAAGGGCATACTCGGCATGGGCACCCGCTGGGGCGCCTGGCAGCTCGCCGAGGACCTGGTGCCCGCCGACCCCGGCCGGGAGATCCACCCCTTCCGCAGCTGGGACGTGATACGCGCGATCCACGACAAGCTGTCCCTGCTGGAGCGCGGCCCGCTGCACACCGGCGGCTTCCCCAAGCCCTCCATACGGCACTGGATCGTCACGCCGATCGGTGAGAAGGCCACGGCGGTGTCCCGGCCCGAGGGCGCCGACGTCGAGGCGTTCCAGGTCAAGCCGCACGCCATACAGGAGATCTGCAACAAGCAGCAGTTCGGCAGCGGCGACCGGCACTACCTGGGCGTGCAGTGGACCCTGTGGGACGGACAGCTGGTCATCACCATGCTGATCACCGTCACCGTGCTGCACCAGACCCTGCGCATCGAGGTCACCGGGCACGCGCTGGGGCCGGTGAACCCGCTGTTCACCAGCAAGCCGGAGGCGCCGACCAAGGAAGTCGCCAAGTCCCTCAAGCCCTGGGAGAACCGCACGATCAAGCTGCCGCTGGTCACCACCGACGAGGTCGTACGGCTCGCCGTCCGCGCCCCGCTCACCTGGTACCCGCCGCTGCTGAACTGGCTCGGCGGCTCCCTCGGCCTGCCCGAGCCGTTCGGTCTGCGGCACGCCTGGGCCGACCAGCCGTGGCGCCATCGTTTCATGGCCGACGACGCGCTGCGCGCGGCCACGCCGGTGCTGCGCGTGGTGCACTCGGCGGCGATCAAGGTGCTGGAGGAGAACGGCGTGGACACCGAGAAGTTCGGCGCCCGCTCGTCGTTCCTCAGCGGCAACGTCCAGGACCCGATGCCGAGGAAGGCCGATCTCTACGACGCGTGAGCGGGTGGGTGCCCTGCGGAGAGGGCACCCACCGTCCGGCTAGGCGGCCGGCCAGGCCTCCGCGAGCATCTTCCGGGTGTCGGCCAGCAGCTGCGGCAGCACCTTGGTGTGACCCACCACCGGCATGAAGTTCGTGTCCCCGCCCCAGCGCGGCACGATGTGCTGGTGCAGGTGCGCGGCGATGCCCGCGCCCGCGACCGAGCCCTGGTTCATGCCGATGTTGAAACCGTGCGCGCCGGACGCGGTGCGCAGGGCCGTCATCGCCTGCTTGGTCAGCTCGGCCAGCTCGGCGGTCTCCGTCCCGGTCAACTCGGTGTAGTCGGCCACATGCCGGTAGGGCACGGTCATCAGGTGGCCGCCGTTGTACGGGTACAGGTTGAGCACGGCGTACACCTGCTCACCGCGCCGCACGATCAGCCCGTCCTCGTCCGACTTGGCCGGGATCGAGCAGAAGGGACAGCCGTCGTCGGCCCCCGGACCGGTCGGCTTGTTCTCGCCCTGGATGTAGGCCATCCGGTGGGGCGTCCACAGGCGCTGGAACGCGTCCTGCGTCCCCACTCCGATCTGCTGCTCCGGCTCACTCGTCATGCTAGGCAGCATATGGCGTCACCCCGGCCCACCGTGCGGCCGGGGCGGACTCGGGCGCTCTCCGCAACGGGCGCGGCCCCCGGGACGGTGGTCCCGGGGGCCGCGGAGCCGGTGCGGATCAGACCTGGGTCCGCTCCGTCACGATCTGCTCGATCTTCGCGATGGCCTCGTCGAACGGGATGCCGTTCTCCTGCGAGCCGTCGCGGTAGCGGAAGGACACCGAGCCGTTGGACATGTCCTCGTCGCCGGCGATGACCATGAACGGCACCTTCTGCTTCTGCGCGTTCCTGATCTTCTTCTGCATGCGGTCCGAGGAGGAGTCCACCTCGACGCGCAGGCCCTTCTTCTTCGCCGCGGTCGCGAACTTCTGGAGGTACTCCACGTGCGCGTCGCCGATCGGGATGCCGATCGCCTGGACCGGGGCCAGCCAGGCCGGGAAGGCGCCCGCGTAGTGCTCCAGCAGGACGGCGAAGAACCGCTCGATGGAGCCGAACAGCGCGCGGTGGATCATGACCGGGCGCTGCTTGGAGCCGTCCGGGCCGGTGTACTCCAGGTTGAACCGCTCGGGCAGGTTGAAGTCGAGCTGGATGGTCGACATCTGCCAGGTCCGGCCGATCGCGTCCTTGGCCTGGACGGAGATCTTCGGACCGTAGAAGGCGGCGCCGCCCGGGTCGGGAACCAGGGGCAGACCCTGCTTCTCGGCGACCTCGCGCAGGGTCTCGGTCGCCTCCTCCCAGACCTCGTCGGAGCCGACGAACTTCTCCGGGTCCTTGGTCGACAGTTCCAGGTAGAAGTCGGTCAGGCCGTAGTCCCGCAGCAGGCCGAGGACGAAGGTGAGCGTCTTGTCCAGCTCCTCGGACATCTGCTCACGGGTGCAGTAGATGTGCGCGTCGTCCTGCGTGAAGCCCCGCGCGCGGGTCAGGCCGTGCACGACGCCCGACTTCTCGTACCGGTACACGGTCCCGAACTCGAACAGGCGCAGCGGCAGCTCGCGGTACGACCGGCCGCGCGCGTCGAAGATCAGGTTGTGCATCGGGCAGTTCATGGGCTTGAGGTAGTAGTCCACGCCCTCGTCGAGCTGCATGGGCGGGTACATGCCCTCGGCGTACCAGTCCAGGTGCCCGGACGTCTCGAAGAGCTTCCCCTTCGTGGCGTGCGGGGTGTAGACGAACTCGTAGCCCTCTTCCTCGTGGCGGCGGCGCGAGTAGTCCTCCATCACGCGGCGGACGATGCCGCCCTTGGGGTGGAAGACGGCCAAGCCGGAGCCGATCTGCTCGGGGATCGAGAAGAGGTCCAGCTCGGCACCGAGCTTGCGGTGGTCGCGCTTCTCGGCCTCGGCGAGGAAGTCGAGGTACGCCTTCAGCTCGTCCTTGGACGGCCAGGCGGTGCCGTAGATGCGCTGGAGCATCGGGTTCTTCTCGCTGCCGCGCCAGTAGGCGGCGGCGTTGCGCATCAGCTTGAACGCCGGGATGAGCCGGGTGGAGGGCAGGTGCGGACCGCGGCACAGGTCCTTCCAGCACAGCTCGCCGGTCTTGGCGTCCAGGTTGTCGTAGATCGTCAGCTCGCCGGCGCCGACCTCGACGTCCGCGCCGTCGTCGTGCGAGGCCGAGCCCTTGAGGCCGATCAGCTCCAGCTTGTACGGCTCGTCCGCCAGCTCCTCGCGGGCCGCCTCGTCGGTGACGACACGACGGGCGAACTTCTGCCCGCGCTTCTGGATCTCCTGCATCTTCTTCTCGATGGCCTTGAGATCCTCGGGCGTGAACGGCTTGTCCACGTCGAAGTCGTAGTAGAAGCCGTCCTTGACGGGCGGGCCGATGCCCAGCTTGGCCTCGGGGAACAGCTCCTGCACGGCCTGCGCCATGACGTGCGCGGTGGAGTGGCGCAGGATGTTCAGGCCGTCCTCGGACGAGATCTCGACGCCCTCGACCTCGTCGCCGTCGGACAGTGCGTACGTGAGGTCCTTCAGCTCGCCGCCCACGCGCGCGGCGATGATCGAGCGCTCGCCCGCGAAGAGGTCGGCGGCCGTAGTGCCCGTCGTCACCACGCGTTCTTCCCGCTCGGAATCGCGTTGGATGATCACACGGACGTCTGACACCGGTCTCTCCTGACTGAAGGTGGGGTGCGGCGCCATACCAGGAGCGCGCGCACAGGCGATCGTACCGACCCGACGGCACCGACCGCGAAACGGTCACCCTGGGTGCGCGCCCGGCTACGGGGCCCGCCGGTCTCCTCCGGGAAGTACGGGTTTGCCGAGGGTGACGCGAAGTGCGGGACCGGAGGCGTCCATGGCGCCGGTGGCCCGCCGGTGGTCGACGGCCTCGCGGGTGCCGTGCGGGGCGTGGGCCGCCGGGAGTATCGCGCCACCAGCGGATCTTGTCGCCGGGTACGGCCAGGACGATCCGGTCGATGCCGTTGTCCGGACTCTGACCATGCCCAACTGCCTTACCAGCTCGGCGTTTTGCCGCTGCGGATCGCTGAACTGCGCTGATCCGCACGCCTGTTGACTTCTCGCGGCGTACGGCGCAAACAGGCCGGGTATCACCAAACTCCAGAAGTCGGCACGACAGCTGCCATGGGGGAGCGAGGAGTTGGGATGACGACCTGGTACGAGGGGCCGCTGGCCGCCTTCGACACGGAGACGACGGGCGTGGACGTCGAGACCGACCGGATCGTGTCGGCCGCCGTCGTCGTCCAGGACGCGCCGGGAACCCGGCCCCGGGTGTCGCGCTGGCTGGTGAATCCGGGGGTGCCGGTGCCGGCGGAGGCGACGGCGGTGCACGGGCTGACGGAGGAGCACCTCCAGCACAACGGGCGCTGGCCGGCGCCGGTGATGTACGAGATAGCGGAGCAGCTGGCGGAGCACGCGACGCTGGGCCGCCCGCTGGTGGTGATGAACGCGCCGTTCGATCTGACGCTGCTGGACCGTGAGTTGCGCCGGCACCGGGCGTCGTCGCTGGCGCGCTGGTTCGACTCGGTGCCGCTGAAGGTGCTGGATCCGCAGGTGCTCGACCGGCAGCTGGACCGGTACCGCAAGGGCCGCCGCACGCTGGGCGATCTGTGCGGGCACTACGGCGTGACGCCGCAGGGCGCGCATGACGCGGCGGCGGACGCGCTGGCCGCGCTGGATGTCGTACGGGCGCTGGGGCGGCGTTTCGCGACGCGGCTGGAGCGGCTGTCCCCGGCCGAGTTGCACGCGCTCCAGGTGGAGTGGCACGCGGCGCAGGCGCGCGGGCTGCAGGCGTGGTTCGCGCGCAGTGGTTCGGAGGAGACGGTGTGCCCGGAGTGGCCGCTGCGGCCGGAGCTGCCGGCGGCGGCGTGACCCGGGCGGCGGGGTGGAAGCGGACATCGAGAGGGCATGAAGAAGGCCGGTCCGCTGTTGGCGGACCGGCCTTTTCCGGTGGGCGATACTGGGATCGAACCAGTGACCTCTTCGGTGTGAACGAAGCGCTCTCCCGCTGAGCTAATCGCCCGGGAACGCACTGAACAATACAGGTCCGGGCGCCCTTCGTTCAAACCGCCTCCAGACGGCGCAGCAGTCCGCGCCGTCCGGCCCGCATCATCAGGCGGTGGTTGAGGCGGAACAGGGGCCGGCCGGGCAGGGCGAGCCGCCTGAGCAGGGGCCGGCCGACGAAGACGTCCTGTTCGTAGCGGGCGAGGGTGCCGGGGCCGCCGGCGGTGATCGTCCAGCGGGCCCAGCCTTCGAGGTCTCCGGAGAGGGCGGCCTCCAGGACGCCGGCGGCCGGGTCGCGGCGGGTCTGGCGCAGGGTGGCGGTGAGGGCGAGGGGCAGCGCGGACCGGATGACGATCAGGCCGGTGTGCTCGGCCAGACGGGTCGCCGACCGCACCTGGGGCCACCACCGGGGGTAGTCCTCGGCCCGCTCCAGCACCGCGTAGACGGCGGCCGGCGGGGCGGGCAGGGGCCAGAGGCTGTGGAAGTGGTAGTGGTGGGGGTCCATGGGGCGAGTGTGCCGGGGTGGGTTCACGAAGGTGAGTACGCGTACTCATGTGCCCCGCCGTGGGCCGGGTCACACTCGCAGGGCGAGCGCCGCCGCCCGTGCCGCGGCGCTCCCCCAGCCACCTCCCGGCTAGGCGGGCATCCTGTCGCCGAGCAGGGCGAGGTTCTCGATGGCGGCGAGGCCGTAGAGGGCGGTGTCGTTGGTGGACACCCAGGGCGCCTCGCCGCCCTCCACGAGGGCGGCCGGTCCGGTCAGCTTCTCCGTCCTCCAGGGGGAGGACTCGGTGTAGCCGTCGGAGTGGTAGAACTTGGCCCAGGCGCGCTGGGCGAGGGCCGCGTCGCCGGTCTGTACGGCGGCGTAGGCGTCGAGGCGTGAGTGCCCCTGGAAGAGCAGCAGGGTGCCGAAGCTGGTGCCGTAGCGGGCGGTCTGTTCGGTCTTGGTGGCGTTGAAGTAGCGGCAGTAGTCCAGGTAGGCCTCCTTGAACTCCGGCATGTCGACGAGGTGGATGAGTTCGGCGCACAGTTCGTTGAGTCCGAAGACGGCCGAGAGGTGGGAGACGGAGACGGCCGGCTTGTCGGCCACGGCGAACTCGCCGGTGTCGAGGTCGTAGAGTCCGCTGCCCTGGACGAAGCCGTTGGGCTGGGCGGCGATGCCCGCCATCGTGGACAGCACGCGTGCCCTGGCCTTCTCCCACTTGGGGCCCTTGCGTTCCCACTCGGTGAGCCAGGCCGAGACCAGGCCGCTCCAGTCGGTGCCGAAGCCGATGGACAGGGCGTGCCGGTCGGGGGTGTAGGGGTCGGTGCGGACCTTGCGCTGGGGGTCGAGGACGAGGAAGGTCTCGTCGGAGTCGACGTTGGCGTGCATGAGGTCGCCGACGCGTTCGTCGGCGGTGAGGAAGTAGTAGAAGCGCCGGTAGGTGGTGTTGGCGATGCGCTGCTGTTTGGCGCTGTCGGCGAAGTGCTGGACGCCGTGCCGGGTGCCGAGGCCCGCCCACTTGCCGAGGTGGTAGACGTCGACCTCGCCGGTGTGCCGGGTCATGGCCTCGGCGAAGCGGAAGATGTCGGAGCGGCCGCTTCTGAGGTAGGCGTACCAGAGCCACAGGTCGGGTGAGAGCTCGGAGTTGTCCCAGGCGTAGCCGCCGATGTCGTAGCGCCATACGTGCCGGGCGGAGTCGTAGGTGTGCATGATGTCGCCGTAGTCCCAGAAGCCGTACCAGCGGCGCGTCTCCACCTGGTCCTTGTAGTAGGTGAAGAGGAAGTCGAGGTGGTCCTCGATCTTCGCCTTGGCGGGGGTGGAGCGGTCGGGCTCGGAGTACAGGCCGGGGCCGAAGACCTTGGCCTTGATGAGCTGGCGGGGCGGGGCGGCGAGCTGGGGCAGGACGCGTACGGCGCGGGCCTGGCGGGCGAGGGTGTCGGCGGTGGGGGTGGAGTCGTTGGCCCAGAAGAGGAGTTCGGAGGTACGGGCGATGCCGTAGGGGGTGCCGAAGCCGGGCTCGTAGTCCTCGTAGGTGATGTTGAGGCCCTCGAGCTGTTCGGCGTAGGTGTCCTGGCCCATGCCGTCGTGGTAGAAGCGCAGGTCCATGGGCTGGGCCTCGGGTGACCAGAGCCAGAGGGTGACGGTGGCCTCGTCGGTGTGGGCGTCGCGGATGTCGAGCTGGGCGGGGAACTTCTCCCAGAAGTCGCGCAGGCCGAAGGAGAGGCCGCCGCTCGCGCCGCCGACGTAGCCGAAGCCGGAGGCGCGCCGGCCGCCGCCGGCGGTGATCCAGCCGTGGCCCTTCTTGGTGCGCTTGCGGACGGTGAAGCCGTCGGCGGAGAGCTGGGCGAGGGTGTAGTCGCCCCAGTGCGGGATGTACCGCAGGCGGGTGGTGACCCGCTGGTCCCAGGTGGCGGGGTCGGGCAGCTTCTTGCCCTCGTACTGGGCGGCCTGGACGGCGGCGCCGGGGTCGCGGCGCAGTCCGGTGATGCCCTGGACGGCCTCGCGCAGCAGTCCGCTGCCCTCGCCGCCGAGGCGGATGTGCCGGTCGTAGGCGGCGTCGCGCATCGGCACGGTGAAGCGGACGCCGAGGCCGCGGATGAAGTCGCCGCTCGCCTTGCCGGGCTCCTGCCTCCCGTCGTAGGTGAGGGTGTGCACCATGCGGAAGGAGTCGGAGCCGGCGTAGAAGTACAGGCGGAGGGAGAACGGCAGCCACTCGCGGTCGCCCTTGCGGTGCTTGCCGTCGACGCGGACGACGGCCCGGACCGGTCCGTCCTGTTCGACGGTGACGGACAAGACGGCGCCGTCGAAGCGTTCGGTCCTGACCGTGCCCTGGTCCTCGTCCTCGATCTCGGGCTGGCGCAGGAGGACGAGCCGGCCGTTGCGGGCGATCTCGGTGGAGCCGCGGGTGACGGACTTGATGAGCGTGGAGCCGTTCTTGCCGATCTTCGCGGTGATGACGCCGGTGGAGACGTCGACGGTGCCGCCGCCGCTGTCGACGGTGACCTTCTTCGCGGGCTCGGCGGGGGTGCCCGTGGTGAGGGTGAGTTCGCCGGTGCCGGTGCCGACGGCGTGGGCGGTCCATTTCAGGGAGCCGTCGGGCCAGTAGGCGAGCGGCCAGGTCTGCACGGGGACGTGCCTGCCGTCGGCGTCGGTGACCGCGAAGGACCGGTCCGCCGGGTGGGCGCCCATCGGCCAGGGCACGCCGACGGTGGCCCCGGGCGCGGCGCCGAGGCCGCCGTCCTCCAGCCAGTCCAGGGTCACCGGGTCGGCGCCGTCGGCGGCGGCAGCGGGCGCGGCCTCGGCGTCCCGGGCGCCCAGGGCCCAGCTGAACTGGGCGACCGCTCCGGCGACGGCGGCGGCCTTGAGGAGGGACCTGCGGGGGATGGGGGACATGACCTTTCCTTCCATGACGGTGCGGTCAGGGGCATGACAGCGGTGGTGACGGTGCTGGGGGCGGGTCCCGGAGAGGGGGGAGGGGTGCGGGTCCTGGGGAGGGGCTCGGGTTCCGGGCAGGGCGTGGGTCCGGTGGTGCCCGGCTCCCGGGGCCGGGCCGCTGGTGCCGGGCCGCTGGTGCCGCCCGGGTCCGGGAACGGTCCGTTCGCGGCGCCGGGTCCGGGAACCGCCTGTTCAGCGACACCCGGCTCCGGCGGACCACCCGTTCGGCGCAGCCGGAGTACGGGGCCGCGGGTTCCAAAGCGCCGGCCTCCGGTGGCCGCTGGTTCCACCGGTTCCGGGGTCCGGGCGGTCCGGTCTTCCAGCGGTGCCGCGCTCCACCGGCCGCCGCTTCCCGCCCCGTCCGGCGCCGGACGGGGCGCCGTCGGTCTCGGCGGTGGCCGGCCTGGGCGGAGCCGGGGGTCAGCGGCGGTGGTAGCGCTCCTCGACGGCGACGGCCGCCGCGGCCACGGCCCCCAGCACGGGAACCGCCAGCGGGGCGATGAGCAGGGCGGAACAGCAGATCAGGACGGCCCCGCCGACCAGCAGGGAGGACCCCGCGGGATCCCGTACGGTACGGCGCGCGGCGGCGGCGAACAGGACCCGCCACCGCTCCCCGGGCGTCCACACCGCCGCCGCCCGCAGCCCGGCCACCGCGAGCCCGAGCAGCGCGAACAGTCCCACGGCCCCGGCCAGGGGCCCGCCGGGCAGTCCGGCGTGCACGGCCCGGACGTCCAGCCAGGCGACCCATGCGGCGGCCCAGCCGGCGGCGCCGACGGCCCATCCCCCGCGCAGCGCGGAGCGGAAGTCGGCGGTGAACTCCCGCCATCCGCCGCCCTGGTGGGCGGTACGCCGGCGCAGGTGCCGGGCGCCGGCGGCGAACGCGGCCGGGTAGGTGACCACGCCGAGGCAGGCCACCGCGATCCACACCCCGGTCAGCAGGGACTCGGCGAAGACGCCGTACCGCTCCGCGAACCCGGACTCCCGGCGCGGTCTCACCCGAGCTTGGGACATGGTTCAGCCCTTCAGTCCGGAGGTCGCCATGCCGTCGATCAGATAGCGCTGGAAGGCGAGGAAGAACAGCAACACCGGCAGCAGCGCGACCAGCGACATGGCGATCATGCCGCCGTAGTTGGCGGCCACGCCGTCGGAGTCGCGGAACATCATCAGGCCCAGGGAGACGGTGTACTTGCCGGGCTCGTTGAGGTAGATCAGCGGGCCCATGAAGTCGTTCCAGGCGTTGATGAAGGTGAAGATCGCGCTGGTGATGAGCGCGGGCCGGCACAGCGGCAGCACGATCGACCAGTAGGTGCGCAGGTGCCCGCAGCCGTCGAGGCGGGCGGCCTCGTCCAGTTCCCGGGGCAGGTTCCGCATGAACTGCACCATGAGGAAGACGAAGAAGGCCTCGGTGGCGAGGTACTTGCCGATCAGCAGCGGGACGTAGGTGTTGACCAGCTCCAGCTTCTGGAACATCACGTACTGCGGGATCAGCAGCACGTGGTACGGCAGCAGCAGCGTGCCGATCATGAGGGAGAACAGCAGGTTGCGGCCGGCGAACTTGATACGGGCGAAGGCGTAGGCGGTCAGCGAGCAGGAGACCAGGACGCCGACGACCGCGCCGCCCGCGTAGAGCAGCGAGTTCTGGAAGAACGTCCAGATCCCGACATCCGCTATGCCGTCGGCCAGTCCCTTGAAGTTGGACAGGATGGGGCGGGAGGGGAACAGCGTGAGGCTGTTGATGATGTCCTTGCTGGGCTTGAACGAGGCGCCGATCACCCAGACGACCGGGTAGAGGATGACGGCCAGGATCAGCAGGGCGCCGAGGTGCCAGGCCAGGGAGCCGGCCCGGCGGCGGCCGGGGCCCGGGGTCCGGATGCCGGCCGCGCGCACCGGGGCCTTGGTGGTGGTGGCGCTCATCGGGCGTCCTCCTCGTAGTGCACCCACTTCTTCTGGGACCAGAAGAGGACGGCCGTCACCAGGGCCACGGCGAGCAGCAGCATCCAGGCCATGGCGGAGGCGAAGCCCATCTGGGCGTTCTTGAAGCCCTGCTGATAGAGGTAGCAGGTGTAGACGAGCGTGGCGTCGGCCGGTCCGCAGGCGGTGTTGGAGACGACGTAGGCCGAGCCGAAGATCTGGAAGGAGTGGATGGTCTCCAGCAGCACGTTGAAGAACAGCACCGGGGAGATCATCGGCAGGGTGATGTTCCAGAACCTGCGGAAGGGCCCGGCGCCGTCCATCTCGGCCGCCTCGTACAGTTCCCTGGGCACCTGCTTGAGCCCGGCCAGGAAGATGACCATGGGCGCGCCGAACTGCCAGACGGTCAGTGCGACCAGGGAGTACATCACCCAGTCGGCGTTGCCGACCCAGCCGCCGACGTGGAAGCCGAGGAAGGTCTGCGTACGGTCCACGACGGCGCCGTCGGAGAACAGCGAGCGCCAGACGAAGCCGACCGAGACGCTCGCGCCGATGAGCGAGGGGGCGTAGAAGGCGGCCCGGTAGAAGGCCTGGCCGCGGCGGCTCTGCGCGAGGAGCAGGGCGACGCCGAGGGCGAGGAGCAGCTTGAGCGGGGTGCCGATGACGACGTACTTGGCCGTCACCTCCACCGACTTCTGCCAGCGCGGGTCGTCGAACATCTTGGTGAAGTTGTCGAGACCGACCCACTTGGGGCTGGTGAAGAGGTTGTAGTCGGTGAACGCGAAGTAGAGGGAGGCGATCATCGGGCCCGCGGTCAGCAGCAGGAACCCGGCGATCCACGGGGACATGAACAGATAGCCGGCGAGGTTCTCCCGCCGCCGGCCCGGCCGCCCCGTCCTCGCGGTGGCGGCCCGGCGTGCGCCGCGGGTCGCGGGCACGGAGTCCTTGACGAGCGTCACGGCGTTTCCCATCAGGCCTGGAAGGCGGCTTCGGCCTCGGTGAAGAACTGCTTCACCGCGTCGGAGACCTTGGACTTGCCCTGTCCGAGGTCGCCGCCGATGCGCATGAAGGCGGCCTCGATGGTGTCGGCACCGGAAGGGTGCGGGGTGATCGCGCCGAGGACGCCGGCCTTGGCGGTGTCCTCCTCGTACTGCGCGATCTCCTTGTTGACCGCGTCGGCCGGCTTGTAGGCCGCGAACTGCTCGTTGCTGGTGAGGATGCCGCGGTCGTAGCCCATGATCGTGCCGACCCGGGGGTCGTGGACCATGAAGTCGATGAACTGCGCGACCTCCTTGGGGTGGGAGGTGCGGGCGGAGGCGCTGAGCATCAGGGAGGCGAGGTACTGGCCGGTGTGCTTGCCGTCCGTGGTGGGGATGGGCGCGAGGCCGTACTCGCTGTCGCCCTCGGCCGAGTAGCGGACGGTGAAGTTGTCCCAGGTGAACTCCGAGGCGCCGTGGCCGGCGGAGAGGGAGGACTTGGGCTTGTCCTGCTGGACGGTCTTGGGGTCGGTGACGACACCGGCCCTGACCCGGCCCAGGCCGTCCGTCCACCACTCCGTCAGATCGGCCTGGTCGAAGCCGAGTCCGTCGTCGGTGAAGAACGCCTTGCCGTTCTGGCGCAGGTAGAGGTCGTACAGGTACATGATGGTGAAGTAGCCGGTGTCCCCGGGGACCCGCGTCTTGTCGCGGATGGTCTTCAGGGCCTTGAAGTACTCGTCCCAGGTCCAGCCCGGCCGGGGTTCGACGCCCGCCTTCCGGAAGAGCTTCTTGTCGATGACGAGTGACATGGTGTTGGAGCCGACCGGGATTCCGAGTTGCTTGCCGTCGACTTCACCGACCTTCGTGACGCCCGCGCGGAAGTGATCCAGGCTCAGATTCCCGGCCTCCACCTGAGGCTTGAGATCGAGGAGAATTCCGCGCTTGTCGTACTTCCTGAGGAAAGTGACGGCGTTTTGGAAAACGTCCGGGGGGTTTCCGCCGGCGGCCTGGGTCTGGAACTTCTCCCAGAACGAGTCATACGTCTGGAAATCGGTTTTGACCTTGATCTTGGGGTATTTCTGCTCGAAGAGGGCGATGGACTGGTTGATCTTCTTGGCCCGCTCCTCGGCACCCCACCAGGAGTAACGGATCGTCACCGTGCCGTTTCCGGAGCCGCTTCCGCCGCCGCAGCCGGTGGTCGCGGCGAGCCCGAGCGTGGCCGCCGACGCCCCGGCCGCCTTCAGGATCGTACGCCTGTCAAGATTCCTGGTTCCCACAGTCGGGCCTCCCCGCAGCATCTCCGCCACGCGCATGAATCGTTTCAAGTAAGCGCTTGCTGGCACAAGGTACGAAGGGGCCCGGGGTGCGTCAATGACCCGAGCAGGATTTTCTTGCGGGCGCCCGGAGCGGCGGGCCCGCCCGGCGCCCGTCCCCACCGCCGGAAACAGGCCGGCCCGCCGGCCGTTCCCACTGGTGAGGGAAGCGTGGCCGACGGGCCGAACGAACCGAACGCCGCGTCAGGCGGGCAGGGAGGCCAGCCAGTCGAGCAGGATCCGGTTCGTCTCCTCCGAGCGCTCCTGCTGGACGAAGTGCCCGCAACCGTCCAGGATGTGCGAACCGAGAAGGCCGGGCAGCGTCTCGGGAAACGCCTTGACGGCGTCGGCCAGCCAGGTGAGGGAGGCGTCCCGTTCACCTCCGATGAACAGCGAGGGCCGCGTGATCGGCCGCCCCGCCCAATCGGCGAGGTCCGCCCAGTCCCGGTCCATGTTCCGGTACCGGTTCAGGGCCCCGGTCATCCCCGTCCGCTCGAACTCACCGGCGAAGACATCGAGGTCCCGCTCCCCCAGCCAGGACGGCAGCACGCCGACGGGGAAACGCTCGCGCAGCGTCCCGCCGGCCCCGGTGAAGTGCGGGTCGGGGGCGCCGGGGGCAGCCATGGTGTCGGCGGACAGAGCCGCGTAGAAGCCCGCGAGCCAGCCGCGCACATCGGGCTCCATCTCGGCCTCGGCCCGGCCGGGCTGCTGGAAGTAGGAGATGTAGAACTCCTGGGGGCGGGGACGGGGGTGGGGGTCGTGGTCGGGGCGGACGCCAGGTGACCCGGCGCCCGGCCGCTCGGCGCCGGGTTCGTCGCCCGCGCCGGGGCCGTCCGTGCCGGGTCCATCTGTGCCGGTTCCGCCCATGCGGGCGAAGATCTCGCTGGGGCGGGGGCCGCCGGGCGGGGTGTACGGCACGCCGAGCAGTCCCACGGCCCGGAACACGTCCGGCCTGGTCAGAGTGGACATGGCGGCGATCGTCGCGCCCCAGTCGTGCCCGACGACCACGGCGGAACGCTCGCCCAGCCCCTCCACCACGGCCACGTTGTCCGCGATCAGGTCGAGCATCCGGTACGCCTCCACGGCCTCCGGCTTGGAGGAACGGCCGTACCCGCGCACATCGATCGCCACCGCGCGGTAACCGGCCGAGGCGAGCGCCGCCATCTGGTGCCGCCAGGCGTACCAGGACTCCGGGAAGCCGTGCAGGAGCAGCACCAAGGGCCCGCTGCCCTGCTCGACCAGGTGGACACGGCCGGCCGGGGAAGGGAGGAGGCGATGGGTGGGTGTGGAGGAAGGCGCGGCGGAGGATCGGTCGGTGAGGGCGGAATGGCTGGACGCGGTGGAGACGGCGGGGCTGGAGCCGGCGGTCGGGGGCACGGGATCTCCTGGGGTTCGCGGAAGCTGGGACGGGCGGGTCTGGGTGAGTCCTGGGGGTGGGGGTGCGTGGGGGCTGGGGTGTGGGGCTTGGGCTCTGAGGGCCTGGGGCTCGGGGAGGTCGCGCGGTTTCGAGGTGCCGTCGGTCGACCTGAAGGCAGGAGACGGAGGGCGGAGGTCTGGTGGGCCACTGGGCAGAGCGCGGCAATGGGACACCCCGGGGCAGGAGCGCGCGGGCTGGCTCACTGAGGGCCGGTTGGCTGCGGGCGCGGCCCCGCGAAAGGGCCGGTCGGAAGGGGTCCGGTGGGCTGTGGGCGTAGGTGCGTGCGATCAGGTGTCGGAGACGGTGGGCGGCTCTTGCTCGGGGCCCTGGACACCATGATCCGGCGGATGGCCGGGCCGGGACGAGGGTTGTTGCCGGTTCGGCAAAACGCTCGGCTTGGGGTTGAACCGGGGGCCGAGCAAGGCCATTCACGTGCCTGGCCACGGTCACGTGTCGGACCAGCCACCCTCCGTCCAGCGCCGACCGCGCGAACCCGGCGCCCGACCAGGACCGGATGCCCCACCGCGGGCGCGGCCCGGCGCCCCGGACTCAGCGAGCCCCGCGCCGAGGCGTCCCGAGCCGTCGCCGCGGGCCGTACGCCCGAGCCGTCCCCGCGCCGCTGCGGTCACAGGGGCTCGCGGTTCAAGCAAGCCGCGAGGTCCGCTACCACCTCCGGTGGATCGGGGCCGGACGCAGGCGGGGCGGAAAGCTTCGGAACCCGAAATGACAGGGAGCCGCCCAGGAGAGGCACCAGGATCGAGAGGCTGGGGTGCCGAGGAGGCGCGTGCGACCTGAAGGGGGCCATGAGGCCGCCAGGGGTCAGGGGGCGCCAAAGAGGCCAGGCAGGAACGGGTAACGCCCGACAGACCCGGCCAAGCAGCCTGAGAGGGCCCCGAGGCCCCAGGGCGGAGGAGGCCGACGCCCCTACCACGCCGCTCCCCCGGCCCCGACCACCAGCCGTGCCACTCGCTCCCCGCCCGACTCCGGCCGTGTTGCCCCCCTGCCCGACCACCGGCCGTGCCTCCCCGCTCTGCCCTACGCCCGCTCCGGTGCGGGTGCGGGTGGGTGCGGATACGCCGACGGCCCATCTGCCTGTCGCAGATGGGCCGTCGGTCCGGGTGGGCGATACTGGGTTCGAACCAGTGACCTCTTCGGTGTGAACGAAGCGCTCTCCCACTGAGCTAATCGCCCGGGCGCAGGAAGAACATTACCCCATGTCAGGGGGTGCTTCCGACCAGGGGCGGGGCGGTGGAGGGCACCGGCCCCGCAGCCGTGTCACTGGTCCTTGATCTTCCAGGGCATGACGAAGCCGAACTTCCACAGGTAGATCCCGGCGAGTACGCCGATGATCACCAGTCCGATCACGGTGAGGGTGATGTTGCGGCGGCGCACCTTGGGATCGAGGGCCCGCTGGGCCGCCTCGGTGACCTTGCGTTTGGTCCAGCGGAGCACCAGCTGGGCCCACACGAACTCGGTCGCCCAGATCGCCATGCCGCCGAAGATCACGACCCAGCCGGGCCCGGGCAGCGGCAGCATGACGATGCCCGCGCCAACCACCGCGAGGCCGACCACGAAGACCCCGACCTGCCAGCTCAGATGCAGGAGCCGGCGGGATTTGATGAACTCCGGCGCCCGCGAGCCCAGCCCGCGCGCGGCTGCTTCACCGGTCTCCTGCCGGTCCGTCTTCGCCTTGTCCGATGCCACGGCGACCTCGCCCGGTTCGTCACTCCCCGTATTCATATAGACAAACCCTACCCGAGTGAAACCAGTCACCGGAATGGTGGTAGATCCGGTACGAGTTCTCGGCCGGAAGAGTTACGTAAACACACGCAAAACCCTCAGAGGGGTTTACAACGGCACCGTAGGTGGCATGTCGATTTCGCCGACGTGCGAATCCCCGAGCGCACACTGAGCGAAAGGCCCTGGCGCTTATGAACACCACGGTCAGCTGCGAGCTGCACCTGCGCCTCGTTGTGTCGAGCGAGTCCTCCCTGCCTGTCCCCGCAGGCCTGCGGTACGACACGGCCGACCCCTACGCCGTGCACGCCACCTTCCACACCGGAGCCGAGGAGACCGTCGAGTGGGTGTTCGCCCGCGACCTCCTCGCCGAGGGCCTGCACCGGCCCACCGGGACCGGCGACGTCCGCGTCTGGCCATCGCGCAGCCATGGCCAGGGCGTCGTGTGCATCGCCCTCAGCTCCCCGGAGGGAGAGGCTCTGCTGGAGGCCCCCGCGCGGGCCCTGGAGTCCTTCCTGAAGCGAACCGACGCCGCCGTGCCGCCCGGCACGGAGCACCGGCACTTCGATCTGGACCAGGAGCTCTCGCACATCCTGGCGGAGAGCTAGGTCGCGGCCCCTCCGAGCAGCCCGGCGCCGTCCACTCGGGGAGACGGCTCGGGCCAAGACAACCGCATACGGCAACGGACCGACGCCGCCCTCGTGAGCGTTCACGGGCGGCGTCGGTCCGGCCGCCGTCGACCGCGGTCCGCGAGCGGCCGAGTGCGATGCGTATACGGCGACGCCCGGACTCGGCCGCCGTATGCGCGCGCCCGGCCGTCGCCCGTGTACGGCCGGGCGGGCGCCTGTACCGCGCGGACGGAGCGGTGCGGCGGGAACCCCGTGCGGCGCGGGGGCGTTCTCACGGCAATCGGGGCGGGGAAGGACGGGTGCGGCCGGCGCGGTTGTCGCTACCATCGGCCAGCAATCGGCGGGCGCCCGCCCGACCCCCAGGCCAGGGAGCGAAACGTGCTGATCACCCACGACACCCGGTGTGCCCTCGACACCGTGGTGGATCTGGTGAACTCCGCGCCCGAGGACGATCCGGCGGCGGACGGTCTGCCCGACGTCCAGGCACTCACGGAATTCGTACGAAGCCACAAAATCAGCGACGTCGGCGTGCTGTCGGAGCTGGATCTCTCCGCCGTACGCAGGCTCAGGGGGCGCTTCACGGCGATCTTCGCGGCCCCGGACGCCCGGTCCGCGGCCCTGATGATCAACGAGCTGGTCGCCGCCGCCGGCACCACGCCCCGGCTGACCGACCACGACGGCTACGACTGGCACATGCACTACTTCGCGCCGGGCGCCTCCGTGGCCGACCATCTGGCCGCCGACTGCGGGATGGCGCTGGCCTTCTTCGTGGTGGCCGGAGAACAGGAGCGGCTGCGGCGCTGCGAGGCACCGGACTGCCGGCGGGCCTTCGTGGACCTCTCCCGGAACCGGTCGCGCCGCTACTGCGACAGCCGTACCTGCGGGAACCGGCTGCATGTCGCCGCCTACCGGGCCCGGCGCAAGGAAGCGGCCGGCTGAGCGAGGGCGGGACGGGGGCCGGTCGGCCGCGGGCGGCCCGGACGGCGCCCGGATGCGACGTCGGTCCCGGCGGGTGGCGCCGGGACGGACGTGTACGGCTCACAGCAACAGCAGATCATGCAGCGCAGCCATGAGCAGCAGACACCCGATCACCGCCAGGAAGATCATCAGCGGTGGCTGGGAAAGGGCGAAGAGGCACCCGCGAGGCTCGTCCTTGGGCGGCGCGGCCTCGCTCTGTGTAGTGTCCAGCATCTTGCCGCAGATCATGGCGTACCCGGTGCCCGGTCGCGATCAGCGCTCGGAGATCTTGCGGGAGTCGCCGAATACCGTGAGGTCTCGTCCGGGTGGTGAACGATTCCGGCCGCCCGGGGACTCACTGTGTCCCTTCGGCCAGTTATGTGACTGTCATATGCCGTGCTTCTTGAGGATGGCCTCGATGTCGCCGAAGTCCTCCGACGCGTCGGCGGACCGGGGGGTGGGCCGGGCGGTGGAAGGGCGTGCCGAGGGGCCCGCCGTCGTCCCGCCGAGGCGCGGCGCCGGCGCCGCGGGGGCCACCGCCTCCCGCTCCGCCCGTCTCGCCGGCTTGCGCTCGGCGCCGGTGGTTCCGCGCCGGCGCTCCACGGCCCGGGTGCCGGTGAACAGGAGCCAGGCCGCGCCCAGCACGCCGAAGCCGGCCCAGGCGGTGGGGCTCAGCGCGGTGTCGGCGAGCCAGCCGACGACCCCGGTCAGCACCAGGCCGACCGGGACGAGCGAGTAGGCCGCGAGGCGCGCCGCCGCCAGGAAGCGTCCGCGGTAGGCCGTGACCACCGCGATACCCAGACCCGCCGCGGAAACGGCGGAGCACACTGTCTCGGCGATCATCCGGTCCTCCTGGCGGGTTCGGTCCGTCGCTTCCATCGTGCACCGCCGGCTCCCCGCGAGGCCATGGTCCAGCCGGACATCAGGGACATCTCCGGGTCCTCTCCTACTGGAGTCCCGGTACGCGCCCCGCTCGCACGCCGAGGTCCGGTTGGGCCGCCCGGGCCCGGCCTGGAAGACTGGTGGGCATGAGCGACTCCTCCCCCGCCCGCACCGAAGCCCTCGTCCTCGACGTCTGGTGTGAGCTGCAGTGCCCCGACTGCCGTACGGCCCTGGACGACGTACGTGCCCTGCGTGCCCGCTACGGCGACCGGCTGGAGCTGCGGCTGCGGCACTTCCCGCTGGAGAAGCACAAGCACTCCTTCGCCGCCGCGCAGGCCGCCGAGGAGGCGCTGGAGCAGGGCAAGGGCTGGCCGTACGTGGAGGCCGTGCTGGAGCGGGTGGCGGAGCTGGACCGTCAGGGGGAACCCTTCCTGGTCGAGGTGGCGCGGGAACTCGGGCTGGACGCGGAGGAATTCGACACCGCGTTGATCGACGGCCGGCACATCCTCGCCGTGGACGCCGACCAGGCCGAGGGCAAGGCCATCGGTGTGACCGGCACGCCGACGTACGTCATCGGGGGCGAGCGTCTCGACGGCGGCAAGAGCCAGGAGGGCCTGCGCGAGCGCATCGAGCACATCGCGGACCGCCTGCTGGCCGACCGCACCGCCGAACAGGGCTGAGCACCGGCCGGGCCACCGGACGCGCCCTGCCGCGAGGAGGCGGGGAACGGAGGTGTCCGGCCGGTGGTGCCGTTCACAGCAGGGGTTTGCTCAGGGAGTACGTCACCGTCTCGTAGCCGAGCGAGGTGTACAGGGCCTCGGCCGGGGTGTTGCCCGCGAAGACGTTGAGGCCCAGCACCGGGCGGCCGGAGCCGGCCGCCTGGCGTTCCGCCAGGCGCATGAGCGTACGGCCGTGCCCCCGGCCCCGGTGGGCCGGATACGTCTGCACGTCGAACACGAACGCCTTGCCCTCCAGGAGTGCCACCCACAGCGTGCCCACCGGGCTGCCCTCGTGCTCCAGCACGCTGAAGAGCATGCCCTCGGTCGCGAGACCGTGCGGCAGCAGCCGTGCGTGGTCGTCGCGGGACTTGGCGCGGGCGGCCGCCTCCGGGATGCCGAGGTCGGTCCACGTGCGCGCGAACCGCTCGCGCTCCGCCTCCAGCCAGGCGTCGAACTCCTCCCCCGTCATGGGCCGCGCCCGGCTGCCCGGGGGCAGCTCGGGCAGGGTGCCGTCCAGGTGTTTCTCCATGCCGCGGTTGCGCACGGTGTAGCCCAGGGTGCGGAACAGGCTCAGGGCGGCGTCCGCCGTGACGGGCACCAGGGCCTCCAGCTGCGCGCAGCCCCAGCCGCGGGCCACCTCCTCCGCGGCCAGCGCCGCCACCGTGCCCCGCCCGCGCCGCCGGTCGGGCTCGGCGATCCGCAGGTCGATGACCCGGGCCACGGAGTCACCGAGGGACGGCGAGGTGCCGAGGTGGATCTCGCCGACGGGACGGCTGTTCACGCACACCGCGTAGCGCCGTGAGCGGGTCCCGTCGGGGTTCTGCCGGAGCGGCTCGGCCGGCCGCAGGGTCGTCGTCATCACAGAGGTTCTACCCGCGCCGGCCGGCCGAGTCAGCCGGTTTTCGGCCCCGGCCCCCGGCGACAGCGCCCCCGGCCCGGCGCGTCGCGGCTCGCCGGGGCCGGTCCGGCCGTCGGCTCAGGGGTCCAGGTCCTGCCCGGACCGCTCGTCGAAGACGCGCATCGCCTTGGCGGTCACCGGGCCCTCGGCGCCGGGCAGTTCGCGGCCGTCGACGCGGTGCAGGGCCTGTACGTCCCGCAGGGAGGAGGTGAGGAAGACCTCGTCGGCGCGCTGGAGGACGTCCAGCGGCAGGTCGGTCTCCCGGGCGCCCGTCCACTCGATGACCAGGGCGCGGGTGACGCCGGGCAGGCAGCCGGAGGCGACCGGCGGGGTGTGGATCTCGCCGTCCAGGACGACGAAGACGTTCGTCGCGGTGCCCTCGCAGAGCAGTCCGGCCGTGTTGCCGAACAGCGCCTCGGAGGCGCCCAGTTGGCGGGCGCGTTCGAGGGCGATGAGGTTCTCGACGTACGACGTGCTCTTCACGCCGGCGAGGGCGCCGCGCTCGTTGCGGGTCCACGGGACGGTGACCGCCGCGGTGGAGTCCGGGCGGCGGGTGGTCTCGGCGACGGCGACCACCAGGGTCGGGCCGTGCTCGCCGCGGCCGGTGCCGAGCGGGCCGTGGCCGCCGGTGCAGGTGATCCGCAGCCGGCCCAGCGGCATCGGGTTGGCCTCCAGTACGGCCGTACAGGCGCGGCGGATCTCGTCGTGGTCGGGGTCGGGCAGGCCGAGGACGCGGGCCGAGCGGGTCAGCCGGTCCAGGTGCCGGGTGAGCGCGAAGGGCCGGCCGTGGACCGTCTTCACGGTCTCGAAGACGCCGTCGCCGACGGTCAGGCCGCGGTCGAGGACGGAGACCCGGGCGGTTTCCGCCTCGCGCAGCCCGCCGTCCAGCCAGATCCTCATCCGAGGGCCTCCTCGGTCTCCTCGTACGCGCCCGACGCCACCGCGAGCAGCCGGGAGGCCTTCAGCTCGGTCTCCCGCCACTCCCTCTCCGGGTCGGAACCCCAGGTGATGCCGGCGCCCGTGCCGAAGCGCAGGACGCTCTCGGCGCGGTCGATCCAGAAGGTGCGTATGCCCACGGCCAGCTCGGCGGTGCCCCGGTCGGCGTCCACCCAGCCGATGCCGCCGCAGTAGGGGCCGCGCGGTGCCGTCTCCAGGGCCTCGATGATCCGCAGGGCGCTCGACTTGGGGGCGCCGGTGACCGAGCCGGGCGGGAAGGCCGCGGCCAGCAGCCCGGGCCAGCCGGTGTCCGGGCGCAGCTCGCCGCGCACGGTGGAGACGAGGTGGACGAGCCCGGGGTGCTTCTCCACCACGCACAGGTCGGGAACGGTCACGGTGCCGGTCGCGCAGACCCGCCCGATGTCGTTGCGGACCAGGTCCACGATCATCACGTTCTCGGCGTGGTCCTTGTCGAGGAGGTCCGCCTCGGTCCGCCCGGTGCCCTTGATCGGGCCCGACTCGACGATGCGGCCGTCCCGGCGCAGGAACAGCTCGGGGGAGGCGGTGGCGATCTCCACGCCGTGCTCCGGCAGGCGGATCGTTCCGGCGTACGGTGCCGGGTTGCCGCGGGCCAGTACGGCGGTCAGGGCGTCCACGTCGGCGCCGGGGGCGACGGGCGCGCTGAGTACGCGGCAGAGGTTGGCCTGGTAGACCTCGCCGGCCGCGATGTGCTCGCGGATGCGGTGGACGGCCGCGATGTATCCGGCGCGGTCCAGGGAGGACGTCCACTGCCCCGGCTGCGGGCCCCGCCACCGGCCGGGCCGCGGCACGGGCACCGGCTCCTTGCGTACGTGCGCGAAGCGGGCGCAGGTCAGCCGGCCCTCGAAGTCCGCGCAGACGGCCCAGAAGCCGCTGGAGTCCAAGGCGGCCGGGTCGCTGGTGACGTCGAGCAGACCGGTGGCGACGCGGTCCCCGAAGCGGGCGAGAGGGGGGAGGCCGGATGGGTGGTGGAGCACGATGTCGAGTCTAGGTCGGGTGTCCGCCGGGTGGCCGCGGGATGTCCCGCGCGGGGCGCTGACCACGGGGTACGCGGGGCGCACCGCAGCACGCTGCGCAAACGCGTTTTTGTACTGGCCGGGGAATCCGCTAGAGTTCAACACGTCGCCGGGACGCGGAAGCGGACCGAAACGACAAGCGGACGTAGCTCAGTTGGTAGAGCGCAACCTTGCCAAGGTTGAGGTCGCGAGTTCGAGCCTCGTCGTCCGCTCGAAGGAAGAAGGGGTCATCCCGATCCCCTACACTCCTGGTGGAGTGGCCGAGAGGCGAGGCAACGGCCTGCAAAGCCGTCTACACGGGTTCAAATCCCGTCTCCACCTCCAAGGACGATTAGCTCAGCGGGAGAGCGCTTCCCTGACACGGAAGAGGTCACTGGTTCAATCCCAGTATCGTCCACTGGATCTTCGGATCCCGGATCTTCTCGAAGGTCCCCCGCGCGATTAGCTCAGCGGGAGAGCGCTTCCCTGACACGGAAGAGGTCACTGGTTCAATCCCAGTATCGCGCACTGCCTGTGACCCCCGGGTCACGGTCCGCGGACGATTAGCTCAGCGGGAGAGCGCTTCCCTGACACGGAAGAGGTCACTGGTTCAATCCCAGTATCGTCCACACAGCAAGGAGCCCCCGGCCGTCTTATACGGCCGGGGGCTTCTTCGTGTGCTCAGCTGGAGAACAGCATGTGGCCGAAGCTCTTGTGGCGGTGGTGGCCGTAGTGACCGTGGTCACCGTGGTGACCGCCGTGCGGGGCGCCCCATGCGGGCGCGGGCGGGGCCGCCGCGGGGTAGGCCTGCGGGGCGGGCGGCGGGGGCGGGGCCGGCTGGGACCACTGGGCCTCCAGGCGGGTCAGCGCCTCCAGCTCGCCGTAGTCGAGGAAGATGCCGCGACAGCCGCTGCACTGCTCGATCTGGACGCCGTTGCGGTTGTAGGTGTGCATCGGCGCATGGCACTTCGGACACTGCATGCTCGGCTCAACTCCTCGCCGGTCGGTACTGCTTCGTGCTTCCCCAGGACAGACTCCGTCCGGCCCCGGGCGGTTGCAGCCTAGCCCGGGATTCCGGGCTCGCGGCGGGGAGGGTGCGCGGGGGCGGACGGCATGCGCGCGCAGGCGTCGGCCAGGGCCTGTTCCACCTCGTCCAGCGGGCGGCCGGCGGCGAGCGCCTTCGTGATCGCCAGGGCGGCCGTCTGCACGGTGAGCGCGCGGGCCGGGACGTCCAGGGCGGGCCAGGGGTCGCCGTCCGCGGGCACGGCCGGGCCGCCGGCCCGCCGGTAGGCGGTCAGGAAGCGGGTCCACTCGGCGGGTGGGAGGAGCCCGCAGGCGTACCAGGCGGCGGGGCGGGCGAGGTCCCAGGCGGGGACGCCCGCGCCGAGGTCGTCCACGTCGATGAGCCGCCACGGGCCGCCGGGCGCGGGGTGCCGGACGAGCTGGCCGAGATGCAGATCGCCGTGGCACAGGGCCGCCGGGCCGGGCATCGGGGCCCCGGCCCCGGCCCAGGCGGGCAGGGCGGCCCAGGCGGCCAGCACCGGGCGGGCGGCGGGGCGGGCGGGCCCGTGGGGCGTGGCACGCAGGGCCGCGTGGAGCCGGTCGAGGGCGCGGGCGGCCTTGGCGGGGCCGCGCATCGGGGGGAGGCCGGCGGGGACGGGGGTGCGGTGCAGCCGGGCCAGGAGGGTGGCCACGGCTTCCCAGGGGGCCGCGTCGGGGTCGTCCCGGTCGACGGGGGCGCCGTACGGCCAGAGGGTGACCAGACGGCCGTGCGGGTCGCGCGGTGGGGCCGGGGCGGGGGTGAGGGGCGGGAGCAGCACGTCCGGGAGGCGGGTGGCCGTGGTGACGCGGAGGGCCAGTGCGGCGGGGTCGGTGTCCGGGGCGTGGGCCTTGGCGACGGTGCCGGCGTGGCGGATGACGGTGGCGTCGGGGCGGACGGCGAGGGGGGTGGTGGCGCACCGGCAGGGGGCCGGGGTGCCGTGGGCCGCCGCCCTGGCCTGGGCGGTCAGGGCGGATATGAGGGGGTCGGCGGGCGTGTCCGTGCTGGTGGCTGTGTCTGCGGTCACCGTTGCCTCGGGGAAGGGGGTGGCTGTCCGGCCGAGGGTACTGGGGCGGTCGCGCGGCGGGTCGCCCGCCCATGGCCAGGAGGACCGCGGGGAAAGCGCGCCGTGGCGGGAAACGGCCGATGCCGGCGCAGCTCCCCAGCTGCGCCGGCATTCTGCCGTCCGCCGTACCCCCGTCCCCACGGGGTTTCATGGATCGATGTCCCCGCCCGGACCGCTCTTCCGGGCCTGGGGTCGCCGCTCAGCGCCCCAGCATCGCACCCACGGACGACGCTTGTGTGGCCACCGTCTCCCAGCCGTCGAAGACGAGCAGGAGCAGGGCCGCGAGGGGAAGGGCCATGAGTGTCGCCACCAGCGGGTGGCGGCGGCCCGTGCGGCGGGAGGCGAACGCCGGGCGTCGCGGTGCCGTATGGGCCATGGTCCCTCTCCTGACTGTTCGGTTGTCGGTTGCGGCGGCGGGTGTCCGACCTCGGGGGACGAGTACCGCAGCACCCGCCGCTCGTCCATAAATCTAGGTGGGCCGCGCCTGGCCGACGTCATGCCCTCGTACCGATTGCCGGGCCTCCGGGAGGATGAGCCGCCGGCCGCGATGTACTCCCCTGGGTGGAGACGCGGGCCCGGGTATAGGGGACTTCCCGGAGGGGTCGTCCGCTCTGTCCGGTCATTTCGGAAGCATCCCGCTCACCGGGGGGAGTGACTTCGATCACTCGGACCGGTGCCGGAAGGGGGGTCGGAGGCGGATCCCGGTCCGGGGCCCGGCCCCGCCCGCGGGCGGTCGACGGCCGGGGGCCGGCAGGGGTGCCGCCCGGGGGGCTTCGGCTTCGCGTGAGCTCAACCTCCCGGAGCGGCAGGCGGGTTGGGGGGCCGGCCGGCGCGAAGTCGCGCTAACGACTGGCCGGCTGACCGGGTTTCACCTCCCCCGGACGGCCCGCACAATCCGTCCCGCCGAGAGGGCGCGGCCTATGCGCGCGGGCGGCCGTGGAAACGTAAGCTGTGCCACGTCACAGGGACCGGGCAGCGGGGATGAACATGGCGATGATGCGCCTGAGGCGCGAGGACCCGCGCGTCGTCGGCTCGTTCAGGCTTCACCGACGGCTCGGCGCGGGCGGAATGGGCGTGGTGTATCTCGGCTCCGACAAGAAGGGGCAGCGGGTCGCGCTGAAGGTGATCCGGCCGGACCTGGCGGAGGACCAGGAGTTCCGGTCCCGGTTCGCGCGCGAGGTGTCCGCGGCCCGGCGGATCCGCGGCGGCTGCACGGCCCGGCTGGTCGCCGCCGATCTGGAGGCCGAGCGGCCCTGGTTCGCCACGCAGTACGTGCCCGGCCCCTCCCTGCACGACAAGGTCGCCGAGGAGGGGGCGCTCGGCGCGGCGGACACGGCGGCGATCGGCGCGGCCCTGTCCGAGGGACTGGTCGCCGTGCACGAGGCCGGTGTCGTCCACCGGGACCTGAAGCCCTCCAACATCCTGCTGTCCCCCAAGGGCCCGCGGATCATCGACTTCGGCATCGCCTGGGCCACCGGCGCCTCCACACTCACCCATGTGGGCACCGCGGTCGGCTCCCCCGGCTTCCTCGCCCCCGAGCAGGTGCGCGGCGCGGCGGTCACCCCGGCCACCGACGTCTTCTCGCTCGGCGCCACCCTGGCGTACGCCTCGACCGGTGACTCGCCCTTCGGGCACGGCAGTTCCGAGGTGATGCTGTACCGGGTGGTGCACGAGGAGCCGCAGCTGGCCGGCGTACCGGACGCGCTGGCTCCGCTGATCCGGGCCTGCCTGGCGAAGGACCCCGAGGAGCGGCCCAGCACGCTCCAGTTGTCGCTGCGGCTGAAGGAGATCGCCGCCCGGGAGGCGCAGGGGCTGAACGACGTACGGCCGCCGCACCCCCGGGCCGCCGAGGCCGACCGGCCCACCGGGCGGCTCGCCGACACCTACCCGGAGCCGCAGCGCACCCAGCGGCGGGGCTCCCCCGGCACGCCGCGCCCGGGCGTCCCGGCCCGGGGCGGGACACCGTCCCGGGGAGGCGTCTCCGCGCGCGGCGAGGCGCCGTCCCGTGAGGGCGCGCCCTCGCGGGGCGCCGGCGGCGGGCGGGGCGGGGCCGCGTCCGCCCGGCCGGGTACGGTACGCCACACTCCGGCGCCACGCGGCGGCGGCCCGCGCTCCGGCGGTGGCCGTCCGGCTCCGCGCGGCAATTCCGGACGGCGCCCGACGGGGACCGGCCTGCGGCCCGCCAATCCACGGCTGCTGCGGCAGCGGCTGTTCGTGTTCGTGGTGGTGACGCTGCTGGTGGCGCTCGGCATCGCGGTGGCCCAGGGCTGCCAGGGTCCGGCGCGCGGGCTGGGCGGCGACGGCGGGGTCCAGCGGGAGCGGCACGCGCAGCCGGGCGCTCCGGCGGGCCAGAGCCTTACGGGGCGGCCCGGTGATCCGTCGGCGGGTGACGGCGGGTTTACGGTGAACCGGTCGGCGTAGACGCCGGTCCGCCGCACCGGAAGCGGACGGTTGCGGGGAGGCGCGGGCGCTGAGCACCGGGGCGGGCACCGGCGGCCGGCTCCCCCGCCGGGCTCCGACTCCGGCTCCGAGGGGACCGTGGCCGGGCGAGGAGGGCGGCATGGCGTGCCGCCCCGCGGTTCAGGACCGCGGCCGGCCCGTCGCCACCGCGTAGAACGCCACCGCCGCCGCCGCGCCCACGTTGAGGGAGTCGACGCCGTGGGACATCGGGATGCGGACCCACGCGTCGGCGGCGACCAGGGCCTGCGTGGACAGGCCGTCGCCCTCCGCGCCGAGCATGAGCGCCACCCGGTCCATGCGGTGCGGGGCGGCCTCGTCCAGGCTGCCGGCCTTCTCGTCCGGGGTCAGCGCGAGCAGCGTGAAACCGGCCTCGCGGACCGACTCCAGCCCCTTCGGCCAGGTCTCCAGGCGGGCGTACGGCACGGAGAACACCGCGCCCATGGAGACCTTGACGCTCCGCCGGTACAGCGGGTCGGCGCAGTCGGGCGACAGCAGCACCGCGTCCATGCCGAGGGCCGCCGCCGAGCGGAAGATCGCGCCGATGTTGGTGTGGTCGTTCACCGACTCCATGATCACCACGCGGCGGGCGGTGCGGAGCAGTTCGCCGGCCGTCGGCAACGGCTTGCGCTGCATGGACGCGAGGGCGCCGCGGTGCACGTGGTAGCCGGTGACCCGTTCGGCGAGTTCCGGGCTCACGGCGTACACCGGGGCCGTGAGTTCGTCGATGACGTCGCGCATGGCGTCGATCCACTTGGCCGAGAGCAGCATGGACCGCATCTCGTAGCCCGCTTCCCTGGCCCTGCGGATGACCTTCTCGCCCTCGGCGATGAACAGGCCCTCCGCGGGCTCCCGCCGGCGGCGCAGCTCCACGTCGGTCAGGCCCGTGTAGTCGGTCAGGCGGGGGTCGTCGGGGTCCTCGACGGTGATGAGATCGGCCACGGGGTATTACTGCCTTGTCCTGGATGTGCTGCCAACGGCTGGGTAAGGGTTGTGTTACCCGGGGTTACTCGAGGGGTGTCCGAGGGTGTCCCGGTGGTGTCCCCGTAGGGGTGATCAGGCGGCGGGCCCGGGGCCGACCCGTACGACCTCGCCGACGACGATGACCGCCGGCGGCTTCACGTCCTCCGACCGTACCCTCTCGGCGACCGTGGCCAGGGTGGCGTCCACCCGGCGCTGCGCGGCCGTCGTGCCCTCCTGGACCAGGGCCACCGGCGTCGTCGGCGGCTTGCCGTGGGCGACGAGCGTCTCCGCGATCTTCCCGATCTTGTCGACGCCCATCAGGATCACCAGGGTGCCGGTGAGCTTGGCCAGCGAGGGCCAGTCGACCAGGGAACGCTCGTCGTCGGGCGCCACATGCCCGCTGACCACGGTGAACTCATGGGCGACCCCCCGGTGCGTGACCGGGATGCCGGCCGCGCCCGGGACCGAGATGGAGCTGGAGATGCCGGGAACCACCGTGCACGGGATGCCCGCCTCGGCGAGCGCCTGGACCTCCTCCATGCCCCGGCCGAAGACGAACGGGTCGCCGCCCTTGAGCCGGACCACCGCCTTGCCCTGCTTGGCGTGCTCGATCAGCGCGTTGTTGATGGCCTCCTGGGCCATGTAGCGGCCGTAGGGGATCTTGGCCGCGTCGATCACCTCGACGTGCGGCGGCAGCTCGGCGAGCAGGTCGCGCGGGCCCAGCCGGTCGGCGATGACGACGTCCGCCTCGGCGAGCAGGCGCCGGCCGCGGACGGTGATCAGGTCGGGGTCGCCGGGTCCGCCGCCGACCAGGGCCACGCCCGCGGTGCGGGTGCGGTGGTGCGGGGCGACGAGGGTGCCGTCGCGCAGGCCCTCCACGACCGCGTCCCGGATGGCGGCGGTGTGCCGGGGGTCGCGGCCCCGCGCGTCGGTGGTGAGCACGGCGACGGTGACGCCCTCGCTGTGGCCGGTCGCCGGGGTCCAGGCCGTGGCCTGGTCGGCGTCGTCGGAGCGGACGCACCAGACGCGGTGCCGCTCCGCCTCGGCGGAGGCACGAGTGTTGGCGTCGGGGTCGCTGGTGGCGATGAGGGCGTACCAGGCCTCGGCGAGGTCGCCCTCGGCATAGGTCCGCCGCTCCCAGGTGAGCTCCCCCGCCTCGGCCATGGCCTCGACCGAGGGGGTGGCCTGCGGGGATACGACGGTGATGTCCGCGCCGGCCGCGATCAGGGCCGGGAGACGGCGCTGGGCCACGGTGCCGCCGCCGAGGACGACCACGCGGCGGCCGGAGAGGCGGAGACCTACGGGGTAGGCGGGGTGTTCGGCCATGAGGGCGTCCTCCGGTGGCTGTGCGGTGGCGCTGACGTGCGGATTTTACGGTGGCGGCGGTGCGGGTGGAGCGGGTGTCCGATGGCTGGGCAGCGGCCATGGGGAGGGCCGGAGGGCACCCCGGCCGTGGTGGGGCCAAAGGGCGCGGGCCCGTGGACGCGGGAGGGCATCGGCGGGCGTCCGGTACCGGCCCGTGGACGCCGGACGGCAGCGGCGGGCGTCCCGGTACCGGCCCGTGGGCACTGGAAGGCGCCCGGCCTCGCGTGGGCCGGGCGCCTGTCCGTTACTTCTCGGTGACGCCCGCCGCGTCGAACGTGGCCACCTCGTGCATGGCCCTCGCCGTGCTCTGGACCAGCGGGAGCGCCAGCAGGGCGCCCGTGCCCTCGCCGAGGCGGAGGTCGAGGTCGACCAGGGGGCGCAGGCCCAGCTTGTTCAGCGCCGCGACGTGGCCCGGTTCGGCGCTGCGGTGGCCGGCGATGCAGGCCGCGAGCACCTCGGGGGCGATCGCGCGGGCGACCAGGGCCGCCGCGCCGGCGCTGACGCCGTCCAGGATCACCGGCGTACGCAGGGACGCGCCGCCGAGCAGCAGGCCGACCATGGCCGCGTGCTCGAAGCCGCCGACGGCCGCGAGGACGCCGATCGGGTCGGCCGGGTCCGGCTGGTGGAGTTCCAGCGCGCGGCGGACGACCTCGGTCTTGCGGACCAGCGTCTCGTCGTTGATGCCCGTGCCGCGCCCGGTCACCTCGGCCGGGTCGGCGCCGGTGAAGACGGAGATCAGCGCGGCGGACGCGGTGGTGTTGGCGATGCCCATCTCACCGGTGAGCAGGGCCTTGTTGCCGGCCGCCACCAGGTCGCGGGCGGTCTCGATGCCCACCTCGATGGCCGCCTTGGCCTCCTCGCGGGTCATCGCGAGGCCGGCGGTCATGTCGGACGTACCACCGCGGATCTTGCGCGGCAGCAGGCCCGGCGTGGCGGGCAGGTCGGCGGCCACTCCCACGTCCACGACGCACACCTCGGCACCGACCTGGGCGGCGAAGGCGTTGCAGACGGCTCCCCCGCCGAGGAAGTTGGCCACCATCTGGGCGGTCACCTCCTGCGGCCAGGGAGTGACGCCCTGGGCGTGCACGCCGTGGTCGCCGGCGAAGATCGCGACGGCGGCGGGTTCCGGGATCGGCGGCGGGCACTGCCGGGACAGCCCGCACAGCTGTGCGGAGATGATCTCCAGCATGCCGAGCGCGCCGGCCGGCTTGGTCATGCGCTTCTGGCGCTCCCATGCCTCGCCGAGCGCCTTGGCGTCGAGCGGGCGGATCTGTGCGACGGTCTCGGCGAGCAGGTCGTGGGGTTCCTCTCCGGGCAGGGCGCGGCGGCCGTATGTCTCCTCGTGCACCACCCAGGACAGGGGGCGCCGCTTGGACCAGCCGGCCTGCATCAGCTCGGGCTCGTCCGGGAACTCGTCGACGTACCCGACACACAGGTAGGCGACGACCTCCAGGTGCTCGGGCAGGCCGAGCGCGCGGACCATCTCCCGCTCGTCGAAGAAGCTGACCCAGCCGACGCCGAGGCCTTCGGCGCGGGCGGCGAGCCAGAGGTTCTCCACCGCGAGCGCCGAGGAGTAGGGCGCCATCTGCGGCTGGGTGTGACGGCCGAGGGTGTGCCGGCCGCCGCGGGTGGGGTCGGCGGTGACGACGATGTTGACCGGGGTGTCGAGGATGGCCTCGATCTTCAGTTCCTTGAACTGCTTGGCCCGGCCCTTCGGCAGCGACTTGGCGTACGCCTCGCGCTGTCTCATCGCCAGTTCGTGCATCGTCTGCCGGGTCTCGGCGGATCTGATGACGACGAAGTCCCAGGGCTGCGAGTGGCCCACGGACGGCGCGGTGTGCGCCGCCTCCAGGACCCGGAGCAGTACCTCGTGCGGGATGGGGTCGCTGCGGAAGCCGTTGCGGATGTCGCGGCGCTCGCGCATGACCTTCAGGACGGCCTCGCGCTCGGCGTCGGCGTAGGCGGGCGCGGCCGGGCCGGTGGACTGTCGTGCTTCCGCCACCGCGGCCGTGCTCTCTTCCTGGACGGCGGCCCCGGTGTCCGGGTCCTCCGTCCGCTGCGCGTGCGGTACGGCGTCGGGGGCGGCCGGCGTGTCCGCCCCGGCGGGTACCTGGGCCGGTACCTGGGCCGGCTCGCCCTCGCGGGGCGCGGGCACCGTGGCCTCCGGCTCCGGCTGCTCCGACTGCTCCTGCGGGACCGGGACCTGCGCGTCCTGCGGGACCTGCGGTTCGGCCGCGGGCAGCACCACGGGCTGCGGCGGGGTGGGCGCCAGGTGCGGGGTGGTGGGCACCTGGCCCTGCACCGGCACGAACTGCCCGAGCGGCTGCTCGGGGTCCGGCACTGCGGCGTGCGGTACGGCGGCGTCCGGCGCGGGGGTCTGGGGCTGCGGTGCCGGGACCTCCGGGGCCTGGGCTACGGCGGGCTGGGCGGCCGGTACGGCGTCCGGGGCGCCCGGGCCCGGCTGGGCCGGAGCGGCGGCGGGGGTGGCGGTGGGCTCGGTGGTCGCCTGCGGGGTGGTCGGGGCGACGGGCTCGGCCACCGGGGCAACGGGGTCGGTGTCCGGGGCGGCGGGCACGGCCGTCGGGGCGGCGGGTTCGGCTACCGGAGCGACGCCTTCGGCCGGGGCCTCGAAAGCGGCCGGGTCGGGAGCCTGGGCCGTCTCCTGGGCGTCGGCCGGGACTTCGGCGGGTGCCTGGGCGGCGACCGGGGCCACCTCTTGGGCGACGGCCGGGACTTCCGCGGAAACCTGGCCGGTGGCCTGGGCCGCGTCCGCGTCCTGGGTCACGTCGTGATCGGCGGCCGGGCCGACGGGTGTGACGGGTACGGGGGCGTCGACGGTGGGCTGGGACTGGGCGGGGTCGGTGACCTGCGGCACTTCGGTGACCTGCGCGGCCACGTCCGGCTGCGTGCCCTGGGCGGGCTGCTCGGCCTGGGCAGGCTGCGGGTCCTCGGTGAGCTGCGCGGCCTCGGCGGACTGCACGGCCTCGGCCGGCTCCGTGTCCGTGCCCGGCTGGACCGCTTCGGTCACGGCGGGGTCGGCTGCGGGAGGTTCGGTCACGGCGGCCTCGGCCACCACGGACTCGGGCGCGACGGGTTCGACCACTACGGGTTCGGGCGCGACGGGTTCCGTCACCGTCGGTTCGGCGGCCGTGGCCTCGGCGGCCTCGGCCTCGGAAGCGCCGTCGGTCTCGACGGCTACGGCGGCTTCAGGGGTCACGGCAGCGGCCTGAGCGGCGGCGGCCACCTCGGCGTTCATTACGGCGGCCTCGGCAGCCTGCGCGAGCCGCACGGCCTCCTCCGACACCGCCGGGTCCGCGACGGCCTCGGCAGCCGGTGCCTCCGCCGGTGCGGTGTACGCGTCTTCGTGTCCGTGCGCCGGCTGGGCCCCGTCAGGACCGTGCACGACAGGGAACTGGCCGGTGTCACCGGGCGCGGCTTGGGCCGCGGCCTGGCTGGCGAGGCGGGCCATCGCGGCCTGGGCCGCGTCGGCCGGCTCGGCGGCGGCAGGAGCGGCGGGGACGACGGACTCGACGGGGCCGGCCGGGCCAACCGTTTCCGCAGCCGGTGCCTGCGCGCCGACCGGAGCCTGAGCGGGGGCCTCGTCCGGAGCCTGAGCCGGGACCTGGGCCTCAACCGGAGCCTGCGCCTGCGCGGGAGCCGGTGCCTGCCCCTCAGCCGGAGCCGCAGCCTGAGCCTGCACCTCGAGCTGCGCCTGAACCGGAGCCTCCCCCGGAACCTCTACGTCGGCCGCGACCTGAGCCTCGGCCGGAACCTGTACGTCGGCCTGAACCGGAGACTTGGCCTGAACCGGAGCCTCCCCCGGAGCCTGTACGTCGGCCGCAACCTGAGCCTCGGCCTCGGCCGGTGTCTCGGCCTGGGCCGGTGTCTGGGCCTCGGCCTGAGCCGGAGGCGGCGTCTCGGGCTGAGCCGAAGGCGGCGTCTCCGGCTGAGCCGGGAGCTGGGTCTCAGGCTGGGCCGAAGGCAGCGCCTCGGGGGCCGCCCCCCACGGTGTCGCGTTCTGGGGGGCCGGCTGGGGCTGGGCGTCGAGGTACTCGGGGCCGGGGGCGGCCGGCGGGCCGGGCTGTCGTACCGGCGCTCCGGCGGGGCCGCGGTCGGCGAGGGAGCGCACCGGGCTCGCGGAGGCGTCGGGGATCGGCGGGCCGAGGTGCAGCGGACGGCGCGGCTGCGGCGCGGCCGCCGGGCCGTGCGGCGCCGAGAGGATGGGCGACGGCGGCACCGACGCGGGGCCCGGGTGGGGCGGGGGGGGGGGGGCGGGGGGGGGGGGGGGGGCCCCGCCGAGGTCGACCGAGCCGGTGTCACGGCCGGCCGTCTCGTGCGGGCCCGGCTCGTGGACGGCCTCCACCACCGGTTCCGGAGCGGGGGGCGGCACCTCGTTGCCCCACGCGCCCTGGGCACCCGGCAGCAGCAGGTCTTCGTCCTCGGCGGGCGCCTCGGAGAGGTAGGTGTACGCGCCGTGCGCGGGGACGCCCGGCTGTTCCACCATGCCTGCGCTCTCCGGCTGCCCCTCGCCCGGGACCTGGCCGGTGTCGGTCATGCGTACCCCTCGCCCATTCGGTTAGTGCTCCCTACGACCAGCTCACCCGGAACGGCGCACCGACCGCCCCGCAGTGAAGAACGAGCGTCCGTGCCCAGCGGCACGAACGACCCGCCGGAAAAGGCGACAAAGCCATTCAGTGGCATTGTCCCGGCCGTTCCGCCGTCGCGACAGCATGATCCGCGACAGCCCTCTGTGGACTGCGCCACGTTGCGCGTCCTCCGGTTCCGCAGTACCGCACCCGCCCAAGACGGGCGTGCGATCCGGACATTGGCGAACGAAGTCCGGGCCACCGGTGCGGTACAACGATCGGCCAGCCTACCGCGCGCGGTACGACAACCGGATCACGGGGCGCGATCGGGCAGCACCCCGCTGAGCAGGAACGCGACGTTCCGCTCGGTCTCCGTCCAGGCCCTGGTGTCGAGTTCGACGGACTGGATCAGGGCGCACTGGACCTGGTAGCCGTGCTCGGTCAGGTCGCGGCCGACGCGTTCGGCGGCGTCCCGGGTGGCGGCGTGGGTGACGATGCGCCGCGGGCGCCGGTCGGCGACCGCGGAGACGACGGCCGGGCCCCCGCCGCCGACCCGGACGACGTCGGGTTCGGGCAGGTTCTCCAGGACGTGCGGGGCGCTGCCGTAGACCACCTGGAGCTGGACCCCGAAGCGGCGGGCGGCCCCCTCGGTGCGGGTGCAGGCGGCCGGGTCGTGGTCGACGGCGATGACGGCCGCGCCGGCCCGGGCGGCCTCGGCGGCGAACGCGCCGGCGCCGCAGCCGATGTCCCACACGAGGTCGCCGGTCCGGGGCCCGAGGCGGGCGAGTTGGGCGGCGCGCAGCACCTCCCGTTCCCCCTCGCCGAGCACCCCGGCCGCACCGCCGCCCGGACCGTGGGCCGTTCCGACGGCGTAGCTCGCGTCGGGCTGTACCCAGCCGCGCGGGCCCGTGCCCGGGTCGCGGCCGGCGATCCAGCCGCCGCCCTCCCCGGCGCCGGCCGGCCCGCCGATGACGATGACGACGTTGGGGTCGCGCCAGGTGTGGTCGGCGGCCTTGTCGGAGGTGACGACGCTGACCTGTTCGCGTTCGGTGCCCAGTTCCTCGCAGATGACGAAGGTGCGGTGCACGCCCTCCAGCAGGAGCCCGAGTTCGGCGGGGCCGGCGCCGGGCGCGGTGAGGACGGCGACCTTGGGGTGGGCGCGGCAGACGTTCACGGCGCGGCGCAGGGTGCGCGGGTGGGCGACGACCACCTGGGCGTCGTCCCAGGGCATGCCGGCCCGGGCGAAGGCGGTGGCGACGGAGGAGACGGCGGGGACGACCTCGACCTCCAGGCCGTACTCGGGCGCGCGCAGGGTGCGTACGACGCCGAAGAAGCCGGGGTCGCCGTCGGCGAGGACGACGGCGGTGCCGCGGTGGGCGGCGATGCGGCGGGCGGCCAGCGGGAGGCTGCCGAGGCGGATGCGTTCGGCGGCGGGCGGCACCTCGGGCAGCGCCAGGTGGTGGGCGGCTCCGGCCACGAGGGTGGCGGCGCCGAGGGCGCCCCGTGCCGCGGCGGTCAGCGGCGAGCCGTCCCAGCCGATCACCGTGACCCGGTCGGCCATCGTCGTCAGTCTCCAGTGGTTCTGCGCGGGTCTTCGGGGAGGGAGCCCGGTGCGCGGGCTCCGTGAGCGTACCTGGTGACGCCCGGAGGTCTCAGTTCCAGTCCGAGTACGAGGTGAAACCATGCGCGTCGGCGAGCTGCTCGCCGACCCCGGCGAGGTCCTCGGGCAGTAGGCTCCAGACGATGACGTCGGTGCGTACCCGGGCCCAGGTGCCGTCCTCGGTCCGGGCGCGGGCTATCCAGGCGTTGCGCAGGACGCCCTCGCTGATGCAGCCGATCTTCTGGGCCACCTGCTGGGAGGCGGTGTTGTCGGCGGCGGTGCGTAGTTCGAGCCGTTCGAAGTCCTGGTCGTGGAAGAGCCACTGGGCGATGGCGAGGGCGGCCTCGGAGGCGTAGCCCTCGCCGCGGGCCCAGGGCGCGATGACGTAGGCGAGTTCGCTGGAGCGGACGCGCCAGTCCGTGTTCTTCAGGTGGACGATGCCGACGAGCCGCTGGGTGAGGAACTCGGTGACGGCGAGGACGATGCCGCGGCCCCCGGTGCGCTCCCCGGGGGCGAGCCGGGTGATCCACTGGCGGGCGTCGGCGTCGGTGTAGGGGTGGGGGACGGTGGTCCAGGCGACGACCTGCTCGTCGTTCATCATCTCGGCCAGGGCGGGCACGTCGTCCTCGTCGAAGGGACGCAGCACCAACCGCTCCGTGCTGATGGAGATGTTGGGGAAGGTGCTCGTCATGCGCCGCTCCGTAACCTTCGGAAGTTCCTCGGAAAGACCGTCAGGGCCGTCAGGTCCGCTGAACTGCCCAGCATGCAGCATGAAACCACCGAAGCGCACGACGGGGTCCGCTCCTCGCGAGGAGGGGACCCCGTGCGTCGCCGTACCCGGTGTGCGTACCCGGTGTGCGTGCCGTCAGCCGCCGGTCGCGGGCAGGACGGACCCGTGGTACTTGTCCTTGATGAACGCGCGGACCTCGGGTGAGACGAGCAGGCCGGCGAGCTTCTTCACCCGTGGGTCGTCCTCGTGGCCGCGTTTGACGGCGAGGAGGTTGGCGTAGGGGTTGTTCTTCGCCGACTCCAGCAGGATCGCGTCCTTGGTGGGGCTCAGGCCCGCGTCCTGGGCGTAGTTGTTGTTGACGACCGCCGCGTCCACGTCGTCGAGCGAGCGGGGCAGCTGGGCGGCCTCCAGCTCCTTGAACTTCAGGTGCCGGGGGTTGTCGGTGACGTCCCGGGGGGAGGCGTCGGTGCCGGCGCCCGCCTTGAGCTTGATGACACCGCCGGCGGCGAGCAGCTTCAGGGCGCGGCCCTCGTTGGTGATGTCGTTGGGTACGGCGACGGTGGCGCCGTCGGCGAGCCCGCTGATGTCCTTGACCCGGTGCGAGTAGACGCCCATGGGCGGCAGGTAGGGCTTGACGACGGAGACCAGGTCGGTGCCCTTGGACTTGTTGAAGTCGTCCAGGTAGGGCTGGTTCTGGTAGAGGTTGGCGTCCAGCTCGCCCTCCTGGAGGGCGGTGTTGGGCAGGACGTAGTCGGTGAACTCCTTGATCTCCAGCTTCAGCCCGGCCTTGGCGGCGAGGTGGTCCCTGATGTAGGTGAGCACCTCGCCGGCCGGGACGGCGGTGGCGCCGACGACGAGGGTGTCGTCCTTGCCACCGCCCTTGCCGGAGTCCGTGCCGGAGCCGCAGGCGGTGAGGCCGAGGCCGAGGGCCAGGGCCGCCACGGCGGCGACGGACGTGCGCATGGCTTCAGTCCCCTCGGCGGCTCAGAAGGACGGGATGACCGAGCCCTGGTACTTGTCCTCGATGAACTTCTTGACCTCGGGCGAGGTGAGGAGCCCCGCGAGCTTGGTCACCCGCGGGTCCTTCTCGTTGCCCTTCTTCACGGCGAGGAAGTTGCCGTAGGGGTTGTCCTTCGGGGACTCCAGGACGAGGGCGTCCTTGGCGGGCTTCAGGCCGGCGGAGATGGCGTAGTTGCCGTTGACCACGGCCGCGTCGACGTCGTCCAGGGAGCGCGGGGTCTGAGCCGCCTCGACCTCCTTGAACTTGAGGTCCTTGGGGTTCTTGGTGATGTCCCGCGGGGTGGCGTCGTTGCCGACGCCGTCCTTGAGGGTGATCAGGCCGTTGGCGGCGAGCAGCTTCAGGGCGCGGGCCTCGTTGACGGCGTCGTTCGGGACGGCGACGGTCGCACCGCTCTTGAGGGCGTCGGCCTTCTTGACCTTGTGGGAGTACAGGCCGAGCGGTTCCAGGTGCACCGTGACGACGGGCACGATGTGGGTGCCGCGCTTGTTGTTGAAGTCGTCGAGGTACGGCTGGTTCTGGAAGTAGTTGGCGCCCACCGAGCCGTCCTCGGTCGCCGTGTTCGGCGTGATGTAGTCGGTGAACTCCTTGACCTCCAGGTCGAGGCCCGCCTTCTTCGCCAGCTTGTCCTTGACGAAGTTCAGGATCTCGGCGTGCGGGGTCGGGCTCGCGGCGACGACCAGCGGGCCGCTGGAGTCGAGGGAGCCGGAGTCCTTGTCGGAGCCGCAGGCGGTCAGCCCGAGGGTGAGGGCTGAGGCGGCGAGGACGGCGGTGGTGAGCTTGGCGGTGTTACGCACGAAAAGTGCCTTTCCTTAAGGGTGGTGCGACCCCGGGTACGAGTGGCCGGGGAGCCTGGGGGTGCCTGACGCGGCCTTGCCGGTCCAGTGCGTTACGCGACCTTGCCGGTCCGGTGCGTCACGCGACCTTGCTGATCTCGGCCGCCGCGGGCTCCTTGGCCTTCAGCAGGCGGAGCTTGGGGGCCGGGCCGGAGCGGGCGCCGCGGCGGTGCAGGGAGCGCGCGGCGAAGTCGCCGGCGAACTGGATGAGGGAGATGACGACGGCGAGGATCGCCACCGTGATCCACATCAGTTCGGTCTCGAAGCGCTGGTAGCCGTAGCGGACGGCGAGGTCGCCGAGGCCGCCGCCGCCGACCGTGCCGGCCATGGCGGAGTAGCCGATGAGGGCGATGATCGTGGTGGTGGTGGAGGCGATCAGCGAGGGCAGGGCCTCGGGGACGAGGACCTTGCGGACGATCGTCCAGGTGTTGCCGCCCATGGACTGCACGGCCTCGACGAGTCCCTGGTCGACTTCGCGCACGGCCGTCTCGACCAGGCGGGCGAAGAAGGGGATGCCGCCGATGGCGAGCGGCACGATGGCCGCGGTGGTGCCGATGGTGGTGCCGGTGACCCAGCGGGTGAAGCTCATCAGCGCGACCATCAGGATGATGAACGGCATGGACCGGCCGACGTTCACGATCTGGCCGATCACCTTGTTGGCGAGGACGTTCTGCAGCAGGCCGCCGCGGTCCGTGAGGACCAGCAGGATGCCGAGCGGCAGGCCGGCGACGACGGCGATCACGGTGGACCAGAGCACCATGGTGAAGGTCTGGCTACACGCGTCCGACAGCAGCGGCTGCATCTCCGACCAGGTCACTTGGCACCTTCCTTCACCAGCGGGGCGTCCTGGCCCACGACGTCGATCTGCAGGCCCTGTTCGCGCAGGAACCCGATCGGGACCACGTTGTCCTCGTAGCGGCCGGGCAGCTCGATGCGCATCCGGCCGACCTGGAGACCGCCGACGGTGTCGATGGCGGCGCCGAGGATCGAGATGTCGATGTTGTAGGTGCGGGCGAGCTGGGAGACGACCGGCTGGGTGGCGCTCTCGCCGTGGAAGGTGACGTCGAGGACGGTGCGGTCGGCGCCGGTGGCCTCGCCGCCCACCGGGAACAGCGCGGCGGCCAGCGTGGAGCCCGGGGTGGCCAGGAGCTCGCTGACGGTGCCGGACTCCACGATCCGGCCCCGCTCCATGAGGGCGGCGGAGTCGCAGATCGACTTCACGACGTCCATCTCGTGGGTGATGAGCAGGACGGTCAGGCCCAGCTGGCGGTTCAGGTCGCGCAGCAGCTGGAGGATGGAGCGGGTGGTCTCCGGGTCCAGGGCGCTGGTGGCCTCGTCGGACAGCAGCACCTTGGGGTCGCCGGCCAGGGCGCGGGCGATGCCGACGCGCTGCTTCTGGCCGCCGGACAGCTGGGCGGGGTAGGCCTTGGCCTTGTCGGCGAGGCCGACGAGGTCCAGCAGCTCCAGGGCCTTGCGGGAGCGCTCCTTGCCGGACTTGCCGAGGATCTCCAGCGGCAGCTCGACGTTGTCCTGGACGGTCCGCGAGGACAGCAGGTTGAAGTGCTGGAAGACCATGCCGATCCGGCTGCGGGCGCGGCGCAGTTCCCGGCCGGCGCGCGGGCCGCGCCCGGCCAGGGCGGTGAGGTCCTGCCCGGCGACGGTCACGGTGCCGGAGGTGGGGCGCTCCAGCAGGTTGACGCAGCGGATGAGGGAGGACTTGCCGGCGCCGGACTGGCCGATGACGCCGTAGACCTCGCCTTCGCGGACGTGCAGATCGACGCCGTCGAGGGCGGTGACCTCACGGCCGCGGGAGCGGTAGACCTTGGTCAGGCCCGAGGTGGTGATCACGTGGGTTTCCGTCACTGTCGAGTGCGCGGGCGTGGGTGTGCCCGGGCACGGGTGCATGCGGTTGCGGCATGGAGCGGGGGTGTGCGTCTCGTACGGCCTACGGCGCACGGACATGCCACGGGTCTCGCTTCGGGGCGCGAGGCTCAGCTGATGCGGGGGCCCTCTAGAAGGCGCACATTCGACACATCAGGCGACACATACAACGAGCACCGGGCGTCATGGTCGCCTCGGTCGCAAGGGTGCGGCAGCTCGTCGTGGTCATGCGATCAGTAAACCAGACGGGCGGTCCCGGACGGTCGCCGCTGTCCGGATGCTGGACAGCGGCGGACAGGGCGAACCGGGGCCTCAGCCGCGGCGGGATATCGCCACGCCCCGGTCGGTGACCAGTACGGACAAGGCCGACAGGTCGTCGACCACCAGGTCGGCGTCCAGTTCCGCGGCCCGGTGGGTTGTGGCCAACGCCACGGTGGTCATACCGGCCGCGCGGCCGGCCCGCAGACCGGCGGGGGCGTCCTCGAAGACGACGCAGTGGGCGGGGTCCACGCCGAGCTGCCGGGCGGCCAGCAGATAGGGCTCGGGGTCGGGCTTGCCGCGGGTGACGTCGTCGGACGAGACCAGGGCCTTCGGCGTGATGCCGACGGCGCCCAGGCGGGCCTCGGCGAGCCGGCGGGTGGCGGAGGTGACCACGGCCCAGCGGTCGGACGGCAGGGCGTCCAGGAAGTCCCGGGTGCCGGGCAGCAGGCGCACACCCCCGCCGGGGACGTCCTCGACCTCCAGCTGCTCGACCCGGGCGACCGCCTCCGGGACCAGGTGCGCGGGCAGCAGGTCGGCGACGATCTCGACGGCCGGGCGACCGTGCAGTTCCACCCGGCCGAACTCCTCGGCGGTGATCCCGTACTCCCCGGCCCAGCGGGACCAGCAGCGCTCGACGGAGTCGAGGGAGGAGACGAGGGTGCCGTCGTTGTCGAACAGGAGGGCGTGCGCGTGGATCGTCATGGTCCAGACCCTACGGCGTTCGGCGGGGGCGGCGGCCCGGGCCCGTTTCGGCCGTAATAAGGTCACGGCATGCTCAACGCCCTGATGCTGGTGACCGGGGTCGCCGCGCTCCTGCTCGCCGCCTGGTGCGGCTGGGCCGCCTACCGGGACCAGCCGACGAAGGACTGGCACTTCATCGGCATGGCCGTGGTGTCGGTGCTGGCCCTCGTCCAGCTGGTGGCCGGGATCGTGCAGCTGGCGCGGGGTGAGAAGCCGGAGCAGGGCACGACGATCTTCGTGGCGTATCTGCTGGGCTCGTTCGCGTGTGTGCCGGCCGCGGGGTTGATGTCGCTGGCCGAGCGGACCCGCTGGGGCTCGGTGACGGTGGCGGCGGCCGGGGTGGTGCTGGCCGTCCTGGAAGTACGGCTCTACGACATCTGGGGAGGCTGAGGTGACGGCGGTCCAGGACAAGCCGGCCCGGCTGATCAGCGGGCCGGGCATGCTGCTCGTCTGGTTCTACGGCGTGATGGTGGTCGGCGCGCTGTCGCGTTCCGTGTACCAGATCGCCACGGAGTTCGACCGGGCGCCTCTGGCGTACACGCTGTCGGCCGTGGCGGGTGTGGTGTACGCGTTCATCACGTACACGCTGGTGCGGGGCGGGGAGACGGCGCGCCGGGCGGCGCTGGTGTGCTGCGCCGCCGAGCTGGCGGGGGTGCTGATCGTCGGCACCTGGACGCTGGTGGAGCCGTCGGCGTTCCCGGACGCGACCGTGTGGTCCGAGTACGGGATGGGATACGTGTTCATCCCCGTCCTGCTGCCCTTGTCCGCGATGTACTGGCTGCGGAGGGCGCGGGAGCGGAACAGCGCCTGAGGAACGCCGGCGGGTGCGGGTCGTCTGTGGCTTGTCGCGCCGTTCCCCGCGCCCCTTTCGGGGCGCGTGTCCTCACGCCGTGGCGACGTAGGCGCCCGCTTCCTTTTCCAGGACGATCAGTTCCACGCCGTCGTCGCCCTTGACCCGGCCCACCGTCTGGTAGCCCACCTTGCGGTACAGGCGGAGGTTGCCCTCGCTGCGGTGGCCGGTGTGGAGGCGGAAGCGGGTGGCGCCGTGCCGCTCGGCCAGGGCGGCCTCGGCCGCGCGCAGCAGCCGGGCGCCGATGCCGTGGCCCTGGAGGCGGGGGTGGACGCAGAGCTTGGCGATGGCCGCCGCGCCGTCCTCGGTCACCTTGCCGCGCACCGAGCCGACCACCTCCTCGCCGAGCCGGGCGACGAAGACGCAGTCGGTGGCGACCTCGTGGCGGACGGAGTCCAGGGTCTGCACGAGCGGGTCGATGCGGTAGTTGCCGTACAGCGCGGCCTCGCTCTGGAAGCAGAGGTACTGGAGCCGGAAGATCTGCTCCGCGTCCTGCTCGGTCGCCGCCGAGATGGTCACGCTCATGCCCATGTGCGCACGCCTCCCGCTCACCTGATCACCTGTCGTCCCCCACTCCTATCCCCGCCCTTCGCACGCCGCAACCTCCGGTGTGAGCAATCTCCGCAGACAACCGAGACATCTGGAACGTTCCGGTCCCAGACTGCCCTGTGAGATACCCAACTCCCCCGCGATTTCCCGGTAGGTGAGGTCCTTCGGCGAGAGCAGCGCCTCCATCAGACGCGGGCAGCGCCCGGGGAGCCGGCGGACCGCCTGGCGCAGGGCGCGCCGGCGGGAGGCGGCCAGGGCGTGCTGTTCGGGTCCGGGGCCGAGGACGTCGGGGGGTTCGCCGTCGTACGGACGTTCCCGCCAGGTGGCGTGCCGGGAGCGGCGGGCCTCGGCGCGGACGGCCTCGCGCAGCCAGCCGGGCGGGTCCGCCGGCGGCCCGTCGGCCCGGAGCCGCTCCAGCAGCCGGAGCCAGACGGCCTGCTCCAGATCGCCCGGCTCGCTACCGGAGGCATATGCCTCGGCGTGCGCCTCGGCGGCCAGCAGCGGGCGCAGGGTGGCCAGCAGGTCGTACGTCATATGCGGAACGACGAGCCGCCCCGGCGGCGGGTTGCCGGGGCGGCGCACACTCACCCCGAACGGGGGACGGCCGGTGCGGTGGTTGACGGCGTCAGCCGGCCAGGAAGTCGGCGCGGGCCAGCAGTCCGGTGTCGGCGTTGTCGGTGAAGACGCCGTCGATGCCGGTCGCGAAGTACTTCTCGAAGGCGCCGAGGACATCGCCGTAGCCGTCGGGGGCGCTGCCCTTGCGGTACTCGGCGGGCAGGAAGGGGTTCTCGTTGCGCAGGGTGTAGGGGTGCACGAGAAGGCCCACCCGGTGCGCGTCGGAGACCAGCGTGGTGGGCTCGGCCAGGGTGCCGTCCGCCTTCTTCGGGATGACCAGGTCCACGGTGGGGCCGATGCCCTGCGCGTAGCCGGCGATCTCCCGCAGGCCCTTGGGGGTGACGAGGTCGGCGACCGTGCGCGGGTCGTTCGCCGCCACGAAGTCGTAGGGCCGGCTGTTCGCCGAGGAGAGCAGGACGACCAGGGGGTTGTCGACCAGCCGGTTCAGCCGCTGGATGCTGGTCGGTTCGAAGGACTGGAGGATGACCGGGGAGTGCCGGCCGTCCTTGCCGTACTTGCGCAGCAGCTTGGCCACCCGCTCCTCCAGGCCGAGGCCGAGTGCGCGGAAGTAGGTGGGGTGCTTGGTCTCCGGGTAGATCCAGACCTGCCGGCCGCGCCTGCGGGTCTGCTCGTCCTGCCACTTCAGGACCTCTTCGAAGGTGGGGATCTCCCAGCGGCCGTCGTAGAGGGTGTTGTGCGGCCGGTTGGCGGGGACGCGCTCGACGGCGCGCAGCGTCTTCAGTTCGGCGAGCGTGAAGTCCTCGGTGAACCAGCCGGTCGTGGGGACGCCGTCGAGCACCTTGGTGGTCCTGCGGCCGGCGAACTCCGGGTGGGCGGCCACGTCCGTGGTGCCGCCGATCTCCGGTTCGTGCCGGCAGACCAGGTGGCCGTCCTTGGTCGGCACCAGGTCGCCGGCCTCGACCACGTCGGCGCCCAGGTCCAGCGCCAGGTCGTAGGAGCCGAAGGTGTGCTCGGGCCGGTAGCCGCTGGCTCCCCGGTGGCCGATGATCGTGGGCACCGGCAGGCTCTTCAGTCCGCGGCCCGCGCGCCCGGCCGGGCGGGTGCCGTCGGCCCGGGCGGCGCCGGGCAGCCCGAGGACCGCTCCGCCCGCGCCGAGCACCGCGGCGCCGAGCAGGGCCCGCCGTCCCGTCGCCTGCGTCTGCCCGTTCTCCTGGTCGCCGCCCATGCGCGCCCTCCTGCCGTTCGCTTCTGCCGGTGCGCGCCGATCGTAGGGGCGTACACATGACCGAAGGGAGGCCCTCGTTCGAACACCGGGATGCCGTCGGGTGTCCGGTGGGCGGCGCGGGGTGACGGGGTGTCGGCGGGGGCGGGCGCCCCTGGTCGGCGCGATGTCCGTCACATGCGCACAAGGCTGTTACCCGCCGTCCTGGGTACGCCACCCCAGGTGAACGCGTGTCAACAGTTGGTAAGACCTCGGCGAAGCGGACGCTTCCGATGTGCGCGCGGACGTGCCCCGCGAGTAATGTCCTCACCTGCACAGACTCATATCGCTCCCCTTGACATCGGAGGACCCGTTGTCCCGCTTCGCGCTCATCAAGGCAGTGCTCGGACCGATCATGCGCCTGATGTTCCGCCCCCAGGTGGAGGGCGCGGAGCACATCCCGGGGGACGGACCGGTGATTCTGGCCGGTAATCACCTCACGTTCATCGACTCGATCGTGCTGCCGCTGGTCACCAAGCGGCAGGTGCACTTCATCGGCAAGGACGAGTACGTCACCGGAAAGGGCGTCAAGGGACGGCTGATGGCCTGGTTCTTCACCGGCGTCGGCATGATCCCGGTGGACCGGGACGGGGCGAACGGCGGTGTGGCGGCGCTGATGACCGGGCGCCGCGTCCTGGAGGAGGGCCGGATCTTCGGTATCTACCCGGAGGGCACCCGCTCGCCCGACGGACGGCTGTACCGGGGCCGCACCGGCATCGCCCGGCTGACGCTGATGACCGGCGCGCCGGTGGTGCCGTTCGCCATGATCGGCACCGACAAGCTCCAGCCGGGCGGCAAGGGCTTCCCGCGGCCGGGCCGGGTCACCGTGCGGTTCGGCGAGCCCATGGAGTTCTCGCGCTACGACGGCATGGACCGGGACCGGTACGTCCTGCGGGCGGTGACGGACTCGGTGATGACCGAGGTGATGCGGCTGTCCGGGCAGGAGTACGTGGACATGTACGCCACGAAGGCGAAGGCCGCCTGAGACCCCGGGGCGAGGGTGCGGTCCTCCTCGCCCGTCCGCCTGCCGGTGGAATCTGCCCCCGACACATCGGGCATTCGGCCGTATTACCGGGCCATCTGACCACCCAACATGTCTTATTCAGACATGTTCACACCTTCTCGGCGTACCCTGCTCCGCACCCCCCTCGCCGCCGCCGGCGCGGGATTCCTGGCAGCCTGCACCAGCTCCGGCCCGGAGTCCGGCTCCGGACCCGAACACCCCGGCGGCGGGGAGAGGTTCGTCCCGGCCGGGCCCCGAGGCTATGTCAACCCCTCGGACCCGGAGGTGCTGGCCGCCGAACGCAGACGCGGGGCCGGCCGTGAGCGCGTCTTCCGGTTCACCGCGGCGGAGACCGAGCTGGACCTGGGCGGGCACTCCGTCAGGACGTGGGCGTACAACGAGGAGGTGCCGGGCCCGCTGGTGCGGGTCACCGCCGGCGACGTGCTCGACCTGACCCTGGCCAACCGGTTGCCCGAGACCACGACCCTGCACTCCCACGGCGTGCGGCTGCGCTGCGACATGGACGGCGTCCCCGACCTGACCCAGCGCGCCATCCACCCGGACACCGACTTCCGCTACCGCTTCACCGTCGCGCATCCGGGCACGTACCTGCTGCACTCCCACGTGGGGATGCAGCCCGACCGGGCCCTGTACGCGCCGCTCGTCGTGGAGGATCCCAAGGAACCCCTCTCCTACGACAAGGAGTGGGTCCTGGTCCTGGACGACTGGCTCGACGGCGTGCAGGGCTCCACCCCCGAGAACGTCCTGGAGCAGCTCAAGCCCGGCGGCGCCATGGACATGGGAGGCATGGCCATGGGCCCCGGCCACCCGACGAAGGGGCACCCGACGCCGTCCAAGAAGTCCACCGGCCCCAACCGGGTGCTGCACAAGTCCCACAGCCGCATGCTCAACGGGGAGGGCGGCAGCGTCGCCTACCCGCACTACCTCATCAACGGCCGGCTGCCCGACGCGCCGTCGGTGTTCCGCTGCCGCCCCGGCGAACGGGTGCGGCTGCGGATCATCAACGCCGGTTCCGAGACCGCCTTCCGGGTGGCGCTGGGCGACCACCGGATGACCGTCACGCACACCGACGGCTACCCGGTGCGGCACAAGGAGACCGACGCGCTCCTCGTCGGCATGGCGGAGCGCTACGACGTCCTGATCACCGCCCGGGACGGCATGTTCCCGCTGGTCGCGCTCCCCGAGGGCAAGAAGGGCAGGGCCCTCGCCGTCCTGCACACCGGCAAGACGCGCAAGTCCCCGCCCTCCGGCGAGGTCCACCCGCGGGAACTCGACGGCAACACCGTCCCCGCGCGCCGGCTGCTGCCCCATGAGTCCGTGACCCTGGACGACCGCAAGCCGGACCGCGAGGTGCGCATCCGGATCACCGGGACGATGGCGAAGTTCGACTGGGGGTTCGACCACAAGACCTACACCCCGCAGCAGCGCCACGCGGTCCGCGCCGGGGAGCGGGTGCGGCTGACCCTCATCAACGCCACCGACATGTGGCACCCCATGCATCTGCACGGGCACACCTTCGCGGTGACCGGGCTGGACTCCGCGGGTGCGCGCAAGGACACCGCGCTGGTGCTGCCGCACCGCAAGCTGGTGCTCGACTTCGACGCCGACAACCCGGGGCTGTGGATGCTGCACTGCCACAACCAGTACCACTCGGAGAGCGGGATGATGACGGTCCTCGGCTACAAGAAGTGAGGGGGACGGCCCCGGCTCACCCGGCGCCCTGGGGGCGGCCCCGGCTCACTCGGCGCCCTCCAGTTTCTGGTCCCGCAGCAGGACCCATGCCACCGCCGACGCCGTCAGCAGGACCACCGCGCCCGCCGCCGAGGCCAGGTGCAGGCCGTGGACGAAGGACTCGCGGGCCGCGTCGAGCAGCGCCCCGGCCTGCTGCGGGGGCAGGTGCGCGGCGTCCTGCACCGCCGCGCCCAGCGACTCGTGGGCCCCGGCCGGGGTGCCGGCCGGCCCCGCGAAGTCGCGGTAGACGCCGGTCACGATGGAGCCCAGCAGGGCGATGCCGAGGGCCGCGCCCAGTTCGTACGCCGTCTCGGAGACCGCCGAGGCCGCGCCCGCCTGGTCCTTCGGGACGCTGGAGAGGATGACGTCGGCGGTCACCGTGAAGGAGAGGCCCGCGCCGACACCCACCACCAGCAGGGCGGCGCCGAGGACCGGGTAGCCGGTGGACTGGCCGAGCGTGGTCAGCGCCGCCAGGGCGACGCCGACCGCGGCCAGGCCGCCCGCGACCACCGCGCGGACCGAGAAGCGCCGGGCCGCGCGGCCCGCGATCAGCCCGGCCGTCACCGCGCCCACCGCGGCGGGCAGTTCGGCCAGGCCCGCCTCGAACGGACGCCGGTCCTGGACGAGTTGCAGGAACTGGGAGAGGAAGAACACCAGGCCGGACATGCCGAGGACGGTCAGCAGGTCGGCGAGGACCGCCCCGCTGAAGCCGCGCCGCCGGAACAGCCGCATGTCCAGCAGCGGCACCGGCATGGTCAGCTGGCGGCGGACGAAGCCGTACAGCGCCGCCGCGCCCAGCAGGCCGGCGCCGAGGGCCGGCCAGGAGAAGCCGTGCGCCGCCGCCTCCTTGACCGCGTAGACGAGCCCGATCATGCCGGCCAGCGACAGCAGCACGCTGGTCAGGTCCCACGGCCCCGGGTGCGGGTTGCGGGACTCGGGCAGGGTGCGGACGCCGACCAGCACCAGGACGGCCATCACCGGCAGGTTGATCAGGAAGACCGAACCCCACCAGAAGTGTTCCAGGAGGAATCCGCCGGCGATCGGGCCGACGGCCATGCCGGCGGAGGCGGTGGCACCCCAGACGCCGACGGCCAGGCTGCGTTCGCGCGGGTCGTGGAAGATGTTGCGGATCAGGGCCAGGGTGGCGGGCATCAGGGTGGCGCCCGCGACGCCGAGCAGCGCCCGGGCCAGGATCATCAGCTCGGGCGTGGTGGCGTAGGCGTTGAGCACGGACACCGCGCCGAACGCGGTGGCGCCGACGAGCAGGATCCGCTTGCGGCCGATGCGGTCGCCGAGGCTGCCCATGGAGACGAGCAGACCGGCGATGACGAAGGAGTAGACGTCGCCGATCCACAGCAGCTGGGTGCCGGAGGGGTGGAGGTCTTCGCTGATGTAGGGGGTCGCCAGGCCGAGGACGGTGGCGTCGACGGCCACCAGCAGCACGGCCAGGACGAGGACGGACAGCGCCAGCCAGCGGCCCGGGCGCTTCACCGCCTCGGTCGTCCGGTCCGGCCGCAGGGTGCTGGTCATGGTTCCTCTCTTCGCAGAGCGCCGCCGAGCAGCAGCTCGGCGATCATGGTGGGGAAGTCCCGGGAGGCCACCCGGCCGTCCAGGGTGGCCCAGGCGCACGAGGCGATGAGCCCGTACAGCGCCTCGGTGAGCCAGACCGGGCTGAGATCGATGCGGAATTCGCCGGCGCGCTGACCGCGCTGGAAGAGGGCGCCGATCCGGGCGTCCAGGCGCTGCCAGCCCTCGTGGGGCCCGTCGCCCTCCCACAGCTGGTTCTCGCCGTAGAGGAACGACAGCAGTCCGGCGGCCGGCTGGATCTCGCGGACCAGCCGGCGGACGGCCTCGGCCGCGGGTCCCTCCTCCGGCCGGGCGCGGTCCAGCGCGCCCTCGCACTCGGCGATGCCGAGCTGTTCCAGCGCCCTGACGAGCGCGTCGCGGCCGGCGAAGTGGCGGTGCAGCGTGGCCCGGCTGATCCCGGCGGCCTTGGCGACCTCGTCCATGGTCGCGGTGGATTTACGGGTCAGCAGGGCGGCTGCGCTGCGCAGCACGTGGTCACGGTCGAGGGCCATGAGACAAGAGTAGCCCAGATGAGACATTGATGTCTCATTCTAGGCGTGCGTGACTCATTTCCCCAGCTCATAGGGGGTGTGTGTCAGTGCCAGGCCAGCTGGCGGCGCCGCTCCCAGTAGGCGCCCGGTTCCTCCCGCAGCGTGGCGAGACGGGTCAGCTGCTCCGCGTCCAGGCCGACGGCGGGAGCGTGCAGATTGGACAGCAGCTGCTCGACGGTCGCGGCGCCGGAGAGGACCACGCCCGCCCAGGGCCGGCGCAGGATCCAGCCGAGGGCGACCGCGTCGCAGCCGAGTCCGGTGGCGGCGGCCGCGGCCTTGAGGGCGTCCGGGGCGTGCGGTCCGGCCAGCCGGCCGTTCGCCATGCCCTCCTTGACGATCACGGTGAGCCCGGCGTCGTGCGCCTCGGCGAGGGCGGGACCGGCCGAGGTCTCCAGGAGGTTGTACGTCGACTGGACGGTACGGAAGAGGGGCTTTCCGCCGACGGTGACGGCGAGGGCCGCGCGGATGGTGTCGGCCTGGGCGGGGCCACTGGTGGAGAAGCCGACGGTGAGGCCCCGGTCGGCGGCCTCCGCCAGCCTGGCGTGCAGGTCCTTGTCGGTCAGGGCCGGGCTGTCCGGGGTCACCGAGTGGATCTGGTAGAGGTCGAGCCGGTCGCCGAGCAGGGCGTCGGTCTCGGCGCGCTGCCGGTCGTAGGCGGCGGGGCTGTGGTCCTTGACCTCGTGCGTCTCGGCGTCCACCGACCAGCCGGCGGTGTAGGTGTAGCCCCATTTGCTGCCGATGACCACGTCGTCGCGGCCGGGGTGGGCCGCCAGCCAGTCCGCGAGGAACTCCTCGGAGCGGCCGTAGGAGCGGGCGGCGTCGACGTAGCGGACGCCCTGGGCGTAGGCGGCGTCCAGGAGCGCGTGGGTGCGGGCGCGCAGCGTCTCCGCGCCGCGGTCCTCGCCGAGGTCCCTGTCCCGGCCCAGGTTGATGTAGCCGGGGCGGCCCACCGCGGCGAGGCCGAGGCCGATGCGGCAGGTGGGGGTGGTCGCTGTGGCCAGGCGGGCGAAGGGCATCGCGGGGTCCGTTCGGTCGGGTCCGGTACGGCTCCGACCAACGTAACCCGCGACGACCTCCGTGCCGGCGGTACAGCCCGGGCCGTGCTCAGCCCTTCTTCGCGTCCGCCCATGCGTGCTGGGCCGCCACGTCCGCCTTGACCTCCGCCAGCTGGACCGCCACCGCGCTCGGGGCCGTGCCGCCGCGGGCGCTGCGGGAGGCGAGGGCGCCGGGGACGTTGAGGACCGTGCGGACCTCGGGGGTGAGGTGGGGGGAGATCTTCGCGAACTGCTCGTCCGTGAGGTCGTCCAGCTCCTTGCCCTCGGCCTCGGCGGCCTTGACGCACTCCCCCGCGACCTCGTGCGCCACCCGGAACGGCACGCCCTGCCGCACCAGCCACTCGGCGATGTCGGTGGCCAGCGAGAAGCCGGCCGGGGCCAGCTCCTCCATGCGCTCGCGGTGGACGGTGAGCGTGGCGATCATGCCGGTGAAGGCGGGGAGCAGCACCTCCAGCTGGTCGCAGGAGTCGAAGACCGGCTCCTTGTCCTCCTGGAGGTCGCGGTTGTAGGCGAGGGGCAGGGCCTTGAGGGTCGCCAGCAGGCCGGTCAGGTTGCCGATGAGGCGGCCGGACTTGCCGCGGGCCAGCTCGGCGATGTCCGGGTTCTTCTTCTGCGGCATGATCGACGAGCCCGTCGAGAAGGCGTCGTGCAGGGTCACGAAGGAGAACTCCTTCGTGTTCCAGATGATGATCTCCTCGGCGATCCGGGAGAGGTTCACGCCGATCATCGCGGTGATGAAGGCGAACTCCGCGACGAAGTCCCGGGAGGCGGTGCCGTCGATGGAGTTGCCGGCGCTGCCGTGCTCGAAGCCGAGGTCCCGGGCGACCGCCTCCGGGTCCAGGCCCAGGGAGGAGCCGGCCAGGGCGCCGGAGCCGTACGGCGACACGGCCGTCCGCTCGTCCCACTGGCGCAGCCGCTCGGCGTCCCGGGACAGGGACTGGACGTGGGCGAGGACGTGGTGGGCGAAGAGCACCGGCTGGGCGTGCTGGAGGTGGGTGCGGCCGGGCATCGCCACGTCCGGGTGGGCCTCGGCGAGAGAGATCAGGGCGTCCTGGAGGTCGGCGATCAGACCGCCGATGATCCGGGCGTGGTCGCGCAGGTACATCCGGAAGAGGGTGGCGACCTGGTCGTTGCGGGACCGGCCGGCGCGCAGCTTGCCGCCGAGGTCCGGGCCGAGGCGCTCCAGCAGGCCGCGCTCCAGGGCGGTGTGCACGTCCTCGTCGGCGATGGTGCCGACGAAGGCGCCCGAGGCCACGTCCGCCTCCAGCCGGTCCAGGCCGGCCAGCATCCGGGTCAGCTCGTCCGCGGTGAGCAGCCCCGCCTGGTGCAGCACGCGCGCGTGGGCACGCGAGCCGGCGATGTCGTAGGGCGCGAGCCGCCAGTCGAAGTGGACGGACGCGGACAGCTTCGCCAGGGCCTCGGCGGGTCCGTCGGCGAAACGGCCGCCCCAGAGCCGTACGTCACCGCTGTTGCTGCTCACTTGCGTTGCTCCTCGAAGCTCGTGATGTGCCACCGCCTCCCCACACTTCCGGGCGGGGAGGCGGCTGTCGGGCCGATGCGGGGGAGGTGTCCCTCGTAAGTCAGGCCGGGTCCGCGTCAGGCTCCGCCGGCCAGGTCACGCCGCGCGGCGATCTTCGACGACAGGCTGTAGATGTCGATGAAGCCCTTGGCCGCCGACTGGTCGAAGGTGTCGCCCGTGTCGTAGGTGGCGAGGTCGAAGTCGTACAGCGACTCCTGGGAGCGCCGGCCGGTGACGACCGCGCGACCGCCGTGCAGGGTCATCCGGATGTCGCCGGAGACGTGCTGGTTGGCCTCGTTGACGAAGCCGTCCAGGGCGCGCTTGAGCGGGGAGAACCACTGGCCGTCGTAGACCAGTTCGCCCCAGCGCTGGTCGACCTGGCGCTTGAACCGGGCGAGTTCGCGCTCGACGGTGACGTTCTCCAGCTCCTGGTGGGCGGTGATCAGGGCGATGGCGCCCGGGGCCTCGTACACCTCGCGGGACTTGATGCCGACCAGGCGGTCCTCGACCATGTCGATCCGGCCGATGCCCTGGGCGCCGGCGCGCTCGTTGAGCTGCTGGATGGCCTGGAGGACGGTGACGGGCTTGCCGTCGAGGGCGACCGGGACGCCCTCCTTGAAGGTGATGACCACCTCGTCGGCCTCGCGGGGGGCGGCCGGGTTGGAGGTGTACTCGTAGATGTCCTCGATCGGGGCGTTCCAGATGTCCTCCAGGAAGCCCGTCTCGACGGCGCGTCCGAAGACGTTCTGGTCGATGGAGTACGGGGACTTCTTGGTGGTGGCGATCGGGAGCTGCTTGGCCTCGCAGAAGGCGATCGCCTTGTCCCGGGTCATGGCGTAGTCGCGGACCGGGGCGATGCACTTCAGGTCGGGGGCGAGGGCGACGATGCCGGCCTCGAAGCGGACCTGGTCGTTGCCCTTGCCGGTGCAGCCGTGGGCGACGGTGGTGGCGCCGTGCTTCTTGGCGGCGGCGACCAGGTGCTTGACGATGGTCGGCCGGGACAGGGCGGAGACCAGCGGGTAGCGGTCCATGTACAGCGCGTTGGCCTTGATCGCCGGGAGGCAGTACTCGTCGGCGAACTCGTCCTTGGCGTCCGCGACCTCGGCCTCGACGGCACCGCACGCGAGGGCGCGCTTGCGGATGACGTCCAGGTCCTCGCCGCCCTGGCCGACGTCGACCGCAACGGCGATGACCTCGGCGCCCGTCTCCTCGGCGATCCAGCCGATGGCGACGGAGGTGTCCAGACCGCCTGAGTAGGCGAGTACGACGCGCTCGGTCACGGGAATCTCCTCACAGTGCATTCGCTGATATGCATGAGTATGCAGGGCTCTGCATGATTCGTCAATCAGCCTCTCGTGTGAGAAATGCTTAGACAGTCGAAGGATCTTCGGCGATACTCGTCGGACATGGGAAAGACCTACGAGCGCATAGACGGCAGACTGCGCGCCTTCATCGAGGACCAGCCGCTCTTCTTCACCGCGACCGCCCCGCTCTCCGGCGACGGCACGGTCAACCTCTCCCCCAAGGGGCTCAAGGGCTCCTTCGTGGTGCTGGACGAACTCACCGTGGCCTACCTGGACTTCGCCGGGTCCACCGCCGAGACCATCGCCCACCTGCGGGAGAACGGGCGGATCACGCTCATGTGGTGCGCCTTCCAGGGCCCGCCCAACATCGTGCGGGTGCACGGCCGGGGCGAGCCCGTCTTCCGCGACGACCCGCGCTTCCCGGACCTCCTCGCCCGCTTCCCGGACATCGACCACACCGCGCACGGACTGCGCGCCGTCATCGTGGTCCACGCCGACCTGGTCCGCGACTCCTGCGGCTACGCCGTCCCCTTCATGGCGTACGAGGAGGACCGCGATCTGCACGGCAGGCGCTTCGCCCGCGAGGACGACGCCTCGCTGAGCGCGTACTTCACCAAGAAGGAGCACATCGCGACCAGCCTGGACGGACTGCCCGGGCTGCCGCTGCCGCTGCCGCCGTCTAGCGTCTGAGGCATGCGCCCCGGTGTGGTCCTCGCCCTCGTGTCCGTCTCCGCTCTCGCCCTGCTCGGCGCCGCCCCCGGCCGGGACCCGGAGCCGCTGCCGGCCCGCATGGCGGACACCGGCGGCGGTTCCCAGCTGATCGTCGCCCAGGCCCCGGACACCGGCGCCACCGAGGGCACGGTCGGCTGGTGGGACCTGCGGGACGGCCGGTGGGTCCAGGCCGGATCCGCGCCGGCCCGTTTCGGGGCGCGCGGGCTGGTCGAGGGCACCACCCGCGTGCAGGGCACCGAGACGACCCCGACCGGCCTGTACGACCTCCCGTTCGGCTTCGGGACCGAGCCGGCGCCGGCCGGGACGAGCGTCGAGTACCGGGCGGTGAAGGACAGTTCCTGGTGGTGCCAGGACAACGACTCCCGCTCCTACAACCGCTGGACCGACCCGCTGCCCGCCGACTGCCGCGCCGCCGAGTCCGAGCACCTGGCCGACTACCGGGAGCAGTACGCCCACGCCCTGGTCATCGGCTTCAACTACGACCGGCCCGTGCGCGGCCGCGGCGCCGGGATCTTCCTGCACGTCAACGGGCGCGGGGCGACGTCCGGTTGTGTGTCGGTGCCCAAGGACGCGATGGAGCGGATCCTGCGCTGGGCGACGCCGGACCGGGGGCCGCACATCGCGGTGGGCACCGAGGACGGGGCCACCGCCGTCACCCGCTACTGACGCGCCGCCGAGCACGCCGCTGAACACCCGGCGCGCCCGGCACGTATCCGTGGGCCAAGGGCCGAGTCCCACGGAGGAACCGTGACCACCACGCTCGCGGGCGGACGCGCCGCCCGCCGCCAGACCACGCGCCGCATCCGCCCGCGCCGCTCCCCGGCCGCCCTGCTGCTGCTCGCCGTCTGGGCGGGCGCGGCGGCCGTGCTGTGGCTGTGGTGGCACACCACGCCCGCCATCGCCGACGACACCGGCCGGATCCTGGGCGCGGGCCGGATCACCGGCCTGCTGGCCGGCTATCTGATGGCGCTCGTCGTCCTGCAGATGGCGCGCGTACCGGCGCTGGAGCGGCGGGTCGGCTCCGACCGGGTGGCCCGCTGGCACGCGATGACCGGCCGGTACACGCTGAGCCTGGTCGTGGCGCACGTCCTCCTCACCATGTGGGGGTACGCGCGTCAGGCCGGCCGGTCGCCCGCCGGCGTCCTGGCGCAGACCGCCGAGTCGATCGACCGGCTCCCGGACCTCGGCAAGGCGGCCGTCGGCACCGGCCTGTTCGTGGTCATCGGCCTGACCTCGGCCGGCCCGGTGCGCCGCCGGCTGCCGTACGACGCGTGGTACCACCTGCACCTGCTGACGTACGCGGCGGTGTACCTGACGTTCTGGCACCAGATCAGCACCGGCAACGACTTCGCGGTCGAGCCCGCCGCCAGGACCTTCTGGTACGGCCTGTACGGCACGGTCACCGCGCTGGTGGTGTGGTACCGCGTCCTCACCCCGGTCCGGCTGAACCTGCGGCACCGGCTGCGCGTGGCGGCGGTCGTCGAGGAGGCACCCGGCATCGTGTCGGTGCTGATCGGCGGGCGCCGGCTGCACCGGATGGGCGCGGAGGCGGGCCAGTTCTTCCGCTGGCGCTTCCTCGCCCCCGGGCTGCGCTTCAGCTCGCACCCGTACTCGCTGTCGGCCGCGCCGCGCCCGGACACGCTGCGGATCACCGTGAAGGCGAACGGCGACCACAGTGCCCGGCTGCGGGAACTCGCGCCCGGCACGCGGGTGTGGGCGGAGGGCCCGTACGGCGCCCTGACCGCGCGGCGCCGCAGCCGGGGCAAGGTGCTGCTGGTCGCGGGCGGGGTGGGCATCACGCCGATGCGCGCCCTGTTCGAGACGCTGCCGGGGGCCGCCGGGGACCTCACCCTGCTGTACCGGGCCGGCACCACCCGGGACCTCGCGCTGTGGGACGAACTGGCGGCGATCGCGAAGGAGCGGGGCGCCCGGCTGATGTACGCGGTGAACAGCCCCAACGGCGAGCGCCCGGACATCTCCGCGCGGACCCTCCGGCAGAAGATCCCGGACCTCGACCGGCACGACGTGTTCCTGTGCGGCCCGCCCGGGTTCGCCCGGTCGGTGTACGAGGCACTGCGCGGGGCGGGGGTTCCCGCCCGCCGTATCCACCACGAGTCGTTCGAGATGTGAGCGGAGCCGCGAGAGCGATGAGGAAGAACCACCCCGTACGGCGGGCCGTGCTGGCCGCCGCCGCGACCGTGTCCGGTGTCGTCCTGCTGCTGTCACTGAAACCGGCGTCGGACCCGGCCACCGCACCGGCGGCGGGCGCGGCCCCGGGACGGCCGGCGGCGGGGGCGTCCGCCCCGGCCGGGGCCCGGACGGTCACCGGCGAGGCGGTACGGACGCCGTACGGGCCGGTGCGGGTGCGGATCACCGTCGCCGCCGGGAGGATCGTCCGGGCGGAGGCGGTCCAGGCGCCCTCGGGCGGCCTGAGCGATCAGAAGACGGAGCTGGCCGTGCCCCGGCTCGACCGGGAGGCGGTGGCGGCGGGGAACGCCGACATCGACACCGTCTCCGGGGCCACCTACACCAGCACCGGCTACCGGCGGTCCTTGCAGTCGGCCCTGGACCGGGCCGGTGGCTGATCCGGTGACCGGCCCGGTGCGGCACGCGGAGGAGGTCATGGGGACGGTCTTCTCCTTCGACGTGCGCGGCGGGGAACCCGGGGCGGTCGGCGCGGCGCTGGAGGAGGCGGTGGACGGGTTGCACGGGGCAGACGCCGTCTTCAGCACCCACCGCGAGGACAGCGAGGTGTCGCGGCTGGGCCGGGGCGAGCTGGAGCTCTCGGGGTGTGCGCCGGAGGTGGCGGAGGTGCTGCGGCTGGCGGCGGAGGCGGAGCGGGTGAGCGGGGGCTGGTTCAGCGCGCGGTACCGGGGCGCGCCGGACCCCACCGGTGTCGTCAAGGGCTGGGCGGCCGAGCGGGCCGCGCGGAGGCTGGCCGCGGTGGACGGGGTGCGCGGGGTCGTCGTCAACGGCGGCGGGGACGTCCAGCTGCTGGGCGCGCCGGAACCGGGGCGGGCCTGGCGGGTGGGGGTGGCCGATCCGCTGCGGACCGGGGGGCTGGCGGCGGTGGTCTCGGCGGCCGGGGCCCGGGAGTGGGCGGTGGCCACGTCCGGTACGGCGGAGCGGGGCGCGCACATCGTGGATCCGCGGACCGGTCGTCCGGCGGTCACGGATCTGGTCTCGGTGACGGTGGTCGGGCCCGGCCTCGCGCTCACCGACTGCTGGGCCACGGCCGCGTTCGCCATGGGCGCGCGGGAGGGCCTGGCCTGGCTGGAGTCCCTGCCGGACGCGGAGGGCCTGCTGATCACGGCGGACGGGGAGGTGCGGTGCACGCGGGGCTTGGGGGCGTGGCTGGAGTGAACGGCGGCCGGGCAGCGCCCCGCCAGGGGCGCGGGGAACCGCGCGGCCAGCCACGACCGGCCCGCACCCTGCACTCCCCCGCCGCCGCCCCCTTCAGTGGCCGTTCTGGGCCAGTCGCAGCAAGTGGTCCGCCAAGGCCTGGCCCCCGGTGGGGTGCCGGCTGATCAGCAGCAGCGTGTCGTCGCCGGCGATGGTGCCCAGGATGTCGTGGAGCTCGGCCTGGTCGATGGCGGAGGCGAGGAACTGCGCGGCGCCGGGCGGCGTGCGCAGGACCACGAGGTTCGCCGAGGCCTCCGCGGAGATCAGCAGCTCCTGGGAGAGCCGCCGCATCCGCTCCTCCTTCGCCGACTCCCCCAGCGGGGCCCGCGGCGTACGGAACCCGCCCTCGCTCGGCACCGCGTAGATCAGGTCGCCGTCGGTGTTGCGGATCTTGACCGCGTTCAGCTCGTCCAGATCCCGGCTGAGCGTCGCCTGCGTGACGCTCAGCCCGTCGTCGGCGAGCAGCTTCGCCAGCTGGCTCTGCGACCGCACCGGCTGCCGGTTGAGGATGTCCACGATCCGGCGGTGCCGTGCGGTGCGGGTCTGCGGTACGGCGGGCCCGGCCCCCACGCCCTGCTCGTGGTCCTGCGCCTCGCTCATCGTCGTCTCATTCTCCGGATCGTCCGTCCCCGTCCACGGGGTGCGCTGCGTCGAGGATGCCGGGCAGCGCCCCGAGCAGCGCGTCCACCTCGTCGTCGCGCAGGTTCAGCGGCGGCATGAGCCGTACGACGTCGGGGGCGGGCGCGTTCACCAGGAACCCGGCCTCCTGGGCCGCCGCCTGCGCCTGAGGCGCGCGCGGCCCGGTGAGCACGATACCCAGGAGCAGGCCCGCTCCCCGGACACCGTGGACCAGCGGGTGGCCCAGCGCCTCGATTCCCTCCCGCAGCCGCTCGCTCTGCCGCTTGACGTTGTCCAGCAGGCCCTCGGCCTCGATGGTGTCGAGCACGGCGAGTCCGGCGGCGCAGGCGACCGGGTTGCCGCCGAAGGTGGTCCCGTGGTGGCCCGGCCGGAGCAGTTCGGCGGCCCGGCCGAAGGCCACGGTCGCGCCGAGCGGCAGTCCGCCGCCGAGCTGCTTGGCGAGGGTGACGACATCGGGCAGTACGCCCTCGTGGGCCTGGTACTCGAACCAGGTCCCGGTCCGGCCGATGCCGGTCTGCACCTCGTCCAGGACCAGCAGCGCGCCGGTGGCGGCGGTGATCGCGCGGGCGGCCTTGAGATAGCCGGCCGGGGGCACGACCACGCCGTTCTCGCCCTGGATCGGCTCGATGACCACCAGGGCGGTGTCCTCGGTGACCGCGGCGGCCAGCGCCTGGGCGTCGCCGTAGGGAACGTGGGTGACCTCGCCGGGCAGCGGCCGGAACGGGTCCTGCTTGGCGGGCTGGCCGGTGAGCGCGAGGGCGCCCATGGTCCGGCCGTGGAAGCCGCCGTCGGTGGCGACCACATGGGTGCGCCCGGTCAGCCGGCCGATCTTGAAGGCGGCCTCGTTGGCCTCGGCGCCGGAGTTGCAGAAGAAGACCCGGCCGTCCCGGCCGAAGAGGCGCAGCAGCCGTTCGGCGAGGGCGACGGTGGGCTCGGCCATGAAGAAGTTGGAGATGTGGCCGAGGGAGGCGATCTGCCCGCTGACGGCGGCGACGACGGCCGGGTGGGCGTGGCCGAGCGCGTTGGTGGCGATACCGCCGACGAAGTCCAGGTACTCCCGGCCCTCGGCGTCCCACACCCGGGTGCCCTCGCCCCGGACGAGGGGCAGGCGCGGGGTGCCGTAGTTGTTCATGAGCGCGCCCTGCCACCGCGCGGTCAGTTCCTGGTTGCTCATGACTCCCCCTGTTCGTCCGGCACGACCATGGTGCCGATGCCTTCGTCGGTGAAGATCTCCAGCAGGATCGAGTGCTGGACCCGGCCGTCGATGACCCGGGCGGTGTTCACGCCGTTGCGCACGGCGTGCAGGCAGCCCTCCATCTTGGGCACCATGCCGGCGCTCAGGTCCGGCAGCAGCTTCTCCAGCTGGGCGGCGGTGAGGCGGCTGATCACCTCGTCGGAGTGGGGCCAGTCGACGTAGAGGCCCTCGACGTCGGTGAGGACCATGAGGGTCTCGGCGCCGAGGGCGGCGGCGAGGGCCGCGGCGGCCGTGTCGGCGTTGACGTTGTAGACGTGTCCGTCGTCCTCGGAGCGGGCGATGGAGGAGACGACCGGGATGCGGCCGTCGGCCAGCAGGGCCGCTATGGCGCCGGTGTCGATGGCGGTGATCTCGCCGACCCGCCCGATGTCGACCGGCTCGCCGTCGATCTCGGGGGTGTGCCGGGTGGCGCTGATGGTGTGGGCGTCCTCGCCGGTCAGGCCGACGGCGAGCGGGCCGTGCCGGTTGAGCAGGCCGACCAGCTCGCGCTGCACCTGCCCGGCGAGCACCATCCGTACGACGTCCATGGCGTCCTCGGTGGTGACGCGCAGACCCGCCTTGAACTCGCTGGCGATGCCGTGCTTGTCGAGGGCGGCGCTGATCTGCGGGCCGCCGCCGTGCACGACGACCGGCTTGAGGCCGGCGTGGTGCAGGAAGACGACGTCCTGGGCGAAGGCGGCCTTGAGTTCCTCGTCCACCATGGCGTTGCCGCCGAACTTGATGACGACGACCTTGCCGTGGTGCCGGGTGAGCCAGGGCAGCGCCTCGATGAGGATGCGGGCCTTGGGCAGCGCGGTGTGCTTACGGGTTGTCATGAGGAGTAGGCGCTGTTCTCGTGGACGTAGTCGGCGGTCAGGTCGTTGGTCCAGATGGTCGCGGTCTCGGTGCCCGCGGCCAGGTCGGCGACGATGTGGACCTCGCGGTAGCGCATGTCGACCAGGTCGCGGTCCTCGCCGACGGAGCCGTTCCTGCACACCCAGACGCCGTTGATGGCGACGCCCAGCCGGTCGGGTTCGAAGGCGGCCCGGGTGGTGCCGATCGCGGAGAGCACCCGGCCCCAGTTGGGGTCCTCGCCGTGGATCGCGCACTTGAGGAGGTTGTTGCGGGCGATGGAGCGGCCCACCTCGACGGCGTCCTCCTCGGTCGCCGCGTTGATCACCTCGACCTTGATCTCCTTGCTGGCGCCCTCGGCGTCGCCGATGAGCTGCCGGCCGAGGTCGTCGCAGACCTGGCGTACGGCGTCGGCGAACTCGTCGTAGTCGGGGGTGGTGCCGGAGGAGCCGGAGGCGAGCAGCAGCACGGTGTCGTTGGTGGACATGCAGCCGTCGGAGTCGACGCGGTCGAAGGTGACCCGGGTGGCCGCGCGCAGCGCCTTGTCCAGCACCTCGCTCTCCAGGTCGGCGTCGGTGGTGAGGACGACCAGCATGGTGGCGAGGCCGGGGGCGAGCATGCCGGCGCCCTTGGCCATGCCGCCGACGGTCCAGCCGGACCGCGTCACCACGGAGGTCTTGTGGACGGTATCGGTGGTCTTGATGGCGATGGCGGCCTTCTCGCCGCCGTGCTCGCTCAAGGCCGCGGCGGCCGTCTCCACGCCCGCCAGCAGCTTGTCCATGGGCAGCCGCACGCCGATCAGGCCGGTGGAGCAGACGGCGACCTCGATGGCGCCCCGGCCGAGCACCTCGGCGGTCTTCTCGGCGGTGGCGTGGGTGTCCTGGAAGCCCTGCGGTCCGGTGCAGGCGTTGGCGCCGCCGGAGTTGAGGACGACGGCCGAGACCTGGCCGCTCTTGAGGACCTGCTCGGACCACAGCACCGGGGCCGCCTTGACGCGGTTGGAGGTGAAGACGCCCGCGGCGGCACGGCGGGGCCCGTTGTTGACCACCAGGGCCAGGTCGGGGTTGCCGTTCTCCTTGATCCCGGCGGCGACCCCCGCCGCCGTGAATCCCTTGGCTGCCGTGACGCTCACTGCATCTCCTTGTTCGCTTCTCCGCCCGCGCAGCGCAGCGGTGCGGCCATCGTCGTCGTCTGCGGCCCGGTGGCTGCACGCGCGTCGCTCACGGTGCGACTCCGATCGTGGAAAGCCCGGTGGTCTCAGGGAGACCGAGGGCGATGTTCATGCTCTGGACGGCACCGCCGGCGGTGCCCTTGGTCAGGTTGTCGATGGCGCTGATCGCGATGACGCGGTCCACGGAGGCGTCGTAGGCGACCTGCACCTGGACGGCGTTGGAGCCGTGGACGGACGCCGTGGCGGGCCACTGGCCCTCGGGGAGCAGCTGCACGAACGGCTCGTCGGCGTACGCCTTCTCGTAGGCGGCGCGGACGCTGTCGGCGGTCACGCCGGGGACGGCGGACGCGCTGCACGTGGCGAGGATCCCGCGGGGCATCGGGGCCAGGGTCGGGGTGAAGGAGACCCGCACGGGCCGACCGGCGACGGCGCTGAGGTTCTGGATCATCTCGGGGGTGTGCCGGTGGCCGCCGCCGACGCCGTACGGCGACATCGAGCCCATGACCTCGCTGCCCAGCAGGTGCGGCTTGGGCGCCTTGCCCGCGCCGGAGGTGCCGGACGCGGCGACGATCACCGCCTCGGGCCCGACGAGGCCGGCCGCGTAGGCCGGGAACAGGGCGAGGGAGACGGCGGTCGGGTAGCAACCGGGCACCGCGACGCGCTTGGACCCCTCCAGCGCGACGCGGGCGCCCGGGAGTTCGGGAAGGCCGTAGGGCCAGGTGCCGGCGTGCGGGGAGCCGTAGAACCGCTCCCAGTCGGCCGGGTCCTTCAGCCGGAAGTCCGCGCCCATGTCGATCACCAGGACATCGGGGCCGAGCTGTTCGGCGACGGCCGCGGACTGGCCGTGCGGCAGCGCGAGGAAGACCACGTCGTGCCCGGCGAGGGCCTCGGGCGTGGTCTCGGCGAGCACCCGGCCGGCCAGCGGCGACAGGTGCGGCTGGAGCGCACCGAGCCGCTGCCCGGCGTTGGAGTTTCCGGTCAGGGCACCGATCTCGACCTCGGGGTGCGCGAGGAGCAGCCGCAGGACCTCTCCGCCCGCGTATCCGCTCGCTCCGGCCACCGCCGCACGTACTGCCATGTCCATCCTCCTCCAGATGGCATGACTATACGTATCGCTGCACGTTTATGCAATGGACTTGGGGAGCATCACCCAGCGGGAGACGACGAAGGTGACCGGGATCGCCGCGGCGGACGCGACCAGCGGGGCGAAGCGGTTCCCGGCGTGCAGGACGTCCACGATCAGGTACACCCCGGCCGTCGTGATCACGAAGTTGGTGACGTTGGTCAGCGGGAACAGCAGGAATTTCCGCCAGGTGGGCGGGGTCCGATAGGTGAAGCGGGCATTGAGGAAAAAGGAACCGACCATGGCGAGCGTGAAGGCCAGGATGTGTGCCGCGAGATACGGCAGGCCGGTCAGGAACAACAGGTAAAGACAGTAGTAGGTCGCCGTATTGACGACACCGACCGCCGCGAAGGTCAGTATCTGCCGCATCAGGGAATGAGGTCCTTCGTCCGTTCCACGTTGGTAGCCTTCACCAGGAAGTGCGGACGCCGCTTCACCTCGTAGTAGATGCGGCCGGTGTACTCCCCGATGACTCCCAGCATGACCATCTGGACGCCCGCGAGGGCCGTCACGGCGGTGATGATGGTCACATAGCCGGGCGTCTGGACACCGTGGACGAGCGCGGCGCCCACGATCCACGCGGTGTACGCCCCCGCGCACAGCAGCAGGGTCACCCCGAGCCAGAGGGCGGCGCGCAGCGGGCGGTTGTTGAAGGACAGCAGGCCGTCCAGGCCGTAGTTGAGCAGTCCGCGCAGGTTCCAGGAGCTGCGGCCGGCCTCGCGGACGGCGTTCTGGTACTCGAAGGTGGTGCTCGGGAAGCCCACCCAGGCGAACAGGCCCTTGGAGAAGCGGTTGTACTCGGTCAGGTCCAGCACCGCGTCCACCACCCGGCGCGACAGCAGCCGGAAGTCGCCGACGCCGTCCACGAGTTCGACGTCGACCAGGCGGTTGACGAGCCGGTAGTACAGGCGCGCGGTGAGGGTCCGGGTCAGCCGGTCGCCGGTGCGGGTGCGCCGGGCGATGACCTGGTCGTGGCCCTGTTCGCGCAGCTCGACCATGCGCTTGATCAGGCCCGGCGGGTGCTGGAGGTCGGCGTCCATGACGATCACCGCGTCGCCCGAGGCGTGCCGCAGTCCGGCGAGCAGGGCCGCCTCCTTGCCGAAGTTGCGGCTGAAGGACACGTAGCGCACCCGGGCGTCGCGCGCGGCCAGCTCCTGCAGGACGGCGAGCGTGCGGTCCCGGCTGCCGTCGTCGACGTAGACGAACTCCATGTCGTGACCGAGGGGCAGCAGCTCCTCGGCGATCTTCTGGACCTCTTCGTGGAAGCGGGCGAGGACATCCTGCTCGTTGTAGCAGGGCGCGACGATGGATATCAGCATGGTGGTCTCCCCCTGGGCGCGATCAGCGGGCGGTGGCCGCCGGCTCGCGCGGTGATGTGGTCGTGGGCGCCGCCGGGGCGCGTCGGCGGCGCACGGCGGCAGCGGTGGTCAGCACGGCGAGGACGAGCAGCGAGGCGCCCCCGACCGCCGTGCCCAGCCGGAGGCCGGGCGGGTGGAAAGTGCAGGTCAGGCTGGTGGTCTCGGGGTCGACGGGAACGGCGATCAGGCCGTGGTACTCCCCCGCCGGCCGCTGCGGTCCGTCCCCGGTGGCGCACCGCCAGCCGGCGATGCGGGGCGCGGCGAGGACCGCGAGACCCCGGCTCCCGGCGGGCAGCCGGGCGTGCACGGTGCCGTCGGAGACGGTGACGTCCCGCGCCCCGCCGGCCGTCAGGCGCGCGGCGGCGGCGCGCAGCCGGCCGGTGTCCAGGCAGCCGATCGCGCCGGGCGGGATACTGCCGGGCCGGGTCGGGGTGAGCCGGACGGTCAGCCGCCCGGAGGCCGGGGTGGTGCCGAGCGGGGCCATGGCGGCGCGGCTGCGGGTGTCCTTGGCGTTGAAGAGCGTGGCGGTGCCGCCGTCGAGCCGGGCGGTGCCGGAGTAGTGCGGGGCCCACAGGTGGACCTGGGTGCCCGCCGGGCAGCGGGCGGTGATCACCGGCCGGGTCCGGGCGGTGCCGGAGCCGGTCCGGCGGTTCGCCAGCGGCCGGCCGGAGTCGTCGCGCACGGCGAGCGGCGGGACGGTGTAGACGCGGCTGCCGAGCAGGATCTCCTGGTTGCGGTAGGGCGAGCTGCCGAAGGGCCGGGTGTCCGGGTGGGGCCGCACGGTCACCAGGGGCGGCACGTCCCGCCGGGTCAGGTGCGCCGGGTACGGGGCGGGCGGGGAGTGCCTCTGGTGCGGGTCGGGCGGGGAGTGCACCCGGGCGCCGACGGAGAAGAGCACGTCGGTGACGGCGTTGTCCAGGCTCTGCACGCTGCGTCCCCGGGAGGTCCAGCCGCCGCCGAGCGCGGTCAGGGTGCGGCTGAGGACGTCGGAGGTCAGGCTGCTGTAGTACTGGGCGCCCTCGCCGCCCACCAGCAGCGGGTCGTTGCCGACGGTCTGTTCCCGGCCCGGTTCGGTGCGGTGGCGGGGCCAGTCGTCGGCCTCGGCGATCAGCGCGGACTGCCTCTCCTGCCGCTCGCCCCAGGGCGCGTAATCGTCCAGGCGCGCGAGGTGCAGCCGGGTGGTGACGGCCGTGGTGGCGGCGCTCTCCCCGAGCTGCGCGCCGAGCAGCAGGGCGACGGCCAGCCCGGCGAGCGGCCCGCGCCGCCCGGCGCGGGCCAGCAGCGCGAGGCCGCCCAGCGCGCCGGCGACGGCGAGCAGCAGCACCGGCCAGGTGAGCGGCCGCAGCACGGTGCTGCGGCCGGCGAGGGCGGTGATCAGGGCGAACAGCGCGGCGGCCGGGACGAGGGCGCGCGGGCCGGGCGGGCCGTAGGACAGGGTGTGCCAGGCGGCGATGACGAGGAGCCCGCAGACGACGAAGGTCTGCCGGTAGGGGCTGCCCTGCGGGGTGGCGAAGGCGTGCCAAACCAGATGGGTGGGCGCCCATTGCAGGGAGAGCACGGCCAGTAGCACCAGGGCGGTCCAGCCGGCCCGGACCCGCCCGGGGACGGCCCGGTGGAAGGGCAAGGCGAGGGCGAGCAGCAGCGCGGTGGTGCCGACGTAGAGGGCCGGGGAGCCCCAGCCGTACGCCGTCGGCAGCAGCCGGGCGAGCACGTCCTCGGCCGGCACCGGGGCGAAGGCACGCGCCCGGCCCGGATAGGCGTGCCGGGTGCCGAAGTAGACGGTCAGCACCAGCGGGGCGGCGAGGCCCACCCCGAGGGCGGTGGTCAGGGCGGCGCGGCCGGCCGTCGCGAGGGCCTGCCGACGGGACGGCCGGATGAGCACGAGCCGGAGCAGCAGCACCAGGGCGGCGCCGAGGGTGGCCATGTAGGCGGTGTAGAAGTTGGCGGTCCAGGCCAGCGCGACGACGAGCACGCCGGGCACGAACCGGCGCCCGGTGCGCGCCCATTCGCCGACCAGGCACAGCAGGGGCAGGGCGATCAGCCCGTCCAGCCACATCGGGTTGTAGTCGGCGTCGGCGAGGGTCCAGCCGCACAGCGCGTACGAGGCGCCGAGCAGGCCCGCCGCCCACCAGCGGCCGGGCCGGCAGGCGAGCAGCAGCCCGGTCATGGCCGCGGCGGCGCAGGCGATCTTCAGGACGGTGATCAGGTACACCGCGAGGTCGGTCTCGTCGCGCGGGAAGAGGGCGACCAGCAGGGCGAACGGGCTGCCGAGGTAGGTGCCGAGGTCGGGCAGGAAGGAGGCGCCGTAGCCGGACTGCCAGTTGACGAGGAGGCCGCCCTCGGCCCTGCCGTGCAGCAGGTCCCACAGGTGGGCGTGGAAGGGCACGAACTGGTTGCCCAGGTCGTTGACGTTCCGGGTGCGCGGGCCGAAGGGGTAGCTGCGCGCGAGGGCGTCACCGGCGCAGAACGCGGCGGCCGCGAGGGCGGCGGCGAGCAGGCAGGCGGCCCGCCCCGGCCGGGACATCGCTTTCACATCCGGTTCCCGTCCGGGTGCGGCCACGACGTGTGCCCGGCATTGCCGGGCGCGTCCGGTGGAGTGCTGCGCTGCATTTTCGGTGTCCTCACAGAATGCGTGCCCCGTCTTTTCGCGGACTTAGACGGAGCCCGTTTCCGATTGGTTGTGCGCTCACCGAAAAATGGAGCTGATTTCTCCGGAACGGGGAAACACCGAGTGAATTGGATGACCGGCCGGATAATTTTTGATTTCCGGCAGGTGTTTTTAAGGTGAACCGGCTTTGCGGGCCGCGTAGGCCCGGGCCGCGCGGACCCGGTTGCCGCACTTGGTGGTGCACCAGCGGCGGGCGCCGTGGGAGCGCAGGAACCAGCGGGCGCAGTTCTGGGCGGCGCACTCGGTGAGCTGGGCGGCGTCGGTGCCGGTGAGCAGGTCGGTGGCGTCCTCGGCGAGCAGAAAGAGCGCGGCGGCGGCCGGGTTGCCGGTGTCGGGGAGGTCGGCGCGGCGCGGGCCGTCGGCGCCCCAGTCCAGGCGGGGCGTGGCGGGGGCGGCGGCGAGGGCGGCGTTCAGGGTGCCGAGGGCGTCGGCGGGCGGCCGCGTCCCGGCGGCCCGGGCCGTGAAGAGGGCCCGCAGCGCCTCGCGCAGGGCCCGCAGCCGGCCGGACTGGCGGCCGTTCAGTTCCACCGGGTCGGGCAGCAGGGCGTGCCGGACCAGCCACAGGTGCGCGGCCTCGGTGCCGTCGAGCAGGTCGACCCGGCCGTGGCTGACGGTGAACCGGGTGTTGACCAGCGCCAGCGAGGCGTACCGGTCCTCGCCGGGGACCGGGAGTTGGTACAGGTAGACGGGTGTCTCATTCTCCACGCCTCTCATGGTATTCCTTGCGGTTCTCCGTGAGAATGACCTAGCGTGCCTCACGGTGAACCCAACACGAAACCGTGAGAGGTGAGAGCCGTGGCCTTCGATGTGGACACGCTGCGCGAGGACTTCCCGATCCTTCGGCGGACGGTGGCGAGCGGCGCGCCGCTGGTCTACCTGGACTCCGGGGCCACCACCCAGAAGCCGCTCCAGGTGCTGGACGCGGAGCGGGACTTCTACCTCACCCGCAACGCCGCCGTGCACCGTGGGGCGCATCAGCTGGCCGGCGAGGCGACGGAGGCCTACGAGGGCGCGCGGCACACGGTCGCCCGGTTCATCGGCGCCGCCGACGACGAGGTGGTCTTCACCAAGAACACCACCGAGGCCGTCAACCTCGTCGCGTACGCGCTCGGCCACGCCGGCCGGGTCGGGCCCGGGGACCGGATCGTGGTGACGGAGATGGAGCACCACGCGAACCTGGTGCCCTGGCAGCAGCTGGCCGCGCGGACGGGCGCCACGCTGGACTGGTTCGGCCTGACCGACGAGGGCCGGCTGGACCTGTCCCGGGCGGCGGAGCTGCTGGACGAGCGGACCAAGGTGCTCGCCCTCACCCACCAGTCCAATGTGCTCGGCACCCTGAACCCGGTGCGGGAGCTGGCCGACCGGGCGCACGCGGCCGGGGCGCTGGTGGTGGTGGACGGCGCCCAGTCGGTGCCGCACCGCCCGGTGGACGTGGGCGAGCTGGGCGCGGACTTCCTGGCCTTCTCCGGGCACAAGATGCTCGGCCCGAACGGCATCGGCGTGCTGTGGGGCCGCGCGGAACTGCTGGCCGGTCTGCCGCCGTTCCTGACCGGCGGCTCGATGATCGAGATCGTGGAGATGGACCGCACCACGTTCCTGCCGCCGCCGCAGCGCTTCGAGGCGGGCGTGCCGATGACCGCGCAGGCGGTGGGGCTCGCGGCGGCGGTGGAGTACCTGGAGCGGCTGGGCATGGCGCAGGTCGCGGCGTACGAGGACACGCTCACCGCCCGCGCCCTGGACCTGCTCACCGAGGTGCCGGGGGTGCGGATCGTCGGCCCGCGGGGCCTCACCGACCGCGGCTCGGCCGTCTCCTTCACGGTGGACGGCGTCCACCCGCACGACGTCGGGCAGGTGCTGGACGAGCGGGGCGTCGCCGTCCGCGTCGGCCACCACTGCGCCCGGCCGCTCGCCCGGCGGTTCGGCGTCCCGGCGACCACCCGGGCGAGCTTCTACGTCTACAACACCCCCGAGGAGGTCGACGCGCTGGTGGCGGGGGTGCGGGCGGCCCAGCGGTACTTCGGGGTCTGAGCCGCCCACCCGCTCCTACTTCTCCTTGATCCTGAGGAAGGTGACGGAGTTCGCCGGGAAGGTGTACGTGAACTTCCCCGCGACCCCGGTGACGGTGGACGTGCGCGGGGCGACCGCCGTGGCCGTCTCGGAGTTCACCGCGTCCGGCGCGGCGGCGAGCGTGGTCGCCCTGGCCCGGGACGCGACCTCGGCGCCGCCCAGGTCGATGGCGGTACGGGCGGCGGCGGACTGGGCGTTGACGACCTTGACGATCAGCTCACCGGTCTTCGCGTCGCGCGTGACGACCTGGCGGAACGGCTCGGCCGGCTTGTCGTCGGTGAAGCCGCCCCACTCCTTTCCGTCGAGGTAGAGGGTGACCTGGCGGCCGCGCACCTTGACGTGAAGGTCGTAGGCGCGGCCGGTCTCGACCGAGCCGGCCTTGGTCATCAGCGTGGACTTGCCGCCGTCCACAGCCTGCTCGACGGCCGACTGGGTGTTGTTCCAGCCGCCGAGGTTCCACCAGTAGTAGTTCCCGGTGTCCTTGACGCCGAAGGCGACGAGGAAGCCCTCCTTGCCGGACTGCTTGGTGGCCTTCACATGCAGGTCGTAGTCGTGCCAGGACGGGTCTCCGGCCTGGACCATGGTGTTCTCGGCGGTGTCGTCGGTCTGGACGTAGCGGCCGTCCTGGACGGTCCAGCTGCCGGCCCCGCTGTGGGTCCACTGCGAGGCGTCGCCGGAGAAGTCGTCGCTCAGCAGCGTGGAGCCGTCGGCGCCGGTGACCCGTACGTCGTCGTAGGCGGCGCCGGTGTTCCAGGTGGACAGCCCGATCGCGCCGGTGACGGGTCCGCTGACGTTCGGGGTGCCGGTGGCCGTGCTGGGCACCACCCGGTCGCCCACGTTGGTCATGAACAGCTTCTGCACCTCGTAGTTGGCCGTTCCCCAGGAGGCGTGGTTGTTGAACCACACCAGGTCCGGGCGCCACTGGACGTAGTCCTCGTTGGCGAACAGCGGGGCGTAGGAGGCGAGTTGGACCACGTCCGCGTTGCGTTCCAGGCCGGTCATGTAGGCCGCCTCGGCGAGGCCGTTCTCGAAGGCGTTGCCCTGGGAGGCGTACTCGCCGAGGAAGACCTTGGGGCCCTGGCGGTCGTAGGAGTCGTAGCGGCCGTTGTTCTGCAGGAACCACCGCGGGCTGTTGTAGTAGTGCTCGTCGACCATGTCGACCTTGGCGTCCCGGTTGAGCTTCCAGGCGGTGTCGAAGGTCGTGCCGGAGTCGTCGGGGCCGGAGTTGGAGACGACCTTCATGTACGGGTACTTCGCCTGGACGGCGGCGCGGAACTGCTGGAAGCGGGCGAAGAACTCGGCGGGCAGGTTCTCCTCGTTGCCGACCTCGATGTGGGTGAGGTGGAAGGGCGCCGGGTGGCCCATCCGCGCCCGCACCTTGCCCCAGGTGGAGGTGGCCGGGCCGTTGGCGAACTCGATGAGGTCCAGGGTGTCCTGGATGTGCCGCTTGAGCAGGGCGTCGTCGGCCACGGCCTGGTTCTGGCCGCAGCCGGTCACCAGGGCGGGTACGACGGGCAGCGGCATGGCGCCGATGTCCTCGGCGAACCGGAAGTACTCGTAGTAGCCGAGGCCGTAACTCTGGTTGTAGCCCCAGAAGTTGGCGTTGGTGGCGCGCTGTTCGACCGGGCCGACGGTGTCCTTCCACTGGTAGGAGCGCTTGCGCTGCCAGCCGGACGCCTCGCTGTAGTCCCGCATGGAGCCGGTGTTGACCAGGCAGCCGCCGGGGAAGCGGACGAAGCCGGGGTGCAGGGCGGCGACCTTCTCGGCGAGGTCCTTGCGCAGACCGTTGGGCTCGTGCTTGTAGGTGTCGCGCGGGAAGAGGGACACCATGTCCAGGGCCGTGCCGGCGTCGGCGGCCACGGTGAGCCGGCCCGTGGTGCTGGTCCGGGTGGCGGTGAAGGTGGCCTGGTACCGGGCCCAGCCGTTCTTCTTCACGGCGATCCGCCGGGCGGTGGCGAGCGGGCCGCCGGAGTCCTGGAGGGAGACGGTGAGCGTGGCGCCGGCCTCGGCGCGGGCCCACACCGAGAAGTCGTACCTCTCGCCGTCCCGTACGGCGATGCCCGTGTTGTAGCCGGCGTTGGTGACGGACGAGCCGGCGGCCAGTGCCAGGTAGGTGCGGTTGCGCTCGTTGAGCCGGCCGGAGTCGTCCACCGCCCGGGCGGAGCCGGAGACCGTCCAGGCGGTCAGCGGGGTGTAGGAGGCGTTGTCGGCGGCCGTGTACTCGAAGGACCGGTTCTGGACGAGTTCGGCGTACAGACCGCCGTCGGCGGCGCGGTTGATGTCCTCGAAGAAGACCCCGTACATGGTCCGGGGGATCGCGGGACCGGTGGCGGAGGGGTCGACGCTGATCGCGTAGTCGGTGACCTCCTCGGCGTGGGCGGGGGCGGGGAGGGCGGCCGTGGCGAGCAGGACGGCGCCCGCGCCCAGGCCGAGTCTGAAGCGGGTGGTGCGTGACATGGATACTCCGCGGCTCGATTGTTCGAAATATCAGACATTGGTCAGCACTTCGAACGGCAAGATAGGGAAGGGGTATGAGCACGTCAATGGGGCGGACCGAGACCGCACGGAAAGAGGGGCAGGCCGCAAGGGATGCGTGAGGACGAGTTCTGGCCGGTGGCCGACCCGCTGGCCTATCTGTCCGGCCGCTGGCGCGTCGAGCGCGCGGTGCGGGATCTGGCGAGCGGCGACGAGGGCCGCTTCACCGGGACCACCGTCTTCGGCCCGCTGGTCGGAGGCGGGCTGCTGCACGAGGAGTCCGGCGTCTTCACCTGGCGCGGGGTGGCCCGGCCGGCCACCCGGACCCTGCGGTTCCTGCCGGGGCCCGCGCCGGGCCGGGCACAGGTGCGCTTCGCGGACGGGCGGCCCTTCCACGACCTGGACCTGACCCGGGGCCGGTACATCGCCGACCACCCCTGCGCGGCCGACCTCTACCGGGGCGAGTTCACCGTCCTGGACGCCGGCCGCTGGCGCACGGTGTGGCGGGTCGGCGGCCCGGCGAAGGACCTGGAGCTCACCACGGACTACACCCGCGAAGGGCCCGCCGCGGACGGCACCCGCGAGGACTGAGCCGGGCGCTCACTCGAAGGTGTGCGCCATGTACTGCTCCGGGCGCTCCAACGGCCGGAAGCCCAGCCGGGCGTACACCTCGTGCGCGTCCTCGGTGGCGAGCAGCAGCCGGCGCAGCCCGAAGGGCGCCAGGTGGTCGCGGATCCGGCCGACGAACGCGGTCCCGACACCCTTGCCGCGCACCGACGGGTCCACGTACACATCGGCGAGCCAGGCGAACAGCGCCCGGTCGGTGACCACGCGCGCGTACGCGACCTGCTCCCCGGACCCGGTGGCGTAGACCCCGAAGTTCAGCGAGGACGCCATCGCCCGCTCGTGCTGCTCGCGGGGGCGGCCGAGCGCCCAGTACGTGTCGGTGGACAGCCAGCCGTGCACACGGTCGGCGTCGACGCGGGCGGGGTCGGCGGAGAACTCGTAGCCCTCGGGGAGGTCGGGTGTATCGCTCATACGATGATCCTCACAGCCCACAGTCCTTGCGGACCAGGGCTTTTCACCGCACCTCCTCGTATGCCGCCCGCAGTCGCCGCACCCCTTCCGTGATCTCCCCGGTGCCGGCCACCGCGGCGAAGCTCAGCCGGAGGTGGGCGGCGGGCGGTTCGGCGCTGAAGTAGGGGCGGCCGGGGGTGAGGGCGACGCCCGCGCGGAGCGCCGCCGCGGTCAGCGCGGCCTCGTCCACTCCGTCGGGCAGCCGCGGCCACAGGTGGTAGCCGCCGGTCGGGATGTAGGGCAGGGACAGCTCGGGCAGCTCCCGGGCGAGCGCGCCGGTCATGACGTCGCGGCGGATCTTCAGCTCGGCCGACAATGCCCGCAGATGGCGCGGCCAGGCCGGCGAGCCGACGAGTTCCAGGGCGGCCTCCTGGAGTGGGCGGGGCACGAAGAAGCTGTCCACGACCTGGATCGCGCGCAGGCGTTCCAGCACCGGCCCGCGCGCGGCCAGCGCGCTCACCCGGAAGCTGGGCGAGGTCGCCTTGGTGAGCGAGCCGACGTGCACCACCACGCCGTCGGGATCGTCGGCGGCCAGCGGGCGGGGCAGCGGCCCGGCGTCGGCGTGCACCAGACGGCGCACGAAGTCGTCCTCGACGACGAACGCCCCGGCCTCGCGGGCGATGCGCAGCACCTCGGCGCGCCGGGCGGGGGCCAGCACGGCGCCGGTCGGGTTCTGGAACAGCGGCTGGCAGACGAAGACCCGGGCGCCGGTGGCGTGGAAGGCGTCCGCGAGCAGGTCGGGGCGGACCCCGTCGGGGTCCACGGGCACCGGGACCGGCCGCAGCCCGGCCGCGCGGGCCAGGGCCAGCATGCCCGGGTAGGTGGGCGACTCCACCAGCACCGGGGCGCCGGGCGGGGCGAGCGCGCGCAGGGCGGTGGCCAGGGCCGCCTGGCCGCCCGCGGCGATCAGCACCTCGGCGGCGGTGACGGCACCGCCGATGCCGCGCGCGAACCACTCCCGCAGCTCCGGCAGCCCCTCCAGCGGCGGCCGCTCCCAGGCGCCGGGCCGCCGGCCGGCCCGGGCCAGCGCCGCCGCCATGGCCCGCTCGGGTTGCAGGGAGGGGTGCGGATAGCCGCCGCTGAACTCCAGCACCCCGGGCGGCGGGGCGGCCAGCGAGACGGTGACGCCCGAGGCGTCCACGGTGCGCGGGACCAGGTCGGCCGCGCCGTCGGCACTGAGGGCGACCTCCTGCCAGGAGGTGTCCCCGGCGGGGCCCTCCGGCCGGTGCGGCCGGGCCCGGAAGGCACCGGCGCCGGGGCGGGTGACCACCAGACCCTCGGCGGCGAGCTGGGCGAGGGCCCGGGAGACGGTCACCGGGCTGACCCGGAACCGCTCGACCAGGGCCCTGCTCGACGGGAGCTTTCCACCAGGAGAGTAGCGGTCGAGCTCCCGCCGGAGCTGTTCTGCCAATTCGGCCACGCTGCTACGCTGTTGCATGAGAACACAGAGTAGCGCTACTACCGCGAGCCCGATAGCAGTCACCGCCCCCGGTGACCTGGGGGGCCTCGGCACCGTCCAGGCCGGGCTCGGCGTGATCGCCTTCTCGCTGACCTTTCCCTCCACCGCCTGGGGCCTGGAGAGCTTCGGCCCGTGGTCGCTGGTGGCGGTGCGCGGGGTCCTCGCCGCGATCGTGGCCGGGGGCTGTCTGCTGGCGCTGCGGGTACGGCTCCCGGCGCGCCGTCATCTGGCCGGGCTGGCCGTGGTCGCGGCCGGCGTGGTGCTGGGCTTCCCGATGCTGACCACGCTCGCGCTGGAGACGTCCACCACCTCCCACGCGGCCGTCGTGGTGGGGCTGCTGCCGCTGACCACCGCCGTGTTCTCGGCCCTGCGCACCGGCGCCCGGCCCTCCCGCCGGTTCTGGCTGGCGGCCGTGGCGGGCGCGGCGGCCGTGATCGCCTTCACCCTCACCCAGAGCGGTGGCGCGCTCACCACGGCCGACGGCTATCTCTTCGCGGCGCTGCTGGTGTGCGCGGCCGGCTACACCGAGGGCGGCCGGCTGGCCCGGATCATGCCGGGCTGGCAGGTCATCGGCTGGGCGCTGGTGCTGTGTCTGCCGCTCAGTGTGCCGGCCGCCGCGGTGGCGCTGGCGTACGAACCCGTGCACCTGACCGGGCACGGCATCGCCGGGCTGCTGTGGGTGGCCCTGGGCTCGCAGTTCCTCGGCCTGGTCGTCTGGTACCGGGGCATGGCGGCCATCGGCATCCCGCGCGCCAGTCAGTTGCAGTTGGCCCAGCCCCTGCTCACACTGGTGTGGTCGGCGCTGCTGCTGGGCGAACACTTCACGGTGGCCGCACCGCTGACCGCCGTGGCCGTGCTCGTGTGCATCGCCGTCACCCAGCGGTCGTGAGCGCAAGGAGGGCCCCGATGCACGCATCCAAGGGCGACAAGCTGGTCCAGCACGGCAGGGTGGTGGGTCAGCACGACCACGTCGTGGAAGTGGTCGAAGTACTCGGTCCCGAGGGCACCCCGCCGTACCGTGTCCGCGCCGAGAACGGACACGAGACGATCATGTCCCCCGGGCCCGACTGCCAGGTCAGGCACCGGGAAGAGCAGCAACAGCGGTAGTCAGCGCGGTGGTCTCGCCGGCCCCCGGTAGTGGTCGGCGACCACGCGCGCCATCGCTCCGGCCGGGTCGGCCGCCAGATCCCGGGCGGCGAAGAACACATGCCCGCGCACCCGCGGGTACCGGGCGGCGAGGGTGAGGTGCCGGGACAGCTCGACCGGATCCTGCCAGGCCGACGGCTGGTCCGCGGCGCCCGCCTTGTACAGGGCCTCCCCGAGATACAGGTGGGTCGCCGTGCCCTCGGCCACCTCGGACCACCAGGCGGCGAGGGCCGCGTAGTCGGCGTCGGGATGGCCGATGTGCCAGTACAGCTGGGGGACGACGTAGTCGATCCAGTGCTCGCGGACCCAGGTGCGGGTGTCCGCGTACAGGTCGTCGTACGTCTGGACGCCCGCCCGGGTCTCCGAGCCGCGCGGGTCGGTGGCGGCGTTGCGCCAGACGCCGAAGGGGCTGATCCCGAACCGGGTGCCGGGCCTCACCCGCCGGATGCCGGCGGCCGTCTCGCGCACCAGCGTGTCGATGTTGTGCCGGCGCCAGGCGGCCCGGCTGGGAAAGGCCCCGCCGTGGCGGTCGTAGGACGCGTCGTCGTCGAAGGTCTGCCCGGCGACCGGATAGGGGTAGAAGTAGTCGTCGAAGTGGACGGCGTCGACCGGGTAGCGGGCGACCGCGTCCAGCATCGCCCGCCGCACGAAGTCCCGGACCTCGGGCCGCCCCGGGTCGTAGTACAGCCGTCCGCCGTACGGCACCACCCAGTCGGGGTGCTCGCGGGCCGGGTGGGAGGCGGCCAGCCGGGTCGGGTCGGTGTGGTTCGCGACCCGGTACGGATTGAACCAGGCGTGCAGTTGCAGGCCCCGGGCGTGGGCCTCCCGCACGGCCGTGCCCAGCGGGTCCCAGCCCGGGTGGCGGCCCTGGGTGCCGGTGAGCCACTCGGACCAGGGCTCGTACGGCGACGGCCACAGCGCGTCGGCGGCCGGCCGCACCTGGAGGATCACCGTGTTGAGCCGGTGGCGGACCGCGCGGTCGAGATGGGCGATCAGCTCCGCCCGCTGCCGGTCGGCCGGCAGGCCGGGCCGCGAGGGCCAGTCCCGGTTGGCGACGGTCGCGAGCCACACGCCCCGCATCTCCGCGGCCGCCCGCGGCGGGTGGTAGGGGCCCGGGGCCGCGGCGGCGCTCCGGACGGCGGGAGCAGAGCCCCCGCCCGCCGGGGCGCCGGAACCGCCCGGCGCGCCCGGGACGGGGGCCGGTGTGGCCAGCGCGGACAGCGCGGCCCGTGCGAGGGTCCGTCGCGAGATGTGCGCCACCGGCCGCCTCCCGTACGCTGCGGATCCGTCCGGTCACGGATCGTCTCGCCCTCCAGGATGCCCCCACCCGGGCGATCGATCATCGATACTTGGCGGTAACGTGCACGGTCGGAGCAGGCGCCGAACCCGGGGATCCTGCCAGCCAGCCGGAAGACCAGCGAAGGGGACGATGTGACCGACATCGAGCGCGTCGGAGTCGTGGGCTGCGGCCAGATGGGCGCGGGCATCGCCGAGGTGTGCGCCCGGGCGGGACTGGACGTGAAGGTCGCCGAGACCACCGGCGAGGCCCTGGAGATCGGCCGTACCCGGCTGTACAACTCCCTGGCCAAGGCCGCCGAGCGCGGCAAGATCACCGAGGCGGAGCGGGACGCCACCCAGGCGCGCCTGAGCTTCACCACCGACCTCGGCGAGTTCTCCGACCGGGACCTCGTGATCGAGGCCGTCGTCGAGAACGAGCAGGTCAAGACCGAGATCTTCCAGGTGCTCGACCAGGTGGTGACCCGGCCGGACGCGATCCTGGCCTCCAACACCTCCTCGATCCCGCTGGTGAAGCTGGCCGTCGCCACCTCCCGCCCGGACCACGTCGTCGGCATCCACTTCTTCAACCCGGCCCCGGTGCAGCAGCTGGTCGAGCTGATCCCGGCGCTGACCACCTCCGAGGGCACGCTCAGCCGCGCCCAGGTGTTCGCCGAGAAGGTGCTCGGCAAGCACGCCATCCGCGCCCAGGACCGCTCCGGATTCGTGGTGAACGCGCTGCTGGTGCCCTACCTGCTGTCGGCGATCCGGATGTTCGAGTCCGGCATCGCCAGCCGCGAGGACATCGACAACGGCATGGAGATGGGCTGCGCGCACCCGATGGGTCCGCTGAAGCTGTCCGACCTGATCGGCCTGGACACCATCGTCTCCATCGCCAACTCGATGTACGCCGAGTACAAGGAGCCGCTGTACGCCGCTCCCCCGCTGCTCCAGCGCATGGTGGAGGCGGGCCGGCTCGGCCGGAAGACCGGGTCGGGTTTCTACACCTACGGCTGAACCCACGCCTGATTACGAAGAGCGACGCCCGTCGGGCCCGGCACCGGAGTACGGTGCCGGGCCCGACTGTTTCACACACCGTGTGCGCGGCGGGCACGCATATGCCCGCCACACACGCTTTCCACGCACCCACCAGCCGAGTTGACTCATCATGCGCATGCAAGGGATGCGGAACCACCGCTTTCGACCACCGAAAGGAGCGGACCCGTGACCGCCGAACCGGAGCATCCCGTGGTCCATGGAGAACTCGCAGAGTTACGACGCCGTCTCGACGTGGCCTACGCCAGAGTCGAGGGAGGACTGGCGCTGCTGCGCCACCGCACCGAGGAGACCGCCAAGGAACTGGACGATCTGAACTCCCGGATGGCCTCGCTGGAACACGCACGCTGGCCGCTGCCCTCGCTCGCCGCGCTGACCGCGCTCGGCGCGCTCGTGGTGACGCTCTGGCAGGCGTTGTCGGCCCACTAGCCCTCGGCGAGCCTGAGGTGGTGCAACAGGAGTAACGCGGCCGCCATGTTGGCGGCCGGGACCTCCCCACGGGCGATCAGGTCGGGGACGAGTTTGAGAGGGACCCATTCCCGCCGGTCCGACTCGAAGTCGTCCACGGGATGTCCGGCGAACTCGCCCCGGTCGGACCAGTAGACGTGGTGCCGGGCGTCGGTGAGGCCGTTGGACGGCTCCACGCTCATCAGGTGGTGCAGGGGCCCCGGCCGCCAGCCGGTCTCCTCCTCCAGTTCCCTGGCCGCCGCGCCCGCGATGTCCTCGCCGTCCTCGACGACGCCCGCCGCCAGCTCCCAGCCCCAGCTGTCGGTGATGAAGCGGTGCCGCCACAGCAGCAGCACCTCGTTCGCCTCGTTGACGATCGTCGCCACGGCCACGGGCCGCAGCCGGATCACGAAGTGGTCGAGGTGCCGGCCGTCCGGCAGTTCGACATCCGCGAGGTTGACACGGAACCAGCGGGTCTCATACACGGTTTTTTCACAGTGTTTCGTCCACTGCACGGTATGCCACCTTCCGTCGGGTGAGTGGCAATATCGCAGCAGGGACCGTGTACCCCACAGTGGGCCTACAACGGCACGCGCAGCGCTCCGTCGATGAGTTCGGCGGCCTCGGCGGTGCCGGCCGAGCCGCAGCGCACCAGATGCTCGCGCACCGCGCGCAGCCGGTCGCGCAGCCGCTGGGACTCCATGCCGCGGGCCTGCTCCGCCATCTGCACGGCGGTGGCCACGGCCTGGTCGGCGTTGCCCCGGCGCAGCTCGATGGTGCTGAGCATGGCCAGCCGGTGCACCCGGCCCCGGTCGTGGGCGGGGGTGCCGACGGCCGCCGCCGCGTGCTCCCGGGCCCCGGTCAGGTCACCGAGGCTGAGCAGCGCCTCGGCCACCTGCACATTGACCAGCCCCGGCTGCACATACCCGGTCTCGGCGGGCTCGTGGCCGCGCCGGATCCGCTCGGCCGCCGTCTCCGCGCGCCGGATGCGGGACAGCGCGCCGCCGCTGTCGCCGAGGTGGGCGTACGCCTTGGCCTGCATGGCGTACAGGTCGGAGGCGAGCGCCGGGGTGATGTGCCGGCCGGCGGTGCGCAGCGCGGCCTCGGCGAAGGCGACGGCCTGCCGGTACTCCCGCATGAACAGGGACTGGTTGACCAGCAGCGCGATCACATAGGCGCCCAGTCCCCGGTCCCCGCTGGCCTTGGCGAGCCGGAGCGCCTGGTGGAAGTAGCGCTGGGCGAGTCCATGGGCGTCGGAGTCGTACGCGCAGATGCCCGCGATCGCCACCAAGGCGCCCGTGGCGCGGTGCAGTTGGCGGCCGGTGGCGTCGGGGTAGCTGCCCCGCAGCAGCGGCGCGGCCTCGGCGTTGAGGAAGCCGACGACCCGGGTGCGGGTCGCTATCCCGCCGGCCTTGCGGTACATCTGCTCGTAGTGCGCCCGGGCGGCGCGCAGCACCTCGATGTCGGCCGCGGTGACCTGCTGCCGGCCGCCCCGGGAGACGTCGACGTCCTCGGGCGGGTTCTCCCACTCCCACACCGGCATCACGGCCGGGGTGCCGGTGACGGCGGGGGCGTCCAGCACATGGGGGCGCTGCTGTTCGTCCGACCGCCACAGGGCGGTGGCCCGCTCCACGAACCCGCCCAGCGAACCGGCGTGCGGGCTGCTCGGGCCACCGGGCACACCGAGCCCGATGTCGTCCAGCGTGACCGGTCTGTGCAGCCGGGCCGCCAGTACCTCGCAGATCAGGTCGGGCACCTGGCCGCCGGGCCGCTGGCCCTTCAGCCAGCGGGCCACGGCGGTGTGTTCGTACCGCAGCGCGAGACCGCGGGCGCGGCCCGCCTGGTTGACGTGGGCGGCGAGTCCGGCGTGCGAGATCCCCGCCTCGTCCAGGATGGCGTCGAGCAGAGTGTTGGGCTGCATGGGATGACCCCCGAGTGGCCTGGTGCGGTCAGCGTAGTGGTTCCGCCTTCACACGGGGTGTGAACCGGGCGCCGGGCTCCGTGGCCGCCGTCCGGGGCCTGGGCTCGCGCGCGTTGCGCAGCACCAGGAGCGCCACGTCGTCGTCGGGGGTGCCGCCCGTGTGGTCGAGGAGGGCGCGGAAGACCGTGCGCAGGACCGTCTGCGGGGTGACCGGCTGCCCCCGCGCCGCCTCCGCCAGCACTTTCGGCAGCGGGAAGAACCGCCCCCGCGCGTCCCGCGCCTCCTCCGCCCCGTCGGTGAACAGCACCAGGGACTCCCCCGGCAGCAGCCGGCCGCAGGAGCGGACCGTCAGCTCGGCCGGCAGCGGGAACGGCCCGAGCGGCGGCAGCGGATCGAGGTGCGAGAGCGGGCCGACCGTCGGACCGCTGAGCAGGTAGGGCCAGGGGTGGCCGCAGTTGAGGGCGCGCACCTCGCCGTCCGGGCCGATCTCCAGGAGCAGTACGGTGACGAACTCCTCCGCGACCGGGGTGTCCGGCTCGGTGCCGCCGTGCGCCGGGTGCTCGGCGCGGGCGCGTTCGCGCAGGTGGCGGGCGAGGGCGCGGTCCAGCCGGCGCAGCACCCGGTCCAGTCCTGCCTCGTCGTGGGCGGCCTCGCGGAAGCTGCCGAGCAAGGCGGCGACGGTGCCGAGGGCGGCCAGGCCGTGGCCCCGTACGTCCCCCATCACCACGCGGACACCGTGCTCGGTGGCGAGGGCCTCGTACAGATCGCCGCCCACACTCGCGCCCCGGTCGGCGGAGAGCTGGGCGGCGGCGAGGTCGATGCCGTCCACGCGTGGCGGCGGCGGACGCAGGACGACGTTCTGCGCGGTGCGCGCCACCTTCCGGGCGAGCCGCAGCTCCTTGAGCAGGGTGCGGCGGACGTGCAGGACGAGGCCGGTGCCGACGGCGAAGAACACGGCGCTGGTGACGATGCGCGCCCCGAGGCCGTTCTGCTGGGCGAGCGGACAGCCGAACTTGTAGCCGAGCGCGACGGCTCCCCAGACCGTGGGCAGTACGGCTGCCCGCCCGGTGGGCGCCCGTGCCTTGATGCGGATCATGCCTGTGGTCCCCCATGTGGCCTGACAGAGCAGACGGACCGACCCCGAAAGGCCGGTCCGATTCTGTCGAGGGGAGGACCCGAGCGGACCGGATCACCCCGAGTTCCCACTCGAATGAGTGATCCGACCGTCAGTCAACCCGCATTTATGCAGTTGGCGGTGGGGTCGGCGCCCCCGCAGGGGCGGTGACCCCACCCGGGCTCAGCCGCGCAGCACCGCACCCGTCCGCTCGCCCGCGAGGGCGACCGCCGCGTCCCGCGCGGCCGACGCCTCGTCCACGGTCAGCGTCCGGTCGCCGGCCCGGAACCGCAGCGCGTACGCGAGCGACTTGCGGCCCTCGCCCAGCTGCTCCGCGTTCTCGTAGACGTCGAACAGCCGGATGGACTCCAGCAGTTCACCCGCGCCCTCGCGCAGCGCCGCCTCGACCTCCGCGGCCGGGACCGGCTTGTCGACGACGAGGGCGACATCCTGCGTGGCGACCGGGAACGTGGAGATGCCCGGAGCCTGCGGAACGCCGTCGCCCGCCGCCTCCAGGGCGTCCAGGTCCAGCTCCATCGCGCAGGTGCGCTCGGGCAGGCCCAGGGCCTTCAGGACCCGCGGGTGCAGTTCGCCCGCGTGGCCGACGACCTTCTCGGTGCCGTCGGCGACGACCACCAGCTCGGCGCACCGGCCCGGGTGCCAGGGACCGTACTGGCCCTTGCGCACGACCAGCTCCGCACCGGCCTCGCGGGCGAGGGCGCGCGCCGCCTCGACGGCGTCGGCCCAGTCCGCCGGGCGGCCCTTGCCCCACCAGCCGGCCTGCTCGCGCGCGCCGGCCAGGACGACGGCCGCGTGCCGCGGCTGCTCGGGCAGCGCGGCGTTCAGCGCGGCGATCTCCTCGTCGGTGGGACGCCGGTCGACGGGCAGGTGCGCGGCGGCACGGCTCTCCTCACGCGGGTGGAAGACCAGCCCGGTCTCGAACAGCGCCAGGTCGTGCGAGCCCCGGCCCGCGTTGCGCCGCAGCGCGCCGAGCAGGCCCGGCAGCAGCGTGGTGCGCAGCGCGGGCTCCTCGTCGCTCAGCGGGTTGACCAGCTTGACGACGCGGCGGGCCGGGTCGTCGGCCGCCAGCTGGAGCTGGTCGAAGACCTGCTCGCTGACGAAGGGGTAGTTCGGCGCCTCGACGTACCCGGCGCCGGCCAGCGCGCGGCCGGCCCGGCGGTGCAGCCGCTGGCGGTGGGTCAGACCGCGGCCGGAGGGCGGCTTGGGCAGCGTGGAGGGCAGGTTCTCGTACCCCTCCAGGCGGATGACCTCCTCGGCGAGGTCGTTCGGGTCGGTCAGGTCGGGCCGCCAGGACGGGACGGTGACGATCAGCTCGTCCTGTCCGTAGACGTCGCAGCCGACCTCCTGGAGGCGGCGGACGACCGTCTCACGGCCGTAGGTGACGCCCGCGACCTTGTCCGGGTGGTCGGCCGGCAGGGTGATGGTGTGCGGGGCCGAGGGCGCGATGACCTCGGTGACACCGGCCTCCGCCGTGCCGCCCGCGAGCAGGACCAGCAGGTCCACGGTGCGCTGCGCGGCGGCGGCGGCCGCCTGCGGGTCGACGCCGCGCTCGAAGCGGCGGGACGCCTCGGACAGCAGCTTGTGCCGGCGGGCCGTACGGGCGATGGAGACGGCGTCGAAGTGGGCGGCCTCGATGACGACCTCGGTCGTCGCGTTCTGCGCGTCCTCGTGGTCGGCGATCTCGGTGTGGGCGCCGCCCATCACGCCGGCGAGCCCGATCGGGCCGCGCTCGTCGGTGATGACCAGGTCCTCGGAGTGCAGGGTGCGCTCGACGCCGTCGAGGGTGACGAGCTTCTCGCCCTCCTCGGCCCGGCGCACGCCGATGGTGCCCTGGACCAGCCCCCGGTCGTAGGCGTGCAGCGGCTGGCCCAGCTCCATCATCACGTAGTTCGTGATGTCCACGGCGAGCGAGATCGGGCGCATGCCGACCTTCTGCAGCCGGCGCTGGAGCCAGATCGGGGAGCGCGCCTCGGGGCGCAGTCCGGTGACCGTGCGGGCGGTGAAGCGGTCGCAGCCGTACGGCTCGGAGACCTGCACCGGGTGGCCGAAGGCGTTCGGGGCCGGTACGTCGATCAGGGCCGGGTCGCGCAGCGGCAGGCCGTAGGCGATGGCAACCTCGCGGGCCACGCCGCGGATGGACAGGCAGTCGCCGCGGTTGGCGGTGACGGCGATGTCCAGGACCTCGTCGACCAGCTCCAGCAGCTCGATGGCGTCCTTGCCGACCTCGGTCTCCGGTGGCAGCACGATGATGCCGTGGGCACCGTCGTCGCCCATGCCCAGCTCGTCGCTGGAGCAGATCATGCCGTGCGAGACCTTGCCGTAGGTCTTGCGGGCGGCGATGGAGAAGCCGCCGGGCAGGGTGGCGCCGGGCAGGACCACGACGACCTTGTCGCCGACCGCGAAGTTGCGGGCGCCGCAGACGATCTCCTGGGGCTCACCGGTGCCGTTGGCCTGGCCGACGTCGACCGTGCAGAAGCGGATCGGCTTCTTGAAGCCCTCCAGCTCCTCGATGGTCAGCACCTGGCCGACGACCAGCGGGCCCTTGAGGTCGGCGCCGAGCTGTTCGACGGTCTCGACCTCCAGGCCTGCCGAAATGAGCTTGGCCTGGACGTCGCGGCCGGTCTCCGTCGCCGGCAGGTCGACGTACTCCCGCAGCCAAGAAAGCGGGACCCGCATCAGATCTCCATCCCGAACGGCCGGGTGAACCGGACGTCACCCTCGACCATGTCTCGCATGTCTTCGACGTTGTGGCGGAACATCAGCATCCGCTCGATGCCGAACCCGAAGGCGAAGCCGCTGTACTTCTCCGGGTCGACGCCGCAGGCGGTGAGCACCCGCGGGTTGACCATGCCGCAGCCGCCGAGCTCGATCCAGCCCTCGGACGAGCAGGTGCGGCAGGGCCGGTCGGCGTTGCCGACGGACTCGCCCTTGCAGACGTAGCAGAGCATGTCCATCTCGGCGCTCGGCTCGGTGAAGGGGAAGAAGTTCGGGCGCAGCCGGGTCTTCATGCCCTCACCGAACAGGGACTGGACCATGTGGTCCAGGGTGCCCTTGAGGTCGGCCATGGTCAGGCCCTCGTCCACGGCGAGCAGCTCGACCTGGTGGAAGACCGGGGTGTGGGTGGCGTCCAGCTCGTCGGTGCGGTACACGCGGCCGGGGCAGATCACGTAGACCGGCGGTTCGCGGTCGAGCAGGGAGCGGATCTGCACGGGCGAGGTGTGGGTGCGCAGCACCACGCCGGACTCGGCGCCGCCGTCGGGCGCCTGGACGAAGAAGGTGTCGGCCTCGCCGCGGGCCGGGTGGTCCGGGCCGATGTTGAGCGCGTCGAAGTTGAACCACTCCGCCTCGACCTGCGGGCCCTCGGCGACCTCGTAGCCCATGGCCACGAAGATGTCCTCGATGCGCTCCGAGAGCGTGGTGAGGGGGTGGCGGGCGCCGGCCGGGACGCGGTCGTACGGCAGCGTGACGTCGACGTCCTCCTCGACCAGCACCCGGGCGTCGCGCTCCGCCTCCAGCTCGGCCTGGCGGGCGGCCAGGCCCTTGTTGACGGCGCCGCGGGCCATGCCGACGCGCTTGCCGGCCTCGGCCTTGGCGTGCGGGGGCAGGGCGCCGATCTCGCGGTTGGCGAGGGCCAGCGGTGAGGCGGGGCCGGTGTGGGCGACCTTGGCCTCGTGGAGCGCGTCGAGGGAGTCCGCGGCGGCGAAGGCGGCGAGCGCCTCGTCCCGCATGCGCTCGATCTCTTCCGGTTTCAACGCCTCGACCTCGACAGGGTCGTACGACTTATTGGGTGCCGACATCTCTTCCCGTGCTTCCGATTGCTGGCGGATGGTCCCCGTCACCGACTCGCGAGGGCCGCGTGAAGGACACAAAGGTGCCAAAGGCCGAGTCTAACGGGGTGGAGGTGTGCGAATGCGCCCGTGGGCCACTAGGCGAGATACGCCGGGGCCGCCACGGGCAGGGTAAATCGGAACTCGGCGCCGCCGCGGTGGGCGCGGCCGACCGTGATGGTGCCGCCGTGGGCCTCCACGATGCCCTTGACGATGTACAGCCCGAGTCCGGTGCCGCCGCGCTTGCTGCCCCGCCAGAAGCGGGTGAAGACGCGGTTCATGGACTCCTCCGGGATGCCGGGCCCTTCGTCGCTCACCGTGACCGATGTGCCGGTTTCCTCGCCCTCGCGCGGGGACGCCGAGGGCGTGATGCCAATGGTGACGGTTCCCTCGCCGTGCCGCACGGCATTTTCGATGAGGTTGCTGAGCACCTGGTCGATCTTGTCGGGGTCGGCCCACAGGGCGGGCAGCGGCTGTTCGATGCGGAGCAGGAACCGCTCGGCGGGCTGGCCGGCCGCCACATAGGCCTGGATGTGCCGGGAGACGGCGGCCTTGATATCGACGGGCTGGCGGCGGACCTCCAGGCGCCCGGAGTCGATGCGGGAGATGTCCAGCAGTTCGGCGATGAGCCGGGTGACCCGGTCGGCGTCGGCGTCGACGGTCTCCAGCATGAGCCGCTTCTGGTCGTCGGTGAAGCGCTCCCATTTGGCGAGCAGGGTGGCGGTGAAGCCCTTCACGGAGGTCAGCGGGGAGCGCAGCTCGTGGGCGACGGTGGCGATCAGCTCGGCGTGGCTGCGCTCGGTGCGGCGGCGGGCCTCGGTGTCCCGGAGGCAGACGACCACGGACCGCACCGGCCCCAGTGGTGCGTCGCGCACATAGCGGGCGGTGACCAGGACCTCCCGGCCGCCCGGCAGCAGCAGGTTGCGCTCCGGCTGCCGGACCCGGATGGCGAGTCCGCCGTAGGGGTCGGTGAGCTGCCACCAGCGGCGCCCCTCCAGGTCCTCTAATGGCAGCGCCTTCTCCAGCGGCTGTCCGAGGGCGTCGGCGGGTGCCACCCCGGTGATGCGTCCGGCGGCGGCGTTGAAGCAGGTCACGCGACCTTGTTCGTCGGCGATGACCAGGCCGTCGGGCAGCTGGTCCGGGTCGAGGTCCCGGTGTCCGCCGGGTGCGGGCACAGGTGTGTCCCGTTCGTCCCGTCCCCCCGGCGCGGTATTCGTGCCGGCCACACTCATCCCCGTACCCCACCTCTCAGACGGCGCAGGGCCCCGCGCTGGTCACCCTACTAGCTCTCGGTGACGGAGCGGCACCCTCCGGAGGCGCGCTGCGCACGGGCCGACGCGTAGAGGCATACGGCGGCGGCCGTGGCGAGGTTCAGGCTCTCGGCCCTGCCGTGGATGGGGACGCGTACGACGGCGTCGGCGAGGGCCCGGGTCTCCTCGGGCAGCCCCCACGCCTCGTTGCCGAACACCCAGGCGGTGGGGGTGCCCATGGTGCCCTTGTCCAGTTCCTCGTCGAGGTCGCGGTCGCCGGCCCCGTCGGCGGCGAGGATCCGCACCCCGGCCTCCTTCAGGCCGGCCACGGCCCGCTCGACGGGCACGCCGACGGCGACCGGCAGATGGAAGTGGGAGCCGACGGAGGCCCGGACGGCCTTGGGGTTGTACAGGTCCACGGAGGCGTCGGTGAGGATCACGGCCTCCGCGCCCGCGGCGTCGGCGCAGCGCAGCACCGTGCCGGCGTTGCCGGGGTCGCGTACGTGGGCGAGGACGGCGACCAGCCTGGGCCGGGCGGCGAGGATCTCCTCGAAGGGGGTGTCCAGGAACCGGCAGACCCCGACCAGGCCCTGCGGGGTGACGGTGGTGGAGATCTCGGCGATGACCTCCTCGGAGGCCAGGTGCACCCGGGCGCCGGCGGCCCGTGCCTCCCCCACGATGTCGGGGTAGCGCTCGGCGGCCTCGACGGTGGCGAACAGCTCCACGAGCGTCGCGCTGCCGTCGGCCCCCCGGTGTCCGGCCCCCTCGCGCACGGCCTGCGGCCCCTCGGCGAGGAACAGCCGGTCCTTCCCCCGGAAGTTCCGCTTGGCAAGCCGCCGGGCAGCGGAGACACGCGCGGACCGGGGGGAGATCAGCTCGGGGCTGACGGGGGGCATGTTGTTCTTCACCTTCGGATGAGTTCTCTTGCACAGCGCCCCGACGGGGCGCGGGGAACTGCGCGAGCGACCACGACGGACCCGCGGCCGGACGACTCGTGACGGGCCCCAACAACAGGACCCGCAAGCTATGCAGCCTGCGGGTCCCGAGTGAGCGTCGGCTAAAGCCAGCGCAGCGTCACGCGGCCTTCGGCGCGTTGACGTCCGACGGCAGCGCCTTCTGCGCGACCTCGACGAGCGCCGCGAAGGCGTTCGCGTCGTTCACGGCCAGCTCGGCCAGGATCTTGCGGTCGACCTCGACGTTCGCGGCCTTCAGACCCTGGATGAAGCGGTTGTAGGTGATGCCGTTGGCGCGGGCAGCGGCGTTGATGCGCTGGATCCACAGCTGACGGAAGTCGCCCTTGCGCTTCTTGCGGTCGTTGTAGTTGTAGACCAGCGAGTGGGTGACCTGCTCCTTGGCCTTGCGGTACAGGCGCGAACGCTGACCGCGGTAGCCGGAGGCCTGCTCGAGGATCGCCCGGCGCTTCTTGTGGGCGTTGACTGCCCGCTTGACGCGTGCCACTTGTTAACTCCTTGTAGCGGGGTCGTGGGGGTCCTCACACGACCCGGAAACGATTCGGTCCCGGTCCAGACGCGCGGCGCTCACAGGGCGCCGCCGCGTCACTTGCCGAGAAGCTTCTTGATCTTCGCGGCGTCGCCCGGGGCCATCTCGGCGTTGCCGGTGAGGCGACGCGTGACGCGGGACGACTTGTGCTCGAGCAGGTGGCGCTTGCCGGCGCGCTCACGGAGCACCTTGCCGGAGCCGGTGACCTTGAAGCGCTTGCTGGCACCGCTGTGCGACTTGTTCTTCGGCATAGCGCCGTTATCTCCTCGTCGGTGGCGCTCCGGTGCCCGGTCGGAAAAACCGGGCACGCTGGAGCGTCGCTCTCTTCTATCGGTTACATCCTCGGGGACGTACAGGGATGCACATCCCCGGGGATCACGCCTCGGCCGGCTCCTCGGAGGGCGCCTCTGACGCCTCGGCCTCGGCAGGGTTCTGCGACTTGCCGGGGTTCGCCTTCGCCTCGGCCTTGCGGGCCTCCTGCGCCTGACGGGCCTCGGCCATCGCCTCGGTCTTCTTCTTGTGCGGACCGAGGACCATGATCATGTTTCGGCCGTCCTGCTTCGGGTTCGACTCCACGAAACCGAGGTCCTGGACGTCCTCCGCGAGCCGCTGGAGCAGTCGGTAGCCCAGCTCGGGGCGGGACTGCTCACGACCACGGAACATGATCGTGATCTTGACCTTGTCGCCCTGCTTGAGGAACCGGACGACGTGACCCTTCTTGGTGTCGTAGTCGTGCGGGTCGATCTTCGGCCGGAGCTTCATCTCCTTGATGACCGTGTGCGCCTGGTTCTTGCGCGCCTCACGGGCCTTCATGGCCGACTCGTACTTGAACTTCCCGTAGTCCATGAGCTTGCACACGGGCGGACGGGCGTTCGCCGCGACCTCGACCAGGTCCAGGTCGTACTCCTGCGCAAGCTCCAGTGCCTTCGCGAGCGGCACGATGCCGACCTGCTCGCCACTGGGACCGACAAGTCGCACCTCGGGAACGCGAATCCGGTCGTTGATGCGGGGCTCGGCGCTGATGGATCCTCCTCGGTAGCACCACGCGACGGTCTGGCGGACAGCCGCGTAACGTCTGTGTTCGTTAGACCTAACCGCGCCGAAGCAACAAAAATGCCCCGGACGATCACAAGCGGGGCTCCCATGCATCCGGAGCACCGCCGCGATGTCGCGGGGCGCGCTTTCGGGCGACTCCATCGCCCGTACGGAACGATGGCGGTCACCTGACCGGACCCGCCGTCCCTCGGGACGGAGCAGGTGGGAGATCGGAGCCTCCACTTGTGGGCCGAACACGCAGGTGTCCGGCCGGTCGTTTCCCCCAGACTACAGGGTTGACACAGAGGGTGCCAAACCGTGCGTCCGGGCCGTGCGGGGCGGGCTCCCGCGGGCCGGGGCGCGCCCGGCGGGGCCTATCGTGTGGGGCATGAGTGACACCCCTCCTGAGTCCCCCGACTTCGACGCGATGACCCGGGACATCGCCGAGGTCCCCGCCGTCGAGGTGATCGTGACGGTCGCCGTCAACCTGATGAGCGCCGCCGCCGTGAAGCTCGGGCTGAGCGAGGAGGGCGACACGTACAAGGACCTGGACGAGGCCCGCAAGCTGATCACCGCGCTCGCCGGTCTGCTGGACGCGAGCGCGACCGAGATCAGCTCCTTCCACGCGGCCCCGCTGCGCGACGGCCTGAAGTCGCTCCAGCTGGCGTTCCGCGAGGCGTCGGTCGTCCCGGACGAGCCGGGCCAGGGTCCGGGCGAGAAGTACACCGGCCCGGTCTACGGCTGACCCTGCCCGTACTCGCGTACGGCTTCATTCCCTCACGTACAAGGGCTCGCCCGGAGGCGTGGTCCCGGCCGGCAGCAGTGCCAGGTCGAGGCCGCGCACCAGGCGGGCCCGCAGTGTTTCGTCGGCGGCGAGCCGTCCGGCGACCGCGCGGGCGGCCTCGGCGGGCGGCGCGGCCGGGTCGAGGACGAGGGCGAGGGTGCCGTCGGCCCGTCCGGGGCCGAGGTGGGCGCGCAGCACGGCGGGCTCCGCCGCCACCGCCGCCCGGACGGCCGCGACCACGGCGGGGTCGTCGAGCGGGTCGGTGCTGGTGCGACCCTCGGCGAGGGCGAGCAGCGCCGGGCCGGTCAGCTCGAACGGCACCGGCCCGGCGAGGTCCAGCACGACCGTGTCGGCCTTCTCGTGCGCGGCGGCCTGGAGCGCCTGGTGCAGGGGTACGGCGACCGGGCGGGCCGCGGGGTCCCAGCGGGCCAGGGAGTCGGTGGAGGTGAAGGCGGGCAGCGCGGTGCGGCCGCCGGCCTTCAGCGTGGGTACGGCCATGTCGCTGGTCTTCTCGCGGCGCAGTCCGTTCTCGTCCTCCTCCACCTCGCCGAGCACGGCGACGACGGGGACCAGCAGGCGGGCGCCCTTGAGCGCCCGCAGGACGGGTCCGACGGCGCCGCGGTCCTCGGCCCAGGCGGCGAGCGCGGCGCTCAGCCGGGGGTCGGCGGAGCCGTCGTCGTCGGAGAAGCCGGGGTCGGGAATGTTCTTGTTCGCCACGGTCACCGACCCTATCGGGGGCGGGCCGGCCCCCGGCCGCCGGGCCGACACGGGCAGAGACGGGCCGGGGTCGCCCCGCCGACTCCTGCGGTACGGGTACGTCGCCGGGTGGCGTCAGCTCACAGCGGGTGCCTGCGGGTCCGCCACAGGACCGCCCCGGCCACCAGGAGGACCGCGCCCGCGCCGCCGGCCAGCGGGGCCGCCCAGTCGCCGGCGCCGTCGGCGGCCTCGGGGGTGTCCGGGCCGGGGCCGAAGTACTTCTCGCCGTACGACGCGGCGTGCAGGCGCCGCGGCTCAAGGCGGGCGGCGGCCTTCAGTGCCGCCGCCGGGTCGATCATGCCGAAGCCCCGGGAGTCGTCCCGCCCGCCGGCCGGGGCGTCCCGCGCGGTGTCCTCCAGCAGCTTCTTGATCTGGGCCGGGGCGAGGTCCGGGTGGGCCGAGCGGATCAGGGCCGCCGCTCCGGAGACGAAGGCGGAGGCCGCGCTGGTGCCCCAGCCCGCGTAGTACTTGTGGTCGGGGTCGGCGATGACGACGTCGACGCCGGGCGCGCTGACGGCCGCGTACCAGCGGCGGGTGGAGAAGGCGGCGCGGGTGCCGTACTTGTCCACGGCGGTGGCGGCGACGACGCCCGGGTAGGCGGCCGGGTAGGAGACGTGGTCGCCCTTGTCGCCGCCGTTGCCCGCCGAGGCGACGACGACCACGCCCTTGCCCAAGGCGTACTGCACGGCCTCGTCCTCGCCGGGTTCGGGGTGGGCCGAGTTCGAGTCGTCGCCGAGGGAGAGGTTGATGACGTCGGCGCCGTGGTCGGCGGCCCAGCGGATGCCGTCGGCCAGGGCGGTGCCGCGGGTGGTGCGGGCCTTGGCGCGGGCCGGGTCGCCGTCCTCCAGGATCACGCGGACCGGCAGGATCTTCGCCTCCGGGGCCACGCCGAGGACGCCGTCGGCGTGGCCGGGGCCGTGGCCGTGCCCGGCGATGATGCCGGCCATGGCGGTGCCGTGCCGGGCCCACAGGCGCTCGCCGGGCCCGGCGCCGAAGCCGATCATGTCCTTGCCGGGCAGCACGTTCCCGGCGAGGTCCGGGTGGTCGGACTCCACGCCGGTGTCCAGGACGGCGACGGTGACGCCCCGGCCCTCGGTGGTCCGCCAGGCCTCGTCCAGGTGGAGCGCGGTCAGGGCCCACTGCTGGGCGCGCAGGCCGTCGGCGTGGGCCGGGGCGGCGGGCAGCAGGGCGAGGGAGCCGGTGAGCAGCAGGCTCGCCACGGCGGCGAGGGCCCTGCGGCGGCCGCCGGTCGATCGGGTCATGCGGGCTTCTCCGTGGCCGTGCCGATGGTCTTGCGCAGCCGTCGTTCGACGCGGTCGGCCAGGCCCTTGGCCTCGTTGCCGAGGCCGGCCTGGGCCGGCGCGGTGGCGGCACCGTCGCGGACGGCGTCGGCGGCGGGCTGGGGCTCGTCGACGGTGCGGCCGTCGGCCCAGCCGGACACGGCGTACGCCACCACGGGGGCGTCGGTGAGGACGGAGAGGGTCCAGGAGGCCCGCTGCCGGTCGCCGAAGCCGGCGGCGGCCGTGCCGGGGGCGGCGTACGGCCGGGGCATCAGGTCGGGGCGCCGGTCCAGGCGCTCGTCGCGGAAGCGGGCGGCGAGCGCGGACATGGCGGCGGGGTCGGCCTTGGTGAACAGCAGGCCCACGGTGGTGACATGGCTCTGGGTGGCGTCGGTGTAGGTGGCGCGCAGCAGCCGCCGGCAGCCGACCGGGGCGAGGGCCCGGGCCAGCAGCGGGTCGAAGGCGTGGGCGCAGCCGCCGTCCGGGGCCACGGCGATACGGGTCCAGGTGCGGTCGGCGCCGCCGGGTCCGGCGCCGTCGCCCCGGACGGTGGGCGGGAAGAGCTGGTCCACGGGCACGCTGTGCCACAGGGCGCCGGCGGCGGTGTACGCGGTGCGGGCGGCGTCGTCGCCGTCGTCTCCGCTGAGCCGGCTTCCGGCGGCGGCCCCGCCGATGAGGCCGAGGCCGAGGACGAGACAGGTGGCGGCGGCGACGGTGCGCGGCCCGACCCGGGGGCGGGTGCGCGCGCCGGACAGCTCCGGTTCCGCGAACGACACGAGGGGCCGGCTCGCCGGTGCGGCGCTCCACGAGCGGCCCGGGCCGGGCGCGCCGGGTCGTCCCGCTCCCCCGGCCGTCGGCGGGGCCCAGGCCCGTACGCCGGGCGCGGAGCGTGCGGTTGACGGCGCGTCACCGGGAGCGGGTGGTACGGGCCGGAGCCGCCGGGTCGTCTCCGCCGCCGACTCGGCCGGAGCCCCCTGCCCGGGGGTCCCCCGACGGGGCGGCTCGTCGCCGGGACGCGGCCCGGTCCCCGCCGCCCGCGCCGACGGTGCGGCAGGCCGGGTGACGGCCCCAGGAGCGATCCGCGAGGCGCTCCCCTCGGCCGTTCCCGCGGACGTACGCGCGGGAGTCGCCGCGTGGCCGGACCCGGCGCCGGGGTGCACCGCGGGCCGCTCGCCCGGTCCCTGGGGTCCGCCGTCGGCAGGCCACGCGTCTCCCCGCGTCGGTCCCCTGCCGCCGGCACGGCCGGCACCGGCCCCCGCGCTCGGCGGCGCGTCGGGGAAGCGGGCGGACGCGGGCGGCGGTGGCGGGCTCACCGGGTCGGGGACCTCGGGTACCGCGACAGGACGCGGGGGGCGTACGACGCGCGGGGTGAAGACCGACGGCTCGTCGTCGGGGTCGTCGGCCGGGCGGGGGGCCGTGGGTGTGGACGGGCGCGGGACCGTACCGGCCGCCCCGGCGTCGGGACGGGCCGTGCCGGCGGCGGGGGGCGGGGCGGAGGGGCGGGGCGGTACGGGGGTGTGCCGCGCTTCCGTGCTCATGCACCCCCCGTTTCCTCGTGCCCAGGGCCGTTTCCTTCGTACGCGGGCCGTCCGCCGTCCGGCCGCGCCCGGAGCGCAGGTTCCTCCCGGGCACGCATACCCGTACGGCCGGACGGGCATCCCGGTTCACCTGGTGCGCCGGGCGCGGTCCGCCGTACGTGCGCGTCACTCTACGGCTTGTCGGGGGCCGGGACGGAACCGGTCCACGGGCCCGGGGCATCTGCCCGGAACGTCCCCCTACCCTGCGGTAATCCTCTCTGGCAGGCTTCCGCCATGACTGCGCCTGCCGCCGCCCGGGCCCGTTACGACCGGGCCACCGCCCATCTCGACGCCCCCCTCGCGATCGTGGACCTGGACGCGTTCGACGCCAACGCGGACGACCTGCTGCGCCGGGCCGGGGGCAAGCCCGTACGGGTCGCCAGCAAGTCGGTGCGCTGCCGGGCCCTGCTGGAGCGGGTCCTGGCCAAGGACGGCTTCCGGGGCGTCATGTCCTTCACCCTGGCCGAGTCGCTGTGGCTGGCCCGGTCGGGGTTCGAGGACGTGCTGCTGGCCTATCCGTCCGCCGACCGGGCGGGCTTCGCCGAGCTGGCCGCCGATCCGAAGCTCGCCGGTGCCGTCACCGTGATGATCGACGATCCGGCGCAGCTGGACCTCGTCGACGCGGCCCGCGACGGCGGGCGCGAAGTGATCCGGGTCTGCCTGGAGTTGGACACCTCGCTGCGGCTGCTGGGCGGCCGGGTGCGGATCGGCGCCCGGCGTTCACCGCTGCGCTCCCCCGCCCAGCTGGCCGAGCTGGCGCGCTCGGTGGTCCGGCGGCCGGGTTTCCGGCTGGTGGGGATCATGGCGTACGAGGGGCATGTCGCCGGGGTCGGGGACGCGGTCGCGGGGCGGCCGCTGCGGTCCCGGGCGATCCGGCTGATGCAGGCCGCCGCCCGGCGGGAGCTGGCCGAGCGGCGGGCCGCGGTCGTCCGTGCGGTGCGGGCCGTCGCCCCGGACCTGGAGTTCGTCAACGGCGGGGGCACCGGCAGCGTGCAGCACACCGCCGCCGAGGACGCGGTGACCGAGATCGCCGCCGGTTCGGGGCTGTACGTGCCGCGCCTGTTCGACAACTACACCTCCTTCACCGGCCGTCCGGCCGCCCTGTTCGCGCAGCCGGTGGTGCGGCGGCCCGGTGTGGGGGTGGTGACCGTGCTCGGCGGCGGCTATCCGGCCTCCGGCGCCGCCGGAGGCGACCGGCTGCCGGTGCCGTATCTGCCCGAGGGGCTGCGGTACGACCCGCAGGAGGGCCCCGGGGAGGTGCAGACCCCGCTGCTCGGCTCGCCCGCCGACGACCTGCTCATCGGCGACAAGGTGTGGTTCCGGCACGCGAAGGCGGGCGAGCTGTGCGAGCGGTTCGAGGCGCTGCACCTGATCGAGGGGGACACGGTGACCGCGACCGTGCCGACCTACCGGGGCGAGGGGCGCACCTTCCTGTGAGGCGTCCTACAGTCCCTACAGGGGTGTGACGTAGGCGCCGGTGAGGCCGCCGTCCACCAGGAAGTCGGTGGCGTTGACGAAGGAGGAGTCGTCGCTGGCCAGGAAGGCGACGGCGGCGGCGATCTCCTCGGCCTCGGCGAACCGGCCGGCGGGGATGTGCACCAGGCGGCGCGCGGCGCGCTCGGGGTCCTTGGCGAACAGCTCTTGGAGCAGCGGGGTGTTGACCGGGCCGGGGCACAGGGCGTTGACCCGGATGCCCTCCCGGGCGAACTGCACGCCGAGTTCGCGGGACATGGCGAGGACCCCGCCCTTGGACGCGGTGTAGGAGATCTGGCTGGTGGCCGCGCCCATCCGGGCCACGAAGGACGCGGTGTTGATGATGGAGCCCTTGCCCTGGCGCCGCATGTAGGGGATGGCGGCCTTGCAGCACAGGTACACGGAGGTGAGGTTGACCTCTTGGACGCGCTTCCAGGCCTCCAGGCCGGTTTCGAGGATGGAGTCGTCGTCGGGCGGGGAGATGCCGGCGTTGTTGAAGGCGATGTCGACGCTGCCGTAGGTGTCGTAGGCCGCCTTGAACAGCGCCTCGACCTGCTCGGGGTCGGTGACGTCGGTCTTGACGAAGAGTCCGCCCACCTCCTCGGCGGCGGCCTTGCCGCGGGTCTCGTCGATGTCCGCGCAGACCACGTGGGCGCCTTCGGAGGCGAGGCGGCGGGCGGTGGCGAGGCCGATGCCGCTGCCGGCTCCGGTCACCACGGCGGTACGGCCGGTCAGGCGGCGGCAGACACTGTTGTCGGTCACTGTGCGGGGCCCTCCGTGCTGATGAAGACGTTCTTGGTGGCGGTGAAGGCGGTCAGGGCGTCGGGGCCGAGTTCGCGGCCGAGGCCGGACTGCTTGAAGCCGCCGAACGGGGTCCAGTAGCGGACGCTGGAGTGGGAGTTCACGGACAGGTTGCCCGCGCGGACGGCCTGGGAGACGCGCAGGGCGCGGCCCACGTCCCGGGTCCAGATGGAGCCGGACAGGCCGTAGGGGGTGTCGTTGGCGAGGCGGACGGCGTCCTGCTCGTCGGTGAAGGGGAGCAGGACGGCCACGGGGCCGAAGATCTCCTCGCGGGCCGCCCGGCTGTCGTGCCGCTCCCCCGTGAGCACGGTCGGCGGGAACCAGAAGCCGGGGCCGTCGGGGGCGCTGCCGCGCAGGGCCGGGGCGTCGTCGGGCACGTAGGACCGTACGCGCTCGCGTTGCCGGGCCGAGATCAGCGGGCCCATCTGGGTCTTCTCGTCGGCCGGGTCGCCGACGACCACGGCGGCCAGCGCGTCGGCGAGCAGGGCCCGGGCCTCGTCCAGCACGCTCTCCTGGACCAGGACGCGGGTGCGGGCGCAGCAGTCCTGGCCGGAGTTGTCGAGGAAGGAGAAGGGGTCGAGGGCGGCGGTGAGGTCGGCGTCGGCGAAGACGACGTTGGGGCTCTTGCCGCCGAGTTCCAGGGTGACCGGTTTGACCAGCCGGGCGCAGCGTTCCATGACCTCGCGGCCGGTGCGGGTGGAACCCGTGAAGACGATCTTGGCGACGTCCGGGTGGTCCACCAGGGCGCGGCCGGTGGTGGTGCCGTAGCCGGGCAGCACCTGGAAGAGGTGTTCGGGCAGGCCGGCCTCCAGGGCGAGGGCGGCGAGGCGGAGCGCGGTGAGCGGGGTGGCCTCGGCGGGCTTGAGGACGACGGCGTTGCCCGCGGCGAGCGCCGGGAAGGAGCCCCAGGCGGCGATCGGCATGGGGAAGTTCCAGGGGGCGATCACGCCGACCACGCCGAGGGGTTCGTGGAAGGTGACGTCCCAGCCGCCGGGTGCCGGGATCTGCCGGCCGAGCAGGCGTTCGGCGCCGCCGGCCGCGTACAGCAGCAGGTCGCGGGCGTTGCCGGCCTCCCAGCGGGCGGTGCCGAGGGTGTGGCCGGCCTCGCGGACCTCCAGTTGGGCGAGTTCCTCGGCGCGGGCGTCGACCACGTCGGCGAAGCGGCGCAGCAGCCGGGCCCGGTCGGCGGGGGCGACGGCGGCCCAGGTCCGCTGGGCGCGTACGGCCCGTGCGACGGCGGCGGCGACGTCCTCCTCGCTCGCGGCGGGGACGGTGGCGACGGTCTCCTCGGTGGCGGGGTTGAGGACGGTCAGCTCGTTCGGGTCGGACACGTGGTGACCTTTCACAGGCGTTCGAAGGAGCGGCGCAGTTCCCAGTCGGTGACCGCGGCGTCGAAGGCGTCCAGTTCGACGCGCGCCATGTTGCGGTAGTGCGCGACCACCTCGTCACCGAAGGCGGCCTTGGCGATCGGGCTGTTCTCCCAGAGTCCGGCGGCCTCCCGCAGGGTGGTCGGGACGTGCTCGAACCCGGCGGTGTAGGCGTTTCCGGGGCAGGGCTCGGGCAGTTCGAGCCGGTGCTCGACGCCGTACAGGCCGGCCGCGATCAGTCCGGCGACGGCGAGGTGGGGGTTGACGTCGCCGCCGGGGAGGCGGTTCTCGAAGCGCAGGGAGCGGCCGTGGCCGACCACGCGCAGGGCGCAGGTGCGGTTGTCGTGGCCCCAGGCGACGGCGGTGGGCGCGAAGGAGCCGGGCTGGAACCGCTTGTAGGAGTTGATGTTGGGGGCGTACAGGAGGCAGAAGTCGCGCAGGGCGGCGAGCTGTCCGGCGAGGAAGTGCCGCATCACGTCGGACATGCCGTCGGGGCCGGCCATCGCGTTGCGGCCGTCGGCGTCGGCGAGGGAGAGGTGGATGTGGCAGGAGTTGCCCTCGCGTTCGTTGTACTTGGCCATGAAGGTGATCGAGACGCCCTCCTGGGCGGCGATCTCCTTGGCGCCGGTCTTGTACAGGGCGTGCTGGTCGCAGGTGCGCAGGGCCTCGGCGTAGCGGAAGGCGATCTCGTGCTGGCCGGGGTTGCACTCGCCCTTGGCGGACTCCACGGTGAGGCCGGCGCCGGCCATGTCGTTGCGCAGCCGGCGCAGCAGGGGTTCGACGCGGCCGGTGCCGAGGATGGAGTAGTCGACGTTGTACTGGTTGGCGGGGGTCAGGCCGCGGTAGCCCGCGTCCCAGGCGGCCTCGTAGCTGTCCTTGAAGACGATGAACTCCAGCTCGGTGCCGACCTGGGCGGTGTAGCCGAGGGCGGCGAGCCGCTCCAGCTGGCGGCGCAGGATCTGGCGGGGCGCGACGGCGACCGGGGTGCCGTCGTTCCAGGCGAGGTCGGCCAGGAGCAGGGCGGTGCCGGGGTGCCAGGGGATACGGCGCAGGGTGGCGGGGTCGGGGCGCATGGCGAAGTCGCCGTAGCCGCGCTCCCAGGAGGACATCGCGTAGCCGTCGACGGTGTTCATCTCGGGGTCGACCGCGAGGAGGTAGTCGCAGCCCTCGGTGCCGTGGTGGAGGACCTCGTCGAGGAAGAAGCGGGCGGCGAACCGCTTGCCCTGGAGCCGCCCTTGCATGTCGGGGAAGGCCAGGACGACGGTGTCGATCTCGCCGCCCGCGACGAGGGCGTGCAGTTCCTCGACGCTGAGCGGGGGTGTGCGGTCTGCCACGGGAGAGCCTCCTTCGGCGCCAACGCGCTTTTCCCGGCCGAGCCGGGAGCCATAAGGTATTGCCGGGAACCATTGGTTGGGAAGGGGGCACGGCGGATGGCGCGGGAGGCGGCCCCGGACACGCCTGAGGACCGGCTGGCCGCGGTGCTGCGGCCGGTGCGGGCGGGCAACGGCTTCGAGGAGGCGCTGCAGCAGATCCTCCAGGTCGTCCGGCTGGGCCTGGTGCCGGACGGCGGACGGCTGCCGGCCGAGCGGGAGCTGGCGGAGCGGCTCGGGATCAGCCGGGTGACGCTGCGCGAGGTGCTGAAGGTGCTCCAGGACCAGGGCCTGGTGCGGGCGCGGCGCGGGCGGTACGGCGGAACGTTCGTGCTGCCGCGTCCGGACGCGGGCGGCGAGGACGAGCTGCGGCGCCGGGTGGCCGGGGTCGACATCGAGGACGTGCTGCGCTTCCGTGAGGTGCTGGAGGTGGGCGCCGCCGGGCTGTGCGCGGCGCACGGGCTGGCCGGGGAGCGCGCGGAGCGGCTGCGCCGGGCGCTGGAGCGCACGCACGAGGTCCCGCTCACGGACTACCGGCGGGCGGACACGCTGCTGCACCTGACGCTGGCCGAGCTGTGCGGCTCGCCGTCGCTGACCGCGCAGTACGCGGCGGTCCGGGCCACGGTGAACGACCTGCTGGACTGCATCCCGCTGCTGGTGCGCAACCTGGAGCACTCCCAGCGGCAGCACACCGCGCTGGTGGAGGCGGTGCTGGAGGGGGACGCGGACGGGGCCCGGGAGATGATGCGCGAGCACTGCGCGGGCACGGCGGCCCTGCTGCGGGGCTTCCTCGCCTGATCCGGCCATGCAAAAGGTTCGCATGGACACCTTTACCGAGGCGCTCTTGAAGCGGGCGCCCTGATCGAGCACGGTGGGACGAGGACCGCCGGGTTCCCGTGGAGGGCTGCATGACGGCACGGCCGCTGATCGGAGTGAGCACGTATCTGGAGTCCGGCGCGCGCTGGGGGGTGTGGGCACTGGAGGCGGTGCTGCTGCCGGCCGCGTATCCACGGCTCGTGCAGCGGGCCGGCGGGGTGGCGCTCCTGCTGCCGCCGGACGCGCCCGAGCGGGCCGCCGCGGCGCTGGCCCCGCTGGACGGGCTGGTGATCGCGGGCGGCCCGGACGTCGACCCGGCCCGGTACGGCGCCGAGCGCTCCCCGCACACCGGACCGCCGGCGCCCGAGCGGGACGCCTGGGAACTCGCGCTGATCGAGGCCGCGCTGGCGGCGGGCGTACCGCTGCTCGGCGTCTGCCGGGGCATGCAGCTGCTGAACGTCGCCCTGGGCGGCACGCTGGTCCAGCACCTGGAGGGGCACGTGGAGACGGTCGGCGTGTTCGGCGGGCACCCGGTGAAGCCGGTACCGGGGACGCTGTACGGCGGGATCGTCCCGGAGGAGGTGACCGTGCCGACGCACCACCACCAGGCGGTGGAGCGGCTCGGCGCCGGACTGGTGCCCTCGGCCTACGCGGCGGACGGCACCGTCGAGGCCGTGGAGCTGCCCGCGGACCGGGGCTGGGTGCTCGGGGTGCAGTGGCACCCCGAGCAGGGCGAGGATCTGCGGGTCATGCGCGCCCTGGTCGCAGCCGCTTCCTGAGCCAGGCCAGGGCGGCGTCGCCCTGGGCGCGCTGGAAGGGGCGCAGGGTGGGCAGGCCGGGCGGGGCCGGTCGCAGCGAGCCGTGCAGGAAGTAGCCGGCGAGGGCGGCCAGCGCCGAAGTCACGGCGGCCGGGTCCGCGTCCCGGCCCACGGGGTGCGCGGTGAACACCTCCTCGGGGTCCGGTCCGCCCTGGGCCCGCACGCACGGCAGCATCACCAGCAGGTCGAACCACGGCGCGGCGCGCAGGGCGTGCGGCCAGTCCACGAACACGACGCCCGCGCCGTCCGTGAGCAGGATGTTGTCCGCGCGCAGGTCGCCGTGGGCCAGGGTGTCCCCGGACGCGCCCTCGGCCCACCCGGCCTCCAGCGCGGCGAGTTCCGGCAGCCGGCCGGCGGTCCACTCGCCGAGCCGGTCCCGTACGTCCCCGGCCTCGCCGCCGGCCAGCCGGCGCCAGCCGGAGAAGGCGTCGGCCAGGTCCTCGGCGACGGGCGGGGCGCCGACCTCCGGGGCGTCGGTGCGGGCGAGGACGGCCACGGCGTCGAGCACCCGGCGCAGTTCCGCCGGCCGCCAGGGCACGTGCGGCTGGCGGCCCTCCACCTCCTCGAAGACCAGCGCCACCCAGGTGCCGTCGTCGTAGGAGCCGAGCAGCCGGGGCGCGGGCACGCCGGCCGGCAGCGCGGCGGCGTGCCGGGCCTCCTTGCGGTGCAGGCCGGGGCTGTGCGGATTGGCCTCGGCGCTCACCGCCTTGACGAAGCCGGTGCGGCCGGCGGCGGTGCGGACCCGGGCCGCGACGCCCGGGGAGAAGCCGCCGGCCTGGGTCACGGCGCGTACGACCGGAGCGCCCAGCACGTCGCCGACGGCGTCGCGGACGGCGGCCGGGAGGGACTCCCAGGGGGCGCGGACGCCGGTGGCGGGTGGGGCGGTGAGGGTCATGCGCAGCAATGGTGTCGGGGGCCGGGGGGTTCGGCCACCTCTTTTTGGGGGCGGGGTGGGTTGGGCGCGGGGGCGCGTCGTGGGGGCTGTCGATGTTCGCCGGGTGCGGGTCGTTCTTGGCTGAGCGCGCCGTTCCCCGCGCCCCTTCGGCGGCTCATGCCCGGGTGAGGGACAGGAGTTCCCTTGCCGGGCCTGTGGGGCGGTGGCCGGTGGGCCAGACCGCGCGGAGGGCTCGGCGCAGGGGGACGCCCTCCACGGGGATGCTGACCAGGCGGCGCAGGGACAGCTCCTCGCCCACCGCCAGTTCGCTGAGGACGGAGGGACCCGCGCCGCTGACCGCGGAGGCCTTGACCGCCGTGGTCGAGGACAGCTCGATCAGGGGGCGGGCCAGACCGCCGAGCGCCGCGTCCAGGACCTGGCGGGTGCCGGAACCGCGCTCACGGAGGATGAGCGGGGTGGAGGCCAGCTCCTCCGCCGTCAGGGGCCGCCGGCGCCGGGCCCACGGGTGGCCGGGCGCGGTGACGACGATCAGCCGGTCATGGGCGATGACCGTGGAGTCCAGGCCGGTCGGCACGTCCAGGCCCTCCACGAAACCGAGGTCCGCCTCCCCGGCCAGCAGCAGCTCCGCGACCTTCGCCGAGTTGCCCGCGAGCAGCGAGACGGCCGTGTCGGGCCGCTCGGCGTGCAGCGCCAGCAGCCAGCCGGGCAGCAGGTACTCGGCGATGGTCATGCTGGCCGCGACCCGGAGCCGGGAGTCGCGCCGGTCCCGCAGCGCCCGCGCGCCCGCGTCGAAGGCGGCCGCCGCCTCCACCACCCGGCGGGCCCAGTCCGTGACCAGGGCGCCCGCGTTGGTGAGCCGGGAGCCGCGCGGGGAGCGGTCGACGAGGGCCACCCCCAGCTGCCGTTCCATGGAGCGCAGCCGGCTGCTCGCGGCCGGCTGGGTGATGCCGACCTCGCGGGCCGCCGCGCCCAGGCTGCCCAGCCGCGCCACCGCGAGCAGCAGCTCCAGCGCGGCCAGGTCCGGCACCCGGTGCGCCAGAGATTCCGTGCGTTCCCGCTGTCCCTCGGCCCTGCTCATAAGACCAGCTTATGCCCTCATAGACAGGAACTCCCTGGTCAGGGGGAAATCCCTGGGACATCGTGGGCGCATGATCACCGCAGCACCGTCCCGTACGTCACCGGTCAGACACCTCGGCCCCAACTGGTACGCCTCCGTGATGGGCACCGCCGTCGTCGGCTCCGCCGGTGTCGCGCTGCCCGCGCCGGCGAACGGGCCGCACGCCGTCTTCGCCGCCGTCTGGGTGCTGTCGCTGCTGCTGCTCGTGGCCCTGCTGGCCGCCCGCGCCGTGCACTGGGCCCGCCACCGCGACCAGGCCCGCGCCCATCTCCTCGATCCGGCCATGGCTCCCTTCCACGCCTGCCTGGCGATGGCGCTGCTGTCGGTGGGCGGCGGCGCCCTGACGGCCGGCCGGGACCTGATCGGCACCCGCGCGGCCGTCGCCCTGGACACCGTGCTGTACACCACCGGTACGGCGGCCGGGCTCGGGGCCGCCGTCGCCGTGCCGTACCTGATGGCCGTACGGCACCGGGTCGAGCCCGGCCAGGCCAGCCCGGTGTGGCTGCTGCCGCTGGTCGCGCCCATGGTGTCGGCCGCGTGCGGCCCGGCGCTGGTGCCGCATCTGCCGCCGGGGCAGCCCCAGGAGACCCTGTTGCTGGCGTGCCTCGCGCTGTTCGGCGTGAGCCTGCTGGCCGTGCTGCTGATGCTGCCGCTGGTGTTCGCCCGGCTGCTCACCGCCGGGCCGCTGCCGCTCGCGCTCACCCCGACCCTGTTCCTGGTGCTCGGCCCGCTCGGGCAGTCCGCCACCGCCACGGGGGTGATCGCGGACGCCGCGCCCGGGGTCGTACCGGCGCCCTACGACCGTGGCCTCGCGGTCTTCGCCGTGCTGTACGGCGTGCCCGTGATGGGGTTCGCGCTGCTCTGGCTGGCGCTGGCGACCGCGCACGTGGTGCGGGCCCGGCGGCACGGGATGGGGTTCGCGCTGACCTGGTGGGCGTTCACCTTCCCGGTGGGCACCTGTGTCACCGGCGCGGCCGGCCTGGCCCGGCACACCGGCCTGGCGGTGTACGAGGCGCTGGCCGTGGGGTTGTACGTCGTCCTGGTGGCGGCCTGGTTCGCGGCGGCCCTCGGCACCCTGCGCGGCCTGCTCAGCGGCGAGCTGCTCGCAGGGCCTCGGCCAGTATCCGTGGTGCTCGCGTCAGGGACGGCCCGTACCACGTCAGGTGCCGTCCGCTGACCAGGGCGCAGGGCAGGCCCGGGAAGGCCTCGGGGCCGTCGTCGGCGGTGAAGCGGTAGGGCTCGTCGGGCAGGACGACCAGGTCCGGGGCCGCCGCGCGCAGCTCGGTCACCGGGACGCGCGGATAGCGGTCGGGGTGGCCGGCGTAGCGGTGGTCCACGCCGAGGCGGGCGAGGACGTCCCCCGCGAAGGTGTCCCGGCCGAGGACCATCCAGGGCCGGCGCCAGACGGGTACCACCGCCGTCGTACGCTCCACCGGCTCGGGCAGCGCCGCCCAGGTCTGCTGCGCCGCGTCCAGCCAGCCGGGCCGGCCCGGGGCGCCGCACGCGGTGAGCACCCGGTCCAGCTCGGTGAAGGCCTGCGGCACGCTCCGTACCTCGGTGACCAGCACCTCGATGCCGGCCGCGCGCAGGGTATCGAGGTCGGCGGCGCGGTTCTCCTCCTCGTTGGCGATCACCAGGTCCGGGGCGAGGGAGACGATCCGGTCCAGGCGGGGGTTCTTCGTGCCGCCGATCCGGGGGACGTCCAGGCCCGCCGGGTGGGTGCACCAGTCGGTGGCGCCCGCGAGGACACCGGGCCGTGTCACCGCGACGGCCTCGGTCAGGGACGGGACCAGGGAGACCACCCGCGTCACGGCAGCGTCCTCCGCCCGCGTCAGCGGGTCTTGTTCTGGACGGCCTCGATGTGCTCGGCGACCGCCACCACGATGATCCGGGTGTCCGGGACCGTGGCCCGCCAGCGGTGCCGGACACCACCGGTCAGATACAGGGTGTCGCCCCGGCCGAGGCGGTAGGCGCGGCCCTCCGCCTCGATCTCCACCGCGCCGTCGGCGACGTACATCAGCTCGTCGTTGCGGTGCTGGAGCTCGCGGCCGGCGTCGTGGTCGCCGGTGAACTCGGAGGCGTGCAGCTGGTGGTGGCCGCGCACCAGGGCACGGGTGCGCGGGTCGAAGTCGCCCTCGGCGACCGGCTCGGCGCGCACCACGTCCACGCTGGCCGCCGGATCGGCGGCGGCGAGGAGTTCGACGGCCGTGGTGCGCAGCGCGTCGGCCAGCTTCTCCAGGGAGGTGCTGCTGGGGCGGGCCCGGTCGTTCTCCACCTGGCTGAGGAAGGGCACCGACAGGCCGCTGCGCTCGGCCACGACGGCGAGGGTCAGTTCCAGCGCCCGGCGGCGCCGCCGGACGGCCGCGCCCACCCGCACGGGCTGCTGCTCTTTGTGGTCGCCCATCGCTCCGGCTCCCTCCCTCACTCGTCGTACCGCTGTCCGGGTGCCCCTTACGGGGCGCCTCTCTTCTGATGACTTCTCTGCACCCTACGCATGTTCGGCAAACCGTTTCACGTGCCTGTCACATCCCCGACATCTCCCTGATCCCCCACCCTCACTGTTCGCGCCAGTATCCCGGGTAACGACGGGCCCCGGAGCCGGTGCTCCGGGCGGATGAAGACACGGACCGGCGGGGCCCGGCCCGGGGCCCGGGCCAGAGGTCGTCACACCCGGTGATTGGCCTGAAGTGTGTCGTGTCCGGAACAGCCCGCGGGGCGGGCGGCACCGGACGCGGCTGCGCGTCCGGCGGCACCCGCCCCTCGACAGGCGGTCCGGGCCGGTCAGGTCACCCGGCCGCCTCGCTGTGGGGGCCGTCCTTGGCGACGGAGGCCCACTTGTCCACCAGGCCGGGGTGGTCGCGCAGCCAGTCGCGGACGGCGTCCTGCTCCTTGCCCTTGCCGGCCTTCTGGATCCGGGCCTCCAGGCCGGTCAGCTGCTCCTCGGTCATCGAGAAGTCCTTCAGCCACCGGCCGACCAGCGGGTTGTCGGCGGTGAAGCCCTTGCGGGCCAGGGTGTGCACGCCGTCGCCCTTGCCCCAGGCGCCCTCGGGGTCCTCGAGCTTCTTCAGGTCGTAGTCGCTGTACGCCCAGTGCGGCGACCACAGGGTGACGAGGACCGGCTGGTGCCGGGCGTAGGCGCGCTTGAGCTCGGCGAGCATGGCCGGGGTGGAGCCGTCGACGACGTCGTAGGTGCCTTCGAGGCGGTACTTCTTCAGCACCGTGCTCTTCAGCAGGCTCATCATGCCCGCGCTGGGCTCGATGCCGATGATCTTCCCGTCGAACTCGGAGGCGTGCTCCTTCAGGTCCGCCAGGGAGTTCACGTCCTTCACATAGGAGGGCACGGACAGCTCCAGGGACGTGGGGCCGTACCACTTGCCGAGGTCGTCCAGTTGCCCGCCGTACTTCTTCCAGTACTCGGCGTGGGTGGTGGGCAGCCAGGAGTCGGTCTGGAAGTCGAGCTGGCCGGTGGCCAGACCGGTGTAGAGCGGACCGGCCGTGTACTGGGTGGTGCTCACCTTGAAGCCGCGCTCCCGGAGGATCTCCTTCCACAGGAAGGTGGAGGCGATGCCCTCATCCCAGGGGATGTAGCCGATCCGGATCTCCTGGCCCTTGCCGACGTCCGTGCCGGAGGCCTCGGAGGTGCCCGCCGAGGGGCCGAAGACGCCGAGTCCGCCCGCGACGAGGGCGAGGACGACCACACCGGCCAGGGCGACGGCCGGACGCGGACGGTACGACCACGCGCGCGTGCGCGTCTTCGCGGCGGCCCTGCGGCCCAGCGGGGAGAGCTGGGTGCCGAGCGCGCCGGTGACCCGGTCCAGGTAGATGGCGAGGACGACGATGCCGACGCCCGCCTCGAAGCCGTAGCCGATGTCGAGCTGGCCGATGGCCTCGTTGACGGCGCCGCCGAGGCCGCCGGTGCCGACCATGCCGGCGATGACGACCATGGACAGGCCCAGCATGATCACCTGGTTGACGCCGGCCATGATGGTCGGCAGGGCGAGCGGCAGCTGCACCCGCCACAGGATGTCGCGCGGGGTCGTGCCGAACGCCTCGGCGGCCTCGACCAGTTCGGCGTCGACCTGGCGGATGCCCAGCTCGGTCATGCGGACGCCGGGGGCCAGCGCGAAGATCAGGGTGGCGACCACACCGGCGGCGGTGCCCAGCCCGAAGAAGAGCATGGCCGGGATCAGCAGCACCATCGAGGGCATGGTCTGGAGCAGGTCCAGGACCGGCCGTACGGCGGCGCTGACCGTCTTGGAGCGGGCGGCCCAGATGCCCAGCGGGAGGGAGATCACCAGGGCGATCACCGTCGCCACCAGGACCAGGGCGAGGGTGGACATGGCCCGGTCCCACAGGTCGAGCGAGTCGACCAGGGCGAATCCGGCGAAGGCGAGGACGCCGGCGAGCAGTCCGCGCAGCCACCAGGCGACGACGGCGAGGATGCCGGCCATCAGCAGCGGCTGCGGGGCGGCGAGCACGGTGTCGATGCCGTCGTACATGCCCTCCATGACCGCCTTGACGGCGTCGAACAGCCAGGAGAGGTGGGCGACCAGCCAGTCCACGCCGGAGTCGACCCAGTCGCCGAGGGGGATCCTAGGCATGGCTGATCACCTTCCCCTCGGGGTTGTCGCAGGCCACGGGGGCGGCCGTCTCGTCGCCGAGGAAGCCGAGCAGGCGCCGCCGCGGCACCACCCCGACGACCCGGCCCGCCTCGTCCAGCACCGAGACCCGGTGGGACAGCCGGGCGCCGATCGCGCACAGCCGCGTGAACGGCGTCTCGGGGGTCGCGGTCTCGCAGCCGCACAGCGGCGCGTCGGCGGTGACCGAGGTGTCCATGAGCGCGCCCGCCGTCAGCACCCGGGAGCGGTCCACGTCCTGGATGAAGGAGGCCACGTAGTCGTTCTCGGGGCGCAGCAGGATGTCCTCGGCGGTGCCGGTCTGCACGATGCGGCCGTCCCGCATGACGGCGACGCGGTCACCGAGCCGCATGGCCTCGTTGAGGTCGTGGGTGATGAAGACGATCGTCTTCTTCAGGGTCTTCTGAAGCTGAAGCAGCTGGTCCTGCATGTCGCGGCGGATCAGCGGGTCCAGGGCGCTGAAGGACTCGTCCATCAGCAGCAGGTCCGCGTCGGTGGCGAGGGCGCGGGCCAGGCCGACGCGCTGCTGCATGCCGCCGGACAGCTCGTCGGGCCAGGAGGTCTCCCAGCCGGCCAGGCCGCACAGGGCGAGCGCCTCGTCGGCGCGGCGCTCGCGCTCGGCGCGGGGCACGCCCTGCACTTCCAGGCCGTAGGCGGCGTTGTCGCGGACACTGCGGTGCGGGAAGAGCGCGAAGTGCTGGAAGACCATGCTGATCTTCCTGGAGCGCAGTGCGCGCAGCTCCCGGTCGCCGAGCGCGGTCAGGTCCTGCCCGTCGAAGCGCACGCTGCCCGCGGTCGGCTCCAGCAGCCCGTTGAGCATGCGCAGCAGGGTGGACTTGCCGGAGCCCGACAGTCCCATCACGACGAAGATCTCGCCGGCCTCGACGCGGAAGGAGGCGTCGATCACGGCGGCCGTCGCGCCGTCCGCGCGCAGCTCCGCCCGGTCGGCGCCGCGCCGCAGCCGCTCCACCGCGTCGTCGGGTCGTCTTCCGAACACCTTGAACAGATGCTCTGCCTCAAGCCTGGGTGACACGCGCACCTCTCGTTTCCGGGGACAGGACAGAGGCCGCGCCTCCCCAGGTCAAGCCGGGGCAAACGCACAAGTGGCCGGGTTCACGGCGGTGCGCGTCACGCAACGCGTTCCCGGTCCGCGGGGTGCTGTCGGTGCCGTGCGGCATGATGCGTGCGTGACCGGACGACTCATGCTTCTCGACACCGCCTCGCTGTACTTCCGTGCCTACTTCGGCGTCCCGGACTCGGTGCGCGCACCGGACGGCACGCCCGTCAACGCGGTGCGCGGGCTGCTGGACTTCATCGACCGGCTGGTCAAGGACCACCGGCCGGACCACCTGGTGGCCTGCATGGACGCCGACTGGCGCCCGCGGTGGCGGGTGGACCTCATCCCCACCTACAAGGCGCACCGGGTCGCCGAGGAGCACACCGGCGCGCCGGACGCGGAAGAGGTGCCGGACACCCTGGCCCCGCAGGTGCCGGTGATCGAGGAGGTGCTGGACGCGATCGGCATCGCGCGCGTGGGCGTGGCGGAGTACGAGGCGGACGACGTGATCGGCACGTTCACCGCGCGGGCCCGGGGCCCGGTCGACATCGTCACCGGCGACCGCGATCTGTACCAGCTGGTGGACGACGAGCGCGGGGTCCGGGTGCTGTATCCGCTCAAGGGTGTCGGCACGCTCCAGGTGACCGACGAGGCGGTGCTGCGCGAGAAGTATGGCGTCGACGGGCGCGGGTACGCGGACCTGGCGCTGCTGCGCGGCGACCCCAGCGACGGTCTGCCGGGCGTGGCCGGGATCGGCGAGAAGACGGCCGCCAAGCTGCTCGCCGAGTTCGGCGACCTGGCCGGGATCATGGCGGCGGTCGACGATCCGGGGGCGAAGCTGACGCCGTCGCAGCGCAAGCGGCTGACCGAGGCCCGGCCGTATCTGGCGGTGGCGCCGAAGGTGGTGCGGGTGGCCGGTGACGTGCCGCTGCCGGAGGTCGGCACGGCCCTGCCGGACGCCCCGCGCGATCCGGCGGCGCTGGCAGAGCTGGCGCGGCGGTGGGGGCTGGGCGGCTCGCTGGACCGCCTGCTGACCACGCTGACGAGCTGAGCCCGGACAGAGGGGCCGCGGGGCCGCGGGGACGGAGGGGAGCGAGAGAACGGAGGGACCGAGGGGGCCGGCCGGGCGGGGCCGAACGAAAGATTCCGGCAAAAGACTCGCATCGGCGCCCACGGGAGGGGTGTTGACACGACCGAGGTGTTAACTTAGGTAAACCTAACCAACCCCGCCAGGAGGCCGTCATGGCAGAGCGCCCGGGACGAAAGCCGCGCAAGCCCCATACCGCCCAGGTCGTGCGTACCGAACGGCTGACCCCGCACATGCAGCGCGTGGTGCTCGGCGGCACGGGTCTCGCCGGATTCGCCGCGGACAGCTGCACCGACCACTACGTCAAACTGCTCTTCGGCGCCGAGGGCGTGAGCTACCCGGAGCCGTTCGACCTGGAGCGGATCCGCGCCGAGTTCCCGCGCGAGCAGTGGCCGGTGACCCGGACGTACACCGTGCGCGACTGGGACGCGGAGCGGGGCGAGCTGACGCTGGACTTCGTCATCCACGGCGACGAGGGCCTGGCGGGGCCATGGGCCGCCCGCGTGCGGCCCGGTGAGACCGTGCGCTTCATGGGCCCGGGCGGCGCGTACGCACCCGACCCGGAGGCCGACTGGCACCTGCTCGCCGGCGACGAGAGCGCGCTGCCCGCGATCGCCCGCGCCCTGGAGACGCTCCCCGCCGGCGCCCGCGCACACGCCTTCATCGAGGTCTCCGGCCCCGAGGAGGAGCAGAAGATCGACACCGGGGTACGGGTCGTCTGGCTGCACCGCGGCGAGCGGCCGGTGGGCGAGGCCCTGCTGGAGGCCGTGCGCGGGCTGGAGTTCCCGCAGGGCCGGGTCCACGCCTTCGTGCACGGCGAGGCGGGCGTCGTCAAGGAACTGCGCCGGCTGCTGCGCATCGAGCACCAGATCCCGCGCGAGGACCTGTCGATCTCCGGCTACTGGCGCCTCGGCCACAACGAGGACGGCTGGCAGGCCTCCAAGCGCGAGTGGAACGCCCGGGTGGAGGCCGAGCAGGAGGGCGACACCACGACGGCGGCGGCGTGAGCGGGCGGGAACCCGCCTCATCGGCCGGGCCGGGCAGCGCCTGAACCGGCCGGGCCGGGGCGAGCCCGAGCGAGCCGGGGCCTGAGCGAGCCGCCGGCTGGACAGCCGGGCGACGGACGGCGGCACCGACCACGAGGAGCCGCCGCTTTCCCGGCACCCGCGTCCGCACCGGCTCTCCACAGGCCCACGACGAGGGACCACCGCCTGGCCGGCCGCGTACCGGCGGGGCCGGGTGCCCCGGGTACGCGTCTCACGCCCCCGGTCATTCCCGTCTCCCCGGGCTCAATCCCCCCGCACCCGCGCGTGGAAGTGCATGTCGTGCCAGCCGTCCTGGTGCAGGAGGGCGCTGCGCTTCGTGCCCTCCAGGGCGAAACCGGCCTTGGCGGCGACCCGGCAGGACGCCTCGTTGGCGGTGGCGTGGAAGAGTTCGAGGCGGTGGAAGCCGATCTCCTCGAAGGCCCAGTGGGACAGGGCGGCGGCGGCCCGGGCGGCGACACCCTGCCCCCGCGCCCGCGCCACCGTCCAGTACGCCACCTCGGCCACGCCGCTCCCGAGCAGTATCTGCCGCAGCGCGACCCGGCCCCGCAGTTCGTCCGTCCGCTCGTCGACGACGGCCCACTGGGCCTCGTTCTCCCCCGCCCACGACGCCTGCCACCGCGCGATCCAGCCGGCGGCCTCCTCCTCGGAGTGGCAGGCCCTCATGTGCCACTGGTGCAGCGCCGGGTCCTGGAAGGCGGCGTGCACGGCGGGCGCGTCCTCGGTCCGCCAGGGGCGCAGGAGCAGGCCGCCGGCGGCGGGAAGGGTGGGCTGCGGACCGCCGGCCAGGGCACCGGCGGTCAGGACCGGCTTGACGAGAAAGGGCATGATCCACATCCTGCCGGGTCCACACCCGCGACCACACCCTTTTTCACCCACCCCGGGTGACCCCGCCCCCACTCCCTTGACGCCGCCCCGCCCCCGCCC
>NZ_JODT01000021.1 GCF_000720835.1 Streptomyces achromogenes subsp. achromogenes | reverse complement strand
CGCCCTCGTCCTGGCGGACGCGGTGGCGGAGAAGTTCGGCGGCGACAGCGTCACCGAGACCCGCCGCAACGTCCGCTCCTACCTCGACCACCTGGCGATTCGTTGAGGTGGGCGGGTGGGTGTGGGGGCGCGGCCCCCACACCCACCCGGGTCGGCGGTGGTCCGGCCACACACCCTGGGTAGTCGCCGCAATACTCCGTCAACGACGCGTCAACCAGGCCGCTGTGTCCTGTGCCCACGGACCGCCCACAAGTGGTGCTCCACGCAGGATCCGGCATATTCGGGTGGCAGGCACACCTCGTCCCGCCGAGGTCGCACCGGCCATGGTGCTCAGGTAACCGAAGAGAGCTGCCCGAACACGGCTGGAGCATCGTGAACACGTCTGTCCTCAGGAAAGTCGACGCCACCCACGCACCGTCCGTGCCCCACCAGCGCTCCGTATCCCCCGACGGCGAGGTGCCCGACGACGACATCGTCGCGGAGCTGTGCGCCGCCTTGTTCTCCTTACTCGGCCGGAAGGACCAGCGGCGCCAGGCGGAGCAGTACCTGCGCGGGCTGCTGACCACCCGGGGCCGCAAGTCCATCCGCAACATCGCCGCCCATCTGGGCCGGCCCGGCCTGGAGCAGAGCCTGCACCACTTCGTGGCCAGCTCGACCTGGGACTGGCAGCCCCTGCGCGGTGCGCTGGCCGGCTATCTGGAACACACCATCGCGCCGCAGGCCTGGGTCATCCAGCCGATGCACATACCGAAGGCGGGCAAGTACTCGGTGGGTGTGGACGAGCAGTTCGCCCCGCATCTGGGGCAGGTCGTCCGGGGCCAGCAGGTGATCGGCGCCTGGCTGGCCTCCCCGACGGTGAGCGCCCCCGTCAACTGGCGCATGGTGCTGCCCGAGAGCTGGGTCAACGACCCCGAGCGGCGGGCGCGGGCGGAGGTGCCCGAGCGGACGGCGCCGGAGAGCGCCGAGGAGTGCGCCGTGTCCGTGGCCCTGCAGATGGCGCGGCTGTGGAACATCCCGCGGCGGCCCGCCGTGCTGGACCTGCGCCGCTGCGACGTGGGCGCCGCGGCCCGCAGCCTGGCCTCGGGCGGGGTGCCCTTCCTCGCCCGGATCAGCCCCTCGAGCCCGCTGTCCGTGGCCGACCCGGCGCTGCCCGGGCACCGGGCCGGGCCGCTGCCCGCCCGCCGGATCCTGGAACTGCTCAAGGGGATGCGGGTGCCCGCCGCCTGGTACGACCCGGCCCAGCCGCATCTGCCCCGCGCCTCCTGGGCGGCGAAGGTGCCCGTCGCCCTGCCCGGCCCGCTCGGCGGGACGCCCCGGCGGCTGTTCCTGCTGGGCGAGTGGACCGACCCGGGCCGGCCCCCGTCCGCCCTCTGGCTCACCTCCCTGCCACGGGTGCCGGCCGCGTCGCTGGTGCGCACCGCGAAGCTGGCCGACCGGGTGGAGCGGGACTGCGACGACATCGGTGAGCGGGCCGGGCTGCGCGACTTCGCGGGCCGTTCGTTCCGCGGCTGGCACCGCCATATGACGCTGGCCTCCGTGGCGCACGCGGCGATCGCCCTGCACGCCGCGGAGTACGGGCCGCGGCAGGCCGGCCGGCTGATCGGCGCCTGACCGGGCCGGCCGCCACCATGGTCCCGGCCGGGCGGCACGGGAGCCGCCGTTGGGAAGCCATACCGTACGGAAGGAGCAACTCCGCACCGCAGCCGACGGGTTGAGGTGGATCCGCGCAACGGCGCGCGGAACCTCCCCTTCCCGTCGACGTCCGTTTCAGGGGGATGCCCCGCCGGATGTCCCGCCCGGACCGGCCCGGTCAGCCGGACACCCGGGCCCAGGCGGCGGCGAGCCGTTCCGGGCCGGGGTCGGCGAGGATCCGGGTGCGGCCGATGCCGTCGAGGACGATGAAGCGCAGTGTGTTGCCGCGGGCCTTCTTGTCCACCCGCATGGCGTCCAGCAGTTCGGGCCACCGTCCGCCGCGGTGGCGCAGCGGCAGGCCGACCGCGTCGAGCACGGTGCGGTGGCGCTGTACCACGGTGTCGTCCGACAGGCCCGCCAGGCGGGCGAGTTCGGCGGCGAACACCATGCCCACGGAGACCGCCTCGCCGTGCCGCCAGGTGAAACCCTCGCACTTCTCTATCGCGTGGCCCAGCGTGTGGCCGTAGTTGAGGGCTTCGCGCGGGCCCTGTTCGCGCAGGTCCCGAGTGACGACCTCGGCCTTCACCCGGATCGCGCGTTCGACGAGTTCCCGGGTGTGCGGCCCGTGCGGGGTGCGCGCGCCCTCCGGGTCCGCCTCGATCAGGTCCAGGATCGTGGTGTCCCGGATGAACCCGGCCTTGACGACCTCGGCGAGGCCCGCCGTGTAGTCGGCGGCCGGCAGCGTGCCGAGCGCGTCGAGGTCGCACAGGACGGCGCCCGGCGGGTGGAAGGCGCCCACGAGGTTCTTGCCCTCGCCGGTGTTGATGCCGGTCTTGCCGCCGACCGCCGCGTCCACCATGCCCAGCAGGGTGGTCGGTACGGCGATCCAGGGCACTCCGCGCAGCCAGGTGGCCGCCACGAAGCCGGCCAGGTCGGTGGTGGCCCCGCCACCGATGCCCACGATCACGTCGGTGCGGGTGAAGCCGTTCTCTCCGAGGGTCCGCCAGCAGCGGGCGGCGGTGTCGGCGGTCTTGGCCTGTTCGCCGTCCGGCAGTTCGATCACCGTCGGCCGAAGGCCCCGCTCGGTGAGCAGCCCCGCCGCCGCGGCGGCCGTCTCGCGCAGCCGGGGCGCGTGCACCACGGCCACGCGTGAGGCCGCCCCGGCCCCCGCCACGGCGACGCTGCCGGCGAGTTCGCCCAGCAGGCCGCGGCCCACCCGCACGTCGTACGCACCAGGGCCGGTACCCACGTGTATGTGTGTGTCCATTCACGGCACGCTAGTGACCGGCGCGGCCGTGCCCTGGTCCGTGCCGGTGAATACGTCACCTCCGGGCGGCGGTGCGGTCGGACCTGACACATCCGGTGGCCCGTCGTGGACCCGGCGGACCGGTGGCGGCACACTGCTGTCTCAGGCTTGCGGCGGGCCGGCGGCGTCGGGGCGCAGCAGGGCCCTCATCCGGTGGATCCGCAGGGCGAGCTGGATGTCCAGGGCCCGGTCGGGTTGCTGCCACCGCGGGCCCAGCAGCGTGGCGACCCGCTCCAGTCGCCGCGAGACGGTGTTGGCGTGGATGTGGAGCCTGTCGGCGGCCTTGCTGGGGCTCGCGCCCACGGCGAAGTACGCCTCCAGCGTCTTCACCAGCTCGGTGTCGTTGTGGCGGTCGTAGGCGAGGACCGGCCCGATGGAGTTGTCGATGAAGCCGCTCACGTCACGGCCGTCGGACAGCAGGAGTCCGACGAAGCCGAGGTCGTCGAGCGCCGCGGCGCTGCCGACGGCGTCGAGCGTGGTCAGCGCCTTCAGGCAGCGCACCGCCTCCTGGTGGAGCCGGCCCGCCTCGGTGGGCCCGCGGCCGGGCCCGGAGGCGCCCACCGTCACGGGGTGGCCCAGTACCGCGGACAGTACGCCGGCGACCGAGTGGGCGGTGTCCGAGGCTTCGGTGCCCGGCAGCAGCAGCACGATGTTGCCGTCCCGGGCGGTCTTGAGGCCGCCGTGCCGGTAGGCGTAGGAGGAGGCCCACATCATGGCGCGCCCGTGCGGCCCGCCCTCGATGCGGGCGACGAGCAGCACATGGGGCGCCGCCGGGTCCAGGCCCGCCCTGCTCAGGCGCTGCTCCAGGCGGTGGGCCCGGCGTGAACCGCCGGAGGGCAGGGCGATCAGTTCGTCCAGCAGCTCGTCGGGCAGGGGACTTTCCGCCGCGGCCGGGCCGTGCCGGAGGAGCAGCTGGAGGGCGAAGACCTGGGTGATGAGGTACAGCAGCCGTTCGTCCTCGCCGATCAGCGGGGTGGCGGGGCGCAGTACGGCGAACCCCAGGTTCTCCGCGCCCGCCACCACGGGGGCGATCCAGGTGTCCTCGCCGTACGGTATCGGGGTGCGCTGCGCGTGGGCGTCCCAGGACACCTCGGTCACCGCGTTGTCGTCCAGGTCGGGCAGGGGCCCGGTGGCGGTGACGATGCGGCCCGCCGGATTGCGCAGTTGAACGGTGCCGTCGAGCGCGTCGGCGGTGGCCTGGGCCAGGGTCTCCAGGTCCGCGCCGGACAGCAGCAGCCCCATCAAGTGGGAGTGGACGTCGGCCAGTTGTTGCAGTCTGGCCAGGGTGGTCCGGGTGCGGAAGCCGTCGGTCTCCAGTTCGCTGACCTCGTCGCTGGCGTCCTGCAGGCGCTCGGCGCGCTCCAGCGACACCGCGCCCAGCGCGGCCAGTGAGCAGGCCAGGCCGATCTCGTCCGGAGTGAGGTGGCGTACGGTGCGGTTCGCGCAGTACAGGACGCCCAGGGTGCTGTCTCCGTGCACGAGCGGCACGGCGAGCAGCGAGGTGATGCCCTCCGCGCGGACCATCTCGTCGGCCTGCGGGCAGTGCTCGAAGCGGTCGTCGCGCAGATAGTCGGCCGTCCAGAACGGGGCCCCGGTCGTCATGGCCTGCTCACCGGCTCCCGTGGACGGGCGCACCTCCGCCCACATGCCGGTGGTGGCCCCTTCGGCGGCGTGCAGGCTGAGGGTGCCGTCGTCCTCGTACAGCCCGATGCACGCCATGTCCGCCTTGGTGATCCGCTTGACCCGGCGGCTGATGACCCGCATCAGCTCGCCCAGGTCGCGCGGCTGGGTCATGTCGCGGGCGGTGTCCACGAGTTCGGCGAGCCCGTCCTCGCGCTGCCGGCGCCGGTGCTGCGAGGCGTGGACGACGTGGGCCAGCCGGACCGCCTGTTCCAGCCGGTCCCGCTCCTCGGGTGGGCAGGTGCGCTCCGCCCGTAGCAGCAGTTCCTCGAAACGGTGGGACGGTACCTCTTCGGCCAGCAGCCGGAGCACGGTGAGCGGGTCCGGACGGTCTCTGTCTGCTGCGTCGGTCATCGCCTTTTTCCCCCGCCGGCCTGGCCTTTCGCGTATGCGAACAGAACTTAGACAGACCGTGATCGAGGAGTCAACCACGGCCTGTCGGGGAGGCCGGTCACCGGGGCGGTGCCGGGCGAGGGCGGAACGCCCTGGTCAGATTGGCTGTTTACGGCCGTCGAGGGCCCGCAGGCCGGCGGCGCGCATGGCGTGCACCGGTGCCGGACATCGGCCCGTCATCAGCTCCACCTGACGCACCGCCTGGTGCACCAGCAGGTCGAGGCCGCCGACAACGGTTCCGCCCCGGGACTGCCAGTGATGCGCGAGCCGAGTGGGCCAGGGATCATACAGTACGTCGAAGAGCACTCCCGGGGCGGAGGGTACGGATTCGGCCAGGGCGTCGGTGGCCTGGGCGGGGGTGGTGGAGATGACGAGGGGCGCGTGCAGGGCGTGGGCCGCCCGGTCCCAGGAGGCCGTGCGCACGGCCAGCCCGAGCCGCTCGCCCCACCGGACCATCTCGGCCGCCCGGCCCTCGCCGCGCACATAGGCCGTGACCTCGGGCACCCCCATGCGGGCCAGGGCCGCCAGGGCGGAGGCCGCGGTGGCCCCCGCCCCCAGGACGGCGGCGTGCCCGGCGCCGGTGACGCCCCGTTCGCGCAGCGCCGAGGTCATGCCGGGGACATCCGTGTTGTGCCCCTCCTTCCGGCCGTCCGCCGTGAACAGCACGGTGTTGACCGCCTGTACGGATCGCGCGGTGTCGGTCACGGAGTCCAGCAGCGGGAGCACGGCCCGCTTGAGCGGCATGGTCAGTGAGAGCCCCGCCCAGCTGTCGTCCAGGCCGCCGAGGAAGGGTTCCAGGGCGCGTTCGTCGACGTCGTACCGGTCGTACGTCCACGGGTGCAGGCCGAGTTCGCGGTAGGCGGTGCGGTGCAGTACGGGCGAGAGCGAGTGGGCGATGGGGGAGCCCAGAACCGCGGCGCGTCGCCGGGTCGGCATCAGCTGGTTCCTTCCTGTGCTGCGGGGGCAGGGCGGGTCAGGCGCGTTCGGTCCGCCGGGCCCGCTCCAGGCTGGCGCGCACCGCGGCGGCGACCTTGTGCGGGGTGAAGCCGAACCGGCGGTACAGCGCCTCGGGGGCGGCCGAGGCACCGAACTGGTCGAGGGAGACGGCCTGGCCGGCGGAGCCGAGCAGGGCGTACCAGCCGAGCGCGGTGCCCGCCTCCACGGAGACCCGGGCCGTGACCTCGGGCGGCAGGACCGCGTCCCGGTAGTCCTGGTCCTGCTCCAGGAACCATTCCAGGCACGGCATGGACACCACGCGCGTGTCAGTTCCCTCCGCGCGCAGCAGGTCCCGGGCCGCGAGCGCGAGGTGCACCTCGCTGCCGGTGGCGATGATGACCGCGTCCGGGGTGCCGCCCTCGGCGTCGGCGAGGACGTAGCCGCCGCGGACCGCCTCGTCGGCCGGGGCGAGCCCGCTGCCCTCCGCGCGGTCGAGCACCGGCAGGCCCTGCCGGCTCAGGCACAGCCCGGCCGGGCGGTCGGGGCGTTCCAGGACACCGCGCCAGACGGCGACCGTCTCGCCCGCATCCGCGGGGCGTACGACGTCCAGCCCGGGGATGCCGCGCAGCGCCCAGAGGTGTTCGACGGGCTGGTGGGTGGGGCCGTCCTCGCCCAGGCCGATGGAGTCGTGGGTCCACACGTAGGTGACGGGCAGCCGCATCATCGCCGCGAGCCGTACCGCCGGCCGCATGTAGTCGGAGAAGACCAGGAACGTACCGCCGTAGGGCCGGGTGCCGCCGTGCAGCGCGATGCCGTTGAGGATGGCACCCATCGCGTGCTCGCGGACGCCGAAGTGCAGGGTGCGGCCGTAGCGGTGGCCCGGGAAGGCGGTGGTGGCGAACTCCTCGGGGACGAAGGAGGGTTCGCCGCGCATCGTGGTGTTGTTGCTCTCGGCCAGGTCCGCGGAGCCGCCCCACAGCTCCGGCAGCGCCGCGGCCAGCGCGGTGAGCACCTCCCCGGAGGCCTTGCGGGTGGCGATCCGCTGTCCGGGGGCGAAGGCCGGCAGGTGCGCGGTCCAGCCCTCGGGCAGCCGGCGGGCGCTGATCCGGTCGTACAGGGCGGCCTTGCCGGGGTGGGCGGCGCGCCAGTCCGCGTAGCGCTTGTCCCAGGTGGCGCGCAGGTCGCGGGCCCGGTCGGCGACCGTGCGGGCGTGGGTCAGCACCTCGGCCGGCACCTGGAAGGCGGCGTCGGGGTCGAGGCCCATCGCGCGCTTGGCGGCGGCGGCCTCCTCGGCGCCCAGGGCCGCGCCGTGGATCTTGCCGGTGTTCTGCTTGCGGGGCGCCGGCCAGCCGATGACGGTGCGCAGGGCGATCAGCGAGGGCCGGTCGGTGGTGTCACGGGCCCGGGCCAGCGCGTCGTACAGGGCGGGAACGTCCTCGCGGTAGCCGTCGGGGGTGGTCCAGTCGACCCGCTCCGCGTGCCAGCCGTAGGCCCGGAAGCGGGCCAGGACGTCCTCGGACTGGGCGATCCGGGTGTCGTCCTCGATGGAGATGTGGTTGTCGTCGTAGAGCACGACGAGGTTGCCCAGTCTCTGGTGTCCCGCGAGGGAGCCGGCCTCGTGGCTGATGCCTTCCTCCAGGTCGCCGTCGGAGGCGACGACCCAGACGGTGTGGTCGAAGGGCGACTGGCCGGCCTCGGCCTCCGGGTCGAAGAGGCCGCGCTCGCGCCGGGCGGCCATGGCCATGCCCACCGCGTTCGCCAGTCCCTGGCCGAGCGGCCCGGTGGTGGTCTCCACGCCGGGGGTGTGGCCGTACTCGGGGTGGGCGGGCGTCAGGCTGCCGTCCGTGCGCAGCGCCTTGATGTCGTCGAGTCCGAGGCCGTAGCCGGAGAGGTAGAGCTGGGTGTAGAGGGTGAGGCTGGAGTGGCCGCAGGAGAGCACGAAGCGGTCGCGGCCCGCCCATCGCGGGTCGGCGGGGTCGTGCCGCAGCAGCCGCTGGAAGAGGAGGTACGCGGCGGGGGCGAGGCTCATGGCGGTGCCGGGGTGGCCGTGGCCGGCGGTTTCGACGGCGTCCACGGCGAGAGCGCGGGCGACGTTCACGGCACGGCGGTCGAGTTCGTCCCACCGGAGGCCGGCGGCGGACGAGGCGCTGGTGTCCTGGTGCTTCACGAGGGCTCGCGACTCCTTGTTCGGGTAACCGGTGGAGGAAGCGCCGTGCACCGGGAGGAGCGGGGTCGCACACGGTCCCCGTCGTCGCTCCGGCCGGGCGGTACGGCACCCACCGGAGCGCCATCCTGGTGGACTCCGCGATCACCGCCAATGCTGCCCCGGCTGCTCCGTCAGGTCACCGGGAAGTCCGTCAAGTCCCCGCTTTCGCGGCCCGGTTGATCCGGAGCGGGCCGGCCGCGACGCCGTGGCGGGCCGCCTTCGGCCGGTACGAGGCGGGGTCGGTCACCCCCGCCCGCCTCCGGTCCTCTCCTGCCGCGGGTTGCCGGCCCGGTCTCGCCGGCGGTACGTGTCCTGCCCCTCCCCCGCAACCGGAGCGCCGCGCGTCAGACGCTTTGCAGGTCCCCGAGCGGAACGCGCGGCAGCGCGCCGGCGTCGAGGTCCGCGCGGCCGGCCCGCCGGCCGGGTTCCCGCCGGTCGGGAACGAGGCTCGGCAGGGGCCGGGCGGGCGCGGTGCGCGTCTCGCGCCGCCCGCGCAGGTAGTCCCGGATGACGTCGCGGTTCTGGCCCCGGTGGTCCAGGTCCGCCTTCAGCCGGGCGTACGGCAGGGTGTCGGGGCAGTAGCGGGTGAGCACCTGGGTCAGGTCGACGCAGAGTTCCCGCCAGCGCCCGAGCCGGAGTTCCGCGTCGATCCACCGGTCCACGGCACGCTGCCAGGAGCGGGTGAGCCGGGCCGCGTGGGCCTGGAGCTGGGGTCCGTGGGGGACGCCGGAGAGCGGGGCGCCGGTCCACAGGGCGAGGGCCTCGCGCAGCCGCCGGCCGGCCAGGTGCAGATCGCCCGCCTCCATGGCCCGGTACCCGGCGCCGGTCAGCCGCTCGAACGTCCTCAGGTCGCTGGAGCCGCCGCCGGTGTCCAGCCGGTAGCCGCCGGGCACCGAGGCCAGGACCTGCTCGCCCGGCCGTTCGCTGCCCGCCGCCTGCGAGACCGCGTTGATGACCGCGCGCAGCCGGCCGATGTGGTGTTCCAGCACGTCCTGGGCGCGGTCCGGCAGGCCCTGCGGCCACAGTTCGTCGGCGAGGGCGTACGCCGGTACGGCACGGTCGGCCGCCGCCATGAGGAGGGCGAGCACCTGTCTGGTCGGCACCTCGGCCGAGTAGACGGGTAACGTCCCCTCTCGTACCGCCACTTCCCCGAGCATCCTCAGCTCCATGTCGTTCCCCTTCGACTCAGGTCACTTCCGGTGCCGTTCGCAGCGCTTGAGCGGGGCATCCCTCACCTGTAGGCGGGCACTCCCCCTCCCACAATAATAGTATTCTTTTTCTTTTTCAGACGGCACTCCATCCCCCGTCGACGGGCACCGCGGCCCCGGTGACGAAGGACGCCTGGTCGCCGCAGAGCCAGACCGCCGCCCGGGCCACTTCCACCGGATCGGCGAGGCGGTGCTGGACGGCCCGTGCGGCGGCGGCCCGTTCGAGCCCGGGGACACGCTCGATGGCCTCCTCCATCAGCTCCGTGCGGGTGCTGCCCACCACGAGGGCGTTGACGCGGACACCGCGCCCGCCGTATTCGGCGGCAGCGGCCCTGGTCAGTCCGAGCACCGCGTGCTTGGCCGCCACGTAGGGGGCGATGGCTCCGGTCGCGAACAGCCCCGCCGTACTGGAGGTGTTGACGATCGCCCCAGCGCCCTGGCGCGCCATCACCGGGAGTTGACGTTTCAGGCAGTTCCACACGCCGCGTACGTTCACGTCCATGACCCGCTCGTAGACGGCGTCGTCCGTCTCGTGCAACGGGGTGCCCACGCTGCCCCAGCCGGCGTTGTTGAAGGCCGCGTCGAGGCGTCCGAACGTGTCGAGCGCGGCGGTCACGGAGCGTTCCACGTCCGCGGGCCGGGTCACGTCCCCCGGCGTCACCAGGGCCCGGCCGCCGGCGGCCCCGATCTCCTCGGCCAGGTCGTGCAGCCTGTCCGCGCGCCGGGCCATGAGCACCACCTCCGCTCCCTGCTCGGCGAACAGTCGCGCGGCGCTCCTGCCTATGCCGCTGGACGCTCCTGTGATCATGACGGTTCTGCCCGCGAACAGGCCGAGCCCGGAGTCCACCCCACCGCCCCCTTCCGTACGTTGCCGGTCGTTCCGGTTCCCAAACCGTAGCCGGGCGACGAAAAGGAGGCGTCACGTGCCGACGGCACCCGCGGCCTGCCTCCGCTCCTCAGGAGGACGCCACCCTGACCCGCTCCACGCCGAACACCAGCTTCTTGGCCACGCTGGGCACCGCGAGGGCGGGCAGCAGACATCGCCACATCTCCTCGACGCGCCCGGGCAGATCCCGGTGCGAGGTCTCCAGCTGGGTGTGGATCTGGGCGCCGGTGCAGGTGCTGACGATCAGCCGGGCGTAGGCCTCGGTGTCCACGTCGGCCCGCAGCTCGCGGCGGCGCCGTGCCTGCTCGAAGTCGTCCAGCAGGATGGCCGTCCATTGCCGGTAGGAGTTCACGTGCGGCTCGATGAAGAGCCGCTGGTCCATCACCAGGCGCGCCCCGGCCTGGAGCACGGGGTTGTCGAGCAGTTCGCGGGCCCAGATCAGCGTCAGGTCGACGGCGTGCTGCAGGCCTTGCGAGTCCAGCGGCGGGACCACCAGCTCCGGTTGGCTGGTGACGATCAGACGGGCCAGCTCTTCCTTGGACTTGAAGTGGAAGTACATCGCGCCGAGCGTCAGCCCGGCCCGCTCGGCGATCCGCGAGACGGTCGTGCCGGCGAAGCCGTACTCCGCGAACGTCTCGGCCGCCGCGCGGATGAGGGCGGCACGTGTGCGCGCCGCCCTCTCCTGTTTCACCACTCGACCTGTCATGTGCAATCGCCATCCACCGCTAGAAAAAAGTGAATACTATTCTTTAGCTTATAAGAGAGACCACGCCTCACCACTCAGGTTCGGGCACGTGGAAATCTCAGGGGGGAACACTCACATGACGTCCACGACAGCCACACAGGACGATCCGGCCGGGGCGCACAGCACCCTCGTCCGCAAGTCCCTCCACGACGAGGCACTGGTCACCGGTTGGCGTCCGCTCACGGACAACTGCCAGATGGTGGCGGCGCGTTGGCCGACGCGGCACCGGTTCTACGTCGAAAGGGGCCGGTACACACCCCTGATCGTCACGGAAAGTCTGCGCCAGGCCCTGGCGTTGCTGACCCATACCGCGCACGGCATACCGCTGAGTCACAGACTCGGGTGGGAACACCTGCGCACCGCCGTCAGTCCGGGGGCCCTGGAGGTGGGCCCGGAGCCCGCCGAGGTCGAATTAACCGTCCGGCACACCGAGGTGACGCGGCGCCGGCTGGGCAGTGTCCACCTGGCCTCCCGGATCGAGGCGACACGCTCCGGTGTGCTCCTGGGCACGGCCACCGTGCGCTACAGCACCCACCCGCCGGTCATCTACGACCGGTTGCGCGGCCCGTACGCCGACGCCCAGGCCGCCTTCGCCCGGGCACTGCCCCTCACCGCGCCCGTACCCGCCTCCCTCGTGGGCCGCGGCCGGGAACGGGACGTGGTGCTCTCCCCCACGGCCGAGCCGCACCGCTGGCGACTGCGCGTCGACACCGCGCACCGGGTCCTCTTCGACCACCCGCACGATCACATACCCGGGATGGTCCTGCTGGAGGCGGCCTGCCAGGCCGCGCAGGCGGTGACGGCTCCCCGGCCGGTGATGCCGGTCGCCCTCGACACCACCTTCACCCGCTACGTCGAATTCGACCGGTCCTGCCACGTCACGGCGCGAGAACTCACCGGCCCCGGCGACGACGGCCGGGTCGCGGTCGACGCTCACCAGGGTGACCGGCTCGTCTTCTCCGGCACGGTGACAACCCGCCCCCGGCCCTGACGGGGAGGTGTCCGGCAGGGAGGTGACGGTCCGCGCGGGGGCCGTTGCCCGGGACACCGGCCCGCACCCGGCGCGGCGGAGGGCGTCAGGGCCGCAGCAGGATCTTCCCCACGGTGCGGCGCGCGAGCAGATCGGTGTGGGCGCGGGCCGCGTCGGCCAGCGGGTACTCCGCGCCGGCCACGGGGCGCAGGGTCCCCCGCGCCATCATGTCCAGCAGCTCCCGTACCGGTTCGGCGAAGGCCCCGGGGCGGGCCAGGGTGGGGCGCAGCCGGAAACCCACGACCGCGGCGTTCAGGGCACGCAGGCGGGCGTCGTCCAGCGGGGTGAACGCCCGGCGCGAGGCGTTGCCGTAGGCGACGATGCGGCCGAAGTCCGCGAGCGAGCCCAGTGCCTGGTCGAACAGCGGGCCGCCGACGCCGTCGAGGATCACGTCGGCCGGCTGGGCCAGGGGGTAGCCGGCCACCCCGGCGGCCCCCAGGCGCATCACCAGTTCCGCCTTGGCCTTCGTGGAGGCCGTCGCCCACACCTCGCCCGCTCCCCACAGACGGGCCAGTTGCAGGGCGAGGCTGCCCACGCCGCCGGCGGCGGAGTGCACCACGACCCGCTCGCCCGGCCGCATCCGGGCGGCACCGCGCAGCAGATGCCAGGCGGTCAGGCCCTGCGTCAGCGCGGACAGGGCATGGGCGGCGGGGAGGTCTTCGGGGATGCCGAACACCGCCGCCCGGTCGGCCACGGCGAACTCGGCATAGCCGCGCCTGGTCCTGGCGAGGACGCGCCGTCCCTCCGGTGTGCGTCCGACGACCTCGCTGCCCGGCACGAGGGGGAGCTGGTCCGCGCTCGCGTACGAGCCGTCGACCTGGTGGGTGTCCGCGAAGTTGACACCCGCGGCCTCCACGGCGATCAGCACCTGGCCGGGACCGGGTTCCGGCTCGGGCAGGTGCACCAGGGACAGCACTTCCGGTCCGCCGAAGCGGTCGAACTGCAGGGCACGCAAGGTGGGACCTCTGGTCGTGTGGGCGTCGCGCCGCGTGGCGGGCCCGCCCAGCTTAAGGGTCCTGGCATCGGGGCCCGGCCGGGCCGTCGGCGGGGAGGCAGACGGCGAGCGCCGCGATGTCGTCCTGGAGGCGGTCGCCGCTGTAGTCCAGCAGGTCGTGGTGGAGCCGCTCCAGCAGCCCGTGCGGCGGGCGGGTGCCCCAGGAGCGCAGGCGCTGCAGCAGCGGGTAGAAGGCGCCGTGCCGGTCGCGGGTCTCGGTGATGCCGTCCGTGTACAGCAGCAGCTGGTCGCCGGGGTGGAAGGAGTACTCCTCGACGTGGTATGGCTCCCCGGCCAGCACCCCGAGGTTGAGCGGCGGGGCCGACCGTCCGCTGTCCAGTTCGCGGACCTTGCCGGAGCGGATGAGGACGGGCGGCGGATGGCCGCAGTTGACCACGCGCAGCACCGGCTCCCCGGCGGGGATCTCCACGAAGACGGCGGTCACGAACCGTTCGCCCACCTCGCTGCCGCCCAGCAGGGCCGCCCTGCGGTCCATGCTGATCTCCACCCGGTCGGCCAGGGCGGGCAGCGCGGGTTCGTCGTGCGCCGCCTCGCGGAACGCGCCGAGCAGGGCCGCGGCGGTCTCCACCGCGAGCAGGCCCTTGCCCCGTACGTCACCGATGAGCAGCCGGGTGCCGTACCGGGTGGGGACGGCCTCGTAGAGGTCCCCGCCGATGCGCGCCTCCGCCGCGGCGGACAGGTAGAGGCTGTCCAGGAGGAGGTCGCCGATCCGGTGCGGCACCGGCCGGAGCAGTACCCGCTGGGCGATGTCGGCCACGAAGCGCACGTCGGCGAGGGTGCGCTCGCGGTGGGTGCGGTGCGCGGCCAGGATGGCGCCGAGGACGCCGACCAGGGCCGTGCAGACGTACGAGGCCACGTAGTAGCGGTCCCACAGGTAGCCGACGGGCCGGCCGGCGCAGCACGGGGTGCCGGCCAGGACGCCCTCCAGAAGGACGGCGAACAGGGTGGCAGCGGCGACGACCAGCGGACCGTAGGCGAACGCGGTCACCAGGGGCAGGGCGATCAGCACGAAGCTCACCGGCCACTCGACGGGGGTCGCGGGCTCCAGCAGCAGGACGGCGGCGACGTACAGGACCGGCAGCCACCGCAGCCATCCGGGACGCTCCGGCAACCGCGTCCGCGCACCGGCGCCGTCCTCCGGCTCCCGACCGGTATGTCCAGGCTTCGGCATACGTGGTCTTCGCACACGGACTCCTGTCACAGCAGCGCACGACAAGGTCCCCAGCCTGGTGCGCCCGTGCGCGGCACACCGGCGATTGCTCCGCTCAGCGGCATGTTTCCGCCCCGGCCGGTACGAAACCCAGCATGCCCGGGACGGGCCTTCCCACGGCGGGCGGGCGCCGGGCGCCATCCGTCCGGAGCAGCCCCGGCCCCGCGGCCCCCTCACCCGCCCGGCCGACGCCGGTACCGCGACATCCCGCGCGGAGGGCGCGCACCGGTCGCCGGTCACCGAGCCGCAGTGCTAGAAAAGGGAGATGAGCGGACGTTTCCGCCGTCCACGGGCGAAAGCGGCGGCGCCGCCCGGCACCCGGTGGGCTTCCGATCCGCCCCGTCGACGAGTGCCGTGGCCGTTTCGCGGGCGCCGGATCCCGCCGTCCCTGAGCGTCCGCACCCTCGCCGCGCAGGTCTTCCTGTTCCAGGCCCTGATCATGCTGCTGCTGGTCGCGGTGGGGGCCGCCGCCCTGGTGGTGCAGGGGCTGTACGACGCCGAGCGCAGCGCCATGGAGCGCTCGCTGGCGGTGGCCGAGGCCTTCGCCCACGCCCCCGGCACGGCCGAGGCACTGCGCTCACCGGATCCGACGGCCCGGCTCCAGCCGGAAGCGGAACAGGTACGCAAGGGGTCGGGTGTCGACTTCGTCGCCGTGCTGGACGAGCACGGGGTCCGGCTGACCGACCGGGACCCCGCCCTGATCGGCACCAAGGCCCAGGGGGTCGGCCGGGCCCTGCTGGGCGAGGCGTTCACCGAGACCTTCCACGGCCGGCCGACCGACGCGGTACGCGCCCTCGTCCCGGTGACGGACCCGAGCCGGCGCGTGGTCGGCGTCGTCACCGCGGGGATCGAGTACGCGAACGTGGGCGACGTCCTCGTCCGCCAGCTGCCGGTGCTGCTCGGCACGGCGGCCGGGGCGCTGGTCCTGGCGACCGGTGGCGCCGCCCTGGTCAGCCGCCGGCTGCTGCGGCAGACCCATGGGCTCGGCCCGGCCGAGATGACCCGGATGTACGAGCACCACGACGCCGTACTGCACGCCGTGCGCGAGGGGGTGCTGATCCTCGGCGGCGACGGGCGGGTGCTGCTCGCCAACGACGAGGCGCGCCGGCTGCTGGACCTCCCCCGGGACGCCGACCGGCGGCGGGTGAGCGAGCTGGGGCTGGGGCCGGGGCCGACCCGGCTGCTGGAGGCGGGCGAGGCCGCGTCCGACGAGGTCGTCCAGTCCGGGGACCGGCTGCTGGCCGTGAACATCCGGCCCACCGCCCCCTACGGCGGCGCTCCGGGACTCGTGGCCACCTTCCGTGACACCACGGAGCTGCTGGCCCTGTCCGGGCAGGCCGAGCTGGCGCGGGGCCGGCTGTCGTTCCTGTACGAGGCGGGCATGCGGATCGGCACCACGCTGGATGTGCGGCGCACGGCCGAGGAGCTGTCGGAGGTGGCGGTGCCGCGCATGGCCGACTTCGTCACCGTGGAGCTGCTGGACTCGGTGCTGCGCGGCGAGGAGCCCACGAGCGCGGTGCGCGAGATGCGCCGTACCGCGCTGCGCACCACGCACACCGGGCACCCGTTGCAGCCGGTGGGCGAGGTGATCCGTTTCGTGATGGCGGACACCCCGATGGCGGCGGCGCTGCGCCGGGGCAAGGCCGTCCTGGTGCGGGACCTGCGCACCGCCCGGGACTGGCGGGCGCGGGACGCCGGCGGGGCCGAGCGGGTGCTGGAGTACGGCATCCACTCGCTGATCACGGTGCCGCTGCGGGCCCGCGGGGTGGTCCTCGGCATGGCCGACTTCTGGCGGGGGGCGGGCTCACCCCGGTTCGAGGAGGAGGACGTCGCGGTGGCCGAGGAGCTGGTCGCCCGGGCCGCCGTGGCCATCGACAACGCCCGCCGCTACGCCCGTGAGCACGAGATGGCGGTGACGCTGCAACGCAGTCTGCTGCCGGTGGGGCTGCCGGAGCAGGATGTGCTGGAGATCGCGTCGCGGTATCTGCCGGCCCGCGCGGGCGTGGGCGGCGACTGGTTCGACGTCATCCCCCTGCCCGGGTTCCGGGTGGCGCTCGTGGTCGGGGACATCGTGGGGCACGGGATGCAGGCCGCGGTGACCATGGGACGGCTGCGCACGGCCGTGCTGAACTTCTCGTCGCTGGACCTCGCCCCGGACGAGCTGCTCGGACACCTGGACGAGATGGTGACCCGGCTGGACTCGCAGACCGCGACCGCCGACGACGACCATGTGCCGCTCACCGGCGCCACCTGTCTCTACGCCGTCTACGACCCGGTGTGCGGGCGCTGCGCCGTCGCCCGCGCCGGGCATCTGGCGCCCGCCGTGGTGGATCCGCAGGGCCGGGTCACCTTCCCGGACCTTCCCCTGTCGCCGCCCCTGGGGGTGGGCGGGCACCCCTTCGAGACCGGTGAGCTGGAGCTGCCCGAGGGCAGCCGGCTCGTGCTGTTCACCGACGGTCTGATCGAGAGCCGGGGCCGGGACGTCGACGAGGGCCTGGCGCTGCTCTCCTCGGCCGTCGCGCACGCGGACCGGACACCGGAGGAGACCTGCCGCGCCCTGGTGGAGCGGCTGCTGCCCGAGCGCCCCAGCGACGACGTGGCCCTGCTGGTGGCCCGGACCCGGCGGCTGAGCCCCTCCTGCGTGGCGGCCTGGGACGTGCCGTTCGACGTCACGGCCGTGCCCCGGGTGCGGGGCGAGGTGAGCCGGCGGCTGGCCGACTGGGGGCTTCAGGAGACGGCGTTCACCACCGAACTCATCCTCAGCGAACTGCTCACCAACGCGATCCGCTACGGCGCCCCGCCCGTGCGGGTCAGGCTGCTGCTGGGCCGCACCCTGGTCTGCGAGGTGTCGGACGGCAGCAACACCTCGCCCCGGCTGCGGCGCGCGGCCAGCACGGACGAAGGGGGCCGGGGGCTGTTCCTCGTCTCCCAGTTCGCGGACCTGTGGGGGACCCGGTACGCGGCGCGCGGGAAGGTCATCTGGGCCGAGCAGGCCCTGGACCACCGGGCGGCGGAGCCGGATCCGTCCCTGCTGTTCGACGTCATGGGCCTGTGACCGGTGCCGGGGGCGCGGTGACCGGCCGGTCCGGCGCGGGGCGGGTGTCCGGCGCGAGGGACGTGTCCGGTGTGGAGCGTGCGATCCACTCGACGACCTCGTCGGTCAGTTCGCGCAGCCGGTCGTGGGTGCGGGGCATGCGGGCCCGGTGCCAGGGGGTGTGGCCCCACTGCCGTTCCAGGGTCCACGGGGGGCCAACGCGCTGGGCCTCGGCGAGGAAGCAGACCTCGTGGTCGAGGACGGCCTCCAGGACGATGCGCCGGCCGTCGTGCGCGTGGGTGGCCATCCAGAGGAAGCCCTCCGGTACGAAGCCCTCCTCGCTGTTGGGCTGCCAGTCGTACGTGCCGAGGGTGCTGTCGCCGTTGTCGTGGTCGATGCCCTCGGTCCACGCGCCCGGGTCGCCGGTCAGGGCCTCGGCGATGCGGCGGACGCAGGGCAGCAGCATCGCCCGGGTGGCCTCCTCGTCCCGGTGGTGGCGGTCCCACAGTGCCGGGTCGCCCCAGCCCCTGCGGAAGGAGCCGCCGCCGAGCGGGGTGAACCGGGCGGTGTCCTCGCGGTGCCGGCCGAGCCAGGCGCGCAGTTCGGCGTGGAAGTCGGCCATGGTCAGCCGGTCGCCGACGGTGTGCTGGGTGGCCGCCTCCAGCACGTGTCCCAGGGCCAGGGTGGCGTTCCCGCCGCCGAGCGACCACAGGCTGAACTCCTCGGCGTCGACCCGGTGCGTGCCGAACGGCGGGTAGGGCCCGCGGCGGGGGTGGGCGAGGACGAAGAGCGTCTTGGCGAGGGAGTAGACGTCGGCCCGCTCGCCGGCTCCGGGGCCGGCGGCCCGGCGCATCTCGGGGGCGAGGAAGTTGGCGGGGCCGAGGCCCTCTCCCTGCCGGGTCAGTCCGGCGGGCATCTGGGCGATGGCCGCGATCCCGAAGTCCCCGAGGACCGGCGCGCCGTCGTACCAGAAGAGGTTGTCGGGCTTGATGTCGCGGTGGTAGGTGCCCTGTTCGGCGAGGGCGGCCAGGGTTCCGGCCAGCTCGGTGACGTGGGCGACGACATCGAGGAGGGTGGAGTTCCCGTCGAGGGCGTCGGCCAGCGGGCGGGCCTGCGGCATGGCGTACCAGCGGGGCCGGTCGCCGTGTTCCTCGTCGATGTCCCAGACCGGCAGGATGCCGGGTGTGCCGGTCATCCGGTGCATGTACCGCGCCTCCTGGTGGAACCGCTGGAGACGGACCCGCTGGAACGGCTTGAGGTGCGGACCCGGCAGGTCGGCGCTGTGCTTGACGACGGCCTCCCGGTCACCGTGCACCTCGGCCGCCTTGCGCACGAAGGACTTCCTGCGGCTGAGACTGCCCAGGTCCCGCCAGCGCGGCAGGTCGTAATCACGCTGGAGCGGGGGACGTTGGGGGCGGGCGGTGCGCCGCGGTGCTCTTCCGGACATGGGCAGCACGCTAACCCGCACCGGCCCCGAAGGGACAGCGATCCGGCGGACCGTACGCGGCGACCGGGGCCGGCGGGGTCGTGGCGGGCCGCCGGTACCATTCGGCCGCGTGATGATCACGTACGAGTGGCGGGGCGACTTCGACAACGCCGCTCTCAACGCGCTGCATGCCGACGGATTCGGGTATCCGGTCGCCGCGACCGACTGGCGGGCGCGGGTCGGGCGCCACAGTCTGGGCTGGGTCTGCGCCCGGCAGGACGGCGCTCTGGCCGGCTTCGTGAACGTCGCCTGGGACGGCGGGGCCCACGCCTTCCTCCTGGACACGGTGGTCGCCCCGGCGTACCGGTCCCGGGGCGTGGGCAGGTCGCTGGTCGCCCGCGCGGCCGACGGGGCCCGTGCCGCCGGCTGCGCCTGGCTCCACGTCGACTTCGAGGAGCACCTGCGCCCGTTCTACCGGGATGCCTGCGGGTTCGAGGCGACGGCGGCGGGCCTCATCGCCCTGCGGAGCTGATGCCTCGGCGGGGGCAAGCGGGCCGTCCGCCGCCTGATCCGGGCGCGGCCGGCGTTCCGCGGGCAGCCGCCCGGCCTCAGCCCCGGGTGAGGATCGCGTCGAGGCCGAACTCGAAGCGGGCGTCGAAGGATTCCGCGCCCAGGTGGGCCAGGGTGCGGTGCAGGGCGGGGTGGGTGTCCGCGGAGACTGCCCGGTCCAGGCCCCCGTCCCGGGGCCGGGCGGCGGCCGACTGCTCCTCCTGGGCCAGGCCGAGGGTGAAGTAGACCAGGGCCCACATGGTCCAGGCCGCCTCGCGTTCGGCCATGCCGCCGTCGAGCAGGGCGCCGACGAGTGTCTCGGCGAAGCGCAGGGTGTGCGGCTCGGCGGGGTAGGTGCCGGTCACCAGGGCGGCGCCGTCGCGGCGGGCGAGCAGGGCACGGCGGTACCGGCGGACGAGTTCGCGTGCCCGGTCGTCCCAGGCGTCGGGCAGGCGGTCGAGCGGGGCCTGTCCGACGACGGCGTCCGCCATCAGCTCCAGCAGCCGGGCCTTGGTCTTCACATGCCACAGCACGGTGTTCATCCGGACCCCGAGCCGGTCGGCGACCGCTCGGGTGGACAGGGCGTCGAGCCCGCTTTCGTCCAGGAGTTCCAGGGCCGCCCGCACCACCGCGCCGGCGTCCAGCCGGGGGCCGCGCTCCGCATCCGCTTGCTTCTTGGTCACTGACCTAGTTTACTGCGCCCACGACTATTGGTCACTGACCAAGAAGGAGGCAGGCGTGGAACAGCAGGTCGTCATCGCCGGAGGAGGCCCCGTCGGGCTCTGGCTCGCCGCCGAACTGCGGCTGGGCGGGGCCACGGTCACCGTCGTGGAGGAACGCCGGGAGCGCGACCTGCGGTCCAAGGCGCTCACCGTGCATCCACGCACCCTGGAGATCCTGGCGTCACGGGGTGCCCACGGCCCTTTCCTGGAGGCGGGAACCCCCCTCCCCGGCGGCCATTTCGGCGGACTGGACACCCGGCTGGACTTCCGGGTGCTGGACACCCCGTTCCGGTACACCCTGGCGCTTCCGCAGGCCAGGACGGAGGAGCTCCTCCAGGAGCGTGCGCTCGCGCTCGGCGCGCGCATCCTGCGCGGACACCGCGTCACCGGCCTGACGCAGGCGCCGGACGCGGTGACCGTGCACATACAGGGCCCCGAGGGGCCGTACGCGCTGCGGGCCGCGTACGCCGTCGGCTGCGACGGCGTGCGCAGCACCGTCCGCGCGGCGGCCGGCATCGGCTTCCCCGGCACGCCCGCCACCGTCCTGGGCTTCCTCGCCGACGTACGGCTGGACAGCCCCCCGCCGCCCGGGTTCAGCGTCTGCGGCCCGTCCGGCGGGCTGATGGCCGTCCCGCTGCCCGGCGGGACGGTCCGGCTGGTCGGCATCACCCCGGACGACCTGACCGCCACCTGGCCGGGCGAGCTGACCCTGGACGAGCTGCGGACGAAGGTACGGGCGATCGCCGGGCGGGACTTCGGGCTGCGCGACCCCGTCTGGCTCTCCCGCTTCGGCAACGCGACCCGGCAGGCCGACCGCTACCGCGAAGGGCGGGTGCTGCTCGCCGGGGACGCCGCCCACCAGCACTTCCCCACCGGCGGGGTGGGCATGAACGTGGGCGTCCAGGACGCGCACAACCTCGGCTGGAAACTCGCGGCCGTCCTCGCCGGCCGGGCGGGCGGGACACTGCTGGACTCCTACCACGACGAGCGCCATCCGGTGGGCGCGAGCCTGCTGGAGAGCAGCCGCGCCCAGACCGCCCTGATGACGGCCTTCTCGCCGGAAGGGCTCGCGCTGCGCGCGGAGCTGAGCGCGCTGCTGGCCGCCCAGCCGGCCCTGAACGCGACGCTGGCCGAGCGGGTCTCCGGGCTCGCCGTCGGTTACCCGCCCGCGGACCCGGCCGCCCATCCGCTCACCGGCACCCGCGCCCCCGACCTGGCCGTCGAGGGCTCCGAGGGGCTGTTCTCCCTGCTGCGCCCGGGCCGCCCGCTCCTGCTGGACCTCGCCGGCGACCTGCCCGCCGGCTCCCCGGCACCCGGCACCATCCGGCACACCGGCGCCCTCCTGCGGCCGCCGTCGGCCTGGGCCGCGGTGCGCGCCGCGCTGATCCGCCCGGACGGCCATGTCGCCTGGGCAAGGACGGAACGGGACCGCGCGGTCTGACAGGCCGAAGAGCAGGGCCGCTGAAAGGGAGACCGAAGGGGCTGGCGGGGGAGAAAGAACAAAGGCAAGGAGGTCACCCACTCCTTGCCACTCTCAACTTATAGCGCACGGGGGGCCTTGCGGCAAGGCCCCCGTCGTACCGCAGAATCGTCGGCCTGAGCCGGGAAGCCGCCGAAACGGGAGTTCTGCGAAGTGCGTGTGCTGTTGTCGACCTATGGGTCACGTGGAGACGTGGAACCGCTGGCGGGGCTCGCCGTCCGGTTGCGCGAGCAGGGCGCCGGGGTGCGGGTGTGCGCGCCGCCGGACGAGGACTTCGCGCGGCGGCTGGCCGACGTCGGCGTGCCGCTGGTGCCGGTCGGCCCCTCGGCCCGCGCGCTGACGAGGGCGGCGCCGGCCCCCGCGTCCCTGCCCGAGCGCGCGGCCCGGCTGATCGCCGGGCAGCTCGGGCCGGTCACCGAGGCGGCCGAGGGCTGCGATCTGCTGGTGGCGACCGGTGCGCTGCCCGCCGCCGCGGGCGCGCTGTCGGTGGCCGAGAAACTGGGCATCCCCTCGGTGTCCGTCACCTTCCAGCAGCTCACCCTGCCCGCGCCGCACCGCCGGCCGCTGGCGTACCCGGGCCGCCCGTTCCCGCCGGAGGTGACCGACCCCAAGACGCTGTGGGAGCTGGACGCCCAGAGCGTCAAGACACTGTTCGGTGAGGCGCTCGACACCCACCGGGCGTCCCTCGGCCTGCCGCCGGTGGACGACGTGCGCGCCTACGTCGTCGGCGACCGGCCCTGGCTGGCGAGCGATCCGTTCCTGGACCCGTGGCACGAGACGCCGGACCTCGACGTCGTACAGACCGGCGCGTGGATCCTGCCCGACACGCGTCCGCTGCCCGCCGACCTGACGGCGTTCCTCGACGCCGGGGCTCCGCCGGTCTACGTGGGCTTCGGCAGCATGCCCCTGCACGCGGCGGCGGACATGGCCCGGGTCGCCGTCGAGGCGGTCCGCGCGCAGGGCCGCCGCCTGGTCCTGGCGCGCGGCTGGGCGGAGCTGTCCCCCGGCGGCGACCGGGACGACTGCTTCGAGGTCGGGGAGGTCAACCAGCAGGCGCTGTTCGCCCGGGTGGCCGCCGTCGTGCACCACGGCGGCGCGGGCACCACGACGACGGCCGCCCGGGCCGGAGCGGCGCAGGTGGTGGTGCCCCAGGTGGCGGACCAGCCGTACTGGGCGGGCCGGGTCGCCGCACTGGGCATCGGCGCGGCCCACGACGGCCCCGCCCCCACCGTCGCCTCGCTGTCGGCGGCGCTCGGCACGGCGCTCGCTCCCGAAACCCGCGCGCGGGCGGCCTCCGCGGCGGGCCGGGTGCGCGCCGACGGGGCGTCGGTGGCGGCGCGGCTGCTGCTCGACGCCGCCGAGCGCGGCGGACAGGACCGTCGGTCCCGGCCGGCCGTATCGCCGCTGCCCGCCGGCAGGACCACCGCTCCCCGCTGACCGGCCCGCCGGTCCTGGCCGGCCCGCCCCTCCCTTAAACTGCTTCTTCTCGCCCCGGGCGGCACGACCCCTCACCGTCCTGGGCCCGGACCCGGCTCCCGGTCGGCACCTCCGGCCGATCGTGCCGGCCCGCACCTGGACGGCCCGCCACTCCCTGCCGACCGGACCGCCGCTCCCCCGCCGACCGGGCCCCCCGTCTTGGCCGACCGGTCCGGCCGGTCCGGGCCGGCTCGACCGCCGACTCCGACGCCTGCCCGCCCCGACGCCCCGACGCCCCGACGCCCCGACGCGATCACTACCCGGCCGAACCAGCGGCCACATCGGAGACGACCACGTGACACCCCACCTGACCACCAGCGCCTTCGACCTTCCCGACCGGCTGTCCGCCAAGGCCGATCCGGCGTTGATCGCCGACGACGAACGGCACTTCGCGGCGATCGCGGAGTGTCTCGCCCAGTCGATCGCCGAACTGTCGGGCCGTCTCGACGCCGAACGCAGGGCGCCCGGCGGCACCGGCCGGCAGGCGATGGACCGGGACGCGGAGATCCACCGGCTGACCGCCCGGCTGCGCACGCTGCGCCGCTTCGGTCTGGACCTGTGCCTGGGGCGCATGGTCACCGCGGACGACCCCGAGCCGGTGTACGTCGGACGCCTCGGCCTCACCGACAGCACGGGCCGGCGGCTGCTGGTCGACTGGCGCTCCCCCGCGGCCGAGCCGTTCTTCGGGGCCACCCACGCCCACCCGATGGGCCTGGCGAGCCGTCGCCGGTACCGCTGGACCAACGGCCGGATCGGCGACTACTGGGACGAGGTGTTCACCGCCGAGGGCCTGGTGGGACACGCCGCGCTGGACGACCAGTCCGCGTTCATCGCCGGTCTCGGCGGCAGCCGCTCGGCCCGGATGCGGGATGTGCTCGGCACCATCCAGGCCGACCAGGACGCCATCATCCGGGCGGGCTCCCGGGGCGCGCTCGTCGTGGACGGCGGCCCGGGCACCGGCAAGACCGTCGTCGCCCTGCACCGTTCCGCGTACCTGCTGTACGCCGATCCCCGGCTCGGCCACCGCCGGGGCGGGGTGCTGTTCGTCGGCCCGCACCGGCCCTATCTCTCCTACGTCTCCGACGTGCTGCCCAGCCTCGGTGAGGAGGGTGTGCAGACCTGCACGCTGCGGGACCTCGTCACCGAGGGAGCGGAAGCGGTGGCGGAGGCCGACCCGGAGGTGGCCCGGCTGAAGTCGTCCGCGCGGATGGTGCGGGCCATCGAGACGGCCGTCAGGTTCTACGAGGAGCCGCCCACCGAGGGGATGACGGTCACCACCCCTTGGTCCGACATCCGGCTGAGCGCCGACGACTGGGCGGCGGCGTTCGACGCGGCGGAACCCGGCACCCCGCACAACGAGGCACGCGAGCAGGTACTGGAGGAGCTGCTGACGATCCTTCAGGACAAGCACGACGGTGAGGCCCCGCCCGAGTTGCTGCGCAGGTCGCTGCGGGCGAACCGGGAACTGCTGGCGGCCCTCGACCGGGCGTGGCCGCTGCTGGAGGCGGCCGATCTGGTCGGGGACCTGTGGACGGTGCCCGCCTATCTGCGGCTGTGCGCGCCCTGGCTGGACCGCGACGAGGTCCGGCGGTTGCAGCGCGCGGACGCCCAGGCCTGGACGGTGTCGGACCTGCCGCTGCTGGACGCGGCACGGCAGCGGCTCGGCGACCCGGAGGCGGCGCGGCGCGAACGCCGGCGGGTGGCGGTCCTCGCGGCGCAGCGGGAGCGCATGACGCGGGTCGTCGACAACCTGGTAGCGGCCGTGGCGGACTCCGGGGCCGACGGGGACGACGGTGAGGGCCTGGTGCGGATGCTGCGCGGCGAGGACGCGAAGGTCAGCCTGGTGGACGAGGCCGAACTGCCGGTCGCCGACCCCGATCTGCTCGCCGGGCCGTTCGCGCACATCGTCGTGGACGAGGCGCAGGAACTGACCAACGCCGAGTGGCAGATGCTGCTCCAGCGGTGCCCGTCCAGGAGCTTCACCATCGTCGGGGACCGGGCGCAGGCCAGGCACGGGTTCACGGAGTCGTGGCAGGAGCGGCTCGAGCGGGTCGGGTTCGACCGGATCCGGCTGGCCTCCCTGAGCGTGAACTACCGGACGCCGGAGGAGGTCATGGCGGAGGCCGAGCCGGTCATCCGGGCCGCGCTGCCCGACGCCAACGTGCCCACCTCCGTGCGCCGCAGCGGTGTCCCCGTCGTCCACGGACCGGTCGCGGACCTGCGCCGGGTCCTGGACTCCTGGCTCGCCGCACACGCCGACGGGACCGCCTGTGTCATCGGCGACCCCGCCTTCCCGGCGACACCCCGCGTCCGCTCACTGCCCCCGGAGCTGACGAAGGGGCTCGAATTCGACCTGGTCGTCCTGGTCGACCCGGACCGCTTCGGCACCGGCGTCCAGGGAGCGGTGGACCGCTACGTCGCCATGACCCGGACCACCGGCCAACTGGTCCTCCTCACCGCCCCGTGACCCCGCCCCGCCGGCACCACCGGCCCCGTGCGGGCGCGTGAGGTCGTTACCGGTCGGCTGTGAGGTCCTTGAGCGCGATGTTCAGCTTCAGGACGTTCACGCGTGGTTCGCCGATGAAGCCCAGCGTGCGTCCGTCGGTGTGGTCCGCGACCAGTTCGCGTACCGCCGCGACGGGCAGGTGGTTCCGTGCGGCGACCCGGCGGACCTGGAGCGCGGCGTAGGCCGGGGAGATGTCCGGGTCCAGGCCGGAGCCGGAGGAGGTGACGGCGTCGGCGGGGACGTCCGCCGGGCTGACCGGGTGACCGGGCACCGAGTTGTCCCGGACGACCTTGGCCTTGGCGTCCTCGACCTGCCTGAGCAGCTCCTTGTTGTCGGCGGCGAGGTTGGTCGCCCCGGACACGAGCAGCCGGTACCGGGTGTTGACCGAGTTCTCGGCCAGTCCGTGTGCCGGGCGGGGCTGGAAGTACCGGAGGCTGTAGCCCTGTTGTCCGATCAGGGACGAGCCGACGACCTTGCCGTCCGCCTTGATCTCCGAACCGTTCGCCGCGCCGGGGAAGAGCGCCTGGGCCACACCTGTGACGGCCAGCGGATAGAGGACGCCTGTGAGCACGGTCAACACCAGCAGTGCGCGCAGACCGGCGCCCAGCAGACGGCCGGTGTTCACAACGGAGTTCTTCATGTCCTTCACCCGATCCCGGGGATCGAAGAGACGAGCAGGTCGATGAGCTTGATACCGGCGAACGGCGCGATCAGGCCGCCGATGCCGTAGATCCCGAGGTTGCGGCGCAGCATCCGGTCCGCGCTCATCGGCCGGTACCGCACCCCCTTCAGGGACAGCGGCACCAACGCGACGATGATCAGCGCGTTGAAGACGACCGCCGACAGGATCGCGGAGTCGGGCGAGGACAGGTGCATGATGTTCAGCTTGTCCAGGCCCGGGTAGACCGCCGCGAACAGCGCCGGGATGATCGCGAAGTACTTCGCCACGTCGTTGGCGATGGAGAAAGTCGTCAACGCGCCCCGGGTGATGAGGAGTTGCTTGCCGATCTCCACGATCTCGATCAGCTTGGTCGGGTTGGAGTCGAGGTCGACCATGTTGCCGGCCTCCTTGGCGGCCGACGTACCGGTGTTCATGGCCACGCCGACGTCCGCCTGGGCGAGGGCCGGCGCGTCGTTGGTGCCGTCGCCGGTCATCGCGACCAGCCTGCCGCCGGACTGCTCCCGTTTGATGAGGGCCATCTTGTCCTCGGGGGTGGCCTCGGCGAGGAAGTCGTCCACGCCCGCCTCCTCGGCGATGGCCTTGGCCGTCAGCGGGTTGTCACCCGTGATCATCACCGTTCTGATGCCCATGCGGCGCAGCTCCTCGAACCGCTCCCGCATGCCCTCCTTGACGACGTCCTTGAGGTGGATGACGCCGAGCACCCGGGCGCCGCCCGCGTCCTCCACCGCGACCAGCAGCGGGGTGCCGCCGGCCGCGGAGATCCGGTCGGCGATCCGGTCCGCGTCCTCCGCGACCGCGCCGCCCCGCTCCTCCACCCAGGCGATGACCGAGGCGGTGGCGCCCTTGCGGACGCTGCGGCCGTCGACGTCCACGCCGGACATGCGGGTCTGGGCGGTGAAGGCGACCCATTCGGCGCCGACGAGTTCGCCCTGGTGCCGTTCCCTCAGCCCGTACCTCTCCTTCGCCAGGACGACGATGGAGCGGCCCTCGGGGGTCTCGTCGGCCAGCGACGACAGCTGGGCGGCGTCGGCGACCTCCGCCTCGGTCGTACCGCGCACCGGCACGAACTCCGCGGCCTGCCGGTTGCCGAGGGTGATGGTGCCGGTCTTGTCGAGCAGCAGCGTCGAGACATCGCCGGCCGCCTCGACCGCGCGCCCCGACATGGCCAGCACATTGCGCTGCACCAGGCGGTCCATGCCCGCGATGCCGATCGCGGAGAGCAGGGCGCCGATCGTGGTCGGGATCAGGCAGACCAGCAGGGCGACCAGGACCACCATCGTCAGATGGGTGCCGGCGTGGTCGGCGAACGGCGGCAGGGTGGCGCAGGCCAGCAGGAACACGATGGTCAGCGACGCCAGCAGGATGTTCAGCGCGATCTCGTTCGGCGTCTTCTGCCGGGCCGCGCCCTCCACGAGGCCGATCATCCGGTCGATGAAGGTCTCCCCGGGCCGGGTGGTGATCCTGACGACGATCCGGTCGGACAGCACCTTCGTACCGCCCGTGACGGCGCTGCGGTCGCCGCCGGACTCGCGGATGACCGGCGCGGACTCTCCGGTGATGGCCGACTCGTCCACGGACGCGACGCCCTCCACCACGTCCCCGTCACCGGGGATCACGTCCCCGGCCTCGCAGACCACCAGGTCGCCGATGGTCAGCCCGGTGCCGGGGACCCGCTCCTCGGAGCCGTCCGCGCGCAGCCGGCGGGCGACGGTGTCGGTCTTGGCCTTGCGCAGGGTGTCGGCCTGGGCCTTGCCCCGGCCCTCGGCGACCGCCTCCGCCAGATTGGCGAAGAGCACGGTCAGCCACAGCCAGGCGCTGATGGTCCAGCCGAACCAGTCGCCGGGGTCCTTCAGGGAGAAGACCGTGGTCAGCACCGAGCCGATCCACACCACGAACATCACGGGGGACTTGACCATCACCCGCGGGTCGAGCTTGCGGAAGGCGTCCGGCAGCGACTTGACGAGCTGCCGTGGGTCGAACAGGCCCGCTTGGACACGGCCCTCGGGCGTCGGGTGCGCCGTCGGTGTGTCGTGGTGGGGCGCGAGGGTGGGAGTGGACATCGAGTCCTCTTGCTCGGGTACGTCGGTGCTCGTCACGCCAGGCCCTCCGCGAGCGGGCCCAGCGCCAGGGCCGGGAAGTAGGTGAGACCGGTGATGATCAGGATGGCGCCCACCAGCAGGCCGGTGAACAGCGGCTTCTCGGTGCGCAGGGTGCCCGCGGTCACCGGGACGGGCCGCTGCCCGGCCAGCGAGCCGGCGAGTGCCAGCACGAACACCATCGGCAGGAAGCGGCCGAGGAGCATGGCGAGTCCGGTCGTGGTGTTGAACCAGTCGGTGTCGGCGTTCAGGCCGGCGAAGGCCGAGCCGTTGTTGTTCGACGCCGAGGTGAACGCGTACAGGATCTCGGAGAAGCCGTGCGCGCCCGGGTTGAGCATCGAGTGCGACGGGGTCGGCAGGGCGAGGGAGGCCGCGGTGAAGACCAGTACCAGCGCCGGGGTGACGAGGATGTAGCAGGCGGCCAGCTTCATCTCGCGGGCGCCGATCTTCTTGCCCAGGTACTCGGGGGTGCGGCCGACCATCAGGCCGGCGATGAACACCGCGATCACCGCCATGATCAGCATGCCGTACAGGCCGGAGCCGACACCGCCGGGCGCGATCTCGCCCAGCATCATGCCGAGCATCGTGATGCCGCCGCCCAGGCCCGTGAAGGAGGAGTGGAAGGAGTCCACCGCACCGGTCGACGTGAGCGTGGTCGTCACCGCGAAGAGAGAGGAGCCGCCGATGCCGAAGCGGACCTCCTTGCCCTCCATCGCGCCGCCCGCGGCCTGAAGCGCCGGGCCGTGGTGGGCGAACTCGGTCCACATCATCAGCGCGGTGAAGCCCAGCCAGATGCCGGCCATGGTGCCGAGGATCGCGTATCCCTGCTTCACGTTGCCGACCAGTACGCCGAAGGTGCGGGTCAGCGAGAAGGGGATCACCAGGATGAGGAAGATCTCCAGCAGGTTGGTGAACGGGCTCGGGTTCTCGAACGGGTGGGCGCTGTTGGCGTTGGCGACGCCGCCGCCGTTGGTGCCCAGTTCCTTGATGGCCTCCTGGGAGGCGTAGGCGCCGCCACCCCACTGCTGCCGGCCGCCCATGAACTGCCCGACCTCGTGGACGCCGGAGAAGTTCTGCAGCGCTCCGCACGCCACCAGCACCACGGCGGCCAGCGCCGCGACGGGCACCAGGATGCGCAGCGTGCCGCGCACCAGGTCGGCCCAGAAGTTGCCCAGTTCGCCGGAGCGCGAGCGGGCGAAGCCGCGCACGAGCGCGACCGCCACCGCCATGCCCACGGCGGCCGACACGAAGTTCTGCACGGCCAGGCCGGCGGTCTGCACGACGTGGCCCATGGTCTGTTCGCCCGCGTACGACTGCCAGTTGGTGTTGGTCACGAACGACACGGCCGTGTTGAACGACTGCGCGGGAGTGACCGCGGAGAAGCCGAGCGAGCCGGGCAGGACGCCCTGGAGCCGCTGGAGCAGATAGAGGAAGAGGACACCGGCGAGCGAGAAGGCCAGCACACCGCGCAGATACGCGGGCCAGGTCATCCCGGCGTCGGGGTCGGCACCGATGCCCCGGTAGATCCACCTCTCCACCCGCAGGTGCTTCTTGGAGGAGTAGACCCGGGCCATGTAGGTGCCGAAGGGGATGTGGACGAGCGCCAGCGCGCCCACCAGGGCGAGCAGTTGCAGCACGCCTGCCGGTACGGGACCCATGTGCGTGCTCAGAACCTCTCCGGGAAGATCAGGGCGAGGACGAGATAGCCCAGCAGGGCGACGGCCACGACCAGGCCGGCGATGTTCTCGGCGGTCACAGCTTCGTCACCCCCTTGGCGACGAGGGCCACCAGCGCGAAACCGGCGAGCACGGTGACGACGAAGGCCAGATCGGCCATCGTGAACTCCTGGAGTGAGGTTCGGTGGAAACGGACGAGTACGAGGAAAGCGCCTCTCTGGCCGGATCCGACCCTTGTTGACGCCTCTCTTACGGCCTCGCCTCCGTCTTTGACGGTTCTCTTACGGCTAGCGGTCGTCACCGGCGGTCCGCCGTGTGCTTCCCCGGGCGGGCGGGGGTGCTTTCAGGCCGGCCGGAACCGGAGGCGGCAGATCACCGCGTCCGTCTCCCGGCGCACGGCGTGCGCGACGACCGCGCCCCGCTGGTTCAGCAGCAACCGCTGCCACAGCCGCTCCGGCTCGGTCTCCGGGATCAGCACGGTGACCCGGGTGCCGGGCTCGGCGGCGGCCGCCGCACGGACGTAGGCGGCGATCGGCCGGCCGAGGCCGCGCCGGGCGCAGCTCAGCCGTACCAGCGGCACCCCGGGGTCCCACACGGCCCAGGACCGCTCCAGGGCGTGCAGTGCGGCGCGGTCCTCCGGGTCCGGGTGGCAGACGGTCACGGCCCGGACCTCGTCGCCCAGCGAGGCGGCGGCCGTCAGCGCCTCGGAGGTCAGCCGGGACAGCGCGGACACCGGGACGATCACCAGCGAGCGCTCGCGGTGCGGGGGCTCCGGGACGCGGCCGAGGCCGAGCCGCTCCCCGATGCGGTCGTAGGCCCGGTGGACGGCGACGAAGGCGGCGACCAGCAGGGGCAGCGCCACGGCCACCAGCCAGGCGCCCTCGGTGAACCTGCTCGCCGTGACCACGCCGGCCGAGACGCCGGTGAGCAGCGCGCCGAGGCCGTTGAGCAGGGCCTTCCCGCGCCATCCGGGTCCCCGCTCCAGGCGCCAGTGCCGGACCATGCCCACCTGGGCGAGGGTGAAGCCGACGAAGACACCGATCGCGAACAGCGGCACCAGCGTGTTGGTGTCACCGCCCGAGAAGACCAGCAGGCCGGCCGAGACCGCGGCGAGGGCCAGGACGCCGTGCCGGTGCACCTGCCGGTCGGCCTTGAGCGCGAAGACGTGCGGCAGGTAGTTGTCCCGGGCGAGCAGCTTCAGCAGGACCGGCAGGCCGCCGAAGGACGTGTTCGCGGACAGCGCCAGCAGGATCATGGTGGCGAACTGGATGACGTAGAAAGCCGCGTTGTGGCCGAGGGAGGCGTCCGCGAGCTGGGCGAGGACCGTCACGCCCGCGACCGGCTGGAGGTGGAAGCGGCCGATCAGCACGGCGAGGCCGATCAGCATCAGCCCGAGGACGGCGCCGAGGGCGGTCTCCGCGCGCTGTGCCCGCCGCACCCGGGGGACGCGGAAGGAGGGCACGGCGTTGGCGAGGGCCTCGACACCGGTCAGGGCGCTGCACCCGGAGGCGAAGGCCTTCAGCAGGAGCAGCGCCCCGACACCGCCGGCGTTGTCCGCGACCACCGAGGCGTGACCGGCCGCGGCCGCGGTGCTGACCGGGGCGGACCGCAGCAGCCCCACGGCGATCAGCACGAAGACGGCGCCCACGAAGACGACGGTCGGCACGATGAACGCCTTCGCCGACTCCGCGATGCCCCGCAGGTTGACGCCCGTGACCAGGGCGAGCACGGCGAGGCACAGCCACAGCCGGGCGCCGTACAGGGCGGGGAAGGCGGAGGTCAGCGCGGCCACGCCCGCCGTGACGGCGACGGCCGCGTTCAGCACGTAGTCCAGGACCAGCGAGGCGGCGGCCACCAGGCTGGTGCGGGTCCCCAGGTGTGCCTTGGCCACGGCGTAGGAGCCGCCGCCGTCGGGGAAGGCCGCGATGACCTGCCGGTAGGAGGCGACGAGTACGGCGAGCAGCGCGGCGATGGCCAGGGTGACGGGCAGGGTGAACCCCAGCCCCCGGGCGCCCGCGGCGGCCAGCACCAGGGCGATGGCCTCCGGCCCGTACGCCACGGAGGCCATCGCGTCCAGGGACAGCGCGGCCAGGCCGGTGACGGCGGTCAGGCGGTGCCGTTCCCCGGCGTCGGGCGGCTCCTCGCCGGCGGGGGCGGCGCCGGGTTCGGTGGTCAGGACGGACATGGGTGCGTGCTCCTTCGTTCTCCCGGCACACAGGGGGAGCGTGTGCGCGGTGCCCCCAGGGTGTGTCCGGTACCGGCCGCCTGCGACCGTTCCCTTACGGGACGTTGGCGCCCTCCTCCCCCGCCCTGACGGGATCTTGACGCCGGCGCGCGGGACCGCGCCGGGCAGGTCGCGCCGGTGGCCGGCCGGTCTCCTCATGTGCGCCTGCCGGGCCGGTGGTGGCCGGGCGCGGGCCGCGGTAGGCCGGCGGGCCGGGGGGAACCCGTGTCGTCATGCGTATCGATCTGACAGGACGGACCGCACTGGTCACCGGCTCGACGCAGGGCATCGGAGCCGCCGTCGCCCTCGCGCTGGCCCGGGCCGGGGCCCGGGTGGGCGTGAACGGCCGGGACGAGCGGCGGGTGGCCGAGAGCGTGGCGGCGCTGGCGCGGGAGGTGCCGGGCGCCGAGCCGGTGCCGGTGGCCGCCGATGTCGCCACCGACGAGGGCGCGGCCCGGGTCGCGGAGCTGCTGCCGCGGGTGGACATCCTCGTCAACAACCTCGGCGTCTTCGGCGCCGCGGACCCGCTGGAGATCACCGACGCGGAGTGGCGGCGTTACTTCGAGGTGAACGTCCTCGCCGCCGTACGGCTGACCCGGCTGTATCTGCCGGGCATGACCGAGCGCGGCTGGGGCCGCGTCCAGTACGTGGCGAGCGACTCGGCGGTGGTCGTCCCCGCGGAGATGATCCACTACGGGATGTCGAAGACCGCCCTGCTGGCGGTGAGCCGGGGCTTCGCCAAGAAGGCCGCGGGCACGGGCGTGACGGTGAACTCGGTCATCGCGGGGCCCACCCACACCGGCGGGGTCGAGGACTTCGTATACGAGCTGGTCGACCGGGAGCTGCCCTGGGACGAGGCGCAGCGCGCGTTCATGCGCCGGCACCGTCCGCAGTCCCTGCTCCAGCGGCTGATCGAGCCGGAGGAGATCGCCCACATGGTCGTGTATCTCGCCTCCGAGCAGGCGTCGGCGACGACCGGCGGCGCGCTGCGCGTCGACGGCGGGTACATCGACTCGATCCTCCCCTGACCGCCCCCGGGGCCGGGCACGGTGCCCGAACGGGCAGCGGAAAGGCTTTTACGTGACCGATCTCACGACGACCTGTGCCCGGTTCCTTTTATTAACCATCCGGTAAATAAACGGTCTGTAAAACGATGTCTCGGCGGACCGCCCGACCCGTAGGGAGGAGGTATAACGAGACCATAAGTGACCGATACATGACGACAGTTGACAACGTTGACCTAGACAGATAACGTTTCAGTCTGCTATGTGTTTCTGAACTTTTGAATTCGGGGATCGACCAGCATAGCCGCAGACACCCCGCATGGATTTCGGCCAATAATTGGCCGAAATCCATGCGGGGTGTCCACAGTACGCGGCACAAACGGGAGACCAGAGGATGCAACGCCTCTCGCGATGCAGGCAGGGAACACACCGGCGGACGCGCGCACCCCGCGCCGCCGGTCAGCAGCCGTCCGCCAGGGCCCGAACCGCTCCGGCGCGCCGCCTTTGCGACGCCGTCGCCGCCCTTGTGAACTCTCCACGCACCGTCGCGTGACACCCCGCCATCACTCATCACGCGAAAAGCGGAGCATGATCCGGTTCGGAATTGAGAGCCCATGGGGAGAGGCACGATGCACATCTTCGGCCGTTCGAGAGAACTCCAGTCCCTGGCCGAGGCATTAACCGACAGCGCACGGGGGAACGGCCGACTCGTGATCATCACGGGGGGTCCCGGATCCGGCAAGACCCAGTTGATGCACGAATTCCTCACCACACTGCACAGCGCCGACGCCCGGATACTGACCGGTACGGCCAGTACGACGGAACGGACCCGGCCGATGAGCCTGGTCGGGCAATTGCTCGGCAACGCCGAGGCGGAGAACGCGCCGTCACACCACGAGTCCTCCGCCGTGAGCCCCCCGGCGCGAGCCCCCCACCCCCGGGATCCCGGGTCCCGGGCGGCCGAGGCGGCCGAGGCGTTGCTGCACCTGATCCCCGAGACACGGCCCCTGGTCATCGCCCTCGACGACGCCCACGCCATGGACCCGGACTCCCTGACGACGGTCGTCCACCTGCTGCGCCGCAGCCGCTCCCGGCGGGTGCTCGTGGTGTGCGCCACCTCCGGGCACCTCGGCGCCCGCCACTCGGCCGCGCACACCGAGCTGCTGCGCCAGCCGCACCGGCGGGTACGGCTCGCCCCGCTGTCGGAGGCCGGCGTCGGCGAACTGCTCGCCGCCCAGGCCGGCCGCACCCTGCCGGGAGCCGTGTCCGACGCCTACCACCGGGCCACCGCCGGCAGCCCGCTGCTCGTGCACGCCCTGCTGGACGACAGCGCCGGCCTCGGCCCCGAGATCGGCCCGCCCGTCCCCGGCGCCGCCTACCGCCAGGCCGTACTGTCCCTGCTGCACCGCGGCGAGGCCGGTCAGATCCGGGTGGCCCGGACCCTGGCCGCGCTCGGCACCCCGACGCCGGCCGCCGCCGTCGCGGAGCTGGCCGGCACCACGCCCGCCGGCGCCCAGGAAGCCGTCGCCGTCCTCAACTACTCCGGCCTGCTGGACGGTTACGCCTTCCGGCACCCCACCGCCGCCGCGGCCGTCCTGGAGGACATGGACACCGCCGCCCGCACCGACCTGCACGGCCGGATCGCCCATCTGCTGTATCGTTCCGGCGCCCCCGCCGTCGAGGTGGCACGGCAGCTGCACGCCGCGGACCTCGTGCCGGCGCCCTGGGGCGCGGGCGTGCTGCGCGCCGCCGCCGAACAGGCACTGGCCGCCGACGACGTGGAGCGCTGCACCGCCTATCTCGGCATGGTCCTGCGGGTCTGCGCCGACCAGCGCGAGAGCCACGCCCTGTCGGTGGCCCTGGCCCGCGCCCAGTGGCGTACCAACCCGGCGGCGGCCGGCCCCCATCTGGAACCGCTGCGCGAGGCCTCGCTGGACGGCGAGCTGAGCATGCGGGACACCGCCACCGTCCTGCGCTATCTGCTGTGGCGGGGCGACACCGAGCTGGCGGCCAAGGCCGTGGCCACGCTGGTGCGCGTCCAGTCGCCCGCCGACGCGCAGATCGTCGCCGAGGTGGAGTTCGTACGGCAGTGGTTCTACGGCGTGGCGCTGCCCGGCAAGAGTGTCCCGGCCGCCGGTCTCGACGCGCGCCCCCGCCCGGTGCGCGCCGACACCGGCGGACTGGCCGCGCGGGTGGCGGCCCTGGTCGGCGGCGAGGCCACCGACGAGTCCGCGGCGGCCGTCGCCCAGGCCCTGCAAGGACACCGGCTGGACCATCTCAACCTCGAACTGGTCGCGATGTCCCTGCTGGCCATCGCCCACGCCGACCGGCCCGCGCTGGCCGCCGACGCCTGCGACGGGCTGCTGGAGTGCGCCGTGGAGCGCCGGGCGACCACCTGGCGGGCCCTGCTCGGCTCCATCCGGGCCGAGATAGCCCTGCTCCAGGGGGATGTGACCACCGCGTCGCGGGGCGCGCTCGACGCGCTCGGCACCCTGAGCGCCCAGAGCTGGGGGGTGCTCATCGGCCTGCCGCTGTCGACGGCCATCTCCGCGTACACCGCCCTGGGTTCCTGCGCCGAGGCCGAGGAACTGCTCAAGCACGATGTGCCCGAGCCCATGTTCCGTACCGTGTTCGGCATCCAGTACCTGCGTGCCCGCGGCCACCACCACCTCGCCACCGACCGGCCGTTCGCGGCGCTGGGCGACTTCGAGACCTGCGGACGTCTGTTGCGCGAGGGCAACCCGAACCTCCAGAAGGGCATCCCCTGGCGGTCCGACCTGGCCCTGGCCAATCTGCGGATCGGCAAGGCCCGCACCGCCCGCGAGTGGGCCGAGGAGCAGCTGCGGCTGCCCGGCGGGCACAGTTCCCGGGCCCGGGCCATGGCCCTGCGGCTGCTGGCCGCGACCTGCAAGCCGCACCGCCGGGCCTCGCTGCTGCGGGAGGCCATCGACCTGCTCAAGGCGTGCGGCGACCGCTACGCGCTGGCCCAGGCGTACGCCGACCTGTCCGCCGCGCACTACGAACTCGGCGAGTACGCCCGGGCCCGGCTGGTGGCCCGGCAGGCGGCCCGGGAGGCCGAGGCCTGCCGGATCGAGTCGCCGGTCGACGCGCACCTGCTGGAGGATCCGGTACGGCCCGACGCCGCCGAGCCCGAGGACGGCCAGGCCCTCCTCAGCGACGCCGAGTGCCGGGTCGCCGGGCTCGCCGCGCTCGGCTACACCAACCGCGAGATCAGCACCCGGCTGCATGTCACGATCAGCACGGTGGAGCAGCACCTCACCCGGGTCTACCGCAAGTTGCAGGTGGCCAGCCGGGCGGAGCTGCCGTCGAAAATGCTGGAGCATCGCATCCCCAAACTGTCGGACCGCTGGGCCGAGACCCACTCGTCGGCGGGCTGAGCGGTACGGCTCCGCCCCGCCTGCGCCGGAGCGGAGACCGGCACGCGGCCCCGCCGGAAGGACACCGGTGGGGCCGCGTGCCACCCGCCCTGCGGTCAGCTGAAGCTGCCCAGTTCGTCGTCCAGGATGCCGAACAGCTCGTCGGCCGTGGCCGTCTCCAGCCCCGTCCCGCCGGTCTGCCCGGTGCCGTCGTCCCGCCACTCCCCGGTGCCGTCCCAGCGGGCGCTGAGGCTGCGCAGCCGGGCGGCCACCCGGGCGCGCTGCTCCTCGTCCAGCGCGGGCGACTCCAGCGCGCTCCCCAACAGCTCCTCCAGGCGTACCACTTCGGCCTCGAGGTCGGCCGGACCGGCGGTGCTGCCGACGCCCAGCTCCGCCGACAGGTGCCGGGCGAGGGCGTCGGAGGTCGGGTAGTCGAAGGTGAGGGTGGTGGACAGCCGCAGACCGGTGTCCGCGCCGAGCCGGTTGCGCAGTTCCAGCGCGGCCAGCGAGTCCACGCCCAGGTCGCCCAGGGGGCGCTGGGGGTCGACGGCGCCGGCGGAGCCGTGTCCGAGGACGTCGGCGACGTGTCCGCACACCGTCTCCACCAGCAGGTTCAGGGCGTCGGCGGCGCCGAGGCGGGCCAGCCGGTCCGGCAGCGCCTCGGTGGTGGCGGGCGCGGGGACGGCCGCCGGGCGGGCGGTGCGCCGTACGGCCGCGGGGGCGAGGCCCCGTACCAGGGCGGGGGCGTCCTCGGTGACCTGCACGCGAACCGGCAGCAGCAGGGCCCGGTCGGCGGCGGGGATTCCCTCGGTGGCCGGCGCGTCCCCTGCCGTCGGCGTGCCGTCGGTGGTCAGCGCGCGGTCGAACAGGGCCAGTGCCCGGTCGGCGGGCAGCGGGAGGATGCCGTCGCGGGCCAGGCGGCGCAGCTCGGTCTCGCCGAGCCCGGCCGCCATGCCCTCCCCCGTGTCCCACAGCCCCCAGCCCAGCGAGAGGGCGGGCAGCCCCTCGGCGCGCCGCCGCGCGGCCAGGGCGTCCAGGAAGGCGTTCGCGGCGGCGTAGTTGGCCTGGCCCGCCGCGCCCAGGGTGCCGGCGGCGGAGGAGAACAGCACGAACGCGGCGAGGCCGAGGCCGCGGGTCAGCTCGTGCAGGTGCCAGGCGGCGTCCGCCTTGGGCCGCATGACCTCCTCCACCCGCTCGGGGGTGAGGTCGGTGACCAGGCCGTCGTCCAGGACGCCCGCGGCGTGCACCACGGCGGTCAGCGGGTGCTCATTCGGCACGGACGCCAGCAGACCGGCGAGCGCGCCGCGGTCGGTCACGTCGCAGGCGGCCACGGTCACGGTCGCGCCCAGGGCGGCCAGGTCGTCCAGGGCACCGGGCTCGGGCAGCCGCCCGCCGCGGCCGGCCAGCAGCAGGTGCCGCACCCCGTGCCGGGTGACCAGGTGCCGGGCCAGCAGCCGTCCGAGGCTGCCGGTACCGCCGGTGATCAGGACGGTTCCGGCCGGGTCCAGGGCGCTCTCCCGGGCGGGTCCCGCCGGGGCCGGAGCGGACGGGCGAGCGGTTTCCTCCGGCTCCGGGTCCGTGACGCGGGTCAGCTCCGGGGCGTACACCGTGCCGGCGCGCAGGGCGAGTTCGGGGGCGCCGGTGGCGACGGCGGCCGCGAGGGCGGTGGCCGAGGCGGGGTCGCCGTCGGTGTCGGCCAGCACGAACCGGCCGGGGTGCTCGACCGCCGCCGACCGCACCATGCCCCAGATCACGGCCTGCGCCGGATCGGGCGTGTCGTCGGCGTGGACGGCGACGGCCGACCGGGTCAGCACCACCAGCGGCGCGTCCTCCGCTGTCTCGGCGAGGTGCCGGCGCAGCGCGGCGAGGGTGCGTACGGCACTCTCGCGGGCCACGACGGGCGGCTCGGCACCCGGGCCGGGGTCCGCGGAGACGGTGAGGGTGCGGGGCTCGGGCGCCACGTCTGCGCCGGGGACGGGCAGTTCGGTCCACCGGACGCGGAACAGGTCGCCGGGCTCGGGCGCGGCCGCGTGCAGCCGGCCGGCGGTCACCTCACGGATGCGCAAGGAGGCCACCTCGGCCACCGGCGCGCCCGTGCCGTCGTACAGGGCGAGGGTCATGTGGTCGGTGCCGTGCGGGGTCAGCCGCAGCCGGACGGCCGTGGCACCGGTCGCGTACAGGGTGACGCCCTCCCAGGAGAAGGGCAGGGTGAGCACGGTCGGGTCCTGGCCGTCGAGCAGGTCGATGGCGTGCAGGGTGGAGTCGAGCAGCGCCGGGTGCAGGGCGAAGCCGTCGGCCGCGGCGGGCTCGGGCAGGGCGAGTTCGGCCCAGACCTCCTCGCCGAGCCGCCACGCGCCGCGCAGGCAGCGGAACAGCGGGCCGTAGGCGTAGCCCTGCGCGGCCAGGTGGTCGTAAGTGCCGGTGACGTCCACGGGTACGGCGCCCGCGGGCGGCCAGTCGGTGGCGGCGGCCGGCTCCGGCGCCGTGCGCGGGGCGAGGACGCCGGCGGCGTGCCGGGTCCAGGCGCCGTCGGCGCCCTCCGGGCGGGCGTGCACGGTGAGCCGTCGGCGCCCGTCGGCGTCGGGGGCCGCCGCGGACACCTGGAGGTGGACGGCGCCGTGCCCGGGCAGGACCAGCGGGCGTTCCAGGGTGAGCTCCGCCAGGTGCGGGCAGCCGGTACGGTCGCCGGCCTGGACGGCCAGTTCGACGAAGGCGCTGCCCGGGACGAGGACCACGCCCGCCACGGCGTGGTCGGCGAGCCAGGGGTGGGTGTCCAGGGAGAGGCGGCCGGTCAGCGTCACGCGGTCGTCGTCGGCCAGCTCCAGGGCCGCGCCGAGCATCGGGTGCCCGGCCGGGGCCTGGCCGAGGCCGCCCGCGTCGGTGACCGCGCCGGGCTCGTCGTCCAGCCACAGCCGCCGCCGCTGGAAGGCGTAGGTGGGCAGGTCGGTGCGGCGGGCGCCGGTGCCGGCGAACACGCTCGGCCAGTCGACGGGGACCCCGCGGACATGGGCGGTGCCGAGCAGGGCGGCGTAGGTCCGCTCCTCGTCCCGGTCGCGGCGCAGCGCCGGGACGAACGCCGTCCCCTCGGCATCGGCGAGGGCGGGCTCGCCCAGGGCGGACAGCACGGCGTCCGGGCCGAGTTCGAGGAAGGTGCGCACCCCGTCGGCCGCCAGCGCGCGGACGGCGTCGCCGAAGCGGACCGTCTCGCGGACGTGCCGCACCCAGTAGCCGGGGTCGCACACCTCGTCCTCGCCCGCGCGGGCTCCGGTCAGGTTGGAGACGAGGGGGATCGCGGGCGGCGCGTACCGCAGTTCCCGGGCCGTCTTCTCGAACTCCGCGAGCATCGGGTCCATCAGTGGGGAGTGGAAGGCGTGGCTGACGCGCAGCCGCTTGGTGCGGCGGCCGGGGAAGGCGGCGGCGACCGCGGCCACGGCGGCCTCGGTGCCGGAGACGACGACGGCGCGGGGTCCGTTGACGGCGGCGACGGACACCTCCGGGCCGAGGTGGGGCAGCACCTCCTCCTCGGTGGCGTCGACGGCGAGCATCGCGCCTCCGGCGGGCAGCGCCTGCATCAGCCGGCCGCGCGCGGCGACCAGCCGCGCGGCGTCCGCCAGGTCCCAGACCCCGGCAACGTGCGCGGCCGTCAGTTCGCCGATGGAGTGTCCGGCCAGCAGGTCCGGGCGGACGCCGTGGGACTCCAGCAGCCGGTACAGCGCGGTCTCCACGGCGAACAGGGCGCTCTGGGTGTAGAGCGTGTGGTCGAGCAGGCCGGCGTCGTCGGTGCCGGGCTCGGCCCACATCACGTCCCGCAGCGGGCGGTCGAGGTGGGCGTCGAGCGCTTGGCAGACCTCGTCGAGCGCGTCCCGGAAGGCGGGGTGGGCGGCGTACAGGCCGCGGCCCATGCCCGGGCGCTGGGCGCCCTGGCCGGTGAAGAGGACGGCCGTCCGGCCGGCGGCGGGCCGGCCGCGGACCACGGCCTCGGAGGCGGTGCCGTCGGCCAGCGCGGTGAGCGCGGCGAGGAGTTCGTCCTCGTCGCGGGCGACGACGGCGGCCCGGTGGGTGAGGGCGGCGCGGTCCGTGGCCAGGGAGCGGGCGAGGTCGGGCAGCGGCCGGCCGGCGACCGCGCGCAGGCGGGCGGCCTGGGCGGCCAGCGCCTCGGGGGTGGCGCCGGAGACGACGAGCGGCAGCAGCGGGGCCGAGGCCGCTTCCGGTGCGGGCTGCTCGGCGGGGGCCTCCTCGATGATGGCGTGGACGTTGGTGCCGCTGATGCCGAAGGAGGAAACGCCGGCCCGGCGCGGCCGGTCCGTGGCCGGCCAGTCCCGTTCCTCGGTCAGCAGCCGTACGTTCCCCGCCTCCCAGTCGACCTGGGTCGACGGCTGGTCCACGTGCAGGGTCCTGGGCAGCACGCCGTGCCGCATCGCCATCACCATCTTGATGACAGGTGAGGCGGGCGGCGGCCAGCGCCTGCCGGATCACCCGCTGCTGGGAAGGCCCGTTCGGCGCGGTCAGCCCGTTGGAGGCACCGTCCTGGTTCACGGCCGAGCCGCGCAGGACGGCCAGCACCGGATGCCCGTTGCGCCGGGCGTCGCTCAGCCGCTCCAGGACCAGCATGCCGGCGCCCTCGGACAGGGCCGTGCCGTCCGCCGCGTCGGCGAAGGACTTGGCGTGACCGTCGGCGGCGAGGTTGCGCTGCCTGCTGAAGTCCACGAACGTGTCGACGGTCGACATCACCGACACCCCGCCGGCCAGCGCCAGCGCGCACTCGCCCTGCCGCAGCGCCTGCGCGGCCAGGTGCAGCGCCACCAGGGACGACGAGCACGCCGTGTCGACGGTGAGCGTCGGGCCCTCCAGGCCGAGGGCGTAGGCGACCCGGCCGGAGGCGACGCTGCCCAGGCTGCCGTTGCCGAGGTGGTCGCGCACGGCTTCGGGGACGCGGCGCAGCCGGCTGCCGTAGTCGTGGTACATGACGCCCGCGAACACGCCGGTGCGGCTGCCGCGCACGGAGTGCGGGTCGATGCCGGCCCGTTCCAGCGCCTCCCAGGACGTCTCCAGCAGCAGCCGCTGCTGCGGGTCCATGGCCAGCGCCTCGCGCGGGCCGATGCCGAAGAAGTCGGGGTCGAAGTCGGCGGCGTCGTACAGGAATCCGCCGAACCGGGTGGAGGAGTGACCGGCCTTGCCGGGCTCCGGGTCGTACAGGCCGTCCAGGTCCCAGCCGCGGTCGGCGGGGAAGGCGCCGATGCCGTCGCCGCCGTCGGCCAGCAGCCGCCACAGCTCCTCGGGGGTGGCGACACCGCCGGGGTAGCGGCAGGCCATGGCGACGATCGCGACCGGCTCGTCCGCGCCGTCAGGCTCGCGCACGGCGATGTCGGCGGTGGCCTCGTCCTGCGCGCCGAACAGTTCCGTCCTGAGGTGGGCGACGAGCGCGCCGGCGTCCGGGTAGTCGAAGACCAGGGTGGCGGGCAGGCGCAGGCCGACCGCGGCGCCCAAACGGTTGCGCAGTTCCACCGCGGTCAGCGAGTCGAAGCCGGACTCGCGGAAGGAGCGGCGCGGGTCCAGCGTCATGTCGCTGCCGTGGCCGAGTACGGCGGCGACATGGGTGCGGACCAGCTCCATGAGGGCCGCGTCGCGTTCGGCGGGGCCGAGGGCGGCGAGCCGGCCGGCGAGCGGGGCGGAGTCCGCGCGGGTGGCGGCGGTGCGGCGGGCGCGGGCGGGCACCAGGCCGCGCAGCACGGCCGGGAGCTCCGTGGCCCGGCGCAGCACGGCCAGGTCCAGGCCGACCGGGAGCAGCAGCGGCTCGGTGGCGCCCAGGGCGGCGTCGAGCAGGCCGAGGCCCTCCTCGGTGGTCAGCGGGCGGACGCCGGCCCGGGCCATGCGGGCCACGTCGGCGTCGGTGAGGTGGGCGGTCAGGCCGGTGCGCTGCGCCCAGAAGCCCCAGGCCAGCGAGTGCGCGGGCAGTCCCTGGTGGCGGCGGTGGGCGGCCAGCGCGTCGAGGAAGGCGTTGGCGGCGGCGTAGCCGGACTGGCCGGCGCCGTCGACGGTGCCGGCGGCGGAGGAGAACAGCACGAACGCGGCGAGGCCGAGGTCGCGGGTCAGCTCGTGCAGGTGCCAGGCGGCGTCCGCCTTGGGCCGCAGTACGGCGGCCAGGCGCTCGCCGGTCTGGTCGGTCAGCAGGCCGTCGTCCAGAACGCCGGCGAGGTGGACGACGGCGGTCAGCGGGCGGTGCTGCGGTATCCCGTCGAGGAGCCGCGCCAGTTGCTCGCGGTCGGCGGCGTCGCAGCGGGCCACGGTGATCTCCGCGTCCAGGCCGGCGAAGTCGTCGGCGGCGGTGCCGCCGCGGCCGGCCAGCACCAGGTGGCGGACGCCGTGCTCGGCGACCAGGTGCCGGGCGACCAGGGCGCCGAGCACACCGGTGCCGCCGGTGATCAGCACGGTGCCCTCCGGGTCGAGGGCCGGTGCCGGTCCGCTCGGGGTGGCGCGGGCGAGCCGGGGCACCCGCACGGTGCCGTCACGCAGGGCGAGTTGGGGTTCTCCGGTGGCCGCGGCCACGGCCACGGCGGTGTCCGGGTCCTCGCCGTCCACGAGGACGAACCGCCCCGGATGCTCTCCCTGGGCCGCCCGGACCAGCCCCCACACGGCGGCGCCCGCCAGGTCGGTGACGTCCTCCTCCCCCGTGGCCACGGCGCCCCGGGTGAGGACCAGCAGCCGGGCGGAGGCGGTGCGCTCGTCGGCCAGCCAGTCCTGTACGGCCCTCAGCGCGCGCTCGGCCGCCCGGTGCACGCCGGTGCCCGGGCCGTCGCCGCCGGCGGGCAGCACCACCCAGGCGGGTACGGTCTCCAGCGCGGCCGGGCCCCGTTCGTCCAGGACGGCGTACTCGGGCGCGGGCGCCTCGGGGGCGGGCAGGGCCGGCCAGTCCAGCCGGTACAGGGCGTCGGTGCGGGCGGCGGAGGTGAGCGCGGCCGGGTCGACGGGCCGGGAGACCAGGGCCTCGACCTCGGCGACCGGGGCGCCCGTGGGGTCGGCCAGCCGCACGGACAGCGTCTCGTCGCCGTGCAGCCGGACCCGCAGGGCGGTGGCGCCCGCCGCGTACAGCGAGACGCCGGTCCAGGAGAACGGCAGCAGGGTGGTGTCCCGGCCGTCGGCGGTGAGTCCGCCGGCGTGCAGCGCGGCGTCGAAGAGGGCCGGGTGCAGGGCGAACGCGTCGGCGTCGACGGGGAGTTCGACCTCGGCGAAGGTCTCGTCGCCGCGCCGCCACAGGGCGCGCAGTCCCTGGAAGGCGGGCCCGTAGTCGTAGCCGAGGGCGGCGAGGCGGTCGTAGGCGTCCTCGGCCGGTACGGGCTGCGCGCCCGGGGGCGGCCAGGCCGTGAGGTCGAAGGCGGGCGCCGCGGCCTGGGGGGCGAGCAGGCCGGTGGCGTGCCGGGTCCAGGCGGTGTCGTCGGCGCCCTCGGGGCGGGAGTGGACGGTCAGCGCGCGGTGCCCGGTGTCGTCGGCGGGGGCCACGTGCAGCTGGAGCTGGACGGCGCCCCGCTCGGGCAGGGTCAGCGGTGCCTGGAGGGTGAGGTCGGCCAGGTGCGCGCAGCCGAGCTGGTGGCCCGCGCCGAGGGCGAGTTCGACCAGGGCGGTGCCGGGCAGCAGGGGGGTGCCGGAGACGGCGTGGTCGGCGAGCCAGGGGGTGGTCGCGGTGGCGAGCCGGCCGGTGAACACGGTGCCGCCCCCGGCGACGGGCACGGCGGCGCCGAGCAGGGGGTGGCCGGTGCTCTGGAGTCCGGCGGCGGTGACGTCGCCGCCGCCGGCGGACCGGCCGAGCCAGTACCGCTCGCGCTGGAAGGCGTAGGTCGGCAGGTCGGCGGGGCGGACCGGCAGGCCGTCGAAGACGGGCGTCCAGTCCACCGGGATGCCGGCGACGAAGGCCTCGCCGAGGGCGGTCAGCAGGCGCTCGGCGCCGCCGTCGTCGCGGTGCAGGGAGCCGAGGGCGGTGATGTGGGCGTCGGCGGTGTCGGCGGTCTCCTCGACGCTGTGCAGCAGCACCGGGTGCGGGCTGCACTCCACGAACACCCCGTACCCGGCGTCGAGCAGGGTCCGGGTGGCGGGCTCGAACAGCACGGTCTGCCGCAGGTTGGTGTACCAGTAGCCGGCGTCCAGGCCGGTGGTGTCGAGGCGGGCGCCGGTGACGGTGGAGTAGAACGGCACCTCGGCGGGCCGGGGCCGGATGTCCGCGAGGTCGCTGAGCAGCCGCTGTCGGATCGATTCGACGTGCGCGGAGTGGGAGGCGTAGTCCACGGGGAGCCGTTTGGCGCGGTGGCCGTCGGCCACGATGGTCTCACGGAGTGCGTCCAGGGCGTCGGCGTCGCCGGACAGCACCACGGAGGAGGCGCCGTTGACGGCGGCCACCGAGACCCGGCCGTCGTAGGGGGCGAGGAGGTCGCGTACGCGGGCCTCGGGCAGGGCCACCGACATCATGCCGCCGCGGCCGGAGAGTTCCCGGGCGATGGCCTGGCTGCGCAGGGCCACGACGCGGGCGCCGTCGGCGAGGGAGAGGGCGCCGGCCACGCAGGCGGCGGCGATCTCGCCCTGGGAGTGGCCGACGACGGCGGCGGGCCGGACCCCGTGGGCGCGCCACACCTCGGCCAGGGACACCATGACGGCCCACAGCACGGGCTGGACGACGTCCACGCGCTCCAGGGGCTCCCGGGACCGTACGGTCTCGATCAGGTCCCAGTCGGTGACGGGGGCGAGGGCCGTGGCGCAGTCGGCCATGCGCGCGGCGAACACCGGTGAGGTGTCGAGGAGGTCGGCGGCCATGCCGGCCCACTGGGAGCCCTGGCCGGGGAAGACGAAGGCGATGCGGGACTCCCCCGCCGGCCGGCCGCGCACCACGTTCGGCGCGGTGTCGTCGCCCTCGGCGAGGGCGGTCAGCGCGGCGGTGAGGGCGGCGGGGCCGGTGGCGGTGACGACGGCCCGTTCGTCCAGTGCGGCGCGCCCGGTGGCGAGGGTGTGCGCGATGTCGGGGACGGGGTCGGTGGCGGTGGCGAGGTGGTCGAGGAGACGGCGGGCCTGGGCGGCCAGGCCCTGGGGGCCGTTGCCGGAGAGCACCAGCGGGAGCGGGCCGGTCCAGGCGGGGTCCGCGGCGCGGGGCTCGGTCGCGGGGGCGGCCTCGACGATGACGTGGGCGTTGGTGCCGCTGATGCCGAAGGAGGAGACGGCGGCGCGGCGGGGCTCGCCGTCGGCGGGCCAGTCCCGGGCCTCGCGGAGCAGTTCGACGGCGCCGGCCTCCCAGTCGACCTGGGTGGTGGGGTGGTCGGCGTGCAGGGTCCTGGGCAGCCGGCCGTGCCGCATGGCCATCACCATCTTGATGACGCCGGCGACCCCGGCGGCGGCCTGGGTGTGCCCGATGTTGGACTTGACGGAGCCCAGCCAGAGCGGTTCGGCGCGGTCCTGGCCGTAGGTGGCGAGCAGGGCCTGGGCCTCGATGGGGTCGCCGAGCGGGGTGCCGGTGCCGTGCGCCTCGACGGCGTGCACCTGGTGGGGTTCCAGGCGGGCGTTGGCGAGGGCGGCGCGGATGACGCGCTGCTGGGAGGGGCCGTTGGGGGCGGTGAGGCCGTTGGAGGCGCCGTCCTGGTTGACGGCGGAGCCGCGTACGACGGCCAGCACGCGGTGGCCGTTGCGGCGGGCGTCGGAGAGCCGTTCCAGCAGGAGCAGTCCGGCGCCCTCGCCCCAGCCGGTGCCGTCGGCGCCGTCGGCGAAGGACTTGCAGCGGCCGTCGAGGGCGAGGCCGCGCTGGCGGGAGAAGTCGATGAAGGTGTCCGGGGTGGACATCACGGTCACGCCGCCGGCCAGGGCGAGGGTGCACTCGCCGGTGCGCAGGGCCTGTACGGCGAGGTGGAGGGCGACCAGGGAGGAGGAGCAGGCGGTGTCGACGGTGACGGCGGGCCCTTCCAGGCCGAGGAGGTAGGAGACGCGGCCGGAGGCGACGCTGCCGAGGTTGCCGTTGCCGAGGTAGCCCTCGACGCCCTCCGGGACCTCGGTGAGCCAGCTGCCGTAGTCGTGGTACATGACGCCGGCGTAGATGCCGGTGCGGCTGCCCTTGAGGCTGTGCGGGTCGATGCCGGCGCGTTCGAAGGCCTCCCAGGCGGTCTCCAGCAGCAGCCGCTGCTGGGGGTCCATGGCGAGGGCCTCGCGCGGGCTGATGCCGAAGAATCCGGGGTCGAACCGGGCCGCGTCGTACAGGAATCCGCCTTCGCGGACGTGGGTGCGGCCGGGGGCGTCCGGGTCGGGGTCGTAGATCGCCTCGACGTCCCAGCCCCGGTCGTCGGGGAAGTCGCCGACGGCGTCCGTGCCCGCGTCGACCAGCTGCCACAGCTGCTCGGGGGTCTGGACGCCGCCGGGGTAGCGGCAGCTCATGGCGACGATCGCCACGGGCTCGTGCGCGGCCTCGGTGATCTGGTCGTTCTGCCGGCGCAGCCGCTCGTTCTCCAGCAGCGACTCGCGCAGCGCCTCGACGATCTGCTCGACGGATGTGTCCACGGTCGGTGTCGCTCCCTGATGGCTCGGCGGCGCTGGTGACGCGGTGCGGGTGCGCCGGTACGGGTGCCCGGTACGGGTGGCCCGGTGCCGGACGCGGCGCGTCGTCCGGCACCGGGGGCGGTCACTGGGGGCTGGTGCGGTCGAGGGCGGCGCGCACCAGGTCGGCGACGGCCATGGTCCTGATGTCCGCGGCCGGTTCGGCGGGTGCGGGCGCGGGTGCCGCGGCGGGCTCGGACAGCTTCAGCAGGCTGTCGAGCAGACCGGCGGCGCGGAGGCGTGCGACGGGGATGCGGGAGATCAGGGCGCGCACCTCGTCGTCGTCGCCGGACGCGGCCGGCTCGGGCTCCGGCCGCAGCCGCTGAAGGAGATGGCCGGCCAGGGCGGCCGGGGTGGCGTAGTCGAAGATGAGGGTGGAGGGCAGCCGCAGTCCGCTGGCCGTGCCCAGGCGGTTGCGCAGTTCCACGGCGGCGAGCGAGTCGAAGCCCAGTTCGGTGAAGGCGCGGCGGGGTTCGACGGCGGCGGGCCCGGGGTGGCCGAGGACGGCGGCGACCTCGGTGCGGACCGCTTCCAGCACGGTGTGTTCGTGGTCGGCGGCGGGCAGTTCGGCCAGGCGTTCGCCCAGGGTGCGGGCGTGGCCGGCGCGGTCCGGGCGGGCGGTGACGCCGGCCAGGGTGCGCAGCACGGCGGGCACGTCACCGGCGCGGCGGCGCAGGGCGGCGGTGTCCAGCCGTACCGGGACCAGGGCGGGGGCGCCCGCGGCCACGGCGGCGTCGAACAGCTCCAGTGCCTCGTCCGGGTCGAGCGCGCCGATGCCGGTGCGTTCGATGCGCTGGACGTCGGCCCGGTCGAGGGCGGCGCCCATGCCGCCGCCGGACCACAGGCCCCAGGCGAGGGAGGTGGCGGGCAGGCCGAGGGCGGCGCGGTGGGCGGCGAGGGCGTCCAGGAAGGCGTTGGCGGCGGCGTAGTTGCCCTGGCCGGAGGCGTCGAGGGTGCCGGCGGCCGAGGAGAACAGCACGAAGTGGGCGAGTTCCCGGTCCCGGGTCAGTTCGTGCAGGTGCCAGGCGGCGTCCGCCTTGGGCCGCAGGACGGTGTCCAGCCGGGCCGGGGTCAGCGAGCCGATGAGGGCGTCGTCCAGGACGCCGGCGGTGTGCACGACGCTGTCGACGGGGTGCGCGGTGAGCAGGGCGGCGAGCGCGCTGCGGTCGGCCGCGTCGCAGGCGACGATGTCGGCTTCGGCGCCGAGGCCCGCGAGGTCGGCGCGCAGTGCGGCGGCGCCGGGCGCCTCGGGTCCGCGGCGGCTGGTCAGCACCAGGCGGGTGACGCCGTGCCGGGCGGCCAGGTGGCGGGCGACCAGGGCGCCGAGACCGCCGGTGCCGCCGGTGACGAGGACGGTGCCCCACGGGCGGGCGGTGTCCTCGGTGTCGTCGGCGCGGACCAGCCGGGGCGCGTGCGCGGTGCCGTCGCGCCAGTGGACCTCGGGTTCCCCGGAGTCGAGGAGGGCGGCGAGCGCGGCCCGGTCGGGTACGGGTCCGTCGGGCGCGGTCCGGGTGACGAGCAGGATCCGGCCGGGGTCCTCGGCCTGCGCGGCCCGCACCAGTCCGTGCACCGCCGCGTCGGCGAGTGAGCCGCCGGTGAGGACCACGAGTACCGAACCGGCGTACCGGTCGTCGCCGGTCCAGGCCTGGAGGATTGCCAGGGTGCGGCCGAGCGTGCCGCGCACGGTGCCGGGCAGGTCCGCGGTGCCGGGTGCGGTAGTGGGCCAGATCACCACGTCGGGCGGGGTGGCGCCGAGGGCGTCCAGGCCGGGGTGGACCGGGGCGCCGAGGCCGAGGTCGTCGTCGCCGAGGACCGCCCAGCTACGGCGGTCGGGGCGTCCGGCGGTCTCGGGCAGGGGGGTGTCGGTGACGGTGTAGAGGTGGCGGCGGCGCCGGGTGAGCCGGTCGGCGGCGTAGGGCCGGGTGACGTAGGAGGCGACGGTGGCCAGGGGCCGGCCGTCGGTGTCGGCCAGCTCGATGCGGGTGCCGTCGGGGCCGGGGGTGACCCGGACCCGGGCGGTGAGGGACGCCTGGGCGTGCGCGGTGACCGAGGTCCAGGCGAAGGGCAGGGCGATGCCGTCGGACGGCCCGTCGGGCGCCGGATCGCCGTCGAGCAGGGAGGTGACGTGCAGGGCGGAGTCCAGCAGCGCGGGGTGCAGGACGTGCCGGGCGGCGTCCTGGGCCGCCTGGGCGGGCAGTTCGAGGTCGGCGAGCAGGGTGTCCCCGTCCCGCCAGGCGGCCCGGACGCCCTGGAAGACGGGGCCGTAGTCGTAGCCCTCGCTGTGCAGGCGCGGGTAGAGGCCGTCGACGTCGAGCGGGGTGACCCCGGGCGGCGGCCAGGCGCCGGACGCGTACCCGGGTGCGGGTGCGGCACCGGCGTCGGTGAGGGTGCCGGTGGCGTGGTGGGTCCAGCCCTCGTCGGCGGGGGCCTGTTCGGCGCGGGAGTGGATGTCCACGGTGCCGTCGGCGCGGGCGGCGACCTGGAGGCGTACGGCGGTGTCCCCGGGCAGCGCCAGCGGGGCGTGCAGGGTGAGCTCCTCCAGGACGGGACGGCCGGTCAGGCGTCCGGCGTGCAGGGCGAGGTCGACCAGGGCGGCGCCGGGCACCAGGACGGTGCCGAGGACGGCGTGGTCGGCGAGGGCCGGGTGGGTGGCGGTGGAGATCCGGCCGGTGAGCAGCACCCCGGCGTCGCCGGGCAGGTCCAGGCGGGCGCTGACCAGCGGGTGTCCGGCGGCGGCGAGCCCGTGCCCGGCGGCGTCGCCGGCGGTGACGGCGGGGGTGGGCAGCCAGTACCGGCGGTGCTCGAAGGCGTACGTGGGCAGGTCGACCGGTCGGCCCGCGTACCCCTCGTACAGCACGCCCCAGTCGACGTCGAAGCCCCGGGTGTGGACGGCGGCCAGGGCGGCGAGCAGTCCGGGCAGCGGAGCGGTGTCCTTGCGGGCGGCGGGGACGAAGGCGGTGTCCTCGGCGTCCGGCAGGCAGTCGGGGCCCAGGGCGCTGAGCACGGGCGCGGCACCGAGTTCGAGGAAGGTGCCGGTGCCCTGCGCGGCCAGCGTGGCGACCGCGTCGGCGAACCGTACGGTCTCCCGCACGTGCCGTACCCAGTAGTCGGCGGAGCCGAGGTCGGCGGCGGTGGCCGGGGCGCCGGTGAGGGTGGAGACGATCGGCAGGGCCGGTTCGGCGGCCCGCAGCCCGGCCATGACCTCCCGGAACTCCGCCAGCATGGGGGCCATGCGGGGCGAGTGGAAGGCGTGCGAGACGCGCAGCCGGCGGGCGCCGGGGAAGTGCGCGGCGACCTCGGCGACGGCGTCCTCGTCACCGGAGACGACCACGGCCCGGGGGCCGTTGACGGCGGCGATCGCGCACCGCTCGCCGTCCACCAGCGCGGACACCTCCGCCTCGGACGCCTGGACGGCGGCCATCGCGCCGCCCGCGGGCAGTGCCTGCATGAGCCGGCCGCGGGCGGCGACGGCGGTGACGGCGTCCGGCAGCGACCACACGCCCGCGACGTGCGCGGCGGCGAACTCGCCGACCGAGTGCCCGGCCAGCCGGCCGGGGCGCAGCCCGAAGGACTCCAGCAGCCGGTAGAGGGCGACCTGGGTGGTGAACAGGGCGGCCTGGGTGTAGGCGGTCTGTTCCAGGGTGCCGGGGTCGTCGCCGAGGACGACCTCGGCGAGGGGCCGTTCGAGGTGCTTGTCGAAGAGCGCGGCGATCCGGTCGAAGTGCTCGGCGTAGACGGGGAAGGCGTCGTACCAGTCGCGGCCCATGCCGGGGCGCTGGGCGCCCTGGCCGGAGAACAGGTAGGCCAGGTCGCCGTCGGTGGCGGAGCCGGTGACGAGCAGTCCGGGGGCCTCGGTGCCGTGGGCGAGGGCGCGCAGCGCGGTGGCGGCCTGGTCGTCGCCGGTGGCGAGGACGACGGCGCGGTGGGAATGGGTGGCGCGGGTGGTGGCCAGCGCCCGGCCGAGGTCGGCGGGGGCGGTGCCGGCGCGTTCCAGCAGCCGCCGGGCCTGGCCGCGCAGGGCCTCGGGTGAGCGGGCGGAGACCGGCAGAGCGAGCACCGGCGGGGCGGTGGCGGGGTCCGGCTCGGCCGGCTCGGGTTCGGTGAACTCCTCCAGGATCACATGGGCGTTGGTGCCGCTGATCCCGAAGGAGGACACGCCCGCCCGGCGGGCCCGGCCGGTCTCGGGCCACGGGCGCGGCTCGGTGAGCAGCTCCACGGCGCCGGCACTCCAGTCGACCTGGGTCGAGGGCTTGTCCACGTGCAGGGTCTTCGGCAGGACGCCGTGCCGCATCGCCATCACCATCTTGATGACTCCGGCGACCCCGGCGGCGGCCTGGGTGTGGCCCATGTTCGACTTGACGGAGCCCAGCCACAGCGGCCGCTCGCGGTCCCGGCCGTAGGTGGCGAGCAGGGCCTGCGCCTCGATCGGGTCGCCGAGGGTCGTCCCCGTGCCGTGCGCCTCCACGGCGTCCACGTCGGCCGGGGTGAGCCCGGCGGCGGCGAGCGCGGCGCGGATGACGCGTTGCTGGGAGGGGCCGTTGGGGGCGGTCAGTCCGTTGGAGGCGCCGTCGGAGTTGACGGCGGAGCCGCGCACCAGGGCGAGGACCCGGTGCCCGTGGCGGCGGGCGTCGGAGAGGCGTTCCACGACGAGGACGCCGGCGCCCTCGCCCCAGCCGGTGCCGTCGGCGCCGTCGGCGAAGGACTTGCAGCGGCCGTCGGCGGCCAGTCCGCGCTGCCGGGCGAAGTCCACGAAGGTGTCCGGTGTCGACATGACGGTGACGCCGCCGACGAGGGCGAGGTCGCATTCGCCCTGGCGCAGCGCCTGCGCCGCCAGGTGCAGGGTGACCAGTGAGGAGGAGCAGGCGGTGTCGACGGTGACGGCCGGTCCCTCCAGGCCGAGGGCGTAGGCGACCCGGCCCGAGACGACGCTGCCGAGGCTGCCGTTGCCGAGATAGGCGGCGAGATCCTCGGGGACCTCGGCGAGCCAGGTGCCGTAGTCGTGGTACATGACGCCCGCGAACACGCCGGTGCGGGAGCCGCGCAGCCGGTGCGGGTCGATGGCGGAGCGCTCCAGGGCCTCCCAGGACACCTCCAGCAGGAGCCGCTGCTGGGGGTCCATGGCGGTGGCCTCGCGCGGGCCGATGCCGAAGAACGCGGCGTCGAACTGCGCGGCGTCGTACAGGAAGGCGCCCTCGCGGGTGTAGGTGCGGCCGGGGGTGCCGGGCTCGGGGTCGTAGAGCGCCTCGGTGTCCCAGCCGCGGTCGTCGGGGAAGCCGCCGACCGCGTCGGTGCCGTCGGCGACGAGCCGCCACAGGTCCTCCGGGGAGCGGACCTCGCCGGGGTAGCGGCAGCTCATGCCGACGATGACGACCGGATCGTCCTCCGGGGCGGTGCGGGCGGGAGCGGTGGCGGTCTCCTCGGGGCCGGTGCCGAAGAGGCGGTCGTGGATGTGGCCGGCCAGGGCGCGGGAGGTGGGGTGGTCGAAGACGAGGGTGGCGGGCAGCCGCAGCCCGGTGGCGGTGTTCAGCCGGTTGCGCAGTTCGACGGCGGCGAGCGAGTCGAAGCCGAGGTCGGTGAAGGCCCGTCCGGGGTCGACGGCGGCCGGCCCGTCGTGCCGCAGGACGGCGGCGACCTCGGTGCGTACGAGGTCCAGCAGGGCGCGGTCGCGGTCGGCGGCGGGCAGCGCGGCGAGCCGTCCGTCGGTGGCCGGCGTGGGGGCGGTGCGCGCCGTGGCCCGGCGGGTGACCGGGCGGACCAGGCCGGTCAGCAGCGGCGGGACGCCGTCGGGGCGGCGGCGGACGGCGGCGGCGTCGATCTCCACGGGCAGCAGGTGCGGGGCGCGGGAGCGCACGGCGGCGTCGAACAGTTCCAGGGAGCGGGCGGCGCTCAGTCCGGGCACGCCGTAGGCGGCGATGCGGTCCCGGGCGGTCTCGTCCAGGGCGGCGCCCATGCCGCGGTCGGTGTCCCACAGGCTCCAGCCGAGGGAGGTAGCGGGCAGGCCGAGGGCGGCGCGGTGGGCGGCGAGGGCGTCCAGGTAGGCGTTGGCGGCGGCGTAGTTGCCCTGGCCGGCTCCGTCGAGGACGGCGGCGAGGGAGGAGAACAGCACGAAGCGGGAGAGTTCGCGGTCGCGGGTCAGTTCGTGCAGGTGCCAGGCGCCGAGGGCCTTGGCGTGGAAGACCTCGTCCACCATCGCGTCGGTGAGGGTGTCCACGGTGCCGTCGTGGACGGTGCCCGCCGCGTGGACGACGGAGTCCACCGGGTGCCGCTCCAGCAGGCGGCGCAGGGCCTCGCGGTCGCCGGTGTCGCAGGCGGCGACGGTCACCTCGGCGCCCAGTTCGGTCAGTTCGGCGTGCAGGCCGGGGGCGGTGCCGCGGCGGCCGGCGAGGACCAGGCGGCGTACCCCGTGGGCGGTCACCAGGTGGCGGGCGAGGAGGGCGCCGAGGCCGCCGGTGCCGCCGGTGACGAGCACGGTGCCCCAGTCGGCGGCGGGCGCGTCGCCGGCCGGCCGCGCGGTCAGCCGGGGCACGCTGAACGCGCCGTCGGCCAGGGAGAGTTCGGGTTCGCCGGTGGCGAGGGCGCGGCGCAGGCCGGTCTCGGAGGGCAGCGCCTCGTGCTCGATCAGGACGTAGCGGCCGGGGTTCTCGGCCTGGGCGGAGCGGACCAGGCCGCGGACGGCGGCGTGGGCGGGGCTTCCGGGCGGGGTGACGACGACCAGCCGGGTGGCGGCGAGGCGCTCGTCGGTCTGCCAGGTGCGCAACAGCCCGAGGACGTCGCGGACATGGGCGCGGGCCCGGGTGGCGTCGGCGTCCGCCGGGCCGGGGACGCGGTACACGACGGCGTCCGGCGCGGGCCCCTCCCCCAGCGGTTCGGTGACGTCCGTGAGGACGGCGGTGCGCAGCGGTTCGGTGGTTTCGGGCCGGGGGTACGGCTGCCAGTCCACGGCGTACAGCACGTCCTGGTCCGGTACGGGCCGGGAGGTCAGGGCGTCGACGGCGGCGACCGGGGCGCCGGTGGGGTCGGCGAGGTGCACGGCGATGGTGTCGCCGCCCCGGTGGGTGATGCGTACGCGCAGGGCGGTGGCGCCGGTGGCGTGCAGGGTGACGCCGGTCCAGGCGAACGGCACCAGCACCTCGGGCCGCCGCGGGGCGCCGAGGTCGGCGGCGTGCAGGGCGGCGTCGAGCAGCGCCGGGTGCAGGCCGAACGCGCCGGCGTCGGCGGTGGCGTCCTCGGGCAGGGCGACCTCGGCGTAGACGTCGTCGCCGTGCCGCCAGGCGGCGCGCAGCCCCTGGAAGGCGGGCCCGTAGGCGTAGCCCTGGCCGGCGAGTTCGGTGTAGACGCCGGTGGTGTCCAGCGGCCGGGCGCCCGGCGGCGGCCACTCGGTGGGGGCGGCCGGGGCGGGCGGGGCGGTGGTGGTGAGGACGCCGGTGGCGTGCTGGGTCCAGGGTGCGTCCCGGTCCGCGCGGCTGTGCACGGTGACGGTGCGCCGGCCGGTGGCGTCGGGCTCGCCGACGGCGACCTGTACGGCGACGTCCTCCTCGGGGCGCAGCACCAGCGGGGCGCCGAGGGTCAGTTCCTCCAGGGTGCTCGCGCCCGCGTGGTCGCCCGCGCGCAGGGCGAGTTCCACGAAGGCGGTGCCGGGGAAGAGGATCCGGCCGGCGATGACGTGGTCGGCGAGCCAGGGCTGGGCGCGGGTGGAGACGCGGCCGGTGAGGACGACGCCCTCGGCGCCGACGGCGACCACGGCCGCCAGCAGCGGATGCCCGGCGGGGAGCTGGCCGAGGCCGGTGGCGTCGGTGCCGGTGCGCTGTTCCAGCCAGAAGCGGCGCCGCTGGAAGGGGTAGCCGGGCAGGTCGATGCGGCGTCCGCCGAGGCCGGTGAAGTGCCGCCGCCAGTCGACGGGTACGCCCCGGGCGTGGGCGGCGGCGAGCGCGGTGAGGGCCTCGCGCGGCTCGGGCCGCTCGCGCCGCAGCACCGGCAGGAACGCGGTGCCGGGTACGTCGGTGCAGTCCGGGCCGAGGGCGCAGAGCACGGCGTCCGGGCCGACCTCCAGGAAGGTGCGGGTCCCGGCGTCGGCGAGGGAGCGGACGGCGTCGTGGAAGCGGACCTTGGCGCGGACGTGCTCCACCCAGTACTCGGGGTCGCGCAGTTCGGCGGTGACGGGGCCGCCGGTGACGGTGGAGACGATCGGCAGCCGCGGTTCGGCGTAGTCCAGGACGTGCGCGATCCGGCGGAACTCGGCCAGCATCGGTTCCATCAGCGGCGAGTGAAAGGCGTGGCCGACCCGCAGCCGCTTGCTGTCGTGGCCGCGCGCGGCGAGTTCGGCGGCGATCAGCTCCACGTCGGCCGCGTCTCCGGAGACGACGACGGCGCCGGGCCCGTTGACGGCGGCGATGCCGGTGCGCGCGGTGAGCAGGGGGGTCACCTGGTCCTCGGCGGCCCGTACGGCGAGCATGGCGCCGCCCTCGGGCAGGGCCTGCATGAGCCGGCCGCGGGCGGCGACCAGGATCGTGGCGTCCTGGAGGGTGAGGACGCCCGCGACATGGGCGGCGGCGATCTCGCCGACGGAGTGCCCGGCGAGCTGGTCGGGGGCGAGGCCCCAGCTCTCCAGCAGCCGGTACAGGGCGACTTCCAGGGCGAACAGGGCGGGCTGCGCGTACTCGGTACGGTGCAGCAGTGCGGCCTCGGGGGTGCCGGGCGCGGCGAACAGGATCTCCTTCAGCGGCCGGGCGAGCTGGAGGTCGAAGTGGGCGCAGATGTCGTCCAGGGCGTCGGCGAACACCGGGTGGGCGGCGGCGAGTTCGCGGCCCATGCCGGGGCGCTGGCTGCCCTGCCCGGTGAACAGGAAGGCGAGTTCGCCGTCGGCGCGGGCGGTGGGCGGGGTGGTGCCGGAGGCCAGGTCGTGCAGGGCGGCGCGCAGTTCGGCGCGGTCGGCGGCGACGAGGACGGCCCGGTCGGGCAGCGCGGCCCGGGTGGTGGCCAGCGAGTGGGCGAGGTCGAGGAGGTCCGCCTCGTCGGCGAGGGGCAGCAGGTCGGCGGCGCGGGCGCGCAGGGCGGCCTCGCCCCGGGCGGACAGGGCGAACGGCAGGGGGGTCCCGGCGGGCGGGCCAGACCCCTCGGGCCTGGAAGGGGACTCGGGCTCGGACTCGGTTGCGGGCTCGGGGTGTTCGAGGATGACGTGCGCGTTGGTGCCGCTGACGCCGAACGAGGACACCCCGGCCCGCCGGGCCCGGCCGGTCTCGGGCCAGGGGCGCTGCGCGGTGACGAGTTCCACGGCCCCCGAGGACCAGTCGACGTGCGGGGTGGGCGCGTCGACGTGGAGGGTGGCCGGTACCTGTCCGTGCCGCATGGCGAGGACGGTCTTGATCAGTCCGGCGGCGCCGGCGGCGGCCTGGGTGTGCCCGAGGTTGGACTTGACGGAGCCGAGCAGCAGCGGCGCGCCGGCGGGGCGGTCCTGGCCGTAGGTGGCGAGCAGCGCGGTGGCCTCGATGGGGTCGCCGAGCCGGGTGCCGGTGCCGTGTGCCTCGACCACGTCGACGTCGGCGGCGGTGAGGCCGGCGTCGGCGAGCGCCCGGCGGATCAGCCGCTGCTGGGCGGTACCGCTGGGCGCGGTCAGGCCGTTGGAGGCGCCGTCCTGGTTCACGGCCGAGCCGCGTATCAGGGCCAGCACCCGGTGCCCGTTGCGGCGGGCGTCGGACAGCCGTTCCAGGACGAGCACGCCGACGCCCTCGGCGAACCCGGTGCCGTCCGCGGCGGCGGAGAACGCCTTGCAGCGCCCGTCGGGGGCGAGGCCCCGCTGCCGGCTGAAGGCGGTGAACACCCCGGGGCCGCCCATGACGGCCACGCCCCCGGCGAGCGCGAGCGAGGACTCGCCCTGCCTCAGCGAGCGGCACGCCAGGTGCACCGCGACCAGGGCGGCGGAGCAGGCGGTGTCCACGGTGACCGCCGGGCCCTCGGTGCCGAGCACATAGGCGACACGACCGGAGATGACGCTGTTGGCGTTCCCGGCGAGCAGATAGGCGTCCAGGCCCTCCGGGGCGTCGTGCAGGCGTGGGCCGTACTCCTGGATCTCGGCGCCGAGGAACATCCCGGCCGGGGTGCCGCGCAGCGAGGTGGGGTCGATGCCGGCGTCCTCCAGGGCCTGCCAGGAGGTCTCCAGGACGAGCCGCTGCTGGGGGTCCGTGCCGAGTGCCTCACGCGGGCTGATGCCGAAGAAGTCGGCGTCGAACTCGGTGGCGGTGTCGAGGAATCCGCCGCTGCGCACGTAGGTGCTGCCGGGCACCTCGGGGTCCTCGTGGTAGAGGGCGTCCAGGTCCCAGCCGCGGTCCCGGGGGAAGCCGGTCAGCACCTCGCCGCCGTCGGTGAGCAGCCGCCACAGGTCGGCGGGCGAGGTGATGCCGCCGGGGAAGCGGCAGCCCATGCCGACCACGGCGACCGGTTCGCCGGGGTCCGGGCCACCGGCCGGCTCGTCCGGGGTGTCGGCTGTGCCGTGGACCTCGGCGAGCAGCCGGGCCGCGAGGTCCTGGACGGTCGGGCAGTCGTAGGCGAGGCCGACCGGCAGGTCCAGGCCGGTCAGCGCGGTCAGCCGCCGGTGCAGGTCGACCGCGGCGAGCGAGTCGAGTCCCTGCGCGGCGAGGGGGGCGGCCGCATCGAGCGGGGCCGCCGTGCCCGGCCGGGCCGCCTCGATCGCCTCGGCCACGGCCGTGCGCACCAGGTCGGTCACCAGCGCGCGGTGCCGGGACGGTACGGCCGTGGCGAGCCGTCGTGCCAGAGCTGAGTCGGATCCGGGCCCGTTCATCCACGCATCTCCACTTTCGGCCGACACCGGTTTTCCTCACCTTTTTCCACACCGTAGTGACGGCCCGGGAAAGGCCACACCCTTAACCACCCCTAGGGGTGGGCGGATTCGACGTCCCGGGTGTTCCGGGGGGCGTCTCCGTCGAACGAACGGCGTATGTAGGACAGGGAATCGAGCAGTTCCGTCGCGGTGACGGCGCGGGCCGGGCGTACGTCGGCGATGCCGTGCAGCGGCATCCTGCCGATGTCGGCCCAGGCCAGCCTGCCGTCCGCGGCGATATAACTCCGGCTGAATCCGGCGTTGTCCGGATGCAGACAGTAGGGCACGTCGAGACGTCCCTCGGCGAACGCCGTCAGCAGGGCCGTACCGGGGTCGTCGTCCAGCTCCAGTACGGCGTCGACCAGGGCGGACGCCTCGGCGTAGGTCTGGGTGCCGGTGGCGTCCAGCGGGGCCCGCGGGGTGCGGGCGGCGACCTCGGCCGCGTATTCCAGGGCGGCGACGTTCTCGGCCACCGTGGGAATGCGGCGGGATTCCGCGACGGTTTTCACGATGAGCCGTTCCGAGCCGCTGGCGGCGGCGAGTTCGGCCGCTTTCCCGAGCAGCCGGTAGGCGCCCTGTTCCGTTTCCGGATACAGCCCCATGTAGGCGTAGACGACGACATGCCATTCGGCGTCCGGCAGATGGTGGGCGCACAGGCGGCGCAACGCGGCCACCGCTTCGGCGTCCTGGCCGGGATGGGTCTGCTGGGCGTAACTGACGGAAATGCTGTTGATGCCGTGCCGGTGGAAGAACAGCGCCTCCAGCACGCTCACGGCGACGAGCAGGCTCGGCGGGCACAGCTGGCCGAGGACACAGCCCCCGAAGGTCTCCAGGTGCGGTTCGGCGCCCGACGCGCGGCGGGCGGCGAGCAGTTCGCAGGCGGTGGCCCAGTGGGCGACGGATTCGCGCAGCGGGACCCGGCCGTAGGGCAGGCAGTAGGAGACCGGGCCGCCCTCGGAGGCGTCGAGCCCCACGGCGGTCAGCGCCCGGAAGATGTCCTCGGGCGCGGCGGAGCCGTGCCGGACCTGGACCGGGAAGCCGGGGCCGTGGACCCCGTCGAGGACGGCCGCGGTGGTGGCCGCGTCGTGGCTCACGATCGGGTAGCCGTTGAGGGGCACGTCCTCCAGGACGGCCAGGCGTGCCGACTCCAGGTCGCCGACCCGGGTGTAGCTGTCCAGGGTGATCGTGCCGACGGTGGTCGCCCTGGCGTCCCGGGTGGCGAGCAGCCCGGCCCGCATCCGCCGCGGGCTGCTCATCCCCATCCGGGGCTGCACCACCAGCCGGCCGGCGTCGTGAGCCCGGCGCACGAACGCGCCGAACCCGCCGCCGGTCACACCAGGGCCCGCTGCGGCAGCGCGCCGAGCATCCGCCGGAAGGCGGCGATGCCCTCGGCGCTGTCGTCGAACACCGCGTCGTACCCGGCGGCGCGCAGCGCGGCCGTCTCCTCGCCACCGCAGGGCCCGGCGATGCCGAGCTTGCCGCCGATGACGGCGGGCACCGCGGCGAGGTCCGGGTGTTCGCGCAGCCGGGTGACGGTCCGCATGCCGTCGTGGTAGCCGTGGCCGTTGACGCTGCTGACCACGATGAGCGCGGGGCGGTGCGCGAGGGCCTCGGCGATGAGCAGGTCCTCGGGGACGCAGGGGCCGAGGTTGACCACGCGGTGCCCGTGCTCCTCCAGCAGGAGCTGGAGGTAGACGAGGTTCCAGGTGTGGGAGTCGGAGATGCCGCCGGCCACCAGCACGGGCCGGTCGCCGGGGCCTGGGGCGTTGGGGAGGGGTCTCATCACAGGGCCTGTCCGTGGTCGTAGGTGCGGGTGTGCTCGATGCGGGAGACGGACACGAGGTCGTCGCCGCGTACGACGATCTCGGCGGGCGCGGGCCGGCCGAGGAACATCAGCAGGCTGGCGGTGGGGCCGTAGGCGCCGGCGTTGGGGACGGTGAGCAGGTCGCCCGGGTCGAGCGCGGGCAGCGGGACGCCCCGGCCGAGCAGGTCGCCCGGGGTGCACAGCGGCCCGGCCAGGCTCGCCGGGGTGCCGTCGGCGCCCACGGACTCGTGGGGTTCGACGGACACGGGCAGGATGCGGCCGAGCCCGGACATGCCGCCGAAGGTGTTGATGCCGGCGTCGAGGACGAGGTAGCGGTGGTCGCGGCTGTCCTTGACGTTGACGACGGAGGTGAGCAGGGTGCCGCTGTCGGCGACCAGGTAGCGGCCGGACTCGCAGGCGACCTGGGGGGCGCCCGTGCGCCAGCCGGGGAAGTGCTCGTCCAGCGTGCGGGCGAGGGCGTCGCGCAGTTCCCGGTAGACGGGCCGGGCGCCCTGCACGGCGTAGGGCGCGGCGAAACCGCCGCCGATGTCGAGGAAGCGGAAGGTGACGCCGAGGGCCTGCTGGAGGGCGGCGGCGGTGGCGACGGTGTGCCGGAACTCGGCGATCAGGCTCGCCTCGTCCTTGGCGTTGCTGAGCGGGAAGAAGTGCAGTCCGGCGATGCGGGTGCCGGGGACCTCGCGCAGTTCGGCGGCGAGGCCGGGCAGGGTCTCGCTGTCGAAGCCGAACTGCGAGGGCACGCCGGTCATGCGGATGCCGGTGGCCGCCGCGCCGGTGGCGTTGTTGACGCGGAGCAGGCAGTCGGCGGTGAGGCCGAGCCGCAGCGCGGTCTCGCCGACGCGGCGCAGGTCGCCGGGGGACTCGGTGGAGAACAGCCGGACGCCCCGGGTCAGCGCCTCGGCCAGTTCGGCGGTGGTCTTGCCGGGTCCGGTGTACAGGATCCGGTCGCCGGGGAAACCGGCCCGCAAGGCGGCGTCGAGTTCGCCGACGGAGCTGATCTCTGCGCGGCAGCCGCCGGTGCGCAGCTCGCGCAGCAGCTCGGGGTGGGGGTTGGCCTTGGCGGCGTAGAACACCTCGACCTCGTCGGGCAGCGCGGCGAACAGGTCGTCGCGGGCCGCCGCCACCCGGTCCAGGTCGTAGACGTAGGCGGGGGTGCCGAAACGGCCGGCGAGCTCGGCGGCGCTCACGCGCTGCTCACGTGCGGCGGGGTCGCCGGCGGTCGTCCGGTGGTCGCGTCCGGCCGGCTCCGTGGCGGTCACGCGGTGGCTCCTTCCAGGAGGCGGGCGAGTGCCTTGCGGTCGTGCTTGCCGTGCGGGGTGAGCGGCAGTTCGTCCACGACCCGGCTCACGGCGGGCACCTTGGCGGGTTCCAGCCGCAGCGACAGTTCCTTGAGCAGGGTGTGCGGGTCGATGTCGCCCTCGGCGAACACCGCGAGGGGGCGGTCCTCGGCGGGCGGCAGGACGGCGGCGGCGCGGACACCGGGGACGTCGGTGGCGGCGGCCTCGATCTCGGTGGTGCTCATGCGGACGCCCTTGTGTTTGAACATGTCGTCGCGGCGGCCCTCGTAGTACAGGAAGCCGTCCTCGTCCACATGGCCGAAGTCACCGGTGTGCAGCCGCAGTCCGCCGCCGGGGGCGGGCCGGAAGGCGCGGGCGGTCTGCTCGGGGGCCCGCCAGTAGCCGGGCATGACGTGCGGTCCCTCGACCACGATCTCGCCGGTCTGCCAGGGCGGCAGCGGCCGGCCCTCGTCGTCCACGGCGAAGGCGCGGGTGCCGGGCAGCGGACGGCCGACCGAATGGGGCTTGGCGTCCTGGAAGGCGGGCGGCAGCACGGAGACGCGTTTGCACTCGGTCTGCCCGAACTGGACGACCACCTCGGCGCCGGGGAACGCCGCGCGCAGCGCGTCGGCGGTGGACTTCGGCAGCGCGGCACCGGTGTTGGTGAACAGCCGCACCCGGGACTCGCGGGCCGGTTCGCGGGCGGCGAGGGCGCAGATCATGGTGGCCAGGGACGGCACGATCGGGACGATGGTGGCGCCGGTCTCCCGGATGCGGCGCAGCAGCACCAGGTCGGACTCGCCGTCGGCGAGGACGAGTTCGCTGCGGCCGGCGGCGGTGAGCAGCACCTTGTACAGGCCGTAGTCCCAGGAGATCGGGAAGCGGCAGAACACCACGTCGTCGGGGCGGTAGCCGAGTTCCAGGCCGATGGCCTCGGTGGCGAAGACCATCCGGCCGTGCGGGCAGATGACCGCCTTGGGCGCGGCGGTGGAGCCGGAGGTGTAGACGAGGACGGCGATGTCGTCGGCGTCGACCTGGGCCTCGGGCGGGCGGACCTCGCGCCCGCCCAGTGCGGTGATCTCCTCCCAGGCCGGGCCGAGTCCGCGGACCGGCACCTCGCCGGCCAGGGCGCCGATCCGCTCCACGGCCGGATCGGTGACGACGATCAGCGCGGGCTCGGCGTTCTCCACGACCGCCCGCAGGTGGTAGTCCTTCATGCCGGTGTTGACGGGGACGAGGACCGCGCCCCGGCGCGCGGTGCCGTACAGCAGCGCCACCAGTTCCCGGGTGCTGGGCAGCTGGACCAGGACCCGGTCGCCGTGGCCGACGCCGGCGGCCCGCAGCCAGGCGTCGACGGCGTGGCTGTGGGCGGCCAGTTCCCGGTACGTCCAGCGGCCCGTGCCGTCGCTCACCGCCCAGGCGTCGGGACGCTCGGCGGTGGCCTCGTCGAGCAGGTCGTGCACCCGGGCGTCGGTGCGGGCCGGCACTGTCGGTTGACCGTTCACTGCGACTCCTGCCGCCTTTCGTGTGTGCCTCCGGCCGGCTGCCGCATGGCCGCGGCCCGGGAGGCGAGCTTCCTGCGGTCGGTCTTGCGGTTGGCGTTGAGCGGGAGGGTGTCCAGGTGGTGGTAGGCGCGCGGGACGACGGCGGCCGGCAGCAGCGCACGCAGATGGCGGGCGAACCGGGCGGGCGGCACGGGCGCGCCGGTGTGGAAGACGGCGAGTTCCACGGTGCCGTCCACGGGCACGGCCACGGTCACGGCGTCCTCGACGCCGGGGCAGGTGCGGGCGGCGGCGTCCACCTCGGCCAGTTCCACCCGGATGCCGTGCACCTGGACCTGTGCGTCCTTGCGGCCCAGGTAGTGCCAGCCGCCGTCGGCGGCGCGCCGGACCCGGTCGCCGGTGCGGTAGTAGCGCCGGCCGTCGTGTTCCAGGAACCGTCCGGCGTCGTCGGCCGGGTCGAGATAGCCGGGCGTCAACTGGGGCCCGGCGACGCACAGTTCACCCTCGTCGCCGGTGCTGGGCGCGCCGGAGGGGTCGAGCAGCAGGGTGTCGTGGCCGGGGTGGACGGCGCCGATGGGCACCATGTCGTTCGGGTGGCGTCCCGGCGTCCAGCGGTGCGCGGTGATGGTGATGGTCAGCTCGGTGGGGCCGTAGAGGTTCTCCAGCGCGGCGCCCGGCGCGGCGGCGGCCCAGTCCTCGGCGTCCTTGCAGCCGAGCGCCTCCCCCGCGAAGAAGCTCCAGCGCAGCGGGCCCAGGGCGCCCGGGGCGAGCCCGCCGGTGCGGCGCACCAGGCTGATCGCGCTGGGCGTGGAGAACCACACGGTCATGCCCCGTTCGGCCACGAACTCCGGCAGGCGCGCGTACGCCCGGGCGGGGACGGGGACGACGGCGGCCCCGGCGCCCCAGGCGCAGAACAGGTCGAACATCGCGCAGTCGAAGTTGAGGTCGAAGGTCTGCGAGAAGACGTCGTGCGGCCCGAAGTCGTAGCGCTCGTCCAGCAGTCGGAAGTAGTGGGCGGTATTGGCGTGGGTGACCGGCACGCCCTTGGGCCGGCCGGTGGAGCCGGAGGTGAACAGCACATAGGCGATGTCACCGGGCCGGGTGGGCTGGGGTGCCTTCAGGGCGCTGTCCGGGTCGAGGGCGAGCGCCGGCAGGGGCTGACCGCCGGGCGCGAACAGCGTGGGCAGCCGTACCCCGTCCTCGTGCAGGGCGGTCAGGGCGGGCAGGGCGTCGTCGTCGGCGAGCAGCGCGCCGACCCCGGCGGCCTCGATCATGCGCCGGGTGCGGGCGGCGGGGAAGGCGGGCTGGAGGGGGACGACGGTGACGCCGCTGTACAGGCCGGCCAGCAGGGTGGCGTACGCCGTGGGTCCCTTGCCGGCCAGCACCCCCACGGCGGGCGGGCGGCCGGGGAGCCCGGCGAGCAGTGAGCCGGCCCGGACGAGGGCGAGTTCGTGCAGTTCGCGGTAGGTGAGGTCGACGCCGTCGGCGTGCAGCGCGGGCCGGTCGGGGGCGAGGGCCAGGCCGCGCGCGAACCGGCCGGACAGCGTGCCGTCCACGGTGGGGTCCACGGTGACCGCCCCGTCAGCCCGCGGTGCTCTGCAGCATGCCCCGCAGCGTGTCCCACAGCACGCCCGCGGTGCGGAAGGTGTCCATGGTGAGCGCGCTGTCGCGGAAGCGGACCTGGTAGTCCTCCTCCAGGGTGCCGAGGAGCTGGACGGTGCCGAGCGAGTCCAGGCCGAGGTCCTTCAGGTCGGACTCCGGCGTCAGCTCCTCCTGCGGCGGCAGGAACGGCAGGAAGGGGCGGAGTATCTGTTCGAACCGGTCGTCCCACATGGGGGCCTCCAACGAGTCGGGCGGGGGTTCAGGCGGCGCGGGTACGGCGCCGGGGGGTCATCGCCAGCCGTGGCTGGGCCGCGACGACGTCGAACTGGCGGACGGTACGGGGCACCCGGCCGAACAGGCTGTCGGGTCCGGCGACGCACAGCCGGCGGACGCCGGCGTCCTTCAGGGCCGTGGTGACGCTCGGCCAGTCCATCGGGTGGTCGAAGCCGTCGAGGAGCATGGTGCGCAGTTCCTCGCCGGTGCGCAGCAGCCGGCCGTCCTGGTCGGCGACGACGGGGAGTGAGGGGTCGGCGAAGGTGTAGCGGGACACCACCTCGCGGGCGGCCTTGTCGCGCAGCGGCCGGAACGCCGAGGCGTGCATGGGGGGCCGCATGGTGTACAGCGGGAGGCTGCCGATGGCGCGCAGCCGCTCCTCCATCCAGCCCACCCGGTGTTCGGAGAGGGACAGCATGAAGAAGCCGTCGTCGATGCGGCAGGAGATCTCGTGCCACTCCCCCGCCTCGTCCAGTTCGGCGAGGATCGCGTCGAGGCCGTCGCGCGGGGCGCGGACGAAGGACAGGGTGACGATGTCCCGGTGCTCGGTGGCGAAGTACTCCTCCAGGCAGCGGGCGATCTCGGCGGTGAGGCGGACGGCGTCGGGCAGTTCCAGCGCGCCGGTGTAGGCGAGGGCCGCCTTCTCGCCGAAGCTGGGCCCGGCGACGATGCCGGGCTCTACCCCGAGGTGTTCCTCGGCCCAGTAGGCGCAGGCCAGGCAGTTGACGAAGAACGCGACCTGGGCGGCCTCGGAGTAGTCGCCCGGGGAGGTGCGGAAGGCGTCCACGAGGGAGTAGCCGAGGGCGTCGTCGGCCACGGCGACCAGGTCCCGGGCGATGGGGTTGGCCACCATGAACCTGCCCACCTCGGCGAACGGTACGGGTCCCATGCCGGGGAAGACGAGGGCGGTGTCGTGTGCCACGGCCGGGTTCCCTTTCACGGATTCTCGGTTCACAGGCTCTTGAGGAAGTCGGTCAGCACCGCGCGGAACCGCTCGGGCTCCTCCAGGTGCGGAAGGTGGCTGGACTCCTCGAAGATCTCCCAGCGGGCTCCGGGGATCTCGTCGTGGTACGGCTGGACGACGGCCGGTGTGGCCTCGTCGTGGCGTCCGCTGATCAGCAGGGTCGGGGTGCGGATGCGGTGCAGGTCGCCGACGATCGACCAGTCCTTCAGGGAGCCGATGACATGGAACTCGTTGGGGCCGTTCATCGCGTAGTAGACCGTGGGGTCGTTGTAGATCTCCATGAAGGAGGACAGGAAGTCCCGGGGCCAGGGCGTCACCCGGCACACATGGCGGTCGTAGAAGACCCGCATCGCGGCGAGGTACTCCTCGCTGTCGTAGGTGCCGGCCGCCTCGTGCCGCCGCAGGGTGGCCTCCACCTCCGGCGGGAGCGCGGCGCGCAGCCGGGCCATCTCCTCCAGCCACAGCGGGTACGAGGCGGGCGCGTTGGCGACGACCAGTCCGCGCAGGCCGGGCGGGGCGGTCATGGCGTGCCGGGCACACAGCGGACCGCCCCAGCTCTGGCCGAACAGCACGTAGTCGTCGGCGATGCCCAACCGCTCGATCAGGTTGGCCAGTTCGGCCTCGAACAGCTCGACGGTCCAGAACTCCGGTCCCTTGTCCGGGAGATGGGTCGAGCCGCCGTTGCCGAGCTGGTCGTAGTGGACGACGGGCCAGCCGTCCTCGGCGAGCCGGGCGAGCGGCAGCAGGTAGTCGTGGGTGCTGCCGGGCCCGCCGTGCACGGCGACGACCGCCGGCCGACCCGCGCCGAGCTCACCGGTCACCCGGTACCAGGTGCGGTACTCCCCGAAGGGGACGGTGCCCTTCGCGCTGGCTTCCGGGGACACACTGATCACCTCTGCTCGCTGCGGGACGGGACGGCGGCCGGGCGCGGACACCGACCGGGACCGGGAGAGCCGGGGCGCGGTGCCTTCACCGTCTCCACCGTGTTCCGCAGCCGACGCTAACGGCCCCCGCCCCGCCACCAGACCCCTAACCGCCCCTAGGCGGTGTGCGGGGGGGGGTGGGGGTGTACGGGGGTGGGGGCCGGTTACCTGGGGGGCGGGTTATGCGGGGGGTGGGTTATGTGGGGCCGGCGGGCGGGGTGTCGTGGCCGAGCGGGGGTGGGGCTCGCGGCGGTCGCGTTCGGCACGTCGGTGGGGCGACGTGGGTGAGCGTGGGGTGGGGCCTTTGGGCAGGGGTGTCCGGCGCGGCGACGAGATGACGGAACGAGCGGGGACGGACCCTTCCGGCAACCACGTCCAAGCCGAACGGAGCCTCTCAGGCGCCCCGTTCGACACGGCAGTGGGATGACGTGCGCGGGCGGAGAGCGAACCTTTCCGGCAGCCGTGTTCGATGTGGCGGCTGCATGCCATGCCGGGCGGTGGGTGCCGCTGCCCGGGGTGACGACGTCGGCCCGGCCGGCGGTCACGCTGCCGGCCGGGCCTGCCGGGCGGTGGCCGGGCTTCTCCCGCCGCCGAAGACGTCCCGTGGCCCGCGCCCGCTGTGCCGACCGGGCCTGCGCCTGCCCGCGTATCGCGCGGCAGGCGGCGGATCAAGGTGTGCCGGTGCGGACGGCGCTGGTCGCCAGGGTGGTGTAGTGCATGGTGAAGCGGCCGCCCAGGGCGTCGATGGCGTCCCCGACCGCGCCCAGTATCCCGGCCAGCTGGTCGGAGTGGAGGCGGGTGAGTCCGCCGGTGGTGGGCAGCAGGTTCAGCCATTGGTCGCGGGTGTAGGACCGTTCCCAGTCGAATCGCCACTGTTCCGGTTCGCCGAACCGCCCGGTCGCGCGGATCGTGTCGGCGATCTTCGCGTACCCCGCTCGGTACGTCTCCAGTGGGCGTCGCGCCGGCTGGCCGGCGAACGGCGAGTCGGGCGCCATCCGGCGGTAGGCGGCCGCGAACGGCTCGGCCACCTCGGCGGGCGGCTCGAAGACGTGCCCGAAGATCGCCAGGCGCCCGTGCGGACGCAGCACCTCGGCTGCCTTCGCGGCCCCGGCGACCGGATCCACCCAGTGCCACGACTGGGCGGCGATCACCGCGTCGAACGTCCGGCCGACCGGTTCCCACGCTTCGAAGGTCGCCACCTCGACCTCCAGGCCACCCGCCCGCGCGAATCCGGCCATCCGCGCGTCCGGCTCGACGCCGAGCACGGCGCACCCCGCGGCCCGGAACTGACGGGCCGCGATACCGGTGCCGCAGCCGACGTCGAGCACGTCGGGCCCCGGGCTGCCGGCGACGATCCGTGTCACCAGGTCATCGGGGTAGCCGGGGCGGGCCTGGTCGTAGCGTTGCGCGTCGGCCCCGAACGACTCGGCCACCTGCCGTACTTGGTGCGGCCGCACCGGCTCCGGTCGCTCTCCTTCTGATCGCTCTCGCGGTAAAGTGGGCATGCGTTCACTTTAGTGGGCAAGCGCCCACCCAGCAATGGACGCCCAGGACCGGGCCGACGAGAGGATGGGCGAGTGCCGACCGGAGTCCACCTTCGCGACGCGCGCCGGCAGCTGTTCGACGCCGCCGAACGCGTGCTGCTGCGCACCGGCCCGAACGGGCTGACCAGCCGGGCCGTCACCGACGAGGCGGGCTGTGCCAAAGGTGTCCTGCACCGGCACTTCACCGACTTCGACGACTTCATGGCCGAGCTGGTGCTCGACCGGGCCGCACAGCTCGAACGGCAGGCCGCCGCCCTGCGCGCGGCAGCCGGCACCGGCACGGTGGCCGGCAACCTCACCGACGCGCTGACCACCTTGTTCGGACCGGTTCCGGTGGCGATCATCCCGCTCGTCACCTTCCGGGACGAGCTGCGCGCCCGGCTGCGGCGGGCCAGGCCCGGAGGCGGCCTGGCGATCCTCACCGAGGTCACGGCCGCGGTCTGCGCCTACCTGGCCGACGAGCGCGACAGGGGCCGTATCGCGGCCGGCGCGGACATCGACTCGCTCACCCTCTCCCTGGTCGGAGGCGGGCACCTGCTGTTCGCGGACCGCGACCCGGGACCGCCGACGACGGCCACCGTCCACAAGCTCGTGACCACGGTGCTCGCCGGCGCCTTGCCGCACCGGCCCGACGCGCACGGACACGACGTCAGCGTGGGGTGACCGTGAGCTGGGTCCCCACGACAGCGAGCAGGTCCAGTTTGCCGGCGCTGTCCGTGCCCAGCGCCGGAGTCAGCCACAGCAGCCGCTGCCGGCCGTCCTCGCTGAACAGGCTGAGGCAGTTGACCTCCACCGTGCCGAGGGCCGGGTGGTTGATGCGCTTGCGGTCGTCCCGGCGGACCCTGACCTCGTGCCGGGCCCACAGGGCGACGAATTCGGGTGAGGCTGCTTTCAGGTCGGCGATCAGGGTGCGGGCCTCGGGATCCTTCGCGTCCCGGCGTGCCGCGGCGGCCCGCAGATCGGCGACGAACGCGCGGGACTGGGCGTCGTGATCGGCTTCGGGATACAGGCGCCGGGCGCCGGCGTCCGTGAACCAGCGGTGGATGAAGCTCTTCTCCTTGCCGCGGAACCCCGAGTGGTCACCGAGCAGGGCGAGGGCGAGGGGGTTCTGCACGAGCGTGACGTGCAGATCGGTGATCACCTGCGCCGGGGTCGAGGTGAGCCGGGTGAGCAGGTCCATCATCCCGGGGTGCACATGCGGCAGGGGTCCGCCCGGCTCGGGCAGGGGGCGGCCGGCCAGGCGGTAGAGGTAGTCGCGCTCGTCCGACGTCAGCCGCAGCGCGCGTGCCAGGGCGGCGAGCATCTGCTCCGAGGGCTGTGATCCCGCGCCTCGCTCGATCTCGTTGTAGTAGTCGACCGAGGCACCCGCGAGCTGCGCCACCTCGTCGCGGCGCAGCCCCGGCACCCGGCGGCGCGGGCCCGCGACGAGGCCGACGTCCTCGGGGCGGATGCGCTCACGGCGCGAGCGCAGGAAAGCGCCGAGCTCGGTGTATCTCAGGGAAGCCACACACCCAGTGTGCCGCGACGGCGGCGGCCGGCGTGCCGCTGACACTGGTGATGACATCCCCTGGTACGCCCGCCGCGAGCGCCGCATCGTGGGACACATGAACCGCACCGACATCGCCGCCGAAGCGGCCCCGGGCGAAGGCGGAGTCGCTCGCGTAGTTCACGTGCCACGAGACACGGTGGAGGCGGTCACCGCGGCCGGCGGCCGGGCGGTCGCGCTCCGGGCCGACGTCACCGACGAACACGCCGTCACCGCCGCGTTCGACCGGGTACGGGACGAGTTCGGCGGTGTGGACGTCGGGGTGCACTGCGCCGGACGGCTGGCGCCGTCCCCGATCGCCGACCTCGATCCGGACGTGCTCGACGCCGTGCCGCCCACCAACCTCCGCGTCACCTTCGTCGTCGCGCGGCAGGCCGCCCGCCGGCTGCGCGCGGGCGGCTCCTTCGTCGCCTTCTCGACCTCCGTGGTGGCCACTCGCTTCCCCGCCTACGGTGCCTACGCCGCGAGCAGGGGGGAGTCGAGGCGATCACCCTGATCCTCGCGCGTGAGCTGCGGGGCCGGGACATCACCGTCGACACCGTCGCTCCCGGGCCCACGGCGACCGACCCGTTCCTGGACGGCAAGACGGAGGAGCAGATCGAGGCGCCGGCGAAGGCCCCGCCGCTGGAGCGCCCGGGCACGCCGGACGCCGTTCGCCCGCCCCACCCTCCTACCACCCCTTCACCATCGGAAAGGACCACCTCATGCCCTACGCCCACCTCAAGGTTCCCGCCGGCACGCTCACGGACGCGTCCAAGAAGAAGCTCCAGGACGCGGTCACCGACGCGTTCGCCGAGGTCTACGGAGAACGGGCCCGCCCGAACACACTCGTCATCCTCGAAGAAGTCGCCGACGGCGGCTGGAGTTTCGGCGGAACCATCCTCACCGCCGAGATTCTCGGCCGCAGTTGAGCCGGCCGGGAGCTCGACCGGGCCACTCCACAGATCGACGCACAGCCGGATGCCCCGACCGGGAGCCGGCCACCAGCAGCCGGATACGGCGGCGACCGCCACGGCAGAGGCCGCGCTCGGCAAGCGCCGCCAAGGACACCGGCGGCACCGGGGACGGGCCCGCCTCCTAGGGGCCCCTAGGGGTTGGGCCCCGCCCCGGTGGCTGCCTAGCGTGCGGAGGGACGGCCGACAGCGCCGCACGGCGCCGAGCCCGGAGCATCCGTCGCCGGCGCGTCCCGCTCCCTCCCGTGCGAAGAGGACCTGATGACTGCACCTGCCGAACCGGCCGACCAGGCCGCGCCGCCGGACTTCCCGATGCGGCGGGCGTGTCCCTTCAGCCCGCCGGCCGCCTACGCCGAGCTGCGCGAGACCGCTCCCGTCTCCCGGGCCCGGCTAAAGGTCAACGGCAAGCCCGCCTGGCTGGTCACCCGGCACGACCTGTACAAGAAGCTGCTGGGCGACGACCGGGTCACCGCGAACCTGAAGCTGCCCGGTTACCCCCTCCAGGTGCCGGTGCCGGACGAGATCCTCCAGTCCGTGCCGCTGACCTTCCTGTCCATGGACCCGCCGGACCACACCGTCCAACGGCGCATGCTGGCGCCGGAGTTCAGTGTGCGGCGGATGCGCGAGCTGCGCGGCCGGGTGCAGCAGATCGTGGACGAGCAGATCGACCGGATGCTGGAGAAGGGCGCGGGCGGTCCGGTCGACCTGGTCACCGCCCTCGCCCTGCCGGTGCCCTCGCTGGTGATCTGCGAACTGCTCGGTGTGCCCTACGAGGACCACGGCCGGTTCGAGGAGTGGGCGTGGGCCATCATGAACCACGACATCAGCGAGGAGGACCGCGGCCGCGCCCACTACGAGCTGGACCGGTACGTGGACGGGCTGGTCACCGCCAAGGAGAGCGAGCCGGGTGACGACATGATCAGCCGGCTGATCGAGTTCAACCGGCAGACGCCCGCCGTGGAACACTCCGACATCGTCAGCATGTCCAAGCTGATGCTGGTCACCGGGCACGAGACGACCGCCAACATGATCGCGCTCGGTGTACTGGCCCTGCTGGAGCACCCGGACCAGCTGGCCGCCGTCCGCGCGGAGCCGGAGCTGATGCCCCGCGCGGTGGAGGAACTGCTGCGCTTCTTCTCCATCTCCGACGCCGGCACCGCGCGGGTTGCCCGGGAGGACATCGAGCTGGGCGACGTCACCATCCGGGCCGGCGAGGGCATCCTGCCGCTGAACAACGCGGCCAACCACGACCCCCGCGTCTTCCCCGACCCCGACCGCCTCGACGTGCGCCGCGAGGCCCGCAGCCAGCTGGCGTTCGGCTACGGCGTCCACCAGTGCATCGGCCAGAACCTGGCCCGCATGGAGCTGGACGTCGTCTACTCGACGCTGTTCGACCGGATCCCGACGCTGCGCCTGGCCACCCCGGTGGAGGAACTGCGGTTCAAGGACGACGCGATCGTCTACGGCCTGTACGAGCTGCCCGTCACCTGGTGACGCTCCACCACCCCGCCCCCTCCCCCGTCGCCGACGTCCGAAAGGCAGCCATGACCCAGTCCGCCGACGCCGTACCCGAGGCGGAAGCACCGCCGGTGCAGTTCCCCCTGCGGCGCACCTGTCCGTTCGCCGAGCCGCCCGAGTACGCCGGGCTGCGCGCCGACACACCCGTCGCCCGCGCCGCCCTGAAAGTGAACGGCAAGCCGGCCTGGCTGGTCACCCGGCACGAGCACGTCCGGCAGGTGCTGGGCGACAGCCGGGTCAGCTCCAACCTCAAACTGCCGGGCTATCCCCACCAGTTCCACATCCCCGAGGAACTGCTGGCGCAGGTCCGGCTGATGATGCTGAACATGGACCCGCCGGAACACACCGCCCACCGGCGCATGCTGATACCGGAGTTCACGGCCCGCCGGGTGCGGGAGTTGCGCCCGCGGATCCAGCAGATCGTGGACGAGCACGTGGACGCGATGCTGGCCGCGGGCGGCCCGGTGGACCTGGTCACCGCCCTCGCGCTGCCGGTGCCCTCGCTGGTGATCTGCGAACTGCTCGGCGTGCCCTACGAGGACCACGCGCGGTTCGAGGAGTGGTCGGCGGCGCTGATGAACCACGATCTGAGCCCGCAGGAGTACGGGGCGGCCGTGCAGGCCCTGGACACGTACCTCGACCAGCTCGTCACCCTGAAGGAGAACGAGCCGGGCGACGACCTCATCAGCCGCTTCCTGGAGAAGAACCGCACCGAGCGGGTCGCCGACCACACCGATGTGGTGACGATGGCCCGGCTGATGCTGGTCGGCGGCCACGAGACCACCGCCAACATGATCGCCCTCGGGGTGCTGGCCCTGCTGCGGCACCCGGAGCAGATGGCCGAGTTGCGGGCCGATCCGGCCCTGCTGCCGAACGCCGTGGAGGAGTTGCTGCGCGTCTTCTCCATCTCCGACTCCGGCACCGCCCGGGTCGCGGTGGCGGACATCGAGGTCGGTGACGTCACCATCCGCGCGGGTGAGGGCATCCTCGCCCTGAACAACGCGGCCGACCACGACGAGTCGGTCTTCCCGGACCCGGACACCCTCGACATCCACCGCAAGGAGGCCCGCTCCCACCTGGCCTTCGGCTACGGCGTCCACCAGTGCATCGGCGCCAACCTCGCCCGGGCGGAGCTGGAGGCGGTCTACGGCACGCTGCTGCGCCGCGTCCCCGGCCTGCGGCTGGCCGCCGAGCCGGAGGACCTGCGGTTCAAGGACGACGCCATGGTCTACGGCGTCTACGAACTCCCCGTCACCTGGTGACGGCCGACGCGAACGGACTGCCCCTGATGCGTGTCTCCGCCGAACGCGACCGGTGCGTGGGCTCCGGCCAGTGCGCGCTGCTGAGCCCCGAGGTGTTCGACCAGGACGCCGACGGCCTGGTCACCCTGCTGAGCGAGGAGCCGGCCGAGGAGCTGCGCGAGCAGGTCGCTCAGGCCGCGGACCTGTGCCCGTCCCGCTCGATCCGCGTGCACGACTGAAACCCGCGCGGCGGCGGCGGGACCGGGTGCCCCGGTCCCGCCGCCGCCGTCGTCGTTCTAGCGGGGAACGGCGGGGCGGGGGCCCGCCAGGGACTGGGCCTGTTCCAGGAAGCGGGGCAGCCACTGCTCGTAGGGGATACCGTCGAGGAACTCCAGTGCCGCCCGCGCGTCGTCGCCGACCACGGTGTGCAGGGGGGTCGTGGGCTCGTCGGCGGCGGCGAGCACCGCACGGGCCGCCTCGGCGGCGTCGGCGGCGCCCTCCGCGACCCGGGCGAGGAACCGGTCCAGCCAGGCGTGGTCCGCCGCGTACGGGCCGGTCCCGGGCGGCTGCCCGTCGGCCGCGCCGGCCCGGGAGGCGCGCTGGATGGCGGTGGCGAAGCTGCCCGGCTCCAGGCACACCACACGGATGCCGAACGGCTGGACCTCCGCGTACAGGGCCTCGCTGAGCGCGCCCAGGGCGGCCTTGCTCGCGGCGTAGAACCCGCCGTGCGGCACGGCGAAGGTGCGGGCGGCGAGCGAGGAGACGTTGACGATGACGCCGGAGCCCCGGGCGCGCATTCCCGGCAGCACGGCGCGGGCCAGCCGCAGCGGCCCCCAGAAGTTGGTCTCCAGCACGGTGCGCGCCTGTTCCAGGGGCATGGTCTCGGCCGGCCCGGTGCGGTCGGCACCGGCGTTGTTCACCAGCACGTCCACGGGTCCGTGCCGGTCCCGCACCGCGGTGACGGCGGCGGTGACGGAGGCGTCGTCGGTGACGTCCAGCTCGGGTACGTCCAGGGTGAGGTGCTCCGCGCGGGCACGCCGCAGCAGTTCCCCGGCGGTGGCGGGGTCGCGCACGCAGGCGTGGACCCGGTCGCCGCGCCGGGCGAACGCCAGGGCCGTCTCCAGCCCTATGCCGCTGCCGCATCCGGTGACGAGGACCGACCTCATGCTCCCGCCGCCTGCTCCGCCAGCAGACCGAGCACCTGCTTCTGATGGGCCGTCAGGTAGAAGTGGCCGCCGGAAAACACCCGGCACTCGAAGGGCGCGTCGGTGTGCCGGGACCAGGCGCGCGCCTCCTCCACGGTGACCTTGGGGTCGTCGTCACCGACCAGGGCGACGACGGGGCAGCGCAGGTTCGGTCCGGGCTCGTAGACATAGGTCTCGGCGGCCCGGTAGTCGGCGCGGATGGCGGGCAGGGCCATGCGGATCAGTTCGATGTCGTCCAGGATGGCCGAGTCCGTGCCGCTGAGCAGCCGCATCTCCTCGATGAGCCCGTCGTCGTCGCGCAGGTGGACGGACTCGTCGCGCGGGCAGGAGGGGGCGCGGCGGGCGGAGACGACCAGCGCCCGCGCCACCACGCCGTGGTCGCGTTCCAGCCGGCGGGCCACCTCGAAGCCGAGGGTGGCGCCCATGCTGTGGCCGAACAGGACCAGGGGGCGGTCGGTCCACGGCAGCAGCACGGGGGTGAGGCGGTCGGCCAGTTCCTGGATGGTCTCGGCACAGGGCTCCTGGCGGCGGTCCTGGCGGCCGGGGTACTGCACGGCCAGCACGTCCACGGATTCCGGCATGTTCGCCGAAACGGGGTGGTAGAAGGTCGCCGAGCCGCCCGCGTGCGGCAGGCACACCAGCCGGGCCGCCGCGTCCGGGCGGGGATGGTAGCGGCGTATCCAGAGACGGTCGTGCTCGGCGAGCGTGGTCATGGGGCGGGCGTTCCCTTCCTCGGGGCGGCTGCGCCGCGCGGGGGCGCGGACGGGCCCCAGCAGTCTCACGCGCGCGCGGGCTTCCGGCCACCCCTACCCGCCCCACCTCCCGGATCCCGCTCAGGCGTTGAGGTAGGCGAGGACCGCGAGGACCCGGCGGTTGCTGTCGCTGGACGGCGGGAGCATCAGCTTGGTGAAGATGTTGGAGATGTGTTTCGCCGCCGCGCCCTCGGTGATGGTCAGCCGCTGGGCGATCGCGGTGTTGGAGCAGCCCTCGGCCATGAGTTCCAGCACCTCGCGTTCGCGGGCGGTGAGGGCGGCCAGCGGTTCGTCCCGGGAGTGGCTGGTCATCAACTGGGCGACGACGGCCGGGTCCATGGCCGTGCCGCCGGCCGCGACCCGGCGGACGGCGTCGATGAACTGCTCGTCGTCCAGGACGCTGTCCTTGAGCAGATAGCCGATGCCGCCGGTGCCGTCGGCCAGCAGTTCGCGGGCGTACATCTGCTCCACGTGCTGGGACAGCACGAGGATCGGCAGGCCGGGGCGTTCGCGCCGGGCCCGCAGGGCGGCCTGGAGGCCCTCGGTGGTGAAGGTGGGCGGCAGCCGTACGTCCACGATGGCCACGTCGGGCCGGTGGTCGGCGATCGCGGCGGCGAGGTCCGTGCCGTTGTCGACGGCGGCGGCGACCTCGAAGCCGTACGCCTCCAGTAATTGGATGATTCCCTGCCTCAGGAGGAAGAGGTCTTCGGCGAGGACAACGCGCACGGCAGCTCCAGCTTGATCACGGTCGGTCCGCCCGGAGGGCTGTTGATCTCCAGGACGCCGTCAAAGGATGCCAGCCGTCTGCGGATGCCCTCCAGACCGCTCCCGGCCGAGGCGTCGGCGCCGCCCCGGCCGTCGTCGGTGACCCGGGCGTGCAGGGTGTCGTCCGCGCGCCAGGCGACGACCTCCACCCGCTGGGCGTCGGCGTGTTTGAGGGCGTTGGTGAGCAGTTCGGACACGGCGAAGTAGACGGCGGACTCGACCGGGTCGGGCAGCCGGCCGGGCAGGTCCGCCACCACGGTGACCTCCAGCGGGCTGGCCAGGCCGAGGGCGCGCAGGGCGTCGGCCAGGCCGCGTTCGGCGAGGACCGGCGGGTGGATGCCGTGGACGAGGTCGCGCAGTTCGCGCAGGGCCTGCACGGAGGAGCTGCGGGCCTGCCGCAGCAGCCGGCGGGCCTCCTCCGGGTCCTGGCCCAGTTTCCGGTCGACGGCGCCGAGTTGGAGGCCGAGGCTGACGAGCCGGGCCTGGGCGCCGTCGTGCAGGTCGCGTTCGATACGGCGCAGTTCGGCGGCCTGGATGTCCAGCGCGCCGGACCGGGTCTCGGACAAGTGCTGGACACGCGAGGCGAGTTGGGAGCCGCGGGTCGGGCCGAGCAGGTAGCGGACGAAGTAGGCGTACCCCTTGAGCACCCACGGGGACAGCAGCAGCCAGCCGGTGAGCACGACGAGCGCGAGCAGGCCGGCGGCGAACGCGGCCGGCCAGCTGCCGACGGTGACGAAGGCGTACCAGCGGCCCGCTCCCCCGTCCGCGACCGGCCGCCACAGCCCGCAGGCGAGGAACAGCCCCTCGCCCGCGTAGTAGAGCAGGGCGGCCGGGACGAACCCGACGAGTCCGACGACGGTGTTGAGCAGCAGCCACAGCAGGTCCCGCCAGGTCGCGGGGTCGGCGAGGATCCACTTGCAGCGGCGCGTCCAGCCGACGATGTCCCGCTCGATCTCCTGCGGTTCGGGCCGGTAGGGCCGCTCCACCGGGACGCCGGAGCGGGCGGCGGCGCGCCGGTTGAGGTCGCACAGCCACCGCACGGCCCGGGTGAGGTAGGGCAGGGCGAGGAAGCCGATGCCGATCAGGCACAGGACGACGAAGTAGGTGGTGGTGACGAAGAGGACGACCGACAGCAGGGCTCCGGTGGCGGTGGCCGCGCCGACCAGGGTGTCCAGGGCGGCGCGCCGGAGTCGGCCGCGCCACGCGACCGGCACAGTCTTCATGCGTTCATGTTCCCATCCGCCGCCGCGGGTTGTGCCGGGGCCGCCCCCGCCCGGGGGGAGCGGGGACGGCCCGGCGGGGGCGACGCGGCTCACGCGGCCTTCACCGTCTCCACGGCGGGGCTGCGCATACCGCGCCAGGAGGGCAGCAGCGTGGCGCCGAACACCAGCAGCAGGGACCCGCCGACGATGGCGAGGTAGATGCCGAGGGATCCGGAGGGCAGGTACGAGCCGCTCTTGACGAGGCTGTAGGGGACGATGGTCGTCGCGGAGGCGAGGGTGCCGAGGACGGTGGCGACGACGCCGATCAGGACGCCCTCCACGGTCAGCATGCCGATCACCTGGGCGCGGGTGGCGCCGGTGAGCCGCTGGAGGCCGAACTCCGCGCGCCGTTTGCGGGTGACGGACACCAGGGTGTTGACGACGGTGATGGCCGCGTAGCCGACGATCATGGCGACGATGGTGTAGTTGGCGGACACCAGGATCTGCTGGATCTGGTTGTTCCGGCCGGCCAGGGAGGAGCTGTCGTCCAGTTCGGTGCCGGGCACCCGGGCGGCCAGGGCGGCCAGCCGGTCGTGGACCTCGGTGCCGGTGCCGGGCGCGGTACGGACCAGGATCTGGTGCGGCAGCCCGTCGCCGGTGTGCGGGGCGAGGGTGGCCGCGGGCAGTGTCAGGTACTGCTGCTTGGGGTTGTCGGTGTAGAGGGCCACGACGGTGGGCCGTAGCGCGGTGCCGTCGCCGAGGTGCAGCGGCAGCCGGTCGCCGACCCGCACCCCGTACTCCCGGGCCTTCTTGTCGGACAGGGCCACGGTGTCGCCGCGCAGGTCCTCCAGGGAGCCGGCGACCACGGGCAGGTCGAGGCTCTGGCGCACCCCTTCCGCGGAGACTCCGCGCAGATCGGCGTCGGCGGGGCCGCCCGGGCGGTCCACGAAGCCGCGGCTGGTGACGAACTCGGAGGCCGCGGCCACCCCGGGCGTGGCCCGTACGGTGGCGACGACGCCGGGCGCGAAGCCGCCCGTGGTGGAGTCGAGGACGTAGTCGGCGAGGATGTTCTCGTCGTAGGAGGTCCGCGAGACGTGGTCCTCGGTGGACTGCATGTACAGGGTGCCCGTGGCGATGCCGATGAGCAGGACGATCGGTGCGACGGCGCCCGCCATGCGGACGTGGGCGGTGGCCGCGTTGCGCAGCGCCAGCTGTCCGGAGAGCCCGGACAGGGCCCGTACGGGCGGTCGCAGCAGCGCCACGAGGGCCTTGGTGAGGCCGGGTGCGAGCAGGGCGAGGCCGACACCGAACAGTACGGAGGCGGGTCCGGCGGTGCTGGCGAGGGTGGGGCCGTCCTCCATCACGGTGGCCGTGGCGATGGCCAGGCCGATGCCGTTGGCGAGGAAGAACAGCGCGAGCAGCAGCCGGGGCAGGCTGAACCAGCGGGTGCCGGCGGTGGATTCGGCCAGGGCGGCGACCGGTTCGGTGCGCGCGGCGCGCCGTCCGGCGAACCGGGTGGCGCCGGCCGCGGCGAGCACGGTGACGGCGGCGCCGACGGCCATCGGCAGCGGTCCGGCGTGGTAGACGATGGCGGGTGCCACCACGCCGCTGGAGGTCAGCACCTTGAACAGCAGCCGTCCGATGGCGTATCCGGGCGCCAGGGCGAGCAGCACGGAGGCCACCGACAGCACGGCCGTCTCGGTGAGGATCATGCGGCGCAGTTGCTTCGGGGTGGAGCCGACGGCGCGCAGCAGGGCCATCTCGCGGGCGCGCTGCTGGAGGGACAGGCCGAGGGTGGAGGCGACGCCGAACATGACGATCAGGACGACCGAGGAGCCGAAGACCGCCGCGAGGATGACGACAGTGCGCCGGCTGGAGAGGGTGCCGGGCAGCTCGGCCAGTCCGCGGCGCTCGCCGGTGAGCACCTCGGCGCGGTCGCCGACCTCGGCGCGCACCGCGTCCGCGACGGCGGCGGCGCTCGTGCCGGGCGCGGGCAGCACGGCGACGGAGTCGATCCGGCCGCCCGCGAGCTCGCGGGCCCGGTCGTCGCTGAGGAACACGGCCGCGTCGGGGTTGTGGTCGCCGCGCTGTTCGGCGATGCCGCTGACCCGGAACCGGTGGACGGTGCCCTGGACGACGATGTCGACCGAGGAGCCGGGGCGGGCACCGGCCCGCCGGGCCAGGCCGGCGTCGAGCACGGCCTCGCCGCCGGTGACGGGGGTTTTCCCGGCGGCGAGGGTATAGGGGGTGAGGCGGGCGCTCGCCCAGCCGTGGCCGTACGACGCGGACTTCTCCGTCAGCGGCTTGCCGTCCTTGAGGACGGTGGCCGGGAACGACACGTCGGGTACGGCCGCGCGCACGCCGTGGACCCGGGCGACCTCGCCGGCCAGGCGGGCGTCGATGCGGTGCCGTTCGGTCAGCGCGCTGGAGTCGTAGGTCTGTTCACCGGTGACGACGACCGGGGCCTCGCGCAGGCGCTGGGGCGCGGCGGCCATGCGGACTCCGGTCTCCATCAGGCCGCCGCAGCCGATGACGATGGCGGCGCCGAGGAACATGGCGAGGAAGGTCGCGACGAAGCTCGTCCGGCGGAACTTCAGGGTGCGCAGTGCCAGGCGCCACATCAGTACCGGCCCCCCGAGTGCTGCGGGGCGCTCTGCCGGTGGGCTTCGTCCTCCCAGGCGCCGAGCCTGGTCATCCGGGCGGCGACCGCGTCGGCCGTGGGCCGGTGCAGTTCGCCGGCGAAGGCGCCGTCGGCGAGGAAGACCACGCGGTCGGCGTAGGAGGCGGCGACCGGGTCGTGGGTGACCATGACCAGGGTCTGGCGGGCGGTGTCGACGGATTCGCGCAGCAGGCCGAGCACGGCGGCGGCGGTGCGGGTGTCCAGGGCCCCGGTGGGCTCGTCGGCGAAGACGACGGCGGGGCGGGTCACCAGGGCGCGGGCGATGGCGACGCGCTGCTGCTGGCCGCCGGACAGCTGGGCGGGCAGGTGGCCGAGCCGCTCGGCGAGGCCGACGCGCTGGACGACGGTGCGGATCAGGGCCTTGTCGGGCCGCTGCCCGGCCAGTTGCAGCGGCAGCGTGATGTTCTGCATCACGGTCAGCGCGGGCAGCAGGTTGAAGGACTGGAAGATGAAGCCGATCCGGTCGCGGCGCAGCTTGGTCAGGTGGGTGTCGTCGAGTCCGGCGAGGTCGGTGCCGCCGACGGTGACCGTGCCGGAGCTGGGCTGGACCAGTCCCGCGGCGCAGTGCAGGAAGGTGGACTTGCCGGATCCGGAGGGGCCCATCACGGCGGTGAAGGTGCCGTCGGCGAAGCTCATGGTGAGCTCGCGCAACGCGGCCACCTCGCCGTCTCCCCGGCCGTAGATCTTCGACACGGCGTCCAGCCGTACCGCCTCCGTCCGGCGGAGGTCGTGTGAAGTGTGCACTGGGGCTCCCTCGGGGATGACGCGTCTCTCACGCGATGTCTGGGGATCAGATTAGGAACGGCGCGCTCGCGGCACATTGGCATTGTCCGCCCGGTTCGAGGTAGAGGTTTCTCTACCTTCCCGGTGCAGGTTTCGGCAGATTCCGTCGACATGTGTACGACGATGTCTCCATCTTTGTGCAGGGGTGACGCCATTTTTGTGCAGAGGTGTCACCACCGTGACCGCATATCTGGGTGTAGCGGGAAAGGGCCGATTGCCACCCGTGTTCCGGGGCGTCACTGCGGGTACGGTCGGAACCGACCGGATAAATCCACGATAGATGGGACGTCCCATGGCCAGGAGGCCTGATCACGAGCTGACCGCGAGCGTCCGGCCCGATGGTTATCTGGAGCTGTTCTCCCGGCGCACCGGGAAGCGCCACCGGTGCGGTCCGCGCGGCACGACGATGTGGCTGGCGCTCCAGCGCAGCGACTGGCAGCCGGAATCGGCGGCGGAGGAAATCGCCGCGAGATTAGGAGTCGACCCGGACAGTATCCGATGTGATATCGATGCGTGGGTGTCGCATTTCCGCGAGACCGCCGAATAAGGGAGATATGCGGGCGCGGGCGGCCTTTCGGCCGCCCGCGCGGGACCATGTCCGCTGTCCACCGCCTTTTCCGTGGTGCCCGCTCAGCGGGTGCCGGCGGCGGGTCCGTCGGTGAGCCATGCCTCGACCGCCTCGGCGGTGGTCTCCGCGTGGTCCTCCAGGATCGTGAAGTGGGTGCCGGGCACGTCGGCCGGCCGGTGTTCGGCGGGCCAGAGCGCCCGCCAGTCCCCGGTGCCGGGCCCGGTGGCGAAGGACTCGGTGGGCCGCACGAACAGCACCGGCGCCGTCAGCACGCCCGGCAGGCAGTGCTGGATGAGGTCGCTGTAGCGGCTCATCGCGGCGAGGCGGGCGGTGCCGAAACCGCCGAGGGCGGACTCGCGGGCCAGCATGCCGTCGAACATCTGCCGCCACAGCTCGTCCTTGCCGTCGTCCCCGGGCAGATAGGTGTCCAGCAGCACCACGCCCGCGGCCGGCCGGCCGGCCTTCTCCATGATCTCGGCCGCCGCGTGGGCGAACTGGCCGCCGGAGGAGTAGCCGACGAGCACGTACGGCCGCTCGTCCGGGCAGGCCCGGCGGATGCCCTCGACGACCGCCTCCAGCACCGCGTCCACCGAGCACGGCAGCGGTTCGCCGGGGCCGAAGCCGGGCATCGCGGGCACCAGCAGGTCACGGCGGCCCTCGAAGTGCCGGGCGAGACGGGCGTACTGGTGGGCGCCGCCCAGGGCCATCGGCGAGGGCAGGCAGACCAGCCGGAGGGTGCCGGGGCCGGTGGCCAGCCGCACCGGGTCGGTGACGTCGCCGAGTTCGGCCAGGCGGGAGAAGCCGGGGAGGATTCCGGCGACGGTGCGCAGCAGCTCGATGGCCTGGTCCATGTGTCCGTCGGCCGCCGCGCGCCGCACCAGGCCGCCGACCGATTCGAGGTCGTCGGCGCCGTCCGGGGCCGCGGGTGGTCCGGCCAGGTGGGCGCGCAGGGCGGTGGCGAGGGCGGCGGGGGTGCGGTGGTCGAAGACGGCACCGGCGGGCACGGTGGTGCCCAGGGCGGTGCCGAGGGCGGCGCGGAGTTCGGCGGCGGTGACGGAGTCCAGCCCGATCTCCAGGAAGACGGCATCGGGCTCGACGGCCTCCGGCCCGGGGTGGCCGAGGACGGCGGCGGTCTGGGCCCGGACCAGGTCCGTGAGCAGGGCCTCCTGTTCGGCGGGCCCGGCATCGGCCAGCCGTCGCCGCAACGGCCCGGTGTCCCCGCCGGCGGTGGCCTCGGCGGGCGGGCCGGGTTCGGCCAGGGGGCCGGCGGTGAGGGGTACGTCGGCGTTCAGCCAGTAGCGTGCGTGCCGGAAGGCGTAGGTGGGCAGTTCGGCGCGGGCGGTGCCGGGGAAGAGGGCGGCCCAGTCGGGTGCGAGGCCGTCGGTGTGCAGGCGGGCCAGGCCGGACGCCAGCGCGGCGGGTTCACCGCCGTGGCGGCGGCCGAGCGCGACGAGGACGGCGCCGTCGGCCGCCGGGCAGGCGCGGGCGAGGCCGGTGAGGTGGGCGTCGGGGCCGAGTTCCACGAAGCGGCCGGCGCCCGCGGCGGCGAGGGCGGTGACGGCGTCGGCGAACCGGACGGTCTCCCGCGCGTGCCGTACCCAGTAGCCGGGGTCGCGTAGTTCCTCGTCCTCGGCCAGGCGGCCGGTGAGGGTGGAGATCAGCGGGATCCGCGCCGGGTGGAAGGCCAGTTTCCCGGCCACGGCCCGGAACTCGTCGAGCATGCCGTCCATCAGGGGCGAGTGGAAGGCGTGCGAGACGGTGAGCCGCCTGGCCTTGGGGAAACCCCCGGCGGCGGCGAGCACCGCCTCCTCCTCGCCTGAAAGGACCACGGAGTCGGGGCCGTTGACCGCGGCGAGGGCGACCCGGTCGTCCAGCAGCGGCCGCACCTCCTCCTCGGTGGCCCGTACGGCGACCATCGCCCCGCCCTCCGGCAGCGCCTGCATCAGCCGGCCGCGTGCGGCGACCAGGGCGCAGGCGTCGTCCAGGTCGAGGACGCCGGCCACATGGGCGGCGGCGATCTCCCCGACGGAGTGCCCGGCGAGCAGGTCGGGCCGCACACCGAGGGACTCCAGCAGCCGGAACAGGGCGACCTCGAAGGCGAACAGCGCGGGCTGCGCGTACTCGGTGCGGTGGACGGCGTCGGGGTCGTCGCCCGCGAGGACTGCGGTCAGGTCCAGGCCGAGCCGGGCCTCGATCGCGTCGAAGGCGTCGGCGAACACCGGGTAGTGGGCGCGTAGTTCCAGGCCCATGCCGGGGCGCTGGGCGCCCTGCCCGGTGAACAGGAACGCGGTCCGGGTGCCGGAGCGGGCCCGGCCGGTGACGGCGCCGGGTGCGGGTGTCCCGGTGGCGAGGGCGCGCAGCCCGGCCAGCAGTTCCTCCCGGTCGGTGCCGGTGACGGCCGCCCGGTGGCCGAAGGCGGTGCGCCGGGTGCCGAGGGCGCGGGCGACGGCCGCCGGGTGGAGGCCGGGCCGGTCGGCGAGGAAGGCGTGCAGCCGTTCGGCCTGGTCGGGCAGGGCCGGTGCGGAGCGGGCGGACAGCGGCCAGATCACCACGGGGGCGTCCGGTTCGCCGTCCGCCGGATCCTCGGCGGGTGCCTCCTCGATGATGGCGTGGGCGTTGGTGCCGCTGATGCCGAAGGAGGAAACGCCGGCCCGGCGCGGCCGGTCGGTGGCCGGCCACTGCTGTTCCTCGGTGAGCAGCCGTACGTTGCCCGCGTCCCAGTCGACCTTCGTGGACGGCTGGTCCGCGTGCAGGGTGGTGAGGCGGGCGGCGGCCAGCGCCTGCCGGATCACCCGCTGCTGGGAAGGCCCGTTCGGCGCGGTCAGCCCGTTGGAGGCACCGTCCTGGTTCACGGCGGAACCCCGCAGGACGGCCAGCACCTCGTGCCCGTTGCGCCGGGCGTCGCTCAGCCGCTCCAGCACCAGGACGCCCAAACCTTCGGAGAACCCGGTGCCGGCCGCGTCGTCGGCGAAGGAGCGGCACCGCCCGTCCGGGGAGAGCGCGCCCTGCCGGCTGAACTCCACATAGGTGCCCGGCGAGGCCATCACCGTCACTCCCCCGGCCAGCGCGAGCGTGCACTCCCCCTGCCGCAGCGCCTGTGCGGCCAGGTGCAGCGTGACCAGGGAGGAGGAGCAGGCGGTGTCGACGCTGAGGGTGGGCCCCTCCAAGCCGAGGGTGTAGGCGACGCGGCCGGAGACGATGCTGCCGGAGCCGAAGCTGCCGAAGTAGTCGTGGTACATGACGCCCGCGAACACGCCGGTGCGGGAGCCGCGCAGGGTCGCGGGATCGATTCCCGCGTTCTCCAGGGCCTCCCAGGAACCTTCGAGCAGCAGCCGCTGCTGCGGGTCCATCACGAGGGCCTCGTTCGGGGCGATGCCGAAGAACGCGGCGTCGAAGTCGCCCGCGTCGTGCAGGAATCCGCCCTGCCGGGTGTAGGAGCGGCCCGGTGTGCCCGGGGCCGGGTCGTACAGGCCGGGGTCCCAGCCCCGGTCGGCGGGGAAGTCGGTGATGCCCTCACCGCCGTCCACGACCAGCCGCCACAGGTCCTGCGGGGAGCGGACGCCGCCCGGGTAGCGGCAGGCCATGCCGACGATCGCGACCGGTTCCCGGGCGGACGCGGTCAGCGCGCGGTTGCGTTCCCGCAGCCGCTCGATCTCCTTCAGCGAGGCGCGCAGCGCCTCGACCATCCTGGTGTCCGGCATCTCGGACTCGGCCATGGTCCTCTTCCTTGTCGCGGGCGTCGTCACAGGGCGTCGTCGTCCCCGCCGAGGCCGTCGAGCGCCATGCTGATCAGGCTCTCGGCGTCCATGGCGTCGAGCGCGGCGGGGCCGGCCTCGCCGTCGCCGGCCGGGTGCGGCGCGGGCCGCAGTCCGGCCAGTTCCAGCAGGCCGTCCAGCAGTCCGGCCTCCCGCAGCCGGGCCACCGGGATGGCGGCGAGCGCGGCCCGTACCGAGTCCTCCTCGGCGCGCGGCCCGCCCAGGGGCCCGTGCTGGGCGGCCGGGGCCAGTTCGGCGTCCAGGTGGTCGGCGAGCGCGGCCGGGGTGGGGTGGTCGAAGACGAGGGTGGCGGTCAGCCGCAGGCCGGTGGCCTCGTTGAGCCGGTTGCGGAACTCCACGGCGGTCAGCGAGTCGAACCCGAGGTCCTTGAAGGGCAGTCGGTCCTCGAACTCCTCGGTGCCGAGGACCGTACGGGCCTCGTCCCGGACCAGCCGCAGCAGCCGTTCGGCGCGGTCCTCGGGCGGGAGGGCGGCCAGTTCGCGGCGCAGTGCCGTCGCGGCGGCCGGCGCGGCCGGGCCGGCCGTGCGCGGTGCCCGCACCAGGGAGCGCAGCAGCGGGGCGACGCGTTCGGGCTCGCGCGGGGCGAGGTCCAGGCGGGCCGGGAGCAGCACCGGTTCCGGGCGGCCCGTCGCCGTGTCGAAGAGGGCGAGCCCGGTCTGCGCGTCCAGGGCGAGCACCCCGCCGGCGGCCACGCGCCGGGCGTCGGTGCCGGTGAGCCGGTCGGCCATGCCGCCGCTGCCCGCCCAGGCGCCCCAGGCGAGCGAGACGGCGGGCAGGCCGAGCGCCCTGCGGTGGGCGGCGAGGGCGTCGAGGAAGGCGTTGCCGGCGGCGTAGCCGGACTGGCCGGGGCTGCCGAGCAGGCCGGCGGCGGAGGAGAACAGCACGAACGCCGTCAGGGGCCGTTCGCGGGTCAGTTCGTGCAGGTGCCAGGCGGCGTCCAGCTTGGGCCGCAGCACCGTGTCCAGCCGTTCCGGGGTGAGCGAGGTGAGTACGGCGTCGGCGAGGACGCCCGCGGTGTGCACGACCGCGCTGACCGGGTGCTCGTCCAGGACCCGGGCGAGGGCGGCGCGGTCGGCCGCGTCGCAGGCGACGAGCGTCACCCGGGCGCCGAGCGCGGTCAGTTCCTCGTGCAGCCCGACCGCGCCGGGCGCCTCGGGCCCGCCCCGGCTGAGCAGCACCAGCCGGTCGGCGCCGTGCGCGGTGACCAGGTGCCGGGCGACCAGCCGGCCCAGGGCGCCGGTGCCGCCGGTGACCAGGACACCGCCGGAGTAGTCGACCGGGGCGGATTCCGGCAGGCGCGGGGCGCGCACCAGCCGGGGGACGTGCACCGCGCCGTCACGCAGCGCGAGCTGGGGTTCGCCGGAGGCGACGGCGGCGGGCAGCAGCCGGCGGGAGGCGTCGGTGCCGTCCAGGTCGGCGAGGACGAGGCGGCCGGGGTGCTCGTTCTGGGCGGAGCGGATCAGGCCCCACGCACCGCCGGCACCGGGGTCGGTGACGTCCCCGGGGCCCGTCGCCCCGGATGTCGCCACCACCAGGGTGGCGTCGGCGGACCGGGGGTCGGCCAGCCAGTCGCGCACCTGGGTGAGCAGGCTCCGCAGACCGGCCCGGACCGTGTCCGGGTCCGCGCCGCCGGGGTGGACGAGGACCAGGGTCTCGGGGGCGTCGGCGGCGGCCTCGGCCGGGCCGGCGGCGACGGTGACCTCGGCGACCTCGCCCGCCAGGGCGGCGGCCAGTTCCTCGCGGCCGGGACCGCAGACGGTCCAGCGCCCGGCCTGTGGGGCCGCGGGCACGGCGACGGGCACCCAGTCCGGGGCGAACAGGTCGTCGTGGCCGCCCGCGGCGGCCGCTGCGATCCGTTCCGGGTCCACCGCCCGCAGTGTCAGCGACGCCACCCGCAGCACCGGCCGCCCGGCGTCGTCGGCGGCCTCGACGCGTACCGCGCCGGGGCCGGCCGGGGCGATCCGCACCCGCAGGGCGGTCGCACCCGGGGCGTACAGCTCCACGCCGCTCCAGGCGAACGGCAGCGTCATGCGCTCCTCGGTCCCCGCGCGCAGCCCGATGGCGTGCAGGGCGGCGTCGGACAGCGCCGGGTGCAGGCCGAACCCCGCGGTGCCGCCGGTCACGGCGACCTCGGCGCAGACCTCCTCGCCGCGCCGCCAGGCCGCCTTGAGGCCCTGGAAGCCGGGCCCGTACTCGGCGCCCAGCTCGGCCAGCCGCTCGTAGACGCCGTCCAGGGCGACCGGTTCGGCGCCGGGCGGCGGCCAGGCGGCCGGGCCGGGTGCGGGCCGCTGCCCGGCGGGCCGCAGCACACCGGTGGCGTGGGTGGTCCAGGGGTCGCCGTCGCCGTGGGCGGCGTACACCCGCAAGGCGCGGGCGCCGGTGGCGTCGGGTTCGCCGACCGTGCACTGGAGGCGGACGGCGCCGTCCTCGGGCAGCAGCAGCGGTTCGGTGACGGTCAGCTCCTCCACCGCGGGGCAGCCGGCGCGGGCCCCGGCGGCCAGGGCCATCTCCACGAAGGCGGTGCCCGGCAGCAGCGCCGCCCCGCCCACGCGGTGGCCGGCCAGCCACGGCTGTTCGGCCAGGGAGAGGTGCCCGGTGTACAGGAGGCCGTCGGCGCCGGCGAGTTCCACGGCGGTGCCGAGCAGCGGGTGCGCGTCGGCCGGGCGTGCCGGGGCCGGGTCGCCGGTCATCCAGTAGCGGGTGCGCTGGAAGGCGTAGGTGGGCAGGTCCGAGCCGTCGCGGTGGGGCAGCAGGCCCGTCCAGTCGACGTCCGTGCCGTGCGCGTGCAGCGCGGCGAGCCCGGTGAGCAGCGCGTCGGTCTCCTCGCGGTCCTTGCGCAGCAGCGGTACGACGGGCGTCCCCTCGGGCAGGCACTCGCCGGCCGCGGCGGTCAGCGCGCCGCCGGGGCCGACCTCGGCGAAGTGCCGTGCCCCGGCGGTGTGCAGGGCGGTGACGGCGTCGGCGAAACGGACGGCCTCGCGGGCGTGCCGTACCCAGTACTCGGGTCCGGACAGCTCGTCGGGGGCGGCCGGGGCGCCGGTGAGGGTGGACACCAGCGGGATGCGCGCGGTCCCGTACGACACGGCGGCGGCGATCTCGCGGAACTCCTCCAGCATCGGCTCCATCAGGGCCGAGTGGAAGGCGTGGCTGACGGCGAGCTCCTTGCTGCGGGCGAAGCGGGCGGCCAGGGCGCGGGCCGGTCCGGCGGGCCCGGAGACGACGAGGGAGGCGGGCCCGTTGACGGCGGCGATGCCGACGCCGTCGGCGAGCAGCGGCAGCACCTCCTCCTCGGTGGCGCGTACGGCGATCATCGCGCCGCCTCCGGGCAGGGCCTGCATCAGGCGGCCCCGGGCGGCGACGAGCGCGCAGGCGTCCGCCAGGCCGAGCACGCCCGCGGCGTGGGCGGCGGCGAACTCGCCGACGGAGTGCCCGGCGAGCAGGTCGGGCCGCACGCCGAAGGACTCCAGCAGCCGGTACAGGGCCACTTCGACGGCGAACAGCGCGGGCTGGGTGTACTCGGTGCGCTCCAGCAGTTCGGCGGAATCCAGCACCTCGGCGAGCGGCCGGTCCAGCAGCGGGTCGAGGTGGGCACGGACCTCGTCGAAGGCGGAGGCGAAGGCGGGGAAGTCCGCGGCGAGGCGGGTGCCCATGCCGGGCAGTTGCGCGCCCTGGCCGGAGAAGAGGAAGGCGAGCCGGCCGTCGGTGGCGGTGCCGAGCACTCCGGCCGGGGGTGTGCGGCCCTCGGCCACGGCCCGCAGTCCGGCGGTCAGTTCGTCCCGGGTGCGGCCGAGGACGGCGGCCCGGTGGCCGAGCCGGGTCCGGGCGTGGGCGAGGGCTCCGGCCAGCCGGTGCGGGTCGGTGTCCGGGGCGGCGGACAGGTGGTCCAGCAGCCGGGCGGCCTGGGCGCGCAGGGCGTCGGGGGTGTGCCCGGACAGCAGCCACGGCACGGTGCCGCCGGCCGGGACGGCGGGCTCTCCGGCGGGCTCCTCGGCGGGTGCCGCGGCGGGTGCGGCCTCGATGATGACGTGGGCGTTGGTGCCGGAGATGCCGAAGGAGGAGACGCCCGCGCGGCGCGGACGGCCCGGGTCCGGCCAGGGGCGGTTCTCGGTGAGCAGCCGGACGTTGCCGCCCTCCCACTCCACGTGCCGGGTGGGCCGGTCCACGCCGAGGCTGGCGGGCAGGGTCTCGTGGCGCAGCGCCTCGATCATCTTGATGACGCCGGCGACCCCGGCGGCGGCCTGGGTGTGGCCCAGGTTGGACTTGACCGAGCCGAGCCACAGCGGGCGGTCGTCGGTGTGTTCGCTGCCGTAGGTGGCGATCAGCGCCTGGGCCTCGATGGGGTCGCCGAGGGTGGTGCCGGTGCCGTGCGCCTCGACCACGTCGACGTCGGCCGCGGCGACACCGGCCGCTTCCAGGGCGCGGCGGATGACGCGCTGCTGGGCGGGCCCGTTGGGGGCGCTGATGCCGTTGGAGGCGCCGTCCTGGTTGACGGCGGTGCCGCGCAGCACGGCGAGGATGCGGCGGCCGTTGCGGCGGGCGTCGGAGAGCCGCTCCAGCAGCAGCACGCCGGCGCCCTCGCCGAAGCCGGTGCCGTCGGCGGCGTCCGCGAACGGCTTGCAGCGGCCGTCCCGGGACAGGCCCCGGTGCCGGCTGAACTCCACGAAGGTGCCCGGGGTGGCCATGACGGTCACTCCCCCGGCCAGCGCCAGCGAGCAGTCGCCCTGCCGCAGCGCCTGCGCGGCCAGGTGCAGCGCGACCAGCGAGGAGGAGCAGGCGGTGTCGACGCTGAGCGTGGGTCCCTCCAGGCCGAGGGTGTAGGCGACCCGGCCGGAGACCACGCTGCCGGAGCCGTAGCTGCCGAAGTAGTCGTGGTACATGACGCCCGCGAACACGCCGGTGTCGGAGCCGCGCAGGGTCGCGGGGTCGATGGAGGCGCGCTCCAGCGCCTCCCAGGAGGTCTCCAGCAGCAGCCGCTGCTGGGGGTCGGTGACCAGGGCCTCCTCGTCGTCCATGGCGAAGAACGCGGGGTCGAAGCCGGCCGCGTCGTACAGGAAGGCGCCGTGCCGGGTGTAGCTGGTGCCGGGGCGGTCCAGGGTGGGGTCGTAGAGGCGGTCGAGGTCCCAGCCGCGGTCGGTGGGGAACTCGCCGATGGCGTCCCGGCCTTCGGCGACCAGCCGCCACAGGTCCTCCGGGGAGGCGATGCCGCCGGGGAAGCGGCAGGCCATGCCGACGACGGCGATCGGTTCGTCGTCGGCGGCGGCGCGCGGGGCGGTGCGGGCGGGGGCCGGGGCGAGGGTGCCGGTGAGCTCGCCGAGCAGGTGGCCGGCGAGGACGGCGGGGGTGGGGTGGTCGAAGACGAGGGTGGCGGGCAGCTTCAGGCCGGTCGCCGTGGTGAGCCGGTTGCGCAGCTCGACGGCGGCCAGGGAGTCGAAGCCGAGCTCCCGGAAGGCCAGGGTGCGGCCGACGTCCTCGGCGGAGCGGTAGCCGAGGATGGTGGCGACGTGGCCGCGCACGAGGTCGGTGAGGAACGGCTCGCGTTCGCCCGCCGGCAGTCCGGCGAGCCTCTCGCGCAGCGCGTCGGCGCCGCCGGCCGCGCCGCGCGCACCGGCCGCTCCGGCCCGGCGTACGGGCACCAGGGCGCGGAACAGCGGGGCCGCCTCGGCGCCCTGGGCGCGCAGCGCGGCCAGGTCCAGCCGCACCGGCAGCACGGCGGGGTCGGCGCCGCGCACGGCGGTGTCGAACAGGGCGACGCCCTCCTCGGTCTCCAGCGGGGCGACGCCGCCGCGGGCGATCCGGCCGAGGTCGGTGTCGCCGAGGGTGCCGGTCATGCCGCCGGCCCGCGCCCACAGCCCCCAGGCCAGGGAGTGCGCGGGCAGTCCGAGGGCCCTGCGGTGTACGGCGAGGGCGTCGAGATAGGCATTGGCGGCGGCGTAGTTGGCCTGACCGGGCGAGCCGAGCGTGGCGGCGGAGGAGGAGAACAGCACGAACGCCGACAGGTCCAGGCCGGCGGTGAGTTCGTGCAGGTTCCAGGCGGCGTCGACCTTGGGCCGGAACACGGTGTCGAGCCGCTCCGGGGTGAGCGAGGAGAGCACCCCGTCGGCGAGGACACCGGCCGCGTGGATCACCGCGGTCAGCGGCCGGCCGGCGGGTACGGCGTCCAGTACGGCGGCGAGCGCGGCGCGGTCGGCGGCGTCGCAGGCGACGCTCGTCACCTCGGCGCCCAGCGCGGTGAGTTCCTCCACCAGGTCCCCGGCGCCGCCGCTGCGGCTCACCAGCAGCAGGCTCCGCACCCCCCGCTCGGTGACCAGGTGCCGGGCCACGATCCGCCCGAGGGCGCCGGTGGCTCCGGTGAGCAGGACGGTGCCGGTGCCGAAGCCGCCGTCCGGGGCGGTGGTCTCTCCTTCGGGCGACCCGTCGGCGGCCGGGGTATCCGCGGTGACGCGGGTCAGGCGCGGCAGCTTCCAGGTGTCCTCGTGGAACGCGACGTGGGGTTCGCCCAGGGCCGCCGCCTCGGAGAGGCGTTCGGGGGCCGGGGGTGTGTCGGACTCGACCAGGACGATCCGGCCGGGGTTCTCCGACTGGGCGGAGCGGACCAGGCCGCCGGCGGCGGCGCCCGCCGGGTCGGTGCCGGTGACGACGACGAGCGGGGTGTCGGCGAGGCGGTCGTCGGCCAGCCCGGCGCGCAGCGCGTCCAGGACCGCGCCGACGGCCGCCCGGGTCTCGGCGGCGCTCGCCCCGGCCGGGGCCCGCACCACCTCCACCGGTCCCGCGGCCGCCGTGACCGGCGGGGCGGGGACCCACTCGACCCGGTACAGCGCGCCCGCGCGGGGCGTGCGGGCCGCGGCGGCCAGCGCCTCGGTGCGCAGGGGCCGCAGGGTGAGGGCGTCGACGGTGGCGACGGGGGCGCCCGTGGGATCGGCGAGCGTCAGGGCGACGGTGCCTTCCCCGGTGGGCCGGACGCGGACGCGCAGCGCGGTCGCCCCGGTGGCGTGCAGCCGTACCCCGGACCAGGCGAACGGCAGCAGGGCCTCCTCGCCGGCCGCGTCGGTGAGGCCGACGGTGTGCAGCGCGGCGTCCGAGAGCGCCGGGTGCAGGGCGAACCCGTCGGGTACGGCGTCGGTGGCGACCTCCGCGTACAGGCCGTCGGCGGTGCGCCAGGCGGCGCGCAGGCCCTGGAACAGCGGTCCGTAGCCGAGGCCGAGGCCGGCCAGGTCGTCGTACAGGCCGTCGAGCGGGACGGGTTCGGCGTCCCGTGGCGGCCAGTCGGTGAGCGGGTCGGTGGGGACGGGCAGGGTGCCGGTGGGGGCGAGCAGGCCGTCGGCGTGCCGGGTCCACGGCAGTTCCTCGTCCGGGCTCTCCGGGCGCGACCAGATGGTGACCGGACGGGTGTCGCCCTCGGGCGCGCCGACGGTGACCTGGAGCTGGACGGCGCCGCGGTCGGGCAGGACGAGCGGCGCGTGCAGGGTGAGTTCGGCGATGTCCCCGCAGCCGACCTGGTCGCCGGCGCGCAGGGCGAGTTCCAGGTGTCCGGTGCCGGGGAAGAGCAGCCGGCCGCCCACCCGGTGGTCCGCCAGCCAGGGCTGGGTCGCCGCGGACAGCCGGCCGGTGAGCACGGCGCCCTCGGTGTCGGCGCGGACCATGGCGGCGCCGAGCAGGGCGTGGTCGGTGGGGGCGAGGCCGGCGGAGGTGACGTCGGCGCCGCCCGCGGTGCTGTCGAGCCAGTACCGTTCGCGCTGGAAGGCGTAGCCGGGCAGCGGCACCCGGCGGGGCCGGCGGCCCTCGGTGACAGCGGTCCAGTCGACGGCGGCGCCGTGGGTGAACGCCTCGCCCAGCGCGGTCAGCAGCCGCTCCCGGCCGCCCTCGTCGCGGCGCAGGGAGCCGACGGCGGCCACGGCGTCGTCGGTCTCCTGGATGCCGACGGTGAGCACCGGGTGCGGGCTGGCCTCGATGAACAGCTGGTGCCCGGCGGCGACGGCGGCCCGTACCGCCTGTTCGAACAGCACGGTTCCGCGCAGGTTGGTGTACCAGTACTCGGCGCCGAGCGTGGTGGTGTCGAGGGGGCCGCCGGTGACGGTGGAGTAGAACGGCACCCGGGTGGCGCGCGGCTCGATGCCGGCGAGGTCGTCGGCGAGGCGGGCGCGCAGGGTCTCGACGTGGGCGCTGTGCGAGGCGTAGTCCACGGGCAGGCGCTTGGCGCGGACCTTCTCGGCGCGCAGCAGGGCGTGGAGTTCGTCGAGGGCTCCGGGGTCGCCGGAGACCACGGTGGAGGCGGCGCCGTTGACGGCGGCGACCGACAGCCGGCCGTCGAAGGCGGCGAGCCGGGCGCGGACGGCGTCGGCGCCCTCGCCGACCGACATCATGCCGCCGGAGCCGGACAGCAGCTCGGCGATGGCCTGGGAGCGCAGGGCGACGACGCGGGCGCCGTCGGCGAGGGACAGCGCGCCGGTCGCGCAGGCGGCGGCGATCTCGCCCTGGGAGTGGCCGATGACGGCGGCCGGGGTGACGCCGTAGGCGCTCCAGGTGTGCGCGAGGGACACCATCACGGCCCACAGCAGCGGCTGGACGACGTCCACCCGGTCCAGGGTGCCGCGCAGCTCGGTGGCGAAGTCCCAGTCCGTGTAGGGGGCGAGGGCGGCGGCGCACTCGGCCATGCGGGCGGCGAACACCGGTGACTGTTCGAGGAGTTCGGTGGCCATGCCGGACCACTGGGAGCCCTGGCCGGGGAAGACGAACACGGGGCGGGCGCGGCCGGGGGCGGTGCCCTGGACGAGGGTGCGGGCGGTGGTGCCGTCGGCCAGCGCGGCCAGGGCGCCGCGCAGTGCGGCCGGGTCGGCGCCGGTGATCGAGGCGCGGTGGGGGAAGCGGGCGCGGGTGGTGGCGAGCGACCAGCCGATGTCGGACGGGTCGAGGCCGGGGTGGGTGTCGAGGTGGCCGAGGAGGGCGGCGGCCTGTCCGGCGAGCGCGGCGGGTGTCCTGGCGGTGAGCAGCCAGGGCACGGCGAGGCCCTCGGGTGCGGGGTGCTCGGGCTCGGCGGGGGCGGGCGGGGCCTGTTCGAGGATGACGTGGGCGTTGGTGCCGCTGATGCCGAAGGAGGAAACGCCGGCCCGGCGCGGCCGGTCGGCGGCGGGCCACTGCTGGTCCTCGGTGAGCAGCCGTACGTTGCCCGCGTCCCAGTCGACCTTCGTGGACGGCTGGTCCACGTGCAGGGTCCTGGGCAGCACGCCGTGCCGCATCGCCATCACCATCTTGATGACACCGGCGACCCCGGCGGCGGCCTGGGTGTGCCCGATGTTCGACTTCACCGAGCCCAACCACAACGGCTGCTCCCGGTCCTGGCCGTAGGTGGCCAGCAGGGCCTGCGCCTCGATCGGGTCGCCCAGCGTCGTCCCCGTACCGTGCGCCTCCACCACGTCCACATCGGCGGTGGTCAGGCGGGCGTTGTCCAGGGCCTCGCGGATGACGCGTTCCTGGGCGGGGCCGTTGGGGGCGGTCAGGCCGTTGGAGGCGCCGTCCTGGTTGACGGCGGTGCCGCGGACCAGGGCCAGTACCTCGTGGCCGTTGCGGCGGGCGTCGGAGAGGCGTTCCACGACGAGGACGCCGACGCCCTCGCCCCACACCGTGCCGCCCGCCGCGTCGGCGAAGGCGCGGGTGCGGGCGTCGGGGGCGAGCGCGCCCTGCCGGCTGAACTCGATGAACGTCTCCGGGGTGGCCATCACGGCGACACCGCCGACCAGCGCCAGGCTGGACTCCCCCTGCCGGAGCGACTGGGCGGCCAGGTGCAGCGCCACCAGGGACGAGGAGCACGCGGTGTCGACGGACAGGGAGGGGCCCTCCAGGCCGAGGGTGTAGGCGACGCGGCCGGAGATGATGCTGCCGGAGCCGAAGCTGCCGAAGTAGTCGTGGTACTGGACGCCGGCGAACACGCCGGTGCGGCTGCCCTTGAGGGTGTGCGGGTCGATGCCGGCGCTCTCCAGTGCCTCCCAGGACGTCTCCAGCAGCAGCCGCTGCTGGGGGTCCATGACGAGGGCCTCCTTGGGGCTGATGCCGAAGAAGGCGGCGTCGAAGTCGCCCGCGTCGTGCAGGAAGCCGCCCTCGCCGACGTAGGAGGTGTCGGGGCGGCTGCGGGTGGGGTCGACGATCCGGTCCACGTCCCAGCCGCGGTCGGCGGGGAAGGCGGAGATGGCGTCGGTGCCGTCGGCGACCAGCCGCCACAGGTCCTCCGGGGTGCGGACGTCGCCCGGGTAGCGGCAGGCCAGGCCGACGATCGCCAGCGGCTCCCCGGCGCGGGCCGCGCGGGCGCCCCGGGCGCCGCGGGACGCGGCCGGGGCGTCGCCGATCAGCGTGCCGAGGTGGGCGGCGAGCGCGTCGGGCGAGGGGTGGTCGAAGACCAGGGTGGCGCTCAGCCGCCGGCCCAGTTCGGCGGAGAGGGAGTTGCGCAGTTCGATGGCGGCGAGCGAGTCGAAGCCGAGGTCCTTGAAGGCCCGCTCGGTGTCCACGCCGCCCGGGTCGGCGTGCCCGAGGACGGCGGCGACATGGGTGCGGACCGTGTGCAGCAGCGCCTCGGCGCGCTCCTCGGCGCCCAGGGCGGCCAGCCGCTCGGCGAGGCCGCCGGCGCCGGTGCCCTCGGCGGCGGCCTCCCGACGCACCGGGCGGCCCACGAGGGCGCGGAGGACGGGCGCGAGTCCGGGGCCCTGGGCGCGCAGCGCGGGCAGCGAGAGCCGTACCGGCGCCAGGGCGGGACGGCCCGCGCGCAGGGCCCGGTCGAACAGCGCGGTGCCTTCCGCCGCGGACAGGGCGGTCATGCCGCCGCGGGTCATCCGGGCCCGGTCGGCCTCGTCGAGGGTGCCGGTCATGCCGCCGGCCGGCGCCCAGGGGCCCCAGGCCAGCGACAGGGCGGGGGCGCCGTGGGCGTGGCGGTGCGCGGCGAGGGCGTCCAGGAGGGCGTTGGCGGCGGCGTAGTTGCCCTGGCCGGGGGCGCCGACGGTGCCGGCGACGGAGGAGAACAGCACCAAGGGGACGTGCTCGCCGGTCAGTTCGTGGAGGTGGAGGGCGCCGAGAGCCTTCGGCGCGAGGACGGTGTCGAGGCGTTCGGGGGTGAGGGAGGAGACCACGCCGTCGTCCAGGACGCCGGCGGCGTGCACGACCGCGGTGAGGGGGCGGTCGGCGGGGAGGGCGGCCAGGACGGTGGCGAGGCGGTCCCGGTCGGCGATGTCGCAGGCGTGGGCGGTCGCGGTGGCGCCGAGGGCGGCCAGTTCGGCGATCAGGTCGTCGGCGGTGCCGGAGCGGCTGAGCAGCGCGAGGTGCCGTACGCCGTGCGCGGTGACCAGATGGCGGGCGAGGATCCGGCCGAGGCCGCCGGTGGCGCCGGTCAGCAGGACGGTGCCCTCGGGGTCGAAGGCGAAGTCGGGTGCCCCGTCGGTGAGTTCGGCGCGTATCAGGCGGGCGGCGCGGGCGGTGCCCGCGCGCACGGCGAGCTGGGGTTCGCCGGTGGCGAGGGCACCGGGCAGGACGGTCGCGGCGTCCGCGCCGGGTTCGAGGTCGAGCAGGGTGAACCGGTCGGGGTGCTCGGACTGCGCGGACCGCACCAGGCCCCATACGGCGGCGCCGGCCAGGTCGGGCACGTCCTCGCCGGCGGTGCTCACCGCGCCCCGGGTGACCACGGCGAGCGGGCGGGGGTCGTCGTCCTGAAGGGCGGCGAGCGCGGTGCGCAGGGCCTGGCGTACGGCGTCGGGGGTGGACCCGGGGGCGCTGTGCAGCACCCGGTGGCCGGGGTCGGGGGCGTCGCCGTCCAGGGGCAGCGGCTGCCAGTCGAGGGTGAACAGCGCGTCGGCGGCGGGGTCCTGGTCGGCGAGGCGGGTGAGCGGGCGGGAGGTCAGCGAGGCGACCGTGGCGACGGGGGCGCCGTCGGCGTCGGCCAGGTCGACGGCGAAGGCGTGGTCGCCGGCGGGCGTCAGCCGGGCGCGCAGCACCGAGGCACCGGTGGCGTGCAGGGTGACGCCCGCGAACGCGAACGGCAGCCGGGCGGTGTCGTCGGCGGAACCGTCGCCGAGCAGGGCGAGGGAGTGCAGGGCGGCGTCGAACGCGGCCGGGTGCAGGCCGAAGCGGGGCGCGTCGGCGGCGGGCCGCTCGGGCAGCCGTACCTCGGCGAACAGTTCCCCGTCGCGCCGCCAGGCGGCCGTCAGCGCCCGGAAGACGGGCCCGTACTCCAGTCCGGCGGCGGCGTGCCGCTCGTACAGGCCGCCGGTGTCGAGCGCCTCGGCGTCCTCGGGGGGCCAGTCGTCCAGGCGGGTACCCGGCGTGGCGGGGCCGGCGGTGAGCAGGCCGGAGGCGTGCGCGGTCCACGGGGCGTCGGCGGGCAGGCTCTCGGCGCGGGCGTACACGTGCACCGTACGGGCGCCGGAGGCGTCGGGCGCGCCGACGGCCACCTGGACCCGTACGCCGGCGTCCGGGGGCAGCACCAGGGGTGTCTCCAGGGCGAGTTCGTCCAGGTGGGCGCAGCCGACCTGGTCGCCGGCGCGGACGGCGAGTTCGACCATGGCGGTGCCGGGGACGACGATCCGGCCGGCGACGACGTGGTCGGCGAGCCAGGGGTGGGTGCGCGCCGACAGCCGGCCGGTGAGCACGGCGCCGTCGGTGTCGGCGAGGACGGTGGCGGCGCCGAGCAGCGGGTGGTCGGCGGAGTCGAGTCCCACCGAGCCGACGTCACCGGCGATCGCGGTCGTCTCGGGCCAGAACCGTTCGCGCTGGAAGGCGGTGGTGGGCAGGTCGACGGTGCGGGCGCCGGTGAACAGCGCGGTCCAGTCCACGGCGGCGCCGCCGGTGTACAGCCGGGCGACGGCGGTGAGCAGGGTCTCGGTCTCGTCGCGGTCGCGGCGGGAGGCGGCGGCCAGGACGGCGTCGTTACCGGTGCCGGTGCCGGACTGGGTACCGGCGTCGGCTTCGGTGTCGTCGGCGGTCAGGCAGTCGCGGGCCATGGCGGTCAGCACGGCGTCCGGGCCGACCTCGAGGTAGCGGGTGACGCCCTCGGCGGCGAGGGCGCGGATGCCGTCGTGGAAGCGGACCGCCTCGCGCACATGCCGCACCCAGTAGTCGGGGGAGGCGATGTCCTGGGTGGCGAGCGCGCCGGTGACGTTGGAGACGACGGGCAGGGTGGCCCGGTGGTAGGTCAGGGACTCGGCGACCGTCCGGAAGCCGTCCAGCATCGGTTCCATCAGGGGCGAGTGGAAGGCGTGCGAGACCGTCAGCCGGCGGCTCTTGCCGAAGCGGGCGGCCACCGCCTCGGCCTCGGCGGCGTCCCCGGAGATCACCACGGAGCGGGGGCCGTTGACGGCGGCGATGCCGACCCGGCCGGTGAGCAGCGGGCGGACCTCCTCCTCGGTGGCGCGTACGGCGATCATCGCGCCGCCCTCGGGCAGCGCCTGCATGAGCCGGCCGCGCGCGGCCACCAGCGTGGTCGCGTCCCTCAGGTCCAGCACGCCCGCCACGTGGGCGGCGGCGATCTCGCCGACGGAGTGGCCGGCCAGGTAGTCGGGGGTGATCCCCCAGGACTCCAACAGCCGGTACAGGGCGACTTCGAAGGCGAACAGCGCGGTCTGGGTGCGGGCGGTGCGGTGCAGCGGCCCGGGGTCGTCGCCGAGGACGAGGTCGCGCAGGTCGTCGTCGCCGGTCAGCGCGCAGATCTCGTCGAAGGCGCGGGCGAAGACCGGGAACCGCGCGTGCAGGTCGCGGCCCATGCCGGCGCGCTGGGCGCCCTGGCCGGTGAACAGGAAGGCGGTCTGCCCCTTGCGGACCCGGCCCGAGGCGGCGCCCGGGCCGCCCTCGGCCACGCCGGTCAGGCCGGCCAGCAGTGCGTCGCGGCCGGCGCCGAGGACCACGGCCCGGTACGGGTGGGCGGTGCGGGTGGCGGCCAGGGAGTGCGCCACGTCCACCGGGTCCAGTTCACCGACGGTGGCGGCGAGCCGGGCGGCCTGCTCGCGCAGGGCGCGTTCGGTGCGGCCGGAGACCACCCAGGGCACCAGCGGCGGCGCCGTGCGCGGCTCCGCCTCCCCCGGTCCTCCGGCTCCCCCGGCCTCCCCTGCTTCTTCGGCGGGGGCCTCCTCCAGGATGGTGTGCGCGTTGGTGCCGCTGGCGCCGAAGGAGGACACGGCGGCCCGGCGGGGGCGGCCGGGGTCGGTCCAGGGCCGGTTCTCGGTCAGCAGCCGGATGTCGCCCTGTGCCCAGTCGACCTTGGTGGAGGGCTGCTCGGCGTGCAGCGTCCGGGGCAGGACCCGGTGGCGCATCGCCATGACCGCCTTGATGATGCCGGCGACGCCGGCCGCGGCCTGGGTGTGTCCGATGTTGGACTTCACCGAGCCGAGCCACAGCGGCTGTTCGCGGCCCTGTCCGTAGGTGGCGAGCAGCGCCTGGGCCTCGATGGGGTCGCCGAGGGTGGTGCCGGTGCCGTGCGCCTCCAGCAGGTCCACGTCGGCCGGGCCGAGGTCGGCGGAGGCCAGCGCGGCACGGATGACGCGCTGCTGGGACGGGCCGTTGGGGGCGGTCAGGCCGTTGGAGGCGCCGTCCTGGTTGACGGCGGAGCCGCGGACCACGGCCAGGACCTCGTGACCGTTGCGGCGGGCGTCGGAGAGCCGTTCCAGCACCAGCATGCCGGCGCCCTCGCTCCAGCCGGTGCCGTCGGCGGCGTCCGCGAAGGACTTGCAGCGGCCGTCGGCGGCGAGGCCGCGCTGCCGGCTGAAGGCGATGAAGTTGCCCGGGGTGGACATCACGGTGGCGCCGCCGGCCAGGGCGAGGGTGCACTCCTTGTTGCGCAGCGCCTGCACGGCGAGGTGCACCGCGACGAGCGCCGAGGAGCAGGCGGTGTCGATGGTGACGGCCGGGCCCTCCAGGCCGAGGGTGTAGGAGATGCGGCCGGAGATGACGGCGGCCAGCACGCCGGTGCCGAGCGCGGCCTCGCTGTCGTCGGGCATCCGGGCGAGCAGGTCCTTGTAGTCCTGGCCGTTGGTGCCGGCGAACACCCCGACGCGGGCGCCGTGCACCGCGTCGGGGGCGATCCGGGCGCGTTCCAGGGCCTCCCAGGACACCTCCAGCAGCAGCCGCTGCTGGGGGTCCATCGCGAGCGCCTCGCGGGGGCTGATGCCGAAGAAGTCCGGCTCGAACCCGGCCGCGTCGGCGAGGAACCCGCCCCGGGTGACGTAGCTCTTGCCGGTGGCGTCCGGGTCGGGGTCGTACAGCGTGTCGAGGTCCCAGCCCCGGTCGTCGGGGAAGTCGCCGATGGCGTCGGTGCCGTCGTGGACGAGCCGCCAGAACTCCTCGGGGGTGGTCACGCCGCCGGGGAAGCGGCAGCCCATTCCGACGATGGCGATGGGTTCCCGGTCCTGGGTCTCCACCTCGCGCAGCCGCCGGCGGGTCTGGGCCAGGTCGGCGGAGACCCGCTTGAGGTAGGAGAGCAGCTTTTCGTCGTTGGTCATCGGGTGTCGCCACTCCTGTGCGAAGAGGGGGACCGCGGTGCGGCCGGGGTGTCGTGGGAGGGTCGCCTCAGGCCGAGCCGAGTTCGTTGTCGATGAACGCGAAGACGTCGTCGGCGGTGGCGTCCTCGAGCCGTCCGGCGACGGCGACGGCCTCCTCCTGGCCGAGGGCCTGGTCCAGGTCGCCGAGCAGCGACCGCAGGCGGCCGGCGATCCGGCCCTGTTCGATGTCCTCGGCGCTCAGGCCGCCGAGCCGGGCGGCGAGCCGGTCGAGGTCGGCGAGGACCGAGTCGACGGAGGCGGTGTCGGCGCCGGCGAGTTCGGTGCCCAGGTGCTGGGCGAGGGCGGCGGGGGTGGCGTAGTCGAAGATGAGCGTGGCGGGCAGCGGCACCCCGGCGGCGGTGCTGATCCGGTTGCGCAGGTCGACGGAGGTGAGGGAGTCGAAGCCGAGGTCGCGGAAGGCGGTGGTCGGCTCGACCGCGTCGGCGCTGCCGTAGCCGAGGACGGCGGCGGCCTGCTCGCACACCAGCTCCCGCAGGGCGCGGTCGCGTTCGCCGCCGGTGAGGCCGGCGAGTTTCTCGGCGAAGCCGTCGGCGGCGCCCGCCCGTTCGCCTCCGCCGGTGCCGGGGCGGGCTCCGGGCAGCGTGGACAGCAGGGGGCTGGGCCGGGTGGCGGTGAAGGCGGGCGCGAACACCGACCAGTCGACGTCGGCGACGGTGACGGTGGTGTCGCCGCCGGCCAGGGCGCGGCGCAGCGCGGTGAGCGCGCGGCCGGGGTCGAGGAGCGACATGCCCATGGCGCGGGTGGCGGAGCGGACGGTGCCGTGGGCGGCCATGCCGTCGCCGCCCCAGGGGCCCCAGGCGATCGAGGTGGCGGGCAGTCCGGCGGCGCGGCGGTGTTCGGCGAGCGCGTCGAGGTAGGCGTTGGCGGCGGCGTAGTTGGCCTGGCCGGCGCCGCCGACGGTGGCGGTCAGGGAGGAGAACAGCACGAATGCCGACAGGTTCCGGTCCGCGGTGAGTTCGTGCAGGTGGCGGGCGGCGTCGGCCTTCGGGGCGAGGACGCGGTCGAAGCGGTCGGGGGTGAGGGCGTCCAGGACGCCGTCGTCGAGGACGCCGGCCAGGTGCAGCACGGCGGTGAGGGGGTGTTCGGCCGGTACGGAGTCCAGCAGGGCGGCCACGGCCCGGCGGTCGGTGAGGTCGCAGGCGGTGAGGGTGACCCGGGTGCCGGCGTCGGTGAGTTCGCGGACCAGGTCGGCGGCGCCGGGGGCGTCCATGCCGCGGCGGGAGGTCAGCAGCAGGTGGTCGGCGCCCTCGGCGGCGAGCGCGCGGGCGACGGCGCTGCCGACGGCGCCGGTGGCCCCGGTGACCAGCACGGTTCCGGACGGCGTCCAGGGGGCGCCGGTACGGGCGGGGGCGGGCTCCAGGCGCCGGCCGTAGGCGCCGGTGTCGCGCAGGACGACCTGGTCCTCGCCGCCCGGTTCGCCGAGCAGCGCGGCCAGCCGGGCGAGGGTGTCCGGGCCGGGGTCGGCGGGCAGGTCGGCCAGTCCGCCCCAGCGGTCGGGGTGTTCCAGGGCGGCGACCCGGCCGAGGCCCCACACGGGGGCCTGGTCGAGACCGGTGACGGCGGCGGCCGGGCCGTGGGCGACGGCGTCGCGGGTGAGGCACCACAGCGGGGCGGTGACGTCCGCGTCCCCGAGGGCCTGGACGAGGGCGGCGGTGGCGGCCGGCGCGGTGGCGGGCGCCAGCAGGGACAGCACCCCGTCGGCGCCGTCCCGCCCGGCGAGCAGCGCGGCGAGTTCGGTGCGGCCGGCCGTGGCGGGCACGGTGAGGGTGTCGAGGGTGAGGCCGCGTGCGGTGAGCCCGGTCAGGACGGTGGTGGTCCACGGGTCGTCGGTGGCGGGGACGACGGCGAGCCAGTGGCCGCCGCGCGCCGGGGTGGCGGCGGGGGCCAGCGGTTCCCAGGCGACGCGGTAGCGCCAGCCGTCGGCCGCGGCGTCGGCCCGCCGCCGCTCGTGCCAGGCGGCGAGGGCCGGTACGACGGCGGCGACGGAGGTCTCGTCGGCGACGCCGAGCGTGGCGGCCACGGCGGTGACGTCCTGCTCGCGGACCAGGTCCCAGAACGGGTCGGCGGCGTCGCCCGCGCGGGCCGCCGCCGAGCGTTCGGCCTGGAGGATGGGGGCGTCCTCCCAGTGCCGGTCGCGGCGGAAGGGGTAGGTGGGCAGGTCGACCTTCCGGCCCCCGGCGAACAGCGCCGTCCAGTCGGGGCCGGTGCCGGTCACGTGCAGCCGGCAGACGGCGTCGACAAGAGCGGCGTCCTCGGCCCGGTCGCGGCGCTGGGCGGCGATGACGACGGGCGCCGCGTCCTGGGCCAGGTTGCTGAGGACGGCGTCGGGGCCGACCTCCAGGAAACGGGTGGCGCCCTCGGCCGCCAGGGTGGTGACCCCGTCGTGGAAGCGGACGGCCTCGCGGACGTGCCGGACCCAGTACTCGGGCGAGGTGAGCCGGTCGGCGAGGCGGCCGGTGAGGTTGGAGACGACCGGCAGGGCGGGCTCGCGGAAGGTCAGCCCCGCGAGCACCTCGCGGAACGCCTCCAGCATGGGTTCCATGCGGTGGGAGTGGAAGGCGTGCGACACCTTCAGCCGGGTGGACTTCTCCACCCGGGCGGCGACGGCGAGTACGGCGTCCTCGTCGCCGGAGACCACCACCGCGCGCGGACCGTTGACGGCCGCGATGCCGACGCCGTCGGTGAGCAGCCCGGCGACCTCGGTCTCGGTGGCGAGCAGCGAGACCATCGCGCCGCCGGCGGGCAGGTCCTGCATGAGCCGGCCGCGGGCGGCGACCAGGGCGACGGCGTCCTTCAGGTCCAGCACGCCGGCGACGTGCGCGGCGACGACCTCGCCGACGGAGTGGCCGGCGAGCAGGTCCGGGCGGATGCCCCAGTGCTCCAGCAGCCGGTACAGGGCGGTTTCGAAGGTGAACAGGGCGGCCTGGGTGTAGACCGTCTGGTGCACGGGCGCGGGGTCGCCGTCCTGGTCCCACATCACCTCGCGCAGCGGCCGGTCCAGGTGGGTGTCGAACGCGGCGCAGATCTCGTCGAAGGCGGCGGCGAACACCGGGAACGCGGCGTGCAGGGTGCGGCCCATGCCGGGTCGCTGGGAGCCCTGCCCGGAGAACAGCACGGCGAGCCGGCCGGGTTCGGGGGCCGCTTCGGCGGGCCGGCTGCCGTCGGCGACGGCGCGCAGGCCGGCCAGCAGTTCGTCCCGGTCGCGCCCGGTGACGGCGGCCCGGTGGGGGAAGACGGTACGGGTGGTGGCCAGCGAGTAGCCGACGTCGTACGGGTCGAGGCCGCCGGCCGTGGCGAGCAGCCGCTCCGCCTGCCGGCGCACGGCGTCGGGGCCCTTGCCGGACAGCACCCAGGGGATCACGGGCAGCGCGGCCCGCTCGGGGGCGTCCTGTTCCGTGGCGGCGGGGGGCGCCTCTTCGAGGATGGTGTGGGCGTTGGTGCCGGAGATGCCGAAGGAGGACACGCCGGCCCGGCGCGGGCGGCCGTCGGGGGTGTCCCAGGGGCGGGCCTCGGTGAGCAGCCGGACGTCTCCGGCGCTCCAGTCGACGGCGGTGGAGGGCTTCTCGACGTGCAGGGTGCGGGGCAGGGTGCCGTGGCGCATCGCCATGACCATCTTGATGACGGCGCCGACTCCGGCCGCGGCCTGCGGGTGGCCCATGTTGGACTTCAGGGAGCCGAGCCACACCGGCCGGTTCTCCGGCCGGTCCTGCCCGTAGGCGGCGATGACGGCCTGGGCCTCGATGGGGTCGCCGAGGGTGGTGCCGGTGCCGTGCGCCTCGACCGCGTCGATGTGGTGCGGGGCGAGCCGGGCGTCGGCGAGGGCCTGCCGGATGACGCGGATCTGGGCGGGGCCGCTGGGCGCGGTCAGGCCGTTGGAGGCGCCGTCCTGGTTGACGGCCGAGCCGCGGACCACGGCGAGCACCTCGTGGCCGTTGCGCAGCGCGTCGGACAGCCGCTCCACCAGCAGCATGCCGGCGCCCTCGGCCCAGGCGGCGCCGGCGGCGTCGTCGGAGAAGGAGTGGCAGCGGCCGTCGGGGGACAGCGCGCGGCGCTCGCTGAACTCGATGAACATCTCGGGGCTCGCCATGACGGCGGCGCCGCCCGCGAGCGCCAGGGAGCACTCGCCCTTGCGCAGCGACTGGATGGCCTGGTGCAGCGCGACCAGGGAGGAGGAGCAGGCGGTGTCCATGGTGACCGCGGGGCCCTCCAGGCCCAGGGTGTAGGCGATGCGGCCGGAGACGATGCTGCCGGAGATGGTGCCGCCGAGGTAGTCGTGGTGCATCAGGCCGACGAAGACGCCGGTCGGGGTGCCCTTGACGGTGGTGGGGTCGATGCCGGCCCGTTCGAACGCCTCCCAGGTGACCTCCAGCAGCAGCCGCTGCTGCGGGTCGGTGCCGGGCGCGTCCTTGGGGCTGATGCCGAAGAAGGCGGGGTCGCACTCGGCGGCGTCGTGCAGGAAGCCGCCGTGGCGGACGTAGGTCTTGCCGGGGGCGCCGGGCTCGGGGTCGTAGATCGCCTCGGTGTCCCAGCCGCGGTCGGTGGGGAAGTCGGTGACGACGTCGATGCCCTCGTCGACGATCCGCCACAGGTCCTCGGGGGTGCGCACACCGCCCGGGTAGCGGCAGCCCATGCCGATGATGGCGACGGGCTCGCGCTCGCGGTCCTCCAGCTCCCTCACGCGGCGGCGGCTGCGCTCCAGCTCGGTCGTGGCCCGCTTGAGGTAGTCGCGGAGCTTGCCGGCCGTGGCCGAGTCTTCCATCACAGGGCTCCCAGTTCGTTGTCGATCCTGGCGAAGAGTTCCTCGTCGCTGGCGTCGCCGAAGTCGGCGGGCGCCCCGGGCGCGGCATGCCGGCCGTGGGTGTCCTGCCAGTCGCGCAGCAGCGCTTCGAGGCGGGCGGTGACGCGGGCGTGGCTGCCGTCCTCGTCGGGCAGGGCGTGCAGCGCGGCTTCCAGGCGGTCCAGTTCGGCCAGCGCGGACCGGGCCCGGTCGGCGGGGCCGGGCACCAGCGCGGTCTTGAGGTGGGCGGCGAGGGTGGTGGGCGTGGGCTGGTCGAAGACGAGCGTGGCGGGCAGGGTCAGCCCGGTGGCGCCCGCGAGGAGGTTGCGCAGTTCCACGGCGGCGAGCGAGTCGAAGCCCATCTCCTGGAAGGCGCGCCCCGGCTCCACCGACTCCGGCGAGGGGTGCCCGAGCACGGCGGCGACGTGGGTGCGTACGAGTTCCAGCAGGGCGCGGTCGCGTTCGGGGTCGGCCAGCGGGGCCAGCCGGTCGCGCCAGGAACCCGCCGGGGTGCCGCCGTCGGTGTCGCGCCGCCGGGCGGGCCGGACCAGGCCGCGCAGCAGCGCGGGCACGCCGTCGGTCCGGGCGCGCAGCGCGGCGGGGTCGAGTCGTACGGGCACCAGCACGGCGTCCTCGCCGCCGGGGCCGGTGTCGAGGGCGCGCAGGCCCTGGGCGGGGGTCAGGGGCGGCAGGCCGAGCCGGCGCAGCCGTTCCAGGTCGGCGGCGTCGATGCCGGCGCCCAGGCCGCCGGCGTTGGACCACAGGCCGTAGGCGAGGGAGACGGCGGGCAGGCCGAGCGAGCGGCGGTGGGCGGCGAGGCCGTCGAGGAAGGTGTTGGCGGCGGCGTAGTTGGCCTGGCCGCCGCCGACCAGCAGTCCGGCGGTGGAGGACAGCAGCACGAACGCCGTCAGATCCTTGTCGCGGGTCAGTTCGTGCAGGTTCCAGGCGGCGTCCACCTTGGGCCGCAGCACCCGGTCGACCCGGTCCGCGTCGAGGCCGGCCAGGACGCCGTTGTCGACGACGCCGGCGGCGTGCACCACGGCCCGTACGTCGTGCTCGGCGAGCAGGGCGGCCAGCTGGTCCCGGTCGGCGGCGTCGCACCGGGCGACGGTCACCTCGGCGCCCGCCTCGTGCAGCGCGTCGGCGAGTTCGGCGGCCCCGGGGGCGTCCACGCCGCGCCGCCCGGCCAGCAGCAGGTGCCGTACGCCGTGTGCGGTGACCAGATGACGGGCGATCAGCGCGCCGAGGCCGCCGGTGCCGCCGGTGATCAGGACGGTGCCGTCCGGGTCCCAGGCGGGCGGGCCGGCGGGCTTGGCGCGGGCCAGCCGGGGCAGCCGCACCTCGCCGTCGCGCACCGCGACCTCCGGTTCCCCGGCGGCGAGCGCGCCGGCGAGGGCCGGTCCGGGGTCGGCGCTGCCGTCGCTGTCGACCAGCAGGAACCGCCCGGGATGCTCGGCCTGGGCCGCGCGGACCAGCCCGTACAGGGCGGCGTGTGCGAGGTCGCCGGTGCGCAGCAGCACGGCGAGCCGGCGCCCGGCGTACCGCTCGTCGGCGGGCCAGGAGCGCAGGACGTCCAGGACCGCGTGCACCCGCGCGCGCACCAGGGCGGGCAGGTCGGGTACGGCGTCGGGGGCGGGCGGTACGGCCAGCAGGACCAGGTCGGGGACGGGGCCGGCGGCGGTGAGGGCGGCGAGACCGGGGTGGCGGGGGACGTCGGCGCCCAGGACCTCTTGGACATGGTCCTGACCGGCGCTCCCGGGAACGGTGTTGTCGTCGCCGAGGCCGCACACGGCCGTCGCGGGCAGGGCGGGGGCCGTCGCGGCGGGTGCCGGGACGAGGTCCACCCGGTACAGCGGGTCGTCGCCGTCCCCGGCGAGCTGGTCGGCGGTGACGGGGCGGGCCACGAGGCCGCGTACGGTGGCGACGGGTGCTCCGGCGGCGTCGGCCAGGGTGAGGGCGACGGAGTCGGGGCCGGACGGGGTCAGGCGCAGGCGCAGGGTGTCGGTGCCCGGCGCGTGGAGGGTGACCCCGCCCCAGGCGAACGGCAGGACCGCCTGGCCGTCGGGCAGGTCCAGCAGGTTGACGTGCAGGACGGCGTCCAGCAGGGCCGGGTGGACCCCGTAGGCGGCGGCGGTGGCGCGGGCGCTGTCGGGGAGGGCCGCCTCGGCGAACAGCTCGTCCCCGCGCCGCCACATGGCGCGCAGGCCCTGGAAGACCTCGCCGTAGCCGTAGCCGGTGCGGGCCAGCGCGGGGTAGAGGCCGGCCAGGTCGACGGGTTCGGCGTCCGGGGGCGGCCAGTCGGTGAGCCCGGCCGGGCCGGTGGCGTCGGCGTCGGCGTCGGCGGGGGTGAGGACGCCGGCGGCGTGGCGGGTCCAGGCAGCGTCGGGGGTGTCGGCGCGGCGGGACCAGATGGTCAGCTCCCGCTGTCCGTCCCGGTCGGGGCCTACGGCGGCCTGGACGGCGAGGGCGCCCTGCTCGGGCAGGATCAGCGGGGCGTGCAGGGTGAGTTCGCCGACGGTGTCGCAGCCGGTGCGCTCCGCGGCCTGGAGTGCCAGTTCCACGAAGGCGGTGCCGGGCAGCAGCACGGTGCCGTGCACGGCGTGGTCGGCGAGCCAGGGGTGCGAGGCGCGGGAGAGCCGTCCGGTGAGGACCGCTCCCCCGCTGTCGGGCAGGTCGGTCGCGGCGGTCAGCAGGGGGTGGCCGGTGGCGCTCTGCCCAAGGCCGCCCGCGTCGCCGCTGCCGGCGGGGCCGGCGTCCAGCCAGAGGCGGCTGTGCTGGAAGGCGTAGGTGGGCAGGGTGGTGGGCCGGGCGTGGTGCGGGGCGAAGAAGGCCGCCCAGTCGACGTCGGTGCCGGCCGCGTCCAGCCGGGCCACGGCGGTGACCAGGTCGTGTTCCTCGTCGCCGGCGCGGCGCAGCGCGGCGATGGTCACGCTGTCGTCGGGGACGCAGTCGGCGGCGAGCGCGGTGAGGGCGGCGTCCGGGCCGACTTCGAGGAACGTCCGGACGCCCAGCTCGTGCAGGGTGGTCAGGGCGGGGGCGAAGCGGACGGTGCGGCGGACGTGGTCGACCCAGTAGCCGGGGGTGGTCAGGTGCGCGGGGTCGGCGAGGGCGCCGGTGAGCGTGGACACGAGGGGGATGCGGGGCTCGGCGTAGGCGCAGCGGGCGGCGGCCTCGGCGAACGCGGCGAGCATCGGCTCCATCAGCGGCGAGTGGAAGGCGTGCGAGACGGTCAGCCGCTTTCCGCCGCCGAAGCGGGCGGCGAGGGCGGCCACGGCGTCCTCGGCGCCGGAGATCACCACCGAGCGCGGTCCGTTGACGGCGGCGAGGCCGACCGTCGCGTCCAGGTGGGGTGCGATCTCCTCCTCGCTGGCGCGCAGCGCGGCCATGGCGCCGCCTTCGGGCAGGGCCGCCATCAGGGTGCCGCGGGCGAGCACGAGCCGCACGGCGTCGGGCAGGGACAGCACCCCGGCGGCGTGGGCGGCGGCGATCTCGCCGACGGAGTGGCCGGCCACGTAGTCGGGGGTGACGCCCCAGGACTCCAGGAGGCGGTAGAGGGCCACTTCGGTGGCGAAGAGGGCGAGTTGCGCGTAGTCGGTGCGGTGCAGCGGGCCGTTGTCTTCGTCGAGCACGTCGGCGAGCGGCCGTTCCAGGCCCGGGTCGGCGAGGGCGCACACCGCGTCGAAGGTGTCGGCGTACACCGGGAAGGCCCGGTACAGGGCGCGGCCCATGCCGGTGCGCTGGGCTCCCTGCCCGGTGAACAGGAACGCGGTCCGGCCGCCGGTGCGGGTGAGCGGGGTGGCGGTGGTGAGCGCGGCGAGCAGTCCGGCGGTGTCCCGGCCGACGGCGACGGCGCGGTGTTCGTGGCGGGCGCGGGTGGTGGCGAGCGACAGGCCGAGGTCGGCCGGGCGGGCGCCGGGGTGGGTGCCGAGGTGGTCGCGCAGCCGGGCGATCTGCGCGGTGAGGGCCTGGGGGGTGCGGCCGGAGACGATCCAGGGAACGCAGCCGCCCTCCCGCGCGGGCGAGTCGGGTGTGTCCTCGGCCGGTTCGTCGGCGGGCGCCTGCTCCAGGACGACGTGGGCGTTGGTGCCGCTGATGCCGAAGGAGGAGACGGCGGCGCGGCGCGGCCGTCCGGTGGCGGGCCAGGGGCGCCGCTCCAGGGCGAGTTCGACGGCTCCGGCGCTCCAGTCCACCTGGTCGGTGGGCGCGTCGACGTGGAGGGTGGGCGGGACCTCGCCGTGCCGCATGGCCAGCACCATCTTGATGACGCCCGCGACGCCCGCGGCGGCCTGGGTGTGCCCGAGGTTGGACTTGACCGAGCCGAGCAGCAGCGGCCGGTCGCGGTCCTGGCCGTAGGTGGCGAGCAGTGCCTGGGCCTCGATGGGGTCGCCGAGGGCGGTGCCGGTGCCGTGTGCCTCGACCACGTCGATGTCGGCGGGGGTGAGCCCGGCGCCGGCCAGGGCCTGCCGGATGACCCGCTGCTGGGAGGGGCCGTTGGGCGCGGTCAGCCGGCTGCTGGCGCCGTCGGAGTTGACCGCGCTGCCCCGGATGACGGCGAGCACCGGGTGGCCGTTGCGGCGGGCGTCGGCGAGCCGCTCCAGCAGCAGCATGCCCGCGCCCTCGCCCCAGCCGGTGCCGTCGGCCGCGGCGGCGAACGCCTTGCAGCGGCCGTCGGGGGCGAGCCCGCGCTGCCGGCTGAAGTCGACGAAGGTCTCCGGGGTGGACATCACGGTGACCCCGCCGGCCAGGGCGAGGGAGCACTCGTCGGACTGCAGCGCCCGGACCGCCCAGTGCAGGGCGACCAGGGAGGAGGAGCAGGCGGTGTCGACGGTGACGACGGGCCCTTCGAGTCCGAAGGTGTAGGCGACGCGGCCGGAGGCGATGCTGGCGGCGCTGCCGTTGGCCAGGTAGCCGTCGAGGTCGTCGGGTACGGAGCCGAGGCGGGTGGCGTAGTCGTTGTACATGACGCCGGCGAACACGCCGGTGCGGCTGCCGCGCAGGGAGGCGGGGACGATGCCGGCCCGTTCGAAGGCCTCGTGGGAGGTCTCCAGCAGCAGTCGTTGCTGCGGGTCCATGGCGAGGGCCTCGCGGGGGCTGATGCCGAAGAAGCCGGGGTCGAAGTCGGCGGCGTCGTGCAGGAATCCGCCGGTGCGGGCGTAGGTCTTGCCGGGCCGGGCCGGGTCGGGGTCGTAGAGGGCGTCCACGTCCCAGCCGCGGTCGGCGGGGAAGCCGGTCACCGCGTCGGTGCCGGTCGCGACGAGGTCCCACAGGTCCTCGGGGGTGGTGACGCCGCCGGGGTAGCGGCAGCCGATGCCGACGACGGCGACCGGGCCGTGTGCGCGGCGCTCGTTCTCGCGCAGCCGACGCCGCGCCTCCCGCAGGTCCGCCGTCGTCCGCCTGAGATAGTCGAGCAGTTGCTCTTCGTTGTTCACCAGCGCGCCATCCGATCGGGATCGAAGTGAGGGCCTGGGCCGTGCGGATCGCCTCCGGACGGTTGCCGGTCCGCTTCCCCTTTCGATTTCGGAGGCTAGGCAGGGGGTGGTGACGCACGACACCCCTAGGGCCCCCAGGGGCCCCCGCGACGGCTAAGGGGTCCCCTGGTGGCGACGGCCGGCGCGGGGCCGTGGGGCGGTCACCCGCCGGCCGGGGTCGCGGTGGACAGCCGGTAGCTGGCGGCCAGTTCCCTGACCTCCACCGAGACGACCGGCTCGGGCACTCCGGCCGCGCGCAGGTGTCCGTCGGCCAGGGCCAGTACGCGCTCGGACAGGCGGGCCCGCCTGTGTGCGGGGCGGCCGGGCAGGAGGCCCACCTCGATGTGCAGGAAGGCGGTCTCCCCGCTAGACATGTCCCCGACATAGGTGTCCACCGGCCGGACCAGGGTCTTGCACACGCCCGTCGACCCGGATTCCTCCAGGACCAGCGGATGCAGCTCCTTCACGAGGACGCTCGCGTCGAGGACTCCGGCCAGACGGGCGGAGTAGTCGATGGTGAGGTGCGGCATGCGGGACCTTTCATCACACTTCTAGTTTCTCAAGGCAACTATTTTCCCTCACGGTGTCCGGGGCCCGGCGCCCGCCCCGGCCGCGCGGCCCGCTCGCCCGGCTCACATAGGTTGTGCGCATGATCGAGGACGCGAAGACGAGGCCACAGGGTGTGCCCGCACAGCGCCGGCCGGGGGGCCGGCACGCCGCCCCGGCGGGCCGGGCGGACCGCCGCGGGCGAGGCCGCCGCCGGAAGAGACCGGCGCCCGCCGGGCCGGCCCGGGCCTCGATGCTGATGGCGGCCGGCACCGTGGTGTCCCGGGCGACCGGACTCATACGCACGGTGCTCCAGGCCGCCGCACTGGGCACGGGCCTGCTGGCGAGCACCTACAACACGGCCAACACGGTGCCGACCAGTCTGTACACGCTCCTGATCGGCGGCGCTCTCAACGCCGTCCTCGTGCCGCAGCTGGTGCGCGCCCGCGCCACACACCCCGACCAGGGCCGGGCCTACGAGCAGCGGCTGGTGACCCTCGTGGTGTGCGTCCTCGGCGTCGGTACGGCGCTGGCGGTGTGGGCGGCACCGCAGATCGTCGGCGTCTACATGCGGGACACCGCGGCCAACCACGAGGCGTACGAACTGACGGTCACCTTCGCCCGTTACCTGCTGCCGCAGATCTTCTTCTACGGGCTGACCGGCATCTACGGCCAGGTCCTCAACGCCCGCGAGAAGTTCGGGGCGGCGATGTGGACGCCGGTGCTGAACAACGTCGTCCTGGTCGCCATGTTCGCCGCCTACCTGGGCCTGATGACGGTCCCCGGCCGGGTGGCGGACATCACGGCCGGCCAGGTCCGGCTGCTGGGCATCGGCACGACCGCGGGCATCGCCGTGCAGGCCCTCGCCCTGATCCCGTTCGCCCGCGCCGCCGGCTTCCGCTTCCGGCCGCGCTTCGACTGGCGCGGCACGGGGCTGGGCTCCAGCGTCCACGCGGCCAAGTGGACCCTGCTGTTCGTGCTGGCCAACCAGGTGGCCCTGGCGGTGGTCACCAACTACGCCAACGCCGCCGACCAGGAGCTCCCGGACGCGGGCGCGGGCTACTCGGCGTACACCTACGCGCAGACCATCTGGATGCTGCCGCAGTCCATCGTCACCGTGTCCCTGGTGACCGCGCTGCTGCCGCGCATGAGCCGGGCCGCCGCGCAGGGGCGGGTGGCCGACCTGCGGGCGGATCTGTCCCGCGCCCTGCGGGTCAGCGGCGCCGTCATCGTGCCCGCCGCGTTCTTCTTCCTCGCCCTGGGACCGCTGCTGGCGGTGCTGCTGTTCGCCCACGGTGCCGCCGACGCGGCCACGGCCCGGCCGCTCGGCCACATGCTCCAGGCGTTCGGCCCCGGGCTGATCCCGTTCTCCGCCCAGTACCTGCTGCTGCGCGGCTTCTACGCCTTCGAGGACACCCGTACGCCGTTCTTCATGGCCGCGTGGGTCGCCGTGGTGAACATCGCCCTCGCCACCGCCTGCCATGTGCTGCTGCCCGCGCGCTGGGCGGTGACGGCGATGGCCGGGGCGTACACGCTGTCGTACGTGATCGGGCTCCTGGTGACCGCGCGGCTGCTGCGGCGCCGGGTCGGCGGACGCCTCGACGACGGGACCCTGCGCCGCACCTACGCCAAGCTGCTGATCGCCGCGGGCCTCGGCGCGGCCCTGGGCTGGGCGGCCGCACACGCCTGCACCGCCTGCCTCGGCACCGGAACCTGGCCCACGGCCCTCGCCCTGGCCGCGGGCACGGTGACGCTAGTCACGGCCTACCTCGCGACGGCCCGCCTGCTGCGGGTCACGGAACTGCGAGGCCTGCCCGGGCTGCGCTGACACGGCCGACGGGAGGGCCGGGAGGCGCACGGGACGGCCGGGAGGTGCAAAGACGCCGGGCCCCCGCCCACGGAACCGACGCAACCGGCGGGGCGGTCAGGTGGCGCTCCGCCGGAACCGGTGGGGCGGTCAGGAGGCGTCGGTGTGGGCGGCCGCCGCCCGCTTCAGCAGGGAGTTCAGCAGGTGTATGTCGGGCCGGCGGGCGGTGCCCGAGCGGCTCACGGTGAAGACCGTCCGGCTGACCGGCCGGGTCAGCGGGTGCAGGCTGACCCCGGCGGCGTCGTCCGGGACGGCGAGCCGGGGGGCCAGCGCGACGCCCGCGCCGGCGGCGACCAGGGAGGTCAGGACGGCGAAGTCGCTGCTGCGGACCCGGATGTCCGGGACGAACCCGGCGGCGCCGCAGGTGCGCTGGATCATCTCGTAGCAGGAGGTGTCCGGCGCGGGCGTCAGCCAGGGCGCCTGGGCGAGCGCCGAGAGGTCCGCGGGCGCTCCGGGGGCCAGCCCCAGCCGGTCCGCGTGATCGAGGCGCAGCACGGCCACCACGGGGTCCTCCATCAGGGCCTCCTGCTCACTGCCCGAGGGGAAGTCGCGGGGCAGTACGGTGTAGCCGTGGACGACGGCCACGTCGATCTCCCGCTTGTGCAGGGACTGGAGCGCTTCCCCGGGTTCCAGGACGGTGAGGTGCAGGGCGAGCCGGCGCGACCACGCGTCGTCCTCCTCGGCGAGCGCCCGGTACACGGCCGGGAACAGGGTGCGGGCGGCCGAGGCGAACGCGGCCACCCGGACCTGTCCGCGCCGGCCGCCGCGCAGCGCCGCGAGGTCGGACTCCGCGGCGGCGAGGTCGCCGAGGACCACCTCAGCGTGCGCGACCAGCAGCTCGCCGGCGGTGGTCAGCCGCAGCGTGCGTCCGTGCTTCTCCACGACGGGCAGACCGGCCTCCCGTTCGAGGACGGCCAGCTGCTGGGAGACCGCCGGCGCGGTCAGATGCAGGGCCTCGGCCGCCGCCGCGACGGTGCCGTGGATGGCCAGGTGGTGCAGGATCCTGAGCCGACGAACATCAAGCATCATCACATCTTACGCTTTACGTAAAGAAAGCTAACTGGACCTTCTTGATTCGGTCTCGGCATCGTAGAGGAATGCGCACACGGTTCGCCTCCCCCCGCTTTCTCGCCCTGGCCGGCACCGTGGTGCTGTGGGCGTCCGCGTTCCCGGCGATCCGCGTGGGGGTGAGCGGGCTCGGCCTGGCGGCGCTGTCGCTGCTGCGGCTGGCCATCGCCGCCGTCGTCCTGGCCGCCATCGCCCCGTTCGCCGGGGTCCGGGTGCCCCGGCGCAGGGATCTGCCGCAGATCGCGCTGTGCGGGCTCACCGGCATGACCGCCTACCAGGTGCTGCTGAACTGGGGTGAGATCCATGTCGAGGCGGGCACCGCGAGCCTGCTGATCGCCGTCGCCCCCGTCTTCAGCGTCCTGCTGGGCGGCGCCTTCCTGGCCGAACACATCAGCCGCAATGTGGCCGTCGGCAGCGTCATCGCCCTCGCGGGCACCGCCGTCGTCACCCTGAGCAACGGCGTGTCCGGGTTCACCGCCGCCTCCCTGGTGGTCCTGGCCGCGGCCGTCGTCCAGGGCGTCTACCACTTCGCCAGCAAACCGCTGCTGCGGCACTACACCGGGCTGGAGGTGGCCACGTACGCCATGATCGCCGGCACGGTGTTCGCGCTGCCGCTCGTGCCCGCGACGGCCCGGGCCATGACCCACGCCCCCCTGGACGCGCTGATGGCCGTTGTCTTCCTCGGCCTGCTGCCGTCCGCCCTGGGCTTCGTGATCTGGGGCTACGCCGTCGCCCGCCTGCCGCTCGCCGTGTCCACGGCCGCGCTGTACCTGGTCCCGCCCGTGGCCCTGCTGGTGTCCTTCGTCTGGCTCGGCGAGATCCCGCACCCGGTCGAACTGCTCGGCGGTGCCGTCGTCGTGGCCGGTGTCGTCCTGATCAACCGCCGCTCCGGCCCGCCCCCGCGCTCCCGGGCCGTCACCGGACGCGCGGGCCACACGAAGGGCACGGACGAACGCGCCGACGAGCCCTCCATACGCCGCTGAGCCACCCGGCCCCGGCCCGGGCGCCCCGACAGCCCGGCCCGGCTGGAACGGCCGGGCCGTCCTCGAGCACGAGGTGTCGGGGGATGATCCAACGGTTGAATGCCGGACACCGCGTGGTGGAGTGTGGGCCTCCGACACTCACGCGGCAAGGAGCGACTCCCCACGATGACCGCACACCACACACGCCCTGAACGCAGTGGTCCCGGGACCGTCTCGGTCGTGGACGTACCGCCGTTCAGGCCTTCTCTCGTCAAAGCGGTGTTCAGGGACGTGACCCCGCTGCACGTCTCCCGGTCGGCCGCGTGGGCCGCCGCGTCGGTGACGCGCACCGTGCTGAGGGAGATCATCGACGGTGCGAGGAGGGCGGCGGCGGAGGAGGCCCGGACGAAGCTGGTCCCCGGGGACCTCCTCTCGGCGATCGACCGGAACGTCGAAGTCGAGGTGGGGTGCAAGTGGTACGACCACAGCCCGACGTTCCGGGGACTGACCGGTGTCCTGTACGACGCCGAGGGTGTCGTCGTGCCTTCCCGTGTGCGCCGCGGGCCGCGCAGACCGAGTGCCGTGGCCGGCGCCCACCGGTTCGAGGCCGGGGTGAGGAAGCTGCTGCGAAGCCGGGGGGCGAGGGCCGTCCCGGCGATGGTCCGCGACCTGGACGGCATCGCGAGCGTGTTCCTGACGGACCTCGCCCGGGACGCGGCCATGGTCCTCCGCGAGGGCGGGGTCAAACGTTTCGGTACGGTCCACCTGGTGACACCGGGCGAACCGGCCCCGCCTCCGTTACTCAAGGATCCCCTCCTGTCCCTGTCCACCCGCAGGGGGGACCGGCGGACCATCGGCGGGGACGACGTCCTGGCCGCCACCACGATCCAGTTGTTCGGCGACCTGAGGCAGCGCGCTCTCACCGAGGCGCGCGAGGCGGCACGGAACACGTCGGCCTGCTGAGCCCGAGGAACTGATTCTCGGTCCAGGACCGCTAGGACGGCTGTGACAGGTCGACCGCGCGGTCCACGTCCGCCGGACGGAGCACCCGCAGGATGCCTTCGAGGAGGTAGTAGTCGGCGTAGGGCAGCGAGATCTCGATGCCGTCCTCGCCCGGACGGTTGCGGGTGCAGCGGGCCACGACCGCCTCCGCGCGGGCCGAGTCCCTGGTCAGACAGGTCTCCGCGAGCGCGGTGAGGATCCGCAGCGCCACGTCCCGGTAGGCGCGCCGGCCGGTCGCCGCGTGCAGGTCCAGCAGCCCGCACGCCATGATCGCCCCGGCGGAGGCGTCCTTGATGTCGTACGGCTGCTGCGGCGCGCGGTAGTCCCAGACGGGGACGTGGTCCGGGGTCAGCGCCCCGATGGCGTAGTCGGCGAGTCGGCGCGCGGTGTCCCGGAACCCGGTGTCGCCGGTCCTGCGGTACATGGTGGTGAACCCGTAGATGCCCCACGCCTGTCCGCGCGACCAGCAGGAGGAGGCGTCGTAGCCCTGCACCGTGGCGGGGCCGAGGGGTGCGCCGGTGTCCGGGTCGAAGTCGAACACGTGCGGGGTCGAACCGTCCGGGCGGGGGAAGACGCGCTGGGCGGTCTTCGCGTGCGCCACCGCGATGTCCAGGTACCTGGCGTCACCGGTCTGCCGGCTCGCGAACGCCAGCAGGTCCAGGTTCATCATCGTGTCGATGATGACGCGACCGGCGTTGGCGGTGTCGTTCAGCGCGCCCCACGCCCGGATGAACCCGCCGCGCGGGTTGTACCGCCGTATCAGGGAGTCGGCCGCGCGTATCGCGCCCGTGCGCCACTCGTCGTCGCCGGTCAGGCGCCAGGCGGTGACCCAGGAGGGGTAGAACAGGAAACCGAGGTCGTGGGTGGTCGTGTCGGTCTGGCGGGGGGCCAGGTTCCGGGCCGACTCGACCGCCCGGGCGCGGAAGGTGTCGTCCCCGCTGTACAGGTACGCCATCCACAGCGTCCCGGGCCAGAAGCCGCCCACCCAGTCCCCGCCGCGCGAGTACGTCCACTTCTCGAACTTGGTGCCGACCGGGAAGCCGGTGACACGGGGCGCCACGGCGCGGACCTTCGCCACGGCGTACTCCGCCGCCTCGCTCAGCGTCCGCAGGGTCGCGCCCGTCCCCACCTGTCCGGCCGCCGACGCGGGGGCCCGTCCTGCCGACGCGGGGGCCGCCGACGCCTCCGTGACCGGCCCCACGGCCGCCGCACCCGCCGCCGTGACCAGCAGCGCACGCCGGGAAACGCTCATGCTCGTCCTCCCACTCCGCAGGTGTTCGAAGGAAGTCGGCCGAGCTTGACACACCCTCACATGACATGTACACCCACGTGAGTGAGGTTCATTCATGTGAACGTTACCGGTGCGCACTCGGTCAAGTGACAGAATCGGGCGGGCAGTTTACCGACGGAGGAGACCACATGGCCGATCACTGGGTGAAACTCGAACTGGACATCGCCTCGTTCGACGCGCCCCGCTTCCGGCCGTACGTGGAGCGCTGCCGCGCGGCGGGCATCCGCTTCACCACCCTCGCCGAACTGGGCGACACACCGGAACACCGGTGCGCCCTGTACGAGTTGAACAAGGAGTGCTCGGCGGACATCCCGGAGCGCGGGGAGTTCTACTCCTACGAGGAGTACGCCGAACGCCGTTTCGACTCCGCCGGCTACGACCCCCACGGTGTGGTGCTCGCCCTGGACGGTGGGGCGTGGGTCGGCATGGCGGTCACATCGGTCCACCCGGACTTCGTCTTCAACGAGATGACCGGGGTACGGGCCGCCTACCGGGGCCGGGGCATCGCGATCGCCATGAAGACCCTCGGGCTGGCCTTCGCCAGGGAGCGGGCGGCGACCACGGTCCGGACGTTCCACCACCCAGCCAACACCGGCGTGATCGCCATGAACCGCAAACTGGGCTTCGTGGACGCGACGTTCTGAGCCGGGCCGCCACCGCCGCCGGGCGCCACCTCCGCCGGGCGGCGAACGGGTCCGGCAGGGTACGCGCGAGAAACCCGGCGTCCGGCGCGCGTCGGCGATCGGCCGAACCGGTACCGAGGGGGTCCTGGTAAATCGGTCGAAGCGCCCCGCGGCGCGCTGCTAGCTTGCGGGGGTGGACCTCTTCCAGCTCTCCTGGACCGCCTTGCGCACGGCCGTGGCCGGTCTCGCCGACGAGGACTTCGCGCGGCCGTCCGGCTGCACCGGCTGGCTCGTCCGGGACCTGGTGTGCCACCTGGTCATCGACGCCCAGGACGTGCTCATCACCCTGGTGACACCCTCGGCGGAGGAACCGACGCACGACGCGGTGACCTACTGGCACGTCACGGACACACCGCCCGCCGGTGACGACCCGCTGGACGCGCTGACGGTCCGGCTGGCCGCCGCCTACGAGGACCCCGGACTGCTCACGTTCCATCTGGACGACGTCGGTTCGGCCGCCGGACGCGCGGCGGAGCTGGCCGATCCCGCACTGCGGGTGAGCACCCAGGACATGGTCCTCACCGCCGGCGACTACCTCTCGGCGTACGTCCTGGAGTGGACCCTGCACCACCTGGATCTCATCGCGCACCTCCCGGGCGCCGAGCGGCCGCCCGCCGAGAGCCTCGCCCGGGCGCGCGCGATGCTGGAGGAGATCGCCGGGGCGCCCTTCCCCGCGTCCTGGGCCGACGAGGACGCGCTGCGGATCGGCACGGGCCGCCGGGCTCCGACCGACGCCGAACGGGCCGGACTCGACGGCCGGTGGGACGGGAGACTTCCGCTCGTCCTCGGGTGAGTTCACCGGTCCGGCGCCCGGGTGCCCGCGACATGAGTCACTTCGTCCCGCACCCCGGATAGAACGGCGTCAGGCCGGTGTGCGGAAGGCGGGCCGGCGGATCGTAGCCTGCGGCCCCGGCGTCCCTGGTGTACGCGCGGGTGTCCGCCCCGAGCCCGGTGCGCGGGTCGCCGAGCCTGGCCTCGGACACATACACCCCGTCACCCGCGTAGGTGTAGGCCGCCAGGTCGGGATACCGGTCGTGGTTGTAGTCGGCCACCGCGATGTCCCGCGTGGCGCCGAGGTCGAGCCGTACGGTGCGCCGGCTGCGGCCGGTGCCGGAGAAGGGACCGAGTCGCAGTTCGGCCACGCGGGGCGGGACCGGATCGTCACCGGCCTGGGCACCCCCGGCGACCACGGCCAGGTCGCTCCAGCCGTCCTGGTCGAAGTCCGCGACAACCGCGCGCACATACCGCTGCCGTTTCCCCGGCCGGTCGGCCAATTCTCGCGCGGTGACGGTTCGTTCGCGGGGCGAGCCGGTGCCGAAGGTGACGGTCAGCCGGGCACCGTGGCGGGAGGGGTCGGTGATCCGGTCCGGGCGGCCGTCGTTGTCCACGTCGGCGATCAGGTCCCCGGAGCCGGTCAGACACGCGGCGACGGCGGGGGGACCGGCCGGGCGCGGCGGGGGCTGCCCCAGGGAGTCCTCGCACCCGGCGCACAGCAGCAGGCCGGCCAGGACCACGGCCGCGCGGGTACGACGCCCCGGCCGGGGAGTGCCGCCGTGTCCGCGCGTCGCCATGAGGAGGCATCCTAGCCAGGGCTCCTGCGACGCAAGGCGGTTGGGGCGCGCGGCCCTCGCCCCCGGCGCCATTGACATCGCGGGCGCGTCCGCCTACTCGGTGGCGGCCTGGGTACGGCTGTCCGGTCAACCGGCCGTGTGGAGCCGTGTCTCGACATCGGCACCGAGGTCGACGCCGGCCCGCTGCCGACGGACCGGTGGGTCCATGTGTTCGTCACCTACGGCTCCGGCACCGCCGTGCCGTACGTCGACGGCCGGGAGGCGGGCCGGAACACCGACATCACGGTCGAGCCCCGCGACTTCGGCAACCACATACGCTCCGGCTACCTCGGCCGCTCCCGGTACCCCGACCCTAAGTCGCGGCCCTGGCCCAGCGCTGACCGCCATGTCCGTGTGTCACGAAAGGTGAGAACGGGTTAACTCACCCGTATCATCCAGGTGTCGCACCACAAGCGGAGGTAGATATGCCGGAAACCGCTGGGCCCGTCACCGAATTGGCTTCTCAGTACGTCAGCCAGGTGACCAAGGACCTAGAAGAGAACGTCAGGGAACAGGAACGCGTCACCGCGGAAATCGCCGCGTTGCAGGAGCGGTTGGCCGCGCTCCAGCACGACCACGGCATTCTGCTGAACATGCAGCAGGCGCTCGGCATCGCCGCCCCGGCCGCGGGCGCGGTCGTGCCCGCCCCGCGCGGGAAGAGCGGCGGCGCCCGGCGCACCGACACCAAGAAGCCGGCGCCGAAGAAGCCGGCCGCCAAGAAGTCGGCGGCCGGGAAGGCGGGGACCGGAAAGCCGGCGACCGGAAAGCCGGCGGCCGGGAAGGCGGCGGCCAAGAAGGCCCCCGCCGAGCCCGCGCAGCCCGCTCGGCCCGCACAGTCCTCGCAGCCGACGCAGCCCTCGCAGCCGACGCTCGTCGAGCTGGTCCGCCGGTATCTGGCCGAGCAGAACGAGCCGCGTTCCGCCGCGGAGGTCGCCGAGGCGCTGGGCCGGACGTACCCCGAGCGGGCGGTGCAGACGAAGGTCGTGCGGACCACTCTGGAGAACCTCGTCGCCCGCAACGGCGCGCACCGCAGCAAGCAGGGCTCGTCCGTCTTCTACACCGTGGCCGCCGAACCGGCGCCGGAGACGGCCGAGAAGGCGGAAGGCGCCGACCCCGCCGAGTGAAGCCGGCCGCCTCCCGCAGGGCCCCTCACTCAGGCGGACGGCGCCTCGGCTTCGCCGAAGCTGGCGAAGTAGGCGGCGGCCATGTCCTCGTCGGCGTGGCCCTGCGCGGCGGCGCGCTCCAGGCGCGCGGCGCTCGCGGCGGCCACGTCCAGGCGCACACCGTGTTCCTCGCCCGCCCGGACGATGAGCCGGGCGTCCTTGACGGCGGTGGCCACCGCGAACTGTGCGGGCGTCAGCTCGCCGTCCAGGATGAGCCGGGCCTTGGCGCGCAGGTAGCCCATGTCGAGCGGGCCGCCGTCGATGGCGTCGAAGAAGTCCTGCGGGTCCACGCCGAGCGCCTTGGCCAGGGCCAGCGTCTCGCCGGTGGCGGCGGTGGCCGCGACGACCCAGCTGTTGGCGACCAGCTTCAGCCGGGTCGCGGTGCCGGCGGTGCCGTCCTCGCCGGTCCACACGGTACGGCTGCCGACCGCGTCGAACACCGGGTCGACCAGGTACCGGTGCCCGGCCGGGCCCGCGGCGAGGACGAGAAGCTGTCCGGCCTCGGCCGGCTGCCGGGTGCCCAGCACCGGCGCGTCGAAGAACACCAGGCCGTGTTCGCCGGCGAAGGCCGCCAGGTCGCCGAGGGCCTCGGTGCCGGCGGTGGTGCACTGCGCCCAGGCGGTGCCGGGGCGCAGTGCGGGGACGGCCTCCCGCATGACGTCCAGGGCGGCCGGGCCGTCGTAGAGCATGGTGAGCACGACGTCGGCGCCCTCGACGGCCTCGGCGGGCGTGCCGGCGACCAGCACCCCGTCGGCGGTGAGCGGTTCGGCCTTGGCGCGGGTCCGGTTCCAGGCGCGCACGGTGTGTCCGGCGCGCGCCAGGTTGCGGGCCATCGCGGCCCCCATGATGCCGGTCCCCAAGACGGTCACGGTGCGGGTGTCTGTCATGGCGTCAACTCCCTTTGCCGATAAGCGTTTTACGGGTCGGCGGGCTTACCTCCCGGGAGAGGACACGGCTCCGCCCACGGGACCGATCTTCCACCAGCCGACCGCACACCCTCGCACATCACCCGCACCGCACGGCGTCATGTCTGCCAAAGGCCGCGCACGGTGGCCCGTGACCACCCGCGCCGAGTCCCCGAAGTGCGGGCCGTCACCGCCTCCATGGGCTGACGGGGGGACCCACCGGTGCGCCACTCACCTGGTGTCCGAGGTGTCCTCCCCGGTGCCCGCCGACCCGGCCGGACTGTCCGTGCCCGGCCAGGGCGCGGCGGCCCCCGGATGGGCGGTCCCGGACGGTGGCACGGGGGCGCCGGTCGCAGGGTGACCGGGCCACTGCCCGGGCATCACACCCTGCCCGGGCATCGCACCGTACGGGTAAACCGGCGACTGCCCGGGCACCGAACCGTACGGGTGAACCGGCCATGGCCCGGGCACCGGTCCGTACGGGTGAACCGGCCACTGCCCGGGCGCCGCGCCGTACGGGTGGGCCGGGGGCAGCGGCGCGGGGGCGGTGCGTTGCAGTGGGCGGCGGCGCAGCCACCACGTCACGGCCGCCGTGTACAGCACGATGCCCGCGACATCGAGCACGACCGTCTGCCAGCCCGCGTCGGCCGCGGTCTCGTCACTGGCGAGCCCGCCCACCACGGCGGCCGACACACCGAAGGCGAAGAGGTTGTTGACGGTGTGCAGGGCGATGGACGCCTCCAGTCCCCCCGTCCGCCAGGTCAGCCACCCCGCGCACATCCCGAACACCAGCAGGTCGGCGAAGCCCCACGCGGTCCCCCACCCGTGGGCGGCGGCGAACAGCACGGACTGGGGCACCAGCGCGGCCCACGGCGAACGCAGGAACGCCCCCGCCGTCTGCGTCAGCCAGCCACGGAAGACGTACTCCTCGGCCGCCGCCTGCAACGGCACCAGGACCAGCAGCATGACCAGGGCCCGCGCGAAGGCCGGCCAGCCCACCCACTGGCTCTCCGCCTCGCCGCCGTCCGAGGGCAGCAGGAACATACCGCCCATCGACAGGGCGAGGACCGGCACGGCCGTCAGCACGCACACCCCGAGCCAGCGCCGGCGCAGTCGCCCGGTGACCGAGGAGACCGTGCCGGCCGGGCGCCGGGCGATCCAGCGCACGGTCAGCAGCAGCACGGGTATGCCCACCGCGATCGACAGCAGGTCCAGCGCGGTGCCCGACACCGGGCCGAACTCGGGCCAGCCGTCGGCGTCCTCGGGGTATCCGAGGGCCAGGCCCGCGACCAGGGCGCTGAGCATGAGGACGAGCACGGCGAGCACATAGCCCACGGCCACGACCAGGGTTCCGGCCAGCGGGCGCCACCACTGGTGACGCGGCGAGAGGCGGGCCAGGCGGTGGTACGGGAGCTGCTCGGCGAGCGGTGGCTGTGTCATGCCGTCAGCCTGCCAAAGTCCCGCGGGTGTGCCATCGGCCCACGGCAGGAGCGGTGTCTCTACCCCTGGTTGGGGACGGACCTCCACCCCGGGGCCGGTGCCCGCCGCACGGAGCGGCCCTTACGCTCGTCGGCGAGATGGAGACGATACGCAACTGGCTGCTGCCCCTGCTGCTCGCGGCCGGGCAGGGCGTCCTGCTGTGGCCCGGGGTGTACCCGGACGGCACCCCCGGTCCGCTCGCCCTGGCCGCCGTGGTGTGCGCGCTGGCCGTGGAGACCGCCGCGCTGGGGTGGCGCCGTACCGCGCCGGTGCGGTCGCTGGCCGGCACCCTGGCCGCCGGGGTGCTCGGCGGCTTCGCCTGGCCGGACGGCTATGTGGGCCTCGGCCCGCTGATCGCCCTGTACTCCGTCGCCGTGCGCTGCCCGGTGCCGGTGACGGTGCGGGCGCTGGCCGCCGTGGTGGGCGTCGACTGGGTGGGGGCCGCGGTGACGGAGGGCCTGCGGCCCCCGCTGCTGTCCACGATGGCCCTCTCGCTGGGCACCTATGTGCTGTGCGCGGGGCTCGGTGAGGCCCGGCGCCAGTGGCTCGCCGGCCGGCTGACCGCCGCCCGGCGGCTGGCCGGGGCGGAGCGGGCCCGCCTCCTGGCGGGTGACCAGGAGCGCCGGCGGCTGGCCCGGGAACTGCACGATGTGAGCGCCCATCACCTCACCTCCGTCGTGGTGACCGCGGACGCGGCACTGCGGCTGCGGGACGACCGGCCCGAGCTGTCCGCCGAGGCACTGGCGTTCGCGGAGCGCACCGGCACCGAGACCCTCACCGCGCTGCAACGGCTCGTAGGGCTGCTGCGGGACACCGGCGGCCCGGACCACCGGCCGATGAGCGGGCGGATCGAGGAACTCGTCGCCGGTTTCGGCCGGCTGGGCCGTCCGGTCACCGCCCGGATCCCGGACGGCCTCGCGGGCCCGGCGGCCGAGGCGGTGCACGGCATCGTCCGCGAGGCCCTGACCAACGCGCTGCGGTACGCGCCCGGCGCCGCCGCCCGGGTGGACGTCCGGCGGGCGGACGGGCTGCTGGAGCTGACGGTGGAGAACGCGCCGCCGCGCGTCCCCGCGCAGGGCGCCGGGGGGCTCGGCGCGGGGCGCGGCGTGGCCGGGATGCGCGAGCGGGCCGCCACCGTCGGCGGCGAACTGGCCGCCGGGCCCACGCCGGAGGGCGGCTGGCGGGTGCGCGCGACGCTGCCCGACGCCGCCGCGGCGCGGCGGCCGGAGGAGACCGGCTGGCGGCGTGACGTCCTGCGCGAGCAGCGGTTCGCCGATCCCGCGCTGATGCTGGCCGCGATGCTGCTGCCGGTGGCGTGCGTGGCGGCGCTCACGGAGGACTGGGCGGGCGCCGCGCGCCGGGCCGTGCTGCCGGAGCTGCTGCTGGTGTGCGGGCTGCTGGCGCTGCACGCGCTGCCGCTGCTGTGGCGCAGGCGGGCCCCGTGGGCGGTGTTCGGCGCGGTGCTGGCGACGGCCTGGGCGGGACCGGTGGCCGTCCTCGCGGTGCCGCTGCCGTCCCGTATCGCGCAGTTCCTGGTCGCCGGCACGCTCGTGGAGACGCTGGCCGGGTACGCGGTCGCCGCCTACGGTCCCGGAGCCGGGCACACCTGGCCCGCGCCGGTCGTGGCCACGCTCGGGACGGCCGGTGCCGTGACGGCGCTCGCGTGCGCCGACGGCATGGTGGCGGGCGAGCGGGCGGGCCCGGCCGACGCCGTGCTGCTGTCGTTCCTGCTGTCCGTGGTGCTGGCCCCGGTGTTCACCGCCGTGTGGGGGGCCGGTCTGCTGGTGCGCCGCCGCCGGGTACGGGCGGTGGCGTACGACGACTTCGCGTTCGCCAGTTCCATGTGGCAGGCGGACCGGGCCGCCGAGGCCGAACGGCAGCGGCTGGCGGCCACGTTGCGCGAGGCGGTGCTGACGCACACCCGGGCGCTGGTCGGCGCGGCCCGCCGGGGCGAGCTGGCGGAGGTCGCGGACACGGCCAGGGCGGCGCTGGCCGCGATGCGGGAGATGCTGCGCGGCCTGGCGGACGGCGGCGACGGCGGGTCCGGCGGGCCGCTGGCCCCGTCGCCGTCCGCCGCCGACCTCGACGCGCTGTGCCGGGCACTGCGCTCGGCCGGCCGCGAGGTACGGCTGCGGGGGCTGCCGGAGGCCGTCCGGGGACTGCCGCCGTCCACGCAGGTGTCGGTGTACCGGATCGTCGAGGCCGCGCTCGGCGCGGGCGACCCGGGCCCGGCTCGGGTGACCCTGCGGCGCCGCCGCGGCACCCTGCGGATCACGGTGACCGGGGTGCGGCTGGCCGTCGCGGGCCCGGTCGCCGAACGCCTGCGGGTGCAGGTCGCCGCCGGCGAGGGCCGGATCGTGTGCGAACCGGCCGGTAGGCTACGGGTGTCGTTGCCGGCCGGGGCTCCTGGGGCCCCCGTCCAGGAGGTGTCCCCGTCGCCATACGCGTGATCGTCGTCGACGACCAGGCCGTGGTACGCGCCGGATTCGCGGCCATCGTGGACGCCGAACCCGATCTGACCGTGGTGGCCGAGGCCGGTGACGGGGCGTCGGCCGTGTCCCTCGCCGCGGCGCGGGAGGCCGATGTCGTCCTGATGGACATCCGGATGCCGGGCATGGACGGGCTCACCGCCACCCGGCTGATCACCGCGCCGCCCGGCGGCCCGCGGGTGCTGGTGCTCACCACGTTCGACCTGGACGAATACGTGTACGAGGCGCTGCGGGCCGGGGCGTCCGGGTTCCTGCTGAAGGACGCCCGGCCCGACGAACTGCTGTCCGCGATCCGGGTGGTCGCGGCCGGCGACGGCATCCTGGCGCCCGCCGTGACCGGCCGGCTCATCCAGGCCTTCGCCCGCGGTGCCCCTCCCCCGCCCGTGGCCGGCGGACCGCTCGGCCGGCTCACCCAGCGGGAACGCGAGGTCCTGCTGAAGATCGCGTCCGGGCTGACCAACGCCGAGATCGGCGCCGAACTCGGTGTCACCACGGGCACGGTCAAGAGCCATGTCAACGCGCTGCTGTCCAAACTCGGGCTGCGCGACCGGGTCCAGGCCACCATCCTCGCCTACGAGACGGGCCTGATCAGCCCGCGCGGCCCCCTGGCGGGCTGACCGCCCCCGCCCCCGGGCACCTCGATGTCCGTTCCCCGCCGGTGCTCCCGCGCCCCGGGCGGTGGGATGGACACATGACTTCACGAGAGCTTCTGAACGGCAGGACGGCCCTGGTCACCGGCGGCAGCCGGGGCATCGGCGCGGCGACGGCCCGGCGGCTGGCCGAGGGGGGCGCGGACGTGGCCCTGACCTATGTGCACGACAAGGACGCGGCCGACGCGGTCGTACGGGACATCGAGGCGCTGGGGCGACGGGCGGTGGCCCTGCGCGCCGACGCGGCGGACGCGGACGAGGCGGCGGACGCGGTACGGCGGGCCGCCGCGGAACTGGGCGGGCTGGACGTCCTGGTGGGCAACGCGGCGGTCGGGGTGATGGAACCGCTGGAGAACCTGTCCCTCGCCGACATCGACCGGGTCCTCGCGGTGAACGTGCGCGGTGTGTTCCTCGCGGCCAGGTCCGCCGCCGCGCTGATGGGATCCGGCGGGCGGATCATCACCGTCGGCAGCTGTGTCACCGCGCGGGTGCCGGGGCCCGGGGCCACGCTGTACGCGATGAGCAAGTCCGCCGTGGTCGGGCTGACGAAGGCCCTGGCGCGGGAGCTGGCCGGGCGCGGCATCACGGCGAACGTGGTGCATCCGGGCCCGACCGACACCGACATGAACCCGGCGGACGGCCCCTACGCCTCCGGTCAGGCGGCCATGACCGCGCTGGGCCGGTTCGGCACGGCCGAGGAGGTGGCGTCCATGGTGGCGTTCCTCGCCGGACCGGAGGCGGCCTATGTGACGGGCGCGGAGTTCTCGGTGGACGGCGGCTACGCGGCCTGAGCCCGAGGGGGCGGGGAGGACGTACGCGTCACGGCCGGTCCAGGCGGCGTACGTCCTCCTCGTCCCACTTCCGGGTGTCGCGGGGCTGCACATAGGGTTCGGCGCGGGGCGGGTGGCCGCCGGCGATGGCCCGCTGCCGCAGGGTCTCCGCGTCGAACTCCAGGCCCAGCAGGATGGCCAGGTTGGTGATCCACAGCCAGACCAGGAAGACGATGACGCCGGCCATCGTGCCGTAGGTCTTGTTGTACGAGGCGAAGCCGGCGACGTAGAACGCGAAGCCGGCGGACGCCACCAGCCAGATCAGCAGGGCGAGGACGCTGCCCGGGGTGATCCACCTGAAGCCCCTGACCTTGGCGTTGGGGGCCGCCCAGTACAGGATCGCGATCATGAGGGTGACCAGCAGGACGAGCACCGGCCACTTCGCGATCGACCACGCCGTCAGGGCCGTGTCGCCGAGGCCGAGCGCCTGCCCGGCGCGTTTGGCGAGGCCGCCGGTGAAGACCACGATGAGCGCGCCGGCCACGGAGAGCACCATCAGGACGACCGTGACGCCCACCCGCACCGGGAGGATCTTCCACACCGGGCGTCCTTCGGGCATGTCGTAGACGGCGTTGGCGGCGCGGATGAAGGCGGCCACGTAGCCGGACGCCGACCACACGGCCAGCACGATGCCGACCAGGGCCATCACCGAGCCGATGCCGGCCTTGTCCTGGAGTTGTCCCACGGCCCGGACGATGATGTCCCGGGCGGGGCCGGGCGCGAGGTTGCGCACGTTGGCCAGCACCCGGTCCGTGGCCGAGCGGCCGACGACGGACAGCAGGGAGACCAGCACCAGCAGGGCGGGGAACAGGGACAGCACGGCGTAGTAGGTGAGCGCCGCGGCCCGGTCGGTGAGCTGGTCGTCCCGGAACTCGCGCAGCGCGCCCCGGAACACCGCGCCCCAGGCCCGCCGGGGCAGCCGCACCGGACTGTCCGGCGCGGCCCGCTCCGTCTCCGGCGCCGGCCCGGCCTCCTGCGGTGTGGGCCGGTCAGTATCCGACTCCGCCGCGGGCGTCCGGGACTCCCGCCCTTCGTCGCGGTCCGGCACGCGCCCCGACTCCGCCGCGGGCGTCCGGGGCTCCCGGTTCTCGTCGCGGTCCGGCACCGCTCGGCCCGGCTCCGGCTCGTATCCGGCCTCCTGCCGCGTCGGCGGCGTCCGGGACTCCGGGTTCTCGTCGGCGGCCCGCCGGTGCAGCCGCCGTGGAACGTGCAGCTTGGTCATGGGAGCCGGGTAACCAGTCGGGCCGCCCTCACGCACGCAAGGCCGGGTCGGGCGCCGGTGCGCTCCGGCCGGCGGGAGGAACGGGCCGGTGCGCGGTCGGGGCGCCGCACGCGGCGGGTGCCGGAGCCGGAGGCGACGACTCCCCGGCCCGTGCGGGCGTTCCCGCCGGGTCCGTCCGGCCCGCCCGGGTCAGCCCACGCCGCCGCTGAGGTTCCCCCACCGGGGCCCGACCTGCTTCCATTCCTCGTCCCACTCGGCCATCCGCCGCCGGATGAGCGAGCCGCGCAGCAGCCGTACCCCGCCCCAGACCAGCGCGCCGGCCGCCGGGGCGACGAGGGCGCCGGTGAGGGCCGCCTGGACGTCGGCGGCCGTGCCGGTGACCGGCGCGGGCACGACCCGGCCGGACGGGTCCGTCCACACCGTCACCCGGCTTCCGGCGGGGGCGCCGGGGGCGACCTTGACCTGGTCGGTGCGCACCGATCCGGCCGCGTCCGTCCAGCGCACGGTCGCCCACACGCGTCCGTCGTCGTAGCCGCCGGCCGCGGCCGGGGTGCGGGCCGCTCCGTCGGTGAGCACGGCGGAGACGGGGTGCAGCCGGGCGAGCCGCGCCGCGAACGCGGACTCGGAGGTCTGGGCCGCCGCCGCACCCGCGACGATCCCGACGAGCAGGGCCAGCAGCCAGCCGGCGAGCACGATCCAGGCCTCGACGACATCGCTGTGCCGCTTGAGCGGGTTGCGCCGCCAGCGCCACAGCCGCACCCGGGTGACCGCCGTGGGGGGTGTCCGTGTCATCGTCACCGCCTCCTTCCGCGCACCGGCGGCCCGCGACCGGGTCGGCACCGACGCGGTGACCGGGACGGCCGCGGAGCGAGCGTCACGACACCATCCTGCACCCGTCCGGGCCGGTCGTACGCCCTGCTCCGGGACCCGCCTCAGGAGGACGGGGTCAGCGGGAGGTCGTCGGTGTAGGCGTTGACCGGCGGGGCGATGGGGCGGGCGTCCCGGACGTCGAGGGCGGCCTGGGCGGTGGCCGTGCCCAGGGTGCCGCTCGGGTGCCAGGCACCGGTCACCGACAGCCAGGTGTCGGCGGGCGGCGCCGGTGTGCCGTACATGCGCACCCGGACCGTCTGGGAGTCCGCGGCGCAGCAGGAGAAGACGATCCGGGTCAGGTACCAGCCGCCGTCCCGCCCGGCCGGGGTGACGAAGCCGGTCAGCCGGACGGTGCGGCCCTTGATGGCCAGGCCGCGGTCCTGCCGCACCCGCTTGGTGAACTCCGTGAGGGTCAGCGGCAGCGGCGAGGTCGCGGGCAGCGGGGCGAACCCCCGTTGTACGGTCACCGGTTTGTCGTTGGCGCGGGCCGCGGTGTACGCGCCGAGCGCGGGCGGGGCGTACCAGAGCAGGCTGAGCGCGGGCAGGAGCAGCAGCCAGGCGACGCGGGGGGTGCCGGTGTGGTCGTGTCCGTGACCGTCGGGGTGCCCGTGGCCGTGGTCGTCGGGGCGCCGGCCGGCGGAGGTGGCGGCCGACGTCAGGGCGAGCAGCAGCAGGAGCGCCCCGGATGCGATCAGCAGGGGGCGCAGTCCGGCCTTGACGTAGCGCAGGTAGAGATCGGTGAAGAGGGCCGTGTGCAGCAGGCCGGCCCCGGTCAGGGCCGGCAGCAGGTTCTGGAACGCTCGTTTCACCACAGCGCTCCCCCGATCAGGACGCTCGCGGCGACCGCCACGACGGTGGTCGCCGTGCAGAACCGCCAGGCGAAGGCGCGGCCGAAGGTGCCGGCCTGCAGCGCGATGAGCTTCAGGTCGACCATCGGGCCGACCACCAGGAACGCGAGCCGGGCGGTCGGCGAGAACCCGGTCAGGGAGGCGGCGACGAACGCGTCCGCCTCCGAGCAGACGGCCAGCAGCACGGCGAGGCCCGCCAGGAACAGCACCGACAGCCACGGTGAGCCGGAGAAGGTGTCGAGGACGGCGCCCGGCACGGTGACGTTGAAGGTGGCGGCGGCCATCGCGCCCAGCACCAGGAAACCGCCGGCGTGCAGGAAGTCGTGCCGGAAGCCGAGCAGGAACTCGGTCCGGCGGCTGTGTCCGGGCCGGTGCCCGGTGTGCCGGTGACGCAGCAGGGGGCGCAGCCACTCCTCCTTGCCGAGCCAGAGCCACAGCCAGCCCATCACGGCCGCCGTGCCGAGGGAGGCGAGCAGCCGGGCGGCGACCATCGCGGGGTTGCCGGGGAAGGCGACGGCGGTGGCCGTGAGCACCACGGGGTTGACGGCGGGCGCGGAGAGCAGGAAGGCGAAGGCGGCGGCCGGTGGCACGCCCCGGCGGATCAGGCTGCTCGCGACGGGCACGGAGGCGCACTCGCAGCCGGGCAGTACGGCGCCGGCGGCTCCGGCGACCGGCACGGCGAGGGCGGGCCGCTTGGGCAGCACCCTGGTGAACAGGCCGGCCGGTACGAAGGCGTTGATGGCGCCGGACAGCGCGGTGCCGAGGAGCAGGAACGGCAGCGCCTGCAGGGTGATGGCCAGGCAGACGGTCCGCCATGCCTCGACGGCCGGGTGCTCCAGCCACCGGGTGCCGGCCGGGCCGAGCACGGCCGCGGCACCGACGGCGGCCGTGAGGACGGCGCCGACCCACCACGGCCGGACGCCGGACGGCCACGACCGGACGCCGGACGGCCGGGTCCGGCCCTCGGTCACGGGCGGAGCGGCGGGTACGGCGGGTACGGCGGTCACGCCCCGCGCCGCACCGGCCGGATCATCCGTTTTCTCCATCATCACTCCGGATGTCGGTGTCGAGGCGACCCTAAGGTGAGGAAGCCGGCCCGGCCGCGCGTACACGCCGCCGGGGAGGCGAGCCGGGCGGCACGATGCGTCCCATCGGTGGCTCTTGTCACAATCCGCGCGAACAGGGCCCGAACGTGACGGCGGCCACGCCGCCGGACGCGCCGGTTGTCTACGTTCGTGACCCATGCCGACCCGCCCCTCCCGCACCGCACGGATCACCGCCGGCGCCCTCACCGCCGCGGCGGCCGCCCTGCCGGCCGCCGCCCTCGCGCACCCGGCGTCGGCCGCGCCCCCGCCCGCCGCGTCCAGGAAACCCCCGGCGCACGCCACCGCGGCGGTGCTCGACCTGGACGGCACCGGCCGCACCACCGTGGTGCGCGGCACGGACCGGACGTACGACACCGCCAGCATCGTCAAGGTCGACATCCTCGCGGCGCTGCTGCTCCGGGCGCAGGACGCGGGCCGCCCGCTGAGCGAGACCGAACGGGCCCTCGCCGAGCCGATGATCCGGCGCAGCGACAACGCGGCGGCGAACGCCCTGTGGCGGCGGATCGGCCGCGCCTCCGGGCTGGCGGCGGCCAACGAGCGGCTGGGGCTGACCTCGACGACCGGTGGGCCCGGCGGCAAGTGGGGGCTGACCCGGACCACGGCGAGCGACCAGATACGGCTGCTGCGGGCCGTGTTCGACTCCGGCGGCACGGTGCGCCGGGGCTCCGGCGGGCTCGACGGCGACTCCCGGACCTACATCCGTACGCTGATGGGCCGGGTCGTGTCCGGGCAGGTCTGGGGCGTCTCGGCGGCCGGGAGCCCGGGGTCCCGGGCGGTGCTGAAGAACGGCTGGCTCCAGCGGAGCACCACGGGCCGCTGGGACGTCAACAGCGTGGGTGAGGTCTCCGTGCGGGGGCACCGGTACCTGGTGGCGGTGCTGTCCGACGGCAACGCGTCCATGGGCGACGGCGTGTCCCTGGTGGAGCGGACGGCGCGCGCGGCGGTCTGAGCCCTTGGGTCGCCCGCGTCGGTGGCGGGGCTTTTCGGCGGCTGTGGAAGGGGCACGCGGTCGGGGTACGACTTCCGACCGGAAAGGGCGCCATCACGATGTCCGAGTACGAACGTTCCCGCACGATGCCCGCGCAGCCCGAGCACGTCTTCGACCAGGCGGCCAACGTCGCCCAGCTCGACGCGTGGCTCCCGGAGGCCCTGCACGTGCGCGTCGAGGACCCGCCCGCCGTGACCGTGCACGAGGACCAGTCCGGCCAGGACATGCCCGCCCTTCTGCGGGCCGCGCCGGACCAGATGCGCCTGGAGTGGGGCACCCGCGAGCAGGGCGCCTACACCGGCTGGCTCCAGGTGGCGGGCATCGGCAGCGGCGCGAGCGAGGTGACCGTGCACCTGTCGTTCTTCGACGAGAGCCACGACCCGGGTGAGCGGGCGGTGGGCGAGGCGCTGGACGGCAGCCTGCGACGGCTGGAGGAGCAGGTGCGCATGCGGGTCGACAACGCGGGCGGCTGACCCGCGCACCGGCACCTCGGGCGGGCTTCCCGGCCGGACACCGGCCAGCCGGACATCGCGGGCCTCCCCCGACACGTCGCGGGGAGGCCCGCGGGCGTGCGCGCGGCGACACGGCTCCGGCACCCGCCCGCCCGCCCGGCTTTCGCCTGCCTTGCGCCCACCCGGGTCCTGGTCGGTGACGTCCGGGGCAAGGGGCTGCCGGCCGTCGGGGCGTCCGCCGCGCTGCTCGGCGCGTTCCGGGAACTCGCCCACGAGGAGCCCTCGCCGGTCCGGATCGCCGAACGGCTGGACGAGCGTGCCCGGCGGCAGATCGCCGCCGTCGACACCCTGCTGGACGGCGGCCGGCCGTGCGGACCGTGCCGTTCGGGCCGGGAGACCGGCTGCTGCTGTACACGGACGGGTTCACCGAGGCCCGGGACCGGCGGGGCGGGTTCCTGGATCTGGCCGCCCGGGTCGCGGCCCACGCGGGGCGGCCCCTGGAGGCGCTGGTGACCGGGCTGCGCCGGGATCTGCTCCGGCACGCCCACGGCGACCTGGACGACGACGCGGCGCTGGTCGCACTGGAACGGCTGCCCGGCCGGGGACCGGGGGCGACCGCGGTCAGGCCGCCAGCGGGCGGTCCGGGGTGAGGCGGTCCAGGAGCTGGGCGTGGTGCAGTCCGGAAACGGGGGCCAGCAGGTCGGGGTGGCGGAGCAGGGCGGCGGCCCGGCGGTCGCGGTCGTCGGGGGCGAGCAGCCGGCGGTACTCGGCCGGCGCGTGCGCGGTGGGCTCGCCGTCGGCGAGCGCGGCGACGGCGAGGGCGGCCAGCTCGGGGTCCGTGAGCAGCGCGGCGGCCCAGCTGGCGACGACCTCGTCCACCCAGGTGCGCCAGGCCCACTCCTCGGCGGGGTGCTCACCGGCCGGTTCCGCGCCGGCGATCCAGTCGAGGCGGGCGGCGCCGCCGGGGCCGGCCAGGGTGACCAGGCCCGCGTCGATCTCGGTGGGGTAGCGCAGCCGGGCGGCGACCGTCGCCGCCTGCCGGGCCTGCGCCTCGCACAGCGCGGTGGCGAGCGCGCCGCCGCTGGGCGGGTAGGCGACCGTCAGCCAGCGCGCCGTGGCGGCGATCAGGGGGGACAGGTCAGTGAGCACAGCCGGGCCGTCCGAGGTGAGGGGTACAGGGGCTCCACGCCACGGTAGCCGGGCGCCCGGCACGGCCGGGAGGGGGTGCGAACCAGGTCATATGTGAGGTGACGCACGCCCCGCGCCGGGCCGCGGGGTCAGGGGGTGCGGCTGGGGATGACGCAGTTCTTCGGCTGGGGGGCGCCGGTGGGCCAGCCCAGGCCGACGTACTTGAGCGTGCCCTCGCCCGCGCGGCCCGGGTCCAGTTCGACCACCGCCACCGGCTTGTCGTACGGGTTGCCGCCGCCGGTCAGGCAGATCAGGCCGCTGGTGCCCGCCACCCGGTGCTGGGCCTTCAGCTGGCGCCACTCCCCGCCGACGTCCTCCAGGCCGGGCACCTTGTCGGCGGGGCCGCTCTGCACCAGGTGCAGCGCGGTGTCGATGGTGACCATGCCGTCGTACACGAGCATCGTGCGGGAGTCGTCCAGGCTGGGCGGGGCGCCGAGGTCGGTCCCGTCGCGCCGGACGGTTTCGATCAGGTCCTGCAGGCGGTCCAGGGCCTTGCTGGGCTCCGCGAGGTACTGGGGCAGGTCCTCCTTGGCGGGCTCCCGGCCGTGGCTCTTGCGCCACTGCTTCCGCCAGGCGGTCAGCTCGGTCTCCCAGGCCGCGGGGTGCGCGGGGGCGGCGTACTGCACCGTCACCCTGGCCTCGCCGTCCGTGCCGCGCAGCTTCTGCCAGTCGTCCGCGCTCATGTACTGCCGCAGCGAGGCGGCGTCGGAGCCGCTGATGATGGTGTAGTGCCGTTTCACGCAGCCGACCTCGGCGAGCTTGAGCGCGAAGAGCCGCAGGTGCAGGGTGCGTCCCGCGAAGTAGACGGTGTCGGCCTCGGAGCTGCAGATGTTGTTGGCGATCTGGGTGAACTGGTTGCCGGTGGAGCCCGCCTCGTCGATCGCCGGGGAGGTGAAGGACATCTCGGCGGGGCCGGCCGGGCCCTTCTCCTCGATGCTGTCGAACGCCTTCGCCAGCGACTCGTTGTAGCTGTCCTGACGGGTGTCGTGGACCAGCACGGTCCTGCGGTCCTCCCGGTCCTGTCCCCCGGTGAAGGCGGCCAGCGCCCGGGCCACCTCCAGGTTGGTGGGGATGATCCGGGCGAGGCCGGGGAACTTCGGCTTCGCCACCGCGTCCAGGCCCTCCTCGTTCGCGATCCCGTCGCCGGTGATCCGGGAGGCGAGCACGGGGACCCGGTGCGCGGTCAGGCGGCGGACGGCCTCGGTCGTGGCGTGGAGGCTGAGGTTGAAGCCGGTGACGGCGCGCAGCCGGTCCTCGGGCGAGCGGGCCATGCGCAGCAGGGTGTCCACGACCGCCGCCTGGTGCCCGTACTCCCGGCCGGGATTGGCCAGCACCAGCCGTATCTTCGGCGGTTCGCCCTCGTCCCCGTTGGCCTGCACCTGTCCCAGGTAAGCCCCTTGGAGGTCGCTGCGTATCTGCCGGCGCAGCGCCTCGCTGCCGGACTGGAGCGGCAGCATCACCGCCACCGTCACATGGGGGTCCTTCTCGATCCTGTCGTTCTCCTGCGCGATAGCCCGGGCGACGCCGCTGATCTCCGGGGTGCCGAAGTCGTAGCCCTCGCCGTTGACGCCGACGCACTCGTCACCGATCCGTTCGACGCCCTCGGCGCAGGTGTCCGGCCGGTGGAGGAAGGTCCAGCCGAACAGGCCCCCTGCCACCAGGGCCGCCGTGACCAGCAGGGCGTAAAGGATCTTCTTCCACCTGGGCATCCGCGTCATCTCCTTCGGCCGAGCTGATCGGTGCAGGTGCAGCGCAGCAGCGGCTGGTCGTTCTCCGCCAGCCCGCTCCACTCGGTGGCGGTCCGGCCCAGCTGCCCGGCGCCCTCGAACTCCATGATCGACAGCAGGTCCAGCAGTTTGGCCAGCGTGCGGGCGGTCTCCCGGCCCGTGGGCCTGGTCCGCTCCTCGCACAGCCAGACCGCGTGCAGCAGTTGGTCGACCGTGCGGCGCAACGCCGGTCCGTCCACCGGGACCAGCCCCTGGGCCCGCTCCCGGCGGGTGTCCGCGCCCGACGGGTACGGCGCCTGGGCGATCTCCAGCAGCTCCGCGCACCACTGGCGGGGGCGGCCGGGCAGCGTGCCGGCCAGATGGCGGACCACGTCGTCGACCCCGCCGGAGACCAGGTGGTGGTTCATCCGGTGCGCCGTGACCGAGTGGAAGGCGGCCCCGCTCGGCGCCGCCTCGTCCGCCGCGCGTCCGGTGTAGTGGTCGCGCAGCACGTGGTGGTCGGCGTACCAGGCGGCGCCGTCGGGGCGTAACGCGTACAGCCGGTGCACCAGCAGCTGGCGCAGGCCGAAGTCCCCGATGAAGTGCCGTTCGCAGGCGGGCCATCCGGTGTCGGTGAGCAGTTGTTCCACGTGATGGGCGGTCAGCCGGTGGACGCGGCCGCGCTGGTGGTGGCGCAGCAGGACGTCCGCGCACTCGGTGTCGTGCGCCACCGACAGATGGGTGAGCAGGTCGAGCCAGTCGTCGTGGTGCTCGGCCGGCAGCCGCACCGGGAGCTGGTCCAGCACCAGTTCGCGCAGCAGCACCTCGGCCACGGGCCGCTCGGCCGGGCCGTCGCCCGCGACGTTCAGCGGGGCGTCCAGGATGGCCCGGTCGTTGGCGTCCGCCGGCATGCGGAAGGCGGCGGCGGCCTCGGCCAGCCGGATCACCGTGTGCGGGCGTCCGCCGCTCAGCCGTGCCACGGCGGCGTCGATACGGCGGCGGTTGGTGCCGCCCTCCGGCTCGGCGCGCCGCTGCCTGCGCTCGGTCTCCCGGCGCAGCTGGTCGCCGGTGAGCAGGGGCATCCGCAGCAGCAGGGCCCCGTCGGCGAGCGGTGCCCGGCCCGCCGTGGTGTCGGTGCGCCGGGACCATGCGGGCGGGGCGCCGTCGGCCGGCCGGAACTCCGCCGGGGCCGGTACCCCCCGGGGCGGCAGACCCTCGTACAGGAAGGCGCCGCCGTCGGCGCGGCGCGCGGTGCCGACGATCACCACCCGGTCGCGCTGCCCGTCGCGGCGGTCGGTCAGCACGGCGCGCAGCAGTCGCTCGCCCAGCGGTGACTCGGCGCGGTCCAGCAGCACCGCGGGGCGGCCGACCCGGCGCAGCCAGCCAACCGCGCCCGTGTAGCCGGCCTCCAAGTCCTCGCGCAGCGCCTGGAAGAGGAAGCGCTCGGCCACCTCCCGTCCCTCGCCGCCGGCCCTGAAGTCGGCGGCGAGGTCGCGCAGGCCGTGCTCGGGCTGGCCGGCCGCGCCGGGGTAGGCGCCGTAGACGCGGGCCATCTCCGCCTTGCCGCGCGGTGCCAGGCCGGAGACGAGGGCGTCCACGAGCGCGGTGCTCACCGCGGCGGAGTACGGGTCGAGGGCCTGTCCGGACAAGGTGGTCAGCAGGTTCCGGATGGCACCGAGGAGGGCACCGCGCCAGAAGTCGCCGGTGCCCAGGCCGCGGAAGCGCTGCCGCTGGGGTAACTCCGCGTACCGTTCGACCTCCGCCGCGACCGCCTCGGGGGTGCCGTCCGCGACGCCGGTCGCGATCATCGCGAGGCCCGCGAAGAGCCGGGGGAAGGTGAAGGAGCCGCCCGTGCCCTGCCAGGTGGACAGCCGGCGGGCGGCCTCGACCAGGACCTCGGTGGCCGCCGAGCGGGCGCCGGGCTCCGGCTCGGCCCGGTCGGCGTAGACCGGTGAGCCGCAGTCCAGATAGATCACCGGCAGCTTGGTGGCGAAACGGTCCCGTACGGCGCGCAGCAGCCGTCCCTTGCCCATGCCCGGGCCCCCGGTGAGCAGCACGACCGGGATATCGGGACCGTACAGCGGTTCACGGCCGGCACCCGAGGGTGACCGCCCGAGCATGCGCGCGAAGAAGCCCTCCTCGCCGAGGAGCCTCTCGAACCCCAGGTCATCACACACGAATCCCTCTGGCTGCTCTCCCGCCCGGGAGCGGGTGATCGTTGTGGCGGAAGGAGATTAGTGGAACACGGAGCCATCTGTTCCGACAACGGTGGTTACCCGAAAGATAGATGGTGAGGTTCTGGGCCCAACTACGGTGAAAAATGGGCTGGTTGGTGCGCGCGGGGCCGGTGGTGCTGATGATGCGTCAGTTCACTCCTGGTCCCCCCGGACGGCACCGCGTCCTGGTGGCCGAGCGGTGGGCCGCTACGGGGTGACGGGGCGCTCTCCGGCCGGTGGCCGGTGGCGGGTCGCCGTGACCGGGGGGCGTTCGCGGCGGGCGCCGTAGGCGAGGAAGTACGCGGGGAGGCGGCGCAGCCAGGGCGCCGCGGTGATCAGGGCCGCGACGCGCCGGGCCCGCTCCGCGCCGCCCAGGGGCGGGTCGCCCCGCAGGACCGGTGCGATGACGCGGGCGTGGGCGGCGCGCTGGAGCGCCTGCGTGGCGACCGTGGTGGGGCGGCGACGGCGCTGCACGGCGCGTACGTCGCGCGGCCGCACCCTGCCCTGCCGCAACGGCCCGGCCAGGTGACGGGCGGCGGCGACGGCGTCCTGTACGGCGAGGTTGATGCCGATGCCGAACACCGGGGACATGGCGTGCGCCGCGTCGCCGATGCACAGCAGGCCGGGCCGGTGCCAGCGGCGCAGCCGGTCCAGGTGGACGTCGAGCAGCTTGACGTCGTCCCAGGATCCGAGGGCCTGGGCACGATCGGCGAGCCAGGGGGCGGCGGCGGTGCAATCGGCCCGGAAGCGGTCGAGGCCGGCGGCGCGGCGCTCGGCGTCGGTGCCCTTGGGGATGAGTGCCGCGCACTGCCAGTAGTCACCGCGGTCGATCATCGCGGTCAGCAGGCCGTCGCCGGTGCCGCCGACGAGCCCGGACGGGTCGCCGTCGCGCCGCGGCAGCCGGAACCACCAGGCGTCCATGGGGCAGGCGAAGCGGCGCAGCCGCAGTTCCGGCCGGGCACGCGCCAGCGATCCGCGGCCGTCGCAGGCGACGGTGAGGACGGCGCGCAATGTGCCGGTGCCGCCGTCGGCGGTGCGGTAGCGCACTCCGGTGACCCGCCCGGACTCGACGAGGAACCCGGTCGCCTCGGTGTTCATCCGCAGCTCGAAGGACGGTTCGCGCCGGGCCTCCTCGGCCAGCAGGTCCAGCAGGTCCCACTGGGGCACCATCGCCACGTAGTCGTAGGGACCGCGCAGGACCGAGAGGTCGGCGACCGTGAGCGGCGCGCGGCCGGGCCCCACCGGCAGCTGGACGGTGCGGACCCTGCGCTGCGGCAGCCGGGCGAAGCGCTCGGCCAGGCCCAGCTCGTCCAGCAGGGCCAGGGTCGACGGGTGGACCGTGTCGCCGCGGAAGTCGCGCAGGAAGTCGGCGTGTTTCTCCAGCACCGTCACCCGGACCCCGGCGCGGGCCAGCAGCAGTCCGAGCACCATGCCCGCGGGGCCGCCGCCCACGACACAGCATGCGGTCTTGTCGTCCATCACCGCGCCGCCCTTCTCAGGAGCCGTTATTCATCACGTGATGAATAATAGGTCCTTCCGGCCGCCGTCACAAGGCCGCGTGTCGCCACCGGCGAGGGGGGCACTCGTCCCGCGCCCGGTACGGGGCCGGGACGCCGACGGGGATCTGGGAGGTCTCATGACGACGGACGCCGCACGCTACGACGACGGGGACGACCTGCCGCTGGGCGGGTACGCCACCCTTGCCTCCGTCTTCGCGGCGGGGATCGGCTCCTTCGCCCTGGTGGCCCGGCGCCGGGGGGTACGGCTGCCGCAGGAGGTGCCGCCCTGGGACGTGCTGCTGATGGGCACGGCGGCGTACAAGGCGTCCCGGGTGGTGACCAGGGACAAGATCACCAGCTTCATCCGGGTGCCGTTCACCCGCCGCGCCGACGAGGGCGAGGCCAGCGAGGTGATGGACGAGCCGAGGGGCAACGGGCTCCGGCGGGCCGTCGGCGACCTGGTCTCCTGCCCGTTCTGCACCGCGGCCTGGGCCGCCGGCGCGCTGGTGTGCTCCTACGCCGCGTCGCCCCGGCTCACCCGGCTGGTCGGCGCCGGGTTCGCCGCGCTGACGGTGTCGGACTGGCTCCAGTACGCCTGGACGGCGACCCAGCAGTCGGTCGACGGCTGAGGGACTGAAGGGCTGAGCGGTGAACCACCGCGCAGGACCGGGCGGGCGGTCATTCCTCCTCCGTCGCGGCGGACAGCTCCCCGTCCAGCACGCCGTCGTCCCGGAACAGCTCCGACGCCAGGCCGTTGGGATCCCCGGTGCCCTCCAGTCGCAGCAGCACCCGCGCGGCGTCCTCGGTACGGCCGGGCAGCCGTTCCACCTTGACCTGCACGATCCGGAAGCCGCGCCGGGTGCATGTCTGCAACAGGCGGGGCAGCAGCGCCGTCCCGGTCCGGTAGGTCAGGCGCGCCTCGAACGCGGTGGCGGCCCGGCCGGGGACCAGCCGGGACGACAGCAGCGGGAAACCCCGGACCACCAGGAAGTGCAGGGCCGTCACGGCCAGCGCGAGCACGGGCAGTCCGCCACCGCAGGCCATGCCGACCGCGCAGGTCAGCCAGATGGTGGCGGCCGTGGTCAGGCCCCGTACGGCGTCCCGTCGTACGAAGATCAGGCCGCCGCCGATGAAGCCGATCCCGGAGACGATCTGCGCCGCGACCCGTGAGGGGTCGAAGGACACGTCCTGCAGGCCGAGCACCGCGTTGAAGCCGTGCTGGGAGACCTCCATCATCAGGGCGCTCGCGATGCCGACCAGGGTGTGGGTGCGCAGCCCCGCGCTCTTCTGCTGGGCCTCGCGCTCCCAGCCGATCAGGCTCGACAGCAGCAGGGCGAGCCCCAGTTCGGTCAGCTGCCGCAGCCCCTGTCCGCTGTGCAGGTCCCACAGGGGCGCCGCCAGTCCCGCAGCCGTCACGCACACCTCCTGCCTCTGCTGTCGCGTGTGCCCCGCTGCCGACACGTACCCCGCGTCGGGTGGCCGACGCAACCGGGACGGCGGCCCGGTCGCCGGTGACCCGGGGCGGCCACGGGGTACCCGGGCGCATGGGCGTCACGCCCGCGGGACGGGCGTACGGAGCGCATCGTGCGGAAGGGACCGGTCTCATGCGGCACGACGAGATGATCGGCAAGGTGCAGGCGCTGGCCCAGTTGCCGGACCGGGGTACGGCCGAGCGGGCCACGCACGCGGTCGTGAGCACGCTGGCGGAACGGCTTCCGTCCGGGCTCGCCCGGCATGTGGCCGCCCAGCTGCCGCCGGATCTGGCGGCGGCCATGCGGGAGGCGGCCGACGCCTCCGCCGGGCGGGACTCCGGGGCCGCGGGCGAGCGGTTCGGGCTGACCACCTTCACCGGACGGGTCGCGGTCCGGGTCGGCACCGACGAGGACAGGGCGCTGCGGGACGCCGCCGCGGTGCTGGAGGTGCTGGACGCCGCGCTCGCCCCCGAGCTGACCGAGCGGATGGCGGGCGCGCTGCCCGCGGACATCCGGGAGCTGCTGCCGGTGGCCCGCGCGACCCAGGACATGGGGCGGTTCCGCTGACCCCGTCGGCCCTCGCGGAACCGGACGGCGACACCGACGACCTCGCGGAACCGGACGGTGGCGCGGACGCGCGCGCGGGGCCGGCGGGCCCGTACCGGCGCGCGGTACAGCGCACGTACTCCCCTCGCACCCCACGCCCCCGGTGTACCGCCCCCCGTGGCGCGCTCCCACGTGACGGCGGTGCGTGAGACTGATTCAATTCGTGTGCAGGCGCCCGCTGGGGGCAGGCGTAGGCCGTGACGCCCCCCACCCCGAAAAGGTGCTCCATGGCCTTCTTCGCCCTCTCCCGGATCCAGCCCCTGGCCCTGCTCTCGGCGACCGACCTGGCAGCGGGGTACGACCGGCTGCTGGAGGAGAACCGGCACCTGCGGCGCGCCGTGACCTCGCACGCGGTGATCGACCAGGCCATCGGCGCCGTCGTGGTCCTCGGACAGATCGCCCCGGAGGAGGCCTGGCGTGCGCTGCGGGATGTCTCCCAGCGCACGAACGTCAAGCTGCGCACGGTGGCCGAGCACGTCCTCGGCTACGTCCAGGGCGGCACCCTTCCCGAGCCCGAGCGGCTCGAACTGGCGAAGGCGATCGTCCGCTACCGCCGGTGCGGCGGGCGGCCCGCGCCGCTGGGTGACGACCTGCCCGCGCCCGCCGCCCCGGGGGGAGCCGCCACGCCCGCCCATGGCGCCGGGGAAAACAACGGTGCCCCGGCACCCACCGCTCATCGCCCGGGTCCGGCCCGGCCGGCATCGGCCGGGGAACGGGGCACAGCGAAGCCGACACGGTGACCACCGGCGACTCCGCCACCCCGCCGGCGCCCCGCCGGATGACCTGATCCCCGTACGGCCCCGCCCCGGGCGGGGTACGGCCACCCGCGCGCCCGGCGCGCCGCCCGCGCCCGGTGTGCTTACGGTGCTGTGGGGGTGACCGGCCGTCAGGCGGAGAGGAGGCGGCAGCAGTGGTGGGTGACGCGCGCCGGCCCGGGAGCGGGCGGACCGGCAGGGCCCGGGGCACGGTCCTGGGCAGCCGGCCTGCGTACTCCGTGCGGCTGCCGGTCCCGCCCCGGCCGGAGCCCGCGGCGGCCCCGGTGCGGGCGGCGGAGCGGACGGTGCCCTGGCTGCGGGTGGCCGCGGCGTACGCCTGGCGGCTGATCCTGGTCGGGATCGCCGTCTACGGCGTGTTCAGCCTCCTCGGCAGCTTCCAGCTGGTCGCCGTGGCGCTGTTCGTCGCGCTGGTGGTGACGTCCGTGCTGCGCCCGCCGACCGATCTGCTCGCCCGGTTCCTGCCCCGGCCGCTGTGCGTGGCCGTGACGCTGGTGGGCAGTCTGGTGCTGCTGCTGGGCCTGCTCGCGCTGGTGGGCAGCGCGGTGGCGGACGAGTCGGGGCGGCTGGCGGACGAGTTCCGCGGCGGGGTGGAGCGCATCGAGGAGTGGCTACGCCGGCCGCCGTTCCGGCTGGGGCCGGGCGCGCTGTCCCGGCTGCAGCAGCAGGTGACGCATTACGTGGCCACGCACCGGTCGGCGCTGATCGGCAGCGCGGTCGGCGAGCTGGGCCGGGTGGTGGAGCTGGCCACCGGCGCGGCGCTGGCGCTGTTCGCGTCGGTGTTCTTCCTGCACTCCGGGGAGCGCCTGTGGGCCTGGGCGCGGGACCGGCTGCTGCCGAGCGGCGCCCGGCCGGTGTGGGACCGGGCGGGCGGGGCGGCCTGGCGGACCTTCGCGGGGTACACGCGGGGCATCATCATCGTGGCCGCCACCAACGCCGTGCTGGTGGGCGTGGTGCTGCTGGTGCTGGAGGTGCCGCTGGCACTGCCGCTGACGCTGTTGGAGTTCTTCGCCGCGTTCGTGCCGCTGGTGGGCTCCCCGGTGGCGCTCGGGGTGGCCACGGTGGTCGCCCTGGCCGGGCGGGGGCCGCTGACGGCGGCGGGGGTGCTGGTGCTCATCGTGGTGATCGGCCAGTTGGAGGGGCATGTGCTGCACCCCCTGGTGATGAGCTGGGCGGTGCGGCTGCATCCGCTGGTCGTGGCCGTGTCGGTGATCGCGGGCAGCATCGTCGCGGGGGTGATCGGCGCGGTGGTGGCGGTGCCGCTGGTGTCGGTGGTGTGGGCGGTGCTGAACGCGCTGCGGGCGGTGCCGCCCTGAGCCGTCGGCCGACCCGAACAAGGGATCAGTTGTTCCCTGGAACAGGTGATCGTCGCTCGTATGACCGCCGTGGCCGGTGTGCCGGGACGAGACTCGTGGTGTGCGAACGGACGGGCTGCAGACCGGAGTTCACACATGTCCCACTCGGAAACACCGCAAGGAGCAGCACGACATGAACCTTCTCACCGACATCCTCGCCGGCCTCGCCCACTTCCTCGGGTGGCTGATCTGACGCCGCGAGACGTGTGAGGAAGGCGGCGCCGTCTCCCCGTCCCAGGGAGGCGGCGCCGCCGTCGTGTGCGCGGCCACAGGGAGACGCCGTCGCGGGACCTTCCTCGTATGCGTGGGCATGGAAGGGCGCGAGAAGTGGCACCCGGGCCCGCGTGCATGGGATACGACTGACCTGGCAGGCCCTGTGGCGCGATCTGTCGGCCGCGGCGGGCGCGGCGCGGCGGGCCTGTGCGGAGCCCGGACGGGAACGGGACCTGGCCGTGCAGGCCGTGAAGGCGGCGCTGGCCGCATGGGTGGCCTGGGCGGTGGCGGGCTGGTGGCTGAAGGCACCGGTGGCGTTCGTCGCGCCGTGGGTCGCGGTGGTGCTGGTGGAGTCGACCGTGTACCGGTCGATCGCGCACGGGCTGCAACAGCTCGCGGCGATCGCGGCCGGCACGATCGCGGCCACGGCGGTCGGGCTGCTGCTGCCCAGCCCGGTGGCCGCGATGGCGGTGGTCCTGCCGCTGGCGATGCTGCTGGGGCAGTGGCGGCGCCTGGGCAGCCAGGGGGTGTACGCGGCCACCGGCGCCCTGTTCGTGCTGACAGGCGGACCGGTGTCCGTGACCACCTCCGCGGCCCGGCTCGCCGAGGCCCTGTTCGGGGCGGTGGTCGGCATCGCGGTCAACGCGCTGGTGCGCCCGCCGCTGTATCTGCGGGACACCCGGTCGGCGCTGCGGGACGCGGTGGCGGAGGCGCACGGCATCCTGCGGGACGTGGCGGACGGGCTGGCCGCGGGCCGCTGGGACACCGCGGAGGCCGGCGCCTGGCACGACCGTGCCCTGCGGCTGCCCCGGCTGGTGGAGCAGGCCCGCTCGGCGGTGGAGTGGAGCCGGGAGAGCCTGCGGGTCAACCCGCGCCGCCGCAGCGGTGCCGTACCGCCGCCCGGCAAGGGGTACGAGGACGCGCTGATGGTCCTGGACTACGCGGCCGTGCACACCGCCGAGGTGACCCGCACGGTGCTGGAGGCCGCCGCCGAGGACCGCTCGGCGCCCCGGCCGGACCCCGCCCTCGCCCGGCGGTACGGGCACTTCCTGTGCCGCACGGCCGACGCGCTGCGGCTCTACAGCCACAGCCGGTTCGGCGACGACCACGAGGACGAGCTGCGCGAGGCCGTGTCAGAGCTGCGCGACGCCCTCACCGTGCTGCGCCGGGACCTGGCCCGCGCCACGACCGACGATCCGGACGAGGTCGCCACCTACGGCGTGCTGCTGGCCCAGGCCCACCGACTGGCCGACCAGCTGCTCGCCTCGGGCACCTGAGGTTCCGCCTGTCCGGAACACCGGCTCTACGCGGCCAGTGCCTCGGTGTCCTGGGCGGATGGCGTACGGCCGGCGTGCTCCTCGAGCAGCGCGTCCGCCGCCGGCAGAGCCTGCTCGATGGTGCGGGCCCCGGTCATCACGCACAGGGCGTACGTGGCGTCTTCGAGAGCCCTGCTGGTGGAGCCGGTGGGGTGCACGTCGTGTTCGATGCGCGCCTGGGCGAACCGGGCCAGCGCCTCGCGCAGTTCCCTCTCCGTGGGAAGGATCATGGGGAAACCTCTTCCGGGTTGTATGGGGGGACGTCTAACAGGCGGCGGCCTCTTCCACCGTCGCCCGCACCTTCAAGAGCGTGTCCGTCCCCGTGATTTCCAGGAGCCGGCGCACCTGCCGCGTCGGCGCCGCCACGCGAAGGTCGGCCTCGTGGTGGGTGAGAATCAGCAGGTTCAGCAGCGAGGAGTCCCCGAAGACGATCCCGGACGCGTCCAGGACCACCTTTTGATGCTCCTTGGCCGCGGCGCCCAGAACCTCCGCCAAGCGCGTGATCGACTGCATGTCGCAGGAGCCGCGCGCGCTGACGACCCAGGCGCCGCGGCATTCGAACTCCGCCACCGCGACCTGGCCCGGGGTCCGAAGCGGCGTCACGCCCGCGCCGTCCGGGTGATCCGCGACCCCTTCATCCAGCAACACCTTCGGAGCCTCCTGAGTCTCCCCCGTATGAAACATGCTGGCGATTGCGCGAAAAGTATGTCATGCATCCGGTGTCAGGCAAAGCAGGTCAGTAGAATGCGGTGCATGGTTGAAGTGCCTGGATCTCACACCGGATGGACGTTCATCACCAACCATGCGCGTGTACTGGCGGCCATCGCCGACAACCCGAACATCCGCATCCGCGACATCGCCGCCCGCTGCCGGCTCACCGAGCGTGCCGTGCAGCGGATCATCTCCGACCTCGAGCAGGACGGTTACCTCTCCCACACCCGCGAGGGACGCGCCAACACCTACCGCATCGAACCGGACAAGGTCCTGCGCCACCCGGCGGAAGCGGGCCTGACCGTGGCGGCGCTGCTCTCCCTGCTCGTCCGGGACGAGACCGACCGCATGGGCGAACCCGGCGGCCGGCCCGCCCACCTGGCCGGCACCGGCCGTCCGAGCTAGCGGCGGAGCGGGACCGCGGCACCGCATGCGCTGCCGCCCGTCACCGGTGTGACCGTGGGAGGCCGGCAGGGGCGGTGAGCGCGTCACGGCCGGCGCCGAGGAGACGGCGGGCGCGGGGGAAGTCGCGCAGTTGTTCCTCCAGCAGGTCCAGGCCCGGCAGGAGGGAGCGGGCACGCCCCGGGCGGTGAGGACGTCCGCGGTCCAGGTCAGGAAGCCGGTGAAGAGGTCGGGGTCGTCCACGTACAGCGCGGCGGCGAGGAAGTCGACGATGTGGGCGATGTCCTCGGCGGTGCGTTCACGCTGGTCGTCGTCGTAGTGTGCCAGGGCGGGGAAGCGCCGCTCAAGACGCTGGAAGGTCTCGCGCACCAGGGGCCGGGACGACTGGGTGACCATGGTGTATTCCTGGTCGGCCAGGTGCGGCAGGTCGTCGGCCACCTGGTGGGGTGGCCTGGGCCCGGGCAGCGGGCCGGCGGCGAGCCGGTCGGCGGCCGTGCGGGCCTCGGGCGCCCAGGCTTCGGCGCCCAGCCGGCGGGCGTAGCGGCCGTCGGCGCCGAAGCCGCGACCGCCGACCATGACCGGTGTGCCGATGGCCTGGACGGCGGTGATCGCCGCGTGGGCCGCGGGCAGGCGGGTGGAGAGCGCCGCGGACAGGCACACGGCGTCCGCGCCGGTACGGTGGATCCGGCCGACCAGGTGGGCGGTGGGGACCTGGGCGCCGAGGTAGGCGACCTGCCAGCCGCGCAGCCGGAGCGTCTCGGCGAGCAGGCGTGCGGGCAGCGCGTGCCACTCCTTGTCCACGCAGGCGACGGTCACCTTGCCGCGGAAGGTGTCGGGGCGGCCGACGGGCAGCACGGCGAGGACGCGGTCGTTGATGGCGGTGGCGGCGTGCTCGTCGGCGACGCTCATGCGGTTGGCGGCCCACTCGGCACCCACCTTGTGCTGGACGGCGCCGATCACGTCCAGCAGGACCGTCTCCGCGTCCAGACCGGCCGCCAGGGCGTGGGTGACGACGTCGAGTGCCGCGTACTCGTCCGCCGCCCGGACGGCCGTCCAGAGCCTGTGCGCCCATTCTCCGGCCCGCTCATGGCCGGGCGCGGGGGCGGAACGGGTGCCGGTGCCGGGCCGGCCGGGCCCGCCGGGGAGACCGGGGGCGGGGGTGTTCGTCATGCCGTGAACCTGCCCGGCGCCGTGCCGTCCACCGCACCGAGGGGCGCACCCTGGGGGGCGGTGATGGCGAGGACGGCCATGTCGTCGTGGCCTCCGTCCCCGATCCATTCGTCGGCGAGCATCCGGACGCGTTCGACGACGGCCTGCGCGGGCATCCTGGCGCACCCCAGCAGGGCACGCCGCAGGCGTTCCTCCCCGAACATGGTGTCGCCCAGCGGGCCGCCCCTGGCCTCGGTGACGCCGTCGGTGTAGAGCAGGCAGGTCTCCCCCGGCGCGAGCCGCACCTCGGCGGTGCGGGTGGTGATCTCCGGCAGGACCCCGATCAGGGTGCCGCCGGTGTCGGCCTCCTGCACGGTGCCGTCGCGGCGCAGGACCAGCGGCGGGGGGTGGCCGGCGGAGGTCAGGCGCAGGACCACGTCGCGCTCCTCGCGGCGGGCGGACGCCAGGACGAGGGTCACGAAGCGGGTGGAGTGGGCGTTGCGCAGGGCACTGTTCAGCCCCCGCAGTATCTGGTCGTGATCATGCCCCAGCGGAAGCAGCGCTTGCAGCGTGTTGCGGATCTTGCCGGTGAGAACCGCCGCCTCCAGGCCCTTGCCGGCCACGTCGCCGAGCACGGCCAGGGACTCCGGGCAGTCCTCGTCCGCCGGGTGGACGTCGTAGAAGTCTCCGCCGACGCGGTCGGTGTCGACGCTGGCGCGGTAGCCGCCGGCGAACTCCACTCCTTCCACCTGCCGCAGCGTGGGCGGCAGCAGGTCGCGCATGAGGGTGTCGGTGATCGCGTTCTGCTCGGCGTACAGGCGCGCGGCGGACATCGCCGCGCCGGCCCTGGCGGCGAACAGTCCGGCGAAAGCCTCCTCGGACGCGCTGAACTCGGACTGCGGCGCCCGGCGCAGCAGTACCAGCGCGCCGGCCGGTACGCCGTGGCCGGGAAGCGGGGTGATCGCCAGCGAGCCGACCTCGCCGAAGCCTTCGGGCACCATCCAGGTCGCGGCGGCGGGGTCTATCCAGCGCGAGGGCACCGGCGGAAAGCCCCGCAGCGCCTCCGGCAGACCGGGCACGCTCTGCACGGCACCGGAGACGGTGCCGTGGGCCAGGCGTCCGTGCTGGTCGCACGTGACCACCGGCAGCTTCTTCGCCGCGGTCGGCGCGATGACCAGTGCCGCGTCGGCCAGGTGCTCCGCGGCCAGCCGGGCGGTGACCTCCATGCACCGCTGCAGGTTCAGCGACGCGAGCAGGGCGCTGGACGCCTCGGTGAGGAACCGGGTGCGTTCGCGTTCGGCTCTCAGCTCTTCGACGGCCGACCGGTAGGAGGTCTCTTCCACCAGCCACCACACCGTGTCCCCGCCGGGAAGCACGGACGAGGACGCCGAGAAGAACCTTTCACCCACCGCGCCTCCGACCACGCCGGTGCCGGGGGTGCGGTGCGCGCCGGCCAGCCAGTCCGGCGACGACAGGGCCGCCCCGACGCGGGCGCCGGGCAGGAGAGTCCGGGCGGCGCCGTTCAGCTCCGCGACGTACCCGGCCGCGTCCATCACCACCACCGGATACGGAGCGGCAGCAGCGTTCATCGCGCTCGCGGTGCGAGCACGGAACCTGTCCGGGGACGCGGGCATGAGAAGGGCACCCTCCAAGGGTGAAGCCCTCAATCTGCCTTAAGGGCGGAACATAGTTGTGGGATGACAACGGTCGCGCATGCCCGGCCCTCGGTGCAACCCTGGGCCCGTGGCTCTGCTCACACCCGTCGAACAGCGCTTCTCGATCAGGGGCACGCACTCCGCGTCCGTCGGGTATAACGGACCCGGTCGACGACTCGTCCAACCGGACGTCGGTGAACCGGGGGAACTTGGGTGACATCTTCATCGGCGCAACCGGAAGCGGCCGGAGGCGAAAGCCCGGTTCCCCGAGCCCGGGCGGCGTCCGAGGCAGGCACCGGCGGCGGCGAGGCCGCCGACATCACGGCACGGCAGGCGGCGATCACCGAAGCCAAGACAAAGGCCAGGGCGAAGCTGGTCCATTGGGTCTGCCTGTCCGTGATCCTGGCTGTGTTGCCGACGATCGGCAACTCCTTCATCGCGTTCTTCCAGAACAAAACCCCGTCGCTGGCCGAAATGGCCGTGCGAGGCGACTTGTACGTGGTCTGCATGGGGTTGACCGGTACGGCGATCGGCCAGGCGGTGCTCCGCAAGAACCATCATCGCCACTATCTCGTGGCCTTTCTCACGATCTTCTCGGTTCTGCTGCTCATCCTTCTCGTGGTCCTGTCAGCCGCCAAGGACGCCCCCGGTGTGGATCGAGAACTCCTGGGCTACACCTCGCTGTGGTTTTTCGGCGGCACCGTCCTCATCACCGGAACGATCACATACCTCTGCGAGTTGGAGCTGCCGTCATGAGCTGGATCGATCGTCTGGCGACGTTCGGCGCTGCCGCCACCGGGATCGTCGGCCTCGTCGGTGCCATCGCGGCTTCGCGGATCGAGCGTGGCAACGAGCGGCCTCACAGCGCGTTCCTGAGCATGATCGCGGGATTGATCGCCACAGTGACGCGACGTCGCAAACCTTGACGGCTCGGTCGGTCCCGAGGGCGCTGACGCCCCCGGAGCCGTCCCGCGGGTTGCGCCGCCGGTCCGTGATCGCCGCCGCCCGCCGTGCCTAACCGATGAGGCCGGCCCCCGGCAGCGGTCCGCTCGGCTGCCACTCGAACATCAGGATCGTGGCGTCGTCGCGGAGCCGGCTGTCGTGGGAGTCCAGCAGCGAGTGGATGAGGCGCCGCAGCGTCTCCGGGGCGATCTCACCGGTGGCGCTGGCCCGGATGACGTAGTCCGCGAACCGTTCCAGGCCGAGCAGTCTGCCGTCGGCCGTCCGCGCCTCGGTGACGCCGTCGGTGTAGAGCAGCACCCGGTCCCCGGGCTGGAGCCGGGATTCGTGCACCTGCCGGTCCCGCGCGTGGAGCAGGGACCGCAGGCCCATGGGCGGGTCGGCCTCGCGGGAGAGCGCGTCGGCGATCAGCCGGTGGTCGCGGATCAGCAGCGGCGCGGGGTGGCCGCAGTTCACCCATTTCAGGACCCCGCTGCAGAAGTCGAGGCGGGCGAGGATACCGGTGCAGAACTGGTCCGGCAGCCACTGGCTGAGCGCCTCGTCGACGCCGTCCACCAGGGAGAGCAGGTCGGCGTCCACGCGCCGGGCGTTGCGGCAGGCGGCCAGGGCGACCGCGCTGGTCAGCCCGGAGAGCAGGTTGTGCCCCATGGCGTCCAGCACGACGGCGTGCAGGGTGTCGGTGGTCAGGGCGTGGTCGAAGGCGTCGCCGCCGAGGTCGTAGGCGGGTTCGAGGACGGCCGTGGAGACGACGTGGGGGTTGCCGATGGTGCGCGGGGGCAGGAAGGCGCGCAGCATCTCGGCGGGCAGGTGCATCGCCCGGGTGCGGGTCCGGCGTACGAAGGTCTCCTTGTACGCCCGTTTCGAGGTGGACATCATGGCGAGCAGGGCGGCCATCGCGCGGCCCTGGCGCAGCGACTCGGCGGTGAGCGTGTGGGTGTGGACGGCGAGGACGCCGAGCCGTTCGGCGCCGTCGAGCAGCGGGAACCACACGGTCATGCCGTCCCGCTCGGACTCCTCCACCCGCAGCGACTGGGTGCGGTAGCACCAGCCGGCGAGCGTGGCGTCGATGGGCAGGGACTCGGTGACGTCGGTGAGCGGCACGAGGTGCCGCTGCTGGATGTCGGCGAGGTAGACCACGGCGTGCCGCATGCCCAGCGCCTTCGCGCAGCGGCTGACGACGCTGGCCATGTCCAGGGTGCAGCTGGCGGGGTCGGCGAGGAACTCCTCCAGCGGGGACCCGCCCGGTTCCGCGGTCACCTCTGCATCACCACCCAGGCACGGTCGTCTTCCCAGCAGTCTCGCCCCGGGGACACGCGCCCCGCAGTGCCGGTACGCCCGCCCGGGTCAGACCGCACCCCGTCCGGGTACCCCGCCCGGGCGGGTCGGGCCGCTCCTTGCCCGGCTGTCCCACCGGAGGGGGCCGTACCCCGGCCCCTCCGCCCGGGTACGGCCCCCTCGGGTCACCCGCCCGCACCCCCGTGGCGGGCTCGGCGACCGCTCCCCCGCCTCCCGCTTACGGCAACCGCCGCAGGAAGGCGGAGAGTTCGGTGTTGTAGGCGTCCGGGTTCTCCATGTTCGGGTAGTGGGCGGCGCCCGGGACGGTGACGCCATGGCCGCCCGGGACGAGGTCCGCGAGCCGGGCGGCCATGGCCTGGTGGTCCGGGGAGTCCAGGGCGCCGTTGATGGTGATCAGCGGCACCTCGATGTCCGGCACGCGCTCCCAGGTCCGGGTGACCGGGACACGGTGGTCGGGTTCGCCGGGCGTGTGCTTGCGCAGGGTGGCCAGCCCCATCTCCCGTACCAGGCGCACCACTTCGGGGTCGACTTCGGACAGTTCCCGGTCCGGGCCCGCCGCCCACAGCGCGAACGCGTCCGCCCAGCCCTCCAGGTCGCCCGCCGCCAGGCTCGCCTGCTGGGCGGCGATGACCTCGAGCACCCAGGGGTGCCGGAAGACGGGTTCGCTGGTGCCGGCCCCGCTGATGACGAGCGCGCGGACCAGCTCGGGGTGCTCCAGCGCGCAGTCGGTCGCGATGCCGCCGCCCATGGACAGCCCGACGAGTACGGCGGGGGCGGCGTCGAGCCCGCGGAGCAGCGCGGCGAGGTCGTCGGCCTGCCGGAACGGCCGGGTGGCGTTGTCGGAGGCGCCGTGGCCGCGGGCGTCCCAGGCGATGACCCGGTGGGTCGGTGCGAAAGCCCTCAGCTGCGCCTCCCACATGCGGTGGTCGGTGAAGCCGCCGTGCAGCAGGACGAGGGGCGCACCGGAGCCGGTCTCGCGGTAGGCGAGGCGGCCGTCGGAGGTCGGCAGGTAGCGGACGGGAAGGAGTGCCGGATCGACAGTCATGACAACCAAGGTGTCATCTTTGGAGCGAGTTGGCAACCAAGGTGTCATCCTGTACGCATGAACGACGACCGCACCGCCCCCGCCGGGTCCCCCCGCTCCACCCGCTCCCCGCAGGACGAACTGGCCGAGCGCCTCACCGAGGTCTTCGACCTGGTCGGCCCGCTCTACCGTCGGGTGCACCGCAAGGTGGAGCAGGCGGCACCGGTCGAGGGGCTCTCGGTCGGCGTCCGCGCCGTCCTCGACCTGCTGCGTGCCCGGGGTCCGCTGACGGTCCCGCAGATGGGCCGGGCGCAGGCGCTCAGCCGCCAGTTCGTGCAGCGCATGGTGAACGACGCGGCACGGCAGGAGCTGGTGGAGAGCGTGCCCAACCCCGCGCACCGCCGGTCCTCGCTGATCCGGCTCACCGAGCGCGGCCGGGCGGCGATCGGCGCCGTACGGGCCCGCGAGCACGAGCTGCTGCGCCGGGTCGACGGCGACCTGACCATGGCCGACGTCGACGCCTGTCTGCGGGTGCTCGGCGCGATGCACGCCCTGTTCGACGACGTGGACGTGGACTGAACGCGACGACGCGGACGTGAACGGGACGCGGTGCCGACGGCTCAGCCGGTGGCGAACTCGCGCAGCTTGTCCTGGGAGCCGTTGAAGCGGTCGTGGTCGCCGACCGACGGGCCCGAGGAGGTGTACTGCCACATGGTGTACGAGGACCAGCCGGCCGGCAGCGTCCCCACCGTGGAGGCGTAGCGCGCGATCCACAGCGGGTTGGCCGGTCCGAAGCCGGCGTAGTTCCCGGTGCACTCGGACCACCAGCTGGTGGCCGTGTAGACGACCGCCGCCCGGCCGGTGCGGGACTTGTAGCGGTCGAGGAAGTCGCGGATCCAGGTGACCATGGCGCTCGCCGACTTGCCGTAGCAGGCGTCGCCGTACGGGTTCCACTCGATGTCGAGGACGCCCGGAAGGGTCTTGCCGTCGGCCGACCAGCCGCCGCCGTGCGCCAGGAAGTAGTCGGCCTGCGCGGCACCGCCGGCCGTGTCCGGGGTGGCGAAGTGGTAGGCGCCGCGGACCATGCCGGCGTCGAAGGAACCGTCGTACTGCTGGGTGAAGTAGGGGTTGGTGTAGTACGTCCCCTCGGTGGCCTTGGTGTACGCCCACCGGACGCCGCTGTCCCACAGCGACCGCCAGTCGACCTCCCCCTGGTGGCTGGAGACGTCGACGCCCTCGGTCTGGGTGGCGCGGGGGGCCGGGGGCGGGGCGTCCGAGGCACCGTCGTGGGCGAGGACGCCGATGCCCATGTAGGCGTTGCCACGGGTGATGGGGCCCCCGGTCGGATCCGGTGGGACCGGCGTGGCCGGCGCGGCCGGGGAGCTGGACAGGAACAGGAGGAGGACGGCCAGGGCGCCGGTGAGGCAGAGGCGGGGCCGGCCGCGGAGACGGTGTATGGAGGTTCGCACGCATCCATCTGACCCGGGGCGGGCACCCGCCGCACCCCGGGCTGCGCCGCGCGAAGCCGTTGTTCGTCCCTACGGGTCATCTCGATGGGGGGAGTGGCGGTCGCGGCCTGCTCCTCCAGTGGGCAGCGTGACGGCCACCAGGCGGGCCGTACGCCGGGTTCAGGCCTGGCGCAGCGTCATGAACAGGGCCCGCAGGCGGCTGTCGTCCGGGCCCGGCCAGCCGGTGGCGATGTGGCCGAGCGCGTCGCGGGGGACCGGGGGGTGCTGTCCGGCGACGGGGGCGAGGACGCGGTGGATCTCGAGCACCGTGCCGTTCGGCGTGGGCAGGCGCGTGCCGTCGGCGTCGTCGGCCGGTTCGGGGGTGAAGCCGTCCAGGGACAGCGGGGCACCGGTGTAGGAGCGGGTCACCTCGCGGTCGGGGGTGTCGCTGACGCTCTGGGCCATCGCCCGGGCCCGGCCCTCGATCAGCGCCAGCGACTGGGTGACCAGCACCGGGTCGTGGCAGCCGTCGTACACCCAGCGCGTGCCCAGCACCCCGTGCTCCATGGTGCCGACGAGGGCGTGCTCGGCGCCCTCCAGCGGTGCCCCGCGGTAGGTGAGCGGCGCCAGGTACGCCGTCCGCCCGGGGCTCGCGGTGTCGGTGGCGACGATGAACTCGATGCCGACCTCGCCCTCGGGGTCGTCCAGCCGGAAGCCGCCGGACTTCTCCAGCACCGGCGCGGGGCCGCCGCGGTACCACGGGCGGCCGGGCAGCCAGCCGGCGAGCAGTTCGGTCTTGGTCGGCTTGAGGGTGGTGTGGTGGATGACGGCCATGCCGGTCGCTGCCTCCCGGGTGCGGTTGCTGGTCCGCTCAGCCTTGCACACCGCTGCCGCCGGTCAGCGCCGGGGTCAACGCCGCCCACGGGTTGGGGGGTTCGCCGGTCACCGGCCCGCACACCGCCGCGCCCCGCTCGTGCGCGGTGCGGACCGCGAGCGGGATCAGGGCCTCGGGGACGCCGTAGACCAGGTGGCACAGTCGCTCGGGCGGCTGCCGGGCGGTCCAGTCCGGACGGGTGAACGACGACACATAGGTGCTCCAGTGCCCCTCGAAGGTGACGGTGAGGTCGGCGAGGCGGACATAGCCGGGCGCCGGATGGACGCCCGGGTTGAGCACGACGGTCCCGGTGCCCGACCGCCTGAGGTCGCGCACCAGCCGACGGCAGGCGGGCAGCCCGTCGGGACCGGCCGTCACCCGGTCCAGGAAGCAGCCGTCGGTCGCGTACCACTCCCGGTGCCGGCGCACCTCCTCGGTGATCCGGGCGCGCTCGCGCACGCCGTAGTCGGTGTCGACGTAGCCGAGCAGCCGGGCCCCGGCGGCGCGCAGCGCCCGGGCCGCCGCCGTGAACGCGGGGTCGGGGGCGGTGCCGGGCCCGCTCGCCGGGTTGAGGACGACCGCGTAGGCGCGATCGGCCGCCCCGACCAGCCGGTGCCAGGCGCCCGGGTCGTCGGCCGGATGCACGTACAGCGGCACCAGCAGGCTCACGGCACCCGCTCCCCGGTGGCCGCCCACAGCGCGGCGAGGGCGTCGTCCAGGCTGTGCGCCGGCCGCCAGCCGAGGGCCCGGGCGGCGGCGGAGATGTCCGAGCACTGCCAGGACACGCGTGCCGAGCGCGCCGAGCCGTCCGCGCTCTCCTCCAGCCGGCCCCGGAACCCGGCGTGCCGGGCGAGGCCGTGCGCCAGTTCCCGTACCGGTACCGCCGTGCCGCCGCCGATGTTGAGCACCTTGGGCAGCGGGGCGGGGGCCGTGACGGCGCGCTCGACCGCCCGGGCCACATCGCGTACGTCGACGAAGTCGCGGTGGGCGGAGAGGTCCCCGAGGCGCACCACGGCGTCCGGGTCCCGGCCGGCCGGGCGGAGCAGGGCGGCCAGCCGGCCGGGCAGGCTCGCGGCGGGCGCGCCCGGACCGACCGGGTTGCCGATCCGCAGCACCACCGCGTCCAGGGCGGCGGAGGTGACCGCGAGGGTGCCCGCCAGCTTGGTCGCGCCGTACGGCGTGACCGGGCAGGCGGGTGCCGACTCGGTGACCTTGACGCCCGGGGTGCCCGGCCCGTACTCGGCGGCCGAGCCGAGGTGCACCAGGCGGGCGGTGGGGGCGGCCGAGCGCAGGGCCGCGCAGAGGGCGGCGGGGCCGCGGGCGTTGACCTCGGCCAGGGTCACCGGGTCGCCGCCGGTGGCGCCCGCGCAGTTGACCACGGCGTCGGGGGCCGCCGCCGCCAGGGTCTCGGCGAGGCGTTCGGGACGGTCGCGGGCGAGGTCGGCGCCGAGTCCGCCGCCGGCCGGGCGGCCTGCGGCGAGGACCTGCGCGCCCGGCAGGGCGCGCAGCCGCTCGGCCACGTGGCGGCCCAGATATCCGGTGCCGCCGAGGACGAGAATGCGCATGCGGTACTCAGGCTCCCTTGAGCAGCAGGGACTTGCGGGTGGTGAACTCGGCGTTGGCCCGGTCGTAGTCGTCGGGGCGGCCGATGTCCAGCCAGTATCCGTCGAACTCGTAGGCGTGCGGCGGGTTCTGGGCCTTCAGCAGGTCGAGGACGAGTTCGTCGAAGCCGAGCGGCAGGCCGGGCGTGTAGCCGTCCAGGGTGGCGCGGCTGAGGCCGTAGACGCCCATGGAGACGCGGTAGTCCATGCTGGGCTTCTCGGTGAACGCGACGACCTTGCTGGCGTCGGTGGTGAGCACGCCGAAGTCGATGTGCACCTTGCGGGCGTAGGTGGCGATGGTGAGCGGCGCGCCGGATTCCTGGTGGTGGCGCAGCACGTCGGCGTAGTCGAGGTCGGTGAGGACGTCGCCGTTCATCACCAGGAAGGTCTCGGGCAGCCGGTCTCTGAGGCCCAGCAGCGGGCCCATGGTGCCGAGCGGGCTGTCCTCGGTAGCGTAGTCGACGGTCATGCCCCACTGGGAGCCGTCGCCGACGTAGGCGCGGATGATCTCGCCGAGGTGGCCGATCGCGAGGGTGCAGCGGGTGAAGCCCGCGGCCGACAGCTGGCGCAGCACGATCTCCAGGATGGCGTGCTGGTCGCCGATCGGGACGAGCGGCTTGGGCAGCGCGGTGGTGTAGGGCCGCAGCCGGACGCCCTTGCCTCCGGCCAGGATCACTGCGTGCATGGGGCTCCTCCTTGGTGGGGCGATGCGTGCCGGACGGGGTCAGATGTTGTAGATGCCGGTCTTGTAGCGGGCCAGGTTGGCCGGGTCGCGGAAGAACTCCACGGTGTGGGCGAGGCCCTGTTCCAGGGTGTGCGCGGGCTGCCAGCCGGTGGCCCGGGTGAGCCGGGTGGCGTCGCAGACCAGCCGCATCACCTCGGAGCCCGCGGGCCGGATGCGGGCGGGGTCCGCGCGGACGTCGAGGGCGGTGTCCATCACCTTGCCGATCAGCGCGACCAGGTCGCCGACGGAGATCTCGCCGCCGGTGCCGGCGTTGAAGGTGCGGCCGACGACCTGCTCGGCGGGGGCGGTGCCGACGGCGAGGAACGCCCGGGCGGTGTCCTTGACGAAGGTGAAGTCCCGGGTGGGTCTGAGGTCGCCGAGGGTGATGGTGCGCTCGCCCGCCGCGACCTGGCCGATGACGGTGGGGATGACCGCGCGCATGGACTGCCGGGGCCCGAAGGTGTTGAACGGGCGCAGGGTGACGACGGGGGTGTCGAAGCTGGCGTGGTAGCTGTCGGCGAGCCGGTCCCCGCCGGCCTTCGAGGCGGCGTACGGGGACTGGGTGTTGATGGGGTGGTCCTCGGTGATGGGGACCGTCCGCGCGGTGCCGTAGGTCTCGCTGGTGGAGGTGTGCACCAGCCGGGGGGTGCCGAGGGCGCGGACGGCCTCCAGCACGTTGAGGGTGCCGGTGACGTTGGTGTCCACGTAACTGTGCGGCGCCTGGTAGGAGTACGGAATCGCGATGAGGGCGGCCAGGTGGTAGGCGACGTCGGCGCCGTCGAGCAGGGCGCGCACCGAGCCGGGGTCGCGGACGTCGCCGAGGACGATCTCCACCTGGTCCAGCACGTCGGGGGCGAGGGTCTCCAGCCAGCCGTAGGAGGAGAAGGAGTTGTACTGGGCCATGGCTCTGACCCGGTGTCCGGAGGCGACCAGGGCCTCGGTGAGGTGGGAACCGATGAAGCCCTCGGCTCCGGTGACGGCGGCGAGCGGTACGGAGGTCAACTGAGGTGTCCTTCCGATGGGTTGGCGGCGCGGGGACGGGATCAGACGTGCCGGGCGGGCCGGCCGAGCAGCAGCAGCGCGTATGTCACCAGGCCCAGGACGGCGGCGGCGCAGCACAGCGGCAGGACGGCGGGACCGGGCGGCGGGCGGAGCGTCGGGGCGAGACCGGCCACCGCGGCGGCGGCCAGACAGATGACGGCCGGCGGCCAGGCGGTGCCGAAGGCCTGGAGGAGCAGGGCGGTCCACAGGGTGGCCGCGAGGAGCAGCAGGGGGGCCGGGGCCGCTCCGGTCAGCCAGGCGGCGGGCAGCAGCGGCAGCAGGTAGGCGCCCAGACAGCCGGCCAGGACGACGGCGGAGCGCAGCAGGAAACCGGCCGGGGTGGCGGTGGCGCGCAGCGCGGCCACGGACAGGCCCCGGTAGCGGTAGAGCAGCCATTCGGCGGGTCCCATGCTGACCGTCAGCACGATCACCGCGTACGGCTCGTGCCGTCCCTCCAGCAGCACCAGCACTCCGGCGGCCAGTCCGAACAGCCCGTACGGCAGGGACCACAGCGGCCGGGGCCGGGTGCCGCCCGCGGGGGCGGCCGGGGTGGCGAGGGCGGCGCGCAGGACGTGGCCGGTGGCGGCGAGGGTGGCGAGGAGGGCCAGCAGCGGCAGCCCGGCGCGCGGCACGGTGCCGGGTTCCCACCAGGGCAGGACGGCGGTGCCCGCGATCAGCGGGGTCAGCGCGGCGAGCAGCAGCCGCTCGCGGGCCAGGACGAGCAGGACGCCGGCCGCCGCGAGGTACAGCGACTGGGCCGCCGCCGCGAGCAGTACGGCAGGGGAGCCGGCGAGCGGGGCCGCGGCGGCGGTGGCGAGGGCGGCGCCGAGCGGGGCGCCGGTCAGCAGGGTGCGGGCGGCCTCCCGGCGGCCGGTGACCAGCCGCAGATGGGCGCGGTGGCCGAGGGCCTGGCCCCAGGCCCAGGAGACCAGGCCGGCGACGATCGGCGCGGTGGTGTGCCGGCCGGGGTGCCACAGCGGGGCGGTGAGCAGGTAGGCGAGGCCGGGCAGGGCGAACAGCACGCCGCGCAGCAGGCAGCGGAGGGTGTCCGGGCGCCAGGGGTCGGCGGCGGGCGCGGGCTCCGGGTAGCTGCGGGGCACCTGTTCGTACAGGGCGGTGGCGAGGGAGAAGAGGTTCGGGTGGCCGTAGCGCTGTCTGATCTGTTCGGCGGTCAGGCCCTCGGCCTCCAGCAGGGCGGCGACCTCGTAGGGGTGGACGGCGGGGCCGATGCGGTCGGCGAGGGCGGCGGCCAGCCGGCTCACCGCCTCCGGGTCGGGGATGTGGCCGGGCAGCCGCAGGGCGAGGGTGCGGTCGTCGCCGCGGGGTGGGGGCTGGGCGAGCCGCAGGGCAAGGGTGTCCTGTTCGGCGCCGCCCGGTTCGAGCGCCATGGGCCCGCTCATCCGGCCAGGCTCCCCGCGACGGCCCCGAGGTGCTGCCCGCGTGCGGCGGGTTCGGGCAACGGGCGGGCGTGGTAGGGCAGTTCGAGGTAGATGGAGCGGAAGGTGTCGATGGTCTGGCGCAGCGTGAACTGTTCGATCACCCGCAGCCGGGCGGCCTCGCCCATCGCCCGGCGGCGTCCGGCGTCGCCGAGCAGTTCCAGGGCCGCCGCGGCCATGCGGTCCGGGTCGCGCGGCGGGACGACGAGGCCGGTGTCGCCGACGGCCTCGCGGACCCCGCCGACGTCGGTGGAGACGGTGGCCCGGCCGCAGGACATGGCCTCGATCAGGGTGAACGGGAAGCCTTCGCTGATGCTGGAGAGCATCACCACGTTCCCGGCCGCGTAGGCGTCCTTGATGTCGTCGACCCGGCCCTCGAAGGTGACGGCGTCGGCGTGGCCCAGGTCGGCGGCGAGTGCCTCGCAGCGTTCCCGGTAGGCCTCCCCGCCGCGGGGGGTGCCGCCGAAGAGGCGCAGCCGCGCCTCGGGTATCTCCTTGCGGACGAGGGCGAAGGCGCGGATGAGGGTCTCCAGGTCCTTGATGGGGTCGACGCGGCCGGCCCAGCTGAGGGTGGGTGTCTGCGGTTCGGGGCCGGCGGGCGGGAAGGCGGCCGGGTCCACGCCGTTGTAGACGGTGCGGATGGACTGCGGGTCGGCACCGCCCTGTTCCTCCCACAGCCGGTTGTAGCGGTTGCCGGGGGTGATCAGGGCGGCCCGCCGGTAGCTCTCCTCGGCCAGCAGCCGGAAGAAGCCGAGGACGACGGCCTTGACCGGCCAGCGGTAGGGGGCGGTGCGGTAGCCGAGGTAACGTTCCCGCAGGTAGACGCCGTGCTCGGTGAGCAGCAGCGGCACCTGGTGCCGCTCCAGGCCGGCCAGGCCGGGCAGCACGGCCACCCCGCCGCTGACCGCGTGGGCCACACCGTGCCGGGGCGGGGGCGCGGCGAGCGGGCGCAGGGCGTGTTCCAGCAGGGTGGTGGCGGTGACCGCGTCGTGCAGGGTGGGCCGGGCCTCCCGGACGGCGAGGCCGGGGCGGTTCCACACCCCGGCGAGCAGGGAGACGGCCCGGTCGCCGCGCAGGAAGGCGCTCAGCGCGCCCTCGGCGGCGGCCTGGGCCAGGGCGTACAGCGCGGCCGGGAAACGGTCCTCGGCCCCCGGGTCGAGCAGTGCGGTCAGGAAGCGTTCGTAGGCGTCGGCGAGCCGGGCGAGGGCCCGGCCCCGGGGCGGGCGGCCCTCGGGCGGGGCACCCCACATGGGCACGGACAGCACGCTGTGGACGTGTCCGGGCAGTTCCCATACGACGGGTTCGCGGCCGGTGCCGGTGACGGCGATGACGTCGAAGTCGAGGTCGGGCATGCCTTGGACGAGCTGGTCGCACCAGACGCTGACGCCGCCATGGCTGTGCGGGTAGGTGCCTTCGGTGAGCAGGGTGACGTGCGCGGCGCCGGGGCGGCGCGCGCCGTGCTGAACGTGCATCGATGGGGCTCCACGGCCGAGGTGTGGGGTGGTCGTGACGGTCCGGCCCGCCGGTGGGCGGACCGGACCGGGGCCCGTCCGCGCCGTGCGGGAGCGGACGGGCCCTGGGGTCGGTGCGCGTTCAGCTGTCCGGGGTGGCGGAGACCCGCTCGGTGACGCCCGCCGGGACCGCGGTGCGCGGGGCGGGCGCGGTGGGGGCGGTGGCGCCGGCCGGGTGCGCGGCGGGCACGGCGGCGGCGGACGGCAGGGTGAAGGACAGCGGGGTGCCGGCGGAGGCGGTCCAGCCGGAGACCGCGCCCGCGTACGCGGTGCCGTAGGCGGCGTTGCCCAGGGTGGTGCCGGTGGGCAGGGTCGCCGGGACGGCGGTGCCGGCCGGCCCCTGCACGGTGACGGTGGTGCCGATCCGGTAGGCGGTGACCCGGCCGGCCTGGACGGCGCTCTTCCAGGCGGCCCGGCGCTGGAGTTCGGCGCCGATGGCCTTCATCCGCAGGTTGACGACCGGGGTGTTGTCGGCGAACAGGGCGTCGTAGCCGTCGAGTACGCCGTTGAGGACCGGGTAGGCGATGCGGTCCTCGGCGAGGTTGGACTGGTGGATGAAGTGCGGCTTGGGGTCGTTGGACAGTACGTGGCCGAGGGCGATCCGGGTCTCCAGCGGCACGATGTGACCGCTGTAGCCGGTGGCGGGGTCCAGCGGGGCCGGCAGGCAGGTGGTGGTGGCCGGGTTGTCCTCGCAGATGCCGCTGCCGCCCTGGGCGCGGCTGGTGTAGAGCCAGTTGTACTCGTCGACCTGTTCGGCCGCCCGGCCCGCGTTGTAGAAGACGTTCATCGGGTAGCGGGAGACGGTGGTGGCCGGGCCGACCTTGCGCTGTTCGGGGTCGCGGGAGTTGTCGGAGGCGAGCCACTTGACGCCCTCGACGGTGAGCGAGAGGCCCAGATTGGGGTTGTCCTGCGGCTGCTGCGGCAGGATCTTCAGGCCGGAGTGCTCGCCGGTGACCAACTCGTCGGTCTCCAGCGGGAGTCCGGCGACCTGCCCCCAGACCCGGTTGGTGGCGATCTCGTAGTCGATCGTGGCGAGGCCGACCCACTTGGTGCTGCCGTCGAAGTTGGTGGCGCAGGTCCAGGGCACGACGGTGACATTCTGCTCGCAGCCGAGGAAGGCGTGCGTGTAGGTGTGGTTGATCCAGCGGAACTTGTCCCGGTCGGCGATCAGCTTGTCGGCGAGCTGGTCGACGCCGTCGTTGTCCTCGCGCTGGTCGACGCTGCCGGCGCCGTTGTAGGCCAGGTCGAAGGTGAAGTGGTGGCTGTTCTGCCAGGCAATGGCCTGGTCGACGTCCGCCGGGGTCATCCGGATCGGGTTCGGGGTGCCGGCGCCGTTCGCGCAGTCGACGTCGCCGGGGGTGCAGTTCAGCTGGGTGTCCCAGCGGTCGTCGGCGGCGAACACGTCGTCCACGTGGACGGCGAAGTAGTTGCGGGAGGCGCCGAGGTGCACCCCGCCGGTCATCCACTCCACGATCCCGCGGGCCAGCAGCCGGAACTGCTGCTGGTACTGGTTGTAGACGAAGGTGACGACCAGTTCGCGCCGCCCGTCGTGCCGGTACTCGCCGACCAGCGAGCCCTGCTTGGTGGTGCCCGGCACGGGTGCCTGCACGTACGGGGTGAAGTCGGCGCCGGCGGCGGGGGCCGACAGATAGGCGTAACTCTCGCCTACGGTGGGCGAGTTGTCCTCGAACGGGACCGCGCCGTCGAGGTAGCCGAAGGGGCCGGCCTGCCCGGCCGGGGTGACCTGGGCGCGGACGCCGTCGACGCTGCCCGAGTAACCGCCGAACGTCGGCACCTGGAGGCCGACCTGGGGCCGGGCGTAGGTGTAGGCGTCGACCTGGGGAATGGCGTAGGTCTGTTCGTAGGCGGCGAGCGCGCTCATCTCGGCGCTGCCGGCCGCGAACGGGTTGTCGTTGGGCAGGACGACGGCCTGGTACTTGGCGCGCGGGCGGCCGTCGACGGTGTCGGCGAGGAAGGCCGCGTCGATGACGGGCCGGTCGGTACGGGTGAGATCGACCTTGGTGTACGGCGTTCCGGCGGTGTCGAGTTCGGCGGCGATGGCGTCGGTGGCCGGACCCCCGTCGCTCACCACCAGGACTCTGAGGTCGATACGGGCTGTGGTGGTGTCGGCCTGGGCCGGACCGGCCGGCAGGGCGAGCGCGCCGATGAGCGCGCCCACCGTCAGGGCGGTGGTGCGTATGGTCCGCTTCATTGCGGTGAAGTCCCCTCCCCGGACAGGGGTGAGCACGGCTCCCATGGAGCGGACGCACCCCCTCGCGCGACGCCGGCGTCCCCCTCAGAAGCCGGTCGTCGACGCATCCGTCGCGTCACATGGTGATGTCTCTGTGTAGCTTTTGTGGTCGAGTTAAGAAAGATGACGGAAAAGCGCACGTGTTGGTCGCCGGCCGGGGCAACCCGGTGCACCGTTTTTCCGTCATGGTGGTGCGGTGGTACAGGGCGCGGAGCGGGTGCGGCTGGCTGGTCCGGCCGCCGTACGACGCACCGGCGGACCATGCGGTCCGCCGGGCGAGGTGTCGCGGCGCGCCCCGTGACGGGCTCGCGGCCGGGTCTGTTTCCGGCCACCGGCCGACGGCCGCCCCTGTGCCCGTCAGGCGCAGAGCACCCGGGTCTCGGGGGTGTAGACGGGTCCGCCGTTGGTGTTGCTGGTGTCGCTGAACTCGGCGTAGTAGTACGAGTAGAAGCCGATGTTGCCGTTGCAGCCGGAGTCGGCGGCGACCTGGAGGGTCAGGGTGACGGTCCGGCTCTGGCCGGGCGGGATGGTGGCGCCGTAGTTCGCGCCGAGGTTGTTCGGGCCGGTGCCGGAGCACGGGGTGCTGCCGGCCGCGGTGGCCAGGCTGCAGCCGGTGAAGCTGTACTTCAGGTCCGGGCGCTGGGTGGTCAGCCAGGTCGGGTCGATGGTCTGGTACACGAACCAGACGTCGTAGGTCTTGTTGTTGGTGAGCGTCATCGACAGCTTCACCGTGCCGCCGGGCGTGGTGGTGGCCGAGTCGGTGGCGAAGGTCAGGGTGGTCGGCGCGGGGTCGGCGCTCGCGCTGGGGGCCAGGCCGAAGACGGCGAGGAGGAAGGCGAGGACGGCGGTGAGTCCGAGGCGTCTCGGCAGAGGTGATCGCATGGCCCGGGAGGCTAGGCACGGGCCCGGCGTGGCGTCTGCACCCGTGCAGGGATCCGGAGCCGGATCGGCCGAAAGTGATCGCCGTGTGAAGAAGTTGCGGTGAAGCCGTGTCACCCCGGCCCCTGTCGCATCCGTGCACGCCGGGCGTGGTGGACACGGGAGGAGAGCGGGCCGTCGCGGGACGGTGACACACCGTACGCGGTTGGCGCGTACGCGCCGTCCCGGATACCGACGGAACGGGGGCCACCGCTTGTAAAGCGGACCATTTCCGGCCACAGGACGGATTCCGGCCGTGATACGCGGCGCCGACCGGGGCATGTACGCGTGCCTTGGGGGTATCCGGCCTGCGAATTCGATCGTCCGGCGGATCATCAGGAGGCGAAGCGCATGCTCATGGCACACCCCGCGGTACTGGAGGACCTCATCGCCCAGTACGAGACCCTGTCCCTGCTCGGGGCCGAGGAGAGCACCCCGGAGGCCCGGCAGCGGCTCGCGGACGTCTCCTACACGCTGTGCGTGGCCACCGGCACCCGGGATGTCGACATGGCCCTGATCGCCGCCCGCCACCGCCTGTCCGGGGCCCGCCCGGAGGACGACTCCCTGCTCCAGGTGTCCGGGGCCTGACCCGCCCCTCCCCGGACACCGTCGCCCCTCCCCCGGAAACCGTCGCTTCCCGCTTCTGGTCGGCGGGACGCACCGGACGGTATACAGATCCGGTCGACCCGCGAGGGCAAGCACAGGGGGAGGGCGCATGGCGCGCGAGAGACGACCGGCGAGACGGCGGGCCGCCGCCGTGGCGGCGGTGCTGGGCGGATGCGTCCTGGCCGCGTCCGGCATGGCACCACCGGCCGGCGCGCACTCCGGCGGGCACGCAGCTACGCGCCCCGGCGGGCACGGCCGCGCGGCCGCCTACGTGGCGCTCGGCGACTCCTACACCTCCGGCCCCGGCATCCCGGCGCAGGTGGACCCCGGCTGTGCCCGCTCGGACCACAACTACCCCTCGCTCGTGGCCGCCGAGCGGCGCACGAGCGCGTTCACGGACGTCAGCTGCGGCGGGGCCACGACCGCCCAGATGTGGCGGGCCCAGGGCGGCAACCCGCCCCAGCTCGACGCGCTGAACCGGCACACCGGCCTGGTGACCGTGCAGATCGGCGGCAACGACGTCGGTTTCGGCTCCATCATCGACACCTGCGCCCGGCTCTCCGCCCAGGACCCGGCGGGCAACCCCTGCGAGCGCGCGTACCGCGCCTTTGGGCACGACGAACTGGCCCTCGCCGTACTGCGTACCGCCCCGAAGGTCGACCGGGTGCTGCGTGCGGTGCGCGCCCGCGCCCCGCACGCCCGGGTGCTCGTCGTCGGCTATCCCGACCTGCTGCCCGACGACGGCGGCGGCTGCTTCCCCCAGGTCCCGTTCGCGGCGGGGGACTTCCCCTACCTGCGGGACACCGAGAAACGGCTGAACCGGATGCTGCGGCTGGTGGCCGGGGTGAACCGGGCCGAATACGTGGACACCTACGGCCCCACGGCCGGCCACGACATGTGCCAGGCGCCCGCGGACCGGTGGATCGAACCGCTCCGCCCGGCCGCGCCCGCGGCGCCCGCGCACCCCAACGCCCGGGGCGAGGCGGCCATGGCGCAGGCCGTCCTCGGCCGGCTGGAGCGGGGGCGCGGGCGCGGCTGAGCCGGGGCGGCCCCCGCCGGGAGCCGCCCCGTGGAACCGTCAGCCGCCGAGCGCGCCCAGCACCACGGCCTGGGCCTCCTCCTGCACCCGCGCCAGGTGGTCCCGGCCGAGGAAGGACTCGGCGTACACCTTGTAGACGTCCTCGGTGCCCGAGGGCCGGGCGGCGAACCAGGCGTTCTCGGTCGTGACCTTGATGCCGCCGATCGCGGCGCCGTTGCCAGGGGCCTCGGTGAGCACGGCCGTGACCGGCTCCCCGGCCAGCGTGTCCGCGGTGACCTGGGCCGGCGACAACTTGCCGAGCAGCGCCTTCTGTTCGCGGGTGGCGGGCGCGTCGATGCGGGCGTAGGCGGGGGCGCCGAAGCGGCCGGTCAGGGCGGCGTAGTGCTCCGACGGCGTCTTGTCGGTGACCGCCGTGATCTCGGCGGCGAGCAGGGCCAGGATGATGCCGTCCTTGTCGGTGGTCCACACCGAGCCGTCCCGGCGCAGGAAGGAGGCGCCGGCCGACTCCTCGCCGCCGAACCCGAGGTCGCCGCCGACGAGTCCGTCCACGAACCACTTGAACCCGACCGGCACCTCGACCAGCCGGCGGCCGAGGTCCGCGGCGACCCGGTCGATCATGGTGGAGGAGACCAGGGTCTTGCCGATGCCCGCGGCGTCCGGCCACCGCTCGCGGTGCCGGAAGAGGTAGGAGATGGCGACCGCGAGGTAGTGGTTGGGGTTCATCAGGCCCGCGTCCGGGGTGACGATGCCGTGCCGGTCGGCGTCGGCGTCGTTGCCGGTGGCGATGCGGAAGCGGTCGCGCTGCTCGATGAGGGACGCCATCGCGTGGGGCGAGGAGCAGTCCATGCGGATCTGGCCGTCCCAGTCCAGGGTCATGAACCGCCAGGTGGGGTCGGTGTGCGGGTTGACCACCGTCAGGTCGATGCCGTGCTGTTCGGCGATCCGGCCCCAGTAGGCGACGGAGGCGCCGCCGAGCGGGTCGGCGCCGATGCGCACCCCGGCCGCGCGGATGGCGTCCAGGTCCAGCACGCTGGGCAGATCGCCGACGTAGGTGCCGAGGAAGTCGTAGCGGCCGGTGGTGTCCGCGGCGAGCGCGCGGGCGTACGGCAGCCGGCGTACGTCCTTCAGGCCGCCCGCGATGATCTGGTTGGCGCGGTCCTGGATCCAGGCGGTGGCGTCGGAGGCGGCCGGGCCGCCGCTCGGCGGGTTGTACTTGAAGCCGCCGTCGGCGGGCGGGTTGTGCGAGGGGGTGACCACCACGCCGTCGGCGAGGCCCGAGGCGCGGCCCCGGTTGTGCGTCAGGATCGCGTGCGAGACGGCGGGGGTGGGCGTGTAGCCGTCCGCGTCGTCGATGAGCACGTTCACCTCGTTGGCGGCGAAGACCTCCAGCGCGGTGGCCTTCGCCGGCTCGGACAGGGCGTGTGTGTCGGCACCCAGGAAGAGCGGGCCGTCCGTGCCCTGGGCGGCACGGTATTCGCAGATGGCCTGGCTGGTGGCGGCGATGTGGTCCTCGTTGAAGGCGCTCGCCAGGGACGAGCCCCGGTGCCCCGAGGTGCCGAACGCCACCCGCTGTGCCGGGTCGGCCGGGTCGGGGTGCAGCGTGTAGTACGCCGTGACCAGCCGGGCCACGTCGACAAGGTCCTCGGGACGGGCCGGCCGGCCGGCTCGTTCGTGCGGCATGAGTACGGTTCCTCCGCATCGGTGGGTCGTTCGCTCACCGCACATCTTTCCTCGTGGGGGGCGTACCGGGCGAGTGCGCCCCACCAGCCGGGACACACCTTCGAAAGGTCGGGCCGGTGCGGGGCCGGGGCCGGCCCGGCTCCGGGCGTCTCAGCTCCCGGCGCGGACGCGGGCCGCCGCGCGTTCGGCTCGGCTGGCCGTTGAGCACGATCTGGCCGAGCCAGGCGAAGCGGGGCGCGAAGTTGAGCGTGCCGCGATGTTGTACCGCGGGTAACACCACCACGGCACGACCAGGTCAAGTCGACGGAACTACTCTTCCGCATAGCGGAGATATAGCCCGCGCGGGCCCTCAACCCCGCCGCGCCCGCTCCTGCCCCTGCTCCCGCTCCCGCTCCCGCTCCCGCGCGAAGGCGTACAGCTCCTTGGAGGTGGCGATGAGTTCGCGCCGCTCCTCCCGCGAACCGACCATCGGCTGCGAGCCCTTGAGCGGCACCTGGGCGCTCTCCGGCAGGAACCGCACGGTGAGCAGGCCGATGGCGCCGGCCAGCATCAGGTAGTAGGCGGGCATGAGGTCGTCGCCGCTCAGCTCGACCAGCGCGGCGGTGACCAGCGGGGTGGTGCCGCCGAACGCGGCGACCGCGAAGTTGAAGCCGATACCCATGGCCGCGTAGCGCACGGCGGTCGGGAACAGCGCGGGCAGGGTGGCGGCGCTGGGCGCGGCGAAGCAGGCCAGCAGCGTGGCCAGGATCAGCACCCCGGCGATCGGGGGCCAGGTGCCGTCCGCCTTGATCAGCAGGAAGGCCGGCACGGCGAGCACGATCATCGCGGCGGCTCCGACGGCGTAGAGCGGCCGTCGGCCCACCCGGTCGCTGAGCCGGCCGAGGAAGGTGATCAGGATGACGATCCACACCATGCCGACGAGCACCAGCAGGTCGGCGGAGCCGCTGGAGCGGTGCAGGGTCTCGGTCTGGTAGGTCGGCAGATAGCCGGTGACCATGTAGTTGGTGACGTTGTAGAGCAGTACCAGGCCCATGCAGACGAGCAGGGCCCGCCAGTGGTTGCGGACGATGTCCTTGAACTCGCTGCCGGCCGACTCCTGCGCCAAGGCCTTCTCGTGCTCGTCCAGCTGCTGCTGGAAGGCCGGGGACTCCTCCAGTTTCATCCGCATGTACAGACCGATCACACCGAGCGGCCCGGCGACCAGGAACGGCACGCGCCAGCCCCAGGACAGCATCTGGTCGTCGGTCAGGACCAGGTTCAGCGCGGTGACCATGGCCGAGCCGAGGGCGTAGCCGGCGAAGGTGCCGAAGTCGAGCCAGCTGGAGAGGAAGCCGCGCCGGCGGTCCGGGGAGTACTCGGCGACGAAGGTGGTGGCCCCGCCGTACTCGCCGCCGGTGGAGAAGCCCTGGACCATGCGGGCCAGCAGGAGCAGCACGGGCGCGGCGATACCGAGAGTCGCGTAGCCCGGGATGAGACCGATGGCGAAGGTGCCCGCGGCCATCATGATCATGGTGGTGGCGAGCACCTTCTGCCGGCCGATCCGGTCGCCGAGCGGCCCGAAGACCAGTCCGCCGAGGGGCCGTACTACAAAGGCGGCGGCGAAGGTCGCGAACGAGGAGATGACCTGGGCGGCCGGGGAGGCGCCGGGGAAGAACACCTTGCCGATGGTGGCGGCGAGGTAGCTGTAGACGCCGAAGTCGAACCACTCCATGCAGTTGCCGAGCGCGGAGGCGCCGACCGCGCGCCGCAGCAGCGGCGGTTCGACCACCTGGACGTCGTCGGCGCGGAAGGCCCGCCGGTTGCGGCGCAGCCTGCGGCTCAGCTCCTCGCGGACCTGGTGCGGCAGCCGGGCCACGGCCCTCGGCACCCGCGGCCCGCTCCGCGCACTTCCCTCCCCGCCGGGCATGGACTCCCCACCGGGCATGGACTCCCCGCCGGACCGCTCACCGCTCATGAGCGCCTCCTTCCGCTCGCCGTTTCGATCACCGCCTGCCCTTCTCGCCGGACCGGAAACGGAACCACTCCCTCCTGCCTTGTGAGCAGGGAATATGACGCACGCCACAGACGTAGGGAAAAAGTAGGACATAATGGAGTTCACCGGACGACGTTGTCAGCCCGCCCTTCGCGTGACCCGCGATCTCAAGGAGCCGTTCCCCGTATGGCGCACGGAGCCCACCGCAGCCCCCTTCTGCCGCCCCGCCCCGACGTGGCCCTCGCCCGCGACTGCGAGCAGTGTCTCGGCTGGGGCACCGTCGTGACCCGCGACGGCCACCACGAGCTGTGCCACGCCTGCCAGCCGGGCCCCGCCCGGGAAGAGTCCGGCAGCCCCCGCCCTTAGCCCCAGCCCCCTCGCCCCGCCCTGGAAGAATCACCTTCCGGATAGGCTCGGGTAACGGTTTCACCAAGAAATATTCAAATGCGAGGGCAGGGGGCTGCCATGAGTTCCGCACGCACCAGCAGGACACCGTTGCCGGGCATCGGGGTCCGGTACGACCTGACGACCCGCGAGCGCCGCAATCTGTCGGTGGTCGCCCACCGGGACGGTTCGCGCACCCTGAGCGCCTACCGCAGCGACGACCCCGACGCCTGCGCGCTGTCGGTCCGGCTCACCGGGCAGGAGGCGGAGGCCCTGGTGGACGCCCTGAAGCCGACCCACCACAGCCCCACCCTGCTGTCCACCACGGAACTGGGCCTGGTGGCCGAACGGATCGAGCTGTCCGGGACCTCCCACTGGAACGGACGGCTCCTCGGCGACACCCGGATGCGCACGGAGACCGGCGTGTCGATCGTGGCCGTCCTGCGCCGCGCCGAGGCGATCCCCTCCCCCGGCCCCGGCTTCCGGCTGGCCGGCGGGGACACGCTGATCGTCATCGGCACCCGCGAGGGCGTGGACGCCGCCGCCGCCATACTCGGCCGGGAGTGAGCGCCGGTGCATTCCTCCGCGGTCTTCCTGATCGAGTTCGGCGCGATCATCCTCGGCCTCGGGCTGCTCGGCCGGCTCGCCGCCCGCCTGCGGTTCTCGCCCATCCCGCTGTATCTGCTGGCCGGGCTGGCCTTCGGTGAGGGCGGACTGCTGCCGCTCGGCACCAGCGAGGAGTTCGTGGCCATCGGCGCCGAGATCGGTGTCGTCCTCCTGCTGCTGATGCTGGGCCTCGAGTACACGGCCGGCGACCTGGTCTCCAACCTGAAAACGCAGTACCCGGCCGGCATCGTCGACGCCACCCTCAACGCCCTGCCCGGCGCCGCCATGGCCCTGCTGCTGGGCTGGGGCCCGATCGCCGCCGTCGTCCTGGCCGGCATCACCTGGATCTCCTCCTCCGGCGTCATCGCCAAGGTCCTCGGCGACCTGGGCCGGATCGGCAACCGGGAGACCCCGGTGATCCTCAGCATCCTGGTGCTGGAGGACCTGTCCATGGCGGTCTACCTGCCCGTCGTCACCGCCCTGCTGGCCGGCACCGGCATCGCCGCGGGCAGCGTGACGCTGGCCATCGCGCTCGGTGTGGCGGGCGTGGTGCTGCTGGTGGCGGTGCGCTACGGCCGGCACATCTCCCGCTTCGTCTCCACCGACGACCCCGAGAAGCTGCTGCTGGTGGTGCTCGGCCTGACCCTGGTGGTCGCCGGGGTCGCCCAGCAGCTCCAGGTCTCGGCGGCGGTCGGCGCGTTCCTGGTGGGCATCGCCCTGTCCGGGGAGGTCGCCGAGGGCGCGCACAACCTGCTGGCGCCGCTGCGGGACCTGTTCGCGGCGGTGTTCTTCGTCTTCTTCGGCCTGCACACCGATCCGGCGAGCATTCCGCCGGTGCTGCTGCCCGCGCTCGCCCTGGCCGCCGTCACCACCCTCACCAAGATCGCCACCGGCTGGTGGGCGGCCCGCCGCGCGGGCATCTCCGGCCGGGGCCGCTGGCGGGCCGGCGGCACCCTGGTGGCCCGCGGCGAGTTCTCCATCGTCATCGCGGGACTCGCCGTCACCTCCGGCATCGACTCCGACCTCGGCCCGCTGGCCACGGCTTATGTGCTGATCCTGGTCGTCATCGGCCCGCTCACCGCCCGGTACACCGAGCCGCTCGCCCTCCGGCTGACCGGCGGCCGGGGCGGCGCGCGCCCGGCACCGGAGCCGGGGGCCGAGCGTGAGGTGTCGGCCGGGACGGGGGCCGGACGTGAGGCGGAGGCCGGGACGGAGGCTGAGACGCTAGCCGGGACCGAAGGCGGCCCGGACCCCCTCGCCCCGGACCAGGAGACCCCGGTCAGCCGCTCCTGATCACCGCCGCGGCACCGACGTACGGTGGAGACATGTCGTCGCCTCCCCTACCGGGACCGCTGGCCCATCTGGAACCGCTGCTCGGCCACTACGGCTACTGGGCCGTGGGGGCCGTGGTCTTCGTGGAGGACTTCGGGGTCCCCGCGCCCGGCGAGACGATGCTCATCGCGGCGGGGGTGTACGCGGGCGCGGGGCGGCTGAACGTGGTGGCCGTGGGGCTCATCGCGTTCGCCGCGGCCGTCGCCGGGGACAACCTCGGCTATCTGATCGGCCGGGTCGGCGGACGGGCCTTCGTACACCGGTGGGGCCGGTTTGTCTTCCTCACCCCGAAGCGGTTCGAGGCCGCCGAGGGATTCTTCACCCGGCACGGCGGCAAGATCGTGACCGTGGCCCGGTTCGTGGAGGGCCTGCGCCAGGCCAACGGCATCATCGCGGGCACGACCGGCATGCACTGGCGCCGCTTCCTCGCCTTCAACGCCCTCGGCGCGGCCCTGTGGGTCGGACTGTGGACCACCCTGGCCTCTCTGGCCGGCGACCACATCACCGCGATCTACGACGAGATCAGGCGCTACCAGCTGTACGTCGTCCTCGGCGTCGCCGTCGTGATCACGGGGTTCGTCGTACGCCACCTCGTGCGGCGGCACCGCGCCCGCTGATCCGCCACCGGGTTTGGACGCCCGCGCAGCGGCAATCCGGAGGGTGACCACAGACCGCGTCGTACGTTGGGAAGTGACACACGATGGCCGGCAACCAGAAGGCCAAGGGCAAGGCGGAGCAGGCCAAGGGCAAGGCGAAGGAAGCCCTGGGCCGCGCCGTCGGCAACGAGCGCATGGAGGCCGAGGGCCGCGCGCAGGGCGCCAAGGGAGACGCCCGGCAGGCCAAGGAGAAGACGAAGGACGTCTTCAAGCACTGAGAAGACGGCTCCGACCACCGAGGTGTGTGCCGGTCCGGCCACCGAACGGGCCCGGGAGTTCCCGCGCGAGCGGAGGTCCCGGGCCCGTTCACGCGCGCCGGGCCCGGTCATTCGTGCGCATCCGGAGGATTCCTCGCAAACGTCCCCTTGACCCGCCGCCCAGCGGGTAGCCGAGCAGGGACGGCACGGCACCCCTGTGCACAGGAAGGGCCCCTGACCCCGGAGGAAAAGGGCGACAAGGTATGGACATCCCGCTCAGGACGCACGCGACGACCACCCGGGACCGCCCGGCGGTCCTGCGGTACAGCCGCACCTGGGACGCCGGCGTCTCCAGCATCGCCGAGGCCAGAGACGCCGTCGCCGACCTGCTCGCGCGGGCTCGGCCGGCCCCCGCACGGCGTTCGGTGCAGGATGCCCAGCTGGTCGTCAGCGAACTCGTCACCAACGCGGCCAAGCACGCGCCCGGCCCCTGCGCGCTGGGCCTGGAGCTGCTGCCGGGCGCGCGGGCCCTGCGCGTCACCGTCACGGACACCTCCCGGGAACCGCCACGCAGGCGGCCACCGGACCCCCGCCGGGTCGGCGGCCACGGTCTGCACCTGGTGGCGATGCTCGCCCGCGGTCTGGAGGTGACCTGGCTGGCCCACGGCAAGCGGGTCACGGTGACCGTACCGCTGACCGCGCAAGCCTCCGCCTGACCGGCAGCGCCTCCCCACCCTCCGCCAGCCGCGGTCACCCGCCCACGTGCGTGTCTCCCTCGACTCGCAGCCCGGCTGGTACGTGGGACGTGTGTCCCACGGGGGCGCTGTTCCGCACCGAGTGATGAAGCGGCCTGCTGACGGCGGGCGGCGCGGCCCTGCTCCTCGGCGTGTTCCACGCCGGTGGCATCGGCGGAGGGCCCGGCGTGCACGGTCCTGCCGCAGCGGGAACGCCGGGAGGCGCTCGGGGACGCCTCTGACCGGGCCGGTCAGCGGCTGGCGGAATCCCGTGACTGTCTGTCACTTTCGCCGCTGTCGGCCCATAGCCGCCGTTCCTAGGCTCACGGTGACCAGTCGCCCGTGAGAGGAACACGCAGATGACCGAGGCACACACCGACCGACGCGACGTAACCCGGCGCACGATGCTCCAGCGCGGGGCCGGTATCGCCGCGGTCGGCGCGGCGGCCGCGTTCGCCGGTCCGCCCGCCGCCGCCCACGCCCGGACGGGCCCGGCCAACGGCGCGCTGCCCTCGGCGGTGGCCGGGGTCCGCATCCCCGACAGCGGGCTGGCCCGGCACACCGTGGCCTTCGCGCGCAGTGTCAGCTCGCCGTCGCTCTTCAACCACGTGCTGCGCAGCTATGTCTTCGGCGCGCTGGTGTTCGACCGGCAGGGGGCGCGCTACGACCGGGAGCTGGGGTTCGTCGCCGCCGTGCTGCACGACCTCGGGCTGGTGGAGGCGTTCCAGACCCCGGCCGAGCGCTTCGAGGTCGACGGCGCCGACGCCGCGCGCCGCTTCCTGCACCGGCTGCGTGTGCCCGCCGGGCGGGTGGACGTGGTCTGGGATGCGATCGCCCTGCACACCAGCGCGGGCATCGCGGCCCGCAAGAGGCCGGAGATCGCCCTGGTCTCGGTGGGTTCCGCACTCGACTTCACGGGCAACGGGCTGGACAAGATCCCGTCCGACGCGCTGGCGGAGGTGCTCGACGCTTTCCCCCGGCTGGAGTTCAAGAAGGTCGCGCTGGAGACGATCCTGTCGCTGTGCCGCACCAAGCCCATGGGAGAGGTGATGCACCCGTTCGCCGAGGTCGGCCGCCGTCACCTCCCCGGCTTCCCGGTGCCCTCCGCGGAGGACCTGCTGATGAACGCGCCGTTCGCGGAATGAGCGGGCCCGGGGCCCGGGGACGCCGCCCGGGCCCCGCGTTCCTCCCGGCCGACCCGCTTCCAGGTGGCCGCCGCGGCGGTGACACAGGCACCGGCCGGCGTCGTCCAGCCGCTGCCGGGTGCGGGCCGGGACCGGCCGCCGCGAGCAGCACGGGCTGGGTGACCAGGGCCCCGCACGGTGGCCGCAGGGCACCGAGGTCACCCAGGACCGCCCAGGCGTGCGTGAGCACCAGCAGCGGCATGGCGACGGCGGCGGGGACGGCGATCCGCTCCCACAGCGGGGAGCGGCGCAGGGCGGGGACGGCGGCCGGGATCGCGGCGCTCGGCGGCGTCGGCCCGGGGGCGGACGCCCCGGTGGCGCAGGAGCGTCCAGGCGAGCAGGCCGAGGACGGCGAGGAACACGGCTCCGGTGATGGCCGCCTCCACCGTGAACACCGTGCCGAAGACGTGACGCTGCCTCACGGCGCCACCGCCTTCGCCCCGCCGCCCCTGACCGTCGTCCGATCGCTGCCGTCACTCACTCGGGGACCGCGACCAACCGGACACTACGGGCAGCTTGTCCGGTCCGGGTACCGACACACCGCGGCTTCTCCAGGGGCCGACACACCACGGCTCCGGTGCCGACACACCGCGTCGGCCCGGACCGGGCGCGGCGGCGCGCCTGCCGGGGTGTCCCCGGCTGTCCGTGCTGGTACCGGCCGCTGCTCCATGGCGCCCCCTCCCTCCCGGTCCGGCCCTGTGCCCGTGCGGGTCCGGCCCATCGTCCCCGCCGCCCGCGCGGCACCGTCCCACCCGCCGGACGCACGTTGGCGGTGGCCGCCGCCCGGGTACTCGGCGCCGCATGAACGCACGCGAGCACGAGCACGAGCACGAATACGACCGCGACCACGACCGGCGGAACGAGGACGCGACGGAGGCCGGGCGGGCGGCGCGGCGCCGGCGCGAGGAGGAGCGCGAGCGGGCCGGGGCCGAGCCGTTCGACTACCCGTACCCGGAGCGCCGGGCCGGGGTTAGGGCCCGGCGCCACATCAGCGAGGCACAGGCCGCCGCCGACACCCCGCCGGGGATTCCCGGGGGCTACGGCACGACGGGCGGCGGTCAGGCCGGCGCGACGGGCGCCGCCCATCCCCCGGTCCCCGAGCGCCGTACCACCTCGCGCGGAACACCTGCCGCCGAGCCCGGCAGCGACGACGAGGGACCGACGAACCGCTCGGAGCGCTGACGCCACCGCGCGGGCGGGAATGGGCGGGGATGGTCGATCGATGCCGTGGTCCGGGTCCGGCCGGGCCGGTCAGGGGATGCCGGACGGGCTGGAGCGGTCGTCGGTGTCGCCCGGGTCGCCGGAGCCGTCGGAGTCGCCGGATTCGTCGGTGTGCGGGCGTGGCCGGGGTGGCGGGGCCTCGCCCGCGGTGAGGTGTTCGAGGACCTCGACCAGTTCCTGGCAGGCCTTCTCGACCGAGTCGCGGGTGTTGCGCTGCTCGATGATCACGGCGGACAGCAGCAGCGCGGTCAGGGCGGTGGCTCCGTTGAACGCCTGGAGTTTCAGCATCACCGCGATCCGGTCGAGTCCGGCGAACGCGCCGACGCCGTCGGTCGCGGCGACGGTGGCCACCACGGAGGTCAGCAGCGCGCAGAGCACGCTTCCCACCAGCTGGAAGCGCAGCGCGGCCCAGATGACGACCGGGTAGACGAGGAAGAGCGTGCTGATGGGGCTGTAGGCGGCCAGCGGCACCAGCAGACAGGCGACGACGGCCAGCGCGGTCGCCTCCCGCCAGCGGCCCAGCGGCAACGGCAGGCGGGCGCGGTGCAGCGACAGCAGCAGCGGGGTGACGATGAGGACGCCCATCGCGTCCCCCACCCACCAGGCGAGCCAGACGGGCCAGAAACTGGCCGCGGGCAGCCCGTCCGTGAGGACGAGGAAGCCGGCTCCGACGGTCGCGCTGATCAGCATGGCCGCCAGCGCGGCCAGGAACACCAGGGCGAGGCCGTCGCGCAACCGGCTCAGGTCGGTACGGAAGCCGGCCCGGCGCAGCAGGAGCGCCGCGCACAGGGGGGCCGCGGTGTTGCCGAAGAGGACCCCGAGGACCTCGACGCCGGGCGTGGTCAGGGACAGCACCGCGAGGAAGGCACCGAGCGTGACGCCGGGCCAGCAGCGCAGGCCGAAGATCAGCAGGGCGGCGACGGCGACGCCGGTGGGGGGCCAGATGGGGGTGACGACGGCGCCCTCGACGGTCAGCTCGCGCAGCAGGCCGAGCCGGGCCGCCGCGTAATAGCAGGCGGCGACGGCGACCACCCGGACGGCAAGGCCGCCCGGTCGGCGCGGTTCCGCGATACCCACCACAGCAGCCATCTCACACCGGCGGGCGCGGCACGGCGAGGCGAGGCGCGGTCTCGTCCGGCTTTATGGCTGAACACCGGGCCACCACGGAACCCGCCCGCCGGGCCGCCGGGCCGCCGAGGGAACGGGCCGAAGCCGGAGCCGGTCAGGTCAGGTCAGGTCAGGTCACGGTGGAGGGGCCGTCGAGGCCGACGACCAGGACGGCGGCGTCGTCCTCGTGTCCGACGCTCTCCGCGCCCCTGATCACGGCCGCCGCGAGCGCGTGGGCCTCCAGACCGGCGACGGCGGCTATGCCCGCGAGCCGGACGACCTGGTCCAGGCCGTCCTCGATGTTCAGCGAGGGCCCCTCCACGACACCGTCGGTGAGCAGCACGAACACTCCACCGGTGGTGAGCCGGTGCCGGGTGACCGGGAACTCGACGCCCCGTTCGATGCCGAGCGGTGGTCCGCCCTCGTCGTCGACCACCCCGGACTTCCCGTCGGCCGTGGCCCACACGAACGGGATGTGACCGGCCCGCGCGCTCTCCAGCACCCCGGTGGCCGGGTCGAGCCGCATGAACGTGCAGGTGGCGAACAGTTCGCTGCCCAGGGAGAGCAGCAGGTCGTTGGTACGGGCCAGCAGCTCGCCCGGCTCCCCGGTGACCGAGGCGAGCGCCCGCAGCCCGGCCCTGACCTGGCCCATGAAGGCCGCGGCCTCGATGTTGTGCCCCTGTACGTCGCCGATGGACAGCCCTATCCGGCCGTCGGGCATGGTGAAGGCGTCGTACCAGTCGCCGCCCACGTTGAGGCCGAGGTTGGCGGGCGTGTACCGCACCGCGACGTGGACGCCGGGGGCGTCGGGCAGGTCCCGGGGAAGCATGCCCCGCTGGAGGGCGACGGCCAGCTCGACCTGGGTGCGCTGGAGCTGGGCACGACGACGCGCCTGGGCGGTGAGCGAACCGAGTCGGGCGAGCAACTCGTCGCCTTCGTCCGTGGAGCGCTTGCGGGGCATCGATCACTTCCGGCGGGGCGGTGACTCTCGGCGGGCCGGTAGCCCGAATTTTCAGCAAACGCCTAGATTTTACCTATTTAGGATGATCAGCGGATTTCGGAGTCGATGCCGGTGACCACCGCGGGGCCGAGCGGTGCGCTGCGCTCGTCGAGTCCCGCGTCCCGCAGCGCGTCGCCGGCGAGCCGGCGGGCCGCCTCCTCGGCGTGCGGGCGGGTGTCCGCGTCGACGGTCAGGCGCAGGGTGAAGGTGTTGTCGTCGTTGACGCTGAGCACGTCCAGGTCCTCCGCGTTGCCCATGCGGGTGCCGTGCGGATCGGCGGGCCGGAGCGCCCTGGCCAGCCGGGTACGGGTGTCGGTCCCGATCCCGGCGGTGAAGGTGCCGGGGACGCTGATCACATAGGTCGTCATGAGACGGTCCTTTCCTCGGGCGTCCCCCCGTCTACCCCGTTTCCGGGGCTTCGCACGGCCCCGGCGGGACAACGCGCCCGGCCGGCCCGCGGGCCACCGTCTCCGCGGGCCGCCCGCCGTCACTCGAACGGTGGACATGCCCGTGTCGGCTCCGGGGGCGGCCCGGGGCGGGGTGGGAGATTACGGAGGCGGTCCGGTCCGCGCTCCCGGCCTCCCGGTCCGCACTCGCCGTCCGCCGTCATCGTCTTCCGTCATCGTCTTCCGTCGTCCCCCCGATCCCGAAGTACCCGAAGGACATCCCATGCGTCTGTATCGTCGTCCGCTCGCCGCCGTGCTCGGCGGTCTCGCCCTCGCCCTGACCGCCGCGGGCTCCGCGCTCGCCGTCGACGGCACCTTCGCCTGGACCGGCCCCGAGGGCAAGGCGTACAGCATCCAGAACCCGCCGGACGACAAGTGCTTCGACATGGCCCAGGAGGCGCGCGGGGCCCGCAACGCGACGAAGAAGACGCTCGTCGTCTACACCGAGAAGCGGTGCAAGGGAAAGGCGACGCGGATCGCCCCCGGCAAGTCGGCGGCCGGCAGCGCCCCCTTCGCCAGCGTCATCTTCAACCCCCGCTGACCCGCACCACCCGGCCCAGGGCCGTACGCCTCCGCACAGCCCCGTACTCCGTCCCCCCATGTGCGCCGCCGGTGAAAACCCGGTGGCGCGCGCCCGGGTCCGCGCGTTAGCGTGCGGGCATGTCCAGCCCCGAGGCATCCAGACACTAGCCACCGGCCGTCCGGTGGCTTTTCGTCGTTCGCAGGCCACCACCGGGCTGCCGTCCTCCGGGTTCCGGACCGGCACGCACCTCTTTCTCTTGTGCCTCCTCACTCGTCCGTGTGACGCGTCACCCCCTGCGGGCGGCGGTGCCGGCCGGGACCGCACGCGATGCCCCGCGCGCTCGGCCGTTTCATCCGTCCGTTCGTTCGTTCGTCTGTCCGTTCGTTCGTTCGTTCCAGGACTACACCGACCGGTCGTGGCCGTCACGGGCTCGCGTGCTCGCTACCCGTCCGCGACACGGTGTGTGGAGTCTTGATGCCTTTCGCTCTCTATCTGCTCGGACTGGCGGTCTTCGCCCAGGGCACGTCCGAGTTCATGCTGGCCGGCCTGGTGCCGGACATCGCCCGCGACCTGGGGGTCTCGGTGCCCACGGCGGGCACGCTCACGTCCGCGTTCGCCGTCGGCATGGTCGTGGGCGCGCCGGCCGCGGCGCTGCTCGGCCGGCGCCGGCCGAGCCGGCAGTCGCTGCTGGTGTTCCTCGCGGTGTTCCTGACCGCCCATGTGGTCGGGGCGCTCACCTCCGACTTCTCCGTCCTGCTCGCGACCCGGGTGGTCGCGGCCCTGGCCAACGCCGGTTTCCTCGCCGTCGGTCTGACGGCGGCGACCGGCATGGTGGCGCCGGACGCCAAGGGCCGGGCCACCGCCGTCCTGCTCGGCGGCACCACGCTCGCCTGTGTGGCGGGGGTGCCCGCGGGCGCCGTCCTGGGCCAACTGCTGGGCTGGCGCTCGGCGTTCTGGGCCGTGGCCCTGGTGTCCGCCCCGGCGCTGGTGGCGATCGCCCGGTCGGTGCCGCGTGGTCCGGCGGCCGGGGGACCCGTCCCGGGCGCGGGCACGGAGCTGCGGGCGCTGCGCCGGCCCGGGCTGCTGTCGGTGCTCGCTCTCGCCGCGCTCGTCAACGGCGCCACCTTCTGCACGTTCACCTACCTGGCACCGCTGGTCACGGAGGTGTGCGGACTCGGGGCCGGCTGGGTGCCGGGGGTGCTGGCGCTGTTCGGCGCGGGAGCGTTCGCCGGGGTGACGGCGGCGGGCCGGCTGGCGGACCGGGGCGCGGGCCCGGTGCTGCCCCTCGCCGGCGCCGCGCTGCTCGCCGGGTGGACCGCGCTGGCGCTGGCCGCCGGACGGCCCGGCATGGCCGTCGCCCTGGTGCCGGTCCTCGGTCTGCTGGCCTTCGGCGTCGGCTCCACGCTGGTGACACGGGTGCTGTACGAGGCGGCGGCCGACGCGCCGTCCCTGGGCGGCGCGTTCGCGACATCGGCGCTGAACGTGGGCGCCGCGCTCGGCCCGGTCCTCGGCGGTGCCGCGCTCGACGGCGGGCTCGGCCACCGCTCCCCGGTGTGGGTCAGCGCGCTGCTGGTGGCCGGCGCGGGGCTGGTCGCCCGCTGCCGGCCGCGACGGCCGGAACAGCCCGTCTGACCCGGGGCGCGGCACCCTGGCGCGGTGGCCTGGAGGGGGCTACAAACCCGTCACGACCATGTGGTTATCATATGAGCGCTGCCTAGCTCGAAAGATGGATCTGTGACTGTCAACGACGACTCGTTCACCAACTGGAAGATCCGCGAAGAGATCGCGGAGTCGATGATCCCGCTCATCGGGAAGCTGCACCGCGAGCGGGACGTGACCGTCCTGCTGCACAGCCGCTCCCTGGTGAACAAGTCGGTGGTCAGCATCCTGAAGACCCACCGCTTCGCCCGGCAGATCGCCGGCGCCGAGCTGTCGGTCACCGAGACCATGCCGTTCCTCCAGGCCCTCACCGCCCTCGACCTCGGGCCGTCCCAGATCGACCTCGGCATGCTGGCCACCATGTACAAGGCCGATGAACGCGGCCTGAGCGTCGAGGAGTTCACCGCCGAGGCGGTGGCCGGCGCCACCGGAGCCAACAAGATCGAGCGCCGCGAGCCGCGCGATGTCGTCCTCTACGGCTTCGGCCGCATCGGCCGCCTCGTCGCCCGTCTGCTGATCGAGAAGGCCGGTTCGGGCAACGGCCTCAGGCTGCGCGCCATCGTCGTGCGCGGCGGCGGCGCCCAGGACATCGTCAAGCGCGCCTCGCTGCTGCGCCGCGACTCCATCCACGGCCAGTTCCAGGGCACGATCACCGTGGACGAGAACAACGGCACGATCGTCGCCAACGGCAACGCCATCAAGGTGATCTACGCCGACGACCCGGCGTCCGTGGACTACACCGAGTACGGCATCCGGGACGCCATCCTCATCGACAACACCGGCAAGTGGCGCGACCGCGAGGGCCTGTCCCGGCATCTGCGCCCCGGCATCGAGAAGGTCGTGCTGACCGCGCCGGGCAAGGGCGACGTGCCGAACATCGTGCACGGCGTCAACCACGACACGGTCAAGCCGGAGGAGCGGATCCTGTCCTGCGCCTCCTGCACCACCAACGCCATCGTGCCGCCGCTGAAGGCCATGGACGACGAGTACGGTGTGCTGCGCGGCCACGTGGAGACCGTCCACTCGTTCACCAACGACCAGAACCTGCTGGACAATTACCACAAGTCCGACCGCCGTGGCCGTTCCGCGGCGCTGAACATGGTCATCACCGAGACCGGTGCCGCCTCCGCCGTCGCCAAGGCCCTGCCCGACCTGAAGGCGAAGATCAGCGGCAGCTCGATCCGCGTCCCGGTGCCGGACGTCTCGATCGCGATCCTCAACCTCCAGCTGGCCCGCGAGACCACCCGCGAGGAGGTCCACGACTACCTGCGCGAGGTGTCGCTGACCTCGCCGCTCAAGCGCCAGATCGACTTCATCACGGCGCCCGACGCGGTCTCCAGCGACTTCATCGGCTCGCGCCACGCCTCGATCGTGGACGCCGGCGCCCTCAAGGTCGACGGCGACAACGCGATCCTCTACCTGTGGTACGACAACGAGTTCGGCTACTCCTGCCAGGTCGTCCGCGTCGTCCAGCACGTCTCGGGCGTGGAGTACCCGACGTACCCGGCGACGGCGGTCTGATCCGCCCGGCCTCGCGTACGTGAGCGGCCGCCGACCGGGTGCGCGGTCGGCGGCCGTTCCGTGTGGGCGGGTGTGCGGTCAAGCCGAGGCCGGCCTGCCGCACGCGCCCGCGGCGCACGCCGTCAGCCACTGGTCGAAGTCGGCGTCGTAGCGGGTGCCGATGCCGTCGTGGTAGACGGCGTACCCGCCGGCGTAGTCTCCGGCGCGGAAGCGGGCGAGCATGCGCCGGACGTCGTCGGGGTGCCGCTCGACCATGTAGCGCGCGGCGAGGTGACCCCACGGATAGGTGCGGGTCACATCGCTGTTGTCGTAGGTGTTCTCGAACAGCGTGCTCAGCCGGTACGTGTGCCGGCCGGCCTCCTGGACCGCCTCGTCATCGGTGCGGCCGCGGTAGCCGTAGGAGACGTACTCGGCGATGCCCTCGATCCACCACACGTCCGGCACCGACACCTGCTGCTCGAAGTCGCCCTTCATGTCGTCACGGGCGTCCAGGAAGTGCGTGTACTCGTGGTTCAGGTTCCAGATCCGGGCCGGGAAACCGTCGTCGGAGGGTTTCTGGTACATGATCGACATGGGCTGGTTGGCGGGGTCCGACGGATCGCCGCCCAGGGTCATGCCGCCGTTGTCGGTGCTGATGCCGTACATCGCGCCGGCGTAGGTCTGGTAGTCGGACCGGCTCGCGAACACCACCAGGCGGAGGGTGGCGGCGTACTGGCCGGGGATCGGCCCGTCGGACCCCACGGCCGAGCGGAAGTAGGCGTCCTGGCCGAGCACGCTGGCGCAGGTGGCGTCGAGGTCGGTGGCCGTCAGCGCCTGGGCGCGGACGGTGATGTGCGCGTCGCAGCGGTGGGTGACCGGCAGGACGGCCTTGTCGAGCTTCCCCGGCAGGTCGCAGACGTCGTAGTAGCCGCAGTGCGCCCCGTCGTAGGCGGCGGCCTGGGTGGCGACGGCCATCCACAGCGCGGCCGTCGGCCCGGTCATCGCGGTACGGTCCAGCAGGTCGCCGGCCAACGGCTGGACCATGCCCCGTAGTTCGGGATGCTCGACGTAACGCGCCAGGTTCATCCCGGCGTTGGAGTCCAGGAAGGCCAGCGCGGTACCGAGCCGGTCGGTGTGGGCCAGCGCGAAGTCGTAGAGGGTGTCGACGATCCGCGGGTCGGCCTGCACCGCCCGCACATAGGCCGGGTTCCAGTTGCCGCGCCACAGCGGGGTGTGGACGTCGTTGACGGCCCGGACCATGCTGTCGACGGCGTCGTAGGAGTCGTCGTAGTCGGTCAGCAGCCGCCGGTAGACGGACAGATAGCGGCCCTGCTGGTCGGCGCTGTCGGTGAGTATCACCGCCTCGCCGAGGATGCCGCCGTTGGCCGCCGTGACGTCCCGGGAGTGCGGCCGGGCGAAGAAGGCGTCCAGGCCGCCGGTGACGGCGGTGGTGAGCCGGGAGGTGTACGTGCCCACGTCCTGCGGGTGGTTGAACTGCGCGTAGTAGCCGGCGCGCAGGAAGAGGACGAGTTGCAGCAGGCCGCCGGAGTTGTCGCCCTGGTACTGCGCGGCGGTGCCGGTGAACGCGTTCGCCACGGTCAGCATCTGGGCCTGCCGGAAGACGGCGCGCGCGTCACCGCCGGAGAGGGCGAAGAGGCTGTTGACGCAGTCCGGTGTCGCGGCCTTCACGTGGGCGACGAGGGCGGAGCCGGTCCGGCTCCCGAAGTCGGCCGGGGCGCAGGAGCCGGCCTTCGCCGTGCGCGGGGCCGGAGGGGTGGACACCGGCTGCCGCGGCGGCAGTTGGGCCGGGTCGAGCCGGCTGGGCCGGATCGCGGGCCGCTCGGTGGCGGCGGTGGACGCGGCGGCCGGTGGCGGTGCGGGACGGTCCGTGCGGGGCGCGGCGGCCGGCCGGGGTGTCGCCGCCTGCGCGGGCGCGGCCGGCGGGCCGGCCAGGGCGACGCAGACGGCGACGGCGACGGCACCGGTGATGCGGCCCGCGGCGCCTCTGGGCACGCGGGCGGGCAGCGCGAAGCGATAGCGCATCGGGGTTTCCTCCACGAAGGGGCGCGCCTCTGTGGGGTGTCGAGGCGTGTGGGGAACTGTCTCAGCGCGCACCGGGACCAACAATGGCGTGTGACATAGCACATGCCACCGCCTCCTCATAACACCGTCCCTGGGACGGCGAGTTGAGAGGCAATGAAGTCCCTCGTGCCGGGACCGGGGGCGTGCGCCTACCGCCCGGCCCGGCACGATCGGGCCGTCAGCCGCCCGTGCTCACCACGGGCCGGTCACGGCGAACGTGGTGCCGGGGGTGTAGCAGTTGACGTACATCGTCGCTCCGCCGGGGGCGAAGGTGACCCCGGCGAACTCCCCCCACTCCGGCTTCTGGTCGGTCCCGGTGTTCTGCCGGCCCCGGGCCAGCGCGTAGACCTCGCCCCGGCGGGTCAGCCCGAAGACGTGCTGGGCGCCGTTGCCGTCCTCGCAGACCATCAGGCCGCCGCCGGGCGCGAGGCAGATGTTGTCCGGGGACTCGCCGGGCAGTCGCACGTCGGTGTCCGGGCCGAACACGACGGCCAGGGTCAGCCGGCGGTGCACCGGGTCGTAGCGCCAGACCTGGCCGTAGTGGTCGGCCGCGGAGCCGTCGGCGCCGCGCGCGAAGGACGACACGAAGTACACGCTGCCACCGCCCCAGTAGCAGCCCTCCAGCTTCTGCGCGTGGGTGATGCCGCCGGGGCCGTAGTCCTGGAACCTGGTCGGTGTGACGGCGGCCAGCGGGTCGGGTACGTCCACCCACTCGATGCCGTCGAAGCGCGTCCCGGTCTCCCGTACGGCCGACAGGTCCGCGACACCGGGCACCCGCATCGCCTGGAGCCGGCCGCCCGCGCGCAGCGAGCCGACACCGCCCAGCGGCCGGCGCGGCAGGAAGCGGTAGAAGAGGCCGAACGGCTTCTGGAACGCGTCCTCCGTCTCGTAGAGGACTCCGTCGCGCGGGTCGATCGCGACCGCCTCGTGCTGGAAGCGGCCCAGCGCGGTCAGCGGTACGGCGCCGGTGCGGTGCGGGTCGGTGGGGTGCACCTCGAAGACGAAGCCGTGATCCTTGGTGTAACCGTCGGTGCCGGCTCTGTCCTCGGTTTCCTCGCAGGTCAGCCAGGTGCCCCAGGGGGTGCGGCCGCCCGCGCAGTTGACGGCGGTACCGGCGATGGCGACCCGCTCGGAGAGCACCCGCTGGTGCCGGTCGAGCGTCAGCGCCGTACAGCCGCCCTTGCCCGCCGGGTCGTAGGTGAGACCTCTGACGGTCGGTACCGGGATCTGTGCGGTCGCCCGGTTCTCGTGGTTGCGGACGAGATGCGTACGGCCCGCTCCGCCGGCGAAGGCGGCCATGCCGTCGTGGTGGGAGGGCACCGGGCCCTCTCCGGAGCGGAGCCGGTCGCCCTCGCGGGACAGCACGGTGTAGCGGAAACCTTTCGGCAGATCGAGCAGGCCGTGCGGGTCGGGGACGAGCGGGCCGTAACCGGTGCGGCCCAGGCCCTGTGCGGCGGCCGTACCCGCGAAGACCTCGGACAGGGCCCCGGTGAAGGCGATGCCCGCTCCCAGGGCGCTCGCTGCGGACAGGACCTGACGACGTGTTGCAGACATACGGCGTGACCTTCCTGCTGGCGGACAGGAACCGTGACCCCGCCGGTCTACCACCTGGTGCGGGCGACGTGAACCACGCGCGGCGCATGTGACCCGCCGTTCGGGGGACCGCGGGTTCTCCCGTCGCCGGGACGGAGGCGCGTACGGGGGTGCGGGGGCCGGGTGACCGGTGGGGGCTTGCTACGCCCCGGCGGCACTCCAGGTGCGGGAGGCCCAGGTGCGCAGGTGGGGGGCCTGGGCGACGAGATCGCGGTAGGCGTCCGTGGCGGACCGGACCATGGTCTCCACGACATCGTCGAAGACGGTGTCCGGCCGCCAGGCGAGCACATAACGGCACCACAGCGGGGAGCCCACCAGCGGCTTGACCACGACGTGCGGGATCGGCCGCAGCGTCGGCTGCACCAGGGACACCCCGAGACCGTCGGCGATCATGCTCTGCAGCTGGGTCTGGTCGCCGAGCCACTCGTGCACGGTACGCGGGGTGAACCCGGCCGCCGCGCAGGCGTCGTAGAACACCCCCGGCCAGCCGGCGCCGTCGTCCGGGGTCACGAACCAGGCGTCCTCGGCGAGGTCGGCGAGCTGCACCTGGGGGCTCTGCCGCAGCCGGTGCCGGGCGGGCAGGGCGACGAAGGTGGGCTCGGTGACGATCCCGCGGTGCCGTACGGCGGCCGAGTGCCGCAGCTCCATGCCCGGGTAGTCGGCGGCGATGGCGGCGTCCACCGCGCCGTCCTCCAGCAGCTCCACGATCCGCGAGGACGCGTAGACGCTGGTGACGGCCAAGGTCAGTTCGGGCAGCCGGGCGCGGACCCGGGAGACCGTACCGGACAGCATCGGCGAGTTGGTCGCGGCCACCCGCAGGGTGCGGCGGGGGCGGGCGGCGGCCGGGCGGTGCCCGATCGCGGCGGCCCGCGCGAGGACGTCCCTGGCCTGTTCGACCACCTCGGCGCCGTACCGGGTCGGCCGGACCCCGCCCGGCCCCCGCTCGAACAGCGGCTCGCCCAAGTGCCGTTCGATGCGCCGGAGCTGGGTGCTCACGGCGGGCTGCGAGTAGCCCAGCTGGGCGGCGGCCCGGCCCACGCTGCCCTCGTCGGCGATCGCGCACAGCACCCGCAGGTGCCGCAGCTCCAGCTCCATCGGTCACTCCCCCGTTCCTTCCCGCGACCGGCCTGGCGGCGGGGCCGGTGCCGGCCCGGCCCGGTGCCCGCGCGCTCCGGCCCGCCGGCACGGTCCGCGCGCCGCCGTCGGACCGTGGGGCCGTGCGAGGTTCGCGCACGGCCCGTGCTCCGCGCACCGCCGGGACCTGGCCCGGCGGCGACCGGCGGCGAACCGGCGACGGCCGGCGGACCGAAGCGTTCCATGGTGTACCGCGCGGCACAAGTCGCAGGTCCGCCAGGGTGTGGGCGGTCGTCGGAAGGGTGCCCGGCACGCCTGGTGGCGGGGCGGCCGGCCGGGGCCGGCAGGTCGCGGGAGCCGGCCGGCGGGCCCGGGACCGGACGCGCCGGCGGCCTGGGGCAGGGCCCCCGGCCCCGGCCGGGTTGGAAGGTCGCGAGGGGCGGGAGAACGCGAGGACGCGAGGGCCGGGAGCCGGGCATGGGCGCACCGGACCCGCCGCCGGGCCGTCGCGGAGTCCGCCGCCGAACCGGTGGGACGGGCGAGCCCGCCGAGCGCGGCGCGGACCACAGCCGTGCAAGGCCACCCGCCGAGCCCGGGCAGCACGCCCCGGTTCTCCCCGACGGACAACACGCCCTGACAGCCGCACCCCGACGGACAACACGGACCGAGTCCCACACCGACAGCCGGCACGCCCCAGCTCCCGCACCATGACAGCCAGCGGGCCCCGACTCCCACCCCGTCGAACAACACGCCCCGACCCCGCACCCCTGACAGCCAGCGGCCCCCGTTCTCGTACCCCCGACGGCCCGCCCCGCCCGCCCCGGGTCAGTGCCGTCCCAGCATCTCCGCCACCCGCATGAACCCGTCCTCGCCGTGTCCGAGCCCGATGACGCGGCGGGCCAGGCCCTCCACCGACCGCATCACGCCCGCGTCGATGCCGTGGGACTCGGAGACGGCGACGACGTGGGACATGGTGGAGACCGCCGAGGTGATGGGGTTGATCCGACCGGAGTAGGTGCCGTCGTCGGCGTCCCGCGCGAACTCCTCGAAGAGGGGCGGCAGGATCGCGGCGATGCCCTGGGCGAACGGGGCCAGTTCCCCGGCGGTGACGCCTTCCGCCCGGGCGATCGCCACGGCGTGCGCGTAACCGGCCATCGCGGTCCAGAAGATGTCGAGCAGCGCGATGTCGAAGGTGGCCGCGCGCCCGATCTCCTCCCCCAGATGGGTGTGCGTCCCGCCGAGCACCTCCAGCACCGGCAGGTACCGCTCGTACAGGTCGCGCGGTCCGCTGTGCAGGAAGACGGCCTCCGGGGTGCCGATGCTGGGGGCCGGCGTCATGATCGCGCCGTCCAGGTAGCCGATGCCGTGGGCCGCCGCCCACTCGGCGGTGTCCCGGGCCCGGCGCGGGGTGTCGGCGGTCAGGCTGACGACGGTACGGCCCTTCAGCGCGCCGGTGACCTCCTCGCGGCGCAGGATCCCGTCGGAGGCGTCGTAGTCGACCACGCAGATGACGGTCAGCTCCGAGGCGGCCACCGCCTCTTCGGCGGTCGCCGCGGCGACCGCGCCCCGCTCGGTCAGTTCCCGGTCCCGGCCGGGCGTGCGGTTCCAGACCGTGGTCCGCAGGCCGGCCTCGACGAACGCGCCCGCCAGCGAACGGCCCATCGGGCCGAGGCCGAGCACGGTGACGGCAGGAAGATTCACGGCTGTAGACATGTTGCGACTCCTGTACATAGTGATCGTGAACAGTGGGCAAGGGCGGCCGGAGGGCCGCGGGGAAGACGAAGAGGACGACGATGACGCGCAGCCGTGCCCAGGACCCGAACGTCTGCGGAGTGACCGCCGCGATCGCCGTGATCGACGGCAAGTGGAAGACGTCGTTGCTGTGGCTGCTGGAGTCCGGCCCGCACCGGCCCGGCGAACTGCGCCGCCGGCTGGCCGGGTTGAGCGAGAAGGTGCTGACCCAGGCGCTGCGCGAGATGGAGCAGGACGGCCTGGTGCACCGGGAGGTGCACGATGTGCTGCCGCCGAAGACCGTGTACTCGCTGACCACGTTCGGCCGCGACCTCGCCAAGGCACTGGACCCGCTGGCCGAGTGGGGCCATCGCCGTCTGGACCGGCTCCGCGTCAGCGAGGCGGCGTCCTGACGGGTCTTCGGCTGTCACCTCCTCGTTCGTTCTCCGGCAGCCCCTGACCTCGGGAAACAGCTTCTCCCGGGCAGCCGGGAGTGCCAAGTACCCACAAAAAAGTGGGTGTCCTGACGCCTGCGCCGCACTCCTTCGCCACCGTCCAGGCCCCCTCCGGCGGCCGTGACCGAGAGGACACCACCGTGGACCGCCCCCTCCCCGCACGCCGGCTGCGGCCGCCGATGGGCTGGAACAGCTGGGACTGCTACGGACCCACCGTCACCGAGCAGGAGGTGCTGGCCAACGCGGAGTTCATGGCCCGCCGGCTGCTGCCGCACGGCTGGGACACCGTGGTCGTGGACATCCAGTGGTACGAGCCGACGGCCCGCGCGCACGGCTACAACCCGGACGCCCCGCTGGTCCTGGACGCCTACGGCCGTCAGCTCCCGGCGCCGAACCGGTTCCCGTCCGCCGCCGGCGGGGCGGGCTTCGCGCCGCTGGCCCGCCGGGTGCACGAGCTCGGGCTGCGCTTCGGCCTGCACATCATGCGGGGTGTCCCGCGCCGCGCCGTGGCCGCCCGACTGCCCGTGTACGGCACGGAGTTCACCGCCGACGAGATCGCCGACACCACCTCGGTGTGCCCGTGGAACACCGACAACTACGGTCTGGACCACGACCATCCGGGCGCCCAGGCGTACTACGACTCCCAGGTGGCGCGGTTCGCCGCGTGGGGCGTGGACTTCGTCAAGGCCGACGACATGCTGTTCCCGTACCACGAACGGGAGATCGCCGCCTACGCGCGGGCCGTCGCACGCTGCGGCCGGCCGATCGAGCTGAGCCTCTCCCCCGGCACCGACGTCTCCCTCGCCCGCCTGGACCACCTGCGGGAGCACGCCACCATGTGGCGCGTCTGCGACGACCTGTGGGACCGCTGGGCGGACGTGGAGGCCCAGTTCGCCCGGATGGCCCGGTGGGCGCCCTGGCAGGGCGAGGCGGGCTGGGCGGACGCCGACATGCTGCCCCTCGGCCGGATCGGCATCCGCGCCGAACGCGGCACGGACCGGCTGTGCGCCCTGACCCGCCCCGAGCAGATCAGCCTGCTCACCCTGTGGCTGATCTCCCGGTCGCCGCTGATGATGGGCGGCGATCTGCCCACCAGTCCGCCCGAGACCATCGAACTGCTCACCAACGACGAGGCGTTGGCCGTGCTGTGGCACAGCACCGGCAACCGCGAGGTGCTCCGCGAGAACGGCCTGGTGCTGTGGACCGCCCGGGACACCGACGGCCGTACCCGCTACGCCGCCGTCTTCTCCCTGGCCGGCGAACCCCGCCGGTACGAGGTGCCGCTCGGCTCGGTCGGCGCCCGCCACGCCGACCGGATCCGCGAGCTGTGGACCCACGCCGACACCCCGCACGACGGCTACCGCCTCACCGTGGACCTGCCCGCGCACGGCGCCGCCCTCTTTCGTCTCGCGGAGGACGGCGGGCGGGAGTGAGCGCGCCGACGGTCTGACCCCTCCTAAAGATTGATCCTGTTTGCCTAAACCCTTTAGGAAGCTTCATACTCCTCTCCGGCAGACAGGAGAGAAGATGATGGCGCGTGCGGGCCTGACCACGGAACGGCTGGTCCAGGCCGGGGCGGAACTCGCCGACGAGGTTGGCTTCGACCAGGTGACGGTCTCGGCGCTGGCCCGGCGGTTCGACGTGAAGGTCGCGAGCCTGTACTCGCACCTGCGCAACTCCCAGGACCTGAAGACGCGGATCGCGCTGCTCGCCCTGGAGGAGATGGCCGACCACGCCGCCGAGGCACTGGCCGGCCGGTCCGGCAAGGAGGCCCTCACCGCCTTCGCGAACGTCTGCCGGGACTACGCCCGCGCCCACCCCGGCCGCTACACGGCGGCCCGCCACCCGCTGGACGACGCGACGGCGGCCGGCAGCGCGGGCGTCCGCATCGCCCAGCTGAACCGGGCCATCCTGCGCGGCTACGACCTCGCCGAACCGGACCAGACCCACGCCGTACGCCTCCTCGGCAGCGTCTTCCACGGCTACGTCAGCCTGGAGACGGCCGGCGGCTTCGCCCACAGCGCCCCCGACTCCGAGGAGTCCTGGGCCCGGATCCTGGACGCCCTCGACTCCCTGCTGCGCAACTGGCCCGCCCGCCCCTGAGACCCCTGGCAGACACGATGCACACCATTGACCTCACCGCCGGCCTGATCCGCGGCGCCCTCGAACTGGAGCGCACCGCGCGCGGGCTGCTGCCGCACCGGCTGCCCGCCCGGGCCCGCGCCCAGTGCGCCGACCCGCAGCTGGCCCTGGCCGAGTCGCAGCCCGCCGGCGTACGGCTGGCCTTCCGCACCCGCGCCACCGCCGTCGAGCTGGACACCCTGCCGACCAAGCGCGTCTACACCGGCGCGCCGCCCCGCCCGGACGGCGTCTACGACCTGCTCATAGACGGCCGCCCGGCCGGCAGCGCCTCCCTCGCCGCGGGCGACACCCTCACCATCGACCTGGCCACCGGCTCCGCCGAGCACCGGCCCGGCCCGGTGGGCACCGTGCGCTTCGCCGGTCTGCCGGACACCGTCAAGGACGTGGAGATCTGGCTGCCGCACAACGAGACCACCGAACTCGTCGCGCTGCGCGCCGACGCCCCCGTGGAACCCGTACCGGACCGGGGCCGCCGGGTGTGGCTGCACCACGGCAGCTCGATCAGCCACGGCTCCGACGCGGCGAGCCCCACCACCACCTGGCCCGCGCTCGCCGCGTCCCTGGGCGGGGCCGAGCTGATCAACCTCGGGCTGGGCGGCAGCGCGCTGCTCGACCCGTTCACCGCCCGCGCCCTGCGCGACACGCCCGCCGACCTGATCAGCGTCAAGCTCGGCATCAACGTGGTCAACACCGACCTGATGCGGCTGCGCGCCTTCGGCCCGGCCGTCCACGGCTTCCTCGACACCGTCCGCGAGGGCCACCCCGACACGCCGCTGCTCGTGGTCTCGCCGGTCCTGTGCCCGATGCACGAGGACACGCCCGGCCCCACCGCCATGGACCTGGCGGCCCTGGGCGAGGGGCGGCTGCGGTACCGGGCCACCGGGGACCCCGCCGAGCGCGCGGCCGGCAAGCTCACCCTGGCGGCCATCCGCGAGGAGCTGGCCCGGATCGTGCGCGAACGGGCCGCCGAGGACCCCCGGCTGCACTACCTGGACGGCCGCGAGCTGTACGGCGAGGCCGACTTCGCCGAGCTGCCGCTGCCCGACGGCCTCCACCCGGACGCCGCCGGCCACCGCCGGATCGGCGAACGGTTCGCGGCCCTGGCGTTCGCCCCGGACGGGCCCTTCGGGACCGGCCCGGCCGCCTGACCGGAACGCTCCCGCGCCGAAGGGCCGGGAAGCACCGGCGCACACCCCCGGCCCCGGCGGTTCAGACCAGGTGGGCGAAGACGACCAGGTTGTCGGTGTAGTCGCGCACCGTACGGTCGTAGTCCCCGGCGCAGGTGATGAGCCGGGCCTCGGGGCGGTCGGCGTCCGCGTACACCCGCTCGCTGGGGAAGTCGTCCTTGGCGAAGGTCTCGGTGCTGTCGACGACGAACTCCGCCGTACGGCCGTCGGCCCGCTCCACGGAGAACCGGTCGCCGGCCTCCAGCCGGTCCAGGTTGGCGAAGACGGCCGCCGAGGTGACCGTGTCGACGTGCCCGGCGATGATCGCGGTGCCCCGCTCGCCGGGCGAGACACCGTCGGCGTACCAGCCGACGAGGTTGGTGTCGGCCGCGGGCGGCGGCTCCAGCTGGCCCGAGGAGCCGAGGGCCAGGGTGGTGAAGGGGGCGTCCACGGAGATCGCCGGGATGCGCAGCCGGGTCGGCGCGGACCGGGGCAGCGCGGACCGGGGCGACGCCTCGTCCGGCTGCCGGGGGCCGGCCGAGGCGGCGGCGCCGGCACCGGAGGACCTGGGCGGCCCGGGCTCACCGGCCGGCTGGTGACCGCCGAACAGGCTGACGGCGAGGAAGACCGCCGCCACCCCCCACAGCGTCAGCCGCCCGCCGAAGCCGGCGGGCCGGTCGTCCGCCGACGCCGTGGAGGTCGCGGAAGGATCTGCTGCCATCGGACACCACCTCACTCGGGCACGGCAGCACGGGTATCGGGTCGCTGAGAACACCGGCGCCGCTTCGACCCGCACCGAAGCGGCGCGGTGGCGTGTGCGGGCGCGGTAACGGCGGCGGATCGCCGACGGGCGCCGTCGCGGTCGGGGGCGGGCAGTGGCGGGTCCGGCGGGGTACGTGCTGCCGACGGAACACCGCCGCGCACGGAGGCGGACAGTGGCGGTCCCCGCACCGAGCGGCAGATGGGGCCACCGCCACGCGCGGAAGCGGACGATGGCGATCCGGGCGCCGTACGGGCAGTACGGGCCGCCAGCGGAGCACCGTAGCGCGGAGGCGGGCAGTCCCGGTTCCGGCGCGGTACGGGAGGGCCGGGCCGCCGACGGGCGACCGGCACGCGGAGGCGGGCAGGCTCCGCGCGCACCGGCACGGCGGGCCGCTGACGAACCACCGGCGCGCGGAAGCGGGCCGTGGCGGTCCCGACGCGGTACGGGCAGGGCGGGCCGGCAGTACGTACCAAGGTGACGGGGTCCGGTGGGGTGCGGGGGCGCGGGCCGCCGGCGCGGGCGGTGCGCCGGCGGTGGCCGCAACCCCTGGCGCACGGCGGCGACCCGTCAGGACGCCGGGCCGGCGGCCTTCTTGCGGCGCAGCGTGTACGCGCCGGTGGCGGCCACGGCCAGTACGGCGAGACCGCCCGCGGTGACACCGGGCGTGGCGAGCGCGCCGCCGCCGGTGTGCATGCCGCCGCGCGGCTTGTCGCCCTCGTCGTCCTCGCCCCACTCGCTCTTGCCGCTGCGGCCTCCCTTGCCCTTGCCGCCGCCCTTCTCCTCCTTGCCGCCGCCTTTCTCCTCGCCGTCGTCGTCCTCGCCCTTGTCGCGGTAGCTCTCGGGGTCGAACCTGCTGTCGTCGCTCTCCGAGCCCCAGCCGCCGCTGCGCACCGCGGCGAGCGCTCCGCCACCCGTGTGCATTCCGCCGCGCGGTCCGTCGTGTTCCCCTTCGCTGTCACGCTTGTTGCCGTAGTCGTTGTCGTCGTCGCTGTCGGATCCCTTGTCACGGCCGGAGTCGCTGTCGTGCTCCTTGCTGTACGAGGAGTCGTCACGACCGCTGTCGTGTTCCGCCGGAACGGCGAACGCGGCTCCGGGCGTCGCGAAGGCGAGGGCGGCCGTGGTGGCCGCCGTCGCCAGGAGCATGCGGGCAGAGCGCATAGTGATGTCCTTCCGCCGTGACCGAGCAGCGGATACCTCATCAGCTGGATGACCCGGTCCCGACATGAACCACCGTCAGCGAGGCCCCCGGCGCCCACCATCCGGGCCGTCCAGCCGGGTCACCATGCCACCCGTCTGCCTCAGCGCGCCCGCTTGGCGACCCCTCGTCCGGGTCAATCCCCGGCGCGTCCCGGTCGGCGCCGGCCCCCTTGTTATGACCGGCGTCATAACGCAGGCTGGTGCCGACAGCACGGCCGTACGGCACGAGGACCGTACGGCGGGCCGACGCGGCGGGAGGAAGCGGTGACGGACGGAAGGGCGCGCGCCCTGTGGGAGCGGTACGAGCCGGTGCACGACCTCGTGTACTTCGCGCCGGAGGCGCACCGGGCGGCGGACGCCCTCGGGCTGCGCGGGTTCTGGATGGGGTACTTCGCGCTGCGCGCCGCCCCGCTCGGCGCGGCGTCCCCGTCGGTGGTGACGAGCTGTTTCTACGTCTTCCATCCCTCGCGGGTGGCCCGGGCGCTGCCGGACGCCTGGGCGTACGCGACTCCGGAGGAGGTGCTGGCGGCCCGACTGGAGGCGATGGACGCGGCGATGTCCCGTCTGTTCGGGGCGGCCGTCGTCGGTGACGCCGCCTTCACGGAGGCCGCGGACCTCGCGTGGGAGGCCGCCGCGGCGGCGGACACCGCGGGCAGGGTGCTGGGCGCCGCCAACCAGGCGCTGGACCGTCCGAAGCGGCCCGCCGCCCGGCTGTGGCAGGCCCTGACGACCCTGCGCGAGCACCGGGGCGACTCCCATGTGGCGGTGCTGGTCGGCCTGGGGCTGGGCCCGGTGGAAGCCATGGTGCTCAAGGCGGCGGCCGGCGAGTCCGACGGGGACTTCCTGCGCGAGACGCGGAAGTGGCCCAAGGAGGAGTGGGCGGCGGCCGAGGCGCGGCTGCGCGCGGATGGCCGGCTGGCGGGGGACGGCTCGCTCACGCCCGCGGGCGCGGCCCTGCGGGCGGAGACCGAGGCGCTGACCGACGCGGCGGCCGAGCGGCCCTGGACCGTGCTGGGTGCCGAGCGGACCGAGCGGCTGGCCGCGCTGCTGGAGCCGATGGCCGGCGCGGTGGCGGAGTCGGGGCTGTTGCCGGCCGGCAATCCGGTGGGGGTGACCCTGGGGACGCAGCCCCTCGGGCGCTGAGGTCCCAGGGCCGTCGGCAGCGGCTCGGGACGCGTCGCCGGTGACCTCATCCGTTTGCCCGGCATCAGTCGTATCAGTGGTTGAACTGCCTGGCGAGGAACCCTTGTTGGGGGCCGTACCCTGGGGCCGTGGTCAACCGTGAAGAGGATCCAGGACAGGTGGCGTCCCGGCTCACCGGGCGCACCGCCACCGGGACCCGGCCGTCGTCCGGCTCGCCCGCCGAGGTGCTGCTGGACGACGGGACACCGGTGATGGTCAAGCGGGGCGACGGCCCCGGGGCGGTGCGCGCCGAGGTGGCGGGGCTGCGCTGGCTGGGTGCCGCGGGCGCGGTCCGGGTGCCGGCCGTGCTGGGGCACGACGAACACTGGATGGTGACCGAGCGGGTGCCGACCGGCTCCCCCGGCCCCGGGGCGGCGCTGCGTTTCGGCCAGGCCCTCGCCGCCCTGCACAAGGCGGGCGCGCCGCACTTCGGGGCGGCGCCGCCCGGCGGGCCCGAGGACGCCCGCATCGGCCTGGCCCCCATGCGCAACGCGCCGGGCACCGACTGGGCGCCCTGGTACGCCGAGCACCGGGTGCTGCCGTATGTGCGCGGCGCGGTCGACCGCGGCACGCTCCGCCCGGCCGAGGCGAGCGTGTTCGAGCGGGTCTGCGCGCGGCTGCCGGAGGTGGCGGGTCCGGCCGAGCCGCCCGCCCGGCTGCACGGCGACCTGTGGAACGGCAATGTGCTGTGGGGCGCCGACGGCGAGGTCCGGCTCATCGACCCGGCCGCGCACGGCGGACACCGGGAGACGGACCTGGCGATGCTCCGATTGTTCGGCTGCCCGCACCTGGACCGGGTGCTGGCCGGCTACCAGGAGGCGGCTCCGCTGGCCGACGGCTGGCGGGACCGGGTGAGCGTGCACCAGCTGTTCCCGCTGCTGGTGCACGCGGTGCTGTTCGGGCGCGGGTACGCCGAACAGGCCCTGACGGCGGCGCGGGAGATCCTCGCGCGGTAGGAGTCCACGGCGTTCTCCGAGCCGTGGTCACGGAGAGTGAGGAAACCAATCACTCGTTCGCTTCGTATAAGGACGTGAAAGCCTAATCAGGGAGAGACCATGCAACCGTTCACGCTCAACTACGCGCGCCCCGCTGTGCAGTTGGACGTCACCACACCGTACGCGTACGACTCCGGACTGCAACTGAACGTCCTGCCGGACGGGCGGATCGCCGCGACCGACCACGCGACGCTGCGCGCACTGGGGACCACGACCTCGACCGCCGGTTCCAAGACGCACTTCGACGACTGAGCCGCGGACCCCCACAGATGACCGTACTCATCCTGACCAGTGAGGAAGACGTGACGGCGGACATGGTGGTCCTCCGGCTGGGCGAGGCCGGCGTGCCCGTCGTCCGGCTCGACCCCGCCGATCTGACCAACGGGGTGGCACTGTCGGGCGAGTACGTGCGGGGCGCTTGCCGGGGGCATCTGTCCGTCGGCGGGCGCCTGGTGAGCATGGACGGTCTGCGCTCCGTGTGGGTGCGCAGACCGGGCACCCCGGCCGCCCGTGCCGCCCAGCCCTCCGCCTGGCTGACGGAGGAGTCGTCGCAGGCGCTGTACGGCATGCTGCGGTGCGGTGACGCCCGCTGGATGAACCATCCGGACGCCGCCCGGCGCGCCCGGCACAAGCCCTGGCAGCTGGGTCTGGCCCAGCGCAGCGGCCTCGCGGTGCCGGCCACCCTCATCACGACGTTCCCGCAGGCGGCGCGGGAGTTCGCGGAACGCTTCCCGGACCTGGTGGTCAAGCCGGTCTCCGGGGCGCATCCGCAGGAGCCGCCCCGGTCCGTGCCGACCAGCCGGGTCGCGCCGGACACCGACTTCACGGCGGTGGCCTACGGCCCGACCCTGCTGCAACGGCGGATCGCGAAACGGGCCGACATCCGGCTCACCGTCGTAGGCGACACGCTGCTGGCCGCCCGCAAACCCGCCGACCCGGACGCCCACCCGGACGACGTGGACGTCCGTTTCGCCCCGTCGGTCTCTCCCTGGCTGCCCGCGGACGTGCCACCGCGCGTCGCCGAGGGTGTGCTGCGTTACATGGCGGATGCGGAACTGGCGTACGGAGCCTTCGACTTCGCGGAGGACGCGGACGGCGTCTGGTGGTTCCTGGAGTGCAACCAGTCCGGGCAGTTCGGCTTCGTGGAGATGGACACCGGTCAGCCGATCGCCGCCACCATCGCCCAGTGGCTGGCGGGGCAGGGATCCACGGGTGGCGGGGGTGCGCGGGGCGAGCGCGGCACACCGTCCTGAACCGAAGAGGCGGGCACCGTCCTGGAGAGGCAGGCACTATCCCCCAGAGGCGGGGCACCATCCCGCAGAGGCGGGGAACGGCTGTGAGAGGGGAACGAGACATGCGCATCGGACTGCTGGGGACGGGCCCGTGGGCGCGGGCGACGTACGCTCCGGCCCTCGCCGGACATCCCGGGCTGCGGTTCGCCGGGGTCTGGGGCCGCCGGCCGGAGGCGGCCACGGAGCTGGCCGAGCGGTACGGGGTCGCCGCGTACGCCGACGTGGACGCGCTGCTGGCCGACGTGGACGCGGTCGCGGTGGCCCTGCCGCCGTCCGTGCAGGCGGAGCTGGCGGTGCGGGCGGCCGAGGCGGGCCGTCATCTGCTGCTGGACAAGCCGCTGGCGCTGTCGGCCGCCGGGGGACGGGCCGTGGTGGAGGCGGCGGAGCGGGCCGGGGTGGCGTCGGTGGTGTTCTTCACCACGCGCTTCCAGAAGGAGCCGGATGCCTGGATCGAGGAGCAGGCCGCCGTGGCGGGCTGGTTCACGGCGCGGGCGCACTGGCTGGGCGCGGTGTTCACGGGCGACAGCCCGTTCGCGGCCTCGCCGTGGCGGCGGGAGAAGGGCGCGCTGTGGGACGTCGGCCCGCACGCCCTGTCGGTGCTGCTGCCGGTCCTCGGCGACGTACGGCAGGTCGCGGCGGCGGCGCACGGCCCCGCGGACACCGTGCATCTGGTGCTCGACCACGCCACCGGCGCGTCCAGTTCGCTCACGCTGAGCCTGACGGCCCCGCCTGCGGCGGCCGGGGCCGAGGTGGAACTGCGGGGCGAGGCGGGCGTGTCGGTGATGCCCGGGAGTTCCGAGTCGGCGGTCGCCGCGCTCTCGCGGGCCGCCGACGCGCTGGTGCGGGCCGCCGGGACGGGCCGCCCGCACCCCTGCGATGCCGCGTTCGGTCTCCGGGTCACCGAGATCCTGGCCACGGCTCAGGCCCGGCTCACCTCCGCCAGGGGGTAGGCGGCGGCTCGCTACCGGGCACCGGGCGTGGCCCAGTAGTTGACGCGTTCCCATACGACGGGATAGCCGGCCTTGGTGAAGTGCGCGGCCATCGGCAGGTTGCCCTGGTCGGTGGCCGCGCCGATGAACCGCGCGCCCTGTCCGGCCAGGAAGTGGGTGCAGTCGGCGAGCAGGTCGTAGGCGTAGCCGTGGCCGCGCTGTTCCGGCATCACGCCGATGAAGCCGACGCAGGGTCCCGAGGGGTTGCGGGCCGGGATGTGGATGCCGACCGGCTCGCCCGCCGGGGTGCGGGCGAGCCGCCACCAGTCGCGGGGCGAGGGGAACCAGTGGAAGACGTCCAGGTCCTCCTGGGCCGCCCGGTCCACGCCGTCCCGCTCGACGGCCCGGCGGGCGTGGGCGTCGAGGGTGCCGGAGTGGATGCGGCGCAGCAGGTCGTAGAAGACGGTGTCGTCCGGTTCGGCGGTGAAGACGAGCCGTCCGGGCCGCTCGGGCAGGCCCCGGTCGGGGGTCCAGCGGTAGACGAAGCGTTCCACCAAGGGGGTGTAGCCGGCCCGGTACGCGGCGGCGGCGCGGGTGTCGGCCGCCGCCCGCAGGCGCGGGTCGTCCCGCCAGCCGGGAGGCAGGTCGAGTTCGAGCTCGGGGGTCTGCCAGGGCGCCGTCCGCAGCAGCTCGGCGCCCGCCTCCTGCTCGCCCTCGGCGACGTCGAACCAGTTGATCACCAGGGGCTCGGGGTCCTCCGGCCGGGCCCACCAGGCGGCGCGTGCCACGGTGCGTCCGTCGCGCAGGGCGACGCGCTGCCAGTCGGGGCGGTAGCGGGTACGGCGGTGCCGGTCGCCCAGCGCGAGCGGGTCGGGCATGGTGTGGAACAGGTGCGCGCTGCTGTCGTCGAGCGCGCGGATGACCAGGCCGGTCATGGATTCCTCCGGGATGCGTGGGATGGGCGACGCTCCCGGTCGGATGGTCAGATCCTCGGATCAGACGTGACACGCCCGGGGCACGGGGAGGGGGGAGCGCCGACTGCTGCGGTCCTGCATGACACTCGCCTCCTTCTTCCGTCCGGCTCGGGCGTGGCGGGCCCAGGTTAGGCGGGCGGCCGGGCGGGCGTCCACCGGTTTTCCGCGCGGGCGCCCGGGGCCCGGCGGCGGCGTAGCTTGGGGATGTGGGATCGGTGCGCGGCCGGTGGCCGCACGGGAACCGTGAGAAGCGCGGCTGGCTGCGGGGCGCGCCACCGCCGTGGTGGGTCCGTGTGCTGCCCCTGCTGCTGCTCGCCGCCGTCGGCTCGGCCACGCTGATCACGCCCCACGCGCGCGACCTCGGCTTCCTGCTGGGCGCGATCCCGCCGCTCGCGGTCCTGTCGTACGGCCCGCTGACCACCGGGGTCCTCGGCGTGGGCGTGATCGCCGTGCTCACCGTGCCGGCCACGCATCTGGACCGCCCCGGCGACACCGATCAGCTGACCGTCGTGTTCGTGGCCGCGCTGAGCGTGTTCGTCTCCTATGTGCGCAGCCGCCGGGACGCCCAGCTCGACACCGAGCGGGCGATCGGCGAGGCGGTGCAGCGGGCCGTGCTGCCGCCGCTGCCGGACCGGGTCGGGCGGATCGGGTGCGCGGCCCACTACCGGGCGGCGCAGGACGGGACGCTGGTGGGCGGGGACTTCTTCGACGTACGCGCGGGGCCGTACGGAGTGCGCGCGGTGCTCGGTGATGTCCAGGGGCACGGGCTGACGGCGGTGGCCACGGTGGTGTCGCTGCTGGGGGCGTTCCGGGAGGCCGCGCTGGACCAGCCGGACCTGGAGTCGGTGGCGGCGCGGCTGGACCGCCGGCTGGCGGTGGACTCGGCGGACGTGGGGCACGCGGAGCTGTTCGCGACGGCCCTGCTGCTGGAGTTCACCGACGGCACGGCCGTACGAGTGATCGCCTGCGGTCATCCGGCGCCCGTGCTGGTGCGCCCCGGAGCGGCCCGGGAGGTGGGCGTCGCTCCCGCACCACCGCTGGGCATCGGGCTGGTCGGCGTCGACCCGCCGAAGGAGGTCACCGTGCCGCTCCGTCCGGGCGACCGGCTGTTCCTGGCCTCCGACGGCGTGTGGGAGGCGCGGGACGCCGCCGGCGCCTTCTACCCGCTGCCCGAGCGGCTGACCGCCCTGGCCGGCATCCCGTCCGCCGAACTGCCCGGCGCGGTGTGGGCGGACCTGGTACGACGCCGCTACCGCGTCCGCGACGACGCGACGACGCTGGTGCTGACGCCGGACGCGAGGGCGGCGCCGGGACCGGGTGAGGGACCGGAGCCGGCCTGATTACCGGCCTGATGACACCGAAGCGGTGGGCACGCGGCCGGTGACGCGATGTACTGGACCGGGACCGCCCCAGGCAAGGCCGACCAGTCCGGAGACCGTCATGACCGTCACCGACCGCATCGCCCTCGACCCCTTCGGCTCCGACATCGCCGCGGAGAGCGCCCGGCTGCGCGCCCTCGGCCCCGTCGTGCCCGTGGAGCTGCCCGGCGGCATCCCCGCCTGGGCTCCGACCGGCTACGACCCCCTCAAGACCCTCATCCTCGACCCCCGGGTCAGCAAGGACGCCCGCCGGCACTGGCGGCTGTGGCCGGAGCTGGACCAGCATCCGTCCTGGGGCTGGATGGCCAACTGGCTGGGCGTGGTCAACATGCTGACCACCTATGGCGCCGACCACGCCCGGCTGCGCAGGCTGGTGGCGCCGAGCTTCACCCACCGGCGCACCGAGGCGATGCGGCCCCGGGTGGCCGCGCTGACCGCCGAGCTGCTGGACGCGCTCGGGGCCGCGGGGGCCGACGGCGGCGTGGTCGACCTGCGCGCGGGGCTCGCGCATCCCCTGCCGATGCGGATGATCGGCGAACTCCTCGGCGTGCCGGAGAAGTTACAGTCGGACGCGGCGCGGCTCATCGCCGACTTCATGCAGACCTCCGACCCGAGCCCCGAGTTCGCGGCCTCCGTACACGAACGCGTCGGCTCGGTGCTCGGCGCGCTGATCGCGTACCGGCGGGCGCACCCGGGCGACGACATCACCACGGAGCTGATCCGGGTGCGGGACGAGGACGGCGACCGGCTCTCGGACGAGGAGCTGCTGCACACGCTGCTGCTGGTGGTCGGCGCCGGGTTCGAGACCACCGTGAACCTCATCGGCAACGCGGTGGTCGCCCTGCTGACCGATCCGGAGCAACTGGCCGCGGTGCGCGCCGGGGAGATCGGCTGGGGGGCGGTGATCGAGGAGACGCTGCGGGTGCATCCGTCCGTCGCCGCGCTTCCGTTGCGGTTCGCGGTGCAGGAGCTGACGGTCGCGGGCGTGACGATCCCGGCCGGGGACGCGATCATCACCACGTACGCCGCGTCGGGGCTGGATCCGGCGCACTACGGCCCGGACGCGGCCGTCTTCGACGCGGCGCGGGCGGCCGAGGACCATCTGGCGTTCGGCATCGGCGTGCACCGCTGCGTCGGGGCTCCGCTGGCCCGGCTGGAGGCCCTGACCGCGCTGCCCGCCCTGTTCTCCCGCTTCCCCGCCCTGCGCCTGGACCGCCCGGCCGGCGAACTGCGCCACGTGCCGTCGTTCATCTCCCACGGCTGGCAGGAGATCCCGGTGCGGCTGGAGGGCTGAGGAGAGTCGCGGCCCGGGCGGCGGGCGGCGCCGGACACGGCTCCGCCGGCGGCCCGGGGGGATGGGGCCGCCGGCGGAGACGCCGCGCACGGGGTGGGGGGTCCCCGGGCGTCTTAGGGCTCGCATGCCCCGGATCGCGGGATGTACGCAGCCGAATTCCGGCCGATCCGGAAAGCGTCCGGCGCCGGCCTCACGCCTCCTCGGCCCGCGCGCCGCCCCGCATCCCCGCCGCCGCGAGGGCCGCGCCCAGCAGGCAGAGGACGCCGGTGACCACCGCGGAGGCGTGTACGCCGTTCATGAACGCCCGGCCGCTGCCCTCGGCCACGGCCGCGCGGAGCGTGCCCGGCATGTCCGGGGAGACGGGGGCGACGCCCATGGCCACCGCGTCCTTGGCCCCGGCCAGCTTCCCGGCCAGGCCGTCCGGCACGCCCGCACCGGTCAGTTCGGTGCGCAGGGTGGAGCCGACGCGGGCGCTGATGACGGAGACCAGCACGGATGTGCCGAGGGCGCCGCCGATCTGGAGCGTGGTGGCCTGGAGGCCGCCGGCCACGCCGCCGTCCCGTACCGGCGCGTTGCCCACGATCGCGTCGGACGAGGCGGACAGCACCATGCCGACGCCGAGCCCGAGCGCCACGAACGGCGGCCACATGGTGGCGTACGAGGAGTCGCCGGACCAGGTGAGCAGGGCGAAGCAGGCCGCGGCCTGGAGCAGCATGCCGAGCGGCATGCAGAAGCGGGCGCCGAACCGTGCGGTCAGGGCGGCACCGAGCGGTGAGGCGACGAGCGAGGCGAGGCTCAACGGCAGCGTGCGCACGCCCGCCTGGACGGGCGTCAGCCCGCGCACGTTCTGCAGATAGAGCATGACGAAGAAGATCACGCCCAGCATGACGAAGAAGTTGAGCGCGGTGATGACCGTGCCGATGGTCAGGTCGCGGCTGCGGAAGAGCCGCATCGGCAGCAGCGGGTGCGGTACCCGGGTCTCGTGCCGGCCGAAGAGGAGCAGCAGGAGCAGGCCGACGCCGATCGCGGCCCAGGTGCCGGCGGACGTCCAGTCCCAGGTCTCGCCCTTGACGACACCGAAGACGACGCTCAGCAGGCCGAGCGCGAGCAGCACGACACCGGTGACGTCGAAGCGGTCGCGGCCGGTGGCGTTCTTCGACTGCGGCAGCACGAACGCGCTGAAGGCGCAGGCGAGTACGCCGATGGGCAGGTTGATGTAGAAGACCGACTCCCAGTCGACGTGCTCCACCAGCAGGCCGCCGACGATGGGGCCGAGGGCGGTGGACACGGCCGAGACCATCGCCCAGATGCCGACGGCCATGCCGAACTTGCGGGGCGGGAACACGGCCCGCAGCAGTCCGAGGGTGTTGGGCATCAGCAGTCCGCCGAAGACTCCCTGGAGCGCACGGAAGGCGACGACGCCCGTGATGGAGCCGGACAGGCCGATGGCGACGGAGGACAGGGCGAATCCGGCGACACCGGCGAGGTAGAAGGTGCGCCGGCCGAACCGGTCGCCGAGCTTGCCGCCGAGGATCAAGGTGGCGGCCAGGGCCAGCAGATAGGCGTTGGTGACCCACTGCAACTGGGCGCTGGACGCGTGCAGTTCGCGGCCGATCTCGGGGTTGGCGATCGCGACCACGGAACCGTCGAGCTGGACCATGAACAGGCCGAACGCGACGGCGTACAGGGTGAGCCAGGGGTTGGCACGCCGCCGGGCGGCGGCGGTGGCCGGTGCCGCGGGCGCGGCGGAGTGATCCACGGAGGTGGACGGCATGGCTGGGCCTCGTCTGATACGGGGGTGGAAAAGGGATACGGAAAAGGGGTACGGAAAGGGGCGGGGAGACGCCGGAGCACGCGCACGCCGAGAGGCGTCCCGGACGGCTGGGCGCGAGGGACGCGGGGCGTACGGGAGTACGCACGCCCAAGTGCACCCGCGTACGGGGTACGGAGGCGCTCCCGTGTGCCAGGTACGGACGTACGGGTCAGTGCGCGGCGGCGCGCAGTCCGTGCGTCAGTGATTCGAGCGCGCCGAGGGCGGAGCCGAGCGCGTCGAGCTCGCCCTCGGTCAGTGCGCGCAGGGCTCCGCCGAGATGACCGGCCTGGAGTGCCCGCACCTCGGCCAGGCGCCGCCGGGCGACCGGCGTGAGGCGCAGCCGTACGACCCGCTTGTCCGTGCTGTCCTGCCCGCGCTCCAGCAGCCCCTGCTCGGTGAGCTGGGAGACCAGCGCGCTGACGTTGTTGGGCTTCATCAGCAGGGCCTCGGCGGCCTCCCGTACCGTGGCGCCCTCGTGCTCGGCGACGTGCCGCAGCAGGTTGAGGTGTCCCTCGGGCGGCTTGGGGTGGGGGAAGTCGCGGGCGACGCGCCGGTCCAGGGCGCGGTACAGCGCGGGCAGGGCGTCGGCGAGCGCCGAAGCGACGCTGTCGACGTCCCGCTGCGGGGCGCTGGATCCGGACATGCCCCCGAGAATAGGTATGGGGGCATACCCATGTCAAACAGGTATGACTTCATAGGTACCTTCCGAGGCGTCTTCGCCGGCCCCCTGGCCGGACGAGAGGAACGGGGCGGCTGGGACGGATGGCCGCCCGTGGGGCGCGTGCGGTGTCCGGGACGGCATAAGCTCGACGGGTGGCGAAGTACTTCGACGTGCACCCCGACAACCCGCAGCCGCGCAGCATCGCTCAGATCGCCGACGCGGTGCGCTCGGAAGCGCTCATCGCATATCCGACCGACTCCTGTTACGCGCTCGGCTGCCGGCTGGGCAGCCGGGACGGCATGGACCGGATCCGTGCCATCCGCCGACTGGACGACCGGCACCACTTCACGCTGATGTGCCGGGACTTCGCGCAGCTCGGCCAGTTCGTCCGGGTGGACAACGACGTCTTCCGGGCGGTGAAGGCGTCCACCCCCGGCAGCTACACCTTCATCCTCCCGGCGACCCGCGAGGTGCCGCGCAAGCTGATGCACCCGCGGAAGAAGACCGTGGGCGTGCGCATCCCGGACCATGTGGTCACCCAGGCGCTGCTGGCCGAGCTGGGCGAGCCGCTGCTGTCCAGCACGCTGCTGCTGCCGGACGAGGAGGAGCCGCTGACCCAGGGCTGGGAGATCAAGGACCGGCTGGACCACGTGGTGGACGCGGTGGTCGACTCGGGTGAGTGCGGGACCGTGCCGACGACGGTGGTCGACTTCTCCGGCGGAGAGCCGGAGATCGTACGGCGGGGAGCGGGCGACACCAGCCGCTTCGAGTGAGCGCCGGCCCCGGACCCGGCACACCGCTCACCGCGTCCCGCACCGGTCGGCGCGTCGCCGATCTTGCGTGGCAGCATGACCGTAGCCATGGCGCCGGGAGCCACCTTCGCCCGCCGCCCGTTGTCCCGAGGGAGGGCCTGTCCACCATGACCGATGTCCAGCGAGACGATGTCGACATCCCGACCGAGGACGGCGTCGCCGACGCCTACCTCGTCCGCCCCGCCGACGGCCGCCCCCATCCGGGCGTGCTGTTCTACCAGGACGCCTACGGCCTGCGACCGCACCTGAAGTCGATGGCCGACCGGCTGGCCGCGGCCGGATACACCGTGCTGCTGCCGAACGTGTTCTACCGGCTCGGCCGGGCACCGGTCGTGGACATGCCCGAGTTCATCGACCCGGGCGCCGACCCGACCATCTGGGAGCGGCTCGGCCCCATACTGGCCGACCTGACGCCGGATCTGGTCAAGCGGGACGCGGGCGGCTATCTGCGCTGGCTGGCCGACAGCCCGCTGGTGGCGGACGGTCCGGTCGCGCTGACCGGCTACTGCATGGGGTCCCGGCTCGCGCTGTGGACGGCGGGCGCCCACCCGGACCGGGTCACGGCGGTGGCCGGTTTCCACGGCGGGGGCCTGGCCACCGACGACCCGGACAGCCCGCACCTGGAGGCCCCGCGGATCACCGCGGAGGTGTACTTCGGGCACGCCGACGAGGACGGGTCGCTGCCCCCGGCGCAGATCGCGCGCTTCGAGGAGGCGCTCACCGCCGCCGGTGTGCGCCACACCTGCGAGGTCTACACCGGCGCCCACCACGGCTACACCCAGGCGGACACCCCCGCCTACCACCGGGAGGCCGACGAGCGGCACTGGGCCGCCCTGCTCGACCTGCTCAAGCGCGCGTTCTGACGGATCGGCCCGGCGCCCGCCGACCGGTGGGCGCCACGCCGATCCGGTCCCGGACATTGACATGCACTCGCCGTACCTGGAATCTGAGAGCGCTCTCAGAACTGGTACGGACCAACTCCGTACGACCCCGACCCCACACGGAGGTGGAGAGTGCCTCACACGCTCACCCGGGGCGCGCTGCCCCTGGCCGCCGCGACGGCGCTGCTCGGCGGACTGCTCGCGCTCGGCTCCCCCGGCCGCGCCGACGCCGCCGTCCCCGACACCATCCCCCTGAAGATCACCAACAACTCGGGCCGCTCCGAACCGGTCTACGTCTACGACCTCGGCACCCAGCTGTCCTCGGGACGGCAGGGCTGGGCCGACGCGGACGGCGTCTTCCACGCCTGGCCGGCCGGCGGCAACCCGCCGACTCCCGCGCCGGACGCGGCGATACCCGGCCCGGCCGCCGGCCAGTCCAAGACCATCCGCATCCCGAAGTTCTCCGGCCGGATCTACTTCTCCTACGGCCGCAAGCTGGACTTCCGGCTGACCACCGGCGGACTGGTCCAGCCGGCCGTGCAGAACCCGTCCGACCCCAACCGCGACATCCTCTTCAACTGGTCCGAGTACACGCTCAACGACGCCGGGCTGTGGCTCAACAGCACCCAGGTGGACATGTTCTCGGCGCCGTACGCCGTCGGGGTGCAGCGCGCCGACGGCGCCGTGACCACCACCGGGCACCTCAAGTCCGGTGGCTACAGCGGCTTCTTCGCCGCGCTGCGCGCCCAGCCGGGCGGCTGGGGGAACCTCGTCCAGACCCGTTCCGACGGCACGGTGCTGCGCGCGCTGTCCCCGCTGTACGGGGTGGAGACCGGGGCGCTGCCGGCGAACGTGATGGACGACTACATCAGCCGGGTCTGGCAGAAGTACACGACGTCGACGCTGACCGTCACGCCGTTCGCGGACCAGCCGAACACCAAGTACTACGGCCGGGTCTCGGGCAACGTCATGAACTTCACCAACTCCGCCGGCGCGGTCGTCACCAGTTTCCAGAAGCCCGACGCGTCCAGCGTCTTCGGCTGCCACAAGCTGCTGGACGCGCCCAACGACAACGTCCGCGGGCCCATCTCCCGTACGCTGTGCGCCGGTTTCAACCGGTCCACCCTGCTGGTCAACCCCAGTCAGCCGGATGCCACGACGGCCGACTTCTACCGGGACGCGGTGACCAACCAGTACGCGCGCGCCGTCCACGCGCAGATGGCCGACGGCAAGGCCTACGCGTTCGCCTTCGACGACGTCGGGCACCAGGAGTCGCTGGTGCACGACGGCAGCCCGCAGCAGGCGTACCTCACGCTGGACCCGCTCTCCTGAACACGGCGCGGTCCCGCACCCGGTGCGCCGGGTGCGGGACCGCGAGCGGTGTCACCTGATCAGCCGGTCGTCAGGGCGGTGTCGTCCACGACGAAGCTGGTCTGGAGGCCGGAGTCCTCCACGCCGTTGAACTTCAGCGTGACCGTGGAGCCCGCCAGCGAGGACAGGTCGAAGGTCTTCTGGCCGTAGCCGGAGGCCGCGTCGAGGTTCGAGTAGGTGGCGAGGGTCTTCGAACCGGCGGTCACCGTCAGCTTGTCGTACTGGGTGCTGGTGGTGGTCTCGTCGGTGTCGATGTGCAGGTAGAAGGTCAGGGTCGCCTTGCAGCCCGCCGGGACGGTCACCGACTGGGACAGGGTGTCGGTGTGCGTGGAGCCGTAGCCGTTCAGCCACGCCTTGTAGGAGCCGCCGTGGGCCGGCTGGCCGCTGTCGGTGGTGATGACGCCGCTGGTCGAGGTCCAGCCGGTGCTGCCGGACTCGAAGCCGGGGTTGGCCAGCACCTGCTTGGCGGAGCAGCCGCCGCCGGTCGCGCTGACCGTCCAGGCGAAGGTGGCGGTGCCGGTCGCGCCGGTGGAGTCGGTGACCGTCACGGTGGTGTTGTAGCTGCCCGCGGTGGTGGGCGTGCCGGAGATCAGGCCGGTGGAGGCGTTGACCGACAGGCCGGCGGGCAGGCCGGAGGCGCTGTAGGTCAGCGCGCCGGCGTTGGTGCTGCTCGCCTGGATCTGCAGGTTCACGGTGGTACCGACGGTGGCGGACTGGCTGCCCGGGTTGGTCACCGTCACCCCGCTGCTGGGCGGGTTGATGTGGCTGCCGACGTTGATGCCGGCGAAGGCGTTGCCGACCGCGGCGTACTGGGCGGAGTTGGTGCCGTACAGCGCCGATGCCGCGTTGAGCGCGGCGGTGCGGGCGCCGGCGTAGTTGGTGCTGGACGTCATGTACGTCGTCAGCGCCTTGTACCAGATCTTCAGCGCGGCGTCGCGGCCGATGCCGGTGACGGCGACGCCGTCGGACGTCGGGCTGTTGTAGGTCACGCCGTTGATGACCTTGGTGCCGCTGCCCTCGGACAGCAGGTAGAACATGTGGTTCGCCGGGCCCGAGGAGTAGTGGACGTCCAGGCCGCCGAGCCCGGAGTACCAGCTGTCCTTGGAGCCGCCGTCCTTGCTCGGCTTGTCCATGTACCGCAGCGGCGAGCCGTCGCCGTTGATGTCGATCTTCTCGCCGATGAGGTAGTCGCCGACGTCCTTGGAGTTGTTCGCGTAGAACTCCACGCCGGTGCCGAAGATGTCGGAGGTGGCCTCGTTCAGGCCGCCCGATTCACCGCTGTACTCCAGGCCGGCGGTGTTGGAGGTGACGCCGTGGGTCATCTCGTGACCGGCCACGTCCAGCGAGGTCAGGGCGTGGGTGTTGCCGGAGCCGTCGCCGTAGGTCATGCAGAAGCAGCTGTCGTCCCAGAAGGCGTTGACGTAGCCGCTGCTGTAGTGGACGCGGCTGTAGGCGGCGACGCCGTCGTTGCGGATGCCGCTGCGGCCGAAGGTGTTCTTGTAGAAGTCCCAGGTCTCCTGGGCGCCGTAGGCGGCGTCGGCGCCCGCGGTCTGGGTGTTGGAGCCGGTGCCGTCGCCCCAGACGTCGTCGGCGTCGGTCATCAGGGTGCCGGTGCCGGAGGTGCCCCGGTTGAGGTTGTAGGTCTTGTGACCGCCGCGCGTGGTGTCGTTCAGCTGGTACGTCGAGCCCGACAGCGTGGTGTTCAGGGTGACGGTGCCGCTGTACTGGGTGTTGCCGGTGCCGGTCTTGACCGCCTGGTGGCGGTAGAGCTCCTGGCCGGTGGTGGCGTCGGTGATGACGTGCAGCCGGCTCGGGGTGCCGTCGTCCTGGAGGCCGCCGATCACCGTCTCCCAGGCGAGCCTCGGGGTGCCGGCGCCGGCCCAGATCACCTTGCGGGCGCTGTCCGTGGTGGGCTTGTCCGCGGCCAGCGCCTGCGCGGCCTTGAGCGCCTTGGTCTCGGCGGCGGCCTTGGTGACGGTGGCGGTGGTGGAGGGCACCTTGATCGTGCGCTTGGTGTTGAAGGTGGTGCTCACGGTCCCCTTGGCCAGCGAGGCGGGCGGGGTGTGCACGACCAGGTCGCCGCCGAGGACGGGCAGTCCGTCGTAGGTGCGCTCGTAACGGGTGTGCAGGGTGCCGTCGTTGTCCTTGACGACGTCCTTGACGACCAGCTTCTCCCGGGTGCCGAGGCCGAGGGTGCGGGCGGTGTCGGCGGTCTTCGCCTGGGCGCTCCTGACGAGTGCCTGGTGCTGGGCCGGACTGAGCTCGGCCTCCAGTCCGCCGGTGCGCAGCGGGGCGGGGTGGGGAGTGGCCGGGGCCGCGGTCGCCGGGACCGCCTGGAGGCCGACGGCGAGGAACGCCGCGGTGGACAGCAGGGCGGCTGCCGCCGTGGCGCGCTTGTGGGGAAGGGGTCTGTGGGGTCTCACTCGTACTCCTCCTGCTGCGGTCGCCGGTCGGCGGCCGGTGAGGTGATCGACGGGCAGCGGGTTCTGCCGCCCGGGTGAGCTGAGCCGTGCGGTGCCGTGATCCGTGAACCGGTGGGGTGGATCGGCGTGCGCAGGGAGAATGACAGCATTGACCGAGCCATGTCACCTCTGGCCGGGTCAATCGAGGGTTTTCCCTATCGGCCGGCGACGGCGAACCGGGAGGTGAACGGCCGGTGCCGGGGCGCAGGTTGGGCAGGGGCCGGCCCAGGCCCCCGGGGGAAATCCGTGGCCGGAACCAGGCCCCGGAGGAGAGAAGGGCACCGCTGACGACCCATCCGGCGCCGCACCCGGCGATCGACACCTCGGTGCCGCACTCGGCCCGCATCCGGGACTACTGGCTCGGCGGGAAGGACACCTACCCGGTCGACGAGGCGGCCGGCGACGCGTACACCGCCGTCTTCCCCGGCATCGTCACCATCGCCCGCGGCAGCCGCGTTCCCGCGCCGCGCCCTCGCGTATCTCGTCACCGAGGCGGGCATCCGGCAGTTCCTGGACGTCGGCACCGGTCTGCCGACCGCCGGGAACACCCACGAGGCGGCCCAGCGGCGGGCGTCCGGCGCGGGCTGCGGTGCGGGCGGCTGGAACGGTCCTGCGTGCCGGCCTCGCCCGGCTCACGGTAGCGGTCGGCCCCGCGGGCAGCGGTGGTGCGGCTGACCTTGAAGTCACCAACGTCCCGGGACAGCACACCTAGCGCGTCGCGCCGCCGGTGTTGCGGATCATCTGCTGGAGGACCTTCACGGTGGTGACGTAGTCGGCGTCGGAGATGCCCCGGTGGATGCGGGCGCGGATCGCGGGGGCGTGCCGCTTGAGGGTGGCGCGGGCCTCCTCCCCGGCCTCCGTGATCCACAGCCGCCCGTCGCCGTCGCGGGTGAGCCAGCCGCGCTCCAGCAGGGTCCCGGCCTCGGCCGCCAGATCGTCCTCGGGCCTGAGGTAGGTGCTCATGGCCTGCCGGAGTCCGGCAAGGGTCATCCCGTGGCCGTCGGCCGAGAGGTCGTGCCCGGACAGGTTGCGCAGCAGCCAGTACGCGGGCTGGGTGAAGCCCAGTTCGGCCTGCCGGGCACGGGTGAAGGCGATCAGGGCCTCGTGGGCGACGCCGGTCCAGTACGCGGCCGGCTCGGCGGCGAGTTCGGCGTCGGTGCGGGGCTGGACGGTCATGGCGGTACCTCCTGCGGACGGTCGCTGACCCGGTCACCGTAGAACCTCGACCTCGCTTGAGATCAAGGCCGTCCGGTGTCACAGCCGTACGGCCGTCGGCGCGGCGGGCCGCAACGGGGCGCCGTCGTAGGGATGTTGGCCGGGGCCCCGGCATCCATGCGCCGACCGGCGCGTTGTTACGGTGCACCGCGTGTCTGACTCCTCACGCGATACCGCACAGGGCGCCGGCTGGGGCGCGGCCCGGCCCGGTACCTACCGGCGGCTGATGCCGGACCACGTCGAGCAGTTGTCGTGGCTGAACCCCCGGATCCTGTGGGCGGCCCGCAACGGCGTGCTCGCGTCCTGGTTCGGCGACCCGACCGGCCGTACCCGCGCCCGCTGGGTGGCCCGGCGGGCGGCAGCCGGGGCACCGGCCGACAAGGTGATCCGGCGGGACGTACCGGAGTCGTTCTCCTTCATGGTCATCGGGGACACCGGCGAGGGCGGCGAGTCCCAGTACGCCGTCGTACCCGGCTTCCTGAGGGCGAGCCGGGGCACCGACTTCGCGGTGCTCGCCAGCGATGTGGTCTATCCCGTCGGCAGCGCCGACGACTACGGCGACAAGTTCTTCCGGCCCTACCAGGACTACCCGGGGCCGATCTACGCGATACCGGGCAACCACGACTGGTACGAGGATCTCGGCGCCTTCATGCGGGTCTTCTGCGCCGACACCCCGCCGCCGGACCCCGAGCCCCGGCCCCGGCCGCTCACCCGCGCCTGGTGGCGCTCGCTGCTGTGGCACCGGGCACGGCCCGCCGACGAACAACGCCTCGCCGCGGCACGGGCGTTGCGGTCGGCGCCGGGACAGCGGGCCGAACAGCCGGGCCCGTACTGGGCGATCGACGCGGGACCGGTGCGGATCGTCGGCATCGACACCGGACTGCTGGGCACGGTCGACGCCGAACAGGGCGCCTGGCTGCGGGAGGTGTCCCGGGGTCCCAGGCCGAAGATCCTCGTCACCGGTTCGCCGCTGTACGTCGACGGCGAGCACCACCCGTGCCCCATCGAGGGTGGCGGCACGGTGGACGACATCGTCCGGGACCCGGAGCACCACTATGTGGCCGCGATCGGCGGCGACATCCACAACTACCAGCGCTACCCGGTGCGGGTGGACGGCCGCACCATCCAGTACGTCGTGGCGGGCGGCGGCGGGGCGTTCACGCACGCCACGCACACCATCCCGCGGGTGTCGGTCGGCGGCGTCACCGAACGCGAGTTCCGCTGCTACCCGCTGCGCGGCGACTCGCTCGCCTTCTACAGCCGCCTGTACGGCCGCCGGCTGCGGCTGCGCCGCCTCTTCCGGCTGACCGAGGCGGAGGCGGCGGCCGTGGTCGCCGAACGCCTCGGCATCGAGCCGGCCCGCGCCCCCGGCCCCGGCACCCGGGTCACCCGCCGTACCCGGCTGGTCGCGGGCCTGCTCGGCACCGGCCGCCGCCCCGACCGGCCCGCCCGGTTCCGGCTGCCCGTGCGCAAGCTCTACACCCAGTTGTTCTCGCCGTCCTCCGCCACCTACAGCCCGCCGTTCTTCAAGTGCTTCCTGCGGCTGGACGTCACGGCTCGGGCCGTGCGGCTGCGCTGCTTCGCCGCGACGGGCAACCTCGCGCAGGAACTCGATCCCCCCGTCGAGGACGAGGTGGTGATCCCGCTGCCGGCGGCCCGGGCGGACTGATCACACGGTTGTCACACTCGCCTGCCAGAATCGGGGCGGAGCAGACACACGACCGCTGGAGGACCCGTGCCGTCCACCTCTCGCCCGCTGCGCAAGCTGGGCTTCCTGACCATCGGCCTGTTCGACGCGGCGGATCCCGGGCGGGGCCACGAGTCCACGCTGCGCCTCATCGAGCTGGGCGAGCGGCTCGGCTTCGACAGTGCCTGGGTCCGCCACCGGCATCTGCAGTACGGCATATCGTCCCCGGTCGCGGTCCTGGCCGCCGCCTCGCAGCGCACCCGGCGGATCCAGCTGGGCACCGCGGTGACGCCGCTCGGCTGGGAGAACCCGCTGCGGCTCGCCGAGGACCTGGCCACGGTCGACGTGCTGTCCGGCGGCCGGCTGAACCCGGGCGTCAGCGTGGGTCCGCCGACGCACTTCGACCAGGTCAAGGGCGCCCTCTACCCGGACACCGCCGACGCGGAGGACTTCGGTTACGAGCGGGTGCGGCGGCTGCTGGACCTGGTGCGCGGCAAGCCCGTCACCGACTTCAGCGGGGCGGAGGGGTTCGAGGTCTACTCCGACATCGTCCAGCCGCACTCCCCCGGGCTCGGGCGGCGGATGTGGTACGGCGGCGGGAGCCTGCGCTCGGCGCGCTGGGCGGGCGAGCACGGCATGAACTTCCTGACCAGCAGCGTGGTGAAGGTGGAGACCACCGCGGCCACCGCGGACGCCGAGGGCGCGGACGGGCCGCCCGACTTCGCCGCGATCCAGGCGGCCCTCATACGGGAGTTCCGGGCCCACCACCCCGACGGGGAGGCGGCCCGGGTCTCCCACGGGCTGGTGGTGATCCCGACCGATTCCGCGAGCCCCGCGCAGCGCGCCAAGTACGCCGAGTACGCGGCCCGGCGGCTGCCCCGCACGACCGCCCCGCAGGGCCCGGCGCGGCAGCTGTTCGCGCCGGACCTGGTCGGCACCTCGGCGGAGCTGGCCGAGCGGCTGCACGCGCACGCCGCGTTCCGCGAGGCCGACGAGGTGGCGTTCGCGCTGCCGTTCACCTTCGAGTACGAGGACTACGTACAGATCCTGACGGACATGGCGACGAAGCTCGGACCGGCCCTGGGGTGGCGGCCCGCCGGGTGACCCGGGCATCGCGGGCCGGACTCCCGGGTACCCGGGGCGCCTGGGCCGGACGCGGGGAAGGAGCCACGGGTGGCGGCGGAGGACCGGCTGCGGACGTACCGCGGCAGGCGCGACTTCGGGCGGACCGGCGAGCCGTCGGGGCGGACGACGGCGGCGGACGGGAGCGGCCGGCCCCGGTTCGTGGTGCAGATCCACGACGCGCGCCGGATGCACTTCGACTTCCGCCTCCAGGTCGGCGACGTGCTGAAGTCCTGGTCCGTCCCCAAGGGCCCGTCCGCCGACCCGGCCGACAAGCAGCTGGCGGTGCCCACCGAGGACCATCCGCTGGAGTACGAGGACTTCGAGGGGGTCATCCCGAAGGGCGAGTACGGCGGCGGGACCGTGATCGTGTGGGACCACGGGACGTACGAACCGCTCAGCCACGACCGCCGGGGGCGCCCGGTGGACTTCGCGGAGTCCCTGGAGCGGGGGCACGCCACCTTCCGGCTGCACGGCGCCAAGCTGCACGGCGAGTACGCCCTCACCCGGTTCCGCGAGGGCGGCGCGGACGGGGAGGAGGCCTGGCTGCTGGTGCGCAAGGGTCCGGCCCGGTCGGGGCACGGCACGCCCGATCCCCGGCGGGCCCGCTCGGTGCGCACCGGCCGCACGCTGGCCCAGGTGGCCGCCGGCACCGGCGGGGACGGAGCCCCCTAGCACGGCGGGGACCCCGGCGACCATCCGGACGCGAGAATTCCGCCCCAGATGCCGGTTTGCGATACGTTTGCGGCGGTATCCGCCCGCGCCCCGGAGGCTCGCATGCGCACCGCACTCCGTACCGCCGTGACCGGCGTCGTCGCCGTCGCCTCCCTCATGACCTGCGGCTCCGTCGGGGCCACCCCGCCGGGGCCCGGCATCACGTCCCGGCTCCTCGCCCAGACCACCGTCGACGGCACCGACTACATCCTGCGGGAGGCCAGGATCCCGCCCGGTCAGACCACCGGCTGGCACTACCACGACGGCCCGGTGTACGGCGTGGTGCGGCAGGGCACCCTCAGCCACTTCGATGCCACGTGCCGGTCGGACGGCGTGTACGGCCCCGGCGAGACGTTCCGGGAACAGGCCGGCCCCGGCCACGTCCACATCGGCCGCAATCTGGGCGACACCCCGCTGGTCCTGGAGCTGCTGTACGTGCTGCCGCACGGCTCGCCGCTCTTCGAGGACGCCCCGAACCCGGGCTGCCCGTTCCAGTGACCCCCGCTCAGCCCCGACGGGCGCGGAGGACGGCGAGGGCCCGGTCGGCGTGGGTGCTCATGCGCAGCTCGCTGCGGACCACCTCCAGGACGGTACGGTCCTCGGCGATCACGAAGGTGACGCGCTTGGTCGGGGCCAGGGAGAAGCCGCGCCGGACGCCGAACCGCTCGCGGACCGTGCCGTCGGCGTCGGAGAGCAGCGGCATGCCGAGCCGGTGCCGGTCGGTGAACTCCCGCTGCTTGTCGACGGCGTCCCCGCTGATGCCGACCGGCCGGGCGCCGACGGCCGCGAACTCGGCGGCCAGGTCCCGGAAGTGGCACGCCTCGGCGGTGCAGCCGGGGGTGAGGGCGGCGGGATAGAAGAAGAGCACGACGGGCCCGCCGGCCAGCAGCTCGGTGAGCCGGCGGGTGGTCCCGGTCTCGTCGGGCAGGGCGAAGTCCTCCGCCGTGTCCCCGACCGCGAGGGGCCTGGTCACGACCGCCCCTCTCCGTCGCGGGCCACGCCGCGCGCCCACAGCACCAGGGGCACCTGGAGGGGCAGCCGGGCCAGGGCCGCCGCCCGCAGCGGGGCCGGCCGGTGGCGCCAGTCCACGGCCATCCGGACGTTGGCCGGGAACACGCCGACGAAGAAGGCGGCCGCCGCCTTCGCTGCCGTCGCGCGGGTGCGGGGGGCGGCGATCCCGGCCGCGAGGGCCAGTTCGACGGCGCCGCTGCCGTACGTCCAGGCCCGGGGCGGGCCCGGCAGCGACCGCGGGATGATCGCGTCGAACTGCCGGGGTACGGCGAAGTGGGCGGCCCCCGCGGCGGCCAGCAGGCCGGCGAGCAGCAGGGGTGAGCGTTCGGACCGGGGCACGGTTCCTCCTGTGGTGGCCTGCCGCCGGATATTACTGGAGCGTAGGCCGGTTCAGGGCCCCGGTGCCGGGTGAACCGGCCGGGCCGGGAGCCCGCCGGGCCGGAGGATCGGCGGGCCCGGGGGCTCGGCGGATCCGGGGGCTCGGAGGGCCCGAGGCTCGGAGGGCCCGAGGCTCGGAGGGCCCGAGGCTCGGAGGGCCCGAGGCTCGGAGGGCCCGAGGCTCGGAGGGCCCGGGGCCCGCCGGGCCGGAGGATCGGCGGACCCGGAAGCTCGACGGACCCGAGGGCTCGACGGACCCGGAAGCTCGACGGACCCGAGGGCTCGGAGGGCCCGAGGCTTAGAGGGCCCGGGGGCCCGCCGGGCCGGAGGATCGGCGGACCCGAGGGCTCGACGGACCCGGGGGCTCGGAGGGTCCGAGGCTCAGAGGACCCGGAGCTCAGAGGACCCGAGGCGCGGCGGACCCGGAACTCGGAGGACCCGGAGCTCGGCGGACCCGAGGCGGGCCCGAGGCGCGGCAGCAGCGTCCTGCCGCTCCGTCGGAGGCCGTCCGGTCGCCGTGGCGGCCGGGAGCCGTCCTCAGGCCGCTACGAGCTCGGCCCAGCGGGTGACCCGCTCGGGGTGGACCCGTATGCCGTGGCGGGTCGCCAGGGCGTGGACGATCGCCTCGCCCCGGCCGTGCTCGTCGGGGTCGATCCCGGCGCGGGACGGCCCCACGGCGGGGTCGGGTCCGGCGTCGGTGACCTCGACCCGCAGGGTCGGAGGGTGATCGCCGCGCACCCAGGACAGCCGGAGTTCGGCCGGCGGCCGGGCGTGCACGACGGCGTTGGTCACCAGCTCCGACACCACGAGCAGCGAGTCCTCGACGATCTCCGGACTCACGCTCCACTCGGCGAGGAGCGCCGCCGCCCGCCGGCGTACGGCGGAGACGGCTCCGGCGACGGGAGGCACCGGACACACGTGTTCATGTGCCACCCGAAGCAGGGCATTGAGCTGGGCCACCATGTTCTCTCCCGATGTACTGCCGGTCTCGCGCGCTCGTCTCGGCGTCTTCCGGGCCTCAAAGCACGCTAGGGAGACAAATCGGGCGGGTCAATGAACGTGGGTCGGCATTACCGAACGCCCCCGTCGCACCCCGGCCCCGGCCTCGCTCTTCCACGAGCCGCCGGGCCCCGTCGTCCGGCCGCCCCGCGGGGCGAAGCCTCCCCTGCGGTAATAGGCTCGCCTCATGGCCGGACCGGTCCAGTCGATCGAGCGGGCGGCGGCGATTCTGCGGCTGCTCGCCGGCGGGCCCCGCCGACTCGGACTCGGCGAGGTGGCGGCCTCGCTCGGGCTGGCGAAGGGCACCGCCCACGGCATCCTGCGCACGCTTCAGCACGTCGACTTCGTGGAGCAGGACGCGGCCACCGGGAAGTACCAGCTCGGCGCCGCCCTGTTGCACCTGGGCACCAGCTACCTGGACGTCAACGAGCTGCGCTCACGCTCCCTGAACTGGGCCGACGCCCTGGCCGCCCGCAGCGGGGAGGCGGTGCGTCTGGGCACCCCGCTGGAGGGCAGGGTCCTCGTCGTCCACCATGTTTTCCGGCCGGACGACAGCTTCCAGACCCTGGACGTGGGCGCGCTGCTGCCGCTGCACGCGTCCTCGCTCGGCAAGGTGCTGCTGGCCTTCGGCACGGCGACGGCCGAACCGGACCGGGCGCCGGGGCTGGAGGCGTACACCCGGCACACCCTGGCCGATCCCGAGCGGCTCGCCCGGGCGCTCGCCGCCGTCCGGGAAGCCGGATGGGCGGCCGAGATCCAGGAGATGACCATGGGCGAGGCCGGGATCGCCGCGCCGATCCGGGGCCACGGCGGGCTCGTCGTGGGCGCCATCGGGCTGTCCGGGCCGGTGGAGCGGATCTGCGACGGCCAGGGCCGGCCCCGCCCCGCGCTGATCAGCCTGCTCCGCGAGGCGGCCCGGGCGATCTCCAGAGACCTGGGAGCCGCCCGCTGGTAGGCCGGGGCGGCCGCCCCCAGATCCGTCGGAAGGCAGACCCGATCATGGCTGAACGGTATGTGATGTCGGTCGACCAGGGCACCAACTCGACCCGCTGCATCCTCTTCGACCACCGGGGGCGGCTGGTGTCGGTCGCGCAGCGGGAGCACCGGCAGCACTTCCCGCGGCCCGGCTGGGTGGAGCACGACGCCGTCGAGATCTGGCAGAACCTGCGCCGGGTGGTGCCCGAGGCCCTGTCCCTCGCCGGCGTCGGCACGGCACAGGTCGCCGCGATCGGACTGGCCAACCAGCGGGAGACGACGGTGCTCTGGGACCGGCGGACCGGCGCCCCGCTGGGCCGGGCGATCGTCTGGCAGGACACCCGTACCGCGCCGCTGGTCGAGGAGCTCCTGCGCCATCCCGGCGAGACGTTCTTCCTCGAGCGGTGCGCCCTGCCGCCCTCCACCTATTTCTCGGCGCTGCGGATCCGCTGGCTGTTCGACCACGTCAAGGGTGTCGAGCAGCGCGCCCGGGACGGCGAGGTGCTGTTCGGGACGATGGAGAGCTGGCTGCTGTGGAATCTCACCGGGGGCGCCGACGGCGGCCTGCACCTCACCGACGCCACCAACGCCGGCCGCACGATGCTGATGAACATCCACACCCTCGCCTGGGACGACGAACTGCTGGACTTCTTCGGCGTGCCCCGCCCGATGCTGCCCGAGATCCGTCCCTCCGCCGAACGGTACGGCGAGACGCGCGCGCTGCTGCCCGGCATCCCCCTCACCGCCGCCCTGGGCGACCAGCAGGCCGCGCTCTTCGGCCAGACCTGCTTCTCCCCCGGCGAGGCCAAGTGCACCTACGGCACCGGAGCCTTCCTGCTGCTCAACACCGGCGGCGAGGTCGTACGCTCCCGGCACGGGCTGCTCACCACCGTCGCCTACAAGATCGGTGACCAGCCCCCGGCCTACGCCCTGGAGGGGTCGATCGCGGTCACCGGCGCGCTCGTGCAGTGGTTCCGCGACCGCCTGGGGCTGATCAGCAGCGCCCCGGAGATAGAGACCCTCGCGCGCACGGTGGAGGACAACGGCGGCTGCTACATCGTCCCGGCCTTCTCGGGCCTGTTCGCGCCGCACTGGCGCAGCGACGCGCGGGGGGTCATCGTCGGCCTCACCTCGTACATCACCAAGGGGCACCTGGCGCGGGCGGTGCTGGAGGCCACGGGATGGCAGACCCGGGAGGTCGTCGACGCGATGAACGCCGACTTCCCGGTCCCCCTGCCGCAGCTCAAGGTGGACGGCGGCATGACCTCGGACAACCTGCTCATGCAGTTCGTGGCCGATGTGCTCGACGTGCCCGTGGTGCGGCCCATGGTCGCCGAGACGGTCTCCCTCGGCGCCGCCTACGCGGCCGGCCTCGCCGCCGGCTACTGGCCCGATCTGGAGGTACTGCGCCGCAACTGGCACCGGGCCGCGCAGTGGCTGCCCGGCATGGACGCCGAGCAGCGGGAGACGGAGTACGGCGACTGGAAGCGGGCCGTCGAGCGGTCCCTGGGCTGGGCCGGACCACCGCACACCCACTGACCCCGCGCTCCGCCGGTGCTGGGCCCGGTACGGAAGGCGTGCGCACCGGCGGCCGGTTCGACCTGGCCGGCGCGCTCGGCATGGCCGTCGGGCTGGTCCCGCTGCTGCTCGCCGTCTGGCCTACGGCGCCATGCCGGCGCTGATCACGGGCGCGGTCCCGCCCTCGGAGACGGCCGCCGCGAACAGCCTCAACACGCTGATGCGGTCGATCGGCACCTCTGTGGCCGGTGCCGTGGCGGGCGTGATCCCGGCCCGGATGACGACCAGCCTCGGCGGCCACGTGCTGCCGTCCGGGAACGGCTTGAAGGCCGTCATGGCCCTCGGCGCGGGCGCGGCTGCCCTCGCCTTCCTGCTCGCCGGGCTCCTCCCCCGGCACCGCCCGGCCGGCGTGCCGGCCACGACGGCCCCCGAGGCATCGGCCGAGCCGGTGGGCTGACACCGCGGCCGCCCTGCCCGGAGCCGGCCGACCGCGCCCGGACGCCACGGCGCGAGCCGCTCCGCCGGCGGCCGGGAGCCGCGGCGCGGGACCGTTCAGGGGAACCATGGAGGAAAGGCGCGTGAGCGCGGCGGGGCCGGTCGAGATGTTCTGCCGTGACCGCCGTGCCCCTGCCGTTCATCGCGCCGATGCTCGCCACCCCCGGCAGCCTGCCGCCCGCCGCCCAGGACCGGCGGTGGGCGTACGAGACGAAGCAGGACGGCCAGCGGGTGATGGTCTATCTGCCCGGCGACGGCAGTGTGCTGCTGCGCGCCCGCTCCGGCGAGGACATCACCGCGGCCTACCCCGAACTCCGGCCGCTGGGCGCCGCGCTGGGCCCCACGCCCGCCGTGCTGGACGGCGAGGTGCTGGCCCTGGACGAGCGGGGACGGGCCGACTTCCAGCTGCTGCAGAGCCGGATGGGGCTCGCGCACGCCCCCGCGCTGGCGGCGCGCCGGGCCGCTCGGGTGCCGGTGCACCTGGTGCTGTTCGACGTGCCGTACCTGACCGAGCCGCTGCTCCGGCTGCCGTACGCGCGGCGGCGGGCCCGGCTGGAGGAGCTGGACCTGGCCGGGCCGTACTGGTCGACCCCGCGCGCGGTGACGGGACACGGCGCCGAGGCGCTGCGCGCCACCCGGGAGCACGGGCTGGAGGGTCTGGTGTGCAAGCGGCTGGACTCGGTGTACGAGCCCGGGGTCCGCTCACGCGCCTGGGTGAAGATCCGGAACATGCGTGCCGAGGACGTGATCATCGGCGGCTGGCTGCCCGGCAAGGGCCGGCTGACCGGACTGCCCGGGGCGGTGCTGGCCGGGCAGCGCGACGCGGAGGGCCGGCTGCGCTACGTCGGCGGGGTGGGCACCGGCTGGAGCGAGGCGGAACGCGTCCGGCTGGCGGAGCTGCTGCGGGAGGCGGCGAGCGACCGGTGCCCCTTCGACCCGGTGCCGAGGATCCCCCGGGCACGCTGGGTGGCGCCCCGGCTGGTGGGCGAGGTCAGTTACAGCACCCGTACCCGGCACGGCATGCTGCGCCAGCCGTCCTGGCTGCGCTCGCGCCCGGACCTCACGCCCGAGGAGTCGGCGGCGGACCTGCCGCAGGAGCCGGGGTAGGAGCCGCGGGACGCGCGGCGGGCGGGCCCTGCCCCGCGTGGCGCGGCGGCTCCCGCGACCGGTGCCGCACCGGCCCAGGGTCTATCGTGTCCCCATGTCTGCACCGGAATTGATCCGTATCGTCTCCCGCGACTCCCCCATGGCCCTGGCCCAGGTCGAGCGGGTCCGTGCCGAGCTGGCCGTACTGCACCCGGGGGTGCGCACGGAGGTCGTCCCGGTGAAGACGACCGGCGACAAGTGGCTGGGCGATCTCTCCCAGGTCGAGGGCAAGGGGGCGTTCACCAAGGAGGTGGACGCGGCCCTCCTGGCCGGGGAGGCGGACCTCGCGGTGCACTGCGTGAAGGACGTGCCCGCCGACCGGCCGCTGCCCGCCGGCACGGTGTTCGCCGCGTTCCTGAAGCGGGACGACATCCGGGACGCGCTGGTGCACCCGGGCGGGCTGACCCTGGACGAGCTGCCGGCCGGCACCCGGATCGGCACCTCCTCGGTCCGCCGGATCGCCCAACTGGCCGCGACCCACCCGCATCTGGAGTGCGTGCCGTTCCGCGGCAACGCCAACCGCCGGCTGGAGAAGCTGGCGGCGGGCGAGGCGGACGCGCTGCTGCTCGCGGTGTCCGGTCTGGAGCGGATCGGCCGCAGTGACGTCATCAGCGAGGTGCTGTCGACGGAGACGATGATGCCACCGATCGGCGCCGGCATCCTGGCCCTGCAGTGCCGGGAGGGCGACACCGGGCTGATCGACCTGGTCAGCGGGCTCGGCGACCCGGACACCCACCGGGAGGCGACGGCCGAGCGGATGTTCCTGCATGTGCTGCAAGGGCACTGCAACAGCCCGATCGCCGGGTACGCCCGCGTGGACCGCGGCGGCGAACTCTCGCTGCGCGCCTGCGTGTTCACCGCCGACGGCAAGACGCGGCTGAACGCCCACGAGTGGGCGGGGCGGCTCGATCCGGCCACCCTCGGCACCTCGGTCGCGGTCGCGCTGCTGCGGCAGGGCGCGCGGGAGATCATCGACGGCATCCCGCACTGAACCGCGCACGGCGTCCCGCACCGCACCACGTACGGCGTCCCGCGCGGGGCCGCGTACGGCGGGCCCGCGCCGCGCCGGTCGCGCGTCAGGCGGAGCCCGGCTCCGCCTGGTCCCGCAGGAAGGCGGAGACCTGGTGGGCCAGGCTGCCCTGGCCGGTGGCCGCGGGGGTGGCCGCCGGGGCCGGCTCCAGGACGCCGATGCCGCCCGCCCACAGCCGGCGGCCGGTCCAGTCGTCGTCCACCCGCAGCTGCACCTGTACATCCACGTGGCCGAGGGCGGTCTCGGGCGCGGCGGCGTAGATCACGGCGGTGGCCCGGCGCAGCGGATAGACGTCGAAGCCCTCGACGAACTGGGAGTTGCGCCAGTCGATGAAGGCGCCCTCGCCGTCCGGGCCCACGCGCACGTCGATCTGGCCGTCCTCCAGGTGGATGCCGTAGGGCCGGGCGCCGCGGTTCTCCACGGTCACGCGGACACTGAAATACGTCAGCCCGGCGGCGGCGTCGTCCCGTCCGCGCGGAGGCTCGGCCGCCTCCAGGCGGTGGACGCGGACCCGCAGACCGGCATGCTCGTCGTACTCCTGCCAGTCACCGACCACGTTCGGCTCGTACACAGTGCCCCTCTCGACCTTCGAGAGCTGCTGTCTATCTGTGCGCCGAGCGCACTGTCAAATGACGGGAACGCAGCGTGGTCAGGGGAATTGACCCCCGTCGGGCGGTGATCAAGCGCTGCCCAGGAAGAACTCGTCCGCGGCGGGTGCGGGCCGCCGGGCCGGGCGTGCCGCACATCACGTCCCGGACCGGGCCGGCGATCTTTGGCACCCCTTAGTCCGGTTCGCCACATTTATTATTATTTGTTTGGAGGTGTCCCTCGGCGGGAAAGGGCAGAGGGAAGTGCTTCGGACAGGAGGCACGTCCGTGGGAGACGGCATGGCCCGCCCCCGGTGTCCCCCTCCATGGTCCGAGCGCACCTCCCACGGTGTCTGTCCCCCCAGCACCTGCTGAGAGAGGTGCGCGCGATGCGTGTCACTGGCAGCACGAAATCCCATCCCCACGACGACGCCCCGGACACGGGCGCCGCTTTCGAGCGGCTCGCCCTGCTGCCCGACGGCCCCGAGCGCCGGGCGCTCAGGGACGAGCTGGTCCGGTTGTGGCTGCCCATGGCCGAGCGGATCGCGGTGCGGTTCCGCGGCCGTGGCGAGGCACTGGAGGATCTGTACCAGGTGGCCGCGCTGGGCCTGGTCAAGGCCGTCGACCACTACGATCCGGCCCGGGGCCGCGCCTTCGAGGCGTACGCGGTCCCCACCATCACCGGGGAGATCAAGCGGCACTTCCGGGACCACATGTGGACCCTGCACGTGCCCCGCCGGGTGCAGGACCTGCGCAACCGGGTCCGCGCCGCCGTGAAGGACCTGGCGCAGACCTCCACGGGCCGGGCGCCCACCGTCGCGGAGATCGCCGCGTACGCCCGGCTCAGCGAGGACGAGGTGCGCACCGGCATGGAGGCGCTGGAGTGCTTCTCCGCGCTGTCGCTGGACGCCGAGGTCTCCGGCACGGACGGCTACGCCCTCGGGGACTCCCTGGGCGGACCGGACCCCGGCTACGACCTCGTCGTGGACCGGGCCGCGGTCAGGCCGTGCCTGGAGGCGCTGCCCGAACGCGAGCGCACCATTCTCTACCTGCGCTTCTTCCAGGGCATGACACAGAGCTGCATCGCCTCGCAGCTCGGCATCTCGCAGATGCACGTCTCACGGCTGCTGAGCGGCTGCTTCGACCGGCTGCGCGAGGAACTGCTCACGGAGGTCCGCTGACCCCCGCACCGCACGGCCGCCCCTACTGCCCCTCGGTCCCCGGCAGCCGCGTGGGCCCGTACCGGTCCAGGGCGTCCTCCAGCTCGGTCCGGATGTGGTCCGGGAGGTCTCCGCGCCGCCCCCAGATCAGGAGCAGCTCGGCGATGTGGCGCAGCTTGATGTTGGTGTGCTGGGAGACTTCTTTGAGGATCTGCCAGCCCTGGTCCGGGGTGACCCGGGCGAGGGCCACCACCATGCCGATCGCCTGGTCCACGACCGCGTGCGAGGCCATGGCCTCCTTCAACTGGTCGACCTCCGCCTGCAACGCGGCGATCCGGTCCGGCTCGCTCTCTGCCATCCCTCCATCGTGCGCAGGGGCCCGCACCCCTGCCACCCGGGGTACCCGGGAGGCAGGTCGACCCGGTCCGGCCGGATACTGGTGTCGTACCGGTGGCCGCCCGGGCCCCGAGAGCAGGACGCGACTGCCATGAACCACCACAGCCCCGCCGGCGGCGCGCCGCGCGACAAAGAGGTCGTCTCCACCCACTCGGTCTTCGGCGCGCCCTGCTGGGTGAGCCTGACCAGCCGTGATCTTCAGGCCACCCAGGAGTTCTACACGGCCGTGCTGGGCTGGCAGTGGCGCACCGCCAAGCTCGGCGAGCACTTCCGGATCGCCCTCGCGAACGGGGTCCCGGTCGCCGGGATCGCCGCCGTGGCCTCCATGTGGCAGATGGCGGTGGCGTGGACGCCGTACTTCGCGGTGCGGGACGCGGACGTGGCCGTGGCCCGGGTCCGGGAGCGCGGCGGTACGGCGGCGGTCGGGCCGCTGTCCTTCCCGCCCGGCCGGGCGGCGCTGCTCGCCGACCGGGACGGCGCCACGTTCGGGATCTGGCAGGGCGACCTGGTCACCAACTGGGAGGCGTGGCGGCAGGCGGCCCCCACCTTCGTACGGCTGCACACCCGGGACGCCTTCGACGCCGCGATGTTCTACGGCGAGACCCTGGACTGGGCGACCGGGCAGCCGGGCTGCTGCGAGGTGGAGTACGACGGCGGCGAGGTGCTGCTGCGCAGCGAGGGCGACGTGGTGGCGCGCATCGACTCGGGCGCGGTGGAGGCCGCCCCGGACCCCTCGGTGCGCCCGCACTGGCAGATCCACTTCGCGGTGACCGACGTGCCGGCCTGCGCCCGCGCCGCGGAGAAGCACGGCGGCAGCGTGCTGCGCGAGGACGGCGAGCGGGAGGCGATCCTGCGGGACGCCGACGGCGCGCAGTTCACGGTGACGGCGCGCGGCGTCTGCTGCTGAGCACCGGCCGCCCCCGGTTCAGCCCGTGGTGCGGGACGGGCGGGACAGCAGGACCAGGCTGCGGGCCTCCAGGCGGAGCCGGGTGCCCGCCTTGTGTTCGCGCTCGTCGGGGACGCCCTCGGGGTCGGCGGTGTCGATCAGCGTGGTCCAGCGCTCGCCGAAGGAGTCGTCGGGCAGCCGGAAGACGACCGGCTCCCAGTAGCCGTTGACCAGCAGCAGGAAGGAGTCGTCGGCCATGCGGCGGCCGTGGGGGTCGCGTTCGGCGATGGCGTCGCCGTTGAGGAACGCGCCGACCGAGTGCGCGTCCGCGCGCTGCCAGTCCCGGTCGGTCATCTCGCGGGCGTCGGGCCGCAGCCACACCAGGTCGGGCAGCGGCTGCCGGGCGTTGGTCGCGGTCTCGCCGCGGAAGAAGCGGCGCCGGCGCAGCACCGGGTGCGCGGCGCGCAGGGCGATCAGGCGCCGGGTGAACGCGGTCAGGGCGCGCTGTTCCTCGGTGAGGTCCCAGTCCACCCAGGAGGTCTCGTTGTCCTGGCAGTAGGCGTTGTTGTTGCCGCGCTGGGTGCGGCCGAGCTCGTCGCCGTGGCAGAGCATCGGGATGCCCTGGGACAGCAGCAGCGTGGCCAGCAGGTTGCGCTGCTGGCGGGCGCGCAGTTCGAGGACGGCCGGGTCGTCGGTGTCGCCCTCCGCGCCGCAGTTCCAGGACCGGTTGTGGCTCTCGCCGTCCCGGTTGTCCTCGCCGTTGGCCTCGTTGTGCTTGTCGTTGTACGACACCAGGTCGCGCAGCGTGAAACCGTCGTGGGCGGTGACGAAGTTGACGCTCGCGCGCGGCCGGCGCCGGCTGTGCTGGTAGATGTCGGAGGAGCCGGTGAGCCGGGAGGCGAACTCGCCGAGCGAGCCGGATTCGGCCCGCCAGAAGTCCCGTACCGCGTCCCGGTACTTGCCGTTCCACTCCGACCACAGCGGCGGGAAGTTGCCCACCTGGTAGCCGCCCTCGCCCACGTCCCACGGCTCGGCGATCAGCTTGACCCGGCTGATCACCGGGTCCTGCTGGATCAGGTCGAAGAACGCCGAGAGCCGGTCCACCTCGTGGAACTGCCGGGCGAGGGTGGCCGCGAGGTCGAAGCGGAAGCCGTCGACGTGCATCTCGGTGACCCAGTACCGCAGCGAGTCCATGATCAGCTGGAGCACGTAGGGGTGCCGCATCAGCAGGCTGTTGCCGGTGCCGGTGGTGTCGTAGTAGTGCGCCCAGTCGCCGTCGACCAGACGGTAGTAGGAGGCGTTGTCGATGCCCCGGAAGGACAGCGTGGGGCCCAGCTCGTTGCCCTCGGCGGTGTGGTTGTAGACCACGTCGAGGATGACTTCGAGACCGGCCGCGTGCAGCGCCTTCACCATGGCCTTGAACTCGTTGACCTGCTGGCCGAGGCTGCCGAAGGCGGCGTAGGCGTTGTGCGGGGCGAAGAAGCCGATGGTGTTGTAGCCCCAGTAGTTGGACAGGCCGCGGTCCCGCAGGATGCCGTCCTGGACGAACTGGTGCACCGGCATCAGCTCCACCGCCGTCACCCCGAGCGAGGTGAGGTGCTCGGTGACGGCCGGGTGCGCGAGCCCGGCGTAGGTGCCGCGCAGCCGCTCGGGGACGTCCGGGTGGGTGCGGGTCAGCCCGCGGACGTGGGTCTCGTAGATGACCGAGTCCGCGTACGGGGTGCGGGGCGGGCGGTCGTCGCCCCAGTCGAAGAACGGGTCGGTGACCACGCCCAGCATGGAGTGGCCGGCGCTGTCGGCCGGGGCCGGGCCGTCCGGGGCGCGTTCGTAGAGCGAGGGGTGGTTGTCGATCTGGCCGTCCACGGCGCGGGCGTACGGGTCGAGCAGCAGCTTCGCCGGGTTGCAGCGGTGGCCGAACGCGGGCTGCCAGGGCCCGTGCACCCGGTAGCCGTAGCGCTGTCCGGGACCGATGCCGGGCAGGTAGGCGTGCCAGACGAAACCGTCGACCTCGTGCAGCCGGACCGGCCGCTCGGCGCCGGAGTCGTCGACGAGGATCAGGTCCACGCGCTCGGCGACCTCGCTGAACAGGGCGAAGTTGGTGCCCTGTCCGTCGAAGGAGGCCCCCAACGGGTAGGGGTGCCCGATCCAGGCGGGCACCCCTGTGCGGGAGGTACGGGCGGTCACCGGCTGCCCTCCAGGGTGGCGCCGTGGGCGGGCGCCGGACCGGCCAGCACGGTCACCGGCTCGTCGCGGGGCACCTTCAGGCCGGTGCGCAGCGCGGGGTCGGGGGCGAGGGGGACCAGCGGGACGCGCTGGCCGGCCCGGGCGCGCTGCGAGAACCAGATGATGGTGCTGCCGGTGTGGGTGGCGCAGCAGCCCCAGCCGTCGCTCATGGCGGCGATGTCCGCCAGGCAGGACCGCAGGTCCGCCTCCGGGCGCAGATCGGGGTCCTCGCCGCCGAGGGCGGTGATGAGGTGCTGGCCGTTCCACCACATCTCGATGGAGGTGTGCTTGTTCCTCGCATGCGCGTCGATCGCCCGGAGCAGCAGTTCGGCGCCGCGGCGGACGGGCTCCACGAGGTTGTCGAGATCCCAGTGGCGCAGATGGGCGGCCAGGATGCGGCCGACCTGTCCCACCCGTTCCGGACCGACCTCCACGTCGAGGTGGTAGTAGCAGGGCACTGCGGTCTTCATCGTCGCTTGCTCCTCACCGGCGAAGCTCTCGCTCCCCTCGCCCGCCCGGAGGGATTTCCGGACACCCAGCGTGAGCGTTGATCGCTTCAGAGTCACTTCCACGGTGCGGGCACTACGCCATTCGTGCAACACGAGCCGCCGGCGACCCCACTCGTTGAAGATCCAACAAGACGCTGCGTCGTCGCGCGTGCACCATGAGTGAAAGCCTCGATCGCCGTAACGGTGCCGTGCCCTCCCCTGCGCGGACACCACCCGACCGTCGGGAACGCGCCCAGTCGAGAGCGTGGAGGGTGAAGAGGGCCATGCTGCTACCCGCCAAGGCCGAAGTGGCCCGGCAGTTGCGGCGTTACCGGGCGTGGGAGCGGGTGATGCTCGCCGCGCCGCACGACCGCACGGTCCGGGCCACCTTCGAGGACTCGGGTTACACCCTGTGCGTGCTGATGGGCAAGCGCTGCGCCCGCGAGGCCGTGGAGGCGGCCGAGCGCTATCTGCGCACGAACCTGGTCACCTATCTGCGAGAGCAGGACGGGCGGCCGCAGCCGCGCCGGACGGCGAGAAGAGGGCCGCCGTCGGAGCGGCGTTCCACGGCGCCAAGCCCCTGACCTGGCACCGTACAAGGCGTTCCCTGTGGGTCCGGCGAGACGCCGGCCCGTCTTATCGGATCGCGGAGCCGGGCCGGGCGCCCGGCTCCGCGCACGGCGGAGGTGAGATACATGCGCAGGACCCCGGCCATCGGCCGTGTACCGGTACGTGACGTCCGGCCGGCCGTGGAGTGCGGCAGGCGCCCGGCGAAAGCGGTGGCCGGGGAGACGTTCGAGGTCACGGCCACCGTGTTCCGCGAAGGGCATGACGCCGTGGGCGCGAACGTGGTCCTGCGCGATCCGACGGGCCGGCGCGGCCCCTGGACCCCGATGCGGGAGCTGGCGCCGGGCAGCGACCGCTGGGGTGCCGAGATCACCCCGGACGTGACGGGGCGCTGGACCTTCCGTGTGGAGGCGTGGAGCCATCCGCTGGCGACCTGGCGGCACACCGCGTCGGTGAAGGTGCCGGCCGGGATCGACACCGGCCTGGTGCTGGAGGAGGGCGCGGAGCTGTACGAGCGGGCCGCCGCCGGGGTGCCCAAGGGGGCCGAGCGGGACCTGGTGCTGGCCGCGGCGCGTGCCCTCGGCGACGACACCCTGTCGGTCCACCACCGGCTGAAGGCGGCGCTGTCCCCCGAGGTGGAAGACGTGCTGGCCCGGTATCCGTTGCGGGAGCTGGTCACCGCCTCCGACGCGATGCCGTTGCTGGTGGAGCGCGAACGGGCCCTGTACGGCTCCTGGTACGAG
>NZ_JODT01000020.1 GCF_000720835.1 Streptomyces achromogenes subsp. achromogenes | reverse complement strand
GCGGAGTTTGGCGGTGCGGCGGCCCAGGGGGTCGTAGGTGTAGCGCCAGCGGGTGCCGTCCGGTGTCACCACCGACGTCAGGCGGTCCTCGGCGTCCCACTCGTAGTGCCAGGTGTCCGGCTTGCGCGACAGGCGGGGCTTCCGGCGCAGGGTGATGCGGCCCAGGGCATCGGTCTGGTTGCCTGCCTCGTCGTAGGCGTAGCGTTCCGTCCAGCCTGCCGCGTGGACCGCCGTCACTCTGCCCGTCGCGTCCAGGTCGAAGCGGCGGAGGCCGGAGAGATGGTCCTCGATGGCGGTCACGTTGCCGTCGGGGCGGTAGGTGTACGTCCGGTGCTGAACCCTCCGGCCGCCGGCGCCGGTCACCGACTGGGTCGTCAGGCGGCCCAGCGGGTCGAAGGACTGCTCCAGGGTGATCGTTCCGCCGACCAGGCGCCTCAGTTCGTGCCCGGCCTCGTCGTACGTGAAGTCGATCGTCCGGCCCGATGCCACCAAGGCTGTGCGGCGGCCCAGGGCGTCGTACGTGTACGTCACCGTGCGGCCGTCGACCGTTTCCGAGCGTAGGTTGCCGTGGCGGTCGCGCAGGAGGGTCAGGGTGGTGCCGTCCGGGCCGACCGCGTGGGCGAGTTGGTCGGTCAGGTCGTAGGCGTACGTCGTGACCCGGCTCGCCACGGTCTTGCGGATCACCTGGTCCAGCGCGTCACGCTCGAAAGTCGTCACCTCGCCCAGGGCGTTGCGGCGGGCGGTCAGGCGGCCTGCCGCGTCGTGTACACCGGCTGGAAAACGCCAGTGATCAAGACGAGTCCACCATCGGGAGCGGCACCCAAGGACGGCGGTGGCGAGGTTCTGCTTGGAGTCACGGATGTGGATGGTGGTGGGGCAGGCGGCCACCTCTACGCACTCGCCGCCCTCGCCATCGCTCCAACGACGCCTAACACAATGAGGTGGTTCGGCGCTGATGGCCGTGTCCGGGGTGCGAGTTGAGCGTTCGGCGCTGATCGCGGCCGAGCCGGCGTCGAACGCGGTCCGGCACGGGCACGTACCCGGGCGCGACTTCCGGCTCCGGCTCACCTCGTCGGACGACGCGCTGCGGCTGAAGGTGTCGGACACGCGGAGCGAACGGCTGCCGGAGGTGCGGGAGCGGTGTGGCGAGTCCGGGCGGGGGCTGATGCTGGTCGGGGCGCTGGCCGACAGGTGGGGGGGCGCGCCCAGGCAGCCGGGGAAGACCGTGTGGGCCGAGGTGTGGCCGAGTCCCGTCACCGGGTGGTGACGGGACTCACAGGGACGAGAACGAGGACGGGGGTCAGCCCGCGACCGACACCGACGGCTCGCCGGAGGCCACGCCGTCCTGCTCCATCTGCTCGGCCAGCTTCATGGCCTCCTCGATGAGGGTCTCCACGATCTTGGACTCGGGGACGGTCTTGATGACCTCGCCCTTGACGAAGATCTGGCCCTTGCCGTTGCCGGAGGCCACGCCGAGGTCGGCCTCGCGGGCCTCGCCGGGGCCGTTGACGACGCAGCCCATGACGGCGACGCGGAGCGGGACCTCCATGCCGGTCAGACCGGCGGTGACCTCTTCGGCCAGCTTGTAGACGTCCACCTGGGCCCGGCCGCAGGACGGGCAGGAGACGATCTCCAGGCCGCGCTGGCGCAGGTTCAGGGACTCCAGGATCTGGATGCCGACCTTGATCTCCTCCACGGGCGGGGCGGAGAGGGAGACGCGGATGGTGTCGCCGATGCCCTGCGACAGCAGCGCGCCGAAGGCGACCGCGGACTTGATCGTGCCCTGGAAGGCGGGGCCGGCCTCGGTCACGCCGAGGTGCAGCGGGTAGTCGCACTGCTCGGCGAGCTGGCGGTAGGCCTCGATCATGACGACCGGGTCGTTGTGCTTGACGGAGATCTTGATGTCCCGGAAGTCGTGCTCCTCGAAGAGGGACGCCTCCCACAGGGCGGACTCGACCAGTGCCTCGGGGGTCGCCTTGCCGTACTTCTGGAGCAGGCGCCGGTCCAGGGAGCCGGCGTTGACGCCGATCCGGATCGGGGTGCCGTGGTCCTTGGCGGCCTTGGCGATCTCCTTGACCTTGTCGTCGAACTGCTTGATGTTGCCGGGGTTGACGCGGACCGCGGCGCAGCCGGCCTCGATGGCGGCGAAGACGTACTTGGGCTGGAAGTGGATGTCGGCGATGACCGGGATCTGCGACTTCTTCGCGATGGTCGCCAGCGCGTCCGCGTCGTCCTGGGTGGGGCACGCCACACGCACGATCTGGCAGCCGGAGGCGGTCAGCTCGGCGATCTGCTGGAGGGTGGCGCCGATGTCGGACGTACGGGTCGTGGTCATCGACTGGACCGAGACCGGCGCGTCCCCGCCGACCGCCACGCTTCCGACCTGGATCTGCCGGCTCTTCCGGCGCTCGGCGAGCTTGGTCGGAACGGACGGCATGCCGAGAGAAATCGCAGTCATCTGCTGTGCAACCCCAAGTCGTGGTTCAGGATCCGGGTCCCGTGAACGGCGGGCTCCAGGGTCCGAGATTACGGCACCGGGCGGTGCGCCACACATCACACCCGTAATCCGGCGCGTGCCCGGGCGGCCCGGAACCCCGGGGGGTTCCGGGCCGTGTGAACACCGGGTGGCTAGGAGATCTTCACCGGGTTGACGACGTCCGCGATGAGCACCAGGACGGTGAAGCAGACGAAGATCCCGGCCACCACGTACGCCACCGGCATCAGCTTGGCGACGTCGAACGGGCCCGGGTCGGGGCGGCGCAGCACCCTGGCCAGGTTCCGCCGGAGGGCCTCCCACAGGGCGCCCGCGATGTGCCCGCCGTCCAGCGGGAGCAGCGGGAGCATGTTGAACAGGAACAGGGAGAGGTTGAACATCCCGAGCATCATCACGAACATCGCCACCTGCTGGGAGGCGGGGATGTCCAGGGTGGCGATGTCGCCGGTGATGCGGGCGGCGCCGACGATGCCGACCGGGGAGTCCGGTTCGCGCGGGCCGTCGCCGAAGGCGGCGTCCCACAAGGCGGGGATCTTGCCCGGCAGGGCGGCGAGGGAGTCGACGGCGTCGCCGACCCGGTCGGTCATCCACGACACGGAGTCGTCGAAGTCCATCTTGACCACGCCGGTGGCGGCGCCGAAGCCGAGGAAGCCGGCCTCGACGTACTTGCCCTGGACGTAGCCGCCGTTGGAATCCTTCTTGGCGACCAGGTTGGTGGCGATCTTGGCGTGCAAGGTGAGCTGCTTGCCGTCGCGCTCCACGACGATCGGCACGTCCTTGCCGGCGCTGTCCCGGATGAGGTCCGAGAGGGTGTCCCAGTCCTTGGTGGGTTTGCCGTCGAAGGAGACGATCTTGTCGCGGGTGTGGATGCCGGCGGCCTGGGCCGGGGAGGGCTTGTCGGTCTTCTCGCAGGTGTCGCGGTTCTCGCTCTGGGCGATGACGCAGGGCGAGACGGAGGCGACGGTGGTGGTCTGCTGCTGGACGCCGAAGCCCATGAGCACGGAGAAGAACAGGCCGATCGCGAGGACCAGGTTCATGAAGGGCCCGGCGAACATGACGATGACCCGTTTCCACGGTTTCCGCGTGTAGAACATGCGCGTCTCGTCGCCGGGCTGGAGTTCCTCGAAGGCCGCCGAGCGGGCGTCCTCGATCATGCCGCGCCACGGGGAGGTGGAGCGGGCGGTGACCCGGCCCTGGTCGTCGGGCGGGAACATGCCGATCATGCGGATGTAGCCGCCGGCCGGGATGGCCTTGATGCCGTACTCGGTCTCGCCCTTCTTGCGTGACCAGATGGTCGGGCCGAAGCCGACCATGTACTGGGGCACGCGGATGCCGAAGAGCTTGGCCGTGGACAGGTGTCCCAGCTCGTGCCAGGCGATGGAGACGAGCAGGCCGATCACGAAGACCACTATGCCGAGGATGAACATCAAGGTCGTCATGCACGCGCCTCCGCGGTCGCCGTCGTGGCTGTGAGTTCGCGGGCCCGGGCGCGGGCCCAGGTCTCCGCTTCGAGGACGTCCGACACGGTGAGTGAGGTTCCCGTGGCCGGGGTGCCGTGCTCCTCGACCACCCGGGTGACGGTCTCCATGATCCCGTTGAAGGGCAGCGCGCCGTCCAGGAAGGCCGCGACGCACTCCTCGTTGGCCGCATTGAACACCGCCGGGGCCGTGCCCGCGAGCCGCCCCACGTGCCGGGCGAGGTTCACGGCGGGGAAGGCCTCGTTGTCCAGCGGGAAGAATTCCCAGGTGGACGCCTTGCTCCAGTCGAAGGCGGGCGCGGCGTCGGGGACGCGTTCGGGCCAGCCGAGGCCGATCGCGATGGGCCCGCGCATGTCGGGGGGCGTCGCCTGGGCGATCGTGGAGCCGTCGGTGAACTCGACCATCGAGTGGACGTACGACTGGGGGTGCACGACGACCTCGATGCGCTCGAAGGGGATGTCGTACAGCAGGTGGGCCTCGATGACCTCCAGCCCCTTGTTGACCAGCGTCGCGGAGTTCACCGTGATCACCGGGCCCATCGCCCAGGTGGGGTGGGCGAGGGCGTCCTGGACGGTGACGCCGGCCAGCTCGGCCTTGGTGCGGCCGCGGAAGGGGCCGCCGGAGGCGGTGACGACGAGCTTGCGCACATCGGCGCGGGTGCCGGCGGCGAGGGCCTGGAAGAGGGCCGCGTGCTCGGAGTCCACCGGGATGATCTGGCCGGGCTTGGCGAGCGCGGTGACCAGCGGGCCGCCGACGATCAGCGACTCCTTGTTGGCGAGCGCGAGGGTGCGGCCCGCCTCCAGGGCGGCCAGGGTCGGGGCGAGGCCGATGGAGCCGGTGATGCCGTTCAGGACGGTGTGGCAGTCGGAGGCGGCGACCTGGGTGGCCGCGTCGGGCCCGGCGAGGATCTCGGGCAGCGGCTCGGTGCCGTACGCGGCGGCGAGCGCCTCGCGCAGCGCGGGTACGACGTCCTCGCGGGCGACCGCCACGGTCCGCACCCGCAGCCGGTGGGCCTGCTCGGCGAGGAGGGCCACCCGGCCGCCGTTCGCGGACAGGGCGGTGACCCGGAAGCGGTCGGGGTTGCGCAGCACGAGGTCGATGGCCTGGGTGCCGATGGATCCGGTGGAGCCGAGGATCACCACGTCCTTGGGTCCGTCGGCGGCGACGGGGTCGTAGACGAGGTGCGGATCGGCGAGGGGTGCCGGATGGGCGGGACTGTCGGTCATCCTCCCATTGTTGCGGCACGCGGCGGCGGGCCGGACAGCGCGTCCCCCGGGTGGGTGGGGTGGCCGGAATTCCTCCTGTGAAACAGACATGAAGATCTTGTGATAAACACTTCGTTCCGCATGATTCACGGACGACATCCTGGGGGGATATCTCCATGCGCTCTGTGCGCCTCCGCGCCGCCCTGCCCGCGCTCGCGGGTGCGGCGCTGCTCACCGGCACCCTGCTCAGCACCCCGGCCCAGGCCGCCGGCGGTGTGAAGATCCACCACGTGTGGTTCGACAGCCCCGGCTCGGACAACCGCTCCAACAAGAGCCTGAACGGCGAGTGGGTCCAGCTGAAGAACACCAGCGGCAAGGCCGTCTCGCTCAAGGGCTGGGTGCTGAAGGACGCCTCCAACCACAAGTACGTCTTCCCGGACGTCAAGATCGGTGCCGGCAAGTACCTCAAGATCCACACCGGCGGCGGCACGAACACCGCGTCCGACCGGTACCAGGGCCGCCGCGCCTACGTCTGGAACAACGACAAGGACACGGCCACCCTGACCAAGGCGGGCGGCGGCAAGGTCGCCTCCTGCTCCTGGACGACGCGGGACCCGAGCGACAAGTACTGCTAACTCCCGTAGGGGCGGCGGGCGTTCTCGCCGGCCGGGGGGCCGGGGGTCGCGTCCGCGATCCACGGCCCCTCCCCCGACGGGTCGAGGATGCCCTCCTCCAGCCAGGTGTGGGAGCCGGCCAGGACCGCCTTGACCAGTTTCCGGTCCAGGTCGTCGGTGTTGGTCCACAGGCGGGTGAAGAGTTCGTCCACGCGGATGCGGGCCTGGCGGCAGAAGGCGTCGGCGAGCTGGTAGGCCTCGCGGCCGTGGCGGCCCTCGGCGCGCAGCCGCTCGGCGCGTACGCAGGCCGCGCTCATCGCGAACAGTTCCGCGCCGATGTCCACGATCCGGCCGAGGAAACCCTGCTTGGTCTCCATCCGGCCCTGCCAGCGGGACATGGCGTAGAAGGTGCAGCGGGCGAGCCTGCGGGCGGTGCGCTCGATGTGGCGCAGGTGCCCGGAGAGGTCGATGCCGTGCCGGAACTCGCCGTACGACGTGGGGAGTTGACCGGGGCCCGCGAGGAGGCTCGGGAGCCACTTGGCGTAGAAGACGCCCGCGTTCGCGCCCGCCCTCGCCTTGTCGGCCAGGGACGTGCCGGGGTCGATCAGGTCGCCGACGACCGAGAGGTGGGCGTCCACCGCCTCCCGGGCGATCAGCAGGTGCATGATCTCGGTCGAGCCCTCGAAGATGCGGTTGATGCGCAGGTCGCGCAGGATCTGCTCGGCCGGGACCGCGCGTTCGCCGCGCGCCCGGAGGGACTCGGCCGTCTCGTAGCCGCGTCCGCCGCGGATCTGGACCAGTTCGTCGGCCATCTTCCACGCCATCTCGGAGCCGTAGAGCTTGGCGAGGGCGGCCTCGATGCGGATGTCGTGGCGGTCCTCGTCGGCCATCTGGGAGGACAGGTCGAGCACGGCCTCCAGGGCGAAGGTCGTCGCCGCGATGAACGCGATCTTCGAGCCGACGGCCTCGTGCAGCGCGACCGGCTTGCCCCACTGCTCGCGCTCCGCCGCCCACTCGCGGGCGATCTTCAGACACCACTTGCCGGCGCCCGCGCACATCGCGGGCAGTGACAGCCGGCCGGTGTTGAGGGTGGTGAGCGCGATCCTCAGGCCGGCGCCCTCGGGGCCGATCCGGTTCGCCGCCGGGACGCGGACCCGGTGGAAGCGGGTGACGCCGTTCTCGATGCCGCGCAGGCCCATGAAGGCGTTGCGGTGCTCCACGGTGATGCCCGCGGAGGCGGCCTCCACCACGAACGCGGTGATGCCGCCCGGGTGCCCCTCGGACTGCGGCACCCGCGCCATGACCACGAGCAGATCGGCGACCACCCCGTTGGTGGTCCACAGCTTCACCCCGTCCAGGACGTAGTCGTCGCCCTCGGGCACGGCCGTGGTGGCCAGCCGGGCCGGGTCGGAGCCCACGTCCGGCTCGGTGAGCAGGAACGCGGAGATGTCGGTGCGGGCGCAGCGGGGCAGGAAGGCGTCCTTCTGCTCCTGGGTGCCGAACAGCTTCAGCGGCTGCGGCACGCCGATCGACTGGTGGGCGGAGAGCAGCGCGCCGACGGCGGGGCTGACGGAGCCGACCAGGGCGAGGGCCTTGTTGTAGTAGAGCTGGGTGAGGCCGAGGCCGCCGTATTGGGGGTCGATCTTCATGCCGAGGGCGCCCAGTTCCTTCAGGCCCGCCACCACCTCGTCGGGGATGCGGGCCTCGCGCTCGATGCGGGCGGGGTCGATCTGCGTCTCGCAGAAGGCGCGCAGCCTCGCCAGGAACTCCTCGCCGCGCCGGACGGACTCCTCGTCGGGCAGCGGGTGCGGGTGGATGAGGTCGAGCCGGAAGCGCCCGAGGAACAGCTCCTTGGCGAAGCTGGGCCCGCGCCAGTCCTGCTGCCGGGCGGCCTCCGCCACCCGGCGGGCCTCGCGCTCGGTGACGGCGGTGCGGGGGGTGGTGGTGGCGGACATCGAGGCTCACCTCGGCGCGGAGAAGGACGACCGGGACCGATCGGCACCGACCGGTGCTACTGGATCGTTGGTACCCGAAACGGGCGGGGCCCACCACCCGGACGTCAGCCGGCCGGGTTTAGCGTGGAGCCCTCGGCGGCCGACGTCCGGCGCGGCGGGTGCCGTGGCCGGGCCGGGGAGAGGGAGAGACCTGACCGAGGGCTCGGCCGGAATGCGCTGTCGAAGCGCTTCGACAGCCTATGGACACCCTGCCGTCCCTGGCTATAGGGTCGATGACACCCTCACCCACCCCGTCGGCAACGCGCAGTGTCGAAGCGCTTCACAAAGCTTGGAGAGCTGGATGGTCACCCTCGCCGAGGTCGCCCAGCACGCCGGAGTCTCGGCGAGCACGGTGAGCTACGTCCTCAGCGGCAAGCGGTCCATCTCCGCCGGCACCCGGCAGCGGGTCGAGCAAAGCATCCGGGAGCTGGGCTACCACCCGAACGCGGGCGCCCGCGCCCTGGCCGGCAAACGGTCGAACATCATCGCGCTGATGATCCCGCTGCGCACCGACCTGTACGTGCCGGTGATGATGGAGATCGCCATCGCCGTGGCCACGACCGCCCGTACGCACGGCTACGACGTCCTGCTGCTCACCGGCGAGGAGGGGCCCGACGCGGTGCGCCGGGTCACCGGCAGCGGGCTGGCCGACGCGATGATCCTGATGGACGTGGAGCTGGAGGACGAGCGGCTGCCGCTGCTGCGGGGCACCGACCAGCCCTCCGTGCTGATCGGCCTGCCCGCCGACACCGACGGCCTGACCTGCGTGGACCTGGACTGGAGCGCGACCGGCGCGCTGTGCGTGGAGCACCTGGCCGGGCTCGGGCACCGCGACATCGCCGTCATCGGCGAGGCCCCGGCGGTCTACGAACGGCACACCGGCTTCGCCGAGCGCACCCTGGACGGGCTGCGCTCCGCGGCCCGCGAGACCGGTGTGCGGCTGCTGCACCGGCCGTGCGAGGGCGGGTACGACGCGATGGCCCTCACCCTGGCCCGGGTCTTCGACGAGCGCCCGGCGACGACCGGGTTCGTGGTCCAGAACGAGTCGGCGGTGGAGCCGTTGCTCGCGCTGCTGCGCCAGCAGGGCCGGGCGGTGCCCGAGGACGTGTCCGTGGTCGCGATCTGCCCCGACCAGGTCGCGGTGCAGGCCTCGGTGCGGCTGACCTCGGTCGCCATCCCGGCCCAGGAGATGGGCCGGCGGGCCGTGGAGCGCCTGGTGGCCAAGCTGGAGGGGCGCGGCGGCGACGAGGTGGTGCTGCTCGCGCCCGGGCTGACCCGGCGGGCGAGTTCGGGACCGGCACCGGCCGCCTCCTGACGGCGCGACGCCGGTCCCGGTCGGTCAACTACCGCTGACCGTCAGGTTGTTGGTGGTGAAGTCCAGGCCGCCGGACGAGGACGTGATCTCGTAGCCGAACTGGACGTCGCCGATGGTCTCGTTGCCGAACCAGCCCTTCGTGTCCTTGATCCACTTCAGGATCGGCAGGATGTTCACCGTGCCGGAGCTCGAGTTGGAGGTGCGGATGAAGGAGAAGACCTCGTTGGCGCCGTTGTTGCCCTTGTAGACGGTCCAGGTGTGCCCGCCCAGGGTGACGTTGCCCTGCGAGGTGCCGAGGGGTCCGACGGGTCCGGTCTTGTTGACCCAGAGCATGATCTCGTAGTCGTAGTCCGTGTCCCAGATGTCGTACGACGTGTTGTACGCGCCGGACGCCGGGACGGTGACGTTGTAGGCGCTGGTGAGCGAGGTCAGGGAGGTGATCGGCTTGTTGATCACCTTCTTGGCGTTGGGGTAGGACTTGATGCCGCCGGTGTTGGGGTGGTCGGCGTGCACGCCCCAGTTGGTGCCGGAGTTGGCCCAGACGCACTGGCTGCCGGCGCCGGAACCCCAGATGTTGTTGTAGAGGGTGTAGCCGTTCAGGCTGGTGTTGCCCCACTGGTCGCAGGTGCTCCAGACGGCGGCGGAGGCGGGCGCCGAGGCGAGGCCGACGGTGGCGCCGAGGGCGAGTGCGGGGGCGATCAGGGCCTTGGCGACCCTGCCGATGGTGCTCGTGACCATGGTGTCCCTTCCATGGGTGGGGGTGTGGGGAGTGTTCACCGCGCCCTCAGGGCGAGGACGCGGTCTTCCCCGGCGACCAGTTCGAGGGGTTCGGTGCCGGAGGAAGTCCGCAGTTCGACACGGTGGGTGCGGCCGGGCCGTACGACCGCCCGGGCGCCGTCCGGGCCCCAGGCGAGATCGACCTCGGCGCCGAACCGGGTGCGGATCCCGCGCAGTTCACCGCGCGGACAGGCGTCCGGGACGGCGGGCAGCAGGATCAGGCGGTCCGGGGTGGACTGGAGGAGGGTCTCGATGAGCACGCCGGGGAGGGTGTGCGCGGCGTCCGCGTTGTAGACGTCGCGGTGGGGGTAGTGGGCGCTCATCAGGGAGGCGTGGAAGAAGTCGCCGTCGAGGACCCGGCGCAGGGCGCGCCCGGCCCGGTCCCCGTCGCCGAGCCGGGCGGCGATCAGGGCGTGGTGCAGATGGCCGTGGGCGGAGTCGTTCTCGGCGCCGCGCAGTTGAAGCGCCCGGTGGGCGGCGGCGGCCAGGCGCGGGGTGTCGTACGGGGTGATCTCCTCCAGGGGCCAGACGCCGTAGAGGTGGCTGAGGTGGCGGTGGTCGTAGGTGTCGTGGAGGCCGGGCCAGGCCCATTCGGCGAGGGCGCCGTCGGAGTTGATCCGGTGCGGGGACAGCCGCTCGGCCAAAGCCCGCCATTTCTCCGCGTGTTCGGGGTGGTAGCGGGCGGCGGTGAGCAGGGTGTGCCGGGCGGCGGAGAGGTCCATGGCCGCGTTGAGCGCTCCCCAGCTGCCGTTCGCGGGGCGGTTCTCCGGGGAGTAGGACGGCACGATCACGAGGCGGCCGTCGCTGTCGGTGCGGGTGAGGAAGTCCTCGTAGAAGAGGGCGGCCTCGGCGAGGGCGGCGGCGGTGCGCGGGTCCTGCTCGCCGCGGATCTCGTCGTGGTCGACCAGCGGTTTGAGCAGCCAGTCGGCGCCCGCGGTCCACAGGTGCAGCGGGTACTCGCGGCTGAAGTGGTACGTCAGCCCGGACTCGCCGTCGCTGTGCGAGGGCGCGACCGCGCCCCGGGTGCCGAAGACCGCGCGGGCGTTGGCCCGCCAGTGCGGCAGCTGCCGGGTGACGAAGGCGGCCAGCGCCTCGGTGACCTCGGGCAGTGCGGCGGCGGGCGCGGCGGCGGTCTGGAGGTTGAGGTTGGCGTTGGTGGTGAACGCCCCGGACCAGGCGGTGTCCCAGTCGCCGGTCCACAGTCCGGTGAGCCGGGGCGGGTGGTGGCCGCTGCTGGAGAGCAGGTGGTAGCGGCCGGCCGCGAACAGCCGCTCCAGCAGGGCCGGGCTGTGCGGGCGCGTCAGCAGCTCGGAGCCGGGCAGGGCGCGCTCGGCCGGGTCGGCGCCGAGGTCGAGGGTGACCCGCAGATAGGCGGGGCGGTGGTGGTCGAGGTGGCGGGCGAGCAAGCCGGCGTAGGGGCGTTCGGTGCCGTCGAGCAGGTCCTGGAGGCGCCGGTACGCGGCGGTGACGTCCGCCTCGCCGGTGTGCCGGAGCACCCGGGTGAGCAGCAGCGCGGAGCGGCAGCCGGTGACGCGGACGCCCGGCGGGGTGAGTTCCGTCCGGCCGCCGGTGACGGCGACGAGGGTGACGCCGGTGTAGGCGCGGTCGCTGTCCGGGTACCGCACGCGCAGGCTCAGCAGGGCGCCCTCGGCGGTGAGCAGCGCGCCGTGGCCGACGCGCAGCCCGGCCGGGGCGCCCGGCAGCCGGTGGTCCAGGGTGACGGCCAGGTCGCCCGCGCTGACCTCGTGCACGATCACGTCGTCCGCGCGGGAGACGAAGACCCGGCCGGCGGCGCCGCGGCCGGAGGCGGTGACCTCGCCGCTGGTGAAGTCGACGGCCCGGCGCGTCTCCCGCCCGCCGCCCGCCGGCCGGCGCACCCGGACCTGGAAGGCGGGGTGGAAGGGCTGCACCCACTGGAGCGGGCGGCCGTCGGTGAAGCGCTCGGCGGCGGTGAGGTCGCCGGCGAGCAGCCGGTCCTGGACCTGGGGCAGGGCGGCGGCCAGCCGGGGCGGCCGGGCGTGTTCGGCGCCGTTGGGCCGGACGAGGGTGTGCTGGGTGACGATGACCCGTTCGTCGTCCGGGTCACCGAACACCAGGGCGCCATGGTGGCCGTTGCCGCTCAGGAAGGCGTCCTCCCAGCGCGCGGCCGGGGCCGGCTCCCAGGTGCCGTGGACCGGCGTGGCACTCATGACCGCAGCACCGCCACGCCGTAGCGGCCGAGGGTGACCGTGTCCGTGACGTCCGCGCCGCCGAGCAGCTCGCGGTGGGTGCCCGGGACCGGGACGGTGACCGGCTCGCGCCCGTGGTTCAGCAGGAACAGCAGGTCGCCCCGGCGCACCGCCTCCACTCCTTGGGGCAGCCCGTCGAGCACCGGCCGGATCCCGGCCCCGGCGGCGATGCCGGCCAGCAGGGAGCGCAGCGCGTCCGGTTCGGGCAGCGTGGACAGGTACCAGGCGCGGTCCCGGCGCAGTACGGCGGGCAGCCCGTCCAGTTCCCCGCCCCGGTAGGGCACGGTCTCGGCGGCGCCGGGCGCCGGCTCGATCTCCTCCGACCACAGCGTGCCGCGGAACCCCTCGCATCCGACGGTCTCTCCCGCGTCCAGCGGCCACCACTCGTGCAGGGTGCGGATGCCGAACAGCTCGCGCAGCCGCGCGTCCATGCCGCCGGGGCGGACCCGGTCGTCCTCGTCGACGACGCCGGTGAGGAAGCCGCAGACGAGGGTGCCGCCCTCACGGGTGTACGCGAGGAGGTTCGCGAGGGCGGAGTCGGAGAGCAGGTACAGCTGCGGGACGACGACGAGCCGGTAGCCGGACAGGTCGTCCTCCGGGTGGGCGAAGTCGGTGGTGAGGTGGGCCTCCCACAGGGCGCGGTGCCAGGCGGTGAGCACCTCGGGGTAGTCGACCCGCGTCGACAGGCGCCCCTCGTGGTCCCCGGCCCACCAGGAGTGCCAGTCGTGCAGGATGGCCACGTCGGCGGTGATGCGGGTGCCGGACACCTGGTCCGCGACCCGGGCGAGGTCGGCGCCGAGCCGCTTGACCTCCTGGAAGGTGCGGCCCTCGGGGCCGGCGTGGCTGACCATCCCGGAGTGGAACTTCTCGGCGCCCTGCCGGGACTGGCGCCACTGGAAGTAGCAGACGGCGTCGGCGCCGCGGGCGACGGCCTGGAAGGACCACAGCCGGTTCAGCCCGCGCGGCTTGGGGTGGTTCACCCCGCGCCAGTTGACCGGCCCGGCCGCCTGTTCCATCAGCATCCACGGTCCGCGCGCCTGCGACCGGGTGAGGTCCTGCACCAGCGCGCCGCGCTGGGCGCCGAGCGGGTCGCGCGGGTCCGGGTACAGGTCGACGGAGACGACGTCCTCCTCGCGGGCCCAGCGCCAGCCGTCCTGCCCGGTCCACAGCGGCATGAAGTTGGTGGTGACCGGCAGGTGCGGGGTGTGCTTGCGGACGATGTCCCGTTCGGCCGTAAAGCACTCCAGGAGCATGTCGGAGGTGAACCGCCGGAAGTCCAGCACCTGGCCGGGGTTCTTCATGTAGTGCGGGCGGCGCGGCGGCAGGATGCCGTCCCAGGTGTCGTAGCCCTGGCTCCAGAAGTCCGTCCCCCAGGCCGAGTTGAGGGCGTCCAGGGTGCCGTACTTCTCGCGCAGCCAGCGGCGGAACGCGGCGGCGGCCTCGTCGCCGTGGTCGAAGGTGCAGTACTCGTTGTTGATGTGCCACATGGTCAGCGCGGGGTGGCCGGCGTACCGGGCGGCCAGGTCCTCGGTGATGGCGGCGGCGTAGCGGCGGTAGGTGGCGCTGGAGTGCGAGAAGTGCTGCCGCCCGCCCCACCACTCGACGCGGCCGTCGGCGTCCCGGGGCAGGGTGTCCGGGTGCAGCCGGCCCATCCAGGGCGGTGGGGAGGCGGTGGGCGTGGCGAGGACGACCCCGACGCCGTGCTCGTGCAGGAGGTCCATCAGCCGGTCCAGCCAGCCGAACTCCCGTGCGCCCGGCTCCGGTTCCAGCCGGGACCAGGAGAAGACGCCGAGCGTGACGGAGTTGACCCCGGCCTCCTTCATCAGCCGGACGTCCTCGTGCCAGGTCTCCTCCGGCCACTGCTCGGGGTTGTAGTCGCCGCCGAAGAGGATGCGGCCCCGGGTGACGTCGGCGAGGGACGGGCTCATGCGGGCTCCCCGTACTGGATGCCCCGCCCGTTGGTGCCGAGGTAGACCCGGCCGTACCGGCGCGGGTCGCCGGTGATGGTCTGCCCGGTCCAGCCCCACTGGTGGGCGTCGTCGTTGACGCGGACCCAGGTGCGGCCGCCGTCGTCGGAGCGCAGGACGGCCACGCCGGAGCCGGTGAGCGCGCCCACCTGGTAGACGGCCGGGTAGCGGGCGCCGGGGGCGGCCTTGCCGAACCCGACGGTGTGCGAGGCCCGGACCCCGTCGGCCTTGGTGAATGTCGCCCCCGCGTCGGTGGACCGGTACAGTCCGTTCTCCTTGGCACTCACCCACAGGTCACCCGTCCGCCCCGGGGCCGCGGCCAGCTGGAACTGGCTGTCGCCGGAGGGCAGTCCCGCGAACCGGGGAGCGAAAGTGCGACCGTGGTCGGTGCTGCCGTACAGGGTCCCGGTGTCGGTGTCGTAGGCGTGGAAGACGGCCGGGTCGACGGGGTCGGCGACCGGGGTGGCGCCTTTGGGGAAGGACGGCACCTCGGCCCAGGTGCGCCCGCCGTCCGCCGAGCGGTGGGCGGGGTACTTGGTGCTGTCCCAGTGCACGAACGTCCACAGCAGCACGCTGCCGTCGGCGCTGACCGCGATGGGGCCGGGGGCGTCCTTGGCGAGGGCGGGCTGGGCCGGGAACGGCGTCCAGGTGCGTCCGCCGTCGGTGGAGAAGGCGCCGTTGCCGTGGTCGCCCCAGCCGGTGCGCACGGCGTACGAGGGTTTCGCCGCGGCCAGCGCGAGACCGGTCGCCGTGCCGAAGACCGGGTTCGTGGCCATGCCGGACTTCGGTGAGGCGGTCAGCCGCTCGTGGTACAGCACCCCGATGTCCCCGTTGGCGCTGATCAGGTGGGCCGGGCCGGCGGGCGGCGAGATCAGCTGCCGGACCGAGGTCTCCTCCAGACCGCGGACCCGGGGCGTCCAGTGCACGAGGTCGCGGGTGCCGTAGACGGTGGCGCCGGTGCCGTAGAGGAGGTGCGCGCTGTCGTACGGGTCCACGGCCACGGCCTGGATCCACCAGCCGAACTTGGGTTTCTCAGCACCCCAGTTGAGATAGGGCGTCTCGGAGACGTCGAGGACTGCGGTGTCCTTCAGGGAGACCCAGCTGCGGCCGCCGTCGGTGCTGCGGTACAGGGTGTCGACCGCCGACCAGCGGTTGTTGGTGGACACCACGACCGTGCCCGGGCGGCGGGCGGCCACGGCGACCCCGCCGTACCCGAAGGTGTCGGCGCCGCCCGGGACGGCCGGGGTGACATCACTCCAGGCACCGGTGACGGTGTCCAGCTTGTGCACGCTGCCGGTGCTCTGCCCGTTCGGGCCGGGCGCGTCGGCGTACGTGACGTACAGCGCGTGGGCGCCCGGGTCGTGGGCGGCGCGCAGGGGCACCCTGGCCGAGGCACCGACGGGCTGTCCGGGGACGGGTTCCCAGGAGGTGCCGTCGGTGGTGCGGTACAGGTTCGGGTGCGCGCTCGTGCCGTCGCCGTCGCCCCAGCCTGCGTAGAGGGTACGGCCGGCGGCGACAAGCAGGGTGACGCCTTGGCCGGTGCCGCTCGGGACGCCCGGGAACCCGGTCTGCCGTTGCCAACTGTCGCCCCGGTCGGTGGACTTGAGCAGCCCGTCGTGGCGGGTGCCCAGCCACAGGGTGGCGCTGTCGCGGGGGTCGACGAGGAGCCGTTCGCCGGTGCCCCGGCCGTCCTCGTTGGCGCCGAGCGGGACGGGGAGGTCGCCGCGGTGCCAGGTGCGGCCGCGGTCCTCCGAGCGCAGCAGGGCTCCGTTGCCGGCCCAGGGCTGGGTGTACGTGCCGAGCGCCAGGTACAGCCGGCCGGGGTGGGCCGGGTCGACCGCCAGGGCCTCCACGCCGAGCAGGTTCCAGTCGTCCCAGCCGAGGTGGTCGGTCAGGGGCGTCCAGCGGTCGGTGTCCCGGTCCCATCGGTAGGCGCCGCCGATGTCGGTGCGGGCGTAGGCCAGGCCGGGGGTGGTGGGGTGGAAGAGCAGACCGGTGACGAATCCGGTACCGCCGATGACCGCGGTGCGCCAGCGGTACGGGGGCCGCTCGGCTTCGGCGGCGTGTACGGGGGTGGGCAGGGCGGACAGTGCGGCGGCTGCCGCCGTTCCGGCGAGAACGGTTCTGCGGGTGGGCATGGGGTACCTCGGGTGGGGAGTCTGGGTGGGTGGTGCGGTGCCGGGGCAGCGCCCCCTCAGGGGCGCGGGGAACTGCGCGATCAGCCACGACGGACCCGCGGTCGCCGGCGGACCGCACCGCACCCTGCGCAGCGCGCCCCCGTCAGCCCTTCACCGCTCCCGTCAGCATCCCCTTGCGGAAATGCTTCTGGACGAACGGTGACAGGACGGCCACCGGCAGCAGGGCCAGGACCATCACGGCCATCTGGATGGCCAGCGGCGACAGCTGCCCGGTGTTGATCTGGGCCGACAGACCCACCGGCCGTTCCTGCTTCTGCACCAGCTGGATCATCACGTTCTGCAGCGGCATCATCTTCTGGTCGGTCAGATAGATCGACGCGTTGAACCACGCGCTCCAGTACCCGACCGCGTAGAACAGCGTGATCACCGCGAGCACGGCCCGGGACAGCGGCAGCACGATCCGCCACAGGATCCGCCAGTCCCCCGCCCCGTCGATCCGCGCGCTGTCGACGAGTTCGGGCGAGATGCCCATGAAGAACCCGCGCAGCACGAGGATGTTGAACACGCTCACCGCGCTCGGCAGGATCAGCGCCAGATAGGTGTCGGTGAGGCCGAGCGCCTGCACCAGCAGGTACGTCGGGATCAGCCCGGCGCCGAAGAACATCGTGGCGAGCAGCGTCATCAGGATCCAGCGGTGGCCCAGCGAGTCCCGGCGGGACAGGCCGTAGGCGCACAGCACCGACACCGTCATGCTGAACAGCGTGCCCACGAGGGTCACCCCGATGCTGACCAGCGCGGCCCGCTGCACCTGGCCGCCGCCGAGCAGCTCCTGGTAGGCGACGAACGTGATGCCCTTGGGGACCACCACGAGCCCGCCGGTGTCGTCGATGACCTTCTTCGGGGACAGGCTGGTGACGATCACGATCCACAGCGGGAAGAGCACGGCGAAGCACGCGATCCCGAGGACCAGTCCCTTCGCGGCGAGCCCGGCCTTCGCCGGCTCCTCCTCCCAGACCGGCCGGGGCGGCGCGGCCCACCGGCTCCGCTCGCGTGCGCCCTCCGGCACCGGCCGGCCGACCACGGCGCTCACTTCTTGTACACCCCCTGCTCGCCCATCAGGTGGGCCGCCTTGTTCGCCACGAGGACGAGGGACAGTCCGACGACGCCCTTGATCAGGCCGGCCGCCGCCGCGTAGCTGAAGTCCTGGTTGCGGATGCCGTTCCACCACACGTAGGTGTCGAGCACCTCGGAGGCGTCCGGGCCGACCGCCTGCCGCTGGAGCAGGAACTGCTCGAAGCCGACGGAGAGGGCGTCGCCGACGCGCAGCACGAGCAGCAGGGCGATCACCGGCCGCAGCGCGGGCAGCGTGATGTGCCACATGCGGCGCCAGCGCCCGGCGCCGTCCATCGCGGCGGCCTCGTACAGGTCGTGGGGGACGGCGGCGAGGGCAGCGAGGAAGACGATGATGCCCCAGCCCGCGTCCTTCCAGACCATCTCGGCGGTCACCAGGTATTTGAAGACCGCCGGGTCGGTCATGATGTCGAAACCGGGGTGTCCGTGTTCGCGCAGCGTCTGCGCGAGGACGCCGGCGCCGCCGAAGATCTGCTGGAAGACGGTGACGACCAGCACCCAGGAGAAGAAGTGCGGCAGATACATGACCGCCTGGGCGACGGCGCGGACCCGGGGCCGGATCACGCTGTTGATGAGCAGGGCCAGCGCGATCGGGATCGGGAAGAACAGCACCAGCTGGAGCAGGAACAGCACGAACGTGTTCTGCACGGCGTGCCAGAACCCGGCGTCCTGGAAGACCCGTTGGAACTGCTCCAGGCCGACCCAGGGGCTCTGGAAGACGGCGATGAAGCCGTTGTCGCTGAGGTAGGGGTCGTAGTCCTGGAAGGCGACGACGTTGCCGAGGATCGGCACGTAGTTGAAGACCAGGAGCAGCAGCACCACGGGCAGGGTCATCAGGATCAGCGTGCGGTCGCGCCGGAACCTGGTGCGCAGGCCGGTCCCCCGGGTGCGTTCCCGGCGTCCGGGGGCGCCGCCCGACGCCGCCGGTTTCCGCTTCTCCCCGGCGCCGGCGCGGGGCACGGTGGAGGTCACTGCGCCGAACCGGTGGAGTCGAGCAGCTTGCGGTACCAGTCGCGCAGGTCGTCGCCGCCCTGCTTCTTCCACTCGGAGACCGCCTGCTGTACGTCACCGATCTTCTTCCGGCCGCGGACGACGTCGTCCTCCAGCTGCTCGAAGTCGTCGGCGAGGTTGGACCAGCGGCCGGGTTCGGTGATCGTCAGGCCGTAGAAGGAGGACTTCTTGGTGAAGGCGCCCATGCGCTGCTGCCACTCGATCATGCCCCGGGTGACCTCGGGGAAGTCGGGGTGGGCGACGTAGGCGGCGGGCTTGCCGGTGTAGTCGAAGGCGCCGAGGACCTCGTTGACGCCCTTGGTGGTCTTGGTGGGGACGCCCTTCTTGTCCAGGGTGAAGTCGGTGCCCTCGACGCCGTACTCGGCGAGCAGGCGCTCCTTCGTGCCGTAGGGGGCGGCGCAGAAGTTGGCGATGGCGAGGAAGTCCTTGATCTTCTGCTCCGACGCCTTCTTGTTGACGAAGGTGAAGATGTTGCAGGGCTGGCCGGCCCACAGCAGGGGGTCGCCGCCGTCGTGGGTGAAGATGTCCATCGCGGCCATCTCGAAGTCCGGGTTCTGGGCGTGCTGTTCGGAGGTCTTGCCGAACCAGTCGGACAGGTCCTGGTTGTAGACGAGGAGTTTGCCGGCGGTGAAGCGGGTGCCGGGCGGGTTGGTGGTCTTGCCGGCCTTGTCGTCGGGGTGGACCACACCGGCGGCGAACAGCTTGCGGGCCCACTCCAGGGCTTCGAGGTACTCCTCGGTCTCGATGCGGTTGATCAGCTTGCCGCCCTGGAGGTTCCACCACAGGGCCTTGTCGCCGCCGTTGAGGACGCCGAAGGCGTTGAACGCGGTCCACTTCATGTCGGAGCAGGCCCACACCCCGCCCTTGGCGTCGGTGGCCTCCTTCGCCCAGGCGAGGAACTCGTCGGTGCTCTTCGGGAGTTGCCAGCCGCGCTTGTCGAAGACGTCCTTGCGGTAGAAGGGCGCGATGTTGGGGACGTAGGAGCCGGGCAGCGGGATCGCGCGCAGCTGTCCGCCGAAGATGCAGCGCTGCCAGGCGTCGGTGGGGACGGCGGCGAGGTTGGGGTAGTCCTTGACCTTGTCGCCGGACAGGTACGGGCCGAGGTCGGCGAACTTGGCGTTGACGGCGTTGGGGATCTTGCCCATCAGATTCCAGCCGGGGACGACCACGACGTCCGGGATGTCGCTGGAGGCGAGGATCGCGCCGAGCTTCTCGTCGTAGGTGTTGCCGTCCTGGTTCTGCCACTTGGCCTTGACGCCGATGGCCTCGTTCATGGCCGTGTAGTACGGGTTGCCGTTGTCCGGCGGGGTGCCCCACAGCGGTGCCATGATCGTCAGCTCGCCGCCGCTGCCGAGCTTCTTCGGCACCGAGGTCTTGAGCCGGTCGAGGGCGATGGCCTTGGTGAAGCCGGCGGCGGAGCCGTTCCTGGCGGGGATGTCGGGGGCGACGACGCTCGATGCCACGTACGCGGGGAGGATCTTCCGGGCCGCCTTGCCGGTGGTGGTGCCTTCCTTGCGGCCCTCCTGCCCGCCGCCGCAGGCGGTGAGCAGCGGGAGTCCGCCGGCCACCGCCGCGGCGGCGACCGCGGTGGAGGCGAGGAAGCTTCTCCTGCTGGAGGCAAAGGAGGCGGCGTTCGGCGTCATTGCGTCAACCCTTCATGGCGCACCAGGACACCCGGCGGTGGCCGTCGGTTGCGGTGTCTTCAGTGGATCGGCTGAGCGGAAGCGCAGGGTGCGTAGGCAGCCGTCGAAGCGCTTCGATGTTGCTGCGAGGTTAAGTGAACGTCTGGGGGCGCACAAGGGTCGATCCCAAGTTTCCTCGGACGCCCGAGGGCCTCCCCGTCCTCGTCACTCCCCGTCATACCGGAGAGATGTCGGCCCTGTTTGGGACCGGCACCTTGACACTCCGCTCCCGCGCATTGAGCATCGAAGCGCTTCGAAAGCATCAGCCGCTCCATGCGCAAGGGGAACCAGTCGTGACCGTTGACTCGCCGTCCACTCCGCCGTTCCGCGATCCGCGGCTGCCGTTCGCGAAGCGTGTCGACGACCTGCTGGCGCGGCTCACCCCGGACGAGAAGATCTCCTTCCTGCACCAGTTCCCGCCCGCCGTGGAGCGCCTCGGCGTGGCCGCCTGGCGCACCGGCCAGGAGGCGCTGCACGGGGTGGCGTGGATGGGCCCGGCGACGGTGTTCCCGCAGGCCGTCGGTCTCGGCGCGACCTGGAACCCGGAGCTGGTCCGGCGGGTCGGCGAGGCGGTCGGCAAGGAGATCCGCGCGATGCGCGCCCGGGACGACCGCGTCGGCCTGAACGTCTGGGCCCCGACGGTCAACCTGCTGCGCCACCCGCTGTGGGGCCGCAACGAGGAGGGCTACGCGGAGGACCCGAGGCTGACCAGCGCCATCGCCACGGCGTACACCCGGGGCCTGCGCGGCGACCACCCCCGGTACTGGCGCACCGCGCCCGTCCTCAAGCACTGGCTGGCGCACAACAACGAGACGGACCGGGCCACGTCGTCGGCCTCCGTGCGCCCGCGGGTGCTGCACGAGTACGACCTGCGCGCCTTCCGGGAGACGGTCGAGGCGGGCGCGGTGGCCGGGGTGATGCCCGCCTACAACCTGGTCAACGGCCGCCCCAACCACGTCTCGCCGTATCTGCGCGAGCACCTGCGCACCTGGACCGACGAGGAGCTGCTGGTCTGCTCGGACGCGGGCGCGCCGTCCAACCTGGTCGACGCCGAGCACTACTTCGACACCCACGAGGAGGCCACCGCGGCGGCCCTGCTGGCCGGCGTGGACAGCTTCACCGACCACGGCACGGACGGCTCGACGATCACCGCGCGGGTCAAGGGGGCCGTGGCACAGGGGCTGTTGACGGAGGCGGACATCGACGCCGCCGTGCGCCGCCAGCTCTCCGTCCGGTTCCGGCTCGGCGAGTTCGACCCGGGCCGGGATCCGCACGCGGCCACCGGCGCGTTCGACACCCCGGAGCACCGGGCGCTCGCCCAGGAGGCCGCCGAGCAGGCGATCGTGCTGCTGAAGAACGACGGCGGCCTGCTGCCGCTGGCCCCGGACACCCGGATCGCGGTCGTCGGCCCGCTCGCCGACGAGTGCAAGCTCGACTGGTACAGCGGCAGCCTGCTGCACCGCTCCACCCCGCTGGAGGGCCTGTACGAGCGGTTCGGCGCGCAGCGGGTGGAGTTCGCGGAGGGCGTGGACCGCGTCCGGCTGCGGACGGCGTCCGGCGCGTTCCTGTCGGTGCCGGCCGCTCAGGCCCCGGACCGGGCGCGCGGCGCCGAGGCCGCGCTGGACCCGGCGCTGCTGGCCGGGCGCACCGATCTGCCGCCGCTCACCACGGACACGACCGGCAGCGAGTTCGCGCTGGTCGACTGGGGTGAGGGGGTGCTGACGCTGCGCGCCCCCGACGGCCGCTACCTCTCGGTCGCCGAGGACGGCTTCGTACGCGCCTCCGCCGACCAGCCCGGCGGCTGGGTCGTGCAGGAGACGTTCCGTCTGGAACCGCACGCCGGTGGTCACCTCCTCGAGCACCTGGGTACGGGCCGTCGGGTACGGGTCGCCGCCGACGGCGTGAAGGTTGCCGACGAGGGCGATGTCTTCGAGGTGGTCACGGTCGAGCGGGGCGAGGAGGCCGTGGCCCGGGTGGCGGCCGGGGCGGACGTCGTCGTGGTGGTGGCGGGCAACGACCCGCACATCAACGGCCGGGAGACGGAGGACCGTACGACCCTGCTGCTGCCCGAGCACCAGCGGCGGCTGCTGGACGCGGCCCGCTCCGCCAACCCGCGCACGGTGCTGGCGCTGGTGTCGGCGTACCCGTACGCGGTGGACACCACCCGGCTGCCGGCCGCGCTGTGGACGGCGCACGGCGGGCAGGCGGCGGGCACGGCCCTGGCCCGGGTGCTGGCCGGCGACGTCTCCCCGGCCGGCCGGCTGCCCCAGACCTGGTACGCGGCCGACGCCGACCTGCCCGACCTGCTCGACTACGACGTGATCGGCAGTCGCCAGACCTACCTGTACTTCGAGGGCACCCCGCTCTTCCCCTTCGGCCACGGCCTGTCGTACGCGTCCTTCGCCTACGCCTCTCTCGCCGCCCGCGTGACGGCCGGCTCGGTGCGGGCGGACTGCGCGGTCACCAACACCGGGGACCGGACGGCGGACGAGGTGGTCCAGCTCTACGGCCGTGCGGTCCAGGCGTCGGTGCCCCGCCCGCGCCGCGAGCTGCTGGCGCACCGCAGGATCACGCTCGCCCCCGGCGAGACGGCCACCGTGTCCTTCGAAGTCCCCCTGTCGACACTGGAGTTCTGGGACGTGCGGCGGGGCGCGTGGCGGCTGGAGGAGGGCCCGTACGAACTGCTGCTGGGCGCGTCCAGCGAGGATGTGCGGCTGCGGACGACCGTACGCCTCGACGGCGAGCCGCCGGCCCCGCGCGCGGTGCGCGAACACGGGCTGTCGGCCGCGGACTTCGACGAGCAGTCCGGTGCCGCGATCGTGGACCGTACGAAGACGGAGGGCGACGCGGTGACCCCGGCCCACGGCACGACGGCCGAACTGCTCTACCAGGACTGCGACTTCGGCACCGGCGTGCGCGAGGTCACGGTGCGGGTGGCGGGCGCGGGCACGGTGGAGGTCTCCCTGGACGGCGGCCCGGTCCTGGCGGCGCTCGCCCTTGAGTCCCCCACGGCGGGCCCGTACGCCTACACCACCCTCTCGGCCGCCCTCCCCGCCGAGGGCGTCCACGACGTCCGCCTCGGACTGCGCGGCCCCGTCCGGCTCGCGCACGTCGGCTTCTCCGGTTGAGGGTCCGGAGAAGCCCGGCACCGGAAAGGGGCCCGGCACCGGAAGGCAGCGGCGCCGGGCCCCGTCGGATCGGCGGTCCACCGGTCAGGCTACCTGAAAACGGTTGCCATTAACCAGGGTCTGACGCCCCGGACATGCGAACGGCCGCAGCCCCCGCACAGTGGGCTGCGGCCGTTCTGTTTTCCGACCTGTCCGTGGCAGGTCAGAGCGCGAGACCGGTCAGGACCAGTACGCGCTCGTAGGTGTAGTCCTCCATCGCGTACCGGACGCCTTCGCGGCCCACGCCGGACTGCTTGGCGCCGCCGTACGGCATCTGGTCGGCGCGGTAGGACGGGACGTCGCCGATCACCACACCGCCGACCTCGAGGGCGCGGTGGGCACGGAAGGCGACCTGGAGGTCGTGGGTGAACACGCCCGCCTGGAGACCGAACTTGGAGTCGTTGACCGCGGCGAACGCCTCCTCCTCGCCGTCCACCTTGCGCACGGTGAGGACGGGGCCGAAGACCTCCTCGCAGGCGATCGTGACGTCCGCCGGCACGTCGGCGAGGACGGTCGGCGCGTAGGAGGCGCCGTCCCGCTTGCCACCGGTGAGCAGGGTGGCGCCGGCCGCGACCGCCTCGTCCACCCAGGACTCCACACGCCGGGCGGCGTCCTCGCTGACCAGCGGGCCGACATCGGTCTTGGGGTCGGACGGGTCGCCGGTGACCTGGGCCTCGACGGCGGCGACGATGCGCGGCAGCAGCCGGTCGTACACGGACGCGTCGGCGATCACCCGCTGCACCGAGATGCAGGACTGGCCGCCCTGGTAGTTGGAGAAGGTCGCGATGCGGGTCGCGGCCCAGTCCAGGTCGGCGTCGGAGGAGAAGTCGCCGAGGACGACCGCGGCGCCGTTGCCGCCCAGCTCCAGGGTGCAGTGCTTGCGCGGCACCGAGTCCATGATCGCGTAGCCGACCTTGTCGGACCCGGTGAAGGAGATGACCGGCAGACGCTCGTCCTGGACCAGGGCGGGCATGCGGTCGTTCGGGACCGGCAGGATCGACCAGGAGCCGGCCGGCAGCTCGGTCTCGGCGAGCAGGTCACCGAGGATCAGGCCGGACAGCGGGGTGGCCGGGGCCGGCTTCAGGATGATCGGGGCACCGGCGGCGATGGCCGGGGCGACCTTGTGGGCGCACAGGTTCAGCGGGAAGTTGAACGGCGCGATGCCGAGCACGACGCCCTTGGGGAAGCGGCGGGTGAGCGCGAGCCGGCCCTGGCCGCCGGCGTCCGTGTCGAGCCGCTGGGCCTCACCGCCGTTGAACCGGCGGGCCTCCTCGGCGGCGAACCGGAACACCGAGACCGCGCGGCCGACCTCGCCCCGGGCCCACTTGATCGGCTTGCCGTTCTCGGCGGAGATCAGCTGGGCGATCTCCTCGGTGCGCTCGGCCAGCCGCTTGCTGACGTGGTCCAGGGCGGCGGCGCGTACGTGCGCCGGGGTGGCGGCGAACTCGTCCCGTACGGCGTACGCGGCGGCCACGGCCTCCTCGACCTGGGCCTCGCTCGGCACGCTGACCGAGCCGACGAGCCGGCCGTCCCACGGGGAGGTGACGTCGAAGCTGTCCTCGCCGGTGACCTGGCGGCCGGCGAGCCAGAAGGCATGGGTGGAAGTCATGTACGAGTCCCGGCCCTTCCGCGTTGGGGGTGTGCTTGGCTTGCGAGGTCCACGGTAGGGCGGGGGCGGCCGGGGGTCGTTTGTCCGAGTCGTAGCAGTCGGTGCGGGGGGTGCGCCGGTTTGGCGAGGTGGGCCGCGGGGAGGGGCCCCGGTCAGTCCGCCGCCGTCGCCTTCAGGGCCAGCCACAGCTCCATGCGGACGTCGGGATCGTCCAGGCTGCGCCCGAGGATCTCCTCGACGCGCCGCATCCGGTAGCGCAGGGTGTGCCGGTGGACGCCCAGGTCGGCCGCGGCGGCGTCCCACTGCCCGTGCCGGGACAGCCACGCCCGCAGCGAGGCGACCAGGTCCCCCCGACCGGTGGCGTCGTGCTCGTGCAGCGCCCGCAGCAGCCCGTCGGCGAACGCCTTCACCGCGTCGTCGGCCAGCAGCGGCAGCACCGACCCGGCCGCCAGCTGCTCGTGCTCCACGAACACCCGGCCCCGCCGCCGCGCCACCGACAGCGCCTGTTCGGCCTGCTTGTACGCCGCCGACGCCGCGGTGGGCCCGGTGGGCGCGGACAGGCCCACGACCAGGCCGTCCTCGTCCGCCCGCCCCTGCTCCGGCCGCGCCCGCTCGGGCCGCGCCCGCTCGGTCTCCCGCGCGGCGGCGTAGGCGGTGCACGCGGCCACCGCCGCGCCCTCGTCGGCGGCCAGCACCACCAGCCGCTCCCCCTCGGGCACCACCAGCACGGCCTCCCCGGCCCGGGCCGCGGCGGACTCCACCGTCTCCGCGAGTTCCCCGAGGTGTTCGCCGGCCGGGCCGGAGGCGGACTCGGCCACGATCATCCGGAACGGGGCGTCCAGCAGCGCGCCGTACAGGTCGCCGGCGACGGCCCGGGCGTGGTCCGGCTCCCCGGCGAGCAGCATGCGCAGCACCGCCGTGCCCACGCGCTGCTCGGCCGCGTGCAGCGAGCGGGAGCGCTCGGTGGTGAGGGTGAGCAGGGCGATGGCGGAGTGGACGGCGTACCGTTCGGCGGTGCCGAGGGCGGCGGCGGTGCCGACGGCGAGCGCGGCGCGGGGGCGGCGGCCGGTGCCGAGGCTGTGCAGTTCCACCCGGTCCTCGTGGTCCGGTCCGCCGACCACGCAGGAGGCGGGGGCGGGGCGTTCGCGCAGCCGCTCGACCTCGGCGGTGAGCCGGGCGGCGCGGCGGCCGGCCCACTCCGGGGCGGCGGCGACGACGGCGCCCGAGGCGTCGTAGAGCGCCGCCCAGCCGTCGACCTGGGCGGCGAGGGCGCCGAGGACACCCTCGGGGCCGGCGCCGAGGGCCTGCTTGGTCAGCTCCCGCTGGGCGGCGAAGCCGGCCGTGACGGCGCGGTACTGGTCGGCGGCGATGGCCGCGGAGACGGCCTTGCTGATGGCGAGGAACGGGGTGCGGCGGGGCACCTCCAGCAGGGGCAGGCCCTCCTGCGCGCAGGCCTCGACGAGCGGCTCGGGCGTCTCGTCGTAGTTCACGCCGACGGCGAACCCGAGCCCGACGACGCCGGCGCCGACCAGCCGGCGCACGTACCGGCGCATGGCCTCCCGGTCCTCCGCGTCCAGCTTGAGCGCGGTGATCAGCAGCAGCTCGCCGCCCTCCATGTAGGGCACGGGGTCGGCCAGCTCGCTGACGTGCGCCCAGCGGACGGGCACGTCGAGGTGGTCCTCGCCCGCGCGCACGGTCAGCTTCAGCGCGGAGTGGTTGACGAGCGAGGCGAGAGTCGGGGGCATGGGGCCTTCACGGTGAGGGGATCCGGTGATCTTTTGGCCGTGGTGTATGAACGGCCCACCCCGATTCTGCCTCACCGTACGACCGCTCACCCCCGCAGATCGACCAGCAACGGCGGCGCGTGCTCACCCCGCACAGTGGTCAACGACAACACCGCGTGCCCCGGCGGCACCCCATGAGCCAACTCGGACGCGGACCAACGCTCACGCTCCACTTGACGGACGGTGACGGCCTCCGTCGTCACCGCCTTGCCGGTCACCAGCTTGCGCAGGGCATGGATCGCACGGGTCATGGGCTGGTCCGCGAAGACGGTGTGCCGGGCCACGTCGCGCGTCTCCACCCACTGCGTGCCCCAGGCTTCCGCGAACCGGCTGCCGTCCCAGGTGGTGACTCCGGAGAAGGCCATGCGGCAGCCCACGGCCGCGTACAGCGGGCCGTGCAGCGCCTCGGGCACGTCCCCGACGGTACGCAGGGCGAGCACCACGCCGGCGTTGCACGAGCGCAGACGCTGGATGCGGCGGACCGACTCGGCCGTCACTGCGCCGGTCGCGTCGTCCAGCACCAGAGCGGCGAAGTGAGTCCGTTCGCCCACCGTCGCCACGGCGCCGAACTGCGCCAGCAGCAACCGCGTGATCAGCCGGGCGGCCTCGTCGTATCCGCGGCCGGGCAGGTCGATCCGTACCCGCAGCGGGTGGTGGGCGACGGCACGGAGCGAGAACGGCCGGGCTTCCCCCTGGCCGGCGCCGAAGAACCCGGCGAACGCCGGCCGGTCCAGCACGGCCAGGCGGTCGGCCAGAAGCGGGCCGGGGTCGCCGGCGCCGCCGGCCTGCCGGGCGCGTGCGTCGAGCTCGCGGCGCATCATGGCGTGCTCATCCCCCGTGAGCGCGGCGCGCAGCGCGGCCAGGGCCGACGGATCGCCTTCCAGCAGCTCCCGCAGCTGCGGCAGCGTCGGGAACCGTCCGTACGCCGCCCGGTAGGGGCCGAGGAGCTGGGCCAGGGCGGTGACGGACCGTTGCCCGCTGACCACGTCCAGGTCGCCTGCCAGCCCCTCCGCCAGGCAGGCCGCCGCCTCGTCCGGGTCGTGGGAGTCCGCGTAGGGGTCCAGGTCGTACACGGATGCCGGGTCTCCGAGGCGTACGACGACGTCGTAGGCGGAGTCGGGACCGAGTGGAGTGCCGGCCGCGCAGACGGCGACGACCGAGCACTGCCCGGCGAGGGCTTGCAGACCGAGCGACTCCACGACGGGCCGGATCAGATGGCGGGTCTTGCCGGAACCGGAGGGGCCGACGGCCAGCAGCGAGGTGCCGAGGGTGTCGGGTCCGAGCGCCGCTCCGGCTCCCCCGTAGGTGCTGGGGGTACGTTCTCCGGCGGCCCACTGCCCGATGCGGACCTGGCCGGTCAGCAGATCGTGCCGGGCGGACCGGCCCGGCAGGTCACGGGCACCGGAGGGATGGGTCCAGGCGGTGGCGCCGTCGTGGAGCACTGTCTCGGTGAAGGAGGAGAGCCGCGCCCGGGCCCGGGCCACGGCCCACATGTGGCCGATCCTCGCGCAGTCCACGTCGTTCATCCGGCCCGCGTGCACCTCTGTGGTGAGCAGATCCGCGGCCTGGTGCTGACCTGCTTCCCGCAGCTCGGGCCAGTGGGACGGCCGCCGCTCGACGCGAGGCGCGGCGACCTGGACGTCCTGGGCCCGGGTGCGGGCGGCGATCGCCTCTTTACCGAAGGCCCACCAGCCGCCGATGCGGGCGAAGGGCCACAGCACCAGCACAGTGATGAGCGCGTACAGCGTGTCCGTGAACAGCACCGACGCGAACACCTGGTAGCCGCCGGTGATCAGGACGATGAGGGAGAACAGCGGATCCTGAACGGGCAGCGGGTCCCAGCCGAGGCCGAAGGCGCCGGGGAAGACGAAGGCCAGCGCGATGAGGGCGCCCAGGGCCGCGGACAGAGCGCGCGCGGGCTGGGGGCGGCGGGTGACGACGTGCCGGATGATGTCGGACCAGCTGCCCAGGCGCGCCATGGCGAAGACGATGAGGGCGAAGGCCACGCCGTCGGCGACCGTGACGGCCTCGACTCCCTGGTAGCCCTTCGGTGACGTGGTCCCTGCCCACCACCAGTCGTCCGGGGTGAGGAGCTTCAGGACGGCCCACTGATAGGGGATGCCGCCGTGCCGCCACAGTGACCACAGGAAGAGCCCTGCCGCCAGGGGGACGAAGAAGCCGACGATGGTGACGGGGGCCAGGCGCTGCTCCTGGCTCGTGCCCTTCGGCCGCCGGTAGCCGTAGCGCCAGACACCCGGTACGACCGTGGGGCGCGGTTCGTCGAGCCAGTCGGCGACGGGCGAGCGGGGCGGCGCGGTGGGCGGGGCGTAGGAGGGCGGGCTGTCCGCCCCGGGCACGTGCGGCGCCCGCGTCGGCCGCGGCGGCACAGCGGAGCCGTGGAACGACGGCGGCGTGCCCCGCGGTGCCGCAGGCACATCCCTCGGCCCCGGTGGGCGCGGTACCGGTGTCGCAGGCGTTTCGCGTGCGTCCCGTGTGCCGTCGGTGTCCATCGACCCTGCCCCCTGACCAGCCGTTCCGTGCGCGGTCGCGGCCGCCGTCGCGGCCGCCGTCAGCGAGCCAATCTAACGCCCCGGGAAGGGGAGTTCACCGCTTACACGGCCGAAGCGGGCGACCGGCGTCCGGGCGGGCTATGTCCACCGCGGACAAGGGGACGCGCCGACAACGCCCACATGGAGCATGCCCACCCCCCGGAACCGGTCTTAGCCTGCGAGAAAAGAAGGCATGCGTCCGTAAACGCACCGCCCGGAACCGCCCGGGACCGCCCGGTACGCAAGATCATCAGGGAGCCCCCCATGACCGCACTTCCGCAGGAGCGCCGCGTCGTCACCGCCATCCCCGGCCCGAAGTCGCAGGAGCTTCAGGCCCGCCGTACCGCCGTGGTCGCCCAGGGTGTGGGTTCCACGCTGCCGGTCTTCGTCACCCGCGCCGGCGGCGGTGTCATCGAGGACGTGGACGGCAACAGCCTCATCGACTTCGGCTCCGGTATCGCCGTGACCTCCGTCGGCGCCTCCGCCGAGGCCGTGGTGCGCCGCGCGAGCGCCCAGCTCGCCGACTTCACCCACACCTGTTTCATGGTCACCCCGTACGAGGGCTACGTGGCGGTCGCGGAGGCCCTCGCCGAGCTGACCCCGGGCGACCACGCCAAGAAGTCCGCGCTGTTCAACTCCGGCGCCGAGGCCGTCGAGAACGCCGTCAAGATCGCGCGTGCCTACACCAAGCGGCAGGCCGTCGTCGTGTTCGACCACGGCTACCACGGCCGGACCAACCTGACCATGGCGCTGACCGCGAAGAACATGCCGTACAAGCACGGCTTCGGTCCGTTCGCCCCCGAGGTCTACCGCGTGCCGGTGGCGTACGGCTACCGCTGGCCGACCGGCCCGGAGAACGCGGGCCCGGAGGCCGCCAAGCAGGCCATCGAGCAGATCACCAAGCAGGTCGGCCCGGACAACGTCGCCGCGATCATCATCGAGCCGGTGCTGGGCGAGGGCGGCTTCATCGAGCCCGCCAAGGGCTTCCTGCCCGCGATCCGCCAGTTCGCCGCCGACAACGGCATCGTCTTCGTCGCCGACGAGATCCAGAGCGGCTTCTGCCGGACCGGGCAGTGGTTCGCGTGCGAGGACGAGGGCATCGTCCCGGACCTGATCACGACCGCGAAGGGCATCGCCGGCGGTCTGCCGCTCGCCGCCGTGACCGGCCGCGCGGAGATCATGGACGCCGCGCACGCCGGCGGCCTCGGTGGCACCTACGGCGGCAACCCCGTCGCCTGCGCCGGTGCGCTCGGTGCCATCGAGACGATGAAGGAGCTGGACCTCAACGGCAAGGCCAAGCGCATCGAGGAGGTCATGAAGGGCCGCCTCACCGCCATGGCCGAGAAGTTCGACATCATCGGCGACGTGCGCGGGCGCGGCGCGATGATCGCCATCGAGCTGGTCAAGGACCGCACCACCAAGGAGCCGAACCCGGAGGCCACCGCCGCGCTCGCCAAGGCCTGCCACGCCGAGGGCCTGCTGGTCCTGACCTGTGGCACCTACGGCAACGTGCTGCGCTTCCTGCCCCCGCTGGTGATCGGCGAGGACCTGCTCAACGAGGGTCTCGACATCATCGAGCAGGCCTTCGCGCGCATCTGACCCGCGCGCCGGACCGAGAGGTCCGCGCCTGTGGAGGTGCCTGCGGCAGGCCGTGTGAAGAACGTGTGCGGGGTGGATGGCGGGAAGGGATTCCCCCTGCCCAACCGCCCCGGCCTGCCGTAGGTTCTCCCCCAGATGAGAGATACACCCCGCCCACGGGGAACCGTGGACGGGTCCGGGCCGAGGCCTCCCCAGCTTCGATCCGGTCGTGCCCTCGCGCACACATCCGGTGCCGCACGGCTCCGGGATCTCCTCACCGATCGGACGGCCGCCGCCCCAAACCCCCCGGGGCGCGCGGCATGCCGGTCCGGACGGCCGCCTCGGAACCATCCCCCCTGTTCCGGGGCGGCCGACCTCCTTCCTCCCCGGCCGGACCCCACCTGCCAAGCTGGGCCCATGCTGTTCCTGGTCCTCCCGGCGCTGGTCTTCGCCCTGATCACCTGGCAGGTGCTCACCGACGGGCCGCTGCTGCGGCCGGACGCCGAGGTGAGCCGGGCCCTGGTACACCCGGACGGGTTCTCCCAGCTCCTCTCCGACCTCGGCAACGTCCAGGTCGCCGTCCCGGTGCTTCTCCTCGCCCTCGCCCTCGCCGCGTGGCTCGGCCGGGCCCGGGGCGCCCGGCGCTGGTGGCTGCCGCCGCTGACCGCCGCCGTGCTGATGGCGCTGGTCCCGGCGGTCGTCGTACCGCTGAAGGAGTGGACCGACCGGCCGGGGACACCGGCGGTGCCCCCGGCCACGGGCTACTTCCCGTCCGGTCATACGGTGACGGCGCTGGTCGCGTACGGCTCGGCGGCCCTGCTCCTGCTGCCCCTTTTCCGCTCCCCCGCCGCCCGCCGCGCGCTGGCGGCCGGCTGCGGGGTCCTGGTCCTCGGGGTGTCCTACGGGCTGGTCCGGCACGGCTACCACTGGCCGCTGGACGTGCTGGCCGGCTGGTGCCTGGGCGCCGTACCGCTGGCCGTCCTCGCCCGCGTGGCCGGCCGAAGCGAGCACGGTCGGCCGAAGCAAGGGGCGGTGAGCCGAAGTACGCGTGATCAGCCGAAGTAGGCGTCGAACGTCTTCTGGAACTCCCAGTTCGCGTACCGGTCCCAGTTGACCGACCACGTCATCAGGCCGCGCAGGGCGGGCCAGGTGCCGTGGGTGGTGTACGAGCCGCAGTTCGTCTTCTTCGTGAGGCAGTCCAGGGTCTTGGTGACCTCGGCCGGGGAGACGTGGCCGTTGCCCGCGTTCGTGGACGCCGGCATGCCGATGGCGACCTGGTCGGGGCGCAGCGGCGGGAAGACGTTGTTCTGGTCGCCGGCCACGGGGAAGCCGGTGAGGAGCATGTCGGTCATGGCGATGTGGAAGTCGGCGCCGCCCATGGAGTGGTACTGGTTGTCCAGGCCCATGATCGAGCCCGAGTTGTAGTCCTGGACGTGCAGCAGGGTCAGGTCGTCGCGCAGGGCGTGGATCACCGGGAGGTAGGCGCCGCAGCGCGGGTCCTGGCCGCCCCACTTGCCGCTGCCGTAGTACTGGTAGCCGTTCTGCACGAAGAACGTCTCCGGGGCCATGGTGAGGACGAACTTGGCGCCGTACTTGGCCTTCAGGGTCTTCAGCGCCGAGATCAGGTTGACGATCACGGGGGTGGTGGGGTTCTTGAAGTCCGTGTCGCCCGTGTTCAGGGACAGCGAGTGGCCCTCGAAGTCGATGTCGAGGCCGTCCAGGCCGTAGGTGTCGATGATGTTCGAGACCGAGGAGACGAAGGTGTCGCGGGCCGCGGTGCTGGTCAGCTGGACCTGGCCGTTCTGGCCGCCGATGGAGATCAGCACCTTCTTGCCGGCCGCCTGCTTGGCCTTGATCGCCGCCTTGAACTCGGCGTCGCTCTCCACGTTCGGGCATTCGGTGACCGGGCAGCGGTTGAAGCGGATGTCCCCGGAGGTGACCGAGGTGGGCTCGCCGAAGGCCAGGTCGATGACGTCCCAGCTGTCGGGGACGTCGGCGAGCCGGGTGTAGCCGGCGCCGTTGGCGAAGCCGGCGTGCAGATAGCCGACGAGGGCGTGGGCGGGCAGGTCGGACGAGCCGCCGCCCCCGCCGCCTCCGGCGGGGCTGGTCGTGGCGGTGACGACCGCGGACTTCGCGGACTCGCCGGCCTCGTTGACCGCGGTGACCTGGAAGCCGTACGCCGTGGCGGCGGCGAGTCCGGAGACGGTCGCCGAGGTACCGGTCACCGTCTGGACCTTGACGCCGTCGCGGTAGACCGCGTACCCCGTCGCGCCGGTCACCGCCGACCAGGACAGGCCGACGGAGGAAGAGGTCACGGTGGTGGTCTTCAGGCCGGCCGGGGCGGCGGGCGGCTGGGTGGTGCCGCTGCCGCCGGGGCCGACGAGGGTGATGTCGTCGGCCTGGTAGGCGCCGGTGCCGTACCAGCCGTGGGTGTAGATCGTGACCTTGGTGGTGGCGGACCCGGTGCGGAAGGTGGTGCTCAGCTTCTGCCAGTCGGGGGCGGACTGGGTCCAGGTGGAGACGTCGGTGGTGCCGGTGCCGCTCGCGCCGAGGTAGACGTAGGAGCCGCGGACGTATCCGGACAGGGTGTACTGGGCGTTCGGCTGGACGGTGACCGTCTGGGCGCACTGGGCGTGGTCGCCGCCGGCCGGGGTGGCCTGGAGCGCCGAACGTCCGCTGTGCACGGGTGAGTCGACCGTCGTACCGGCGGTGCAGGTCCAGCCGGCCAGGCCGGACTCGAAGCCGCCGTTGACGGCGACGTCCGCGTCGGCCGCACGGGCGGCCGACGAGAGCGCGGTGATGCCGGGCACGGCCAGACTTACGGCCGTGAGCGCGGCGAGGACGGATCTGCGACGTCTGGTGCGTTCCACAGGGGCCTCCGGGGCCGGGGGAGTTGGAGGAGCGGAGCGCACACAATTTGGTCCAGACCAATCCCGCTGTCAAGGTGTCCGGGCGTTACCCGTCCGCCTCCCCGCGCCGGGCCCGCTCCGCCGCCGCCTCGTGCATCGCCAGTTCCAGCAGCGCCGGATCGGTCAGCGTGCCGAGGCCGTCCGGCGGCACCAGCCAGCGCACGCCCCGGGCCGGCCGGCCCGGATACGGCACGACGATCCAGGTGCCGGCCCCGGCGGTGCGGACACCGGTGCCGACCCAGCGGGCCGCGGTGCCCGCGGGCACCAGGAACCCGAGCCGGCTGTCACCGAAGCCGGCGAGCACCGGGCCGGGCCGGTCGAGCAGGCGGGTGAGCACGTCCAGGGTGGGATAGCCGAGGTCACCCGGCAGGATCAGGACGTCCCAGGCCTTGCCGGCGGGCAGCAGGGCGACCCCCAGGGGGTTGCGCTCCCACTCCCGGCGGCAGGCCTCGGGGTCCGGTGCGACGGATGCCAGCCACGCGACGGCCGTCTTCGCCCCAGTCATCGAAAAAGCCTCCCTCTCGGTCATGGACGCGGATGCGTCGTTGAGGTGAGAGGGAGGTGGCGCCGGAGCATTACGCGGGTTCACCCGGTCCGTCGGGTGAGGTGGGTCACCTCAGCTGTCGAAGCCCAGCCCGAGCCGGTCCATCGTCCGCAGCCACAGGTTGCGCCGGCCGCCGTGGGCGTCGGCGCGGGCCAGGGACCACTTGGTCAGGGCGATGCCGGTCCAGGCGAACGGCTCCGGGGGGAACGGCAGCGGCTTCTTGCGGACCATCTCCAGTCCGGTCCGTTCGGTGCGCTCCCCGTCCAGCAGGTCCAGCATCACATCCGCGCCGAACCGGGTGGCGCCGACCCCGAGGCCCGTGTAGCCGGCCGCGTAGGCCACCCGGCCCTGGTGGGCGGTGCCGAAGAACGCGGAGAACCGGGAGCAGGTGTCGATCGCGCCGCCCCAGGCGTGGGTGAAGCGGACGCCCTCCAGCTGCGGGAAGCAGGTGAAGAAGTGGCCGGCGAGCTTGGCGTACGTCTCGGGCCGGTCGTCGTACTCGGCGCGCACCCGGCCGCCGTAGGGGTAGACCGCGTCGTAGCCGCCCCACAGCACGCGGTTGTCGGCGGAGAGCCGGAAGTAGTGGAACTGGTTGGCGCTGTCGCCGAGGCCCTGCCGGTTCTGCCAGCCGACGGCGGCGAGCTGTTCGGCGGTCAGCGGCTCGGTCATCAGGGCGTAGTCGTAGACCGGGACGGTGTACGACCGCACGCGCCGGACGAGGCTCGGGAAGATGTTGGTGCCGAGCGCGACCTGGCGGGCGCGGACGGAGCCGTAGGGGGTGCGTACGGCCATCCCGGCGCCGTAGGCCTTCAGGGTGAGGGCGGGCGTGTGCTCGTACACCCGCACCCCGAGGCCGAGGCAGGCCCGCTTCAGGCCCCAGGCGAGCTTGGCCGGGTGCAGCATGGCCACGCCCCGGCGGTCCCACAGGCCCGCCTGGAAGGTGGGCGAGTCCACCTCGGCGCGCACGGCGTCGGCGTCCAGGAAGTCGATGCCGTCGGCGAGGCCCTTCTCCTCCAGTTCCCGGTGCCAGTCCTTCAGCTCCCAGGCCTGGTAGGTCTCGGTGGCCACGTCGATCTCGCCGGTGCGTTCGAAGTCGCAGTCGATGCCGTAGCGGGCGACCGCGGCCTCGATCTCGTCGAGGTTGCGCCGGCCCAGCTCCTGAAGTGTGTGGATCTCGCCGGGCCAGCGGGTGAGGCCGTTGGGCAGGCCGTGCGTGAGGGAGGCGGCGCAGAAGCCGCCGTTGCGGCCCGAGGCGGCCCAGCCCACCTCGCGGCCTTCCAGCAGGACGACATCGCGCCCGGGGTCGCGCTCCTTGGCGTTGAGCGCGGTCCACAGCCCGCTGTACCCGCCGCCGACCACCAGCAGGTCGCAGGTCTCGGCGGTGGTGAGGGCGGGCTCGGCGGCCGGCTTGCCGGGGTCTTCCAGCCAGTACGGGACCGGCTGGGCTTCGGAGAGAGAGGCGATCCAGTTGTCTTTCCCACGGCTCATGGCGCTTGGGGCCATGATTTCAACTCCCTACAGAGGATTTCCGGCGAGGCCCGTGAAAGGGCCTATGCCTTCTGCTTGTTCCGGCGGTTTCCGAGGACCATCGCGACCAGGACGAACAGGACGGCGAGGAGGAACATCGCGGTGCCGATCACATTGATCTGCACGGGCGTTCCGCGCTGCGCCGAGCCCCATACGAACATCGGGAAGGTGACCGTCGAGCCGGCGTTGAAATTGGTGATGATGAAATCGTCGAAGGAGAGCGCGAAGGACAGCAGCGCGCCCGCGGCGATTCCGGGTGCCGCGATGGGCAGGGTGACCCGCAGGAAGGTCTGCACGGGACCGGCGTACAGGTCCCGGGCGGCCTCCTCCAGGCGCGGGTCCATCGACATCACGCGCGCCTTGACGGCGGTGACGACGAAGCTCAGGCAGAACATGATGTGGGCGATCAGGATCGTCCAGAAGCCCAGCTGGGCGCCCATGTTGAGGAACAGGGTGAGCAGCGAGGCGGCCATGACCACCTCGGGCATCGCCATCGGCAGGAAGATCAGCGAGTTGACGGCGCCGCGCGCGCGGAAGCGGTAGCGGACCAGCGCGAAGGAGATCATCGTGCCGAGGACCGTGGCCCCGACCGTCGCCCAGACGGCGATCTGGAGGCTGAGGGACAGCGAGCCGCACATGTCGGCGACCCCGCACGGGTCTTTCCACGCCTCGGTGGAGAACCGCTGCCATTCGTAATTGAAGCGCCCCTTCGGTTTGTTGAAGGAGAACACCGTGACGATGACGTTCGGCAGCAGCAGATAGGCGAGCGTCAGCAGACCGGCGATGACGACGAGACGGCGCTTGAGCCAGTTCAGGAAGGGCATTTAGACCAGGTCCTCCGTCCCCGACCGGCGGATGTAGAGGGTGACCATGGCCAGGATGGCGGCCATGAGGATGAAGGAGAGCGCGGCGGCCGTCGGATAGTCCAGCACCCGCAGGAACTGCGTCTGGATGACATTGCCGATCATGCGGGTGTCGGTGGAGCCGAGGAGTTCGGCGTTGACGTAGTCGCCGGCGGCCGGGATGAAGGTCAGCAGCGTGCCGGAGACCACGCCCGGCATGGACAGCGGGAAGGTGACCTTGCGGAAGGTGGTCCAGGGCCGGGCGTACAGGTCGCCGGCCGCCTCGTGCAGCCGCCCGTCGATCCGCTCCAGCGAGGTGTACAGCGGCAGGATCATGAACGGCAGGAAGTTGTACGTCAGCCCGCACACCACGGCCAGCGGGGTGGCCAGCACCCGGTCGCCGGCCGTCCAGCCGAGCCAGCCGGTCAGGTCCAGGACGTGCAGCGTGTTCAGGACGTGCACGACCGGGCCGTTGTCGGCGAGGATCGTCTTCCAGGCCAGGGTGCGGATCAGGAAGCTGGTGAAGAACGGCGCGATCACCAGGACCATGATCAGGTTGCGCCAGCGGCCGGCGCGGAAGGCGATGAGGTACGCCAGCGGGTAGCCGAGCAGCAGGCACAGCACGGTCGCGGCGGCGGCGTAGCACACGGAGCGCAGGAACTGCGGCCAGTACGCGTCCAGCGCGTCCCAGTAGGTCGCGAAGTGCCAGGTGACCTTGTAGCCCTGCTCCAGGGAGCCCTGCTGCACGGAGGTGGAGGCCTGGTAGACCATCGGCAGCGCGAAGAAGACGATCAGCCACAGCATGCCGGGCAGCAGCAGCCAGTACGGGGTGAACCGGCCGCGCCGGCGCGGGGGCTTCTCCCCGGGTGCCTCGGGGCTGAGCGGCGGGGGCGCCTCGGTGAGCGTGGACATCAGGCGGCGACCTCTTCCCCGGTGCCCGCGTCGATGGCCTGGGCCGCGTCCAGCGCGAAGGTGTGGGCCGGGCTCCAGTGCAGGACCACGTCGGCGCCGGGCACCAGCCGGCCGTCGCGCTCGACGTTCTGCACGTACACCGAAAGACCGGGGCAGACCGGGCTGTCGACGACGTACTGCGTGGAGACGCCGATGAAACTGGCGTCGGCGATCTTCCCGGTGAGGCGGTTGCGGCCGGCCGGGATCTCCCCCGCGTCGTCGGCGTGGGTGAGCGAGATCTTCTCCGGGCGGATGCCGACCAGCACCTTGCCGCCGGCCGCCGCCGGGGCGGTACACCGGGCGGTGGGCAGCACCAGCTTGCCGTCGCCCGCCCTGAGCACGAGGTCGTCGCCGCTACGGGTGCCGACCTCGGCCTCGATCAGGTTGGAGGTGCCGAGGAAGTTCGCGACGAAGGTGGTCCGCGGGTTCTCGTACAGGTCGGCCGGCGCGCCGAGCTGCTCGACCCGGCCGCCGTTCATCACGGCGACCGTGTCGGCCATGGTCATGGCCTCCTCCTGGTCGTGCGTGACGTGGACGAAGGTGATGCCGACCTCGGTCTGGATGCGCTTGAGCTCCAGCTGCATCTGGCGGCGCAGTTTCAGGTCGAGGGCGCCGAGCGGCTCGTCCAGCAGCAGCACCTTGGGGTGGTTGATCAGGGCGCGGGCCACGGCGACCCGCTGCTGCTGGCCGCCGGAGAGCTGGTGCGGCTTCTTGCGGGCCTGCTCGCCGAGCTGGACCAGCTCCAGCATCTCCTCCACCTGCTTCTTCACGCTCTTGACGCCCCGCCGGCGCAGGCCGAAGGCGACGTTCTCGAAGATGTCGAGGTGCGGGAAGAGGGCGTAGGACTGGAAGACCGTGTTGACCGGCCGCTTGTACGGCGGCAGGTGGGTGACGTCCTGGTCGCCGAGCCGGACCGTGCCCGTGGTGGGCTCCTCCAGGCCGGCGATCATGCGCAGGGTGGTGGTCTTGCCGCAGCCGGAGGCGCCGAGCAGGGCGAAGAAGGAGCCCTCGGGCACGGTCAGGTCCAGCGGGTGCACGGCGGTGAAGGAGCCGTAGGTCTTGGAGATCTTGGAGAGGCGGACGTCGCCGCTGTTGTCTGGTGTCGTCTTCATCGTCGTCGTCACGCCCCTGTGAGCTTCGCGAACTTTCCTTCGTAGGCCGTCTCTTCCTTCTGGCTCAGGGAGCGGAAGGCATGGGACTTCGCCTGCATGGCCTGGTCGGGGACGATCAGCGGATTGTCCGCCGCGTCCTGGTCGATCTTCGCAAGGTAGGGCTTCACCCCGTCGACCGGTGTCACGTAGTTGATGTACGCGGCGAGCGCGGCGGCCTGCGCGGGCTCGTAGTAGAAGTCGATCAGCCGTTCGGCGTTCGTCTTGTGGCGTGCCTTGTTGGGGACGCACAGGTTGTCGGTCGACGTCACGTAGCCGCTGTCGGGGATGACGAAGTCGATGTGCGGATTGTCCGACTTGAGCTGGACGACGTCGCCCGCCCAGGCGATACAGGCGGCGAAGTCGCCCTTGGACAGGTCGGAGGTGTAGTCGTTGCCGGTGAAGCGGCGGATCTGGCCCTTGTCGACGGCCTTCTGGAGGCGGGCGATCGCCGCGTCGTAGTCGTCGTCGGTGAACCTCGCCGGGTCCTTGCCCATGTCGAGCAGGGTCATGCCCACGCTGTCGCGCATCTCCGACAGGAAGCCGACGCGTCCCTTGAGCTTCGGGTTGTCCAGCAGGTCGGAGACGGAGCGGACCTCGATGCCGTCCAGGGCCTTCTTGTTGAAGGCGATGACGGTGGAGATGCCCTGCCAGGGGTACGAGTACGCCCGCCCCGGGTCCCAGTCCGGGTCGCGGAACTGGGCCGAGAGGTTGGTGTAGGCGTGCGGCAGGTGGGAGGCGTCCAGTTTCTGGACCCAGCCGAGGCGGATCATCCGGGCGGCCAGCCAGTCGGTGAGGACGATGAGGTCCCGGCCGGTGTCCTGGCCCGCGGCGAGCTGGGGCTTGATCTTGCCGAAGAACTCGTTGTTGTCGTTGATGTCCTCCGTGTAGTGGACCGTGATCCCGGTCCGCTCGCGGAAGGTCTCCAGGGTGGGGTGGTGCTTGCCGCTGTCGTCGACGTCGAGGTACTCGGTCCAGTTGGAGAAGTCGACCACCTTCTCCGTCGCCGAGTGGTCCTCGGCGGAGGTGCCGCCCTGACTCTTGCCCGCCGCGGGGATCCCGCAGGCGGCGAGCGTCCCGAGGCCGCCGGCCGCGAGCGCGCCGCCGGTGGCGGCCCGCAGCAGCGACCGGCGGGTCAGGGCGGCCCGGCCACCGCGCAGGCTGCGCCGCAGGGCGGCCGCCTGGGGCGGGGTCAGGCGTTCGGGCTCGTACTGCTCCATGCGCGTGGTGCCCTTCCGGGAGGGATCGGCCTGGTCAGTGGCCTGGTCGGTCTCTATCGGTCCCCGAAGACGGTGCGGTGCCAGTCCTTGGCCGCCACCGCGGTGTTGTCGAACATGACGTGCTTGACCTGCGTGTACTCCTCGAAGGAGTAGGCGGACATGTCCTTGCCGAAGCCCGATGCCTTGTAGCCGCCGTGCGGCATCTCGCTGATGATCGGGATGTGGTCGTTGACCCAGACGCAGCCCGCCTTGATCTCGCGGGTGGCCCGGTTCGCACGGTAGACGCCGCCCGTCCACGCGGAGGCGGCCAGGCCGTACGGCGTGTCGTTGGCCAGCCGCAGGCCCTCGTCGTCGCTGTCGAAGGGCAGGACGACCAGGACGGGCCCGAAGATCTCCGACTGGACGATCTCGCTGTCCTGGGCGGCGCCGGCGATCAGGGTGGGCCGGTAGTAGGCGCCGTCCTTCAGTTCGCCCCCGGGTGCCTCGCCGCCGGTGACCACGCGCGCGTAGCCGCGTGCCCGGTCCACGAAGGCGGCCACCCGGTCGCGCTGGGCGTGCGAGATCAGCGGCCCGAGGTCGGTGCCGGGAGCGAACGGGTCGCCGAGCCGGACGGTCTCCATCAGCGCCGCCGTCCGCTCCACGAACGCCTCGTACAGCGGACGCTGCACGTACGCGCGCGTGGCGGCCGTGCAGTCCTGGCCGCTGTTGATGAGCGAGCCCGCGACCGCGCCGTGCACGGCGGCCTCCAGGTCGGCGTCGTCGAACACGACGAAGGGTGCCTTGCCGCCCAGCTCCAGGTGCAGCCGCTTGACGGTGGCGGTGGCGATCTCGGCGACGCGCCGGCCGACGGCGGTGGACCCGGTGAAGGAGGTCATGGCCACGTCCGGGTGTCCGACCAGGTGCTCGCCGGCCTCCTTCCCGGTTCCGGTGACGATGTTGACCACCCCGGCCGGGATGCCCGCGTCCGTGGCGGCCTGCGCGAACATCAGCGAGGTCAGCGGGGTGATCTCGGCGGGCTTCAGCACGATGGTGTTGCCCGCGGCGATCGCCGGGAGGATCTTCCAGGCGGCCATCTGGAGCGGGTAGTTCCAGGGCGCGATGGACCCGACCACCCCGATGGGCTCGCGCCGGATGTACGAGGTGTGGTCCGCGGAGTACTCACCGGCGGACTGCCCTTGCAGGTGCCGGGCGGCGCCCGCGAAGAAGGCGGTGTTGTCGACGGTGCCCGGCACGTCGAACTCGCGGGTGAGCTTGAGCGGCTTACCGCACTGGAGGGACTCGGCGCGGGCGAGGTCCTCGGCGCGCTCGGCGAGGACACCGGCGAACCGGTGCAGGGCCTCGGCGCGCTCGCCCGGGGTGGCGGCGGCCCAGCCGGGGAACGCCTCGCGCGCGGCGGCGACGGCCGCGTCCACGTCGTCGGGGCCGGCCAGTTCGTAGCGGTACACCTCCCGACCGGTGGCGGGGTCGACCACGGCGTGGTGGCGGCCCGAGGTGCCCTCGGCCGGCCGGCCGGCGATGAACTGCGCGCCGTCCGCGAACCGGTCCTGGGCGGGGAATCGTTCCGGGGTGGCGGTGCCCGGGTTGTGCATGTCGCTCTCCTCCGCCGTACGCCCCGTCCCGGGGGTGGGTGGCGTAGCTCCAGCTCGATTTGAGTGCCGATCCTGACAGAGCCATAGGGCACCAACAAGTGATTCCGTTGTTGCCTTTTGGTTACGCGACGGAATCTGTCGACCAGGTGTCGAGTCGGGGGGCAAAAGGGCGGACGGATTGTCAGTGGTGCCTGTCAGACTCGCGTGCATGGGAAAGATCGACGGGGTGGAATCCCTGATCAGGGAGGTCCGAGCGGGGGCCCGGCTGAAGTACCTGCACTTCTGGGGACACCGGCCGCGGCCGGACGGGCGGATCAGTGCGAGCTGTCTGAGCCAGTGGTGGCCGTCGCCGTTCGTGGTCGACGGCGTGGCGTACGCGACGGCCGAGCACTGGATGATGGCCGGCAAGGCCCGGCTGTTCGGGGACGCGGAGGCGGAGCGCCGGGTGCTGGCCGCGGAGCATCCCGCCGCGGCGAAGAAGGCCGGGCGGCTGGTGCGCGGCTTCGACGAGGAGATCTGGCGGCGGGAGCGGTTCCGGATCGTGACCGAGGGCAGCGTGCACAAGTTCGCCGCCGACGACGCGCTCCGGCTGTTCCTGCTGAACACCGGGGACCGGGTACTGGTGGAGGCCAGCCCCGTGGACCGCGTCTGGGGCATAGGCCTCGCGGCGGACGACGAGGCGGCATCGGACCCGGAGCGGTGGCGGGGGCTGAACCTGCTGGGCTTCGCCTTGATGGAGGCCCGGGAGCGGTTGGCGGGGGCGGGCGCGTGAGGGGCTGGGCCGCCTAGGGCTGGGGGCTGTCCGCCGCCGGCTGACCGGGGCGGGCGCCCACGGCCGACGGGAGCAACCGCCCACGGCCGTGGGGCGAGGTCAGCCGAACGCCGCGAGCAGGACGGCGAACAGGGTCAGCACCAGGACGACGCCCGTCGCGCCGCAGATGAGGCCGGCCAGGGCCACCCCGGGGTTCGTGGCCTCGCCCCGCTTCGCCTTCCCCCGGCCCAGCGCGCCGAAGATGATCGCCAGGATGCCCAGGATCAGGGCGAGCGGCCACGCCAGGAAGCCGATGTCCGACAGGATGCCCAGCACCAGGGAGGCCGTACCCATGCCGTTGCTCGGGGGCGCCTGCATCCCGGGCCAGCCGTAGCCGTTGCCGACGGGGTAGGGGGCGGTGGCGTACGGAGCGTGTGGCGCGGCCGGGTGGCCGTAGGCCGGCAGGGTGTTCGGGTAGCCGTACGGCACCTGTCCGGGACCGTCGGGGGCGATGGGCGGCGGGGGCACGGCTTCCGCTCCGGCGGGCGGGGCGAAGGGGTGCGCGGGCGGTGCGGGCTGGGGGTAGGGGTAGGCGGCCTGGGCCGGCGGTTCGGCGGCGGGCGGCGCGAAGGGGTTCGGGGCCGGAGCGGGCGGGGAGAAGGGGTCCGGCCGAGGGGCGGGCGCGGGGGGCGCGAAGGGGTTGGGCTGCGGGACGGGGGCCGGGGCCGCGGTTCCGCCGGCGGGGCTGGTCCAGGGGGCGGACGGGGCGTCGGCGAGGGTCTGCTGGTCGTGGACCGAGGCGAGGGTGGGGGTGGGGGTGGGGGCCGAGGGAACGTCCTGGACGGGGGTCCGGTCCGCTACGGACTCCACCGGGCCCGGTATCCGGTCAGCCCCGGAGTCCACCGACCCCGGTATCCGGTCCGCCGGCGGCGCCGTCGGTGCCGGTGCCGGCTCCTTGTCCAGGGAGACCGGGGGTGTCGCGGACCCGTGGACGGGCGCGGTGCGCTCCCCGGGTGTGGACTGCGGCGCCTCGTCGGACATGGTGAAGGGACCCCTCTCCTGGACGTTCCGTCATGCTACGGGCCGCACGGGACACCGAGGCTCCGGGGCCTACGATGAACCCGCGCCACCGATCAGCCGATCACCGCGCCCGGGCCGTCTGCCGCGGTCCACGGGCGCCGTTCCCGGGGAGGACCCCTTGACCGACACCGCCGTACCCGCCACCGGCACCGCCGACCGCGATCTGCGCGCCTTCATCGCGGGGCTGCCCAAGGCCGAACTGCACGTCCACCACGTCGGCTCCGCCTCCCCGCGCATCGTCTCGGAGCTGGCCGCCCGTCACCCCGGCTCCAAGGTCCCCGCCGACCCCGAGGCCCTCGCCGAGTACTTCACCTTCACGGACTTCGCGCACTTCATCGAGGTCTATCTGTCGGTCGTGGACCTCATCCGCACCCCGGAGGACGTCCGGCTGCTCACGTACGAGGTGGCCCGCGACCTGGCCCGGCAGCAGGTGCGGTACGCGGAGCTGACCATCACCCCCTTCTCCTCCACCCGGCGGGGCATCGACGAGCGGGCCTTCATGGACGCGATCGAGGACGCCCGCAAGGCCGCCGAGGCGGAGTTCGGGACCGTGCTGCGCTGGTGCTTCGACATTCCCGGCGAGGCCGGCCTGGAGGCGGCCGAGGTGACGACACGGCTGGCCACCGAGGACCGGATCCGCCCGGAGGGCCTGGTGTCGTTCGGGCTCGGCGGGCCGGAGATCGGCGTGCCCCGGCCGCAGTTCAAGCCGTACTTCGACCGGGCCCTCGCCGCCGGTCTGCGCTCCGTCCCGCACGCCGGGGAGACGACCGGCCCGCAGACGGTGTGGGACGCGCTGCGCGACCTGCGCGCCGAGCGCATCGGACACGGCACGAGCTCCGCGCGGGACCCGGAGCTGCTGGCGTACCTCGCCGAGCACCGCATCCCGCTGGAGGTCTGCCCGACCTCCAACATCGCCACCCGTGCCGTCCGCACCCTGGAGGAGCACCCGGTCAAGGAGTTCACCCGGGCCGGGGTGCTGGTGACGATCAACTCCGACGACCCGCCGATGTTCGGCACCGACCTGAACAACGAGTACGCGGTGGCCGCCCGGCTCCTGGAGCTGGACGAGCGGGGCCTCGCCGCGCTCGCGAAGGACGCCGTCGAGGTCTCCTTCCTGGACGCGGCGGGCAAGGCCCGGATCACCCGCGAGATCGACGACTACACCAGCGCCTGGCTCGCCGGCTGAGCCACCGCGCCCGCACCCCACCGGCCCCCGCCCCGCACGCCCAGCGGACCGCGGGGGCCTGGAGCACCCGGGCTCGGGCCACCGAGCCCCCGCCCCCGGGTCCCGGTCACCGCACGGCCACAATGGGGCCCATGCAGACCGTGACCGCCGTGGCCCATCGCGGCGACCCCTACCGTTTCCGTGAGAACACCCTCGCCTCGCTGCGTTCCGCGCTCGGGCGGGGCGCGGACGCCGTCGAGATCGACGTACGGCTCACCCGGGACGGCGTGCCCGTGCTGCTGCACGACGAGACGCTGCGCCGGCTGTGGGAGGTCGACCGGCCGCTGGGCGCGCTGTCCGCGGAGGAGTTGCGCGGGCTGACGGCGGGCGGGGTGCCCACGCTGGCCGAGGCGCTGGCCGCGACCGGTGACAGCCGGGTGATGGTCGACCTGTGCGGTCCGGTCGGCCGCCGCACGGTCGAGCGGACGCTGGACGTGGTCCGGCACAGCGGCGCGCGGGACCGCGTCTACTACAGCGCGGGCGCCGAGGCGATGCTCGCCGTCCGGGCCGCCGATCCGGCCGCCGAGATCGCCCTGACCTGGACGACCCTGGCCCCGCCCCGCCCGGCGCTGCTCGCCGCCGTGCGCCCGCGCTGGCTCAACTACCGTTTCCCGCTGGTCGACCGGGAACTGGCCGCCCGGGTGCACCGCGACGGCTGTCTGCTGTCCGTGTGGACCCCGGACACCCGCCGCTCCATGAGCAGGCTGCTGGAGCTGGGCGTGGACTCGGTCACGACGAACCGGATCGACGTCCTGCACGCGCTGCGCTCCCGCTGACCCCGGCGAACTCCAGCGGCGGCGCGATCGCCTGCGCGTCCGCGCCCACCCAGAGCCGGATCAGCAGCGCGGCCGTCGCCTCCACCAGCCCGGCCCGGTCCAGCCCGCCGGCGTGCAGCGGCGTACCGCCCAGGTCGCGGACGAGCCGCCGGACGACGGCGAGCGCGTCCGCGTCGTCCCCGCACAGGGGGACGGCCAGCGGACGGCCGGCGAAGACCGGCGGGTTCAGCCGCCAGACGCTCTCGTGGCACAGGTTGAACCCCTTCACCACACGGGCGGCGGGCGCGGCGGCGGCGATCCGCTCGGCCGCGGCCGGGCCGCCGGCCGTGAGCAGCCCGAAGTCCGGGCCGACGGGGTTGGTGCAGTCGATCAGCACCCGCCCGGCCAGGGTGCCGGCGAGCCCGGTGACGAGGTCCACGGCCGCCGCGTACGGCACGGCGAGCAGCACCGCGTCCGTGCCGTGCTCCGCCGCCGCGCGCAGGCCGCCCCGCGTCCGGCTGCCCGCGACCACCTCGTGCCCGGCGCGTTCCCACGGTCCGCCCAGTGCCCGTGCCATGGCTCCGGTGCCGAGAATCCCGATGCGCACAATGCCCTCCCGTTGTCGGCTCGTTCGGATCCGGGCACGACAGTAGGGAGCCGCTCGGGCACCATTCGGTACGTGAGCCATGACCAGAGCTTCCTCGCCGACTGCCGGGCCCGCCTGGCCTTCGATCTGCTCGCCAACACCTGGAACTCGGTGGTGCTGTGGGCTCTGAAGGACGGCCCGTGCCGGCCGGGCGCCCTGCGCGGGCGGATCGGAGGGATCAGTCCGAAGGTGCTGACCGAGACGCTGCGGCGGCTGGAGTGCGGCGGGTTGGTGGACCGCCGGGCGTACGGCGGCTCACCACCTCGCGTGGAGTACGGACTCACCGCTCTGGGACGGACGTTGCTCGCGCCGATCGACGCGTTCGGGGCGTGGGCGTTCGAGCACGGCGACGAGGTCATGGCGGCTCGGGAACGCTACGCCGGTGAGGGCGGGGACCCCCCTCCCCCGTAGGGGCCAACCCTGACGACTCCCGCAGCGGCGCGGGTACGTGTTCGGGGTCGCGCAAGGGTCGTACGCCCTCCTCGGTGAGGATCCGGGCGGCGGCGCACCGCCCGAGGATGATCAGGAAGCCGCACCCGATCTCCTGAAGGAGCCCGCCATGCGCCGCACCCTCGGTACCGGCACGTCGAGCCGTACCCGCCGTACCGCCCTGGTGGCCGCAGGCCTCGTCGCCGCGCTGGCCGCCGGCGCGTCGGCCGCACCGGCGTTCGCCGCCCCCGCGTCCGCGTCCGCCGTGTCCCCCGCACCCGTGTCCGCCAAGGCCACGTTCGCCAAGGTCACGTCCGGCCCGGACGCCGAGGCCCTGTCCGCCGCGCTCGCCGGGCTGCCCGACCACGATGCCACGGCCGCGCTGCTCCGGGTCGGCGGCGACGGCAGCTGGCGGGGCACGGCCGGGGTGCGGGACGTCCGCACGGGGGCGCCGGCCCTGGAGAACGCCCGGTTCCGGGCCGGTTCGGTGACGAAGGTGGTCACCGCCGCGATCGTGCTGCAACTGGCCGCGGAGGGCCGGATCGACCTCGACGGCACCGTGCAGCGGTATCTGCCGGGCCTGCTCACCGAGGGCTTCGAGCCCATCACCGTACGGCAGTTGCTGAACTACACCAGCGGCCTGCGGCCGGGGGCATCCCTCGGTGACACGGTCGAGGAGGGCTTCGCGCACCGCTTCGAGACGCTGACGCCACGCCAGGTCGTCGCCGCGTCCGTGGCCGAGGGACCGGCGTACGCCCCGGGCACGCGGCAGACCTACGGCAACATCCACTACACCGTGCTGGGCCTGCTCATCGAGAAGGTGACCGGCGACTCGTACGCCCACCAGGCGCAGGTGCGGATCTTCCGGCCGCTGGGCATGCGGCACAGCTCCTTCCCCGCCGCCGGGGACACCGGGATCCACGGTCCGCACAACCGGGGCTACGACTGGATCGACGGCAAGCTGGTCGATGTGACCGACTGGAACATGACCGACCGTTTCGCGGCCGGTGACCTCATCTCGACCACCGCCGACCTGGAGCGGTTCCTGGTCGGGCTGTTCCGCGGCCGGGTGGTGCCCGAGCCGCAGCTGGACGAGATGTTCACCCTGCCCCACGTGCCCGACGCGCACTACGGCGCGGCGCTGGAGCGGATCGAGCTGAACGGCAAGGTGGTCTGGGGCAAGGGCGGTTCGCGGCCGGGTTACACCGCGGCGATCGCCGCGACCCGCGACCTGTCCCGCACCCTCGTCTACTCGGTGAACTCCACGGACGCCAAGGGCGACGGCCAGCAGGCCGCCGCCGAGCGCTTCGCGTTCCCCGCGTTCAACCGCTGACGGGCGCGGCGGCCGGGGGCGCGGGCGGGGTGCCGAGCGCCTCCAGTCGCTTGATCTTCTTGCGGACGACGTAGAGCGGGACGACGCCGAACACCCCGAAGGACATGTCGATAAGGCTCCACCAGAAGGGGATTCCCCGGACGGGCCCGCAGGCGAGGGCGAGCGGGATGATCCCGGCACAGGCGATCATCCCGAACTCGATCACCCAGATGTTGCGGACGGGGTCGCGGTACGGGCCGTAGAACGCGACCGCGATGACGAGGTGGGCGAAGGCCAGCCAGTCGGTGCCGTACAGGACGAAGGGGTAGTCGGCGTCGACGGTGTCCAGCCCCTCGCGCACCCGGACGATCCACGCCATCAGGCCGGGCAGGTGCTCCGGCACGGACAGCGCGCGCAACGCGCTCTCGGTCCAGCGCAGTTCGTGCACCAGCGGGAAGGCGGTGGCTCCGCTCAGCACGAGGCACACGACGAAGAGGACCAACCAGGCGCGGATGCCCTTGAGCAGGGCGGCTCTGTCGCTCATGACGGGAGCGTACGCCTGGAATTGAACGTGTTCAAAATCGGTCCCAATGCAGCACCCTCTCCCGGGCGATGCGGGGGGCCGGCCGGAAGTCGGTGCCGAGGGTGTAGGCGACGGGGATGAGCGCCGCCTGCATCACGTCGTCGTACGGGATGCCGAGCACCCGGGCCGACTCCCGCTCGTCCACCAGGTTCCCGGTGGTCCAGCAGGTGCCCAGGCCCCGGGCGCGGGCGGCGAGCATGAAGCTCCACACGGCCGGCAGGATGGAGCCCCAGGTGCCGGCCTGGCGCAGGACCGGGGCGTGGTCGGTACGGCCCTCCACGCACGGCACGACGAGCGCCGGGACCTCGTGCAGATGGGCGTACAGGTGCGCGGTGCCGGAGTACACCCGGTCCATCCGGGCCACGGACGCCCGCCGCACGTCCCGCTCCGGGAGCGGTTCGCTGGCGCCGGGCGTGGTCACCCCGGCCCGCCACACGTCGGCCAGGGCGGCCCGTCGCCCGGGGTCGGTGACGATGACGAAGTGCCAGCGCTGCCGGTTGCGTCCGCTCGGCGCCTGGACGGCCAGGTCCACGCACTCCTCCAGCAGCCGGCGCGGCACCGGACGGGTCAGATCGAGGCGGTGGCGGACGGCGCGGGTGGTGGACAGCAGCTCGTCGGAAGAGAGATCGAGAGTCATGCCGTCGGAAGAGAGATCGGGAGTCATGCGTTGACCCTCGCGGGCGGGGCCGGCCGGCGGCAACGTCCGGCTTTCACTGAGCGAAAACGCGGGCGGGGCAGAGGGGGAGACGGATGGCGGAGAGCGTCGCGGGGCGGGTCTTCTCCGTGCTGGACGCGTTCGTGGACGCGCCGGTCACGCTGCGCCTGACGGAGATCGCCCGGCGCACGGGGCTGCCCGTGCCGACCGCGCTGCGCATGGTGCGGGAACTGGTGGCCTGGGGCGGGCTGGAGCGGGGCGCGGACGGCTCCTACCGGCTCGGTACCCGGATCCGTACGCTCGGCGCCGCCGCCCCCTGCCCGCGCGGCCTGCTGGACACGGCCCTGCCGGCGCTGCGCGCCCTCACCGCGCGCACCGGCGGACACGCGGACGTGGTGATCCCGGCCGGCGGTACGGCCCTGTGCCTGGTCACCGGCGCACGGCTGCCCCCGCACGCCACGGCCGCGGGCAAGGTCCTGCTGGCCCACGGCCTGCTTACGGTCCCGGCCGCCGCCGCGCGGCACACCCCCCGCACCCGCACCGCCCCGGGCCCGCTCGCCGCCCAGCTGGCCCGCGTCCGCGCGAGCGGCCTGGCCGAGGCCCACGAGGAGTACCACCTGGGCGAACTGTCCTTCGCGGCCCCGGTGTTCCGGGCCGGCACCCTCGTGGCGGCCGTCTCCCTGACCGCCCCGACGACCGCCCACTCCCCCCGCCTCGCCCCGGCCGTGCGCCGGACGGCGGCGACGGTGAGCCGCGCGCTGGACGGGCAGGGGTGACCGAGGTGGTCACCCCGGGTCAGTCGAAGGCGTTGAAGAGCAGTCCGCCCAGCGTGGTGAGGTGGTAGAGGCGGATCCGGCGCCACTCGTCCCGGGTCAGTGCCGAGGTGTCCACGGCGGACAGCGGTGTGGTGAGCCGCTCGCGGTCGAGCACCGTGAATCCCGCGTCGGTGAAGGCGCGGGCCCACGGGGGCGGGGTCAGGAACTCCTCGTCGTACCAGTTCCGGCGCTCCGGGGCGAACGCGATCCACGGGTGGTGGGCGTGGCACAGGACGACGGTCTCGCCCGCGCGGCCGAGGACCGACGCGAGGTGGAAGGAGCGGGGACGGGACTGTTCCTCCACCTCGCCCACCGTGCCCCCGGCGATGCGGGCGGCCGTGTACAGGGCGGTGCGGAACGTCCGCAGGCCGGTCTCGGGAAGCGGGGCGGTGTCGTCGGGACCGGGAAAGCCTGTCGCCCCGCGCGGCAGCGGGAAGTCCGTGTACGTGTCCTTGGCCATGGGTTCATCCTGCCCCGCGCGTGCGGGCCGGCGGCTCACAGGCCCACGATGCCGTTCCAGCGGCGGGTGAACTCCGGGCGTTCCGTGGAGGTGATGTCGCGGGCGACGGCCAGGCGTTCGCGCATCACGGGGTCCGGGAAGATCAGGGGGTTGTCGGCGAGGGCCGCGGTGTCCTTGTCCGGGTCGGCGGCGAGCACCTCCCGGGCGGCCGGGACCGGGCAGACGTAGTTGACCCAGGCGGCCAGCTTCGCGGCGATCTCGGGCCGGTAGTAGTAGTCGATCAGCCGCTCGGCGTTGGCCTTGTGCCGGGCCCGGTCGGGGATCATCAGCGAGTCCGACCACAGCTCGGCGCCCTCCTCGGGGACGACGAAGCGGATGTCGGGGTTGTCCGCCTGGAGCTGGATGACATCGCCGGAGTACGCCTGGCAGGCCAGCACGTCGCCGCTGACCAGGTCCTTGGTGTAGTCGTTGCCGGTGAAGCGGCGGATCTGGCCCCGGTGCACCTCCCGTTCGATCCGGTCGCACATCCGGTGGAAGTCGTCCGCTCTCCAGCGGGTGATGTCCACGCCGTCGCCCTGCATGAGCAGCGCGAACGCCTCGTCCAGGCCGGACAGCAGGGTCACCCGGCCCTTGAGGTCCGGCGCCCAGAGGTCCTTGACGTGCCGGATGTCCCGGCCGAGCTTGCGCCGGTTGTAGGCGATGCCGGTGATCCCGGACTGCCACGGCACGGTGAACCGGCGGCCCTTGTCGAAGGCGGGCGAGCGCAGCAGCGGATCCAGGTTCCGTGCCACGTTGGGCTGGTGGGCGCGGTCCATCTCCTGGACCCAGCCCAGCCGGACGTACCGGGCGCACATCCAGTCGCTTATGACGATCAGGTCCCGGCCGGTGGACCGGTGGTTCATCAGCGAGGGGCTGACCTTGCCGAAGAACTCGTCGTTGTCGTTGATCTCCTCCACGTAGTCGACGGAGATCCCGGTGCTCTTCCGGAACCCCTCCAGGGTGGGCCGCCGGTTCGGGTGGTCGTCGTCGGTGTCGATGTACAGCGGCCAGTTGGCCCAGGTCAGCCTCTTGTCGCCCGCGGACTCGTCGGGCGCGGAGCGGTCCGCGGGCTTGACGTACGCGGCGGGCACCCCGCACCCGGACAGCGCACCGAGCGCGGCGGTGGCGCCGAGGGCGGCGAGCAGGGAACGACGGGGAAGCGCGGACGCGGAAGAGGAAGTCTGGGGCACCCCGGAAGCATGCCGTTTCGTCGCCCGGAGCGGCAATCGACGCTGCGTCGAGCGGTCCGGCGCCGGTCCGACACGTTGTCGATCACCGGGCCGGCGCCCTTGCCCGCCCTGCCCGTTCAGCCGGTCACCGGGCCGGCCGGCCCGGTCCGGGCGCCGTCCGAGCCCCAGCTGCCCACCAGCCCCAGTGCCTCCTCGGCCCCGGTCCCCGGCGCGGGCAGATAGCTGATCAGCACCTGGCCGGGCTCGGGCGTGTGCAGCACCTCGAAGTCCAGGGCGAGGGCGCCGACCAGCGGGTGGCGCAGGGTGTAACGGCCGGGTCCCTTGTCCTGGACGTCCTGCCGGGCCCACAGCGCGGCGAACTCCCCGCTCTTCATGGCGAGCGTGCCGATGAGGGAGGCGAGGGCGGGGTCGTCGGGGTAGCGGCCGACGCCCATCCGCAGGAAGGCCACGGTGGCCTCCGCCTTCGTCGGCAGGCTGTCGCCGAGCAGGGCGCGGTAGCGCTCGTCGCGGAAGACCAGGTGGGCGAAGGTCCGCCGCTCGGGCGGCAGATCGCCGAAGTCGCCGAAGACGGCGGCGGCGAGCGGGTTCCAGGCGAGCACCTGGGTGAGGTGGCCGCAGACGTAGGCGGGGCCGGGCTGGGCGTCGACCAGCCGGCGCAGGGCGGGCCGTACCGCCTCGGCGGCCGGGGCCGCGTCCGGGCGGACCCGGTCGGGGCGGGCCAGGCCGCGCAGGTACGCCCGCTCGTCCGCGTCCAGCCGCAGGGCGCGGCCGATCGCGTCCAGGACGCCGTCCGACACATGCGGGTTGCGGCCCTGCTCCAGCCGTACGTAGTACTCGACGCTCACGCCCGCGAGCTGGGCCAGTTCCTCGCGCCGCAGCCCGGGCACGCGCCGCGTCCCGTAGGTGCTCAGGCCGACGTCGGCCGGGGTGAGCCGGGCCCGCCGGGACCTGAGGAACTGGCTCAGTTCGGTGCGTCGTTCGCCGATTGCCGTCATGTCCGTCAGTATCCCGGGTCCTGGGCGCGCGAGGGTGGCCAACTCTTTCCCCCCTCAAAGCCGTGCCTGCCGGGGCCGGTGGCGGGGCGCGCAGAGTGGTGGACGTCAGCGAACAGCCGGCACGAGCAAGGACGTACGACGATGACTCTCCCCCTCCGCCCCCTCGGCACCTCCGGAATCGACATCTCCGTGATCGGGCTCGGCGCCTGGTCGTTCGGCGGCGACGGCTGGCGGTTCTCGTGGGGCACGCAGGACGACGCGCACTCCGTCGCGACCGTGCACCGGGCGGTCGAACTGGGTGTCAACTGGATCGACACGGCCGCCGTGTACGGGCTCGGGCACTCGGAGGAGGTGGTCGGCAAGGCGCTGGCCGCCCTGCCGGAGGCCGACCGGCCGTATGTGTTCACCAAGGCGGGCCTGGTGTGGGACCCGGCGGACCCGGCGGCGGCACCCCGGCGGATCATGCGGCCGGACAGCGTGCGGCGCGAGGTCGAGGACTCGTTGCGCCGGCTCGGCGTGGACGTGATCGACCTGTACCAGGTGCACTGGCCGGACACCGGCGCGGCCCTGAACTGGGACGGCACCGAGCCGCCCGAGGACGCTCGGGCCACCGAACTGGAGGAGTACTGGCAGGTGATGGCCGACCTGAAGGCCGAGGGCAAGGTCCGCGCGATCGGACTGTCCAACCACGGCCCCGAGCTGCTGGAGCGGGCGCGGCGGATCGCCCCGGTCGACGCGGTCCAGCCTCCGCTGTCCCTCCTGAACCGCTCGGCCGAACCGGAGATCGACTGGGCCGCCGCCCACGGCACCGGTGTGATCGCCTACCAGCCGCTCCACTCGGGCCTGCTCACCGGGGCCTTCACCCGGCAGCGGCTGGAGGAACTGGACCCGTCCGACTGGCGCCGCACGCACCCGGACTTCACCACGGACCTGGACGCCAACCTGCGTACGGTGGACCGGCTGCGCACGGTCGCGCGGGAGCACGGCACGACGGCGGGGGCGGTCGCGATCGCCTGGGTGCTGGCCCGCCGGGGCGTGACGGGCGCGATCGCGGGGGCCCGCAGGCCGGACCAGACGGCGGACTGGGAGCGGGCCGCGCACCTCCAGCTGTCCGGGGACGAGCTGGAGTTCGTCGCCGGGGAGTGAGAAGACCGGCGCGGCCCCGAACGGAGAGGGAAATCCGTCCGGGGCCGCGCCGCCGTGCGTGCCGCCTACGCGTCCAGGGACGTCATCACGTGCTTGATGCGCGTGTAGTCCTCGAAGCCGTACGCGGACAGGTCCTTGCCGTAGCCGGACTTCTTGAAGCCGCCGTGGGGCATCTCGGCGACCAGCGGGATGTGGGTGTTGATCCACACGCAGCCGAAGTCGAGCCGCTTGGACATGCGCATCGCGCGGGCGTGGTCCTTGGTCCACACCGAGGACGCGAGGGCGTACTGGACGCCGTTGGCGTACTCGACGGCCTGGTCCTCGTCGGTGAAGGACTGGACGGTGATGACCGGGCCGAAGACCTCGTTCTGGACGATCTCGTCGTCCTGCTTGAGGCCGGAGACGACGGTCGGGGCGTAGAAGTAGCCCTTGTCGCCGACGCGCTGGCCGCCCGCCTCGACCTTGGCGTGGGCCGGGAGGCGGTCGATGAAGCCGGCGACCTGCTTCAGCTGGTTGGGGTTGTTCAGCGGGCCGAAGAGGACGTCCTCGTCGTCCGGCTGCCCGGTCTTGGTCTCGGCCGCGGCCTTGGCGAGCGCGGCCACGAACTCGTCGTGGATGGACTCGTGGACGAGGACGCGGGTCGCGGCCGTACAGTCCTGGCCCGCGTTGAAGAAGCCCGCCACGGAGATGTCCTCGACGGCCTTGGCGATGTCGGTGTCCTCGAAGACCACGACCGGGGCCTTGCCGCCCAGCTCCAGGTGGACCCGCTTGAGGTCCTTGGAGGCGGACTCGGCGACGGACATGCCGGCGCGCACGGAGCCGGTGATGGAGGCCATCGCCGGGGTCTCGTGCTCGACCATCATCCGGCCGGTGTCACGGTCGCCGCAGATGACGTTGAAGACGCCCTTGGGCAGGACGGAGCCCATGATCTCGGCCATCAGGACCGTGGAGGCGGGGGTGGTGTCCGAGGGCTTCAGCACGACCGTGTTGCCCGCCGCGATGGCCGGGGCGAACTTCCACACGGCCATCATCATCGGGTAGTTCCACGGCGCGACCTGCGCGCAGACGCCGACCGGCTCACGGCGGATGATCGAGGTCATCCCCTCCATGTACTCGCCGGCCGAGCGGCCCTCCAGCATCCGGGCCGCACCCGCGAAGAAGCGGATCTGGTCGACCATCGGCGGGATCTCCTCGGAGCGGGTCAGCCCGATGGGCTTGCCCGTGTTCTCCACCTCCGCGGCGATCAGGTCCTCGGCGCGCTCCTCGAACGCGTCGGCGATCTTCAGGAGGGCCTTCTGCCGCTCGGCGGGCGTGGTGTCCCGCCAGGCGGGGAAGGCGCGGGCGGCGGCCTCCATGGCGGCGTCGACGTCCGCCTGCCCGGACAGCGGCGCGGTCGCGTACGCCTCGCCCGTCGCGGGGTTGACCACCTCGGTGGTCCGTCCGTCGGCGGCGTCCCGGAACTCACCGTCGATGTAGTTGCGCAGACGACGCAGCTCGGTGCTCACTGCCGGCCTCCTGATCTGGTTCTGGCTGTCCAATCACTGAGACACCCACCCTAATCGCCGTACCCACGTTTTCAACACCCCCACCGGCACTCGATCTGCGAAATCCGCAAGGTCGCGACTCCCAAACAACGGATTTCATCGATCCGGCCTTGCGAAACTGTCGAGACCTGGTGCACAGTGAGGTCGTGGCCAGTCGAAGCGCAGACCAGAGGGACTCGTCCCGCGAGTCCAGGAACGGCAACAGTCCCCAGCTGGACGCCGTCTCCCTCGCCATCATCCAGCAGCTCCAGGAGGACGGCCGCCGGCCGTACGCCGCGATCGGCAAGGCCGTCGGCCTGTCCGAGGCGGCCGTGCGCCAGCGCGTGCAGAAGCTGCTGGACCAGGGCGTGATGCAGATCGTCGCCGTCACGGACCCGCTCACCGTGGGCTTCCGCCGGCAGGCGATGGTCGGGATCAACGTCGAGGGCGATGTCGAGTCGATCGCGGACGCGCTGACCGCCATGTCGGAAGTCGAGTACGTGGTGATGACCGCGGGCTCGTTCGACATCCTCGCCGAGATCGTCTGCGAGGACGACGACCACCTGCTGGACGTCATCAACAAACGCATCCGGGCCCTGCCCGGGGTGCGCTCCACCGAGAGCTTCGTCTATCTGAAGCTCAAGAAGCAGACCTACATGTGGGGAACCCGATAACCGTGAGGACCCGATAACCGTGAGCACCAAGGACCTCAGCCGCACCGCGTACGACCACCTGTGGATGCACTTCACCCGCATGTCCTCGTACGAGAACTCCCCCGTCCCGACCATCGTCCGGGGTGAGGGCACCTACATCTACGACGACAAGGGCAAGCGCTACCTCGACGGTCTCGCGGGTCTGTTCGTGGTCCAGGCCGGTCACGGCCGCACGGAACTCGCCGAGACCGCCGCCAAGCAGGCCCAGGAACTGGCGTTCTTCCCGGTGTGGTCCTACGCCCACCCGAAGGCCGTGGAACTGGCCGAGCGCCTGGCCAACGAGGCCCCCGGCGACCTGAACAAGGTCTTCTTCACCACCGGCGGCGGCGAGGCCGTCGAGACCGCCTGGAAGCTCGCCAAGCAGTACTTCAAGCTGACCGGCAAGCCCACCAAGCACAAGGTCATCTCCCGCGCGGTCGCCTACCACGGCACCCCGCAGGGCGCCCTGTCCATCACCGGCCTGCCGGCCCTGAAGGCCCCCTTCGAGCCGCTCGTGCCGGGCGCGCACAAGGTGCCGAACACCAACATCTACCGCGCGTCGCTCTTCGGCGACGACCCGGTCGCCTTCGGCCGCTGGGCCGCCGACCAGATCGAGCAGCAGATCCTCTTCGAGGGCCCGGACACCGTCGCCGCGGTCTTCCTGGAGCCGGTGCAGAACGCCGGCGGCTGCTTCCCGCCGCCCCCCGGCTACTTCCAGCGCGTGCGCGAGATCTGCGACAAGTACGACGTCCTGCTGGTGTCGGACGAGGTCATCTGCGCCTTCGGCCGCCTCGGCACGACGTTCGCCTGCGACAAGTTCGGCTACGTCCCGGACATGATCACCTGCGCCAAGGGCATGACCTCGGGCTACTCCCCGATCGGCGCCTGCATCATCTCCGACCGCCTCGCCGAGCCGTTCTACACGGGCGACAACACCTTCCTGCACGGTTACACCTTCGGCGGCCACCCGGTCTCCGCCGCGGTGGGCCTGGCCAACCTCGACCTGTTCGAGCGCGAGGGCCTCAACCAGCACGTGCTGGACAACGAGGGCGCCTTCCTGCAGACCCTGCAGAAGCTGCACGACCTGCCGATCGTCGGCGACGTCCGCGGCAACGGCTTCTTCTACGGCATCGAGCTGGTGAAGGACAAGAACACCAAGGAGTCCTTCAACGACGAGGAGACCGAGCGCGTCCTGTACGGCTTCCTCTCCAAGGCGCTGTTCGACAACGGCCTGTACTGCCGTGCCGACGACCGCGGCGACCCGGTCATCCAGCTCGCCCCGCCGCTGATCTCCACCCAGGAGACCTTCGACGAGATCGAGCAGATCCTGCGGGCCACCCTCACGGAGGCGTGGACCAAGCTCTGATCATCCGACCGGATGACCGAGCCGGCCCCGGTGCCGTCCGTTCGAGTGGGAACGGCGGCCCGGGGCCGCGTGCTGTCCGGGCTCCCGTCCGGGACCTGCCTAGCGTGCCAGTGACCGATCGGCCCAGCCTTCGTTCCCCCGGACGGGGGAACGAAGCACGGGAAAACGGATCAGAACCGAGGTGTACGCCATGGAGGCCCCACCGGACAACGACGTGCTCTGGGCACGCTCCCTGCACTTCACGCACCGCGACGGCTCCCCCGGCCTGGCCGGGATCTCGCTCGGCGTGCGCCAGGGCGAGATCCTCGCCGTCAGCGGACCGCGCGGCAGCGGCAAGACCACCCTGCTGCGCTGTCTGTCCGGCCTGCTGCCGGTACGCTCCGGCGAGGTCTGGTTCAACAGCTCCCCCCTGCACACCCTCGGGCCCACCGCCCGCGAACGGCTGCGCCGCGAACGCTTCGCCTGGATCGACCCCGAGCCCGTCCTCGTCCCCGAGCTGAACGTCTGGGAGAACGCCGCCCTGCCGCTGATGCTGCGCGGCGCCGGCCGCCGCCGGGCCAAGGTGTGCGCGCTGGAGTGGCTGGAGCGCCTGGACGTCGGCGACCGGGCCCGCTGCCGCCCGCGCGCGCTGCGCCACGCCGAGCGCCAGCGCGTCGCCATCGCCCGCGCGCTCGCCCCCGGCCCCGAGATCCTGTTCGCCGACGAGCCGACCGCGCCCCTGCACCACGCCGACCGCACCCATGTGCTGCGCACCCTGACCACGGCCGCCCGCTCGCACGGCATCACGGTCGTCCTCGCCACCCACGACCCCGACACCACCGCCCTCGCCGACCGTACGGTGGCCCTGCTGGACGGGCGCCGCGTGCACACCGTGCACCTGCCGGACGTCCCCGACGCGGAAGGCCGGGCCGCGTGCTCGCTCTCCGTCTGACCCGCGCCGCCCGGCCCGCCGTCCAGCTGCGCCGCCTGCTGGTGGCCGCGGCCTCGGCGGGCACCGGCCTGCTGCTGCTGTCCAGCCTCGGCCACGCCCTGGCGCACCCGGAGGCCGCGGACGCCGCCGCGCTGCGCCTGGCCTGGTGCGCGGCGCCGCTCGCCGCCACGGTGTACCTGGCGCTCGCGGTGGCCCGCACCGACCCCGGCACCCGGCCGCGCCCCGGGCTGTCCGCCGTGGGTCTCGGCCCGGCCCGGCTCATGGCCGTCTCCGCGCTGACGACGGCCCTGTCCTGCTCCCTGGGCTCGCTGCTCGCGCTGCTGATCTTCCTGCACCTGCGCGGCGACCTCACCGGCCTGCCGTTCGACGGCGCGGCGGCCGGTCTCCTGGCCGCCGGCCTGCCCCTCCCGGTCCCGGCGGCCGCGACCCTGCTGACCGTGCTCCCGGTCACGGCGACGGCGGCGGTGGCCGTGGCGCTCCGGCCGCGCGACCCCCGCCCACCGGTCCGGGTCCCGCGCCGGTTCGGCCGGTTCGGTGCCGCGGGCGGCTCGGCCGGAAAGGAGACGTTCGGGGCGTACGGGAGGTTCGGGACCCGGCTCCCCCAGGCGCCCGGTGACGGCCGTACCGACGCGCCCGGTGACCGCCGTACCGCGACGACCGCCCTCCTGGAGACGGAGGGCGATCCTCCGGCACCGGAGAACGCCCCGGAGCCGCCGGCCCCGGACACCGACGCCGACTCCCCCGCCGGCCTGCCCTGGGGCGTCGCCCTCGTCACCGCCGGGCTGGCCGCGCAGGCCTACGCCGGCCGGTCCGCCCCCGTCCCCGTCCTCACCGTCCTCCTCGGCTGGCTGCTCACCGGCACCGGCCTGGTGCTGGCCGGGCCCGGCCTCACCCATCTGTGCGGCAGGCTCCTCCAGGCCGGGCGGCCGGGTGCGCTGCGGCTGCTGGCCGGCCGGGGCCTGATGGCGGAGGCCGCCCGGATCGGCCGTCCGCTCGGCGTGGTCTGCGCGGTGGCGTCCGCCGGGTGCGCCCTGACCGCGCTGTCCGGCGGCCCGGCCCCGGCCTTCGGACCGCTGTCCGCCCTCGGCGCGCTCGTCGTCGGCGGCGCCACGCTCGCCACCCTGCTCACCGCGGCCGTGGAGGCCCGCCAGTACCGCGCGGGCCACACCGCCGCGCTGCTCCGCCTCGGCGCGCGCCCCACCCTGCTGCGCGGGGCCGCCGCCCTGCGCGCCGCCGTACTGCCGGCCCTGTTCGGCCCGCTGGTCCTGGCGATCGCCGCGCTGTCGGCGCTGCCCCTGAGCCGCTGACCGCCACGACCGGGTCACGGAGCCCGGTCCAAACATCGGGATGATTAATAAGCGGGCAAAGCCGGCGGCGGCCGGTCGCGGGCACGTCGACACTGCTCGGGGAGCACGCTCCCCCCACCCCCCGCATCCGCATTCTGTGAAGGACCGACGTTGTCCCTGACCCGCCGTAGCGTCCGCCGTTCCGGGAAGCTGCTGGGCGCCGCCGCCGGATCGGCCGCCCTGATACTCGGCCCGGCCGGCTCCGCCCTCGCGTCCGCCATCGACGACTTCTCCGCCGCGGTCACGTGCGACGGCGGCAAGGGCGCCATCGTCGTCACCGCCACCGACCCCTCCGCCACCGACGCCGTCGTCAGCGTCTTCGCCCAGGGCGCCGCGGGTGTCGAGACGAAGATCGGCGAGCAGCCGGTCACCGGATCCGGGCAGGGGGTGCGGGCCGTGTTCCCGGCGGACTGGCAGCCCGGCACGGCCTACCGGGTCCACGTCACGGCCGGCCACCGGGTCGACCAGGACATCCGGCCCGGCCTGGTGACGCCGTCCATCCCGTGCGCGGCCGGGAGCGGGTCCCCCCTCCCGACGGCCCGTACGACCCTGACGGCGTCCCCCACCCCGGCCGCCCCCGTCCCGGCGTCCCCCACCCCGGCGGCCTCCGCCTCCACCGGCGTGTCCGGCGACGGACCGTCCCCGGCGGCCGACGACTCCGATCTCGCCGAGACCGGCGCGAGCTCCCGCACCCCGCTGATCGCCGGCCTCGCGGCGGCCCTGATCGTGGCCGGCGCGGGCGCGGTCTGGTTCGGCATGCGCCGCCGCGGCTGAGCCCCCGCCGGCGGGAGACCCAGGCCCGACGCTCAGTCCAGTACGGCGATTTCGGCCGCGTCGAACTCCACCCCGACCGAGGCGCCGGGCTCGGGCGCGTCCCGCAGCGCGCAGGCCGCCTCCAGCCGCGGGCCGTCCGCCGGCTGGAGGTGGACGGCCACATGGGAGCCCTTGAACGTGCGGGCGGTCACCGTGCAGGCCAGGCCCTGGCCGGCGGGGACCAGCCGGACCCCGGCCGGGCGGACCAGGACCGTACGGCTGCCCTGTGCCGAGCCGTCGGGCACGGGCAGTTTGCCCCAGGGGCTGTCGGCGGCCGGGCCGGCGACGGTCGCCGGGACCACGTTCTCGAAGCCGAGGAAGCGGGCCACGAACGCGTCGGCGGGCCGCTGCCACACCTCGACGGGCGTCCCGGACTGCGCGATCCGCCCGTCCCGCATCACCACCACCCGGTCGGCCAGCGCGAACGCCTCGCCCTGGTCGTGGGTGACGGCGAGCACGGTGGTGCCCAGCCGGCCGAACAGCTCCCGCAGTTCCACCACGAGGCGTTCGCGCAGCGAGCGGTCGAGCTGGCCGAGCGGCTCGTCCAGCATGAGCAGCCGGGGCCGGGGGGCGAGCGCCCGGGCGAGGGCCACGCGCTGCTGCTCACCGCCGGACAGGGCGGCCACGGCCCGCCGGGCGGCCCCCGGCAGCCCGACCAGGTCCAGCAGCCGGCCCACCTCGGCGTCCCGTTCGCGCCGGGCGACGCCGTGCATGCGCAGCCCGAAGGCCACGTTGGCGCCGACGTCCCGCTGCGGGAACAACTGGTGGTCCTGGAACATCAGGCCCACGTCGCGCCGGTGCGCGGGCACCCCGTTCTGGTCCCGGCCGTCGAGCAACACCCGCCCGGAGTCCAGGGGTCGCAGTCCGGCGACCGCCCGCAGCAGGGTCGACTTCCCGCTGCCGCTGGGCCCGAGCACGCACACCACCTCGTGCTCGGCGACATCGAGGCCGACCCGGTCCAGGGCGGCCCGCCCGCCGAAGCGCACGGTCGCGGCCTCCAGGCTCAGCAGCATCTAGAACTCCCCCGTCCGGTCGGTGCGCAGCCGCTCCAGGACGAGCAGCGCGACGGCGCACACCACCATCAGAATGGTCGAAAGGGCCATCGCCTGCCCGTAGTTGAGGTCGCCGGGGCGGCTGAGCAGCCGGGCCACGGCGACCGGCAGCGTGGGGTTGTCGGGCCGGGCGATGAACACGGTCGCCCCGAACTCGCCGAGCGACACGGCGAACGCGAAACCGGCCGCGACCAGCAGCGCCCGCCGCACCAGCGGCAGGTCCACCTCCCGCCACACCCGCCAGGGCGAGGCCCCGAGCACGGCGGCGGCCTCCCGGAGGCGTCCGTCCACCGCGCGCAGCACGGGCAGCATGGTGCGTACGACGAAAGGGGCGCCGACGAGGGCCTGGGCGAGCGGCACCAGGATCCAGGACTGGCGCAGGTTCAGCGGCGGTTCGTCGAGGGCGATCAGGAAGCCGAAGCCGACGGTGACGGCGGACACGCCGAGCGGCAGCATCAGCAGCGCGTCGAAGCCCCGTACCAGCCGTCCGGCGTCCCGGCGGGCCAGCGCGGCGGCGGCGAGGCCGCCGACCACCACGGCGATGGCGGTGGCGGCGACGGCGTACTGGAGCGAGGTCCACACCGCCTGCACGGGCGCCACCAGGAAGGTACCGCCGTCCGCGTCGGTCAGCGCCCGGTAGTAGCCGAAGCCGGGTGCGTCGAGGGAGCGGCGGACGAGGACACCGAGCGGCAGCACCAGCAGCAGGGCGACGGTGGCGAGGACGGCGGCGAGCAGCGCCCACTGTCCGGCCCCGTGCGGCCGGCGGGCGGTGACGGAGGCGTCGACCAGGCGCAGCGCGGTCTCCCGCCGCCGTACCGTCCAGGCGTGCACGGCGAGGATCGCGCCGACGGCGGCGAACTGGACGAGGGTGAGGACGGCGGCGGTGCTCAGGTCGAAGGTCTCGGAGGTCTGCCGGTAGATCTCCACCTCGAGGGTGGAGAAGGTGGGGCCGCCGAGGATCTGGACCACGCCGAAGGAGGTGAAGGTGAACAGGAACACCATCAGGGCGGCGGCGGCCACGGCGGGCCCGAGCGCCGGGAGGGTGACCCGGCGCCAGGCCGTGAGCGGCGAGGCGCCCAGCATCCGCGCGGCCTCCTCCTGCCGGGGGTCGAGCTGGGCCCACAGCCCGCCGACGGTGCGGACGACGACCGCGTAGTTGAAGAAGACGTGGGCGAGCAGGATCGCCCACACCGTGGTGTCCAGCCGGACCCCCCACAGCTCGTCCAGCAGGCCGCCCCGCCCGACCAGGGCGAGGAAGGCGCTGCCGGCGACGACGGTCGGCAGCACGAACGGCACCGTGACGACGGCCCGCAGCACGTGTCTGCCGGGGAAGTCGAGGCGGGCGAAGACATAGGCGGCGGGCAGGGCGAGCAGCAGGGTGAGCGCGGTGGAGGCGAGCGCCTGCCAGGTGGTGAACCACAGCACGTGCCGGATGTCCGGGCGGGTGACGACGTCCGCGATCCGCCCGAACTGCCAGGTGCCGTCCGTCCTCAGCCCGCGGGTGACGATCGCGGCGACGGGCCAGGCGAAGAACAGCGCGAAGAACGCGACGGGCAGGGCCATCAGCCCGAGCCGCGCCGCGCTCCCGCGCCGGCCGCGCGCCTTGGCGGTCACTTCAGTACGAGCGACGTCCACGAGGAGACCCACTGGTCGCGGTTGGCGGCGATTCTGTCGGGGGCCAGGGTCTCGGGGTCCTTGGCGGCCGGACCGTACTCGGTGAAGTCGGCGGGCACGGCGGCCCCCTCCACGACCGGGTAGACGAACATGTTCAGCGGCATGTCCTGCTGGAACTCCCGGGTGAGCAGGAAGTCGAGGAGCGCCTTGCCGCCCTCGGGGTTCTTCGCGTTGCTCAGCAGCCCGGCGTACTCGGTCTGCCGGAAGCAGGTGCCGTAGGCCACCCCGGTCGGGGCGGTGGCGGGCCGCTTCTTGGCGTAGATCACCTCGGCGGGCGGGGAGGAGGCGTACGACACCACCAGCGGCCGGTCGCCGCCGGCCTTCCTGCCCTCGGAGGAGCCGGAGAACTCCTGGTAGTACGCCTGCTCCCAGCCGTCGACGACCTTGACGCCGTTGGCCTTGAGCTTCTTCCAGTACCCCGGCCAGCCCTGGTCGCCGAACTCCGCGGCACTGCCGAGCAGGAAGCCGAGGCCCGGCGAGGAGGTGGCCGCGTTCTCGGTGACGAGGAGGTTCTTGTACGCGGGCTTGGCGAGGTCGGCGAAGGACCGCGGCGGGGTCAGCTTGTGCGCGCTGAACCAGGCCTTGTCGTAGTTGACGCAGATGTCGCCGGTGTCGACCGGGGTGACGCGGTGCTTGTCCTGGTCGACGCGGTTCTCCGGCCGGACGGAGCCGGCGCCCTTCGGCTCGTAGGGCTGGAACAGGCCGTTGTCCAGGGCGCGGGAGAGCAGGGTGTTGTCGACGCCGAAGAAGACATCGCCCTGCGGGTTGCCCTTGGTCAGGATCGCCTTGTTGACGGCCTGCCCGGCGTCGCCGTCCTTGAGGACCCTGAGCTTGTACCCGGACCGCTTCTCGAAGTCCTTGACGACGCTCTTGGAGACGTTCCACGAGTCGTGGCTGACGAGGGTGACGGTCTTGGGGTCCGAGGACGACCCGGAGTTCGCCGTGCCGCACGCGGACAGCGCGAGCAGGCCGAGCCCCGCCGCCACGGCCACGAGGGTCTTGTTGTGCACTGGATGTCCTCCTGGGGGTTGGCCAGGAAGAGACGCGGCCCTGCCCGGACCGCCGCGCGGGCGGCCCGGACAGGGCGCAACAGCTTGAGTGATGACCGAACTTCCTACCCAGAATGACCTGGGCGAGGTTCAGAGGGTCTGCGGCCCGGTTGCCGCACTCTCAGCGCTGTGGCGCTCCCCTGTCGGAATATGAAGATATGTGGACCCGGTCAGATTACCGCTCGGTGGCCGCGAGCTGACCACAGGCTCCGTCGATCTCCTGACCACGGGTGTCCCGGATGGTGACGGCCACACCATGGGCGGCGATGGCCTCCACGAAGGCCTTCTCGTCCTCCGGCCGGGACGCCGTCCACTTCGACCCCGGCGTGGGGTTGAGCGGGATGAGGTTGACGTGCACGGGCCGGCCCTTGAGCAGCCGGCCGAGCCGGTCACCGCGCCACGCCTGGTCGTTGATGTCCCGGATCAGCGCGTACTCGATGGACAGCCGGCGGCCGGACTTCTCGGTGTACTCGAAGCCGGCGTCCAGCACCTCGCGCACCTTCCACCGCGTGTTCACGGGGACGAGGGTGTCGCGCAGCTCGTCGTCGGGGGCGTGCAGGGAGATCGCCAGCCGGCACTTGAAGCCCTCGTCGGCGAACCGGTGGATGGCCGGCACCAGACCGACGGTGGAGACGGTGATCCCGCGCTGGGAGAGCCCGAGCCCGTCCGGGGCGGGGTCGGTGAGCGCCCGGATGGCCCCGACGACCCGGTTGTAGTTGGCGAGCGGCTCGCCCATCCCCATGAAGACGATGTTGGACAGCCGCGCGGGCCCGCCGGGCACCTCGCCGTCGCGCAGCGCCCGCATGCCGTCCACGATCTGGTGGACGATCTCCGCGGTGGACAGGTTGCGGTCCAGCCCCGCCTGCCCGGTCGCGCAGAACGGGCAGTTCATGCCGCAGCCGGCCTGCGAGCTGATGCACATGGTCACCCGGTCCGGGTAGCGCATCAGCACGGACTCCACCAGCGTGCCGTCGAACAGGCGCCACAGCGTCTTGCGCGTGGTGCCCTCGTCGGTGGACAGATGGCGGACGACGGTCATCAGCTCCGGGAACAGCGCCTCCTGGAGCTTGGCACGCGAACCGGCGGGGATGTCGGTCCACTGCTCCGGGTCGTGCGCGTACCGCGCGAAGTAGTGCTGCGAGAGCTGCTTGGCACGGAACGGCTTCTCACCGATCCCGGCCACCGCTTCCTTGCGCTCGGCGGGCGTGAGGTCGGCGAGATGCCGCGGCGGCTTCTTGGCTCCGCGCGGCGCGACGAAAGTGAGTTCTCCGGGCTTGGGCATGGTGCATCCAGTGTCGCAGATCCACTGGGGTGGCCCGGAAAGCCCGGTCTCACCAGGTCACCGGCAGGGTCCTCGGGCCGCGGATCAGGCCCCGGCGCTGGAACTCGACCTCCTCGGGAGGCACGGCCAGCCGGAGGGCGGGGAAGCGGGTGAGGACGGCGCCGATCATGACCTCGGCCTCCATGCGGGCCATCACGGCGGCCAGGCAGTGGTGCGGGCCGTGCCCGAAGGCCAGGTGGGCGAGGTGGTCCCGGTCGAAGTCCAGGGCGTCCGGGTCGGGGAACACACGGGGATCGCGGTTCGCGGCCAGGTAGGCGTTGTAGACCACGTCTCCGGCGCGGATCAGCCGGCCGCCGACCTCGACGTCCTCGGTGGCGATCCGGGGGATGCCGACGCCGTTGCGGTGCGGGACGTAGCGGAACAGCTCCTCCACGGCCCGGGGCAGCAGCTCCGGCTCACGGCGCAGCCGGTCCAGGTGCGCGGGATGGGTGAGCAGCGCGTACATCATCGAGCCGCTGTTGCTGCGGACCGCGTGGCCGCCGCTGACCTGGACGGCGATCGCGAGGGAGACCGCCTCGTCGTCGGTGATCTCGCCGTCGGCGGCGGCCCGCGCCAGCACCCCGGCCAGGTCCTCGCGGGGTTCCTCGCGGCGCTGCCGGAGCAGTCCGGCGATCCGCTCCCGGGTCGCCCTCGCCGCCTGCCGGGCGCGCTCCTCGGACTCCGCGCCCGCCGACAGCAGGGCCTCGCCGGTCGCGGCCCAGTCCTGCCGGTCCTCCTCGGCCACGCCGAGGAAGTCGCGGAGCACGGCGAGCGGGAACGGGCCGTGCAGATGCTCCATGAGGTCGGCCGGGGCACCGGCATGTGCCATCCCGTCGAGCAGCTCGGCGGCCCTGCGCTCGGCGAGCGGACGCAGCCGCCGCATGCTCCGCCCGGTGAACGCGCGGGCGACGACCCGGCGCAGCCGGGTGTGCCGGGGCGGGTCGACGTACTGGAGCCCGGCCGTCTGCGAGGCGACCGGCACCGGGCGCATGGTGGTGACCTCGCGTCCGACGACCCGTTCCCGGGAGAAGCGCGGGTCGGAGGTGACGAACCGGACGTCCTCGTACCGGGTGACCAGCCAGGCCCAGCCCTTACCGAACGGCAGCCTGATCCGGGCGACCGGCTCGTCGCGGACCAGTTCGTCCAGGAACGGATCGGGGTCGAGCGCGGGCAGATCGTCCACGGGCCAGAACCGCACGGCGGGAGGCGTGGGGGCGGCGAGGGCGGGAGGCGTGGAGGTGGCGAGGGCGGGGGACGCCGAGGCGGACGCCGGGCACGCGGAGACGGAGGCCGGGCACACGGAGGTGTGGGCGGGGCACACGGAGACGGGGGCCGGGCACACGGACGCGGAGGCGGGGGCGGGGTCGAGGGGCATCGGGCACACTCCCTGCTGCGGCGCCGGGCGGCGGCACGAGCGCCGTCCTGTGAGGAGTCTGCCGCGCACGGGACGGGGCCGCCGATTCCTGCTGCGGCATCCGGGTACGTACCGCCTCCCGCCTACGACCTCGCCGCTACGACGACGGCCCCCGCCCTGCTGTGACACAGGACGGGGGCCGGGAAGCCGTACCGCTCACGCGGAGCCGACGAAGACCACCAGGAGCAGCCACACCACCGGAGCCGTGGGCAGCAGCGAGTCCAGGCGGTCCATGATGCCGCCGTGGCCGGGGAGCAAGGTGCCCATGTCCTTGATGCCCAGGTCGCGCTTGATCATGGATTCGCCGAGGTCGCCCAGCGTGGCGCTGGCCGCGACCGCCAGGCCCAGCAGCAGGCCCTGCCACCAGGCTCCGTCGTCGATCAGGAACTGCGTGCACAGCGCGCCCGCCACCATGGCGAACAGCACCGCGCCCAGCAGGCCCTCGCGGGTCTTGCCGGGGCTGATGCGCGGGGCGAGCTTGTGCTTGCCGAAGCGCCAGCCGACCGCGTAGGCGCCGGTGTCGCTGACGACCGTCAGCAGCAGGAAGGTCAGCACCCGCCAGGGACCGTCGTCGGCGGCGAGCATCAGCGCGACGAACGTGGCCAGGAACGGCACGTAGAACGCGGCGAAGACACCGGCCGTGACGTCCTTGAGGTAGCCCTCCGGCCGTTCCGTCATGCGCCAGACCAGGGTGGCCAGGGCGGTGAGGGCCATCGCCACCCACGCGCCCTCGGCACCGCGCACATAGCCGGCGACGACCATGGCCGCACCGCCCACCGCGAGCGGCACGAGCGGCGCCCTGATCTCCTTGCGCTCCTTGAGCCTGCTGGTCAGCTCCCACAGCCCGACCACGACGGCGATCGCTATCACGCCGACGAACACGGCCTTGACGATGAACAGGGACGCGACGATCACCACACCGAGCCCGACGCCGACCCCTATGGCCGCGCTCAGGTCCCGGCCCGCGCTCTTCTTCTGCGGGGCCGGTGCCGGCGGCGGCTGCGGGACGTCGGACATGGGCTCCGGGTTCTGGGTCTCGGCCGGGAGCTCCCCGGCCTGGAACGTCTCGTCTCGGAACAGGGGGCCGCTCAGCCGAGCGGCCCCCCGGTCGTCGTCCTGGTCTCCGCCGTACGCGGGGCCGTCGGGCACGATGGGCATGGGGCGAGTCTGCTGCGCCTCAGGCGCATCGTACGCGGGACCCGCCGGGGCAGCCCCCTGGACAGGCCCACCCACGGTGGACCCCCAGTAGCCGGTCTGCCCCGCCGGTGGTGGCGCCCCCCAGGAAGAGTCGCTCATCAGACTTCGAGCAGCTCCGCTTCCTTGTGCTTGAGGAGCTCGTCCACCTGGGCGACGTACTTCGCCGTCAGATCGTCGAGGTCCTTCTCCGCACGGCGGCCCTCGTCCTCACCGACCTCGCCGTCCTTGACGAGCTTGTCGATGGCGTCCTTGGCCTTGCGGCGCACGGAGCGGATGGAGACCTTCGCGTCCTCACCCTTGCCCCTGGCGACCTTGATGTACTCGCGGCGGCGCTCCTCGGTCAGCTCGGGGAACGTCACACGGATGATGTTGCCGTCGTTGCTGGGGTTGACGCCCAGGTCGGAGTCGCGGATCGCCTGCTCGATGTTGCGCAGCGCGGTCTTGTCGAACGGGGTCACGACCGCCATGCGCGGCTCCGGCACCGAGAACGAGGCCAGCTGGTTGATCGGCGTCGGGGCACCGTAGTACTCGGCCACGATCTTGTTGAACATCGCCGGGTGCGCACGGCCGGTGCGGATCGCGGCGAAGTCCTCCTTGGCGACCACGACGGCCTTCTCCATCTTCTCCTCGGCTTCGAGGAGGCTCTCTTCGATCACCACTTGCTCCTGCGTGTCTTGAGTAAGGCCCGGCTGCGGTTCCTGGGTCGGTCGGCGGCCGGCTGCGTCGCGTCTTCTTCCTGCACGGTTCCCGACCGGCAGGACATTGTCCATCCCCCGGCCGGGGCCCGGCCCCCTCACAGGGCCGTACATCACCGGCCGGGTTGATCCCGGGTCAGTCCCGGCTGCCCTGGTCACCCACCAGCGTGCCGATCTTCTCACCCTTGACGGCGCGGGCGATATTGCCCTCCGCGAGAAGCTCGAAGACGAGGATCGGGAGGCTGTTGTCCCGGCACAGCGTGATGGCGGTGGCGTCGGCGACCTTGAGATCCCGGGTGATGACCTCGCCGTAGCCGAGCGCGTCGAACTTGACGGCGTCGGGGTTGGTCTTGGGGTCGGAGTCGTAGACCCCGTCCACGCCGTTCTTGCCCATGAGCAGCGCCTCGGCGTCGATCTCCAGGGCGCGCTGGGCGGCGGTGGTGTCGGTGGAGAAGTAGGGCATGCCCATACCGGCGCCGAAGATGACCACGCGGCCCTTCTCCAGGTGGCGCACGGCGCGCAGCGGGATGTACGGCTCGGCGACCTGGCCCATGGTGATGGCGGTCTGCACGCGGGACTGGATGCCCTCCTTCTCCAGGAAGTCCTGGAGGGCGAGGCAGTTCATCACGGTGCCGAGCATGCCCATGTAGTCGGAGCGGGCGCGGTCCATGCCGCGCTGCTGGAGTTCGGCGCCGCGGAAGAAGTTGCCGCCGCCGATGACGACCGCGATCTGGGCGCCGTCGCGCACGACGGCCGCGATCTCGCGGGCGATCTTGTGCACCACGTCGGGGTCGACGCCCAGGCCCCCGCCACCGGAGAAGGCCTCTCCGGACAGCTTCAGCAGAAACCGGCCGGGTACTTTGCCGTCGTCGCTCTTCTGGGCCTTGGTGGTCATGGGGGATCCCGCCTCTTTCACGTGTTGCACATACGAAGAAGGCCATTGCCGATGGGGTCGCTTTTCGCTCCCATGCGCGGCAATGGCCTCCTCGTCAGATCTGCTGCCGTCCGCCGCACGCCGGGGTGGGGCGATGGGGACGGACGACTGCGGTCGACCCTATCGGGATTTCCTCACGGAATTCCTCCGGGGTCGCGCGTCGATCGCGGTACGGACTCAGATGCCGACCTTGATGCGCGAGAAGCGCTTCAGGGTGACACCGGCCTCGTCCAGAACCTTCTGGACCGACTTCTTGTTGTCCAGCGCGTACGGCTGGCCGAGCAGCGTGGCGTCCTTGAAGAAGCCGTTCAGACGACCCTCGACGATCTTGGCGATCGCGGCCTCGGGCTTGCCCTCGGCGCGGGTGGTCTCCTCGGCGATGCGACGCTCGGACTCGACGACGTCCGCCGGCACGTCCTCCTTGGCCAGGTACTTCGGCGCGAAGGCGGCGATGTGCTGCGCGACGCCCTTGGCGACCTCGGCGTTCGGCTTGTCGAGCTCGACCAGGACACCGATCTGCGGGGGCAGGTCGGGCATGGTGCGGTGCATGTAGGCGGTGACGTAGCCGTCGGAGAACTGCGCGAAGCGGTCCAGGACGATCTTCTCGCCGAGGTTGGCGTTGGCCTCGTCCACGAACGCCTGGACGGTCTTGCCGGGCTCGATCTCGGAGGCCAGCAGGGCCTCGATGTCGGCCGGGTTCGTCTTGGCGACGTGCTCGGCGATGGCCTTGGCCACGGCCTGGAACTTCTCGCCCTTGGCGACGAAGTCCGTCTCGCACTTCAGCTCGACCAGGACACCGGAGGAGTTGTCGTCGGCGATGATGGAGACCACGGCGCCGTTCTCGGCGGAGCGGCCCTCGCGCTTGGCGACGCCCTTCTGGCCCTTGATCCGCAGCGCCTCGACGGCCTTCTCGACGTTGCCCTCGGCCTCGTCCAGCGCCTTCTTGCAGTCCATCATGCCGGCGCCGGTCAGCTCACGGAGCTTCTTGACGTCGGCGGCGGTGTAGTTCGCCATGAGTCTGTGAGTCTTTCTCGAAGTCTGGTTTAGATCCGCACGGTCGCGACCCACATTCAGTCGCGGCCCGCGTACGTCGTGCTGACCTACGGGTGAACAGCGGGGGCGGTTTTCAACGCGCCGGAGGCGCTACCGCCCCCGCTGTCGAACGCTGACGGACCGGCGTCAGGCCTGCTCGCCCTCGGCGGCCGGAGCCTCGGCGGCCGGAGCCTCGGCGGCGGGGGCCTCGGCGGCCGGAGCCTCGGCAGCGGCGTCGGCGGCCGGAGCCTCCTCGGCCTTCTTCTCACCCTCCAGCAGGTCGCGCTCCCACTCGGCGAGCGGCTCGCCCGCGGCCTTCTCGCCCTTGTCACCGCCGGCCACGCCGGAACGGGCGATGAGGCCCTCGGCGACGGCGTCGGCGATCACGCGGGTGAGCAGGGTGACGGAGCGGATCGCGTCGTCGTTGCCCGGGATCTTGTAGTCGACCTCGTCGGGGTCGCAGTTGGTGTCGAGGATCGCGACGACCGGAATGTTCAGCTTCCGGGCCTCACCAACGGCGATGTGCTCCTTCTTGGTGTCCACGATCCAGACGGCGCTGGGCACCTTCTGCATCTCGCGGATACCGCCGAGGGTCTTCTCCAGCTTGGCCTTCTCACGGGAGAGGACCAGCAGCTCCTTCTTGGTCAGACCGGAGGCCGCGACGTCCTCGAAGTCGATCTGCTCCAGCTCCTTGAGGCGCTGCAGACGCTTGTAGACGGTCGAGAAGTTGGTGAGCATGCCGCCCAGCCAGCGCTGGTTGACGTAGGGCATGCCGACGCGGGTGGCCTGCTCGGCGATGGCCTCCTGCGCCTGCTTCTTCGTGCCGACGAACATGACCGTGCCGCCGTGGGCGACGGTCTCCTTGACGAACTCGTAGGCGCGGTCGATGTACGACAGCGACTGGAGCAGGTCGATGATGTAGATGCCGTTGCGCTCGGTGAAGATGAAGCGCTTCATCTTCGGGTTCCAGCGACGGGTCTGGTGACCGAAGTGGACGCCGCTCTCCAGCAGCTCCCGCATCGTGACGACGGCCATGGCCGTTTCTCCTTGGTGTTCTCGGTTGTGCCGCGTCCGCCGGACGGCGGTCGCGCCTGACGCCCGCGACGCGCCGTGCCGCGAAGGACCGAGGGGCGCTTGGTAGGAACCGTTGCCGGCCGCCGTACCGGGGCGTGCGAAGTCGACCCGGTGACCCGGATCGCCAGAAGAAGTGTACGGGACCGACGGAGTACCGGGTGACGGCACTGTCCACAACCGGCGAGTAGTCCACAGGCTCCGGCCGCGTGCGGCGGGGTGCGGGACGGTGTACGGCATGCGCTACGTGACGTTGTGGACGTTGTGGACGGCTCTGCCGCTGGTGCTGACGGCGGCCCTGCTCACCCCTCTGGCCTGGGCGGACACTCCGCCCCCGGTTCCGCCGACGGCCCCCTCGCCCAGGGTGCCGGCCCTCGCCCGCGCCTGGCCGGTCGGCACCCGCCCGCCGGTTCTGCGCGGCTGGCGGCCGCCCCCGACGGTGTACGGCCCCGGGCACCGGGGAGTGGACCTGGCGGCCCCGGCCGGCTCGCCCGTGCGTGCGGTGGCCCCCGGCCGGGTGCTGTTCGCGGGCCGGGTGGCGGGCCGGGGCGTGCTCTCGCTGGCGGTCCGGGGAACGGACCTGCGGATGACGTACGAGCCGGTACGGGCCTCGGTGGGCGAGGGCGACCAGGTGGACGCCGGCGAAGTGGTCGGGACGCTGGAGGCGGGCGCCCACTGCGGCACGGCGCCCTGTCTCCACTGGGGCCTGCTGCGGGGCGGGACCTACCTGGACCCGCTGACGCTGCTGCCCCCGTGGCTGCTGAACGGGGGCCCGTCGAGACTGCTGCCCGTCCCTCCGGCCGGCTAACGGGCCTGCGCGACTACCTGCCCCGCCCAGCCGGCCGGCAGCCCTGCGTGACTACCTGCCGCCCAGCCGGCCGGCAGCCCTGCGCGGCTTCGGTCAGCCCGTCACGCCCCGCAGGGCCATGCTCACGGCCGCCTCCGTGACCACCGCGGGATCCTCGGCGGCGCCCAGCTCGATGCGCCGCACGGCCGCGTCCACCACGCCCTGCAACAGCATCGCCGCCAGCCGGGGCTGCTCGTGGCCCAGTTCTCCGAGCGCCTCGACGATCATGGCGATCAGCCCTCCGTGGGCCGCCCGGATCTTCTCCCGGGCCCCGGCGTCCAGTTCGCTCGCGGAGATGGCCACCACGGCGCGGTGCCGCCGGTCGCCGACCAGCGCGAGCTGCCGGCGCACATACGCCTCGACCTTGCCCGCGGCCGAGTCGGCCCGCTCCATCGCCGCCTCGACCTCCGCCGCCCACACCGGGAAGTCGACCGCGCACAGCTCCTCGACCACCGCGGCCCGGGAGCGGAAGTACTCGTACACGGACGACCGCGCCAGCCCCGTACGCTCGGCCAGCGCGGGAAAGGTCAGCGCCTCCGTCCCGCCCTCGGACAGCAGGGTCCGAGCCGCATCCAGCAGGGCGGCTCGCTGCATCGACCGGTGTTCGGCCACCGAGGCCGCTCGAATCCTTGGCACGGCGACCACTTTACGGATCCGCCCCGGCGAACGGGAGGACTCAGCGGCCGAAGGCGGCCAGCTTGGCCCGCAGCTGGAGCACGGATTTGGTGTGGATCTGGCTGACCCGGCTCTCGGTGACACCGAGGACATTGCCGATCTCGGCGAGGGTGAGCCCCTCGTAGTAGTAGAGGGTGACGACGGTCTTCTCCCGCTCGGGCAGGGTGTTGATCGCCCGGGCCAGGAAGCGCCGCAGCTCCCGGTCCTCGGCCACCTCCACCGGATTGTCGGCGGCGGTGTCCTCCAGCGTGTCCATCAGGCTGAGCCGGTCCCCGCCCTCGCCGCCGACGTGCAGCAGCTCCTCCAGGGCGACCACGTTGGCCAGCGACAGCTGGCTGAACACGGCGTGCAGTTCGTCGACCTCCATGCCCAGCTCGGCGGCGACCTCGCCCTCCGACGGCGTCCGCCGCAGCCGCGCCTCCAGGGTGGCGTAGGCGCGCTCGACGTTGCGCGCCTTCTGCCGGACCGAGCGCGGGATCCAGTCCAGCGCCCGCAGTTCGTCGATCATGGCGCCGCGGATCCGGGTGATCGCGTACGTCTCGAACTTGATCTCCCGGTCGATGTCGAACTTCTCGATCGCGTCGATCAGTCCGAACACTCCCGAGGAGACGAAGTCGGCCTGCTCCACATTGGGCGGCAGCCCGACGCTGACCCGGCCCGCCACGTACTTGACCAGCGGCGAGTAGTGCAGGATCAACTGCTCCCGCAGCCGGTCGTCCCCCGTCGCCTTGTACGACCGCCACAGCTCGTCGAGCGTCGAGGGTGCGGGCGGTCGGGCGCTGCCACCGTCGCGGGCGGCTGGGGGGATCGCCGCCCGGTCGGACCCGGAGGTGTGCTGGGGCATTCGTCGCCTTGTGCCGTTCTGCCGTGAAGTGCCGTGATGTGCTGTGAAGTGGGAGGAAGTGGGGTCGAGTGGGGTCGGTGCGGAGAAGGGGGCTGACTGGGTGAGGTGTCGGTCTGATGTCGGGTTGACGCGGTCTGCGTCGCTCCTTCGTGAGCGTAGCGTGACTGCGGAGTCGCGGTGAGCGAACAAGACGGCTCCACTCGTGCGCGGGGCTCACGCCGGGCGGATGACGTCCGGGCACAGCTCGCTCTCCGTGACCGGCCGGACCCGCCAACTCCGGGAAACTCCAAGGCTGTCGGGCATTCCCCCGGACGGCCGAACACGGCCGGTCAGTACGGTGGGTGACCATTCGGGACCGAGATCACCGCCTGGCGTGTCAACTTCCAGCCATCGCCGTGTCGTTCGACGTAGCCCAGCGCGCGGAGCTCGTACAGCCTCGCGACCGCGTCCTCCCGGGTGGTGCGCGCGCCGAGCGCGATCTCCTCGACGGGTGCGGAGCGGCCCGCGGGCAGGGCGGCGAGCACTCCGCGGGTGTGCGGTTCCAGCAGGTCGCGCGGGAGCACCGGGCCGCGCCGGACGGGTGCGAGTTCGCCCATGGCGCCGACGAGTTCGATGATCTCGGTGGCGTCGGCGACCAGGGTGGCCTCGCCGCGCAGCAGGTCGTGCACGCCCGCGGAGAGGGCGCTGGTGACCGGGCCTGGCACGCCCATGGTGAACCGGCCGAGGCGCTGCGCGGCCCGCGCGGTGGCCAGCGAGCCGCTGCGGCGGGCGGCCTCCACGACGACGGTGCCCCGGGTCAGCGCGGCGATGACGCGGTTGCGGAGGATGAACCGGCTGGGGGTGGGGTGATCACCGGGCGGCAGCTCGCCGACCACCAGTCCCTGGTGGGCGATCCGGCCGATCAGCGCGGCGTGGCCGCGGGGGTAGGGCTGGTCGACACCGCAGGCCAGGACGGCGACGGTGGCGCCGCGGGCGGCGAGAGCGCCCCGGTGGGCGGCGCCGTCGATGCCGTAGGCGCCGCCCGACACCACCACCCAGCCGCGCTCGGCGAGGCCGGCGGCGAGGGTGGCCGCCGTGTGGGTGCCGTACTCGGTGCAGGCGCGGGCGCCGACCACGGCCACGGAGCGCAGCGCCCACATCCGCAGGCTGGGCCGGCCGCGCACCCACAGTCCGAGGGGGCGGGCGTCGCCGAGGTCGTCGAGCTGGCGGGGCCATTCGCCGTCCCCCGGGCACACGAACCGCGCCCCGACGGCCCGGGCGAGCGCGAGATCCCGCTCCGGCTCCGCCTGCCCGGCCCGCGCGAGCAGCCCCGCCCACCGGGTGGCGGTGACTCCCGGCAGGGCCTCACCCCCGCACCGCAGTCGCCGCACCACCTCCCCCACCCCGAACTCCCGCACCCACCGCCCCGCGACCTCGTCCCCCGGCTCGATGACCCGCGCCAGGAGGACCCGGTCGAGCAGTTCGTCTCCGGGCTGCCGCGCGCCGGTCATGCGAGCGCCCCGATGGCCATCGGCACCCCTCGCGGGACGCCGGTGCGCAGTTGCAGGGCCAGGGCGACATCGGTCGCGTCCGGGCGGTCGTGCCCGACGAGGTCGGCGATCGTCCAGGCGACACGCAGCACCCGGTCGATGCCTCGGGCGGTGAGCAGGCCGCGTTCGAGGCCGCGTTCGGCCTCGTCCATCGCCCCGGCGGCGGCATGGTAGCGGCTGCGCAGTTCCCGGCCGGGCACTTCGCTGTTGGTGCGCCACGGCGTGCCGTCGAGGCGGGCCGCCGCCCGCTCCCGGGCCTGCCGCACCCGCCCGGCCACGGTCGCCGTGGATTCGCCCCGGGCGCCGGGCTCGATGAGCTGGGCCCGGGTGACCGGATCGACCTCCACCCGGAGATCCACCCGGTCCAGCAGCGGTCCGGACAGCCGGGACTGATAGCGGCGGATCACCGACGGCGGGCACTCGCACAGCGAGTCGCGGAGCGAGAAGCGGCCGCAGGGACAGGGGTTGGCCGCCAGGACCATCAGGAACCGCGCCGGGAACCGGACCACCCCGGCGCTGCGCGCGATCACGACATGCCCCGACTCCAGTGGCTGCCGCAAGGCGTCCAGGGTCTGGCTGTGGAACTCGGGGGCCTCGTCCAGGAAGAGCACGCCTCGATGGGCCAGGGACACCGCCCCGGGCCGGGCGATGCCGGGGCCGCCGCCGACGAGTGACTGCATCGTGGCCGAGTGGTGGGGCGCGCAGTAGGGGGCGACGTCGATGAGCGGCTTGCCCGGGGGCAGCAGCCCGGCGACCGAGTGCACCGCCGTGACCTCGAGCGAATCCGCCTGGGTGAGCCGGGGAAGGACCGCGGGCAGGCGTTCGGCGAGCATGGTCTTGCCCGCCCCTGGCGGCCCCTCCAGGAAGAGGTGGTGTCCGCCCGCGGCGGCCACCTCCACGGCCGTACGGGCGGCGGTCTGCCCCACGACGTCCGCCAGGTCGTGATCGTGGTCGTGCTGTGCGGCGCCCACGCTGTGCATACCGGTGGCCGCGCCCGTGCCCGGCACGCGCAGCCCGGCCAGCAGGGGATCGGGCCGGCCCTGCACGTCCGGTTCCTCGTCGGGTACGGGCTCCTCGGCGAGGACCGCGATGAGCTGGCGCAGGCTGCGGACCCCGAGCACGGACACACCGGGGACCAGCGATGCCTCGGCGGCGGCGCACTCGGGCACGACCACCTGCTCGTACCCCGCGTCGGCCGCCGCGAGGACGGCCGGCAGGATGCCCCGTACCGGTCGCACCCGGCCGTCCAGTCCCAGCTCTCCGATCATGACGATGTCGGCGAGGACCCGGGGATCGATCCGTTCGGCGGCGCCGAGCACCGCGCAGGCGACGGCCAGGTCGAAGCCCGAGCCGGCCTTGGGGACCGACGCCGGGCTGAGTCCGACGGTGAGCTTCTTCTGCGGCCACTCGCCACCCGAGTTCACCACCGCCGCCCGTACCCGGTCGCGGCTTTCCGTCAGGCTTTTGTCCGGGAGGCCGACCAGGGTGAAGGCCGCCACTCCGGGTTCGAGGTCGGCCTGGACCTCGACGACCACGCCCTCGACGCCCACCAGGGCGACGGAGCAGGTGCGGGCGAACGCCATTCAGGCCACCCCCCGCGCGTGTTCGACCGAGGGCGCGCCCCGGCGGGGCAGGAGGACGCCGACGAGGTCGATGCGGACACCGCCCGGCGGGGCTCCTCCGTGGGCCTGGATCCAGCGTTCGGCCAGGGCCCGCAGCCTGGCCGCCTTCTCGGGGGTCACCGCGGCCATCGGATGCTCGTACGCACCGCCCCTGCGGGTCTTCACCTCGCAGACGACGAGCGCGTCCCCGTCCCGCGCCACGATGTCGATCTCGCCGGCCCGTCCACCGCGCCAGTTGCGCTCCAGGATCGTCATGCCGGCCTCGGCGAGCCGCCGGGCGGCCAGGTCCTCGCCGTATTTGCCGATTGCCTCTCGTGCGTTCATTTCGGCACCTCCTTGGGCGCCAACCGTCACGCATTCCGGCCCCCGCTGTTGATCTTGGGGGACTACTCGGCGGTTGTGGAAAACTCCGTCACTCGAACGGGTGATATCTCCTGAAGCCGCAGGTCATCAGCCGCCCGGCAGCTCCAGATCGCTCTTGTTCAGCTCCTCGATGTTCACGTCCTTGAACGTCAGGACGCGCACCTGCTTGACGAAGCGAGCCGGGCGATACATGTCCCAGACCCAGGCGTCGGCCATCGTGACCTCGAAGAACACCTCGCCCTGCACCGAGTGCACCTGCATCTCGTAGTCATTGGTGAGATAGAAACGACGCTCGGTCTCGATCACGTATTTGAACAGACCGACGACATCTCGGTACTCCCGGTAGAGCTTCAGCTCCATCTCGGTCTCGTACTTCTCGAGGTCCTCGGCGCTCATGGCATGTTCCCCTTCAGCCGTGCGATCCCACCATTGTGCGCCAGCCCGAGGGTCCCTCAGACGATTTCCGTGTCGAGGGTCACGGGCCCGGCGGGGGGACCTTCGACGAGCAGCGTGCGCAGCAGCTCGGCGAGTCTGGTCGGATACACCGTCTCATGGGCCCGGGCCAGTTCCCCACACGTCCACCAGCGCGCTCCGGCGACGCTGCGCCGCTCCAGCTCCGTCAGCGCCGTCGCCGCGGTGGCCGTCTGGCTGGTGCGGGCCAGGTAGTACCACTCGTCCTGGTCCCAGCGGCGGCCCGCGAACGGGAACGAGCAGCGCCGCCGCCAGATGACGGGGCCCAGGTCGACGTCGGTGATGCCGGTCTCCTCGGCGAGTTCCCGCAGCGCGGCCTCCTCGCGCGTCTCGGTGCCCTCCAGTCCGCCGCCGGGCGTGAACCACCAGTCGTCGTCCGGGTCGTCCGGCTCGTGTCCGTGCAGGAGGAGGATGCGGTCCCGCGGGTCGAGCAGCACCACCCGGGCCACCTTGCGGGGGCCGCCCGCGGTCTCATGCGGCCGGTCGTCCTCGTGCGGCTCCCCCGCCGGCCGCGTCGTCTCAGCGGGCACCGGCCGTCTCCGCGCGGGTCGTGGCGGTGCGGGAGCGGCCGAGGCGGGCCGCGACCGGGCCGTAGGCGCCCCCGGCGAGGACCAGGACCGCGCCGGCCACGATCAGCGCCTCGATCGTGCGCAGCGGGCCCGGCTCGGACAGGGCGCCCAGCGTCTCGAAGCCGGTGGGGCGCTTGAGCATGCCCTTCCAGGGCCAGACGACGGCGTCCACGCGGGCCGAGACCGCGTCACGGGAGACGGTGCCCCGCGCCGCCTCGCCGAGGTGGGCGGTGGAGTCCAGGGAACCCTGGCGTTCGTCGCCGAGGAGGAAGAGCCGGCCCTCGGGGACGGTCACCGTGCCGAAGCCCTGGAGCTCGGCCGGGCTGCCCTTGGGCAGATAGGGCTCCTCGATGGGCTTGCCGTCGACGGTCAGCCTGCCGCCGGTGCAGCAGGAGACGGTGTCCCCGCCCACGGCGACCACACGCTTGACCACCTTGGAGTCGGCGACCCAGTTCTCGTCCTCGAAGACGACCACGTCACCGCGCCGTACCTCGTCACCGTCGACCCGCTGGGCCAGCACCCGGTCGCCGACGCCGATGGTGGGCGACATGGAACTGGTCGGGACGGTGTACGGCCGGTAGATCAGCGCCGCCCACGCGAAGCCGCCGAGGAACATCACCAGGCCCAGCGCCACCGCCAGGCCGGACAGCCGCTGCCCGAGCCGGCCGCCGCCGGCCCGTGCCGTGCCGGTGCCGCCGCCCGACGGGGCCGTACGCGTCATGCTCTCGCCACCCATGGACCCGCACCCTACCCGGCGGTACCGAGCGGGGGCAGCCCCTCCAGCACGACCGGACCCCTAGCGAAGCCGGCAGCCGGCGGACGGAGGCCGGCCGTGGATCACAGCTCGCCCGCGGACGCGTTCCCGGTCGCCGTCGGCCGCTGCGGCCCCGCCGCCGCGCGCTCGCCTCGCCGGCGGCGCCACAGCGCCACCGGCAGCACCGCGGCGGCGGCCAGGCCCTGCGGGGCCGCCGTCAGGGACGCGGCGGCGGAGGACTGCCGGTCGAGGCCGGGCTGGTCGAAGGTGTCCGGGACGGGCAGGGTGCCCCAGCGGTTGATGGGCCAGGCCTTGACGATCGCGCGGCCGACGACCTTGTCCACGGGAACCATGCCGTGGTTCTTGTCGGACTGGTTGTAGCGCGAGTCACGGGAGTTCTGGCGGTGGTCGCCCATCACCCAGATGTAGCCCTGGGGGACCTTCACCTTGAACTGGCCGCCCTGGTCGTCCACGCTGCACGGCGTGTTGCCCGGGTAGACGTACGGCTCGTCCAGCGCCTTGCCGTTGACCTTCAGCGGGCCGCTGTTCTTGCACTCGACCGTGTCGCCGCCGACTCCGATCACCCGCTTGATGAGGTCCTTCTCCTCCGCCGAGGGCATCAGGCCGATCCAGCTGAGGACCTTCTGCACCGGGTTCGGGGTCGGCGTCGGCTCGCCCGCCAGCCAGTTGTCCGGGTCGTGGAAGACGACGACCTCGCCGCGCTCGGGCTCGGAGCCGAACCACGGGGTGAGCTTGTCGACCAGGACGCGGTCACCCTGCTGGAGGGTGTTCTGCATCGAGTCGGACGGGATCGAGAACGCCTGCACCAGGAACGTCTTGATCAGCAGCGCCAGGACCAGCGCGATGCCGATCAGGATCGGCAGCTCCTTCCAGAAGGAGCGCGACTGCCTGGGCCCGCGCGCCCCCGCGGCCGGCGCCGCGGTCCCGGCAGGTGGCCCGCCCTCCGGCGTGCCCTCACCGCCGTCCGCCCGGCCGTCACCGGAGTTCACGGCGCCGTCCGGTACGGGAACGTCCGACTCCCCGGGGTGCCCGCGGTGCTCCTCGCCGTCGTGCCCCGACCGTGCGCCAACCGCAACATCCCCCACGCCAACTCCTCACTCTGTGCCGCTGCCTGCCCCACACACTGCGCAGGCCCACCACTCCCATAACGAGCGGGAGTTCCGCAGGGGTCGCAAGCCGTGTCATTCCATTCCGATTCTCCGGGGCAACCCTATGCGACACCTGGGGAGCGGCAGCCGTCCCCGACGCCGAGTCGGTGACGCTTGCGAAGGTTTTAGGTTCCGCAAGGCGCGTCCAGTGGCCGACCGGCCAGCCGATGACCATGGCCCGGCCGACCACGGAGTCCACGGAGACCGTGCCGCCGTACGGGGTGTCCTGGTGGGAGCGGGAGTCCGCGGAGTTGCCCCGGTGGTCGCCCATGACCCACAGCCGGCCCTGGGGCACGGTGATGTCGAAGGGCGTGGCGGACGGCTGGTCCCCCGGATAGAGGTAGTCGCCCTCGGTGAGCGGTACGCCGTTGACGGTGACGCGTCCCTGTGCGTCACAGCACCTCACATGGTCGCCGCCGACCCCGATGACCCGTTTGATCAGGTCTTTCTCGTTGTCGGACGGCAGCAGGCCGATGAAGCCGAGGCCTTCCTTGAGCTGCTTGAGGACGGCCGGGTCGTTCTTCTTGGCGGTCTGCTCGTCCTGGAGCCAGCCGCCCGGGTCGTGGAAGACGACGACGTCCCCGCGCTCCGGTTCGGCGCCGAACCAGGGGGTGAGCTTGTCGACCAGTACCCGGTCGCCGATCCGGATCGTCTCCTCCATGGACCCGGACGGGATCACGAACGCCTGGACGAGGAAGGTCTTCAGGACGAGCGCGATGAGGACGGCGACGCCCACCAGGAGGGGGATCTCCCGGACGGCCGAGCGTCTGCGCTTGCGCTTGACCTTGCGCTGGAGCCTGCGGCGCTCCGCGCGGGTACGGCCGCCGCCGGGTGCGGAGGTGCGGCGGGCCCCGGTGGGCAGCAGGTTGTCGGCGGGGCCGGCGGGCACCCCGCGGGGCTTGCCGCGGTTACCCATGGCCGCCCTCCGCCGGGGCGCCGGGCACGCGCGCGTAGGCGGACGGCCTGGTCAGGTGCGTCCAGTGGCGGTACGGCCACAGGATCCAGTCGGCCCGGCCGATGACCTCCCCGACGGGGATCATGCCCCCGCCGGGCGAGCCGAGGTGGTCGCGGGAGTCGCTGGAGTCGCTGCGGTGGTCGCCGAGGACGAACAGCCGGCCCGGGGGCACGACGACGTCGAAGGGCACGCTGGAGGCGCTGTCCCCGGGATAGAGGAACGCGGTCTCGTCGACCGGTCGGCCGTTCACCTGGAGCCTCCCCCGCTTGTCGCAGCAGACCACATGGTCTCCCCCTACCCCGACGACCCGCTTGACGTAGTCGGCGTCCCCGAAATACCCGGTTCCGTCGAACACGATCACGTCACCGCGGCGCGGCTGGGCACCGAAACGGTACGCGACCTTGTTCACGAGAACGCGGTCACCGACGCGCAGCCCCTGCTCCATGGAGCCGCTCGGGATCTGGAACGGCTGCACCACGAAGGCGTTGAGGACCAGCAGGAACGCCAGGCCGGCCAGGAGGGTGAGGGTGATCCGGCCGCCCGGGAGCCAGTCGGCGAGCCGGGCCGCCCACGCGAAACGCGACCGGCCCTCCGCCCCCGGAGGACCGGGGTGGGAGGAGCGGTCGCGTTGCGTCGGCTGTGCTTCGGTGTCCATCGGGGCCAGATGCTATCCGGCCCCGCTGTGAACCGTCAGAGCACTCAGCTCTCGCGCTTCTCCTTGATCTTCGCGGCCTTGCCGCGCAGCTCACGGAGGTAGTACAGCTTGGCGCGGCGCACGTCACCACGGGTGACCAGCTCGATCTTCTCGACGATCGGGGTGTGCACCGGGAAGGTGCGCTCGACGCCGACGGAGAACGAGACCTTGCGGACCGTGAAGGTCTCGCGGACACCGGAGCCCTGGCGGCGGATCACAACGCCCTTGAACTGCTGCACACGGGAGCGGTTGCCCTCGATGACGCGGACGTGGACGTTGACGGTGTCACCCGGACGGAAGGCCGGGATGTCGCTGCGCAGCGACGCGGAGTCGACGGAGTCGAGCAGGTGAGACATTTCGTCTGCTTTCCTCGCTGATGCCACAGGTCATCAACGGAAACTAGGGGTTCCAGGAGGACTGCCGTGCGGGTCGGGGCGGGCGTCGTGTCCCCCTGTGGCAGGGGCGCTCGCCGGACGGACGCACAACAGCGGCCTATTCTTCCACGCCCTCGGCGCGGCGCCAAAATCGGCCGTACGGCTCCCCGTCCGGGTCCGGTGCCCAGCCCAGGATGGAGAGCATCTCGCGGTCCTTCTTGTCGAAGGCCTTGGGGTCGCAGCGCTCGATCAGGTCGGGCCGGTGGGCGGTCGTGCGCTTCAGCGCCTCGTCGCGGCGCCAGCGGGCGATCTTCCCGTGGTGGCCGCTGAGCAGCACCTCGGGGATGTCCCGGCCGCGCCAGACGGGCGGCTTGGTGTAGACGGGGCCTTCGAGGAGGTTCGCCATCGCGCCGGGAGCGAAGGAGTCGTCGCGGTGGGACTCGGCGTTGCCCAGGACGCCGGGCAGCAGCCGGGCGACGGCCTCCGTGACGACCAGGACGGCCGCCTCGCCGCCGGCCAGGACGTAGTCGCCGATGGAGACCTCGTAGACCGGCAGCCGGGTGGCGTACTCGTCCATGACGCGCCGGTCGATGCCCTCGTAGCGGGCCGGTGTGAAGATCAGCCAGGGGCGTTCGGAGAGCTCGACGGCCAGTTCCTGGGTGAAGGGACGGCCGCTGGGCGTGGGCACGATCAGCGCGGGGGCGTGGGCGCCGGACTCGTAGCCGTCGGCGAGGACGGTGTCGAGGGCGTCACCCCAGGGGTCGGTCTTCATGACCATGCCGGGGCCGCCACCGTAGGGCGTGTCGTCCACCGTGTTGTGCCGGTCGTACGTCCAGTCGCGCAGGTCGTGCACGTGGACGTCCAGCTGTCCGCGCGCGCGTGCCTTGCCGACGAGGGAGACGTTCAGCGGTTCGAGGTACTCGGGGAAGATCGTGACGACGTCGAGCCTCATGCGTCCTCGTCCCTGGAGGAGGCGATCTCGGCGCGGTCGTCGATCAGGCCCGGCGGCGGTGCGATGACCGCCCGCTGCTCGGCCAGGTCGATGTCGGTGACGATCTCCTCCACGAACGGGATCATCACCTCGCTGCCGTCCGGCCGCTCCACGATGAACAGGTCCTGCGAGGGCAGGTGGGAGATCTCGGTGATCCGGCCGACCTCCGTGCCGTCCTCGGTGACCACGTCCAGGTCGATCAGCTGATGGTCGTAGTACTCGTCCTCGCCTTCGGGCAGCTCCTCCGGGTCCACCTCGGCGATGAGCAGGGTGTTGCGCAGGGCCTCGGCCGCGGTGCGGTCGGTGACGCCCTCGAAACGCAGCAGGAGGCGGCCGCTGTGCACCCGCCCCGTCTCGATGGTCAGGGGTCCCGCGGAAGGGGGATCCGTGGCGAGTACGGCGCCGGGGCCGAGCCTGAGCTCCGGCTCGTCGGTACGTACCTCGACGGTGACCTCGCCCTTCACGCCATGGGCACGGCCGATCCGTGCGACTACCAGCTGCACCTGTCCAAATCTCCTGTCATACGACTGCGGGCCGGGGACGGCCCAGTGGCCCTCCCCGGCCCGAGCCGGTTGCGATGAAGCGTCAGCGGACGTCGTCCACGTCGACCAGGTCGACGCGGACACCGCGACCGCCGATGGCGCCCACGACGGTACGCAGGGCGCGCGCGGTGCGGCCGTTGCGGCCGATCACCTTGCCGAGGTCGTCCGGGTGGACCCGGACCTCCAGCACGCGTCCGCGGCGCAGGTTGCGCGAGGCGACCTGCACATCGTCAGGGTTGTCGACGATGCCCTTCACGAGGTGCTCAAGCGCCTCTTCGAGCATGCTGCTCAGGCCTCGGTCGAGCCGGACTCAGCAGCAGCCTCGTCCTTCTTCTCAGCCTTCTTCTTCTGGGTGATCGCCTCACCCTTGCCCTCGTCCTCACCGGTGAACGCCTCGAACGACGGACGGGCCGGCTTGGGCTCGGCGACGAGCAGCGGCGCGGGAGCCGGCTCGCCCTTGAACTTCTGCCAGTCGCCGGTCTTCTTCAGGATGGCGAGCACGGGCTCGGTCGGCTGCGCGCCGACACCGAGCCAGTACGCCACACGCTCGGCGTCCACCTCGATGACCGACGGGTTGTAGGTCGGGTGGTACTTGCCGATCTCCTCGATGGCCCGGCCGTCACGGCGGGTACGGGAGTCGGCGACGACGATGCGGTAGTGAGGCGAACGGATCTTGCCCAGACGCTTCAGCTTGATCTTGACTGCCACGGGAGTGGGTTCTCCTGGAATTGACGTGGTTGGGCACGGCGAGACGCCGCGTGGGGTTGCGGTACCCGAGTGCCCGATGGACGCGTCAGCCGGAGGAGAGAGGGGTCCTGTGCGGCTGTCGAGTACAGCTAGCCATTCTGCCACACCCCGCGGACCGCTTCCGGCCCGGGGCGGCCGGACTGCGGCGCGGGGCACGGTTCAGCGGCACCCGGCGTGGAGGTGAGGGCACGTCGGGTGCGCTGCCCGGTGCTGTGCGGTCGCCGCCCGCGGCCCGGCAGCCACGAGATGCCGGGCTCCGCGCGCGACGCCTACGCCACCCCCATGACCTCCGGGATCCTGAACGGCTTGCCGCAGCCGCCGCAGACGATGGGCGCCTGGGCGAGGACCGACGGGACGACCCGGACGTTGCGCCCGCAGTCGCACACCGCCTTGACCCGGACCCCGCCGCCGGAGGAGCCGTGCCGGGCGGCCGGGCCCCGGAAGGTGCGGGAGGTGTCGGCGGAGGTGGCGGCCAGGTGCGCCTTCAGCGCGCGCTGGAGGCGCTCGATGGTCGGGCGGTAGCGGCGCTTCGCCTCGGCGTTGAGCGTGACCAGGGAGAAACCGCTGCTCGGGTGCGGCTCCTCGGGGTGGTCCAGGCCCAGCTCCTCGGCGATCGCGAGGAAACGGCGGTTGTGGTAGCGGCCGGCCCGGGAGGTGTCCCGGATGCCCCGGGCGGCGGCGATGCCGTGGACCGCCTCATGGAGAAGTCGTTCGAAGGAGAGTTCGTGACCACACGCGGACGACGACTCTCCGATCAGGGACTCCGGTGCGGCGAGGTCCGGCAGCTCGGGGTGGTGCCGCTGAATGTCGGCCCACGCCTGCGCCAGCTCTGCGGCGAGAACAGGTGGTGTCTGTGTCTGTGTCGTGCTCACGTAATGACAACGAGCGGGGGTGCCTCTGTGTTCCTATTCCGGGGCATCCCAAATAATTTGCACGTACCCGTCAGTTGCCGCTGATGCGTCCTGACGAGGGCGGGTGCGCTGATCTGCGGAGAAGCGTCACAGCTCCACCCAAGCTGGTGCGTAGTCCGCGCTACGCCCCGCCGGTGGGCCGGGAGGCGACACGGGCCGCCGGCGAGGGGGCGCATCCGGCCGCTCGCGGCCCGCCGTCCCGTCGCGGCCGGTACCCCCGCCCGCGCGGCGTTTCCCCGCCCGCGCGACGTTACCGCGTACGGCCGCACGGCCCGCCACCGGCCCGCCTCCGACGGCGCCGGCCGCTCCCCCGTGCGCGGCCACCGTACGGCCCGCCAGGTTGCCGGAATGTGAATTCTCGCCACTCCCGCGTCCAGGGGCCAAGCCGGGCCCCGAGACCCCTGGACGGCACCGCGGGCCCGGAGTTACCTGGCATACGTGGGAAGTGCGCACGCACGCACGGGGGCCACGCGACCGAATACAGCGACGCGACGTCGGCGGATTGGGGCGCTTCTATGACACCTACGCTCGTGCGGCAGCACGTGGCTCACGCGGACCCGGCACCCCGCGTGGACTTGAGCGCACGCGCGCGTGACTGGTCCGAGATCCAGGAGCGGATGCTCGTACCGCTCTACGAAGCCGTCTACGACCGACTCGGCGTGGGCCCCGGGAGCCGGCTGCTGGACCTGCGCTGCGGGGCCGGGCTCGCCCTGCTGCTGGCGGCCTCCCGGGGCGCCGCGGTCACCGGCGTCGACTCCGCCTTCCCGGAACGGCTCGCCCTCGCCCGCGCCCGCCTGCTGCCGGCCGGCCCGCCCGGCGCCGCACACGCGCGGACGGCCCCGGAACTCCTCGACGATCCCCCCGCCGAACCGGCCGGCGGAAGACCGTACACCCTGCTGACCCTCTTCGCTCCGGACGACGCCGACGGGCTCGGCGAGCTGCTCGCCGCCGCCCTGCCGCTGGCCGCGCGCGGGGCCGCCGTGGTGCTGGCCGGCTGGGGGCCGCCCGAGCGCTGCGCCACCTCCGCGGTGCTGCGCACGGCCGCCGGCCTTGCCGACCCGCTGCCCGGCGCCCGCGGCTGGCGGCCCGCCCGCCGCGACGACCTGGAGGAGGCCGCCGTCCGGGCCGGGCTGCGGCCCGACGGCTCCGGCCGGGTGGCCTGCCCGTTCGGGTACGCCGACCTCGACAGCGCCGTACGGGGCCTGCTGTCGACCGGCCTGTTCGACGCGGCGATCGCGGCGACCGACGCCCGGCAGGTCGACAAGGAGCTGACCGAGGCCCTGCACCCGCACCGCCGCCCGGACGGCACCGTGTGGATGCCGAACGTCTTCCGCTACCTGGTCGCCCGGGTTCCCTAGGTCTCGGTGTCCTTCCCCAGGCGGGTGATCCCGGCGATGCGGTAGGCGTCCGCCTCCTCCAGCGTCTCGTTCTCCAGCAGGGCGTGCGCGAGCGCGTCGAGCTGTCCCCGGTGGTCGCGGAGCTTGCGGCGCGCCTCCTCGTAGCAGTCGTCCACGATCCGCCGCATCTCCGCGTCGATCACATCGAGGGTCTGCGGGGCGGCGGCGAGGCCGTACGCCTGCTGGGCGTCGCTCGGCAGCGCGGACAGCCTGCCCACCCGCTCGCTCATGCCCCAGCGCGACACCATGCCCCGGGCGATGCTGGTGACCTGCTCCAGGTCGCTCTCGGAACCCGTGGTGATCACGCCGTAGACCACCTGCTCGGCCGCCATCCCGCCCAGCGCGCCGATGATCCGGCCGCGCAGGTACTCCTCGGTGAACGCGTACTTGTCCGACTCCGGGGTCGACAGCGTGACGCCCAGCGCCCGGCCGCGCGGCACGATCGTGATCTTGCGCACCGGGTCGGCGCCCGGTTGCAGCATGCCCAGCAGCGCGTGCCCGCTCTCGTGGTACGCGGTGCGCCGGCGCTCCTCCTCCGGCATCACCAGCGAACGCTCCGCCCCCAGCTGCACCTTCTCCAGCGCCTCGGACAGGTCGGCGCCGGTCACCTGCCGCTGCTTCCGCTTGACCGCGAGCAGCGCGGCCTCGTTGGCCAGGTTCGCCAGCTCCGCGCCCGTCATACCCGGCGTGGTACGGGCCACCCGGGCGAGGTCGACGTCGCCGGCGAGCGGGATGTCCCGGGTGTGGATCCGCAGGATGGCCTCGCGTCCGCCGCGGTCCGGCGGCGAGACCTGCACCACCCGGTCGAAGCGGCCCGGGCGGGTCAGGGCCGGGTCGAGGATGTCGGCGCGGTTGGTGGCCGCGATCACGATCACGCCCTCCGAGCCGGAGAAGCCGTCCATCTCGGTGAGGATCTGGTTCAGCGTCTGCTCGCGCTCGTCGTGCCCGCCCATCGAGGCGCCGCCGCCGCGCGCCCGCCCGATGGTGTCGATCTCGTCGATGAAGATGATCGACGGCGCCACCTTGCGGGCCTCCGCGAACAGCTCCCGCACCCGGGAGGCGCCCACGCCCACGATCATCTCGATGAACTCCGAGGCCGACGCGGAGAAGAACGGCACGCCCGCCTCCCCGGCCACCGCCCGCGCCAGCAGTGTCTTGCCGGTGCCGGGCGGACCGGCGAGCAGCACGCCCCGGGGCATCTTGGCGCCCATCCGGCGGTAGGCGTCGGGGTTCTTCAGGAAGTCGACCACGTCGTTCAGCTCGGCCTCGACCTCGTCGATGCCGGCCACGTCGGCGAACGTGGTCCGCTTCTCCCCCGGCACCAGCTCCACCGGCTTCGGCGGCGCCTTGCGGCCGAGCATCCCGCCCGCACCGCCGAGCCCCGCCCTCATCCGCCGCGCGACGAACACCCACACGGCGATCAGCAGCAGCATCGGCGCCAGCGAGATCAGCAGGTTGGCGAGAAAACTGCGGTGCTGGACGACCGGCTCGGCCGTGACGGTGACCTTGTGCCGGGTCAGATTGGCCCACAGGTCGTCGTCGGCGAACGACGGCCGCTCGGTGTTGAACTTGGTGTACCCGCCGCCGCCCTCCGGGTTCTTCCGCTCCTTCTTGAGCTGGCCCTGGAGGGAGTCGCCCTTGGCGTAGATCTTGTCGACGTTGCCCGCGTCCACCTGCCGGCTGAACTCGGTGTACGAGATCGTCGGCTCGTTCGCCTGGTCGACGTACGACAGCACCAGGTTGGCGATCAGGTACACGATCAGCGCGGTGAGGATCAGCCGCCACCAGCCGCCGCGCATCCCGCGCCCACCGGGAGGCCGCGGCGGCTCCTCCGGGGCGCCCTCGGTGCGCCAGGGCTGGTCCGGCGACCTGCGCGACGGAGCAGGGTTGGTCATACCGGGACGGTACGACACGATCCGGGCACCGGCATGCGCGAGGGCTCACCGGCATGCGCGAGGGGCGCTCCGGCATGCGCGAAGGACGCTCCGGCATGCGCGAAGGGCGCCCTTCCGGCGGAAGGGCGCCCTCGACGACGTACGGGCCGGTCCGGGACCGGTGCCCGGTCAGCCCATGAACTTCTTGAACTCGTCCGGCAGCTCGAAGTCCTGACCGCCCTGCTGGCCCGGCAGACCGAACGCCCCGCCCGCCTGCGCGGCGGCCTCGCGGCGCTGGGCCTCCTCCAGCTCCTGCTGCTTGCGCTTCATCGGGTTGCCGGAGCGCTGCTTGCCCTTGGCCTTCTTCTGCTGCTTCTTCTGCCGGCCGGGGCCGCCGCCCATGCCCGGGATCCCCGGCATGCCCGGCATACCGCCGCCCTGGGCCATGCGGGACATCATCTTGCGGGCCTCGAAGAACCGCTCGACCAGGCCCTTGACCGCGCTGACGTCGACACCGGAGCCCTTGGCGATACGGGCGCGGCGGGAGCCGTTGATGATCGTCGGGTCCTGGCGCTCGGCCGGGGTCATGGACTTGATGATCGCGGCGGTGCGGTCGACGTCCCGCTCGTCCAGGTTGGCGATCTGGTCCTTGATCTGGCCCATGCCCGGGAGCATGCCGAGCAGCTTGCTGATGCTGCCCATCTTCCTGACCTGCTCCATCTGGGACAGGAAGTCGTCCAGGGTGAAGTCCTGGCCCTTCTTGGACGCCAGCTTCGAGGCCATCTTGGCGGCCTCTTCCTGGCTGAAGGTCTTCTCCGCCTGCTCGATCAGGGTGAGCAGGTCACCCATGTCGAGGATGCGGGAGGCCATCCGGTCGGGGTGGAAGGCGTCGAAGTCGTCCAGCTTCTCGCCGTTCGACGCGAACATGATCGGCTTGCCGGTGATCTGCCGGATGGACAGCGCGGCACCACCGCGGGCGTCGCCGTCGAGCTTGGAGAGCACCACACCGTCGAAGCCGACGCCGTCGCGGAAGGCCTCGGCGGTGTTGACGGCGTCCTGACCGATCATCGCGTCGACGACGAACAGGATCTCGTCCGGGGAGACGGCGTCGCGGATGTCGGCGGCCTGCTGCATCATCTCGGCGTCGATACCGAGGCGGCCGGCGGTGTCCACGATCACGATGTCGTGGACCTTGGACTTCGCGAACTCGATGGAGTCCTTGGCGACCTTCACCGGGTCGCCGACGCCGTTGCCCGGCTCCGGCGCGTACACCGCGACGCCGGCGCGCTCGGCGACGACGCTCAGCTGGTTCACGGCGTTCGGGCGCTGGAGGTCACAGGCGACCAGCAGCGGGGAGTGGCCCTGCTCCTTGAGCCACCGGCCGAGCTTGCCGGCGAGGGTGGTCTTACCGGCACCCTGGAGACCGGCCAGCATGATCACGGTGGGCGGCTGCTTGGCGAAGCGCAGACGGCGGGTCTCGCCGCCGAGGATCTCCACCAGCTCGTCGTTGACGATCTTGATGAACTGCTGCGCCGGGTTGAGCGCCTTGGAGATCTCGACCCCGAGCGCCCGCTCCTTGACCTTCTTGACGAACTCACGGACGACGGGGAGGGCCACGTCGGCTTCGAGAAGCGCGATGCGGATCTCACGTGCCGTGGCGTCGATGTCCGCCTCGCTGAGCCTGCCCTTGCCCCTGAGGGACTTGAAGGTGGCTGAGAGGCGGTCGGAGAGAGTATCGAACACGGCGGCGTCGGTCCTCAGAGTCGGAAGCTGGGTCGCCCTCAAGAGTATCCGGCTCCGCAAGCGAAAGGTCACGCCCGCAGCGTCTCCTCCAGTACCCGTGCCAGTGATCCCGCGTCCTCCTCCGGCAGCGGCGCCCCCGTGCCCGTCGTGACGTAGAACGCGTCCACCGCGTTCGCGCCCAGCGTCGACACGTGCATGCTGCGCACCCGTACGCCCGCCTTCTCCAGGGCGGAGCCGATGCGGTGCAGCAGGCCGGGGGCGTCCTGGGCGCGGACCTCGATCACCGTGGCGTGGCGGGAGGCGGCCGGGGCCACGGTGACCCGGGGCGGCGGGGCGGTCCAGCCGCGCCGGCGGGGGTAGGCGGCGTCGCGTTCGGCGAGGCGGCCGGTGATGTCCAGGGTGCCGTCCAGGGCGCGGACGAGGTCGGTGCGCAGCCGGGCCGCCTGGGGCAGGGAGCCGTACTCGGCGGCGACCCGCCAGTCGAGCAGGAGGATCGTGCCGTCGTCGTCCACGTCGTCCGGCAGCCGCAGGGCGCGCAGTTCCGCCGTGCGGACGGTGAGGCGGTGCACGGCGAGGACCCCGGCGACCGCGGGCAGGACGCCCGGCTGGTCGGGGACGGCGATGAGCAGTTCGACGCCCAGGGGTTCCGGTTCGCCGGGCGGCGGGTCGGCGCCCGGCGCGGGTTCGGTCTGGGCGCGCAGGGCGAGGACCGGGCCGTCGGTGCGGAAGGCCTCGATGGCGAGGCGCTCCTGCTCGGCGGTGGGCGCGGCGGGCTCGGGCTCGTCGGGGGCGGCCCCGGCGAGGACACCGGAGACCCGCCGGACCAGGTCGGTGACGAGGTTGCCGCGCCAGGAGGACCAGGCGGCCGGGCCGGTGGCGAGGGCGTCCGCCTCGGTGAGGGCGTGCAGCAGTTCCAGGGTGCTCTGGGTGCCGACCGCGTCGGCGACGGAGCGGACGGTGGCGGGGTCGTCCAGGTCGCGGCGGGTGGCGGTCTCGATGAGCAGGAGGTGGTGGCGGACCAGCGTGGCCAGCACGGCGGCGTCGGCGTGGTCGAAGCCGATGCGCGCGGCGACGTCCTTGGCGATGATCTCGCCGGCCACCGAGTGGTCGCCGGGCCAGCCCTTGCCGATGTCGTGCAGCAGGGCGGCGACCAGGAGCAGGTCGGGGCGGCCGACCCGGCGGGTGAGCGCGGAGGCGCGCACGGCGGTCTCGATGAGGTGCCGGTCGACGGTCCAGATGTGGACGGCGTTGCGCTGGGGGCGGCAGCGGACCCGCTCCCAGTCGGGCAGCAGGCGGGCGATCAGGCCCTCGGCCTCCAGCGCCTCCCAGACCTCGACGGTCGGGCGGCCGGAGCCGAGCAGGGTGACCAGTTGCTCGCGGGCCTCGGCGGGCCAGGGGGTGGGCAGTTGGCGCGCGGTGGCGGCCAGGTGCCGGGCGGCGTGCGGGGAGAGCGGGAGGCCGGCCTGCGCGGCGGCGGCAGCGGCGCGCAGCGGCAGGACGGGGTCGCGGTCGGGGCGGGCGGCGCGGGCGAGCACCACTTCGCCGTCCTGCTCCACGACGCCCTCGGCCAGCGGCGAGCGTTCGGTGGCCGGCCGGCCGCCTCCCAGCATGGCGCGCAGGCGTGGCCGTACGGCGCGTGCGCGCAGCACGCGCCCCACTTCGCGCCAGGTGACGTCGGCGGCGTACGCGATGACGCGGGCGGCTTCGTAGACCTGGCGCAGCAGGGTGTCGGCGTCGAGCAGGCCCAGCTCGGCGGCCACCTGGTCCTGTTCCTGGAGGGCGAGCCGGTCGGTGGCGCGGCCGGTGGCCAGGTGGAGGGCGTCGCGGACGTCGAGCAGCCGGCGACGGGCGTCGGCCAGTCCCTCGCGCGGGGCGTCGGCGAGCCAGGAGGCGGCTACGGCGCGCAGCGCGGTGGCGTCGCGCAGGCCGCCGCGGGCCTCCTTGAGGTCGGGTTCGAGCAGGTAGCGCAGTTCTCCCTGGCGGGCGGCGCGCTCGGCGCACAGTTCGCGCAGCTCGGGCAGGCGCTTGGCGGCTTGGTTGCGCCAGTCGGTGAGGACGGCGGTGCGCAGGCCTGCGGTCAGGGTGGTGTCACCGGCCAGGTGGCGGGCGTCCAGCAGGCCGAGCTGGACCTTCAGGTCCTCGGCCGCGGTGGCGCGGGCCTCGGCGGGGGTGCGGACGGAGTGGTCCAGGGAGAGGCCGAGGTCCCAGACGGGGTACCAGATCCGGTCGGCGAGGGCGGCGACGGCGCCGGGGTCGGAGCCGTCGTGCAGCAGGACGAGGTCGAGGTCGCTGCGCGGGGACAGCTCGCCGCGGCCGTAGCCGCCGACGGCGACGAGACAGACGCCGCGGGCGGGGCCGTCCGCCGCGCCGAACAGTCCGGCGAGCCAGTCGTCGGTCAGGCCGGCGAGTGCGGAACGGCGCGGCGGCCCGGACCGCGCGTCCTCGGTGAGGAGGCGCAGCCGGGCCGCCGCGTAGCCGCCGGTCCCCGGGTCTTCCGTCCCTGTGTGCGTGTCCGTGCCCGTCACCGGCGACTCCTCTTCCTGTCGGTCCTGGTCAGAGCGCGTCCGGACCGCGCTCGCCGGTGCGGACGCGGACGGCGGTCTCCACCGGCAGGGACCACACCTTGCCGTCCCCGATCTTGCCGGTGCGGGCGGCCTTGACGATGACCTCGATCAGCTGCTCGGCGTCGTCGTCCTCGGCCAGTACCTCCACGCGGACCTTGGGGACGAGGTCGACGGTGTACTCGGCGCCGCGGTAGACCTCGGTGTGGCCGCGCTGCCGGCCGTAGCCGCTGGCCTCGGTGACGGTGAGCCCGTGCACGCCGAAGGCCTGGAGGGCTTCCTTGATCTCGTCGAGCCGATGGGGCTTGACGACTGCGGTGATGAGCTTCATGCGTCCACCTTCCGGGTCTGCGCGGCGGCCAGGGCAGCGGTGGCACCGCCGGCGACGCCGCCGCCCGCTCCGCTGAAGTCGTATGCGGTCTCGGCGTGTTCGGCCTGGTCGATGCCGGAGATCTCCTCGTCCTCGGTGACCCGCATGCCGAGGGTCTTGTCGAGGAGGAAGGCGAGGACGGCGGAGGCGATCAGGGAGTAGGCGAGGACCGCGAAGACGCCCGCGCACTGCTTCCACAGCTGGTCGAAGCCGTGGTCGCCGTAGAAGACGCCGGTGGCGGTGGACTGGCCCTTGCCGGTGGCGAAGAAGCCGACGAGGAGGGAGCCGAGGATGCCGCCGACCATGTGGACGCCGACGACGTCGAGGGAGTCGTCGTAGCCGAACCTGAACTTCAGGCCGACGGCCGCGGCGCAGGCGACGCCGGCGATGGCGCCGACGGCGATCGCGCCGAGCGGGGAGACCGCGCCGCCGGAGGGGGTGATGGCGACCAGGCCGGCGACCGCGCCGGAGGCGGCGCCGAGGGTGGTGCAGGCGCCGTGCCGGACCTTCTCGTAGCCGAGCCAGGCCAGCATCGCGGCGGCGGTGGCGACCTGCGTGTTGACGAACATCAGGGCGCCCACGCCGTCGTCGTTGCCGAGCCAGGAGCCGGCGTTGAAGCCGAACCAGCCGAACCAGAGCAGACCGGCGCCGAGCATGACCAGCGGGAGGCTGTGCGGGCGCATGGGGTCCCGCTTGAAGCCGACGCGCTTGCCGATGACGAGGATGACGCCGAGCGCCGCCGCGCCGGCGTTGATGTGGACCGCCGTGCCGCCCGCGAAGTCGATCACGCCCAGCTTGAAGGCCCAGCCGTCGGAGGCCCAGACCCAGTGGGCGACGGGGAGGTAGACGATGGTCGCCCACAGGGCGACGAAGAGCGCCCAGGCGGAGAACTTGACCCGGTCGGCGAGGGCGCCGCTGATCAGGGCGGGGGTGAGTATGGCGAACATCAGCTGGAAGACCATGAAGACGAAGACCGGGACGGTGTAGCCGTCCCAGAGCTCGGTCAGACCGATGTCGCTGAGGCCGATCCAGTCGGCGTTGTAGCCGATCAGGCTGTTGCCGTTGCCGAAGGCGAGGGAGAAGCCGTAGAGCACCCACAGGATGGTGACGATCCCGAGGCTGATGAAGCTCATCATCAGCATGTTCAGGGTGCTCTTGACGCGGACCATGCCTCCGTAGAAGAAGGCCAGGGCCGGGGTCATCAGCATCACCAGGGCGGAACAGATGAGCATGAAGCCGGTGTTGGCGGACGACAGTCTGGGTGCCTCCGCCGCGAGCATGATGGCTGGTGCCATCGGCGTCTCCTCGTCGATTGGTACGGCCCCGTGCGGGCGGTGCCTGAGCGGTCCGGTCGGGTGAGGGGTGGGCCGGTTGTGCGCCACGAGACTCGCGCAGCGCGGTTTCGGTGGAAGCCCCTCGTTGTTTCGCCGGGGTGACGAAGGCGCCCTGTGTGTTACGCGTCGGTGAAGCGGGAGTTGCCGGGCCGCGCCGGTCGTTATCGTGGCGCGACCTTCTCCGGGGCGATCCCGGTGGAGGAACGGACCGGCCGCGGCGGTCCTCTCGACGACCTGGCATGGGGGAGCCGAGTCGGGCGGTTCGCGAGGACCGGCCGCGGCCGGGGCTGGGGGGATGCCGGGGGTCAGCCCGCTTCGGCGGCCTCCGGCAGGTCGGCGGCGAGCTTGTCGGAGAGGTCGATCACGGAGGCCAGCTCGCCGTAGTCGCGTACGGCCGTGCCGACCGTCTTGCGGATACGGGTGTTCACCCGTTCGGAACGGACCTTCTTGGCGACGTCCAGGGCCTTCGCCGCGTACTCCGTGCTGCGCTCGGGCTCGCGCTGGAGCAGGTGCACCGAGGCCATGCCGATGAGGTTGAGGGCGTACGACCGCTGGTGCTCGGAGTCCTTGGCGAACAGTTCCACGGCGCGCCGCATGAGCGGTTCGGCGAGGGAGGCGTAGCTGGGGCTGCGTCCGGCGTTGTAGGCGAGGTCGCGGAAGGAGTGGGAGTTCTCCGCGTACAGCTCGGCCTCGGAGAAGAAGCGGATCCAGTCGGGGTCCGGCTCGTCCCACTCGTCGATCTCGGCGAAGGTGTCCTCGGCCAGGCGGACGGCGCGCTTGGTCTTCCCGGGCTGGCCCATGTTGGCGTAGGCGCGGGCCTCCATCGCATACAGCATGGCCTGGGTGCGCGGGCCGGCGCAGTCGCGGCTGCCGTACTGGGCGAGGTGGATCAGTTCCAGGGCGTCGTCGGGCCGGCCGAGGTGGATCATCTGGCGGCTCATGCTGGACAGGACGTAGGAGCCGAGCGGCTTGTCGCCGGCCTCCTTGGCGGCGTGCAGGGCGAGCACGAAGTACTTCTGCGCGGTGGGCTGGAGGCCGACGTCGTACGACATCCAGCCGGCGAGCTGGGACAGTTCGGCGGCGATCTGGAACAGCTTGCGGGTGGTGGCCTCGGGCTGGGGTTCCTGGAGCAGGTCGGTGACCTCGTGCAGCTGTCCGACGACCGCCTTGCGGCGCAGTCCGCCGCCGCACTGGGCGTCCCACTTGCGGAACATGCGGGTGGTGGTCTCCAGCAGCTCCAGCTCGGGCTGGGAGAGCCGGCCCGGGCGGCGGGAGTCGAGCACGGGGGCGGGTCCGGCGGGGGCCGGGGCGCCGGGGGTGGGCACGAGCCAGCGCTGCATGGGCTCGATCAGGGAGGGGCCGGCGGACAGGGCGAGGGAGGTGCCGAGGAAGCCGCGCCGGGCGAGCATCAGGTCGCTGCGGGAGAACTCGCCGAGCAGGGCGACCGTCTGCGGGCCGGTCCAGGGCAGGTCGACCCCGGAGGCGGCGGGCGACTGCCGGGCGGCGCGCAGGCCGAGGTCCTCGATGGAGACGACGCAGCCGAAGCGTTCGGAGAACAGCTCGGACAGGATGCGCGGGATCGGTTCGCGGGGGTTCTCGCCGTCGAGCCAGCGGCGCACCCGCGAGGTGTCGGTCGAGATGTGGTTGGCGCCCAACTGGCGTGCCCTGCGGTTCACCTGCCGGGCCAGCTCGCCCTTGGACCAGCCGCTGCGCACGAACCACGAGCCGAGCAGCTCGTTGGGGCGCTTTTCAGCGCTCGTACCGCTACCGCCGTTGCCGCCCACTGGGATGCCCCCAATTCCTGAGACCACTTGTCACCTGGTGCGCCAAGCCTTATCAGAATGCCGGTAAATAAAGCCTCCTGTCCGGCGGTTCTCACCCTTCGAACGAGTTGACGGCTTGCCTCCGGCATATCCGCGCGTGCATGCGCCCCCGTGAACTCGCGCACTCAGAGTAATCCCACGATCACCCTCCAGTCCCGGGCGTACCGGAAACGCCACCATTCGCCACCCCTTCGAATGCGCACACGATTGGCTCCGCGCGCTGTACTTACGGGGGACGGGCGGAAGCCGGCGGAGTGATGCACTCAGGGGCGCACGGAGCCTGATATGCCACCCGGCACGCTTCAAGGCGCCGCATTGGCCCCATCACCGCGCGGGCAGGCGGAGCCGTAACGTTACGTTCCGCTTCCGTCTCGTTCCGTGTCGTAACCACCGGCGCGCAGGACCCGTTGGAGGGGGCATGGGCTTCACGATCGGCGGCATCCGCGAGATCCGCTCCGGCACGCGTCGGCGCGGGCGCCTGGCGGAGTGCACCCTCGTCGCCGAATTCACCGGACTGTGGGGCTGGGACGTGGTGCCGGGGGCCCGGGCCGCCGGGGGCGCCTGCTCGTGCGGGCGGCCCGACTGCGCGGCGCCGGGCGCGCATCCGCTGGAGTTCGCGCCCCCGGTCCCGGCCGGGGCCACGCTGGACGAGGTGAGCAAGGCCTGGTCCGAGTTCCCGGGCGCCTCCGTGATGCTGCCGGTCGGCCAGGCGTTCGACGTCCTGGAGGTGTCGGAGCCGGCCGGCCGTCGCGCGCTGGTCCGACTGGAGCGGATGGGCCTGCCCCTGGGTCCGGTCGCCGCCACCCCGGACGGCCGCGCCCATTTCTTCGTCGCCCCCGGCGCCGCCGCCGACCTGCCCCGGCTGCTGTACCGCCTGGGCTGGGACGACCCGGCCGCGCTGGACCTGCGCGGTCTCGGCCCGGGGACGCACATCACCGCCCCGCCCTCCGACCGGGGCGGCCTGGGCCCGGTGCGCTGGCTGCGCCCGCCCGCGCTGGACTCCGCGACCCGGCCTCCGGCGGCCCGGCTGCTGCTGGGGGCGCTGGCGTATGTGGCGCATCGGTCGCGGGGGTAGGACGGCTGGAGAAAAGAGCGGCGCCCGCCCCCGACTGCACGTGGGGGGCGGGCGCTCTCGCTCTGTCACCCAGGAACGTTCCTAGAACAAAGCGGCGTGATTCCGGTGACTCAGTCGCCGATCAACGCGTCCACGAACGCCTCCGGCTCGAACGGCGCGAGGTCGTCCGCGCCCTCGCCGAGCCCGATCAGCTTGACCGGCACGCCCAGCTCGCGCTGGACGGCGACCACGATGCCGCCCTTGGCCGTGCCGTCCAGCTTGGTCAGCACGATGCCGGTGATGTCCACGACCTCGGCGAAGACGCGGGCCTGCACCAGGCCGTTCTGGCCGGTGGTGGCGTCCAGGACGAGCAGCACCTCGTCCAGCGGCGCGTGCTTCTCCACCACGCGCTTGACCTTGCCCAGCTCGTCCATGAGGCCGGTCTTGGTGTGCAGGCGTCCGGCGGTGTCGATGAGCACCACGTCGACGCCCATCTCCTTGCCCTCCTTCACCGCGTCGAAGGCGACGGAGGCGGGGTCGCCGGCCTCGGGGCCGCGCACGGTGTGGGCGCCGACGCGCTCGCCCCAGGTCTGGAGCTGGTCGGCGGCGGCGGCACGGAAGGTGTCGGCGGCGCCGAGCACGACGGTGCGGCCGTCGGCGACCAGGACCCGGGCGAGCTTGCCGGTGGTGGTGGTCTTGCCGGTGCCGTTGACGCCGACGACCATCACGATGCCGGGCTTGCGGCCCTCGGGCTCGGTCTTGACCGTGCGGTCGAGGTCGGTGCCGACCAGCTGGAGGAGTTCCTCGCGGAGCAGGCCGCGCAGTTCCTCGGGGGTGCGGGTGCCGAGCACCTTGACGCGCTCGCGCAGCCGCTCGACCAGTTCCTGGGTGGGCTGCACGCCGACATCGGCGGTCAGCAGCGTGTCCTCGATCTCCTCCCAGGTGTCCTCGTCCAGGTGCTCGCGGGAGAGCAGGGTGAGCAGGCCCTTGCCCAGGGCGTTCTGCGAGCGGGACAGGCGGGCGCGCAGCCGGACGAGCCGGCCCGCGGTGGGCTCCGGGACCTCGATCTCGATCTCGGGAGCCTCGGCGACGGGGGGCTCCTCGACGACGACCGCGGGGCCGCCCGGGAGATCCACCTCCTCGATCGTCCGGCGCGGTTCGTCGCGCGGCGTCTCGGCCTCTTCGCCGACGTGCGGCTCGGCCGGGGGCGCGGTGATGTCGGGCGCCTTCGGGGGCGGCGGGGGCAGCGGCTTCCGGCGCCGGCTGCCCACGATCAGCCCGCCGAGCGCGCCGAGCACGACCACGGCGATGACTACAGCAAGGATGACGGTTTCCATAACCCGACCAGTATCGGCCATAGGGTCCGCGAGAACCTCGTTTGTGGCTTTCTCCGAGAGACAAAGGCCACTTAACACGAGGACTCGGAGCAAAGTACGATGGTGGCACCTCTATCCACGCGCGTAGAGTCCCCACGTCACCTTGTCCCCCATGTCAGGCACCTCTTCCATGAGCACATCCGCCGAGACCGAAGGCGCTCTCGAAACCCGCGGTATCGAGCAGGTCCCCGACCACGAGCGCACCGCGCGTCCGCGGCAGCTGTTCCCCACCTGGGTCGGCGCGAACATCAGCGTCCTGCTGCTGACGATGGGCGCGAGCCTCGTCGTCGCCTACCACCTGAACTTCTGGCAGGCCCTGATCGTCGCGGTGGCCGCGCCGGTCGTGTCGTACGGCCTGGTCGGCCTGATCGGCATCGCGGGCAAGCGGGGCGGTGCGCCCGGCATGGCGCTGTCGCGCGCGGTCTTCGGGCAGCGCGGCAATCTGCTGCCCGGTTCGCTGATCTGGGTCGCGCGCTGGGGCTGGGAGACGATCAACGCGGTGACCGGCGCGTACGCGATGCTCACCATCCTGGACATCCTGTTCGGCATCAAGGCGAACAACGTCCTGGACATGGTGATGCTGCTGTTGTTCGTCGTGGCGACCTTCGCGATCTCGGGGCTCGGCATCAACGCCGTGCAGAAGTGCAACAAGTACGCGACCTATTTCTTCGGCGTCTTCTCGGTGCTGGTGCTGGGCTATCTGGTGGTGGACACCGACTGGTCGAAGGTGATGGACCACAGCGCCGGCTCCACGGCCTCGGTGATCACCGGTGTCGGCATGATCGCGGCGGGCGGTGTCAGCTGGATCCCCTCGGCCCCGGACTTCACCCGCTATCTGCCGCGTACGGCGTCCTCGAAGGCGATCGTGGGGACGGCGGTGGGCGGCGCCGGTGTCGTCGTGCTGCCGATGGTGCTGATGGGCGCGGTGATGGCGGTGTCCACCCCGGACCTGGCCTCGGCCAGCGACCCGGTGTCCTTCCTGGGCGAGATCCTGCCGACGTGGATCGCGGTGCCCTACCTGTTCATCGCGCTGATCGGCATGCTGCTGATCAACTCGATGTCGATGTACTCGGCGGGCTTCACCGCGCAGACCCTGGGCATCAAGGTGCCGCGGCACTGGGCGGTCTCGGTGAACGCGGTGATCTCGCTGGTGTTCGGCGGGGTGCTGATGCTGGTGGCGACCAGCTTCATGGGCTCCTTCATCGCCTTCCTGTCGCTGCTGGCGGTCGCCTTCTCCGCATGGGTCGGCGTGTTCGGCGCGGACATGCTGCGCCGTACCGAGTACGACGGCCGGGCCATGGCCGACACCACCCGCACCAGCGCCTACTGGTACAAGGGCGGCTTCTCCCCCGCGGCCGTGGCCGCCTGGGCGATCGGCCTGGTGTCGGGCCTAATGTTCACCACCTCGGACTGGTTCACCGGCCCGCTGGCGACGAACAACGTGATCGGCGAGTACGGCCTCGGCTGGGTCGCCACGATCGTGATCTCCGGCGCGCTGTACCTGGTGCTGCCGAAGCCGGCGCCGGCCACCGGGCCCGCGGCCGAGGAGATCGCCGGGCAGCCCGCCACCACCGGCGCCTGACACCGGCCGGGCCCCTGGCCAACTGACGCAGCGTCAGCCAACGTCCCCCTCCACCGAGCCGTACCGGAGGGGGACGTCGCATGCCCGTCACGGTCGTACGCTTCAACCTCGTCGCGCCCGGCGCCGCTCCCGACGCCCTGTCCGCCCGCTACCGGGCCGCGGTGGAGATGGCCTGCTACGCGGACGCGCACGGGATCGCGACCGTGCGGACCGAGGAGCACCACGGCGCGGAGAACGGCTGGCTGCCGTCGCCGTTGGTCTTCGCGGGCGCGGTGCTCGGGGCCACCCGCCGGATCGCGGTGACGGTGTCGGCGGTGATCGGCCCGCTGCACGACCCGCTGCGGCTCGCGGAGGACATCGCCGTGCTGGACCTGCTGAGCGGCGGCCGGCTGGTGACCGTGGCCGGGATCGGCTACCGGCCCGAGGAGTACGCCATGCTCGGCGTCGACCGGGTTCGCCGCGGCCTGCTCCAGGACGAGTTGCCGGAGACACTGCCGACGGCGTGGACCGGTGAGGAGTTCGACTACCGGGGCCGCAGGGTACGGCTCACCCCGCGCCCGTACACCCGGCCGCATCCGCCGCTGCCGGCCGGCGGCTCCTCGAAGGCCGCCGCGCGCCGGGCCGCCCGGTTCGGCCTGCCCTTCTTCCCGAGCGCGCACCTGCCGGAGCCGGCGGCGTACGACGAGGAGCGGCTCGCCGAGTACGGCACCGAGGGCTGGACGATGATGCCGGCCGCCGGGACGCCGCTGCTCCATCTCGCCGAGGACCCGGACCGGGCGTGGGCCGAATACGGCGGGCATCTGCTGCACGAGGCCCGGACCTACGCCTCCTGGCAGCCGGACGGGATCCGCTCGGCGGTGCGGTCGGCGGCCACGACGGTGGCGGAGCTGCGGGCGGAGGGCGTGTACCGGATCCTCACCCCGGAGCAGTGTCGGCGCGGGGCCTGGACAGCCTGGTGCTGCACCCGCCGGCGGGCGGGATGCCGCTGGAGGAGGGCCGGCGCGGCCTGCGGCTGTTCGCGGAGCGGGTCGTTTCGGCGCTGGGCGGCTGAGCCGGGCCGCCCGGGCGTACGCACACCGCCGCCCCCGGTCCGGGCGGGTGGCCGGGACCGGGGGCGGCGGACGGTACGAGGAGAGGGCAGCGGGGTCTTGGCCCTTCTCCCCGAGTTCGGGGGGCCTCGCTAGGAGGCTCAGCCCATCTCCTCCAGGGACTTGCCCTTCGTCTCCTTGACGAACTTCAGGACGAACGGGATGGAGAGGGCGGCGCAGACGGTGTAGATCACGTAGGTGCCGGAGAGGTTCCAGTCGGCCAGCGACGGGAAGCTCGCGGTGATGGCCCAGTTGGCGATCCACTGCGCGGAGGCGGCGACACCGAGGGCGGCGGCGCGGATCCGGTTCGGGAACATCTCGCCGAGGAAGACCCAGACCACCACGCCCCAGGACAGGGCGAAGAAGAGGACGAACAGGTGGGCGGCGATCAGGGCGACCCAGCCCTGGGTGCTCGGCAGCTTGCCGTCGACCAGGTCGTAGCTGAACGCCCAGGCCTCCAGCGCCAGGCCGACGACCATGCCGACCGAGCCGATGAGGGCGAGCGGCTTGCGGCCGACGCGGTCCACGAAGATCATCGCGATCACGGTGCCGACGATGTTGATGATCGAGGTGGTGAAGGAGTAGAAGAACGAGTCCGACGGGTCGACGCCGACCGACTGCCACAGCGTCGAGGAGTAGTAGAACGCGACGTTGATGCCGACGAACTGCTGGAAGACCGACAGGCCGATACCGATCCAGACGATCGGCTTGAAGAAGAAGGAGCCGCCGAGCAGGTCCTTGAAGGAGGACTTGTGCTCGCTCTTCATCGCGTGCTCGATCTCGGCGACGCGGGCGTCCAGGTCGACGTCCTTGCCCTCGACCTCGGCCAGGATCTCCCGGGCGCGCTCACGCTTGCCGGCGGAGAGCAGGAAGCGGGGGGACTCGGGGATCGCGAAGGACAGCATGCCGTAGAGGACGGCCGGGACGACCATCACACCGAGCATGACCTGCCAGGCCTCCAGGCCCATCAGCTTGCCGCGCTGGTCGCCGCCGGCGGCGTTGAGCAGCCCCCAGTTGACCAGCTGGGAGACGGCGATGCCGACGACGATCGCGGCCTGCTGGAAGGAGCCGAGCCGGCCGCGGTAGGCGGGCGGGGCGACCTCGGCGATGTAGGCGGGGCCGATCACGGAGGCCATGCCGATGGCGAAGCCGCCGATGACACGCCAGAAGGCGAGGTCCCACAGCGCGAACGGCAGCGCGGATCCGACGGCGCTGACGGTGAACAGGACGGCGGCGATCTGCATACAGCGGATACGGCCGATGCGGTCGGCTATGCGGCCGGCGGTGGCGGCGCCGATGGCACAGCCGATCAGCGCGATCGCGATGACCTGGGCGAGGGCGGCGGAACCGACGTCGTAACGGTCCCGGATGGCCTCGACGGCGCCGTTGATCACGGAGCTGTCGTAGCCGAAGAGGAAGCCGCCCATGGCGGCAGCCGCCGCGATGAAGATGACGTGCCCGAGATGATCGGGGTGAGCCGTCCTGGCTCCTGACTGAGGTGCCTGCGCTGTGCTGGTCACGGTGTAACTCCTCGGGCCACGGCAACGCTGCCGGGTGGGGGCGAGCCCTTACAGGTCTCCAGTGGCGCATACGGATGAGCCACTTACACCTGAAGGTAAAAGCAACGTTGCAGAGACTATGCCTTCAAGTTTCGAAGTCAATAGTTCAACGACTGTGAGTTTTCAGATATGCCTGACGATCTTGCGTTCAAGAACTGAACGCTCGGCAAGATGATCTTGAAGGATCCCTGGTGAACCCGGGAAAAGGGGCTAGCGCAGCCGCTGGGAGATGACCTTCGAGACGCCGTCGCCCTGCATGGACACGCCGTACAGCGCGTCGGCGACCTCCATCGTGCGCTTCTGGTGCGTGATCACGATCAGCTGCGAACTCTCCTGGAGCTCCCGCATGATCCCGATCAGCCGCTGGAGGTTGGTGTCGTCCAGCGCGGCCTCGACCTCGTCCATGACATAGAACGGGCTCGGCCGGGCCTTGAAGATCGACACCAGCAGCGCCACCGCGGTCAGCGAGCGCTCGCCGCCCGACAGCAGGGAGAGCCGCTTGACCTTCTTGCCCGGCGGACGCGCCTCCACGTCCACGCCCGTGGTGAGCATGTTCGCGGGATCGGTCAGCACCAGACGGCCCTCGCCGCCGGGGAACAGCCGGCCGAAGACGCCCTCGAACTCGCGGGCGGTGTCCCGGAAGGCCTCGGTGAAGACCTGCTCGACGCGCTCGTCGACCTCCTTCACCACCTGGAGCAGGTCGGCGCGGGTCTTCTTCAGGTCCTCCAGCTGCTCGCTGAGGAACTTGTGCCGCTCCTCCAGCGCGGCGAACTCCTCCAGCGCCAGCGGGTTGACCTTGCCCAGCTGCTGGTACGCCCGCTCGGCCGCCTTAAGCCGCTTCTCCTGCTCGGCGCGGTCGAAGGGACGGGGCCGGTTGCGCGGGTGCTCCGGGTCCTCGGGCAGCCGCTCGCCGTCGGCGGGGGGCGAGGGCGGCACCGGCTGGTGCGGCCCGTACTCGGCCACCAGTCCCTCCGGTTCGACACCCAGTTCCTCCAGCGCCTTCGTCTCCAGCTGTTCGATGCGCAGCCGCTTCTCGGCGCCGAGTACCTCGCCCCGGTGGACCGAATCCGTCAACTTGTCGAGTTCGGCCTTGAGTTCGCGGCCGGCCGTGCGGGCGGCGGCCAGTTCCCGCTCGCCCCGGGCCCGGGCGGCCTCGGCGGCGGCGCGCTCCTGCTCGGCGCGGGCGAGGGACACCTCCACGTGCGCGAGCAGCTGCCGGGCGCCGGAGGCGACCGCCCCGGCCACGGCCGCCTCGTGGCGCAGCCGGGCCCGGCGCCGCTCGGCACGCGCGCGTGCCTCACGTTCGGCGCGGGCCGCCCGGTCGAGCGCGTCGGCGCGTCCGGCGAGTCCCTTGACCCGCTCCTCGTGCGTACGGACCTGGAGGCGTGCCTCCATCTCGGTCTGCCGGGCGTTGGCCCCGTCGGCGGCGAGCCGGTCCCGGACCGAGGTGTCGGGCTCCTCCTCCACCGGCGTCTCCTCGGCCACGGCCAGCCGCTCGGCCAGCTCCTCGGCCTCCTGCACCGCCTTGTCCAGCGCCTCCTGCGCACGGGCCGCCGCCGCGGCCGACCGCTCGGCCTCGCCGGCGGCGCCGCGGGCCTGGCCGGCCAGGCGGCCGAGCTGCTGGGCTACGGCCGACTTCTCCCGGTCGGCGGCGCGGCGCCGCTCGCCGAGTTCCTCCACGAGGGCGGCGGCCCGCGTACGGCGCTCGGCCGCCGCGCGCTGCGCCTCGGCCAGCTGTCGGCAGCGGACCTCCAGCTCGGCCAGTTCGGCCGCGGCCTCGTCCACGGAGGCCTGGACCTCCAGCAGGCTGGGGGCGCCCGCGGAGCCGCCGTGGGCGAGGTGGGCGCCGAGGAGGTCGCCTTCGGCGGTGACCGCGGTCAGGTCGGGGCGGGCGTGGACCAGGGTCTCGGCGTCGGCCAGGGTGTCGACCACGACGATGCCGCGCAGGACACGGCGTACGGCGGGCATGAGCTCGGCGGGGCCGTGGACGAGGGTGGCGGCGAAGAGGAGGGGGGTTCTGGGTGCTGTGTCGACGTCGTCGGGTGCGGGGGCGTCGTGGTTGCTCGCGCCGTTCCCCGCGCCCCCTCGGGGCGCCTCCTCCGGGGCTCCCGTCAGGAGGAGGGTGGCTCGGCCGGCGTCCTGTTTGCGGAGGAGGGTCAGGGCCTCGGTCGCCGCCGCCGGGGTGGTGACAGCGAGGGCGTCGGCCGCCGTGCCGAAGGCCGCCGCCAGGGGGGTCTCGTAGCCCGGGGTGATCCTCAGCAGTTCCGCCGCCGGGCCGAGGATGCCGGTGAGGCGGTCGCGCGCGCCGAGCAGCATGCCGGTGCCGTCCTTGCGGCGCAGGCCCAGCGCCAGCGCCTCGTGGCGGGCCCGGGTCGCCGCGCGGGTGCGCTCGGCGGCGGTGAGGGCGTCGCGGGCCGTGCCCAGGGCGGCCTCCGCGTCGGCCAGCTCCCGCTTCGCGGCCTCGTGCCGCTCGGCCAGGTCGGCGTCGCCCGCGTCCAGGCCGTCGACCTCCGCGCGCAGTGCCTCGTACTCCTCCTGCGCGCGCGCCGCCCGCTCCCGCGCCTCGTCGCGGGCCGTGGCGAGCCGGTCGATCTCGGCCTCGGCGGAGGCGACGCGTGAGCGGGCCGCGTTGACCTGCCCGGAGAGCCGGGCCAGGCCCTCGCGGCGGTCCGCGATGGCGCGGGCGACGTCCTTCAGCCGGCGCTCCTCCACGGCCAGTTCGCGCTCCAGCTCGGCGCGGTGCTCGACCGTATCCTCCAGTGCCCGTCGCGCCGCTTCGAGGGCGGCCTCCAGCTCGGCCTCCTGTTCCCGTACGCGGGCGGCCTCGCGCTCCAGGTCCTCGGGGTCCCGGCCGCGCCGTTCCTCGACCGGGGCGGAGGTGGCGCTCTTGACCCGGGCGTCGGCCAGGGAGATCGTGCCGCGGACGCGTTCGGCGAGCTGGGACAGCTCGTACCAGGTCTGCTGGGCGCGCGTCAGCCGCGGGGTGAGCCGGCGTACCTCGTCCTCCAGCAGGGCCTCCCGGTGCAGGGCCTGCTTCAGTTCCCGCTCGGCGGTGTCCTTGCGTTCCTTCAGTGCCGCCTCGTCGGCGATCTCCGCGTGGAGGGCCGCGCGCAGCCGCACCAGGTCGTCGGCGAGGAGCCGCAGCCGGGCGTCGCGGAGGTCGGCCTGGATGACGGCGGCCCGGCGCGCCACCGCGGCCTGGCGGCCGAGGGGCTTGAGCTGGCGGCGCAGTTCGTCGGTGAGGTCCTGCACGCGCGCGAGGTTGGCCCGCATCGCGTCCAGCTTGCGGAGCGCCTTCTCCTTGCGCTTGCGGTGCTTGAGGACGCCGGCCGCCTCCTCGATGAAGGCGCGGCGGCCCATGGGATCGGCGTGCAGGACGGAGTCGAGCTGGCCCTGGCCGACGATGACGTGCATCTCGCGGCCGATGCCGGAGTCGGACAGGAGTTCCTGGATGTCCAGCAGGCGGCAGGTGTCGCCGTTGATCTGGTACTCGCTGCCGCCGTTGCGGAACATGGTCCGCGTGAGGGTGACCTCGGCGTACTCGATGGGCAGGGCCCCGTCGGAGTTGTCGATGGTCAGGGACACCTCGGCGCGGCCGAGCGGCGGGCGGCCGGTGGTGCCGGCGAAGATGACGTCCTCCATCTTGCCGCCGCGCAGCGACTTGGCGCCCTGTTCGCCCATGACCCAGCTGAGCGCGTCCACGACATTGGACTTGCCCGAGCCGTTCGGGCCGACGACACAGGTGATCCCCGGTTCGAACCGGAGGGTGGTCGCGGAGGCGAACGACTTGAACCCGCGCAGGGTCAGGGCCTTGAGGTGCACGCCCCTGGACTCTACCCGCCGCCGCTCCCGGCCCGGCCCGTCAACCCCCGCCGCCGCGCGGTTTCGTGGTTGACCATGCAGGGCACACCAGATGTTGAAGAAGGTGAAAGGATGCGGGGGTAAAGAACGAAGGGACGCCGAAGCGTCCCTTGCTACTCTGACGACTGGATCGCAGTCGTCCGATCAACTGAGCGGTTGATACGGGCAGCCCGATCACTGTCTCTGCTGTTGTGGAGCTGATGCAGCGATCAGGTGAGCGCAGGCTCCGCCTGGTGTGCGTCGATGCTCTCCATGATCCTCTCCTGAGAGGCGGCAGCCGTCAGCGCTTCGTTCTCGGCCTGGATCCGTCCGAGCTCGGACTCCAGGTCCTGTACACGCTGCTGCAGCCGTCGCATCTCGGCGAGGAGTCGAGGGTCGGAGCCGCCGACGTAACCGAGAAGCGCCTTTGCCATGATGGATGGTCCTCCACAATGAGTGACCGACCGATGCGGTGTGGGTCGTGAGGGATTCGCACCCGTGGTGCTTGGCACATCCGGGTGTTGCTCTGCTGTTGTTCCATGCCAAACAGCTAAGGTGCGCGGGGCTTTCAGCGTCTCACCAAAAAGTTTGACGGTCAACACGATCACGCCCTGTATTGGTGGGCAACCGGGGGCGCACGGCCGGGAACACGGCGGTGCCGCCGCTTCTCCGGGCCCTCAGGGCGTGGCGACCAGCAGTACCTGCGGAGCCTGCCATGCCCCGCCCGTCTTGGCAACCACCAGGGCGTTTTCACTCCCGGCGGGCGCCCGCGGCACTCCACGGCGCCCCGGCCGAGGGGCGCGGTGGAGCCGGATCAGCGGATGGCGAAGCCGTCGTAGCCGCCGCGCGGTGTGTCCCAGATCTCTGTCACACCGTCCACGCGCCCGGGCGTGTCGGCGCCCTGGAGCCAGTCCAGCAGCCCCTGGCAGCCCTCGCGCGGCCCCTCCGCGACCACCTGGACCCGGCCGTCGGCCAGATTGAGAGCAAAACCACTCAACCCGCCGAGCTCCAGTGCCTTGGCCCGCGTGAACCAGCGGAATCCCACGCCCTGCACGTGTCCGCGCACCCAGGCGACCAGTCGTACGTCCTCGCTCATGGGTGCAACCTAACCGGCCGGTGCCGCTCGGGACACGTCGCGCCCCGGCGACATCAGGTACCGTCCGGACCCGGTGAATCGTGGCTGAAACTCACTCGAAGGAGTGGAGTGGGTCGGCCGCGCGTACGAGAAACGCGTACGAGGAAGAGGGCAAGATCATGGGACGCCACCGACGCTCCGCCGCCGGAAGCGACGACCCTCGGCAGGCGCACGGCCCTCGGCACACGCCCGCGCACCCCGGGGAACGTCCGGGCCCCGCGACCATCGGGCCGTATCCCGCTCCGGAGGCCTACGCCGAGGCCGCCGCGAAGGCGCAGGCCTATCTGTTCGCCACGGACGACGAGCCGGCGCCTCCCGCGCCCGAGCCCGCGTCCGGGGCCGGCCCCGGCTCCGGGAACGAGGGCGGCAAGGCGAGTGGGGACGGCCGGGGGTGGGCCAAGGCCGTCCGACCGGTGCGCGCCGCTCTGCTCGGGGTGTCCGTGGCCGTCGTCCTCGGCACGGCCGCGGTGGGCTCCGGCGCGGTGCCGGGCCTGGAGCACTACCGGCTCGGCGGCGGTACGCACACCACCGGCGGCGAGCGGACGGGGGCCGTGGCCTCCCCCGGCAACACGGCGAGCGAGCAGGGCGGCGCCTCGGGCAGCGTCGGCGCCGGTGCCACGGCGGGCTCCGGTGACGGCGGCGGCGAGCGGCCCTCCCGGCCCACCCGGTCGTCGAGCCCGTCCCCCTCCGGCTCCCACTCCGGCTCTCCCTCCGGCTCCGCCTCGGCCTCGAAGCCCGCGCCCGCCGGATCCGCCCCGGCAACGAGGGCCACCGGCAAGCCGTCGCCGAAGGCCGCTCCCCGCAAGACGCAGGGAACCGAGCGGACCAAGCCCGCCCGGCCGGCCGAACCGTCGGCCAAGCCGTCCGCGTCCGCCACCCCGGCCAAGCCCACGCCCGGCAAGCCCAAGCCGACCAAGCCCCAGCCCGGCAAACCCGAGCCGACCACGCCGAAGGCCACCCCGTCTCGTACGGCAACCCCCTCCCGTACGGCAACCCCCTCCCGTACGCCCGAGGTCCCGGCCCCGGCCCCCTCCTCCCCCGCGGACACCGTGGAGCGGGAGGCCGCCGTCGAGGCGGAGCTGCTGAAGCTGGTCAACGACGAGCGGGCGAAGGCCGGGCTCGGCGCGCTCGCCGCGAACTCCGCGCTGACCGGGCTGGCCGAGGAGTTCAGCGACGACATGGCCGCGCGGGGCTTCTTCGCCCACACCGACCCGGACGGCAGGACGCCGTGGGACCGGGCGGCGCGGGCCGGGGTCACCGGTCTCGGCGGGGAGAACATCGGCCGTGGCCAGGCGGACGCGGCGGCCGTGCTGGCGGCCTGGATGGACAGCCCCGAGAACCGCGCCAACATCCTGAACCCCGGCTTCACGGCCTTCGGCGCGGGTGTCCACCTCGGTCCGGGCGGCCCTTGGTGGGCGCTGGAGTTCGGGAGCTGAGCCGGCCGGCCGCGAACACCCGGCCGGATCGTCCGGTCTAGGCCGCCGCGCGCCCCAGGGCGAAGGTCTTCGCCGTCTGTGCCACCCGGCGGCCCAGGTGCTCGGCGGTGGCGACGTCGGCCTTGTGGACACCCTCGGGGCCCTGGTCGTTGTTGGACTGGGCGGCGGCGCCGGCGAAGAAGCCGAGGCGGTTGAGGTCGTTCTCGGAGGCGGTGCTGCTGTTCCAGCCGGGGAGCAGGCCGAGGCTGATCCAGTGCATGCCGTGCTGGGCGGCCAGGGTCTGGAAGAACTGCAGGGTGTGCAGCTTGTCGCCGCTCTTGGACGCCGAGTTGGTGAAGCCGGCGGCCAGCTTGTCCTGCCAGGTCCGGCCGAACCAGCGCTGGGAGGTGGCCTCGGCGAAGACGTGGAAGGCACCGGAGGCGGTGCCCATGTAGGTGGGCGAGCCGAAGACGATCGCGTCCGAGCGGTCCAGGGTCTCCCACTGGGCGTCGGTGATCTCGTCCACCTTGATCAGGTGCACCTCGGCCCCGGCGTCGGCGGCACCGGCGCGGACGGCCTCGGCAAGGACTGCGGTGTGGCCGAAGCCGGAGTGGTAGGCGATGGACACCACGGGCGTGGACATGGGGACTCCTTGGAAAAGCGGCGGAATACGGCACGGCTCGGCAAGAGAGCGGGGCTCGCTTGCGGCAACCAAAGGAAAGCACTAACCGAGAGTTAGTGCAACCTGATGGTGAGCGCTGTGTGGGCGTACCCTTGGGGTATGACGGCCACCACCCAGGACCACGACGACCTCGCGTACAACGTCTTCGCCAAGGCCTGCCCGTCGCGCGGCACGCTGGAGCACGTCACGGGCCGCTGGGGCGGGCTGACGCTCGGCGCGCTGTACGAGGGGTCGCTGCGCTTCAACGAACTACGCCGGCGCGTCGACGGGGTGAGCGAGAAGATGCTCTCCCAGACCCTGCACGCGCTGGAGCGGGACGGCCTGGTGCACCGCGAGGCGCAGCCGACGAACCCGCCGCGCGTGGACTACGAGCTGACGCCGCTGGGCCGCCGGGTCGCCGAGCGGCTGCTGGCGCTCATCCACTGTGTGGAGGGCGCGATGGACGACGTCCTCGCGGCCCGCGCGCGCTACGACGAGACGCGCGGCGCCCTCTGACACCTGGGGCAGAAGTAACTGGACCGGTTCATCCAGGGGCGGCGCCGCATGGGGGTGCCGCACCGCTTGCACGGCAGTCCCTCGCGACCGTACGCGTCCAGGGACCGGTCGAAGTAGCCGGACTCGCCGTTGACGTTGACGTACAGGCTGTCGAAGCTGGTGCCGCCGACGGCGAGGGCCGCGTTCATCACGTCGCGGACGTGGCCGAGGAGTTCCGCCGTGACGGGACGGGTGAAGTTCGCCGTCGGGCGTTCGTAGTGGACGCGGGCGCGCCACAGGGCCTCGTCCGCGTAGATGTTGCCGACGCCGCTGATCAGCGACTGGTCCAGCAGGGCCCGCTTGATGGTGGTCCGCTTGCGGCGCAGCGCCTGGTGGAAGGCCTCGTCGTCGAAGAGCGGGTCCAGCGGGTCGCGGGCGATGTGCGCGATGACGTCGGGCAGGCCCTCGGCGGTGTTGTCGTGCAGTGACAGCCCGCCGAAGGTGCGCTGGTCCACGAAGCGCAGCTCGGTGCCGAGCCGGTCGGCGAACCGGATCCGGATGCGCAGGTGCTTCTCGTCCGGCGCGTCATGGGGCTGCACCAGCAGCTGCCCGCTCATGCCGAGGTGGGCCAGGACGGACTGGTCGGTCTCCTCCAGCGGCAGCCACAGGTACTTGCCGCGCCGGCGGGGCGTGCCGATGTGGTGGCCCTTGAGCCGGTGCGCGAAGTCGTCGGGGCCGGCGAGATGACGGCGGACGGCGCGCGGGTGCAGCACCTCGGTGTCGGCGACGGTCCGGTGGGCGACCCAGCGCTCCAGGCCGCGCCGGACGACCTCGACCTCGGGCAACTCGGGCATGGGACCCCCGTGAGAACCGTACGGACCGGTGGACGGTACGAGCGCCCGCGCCGGCGTGGACGGCCGGGCGGGCGCTCGGGTGCTGCTTTCGGTCAGGCGGTGGCGGAGGACGCGTCGGCGCCCTGCACGGACTCCTCGGCCGCCTCGACGGCTTCGTCGGCCGTCTCGCGGACGGGCTCCCCGACCGCCTTGGTGGCGTCGTCGGCCGTCTCGCGGACCGGCTCCTCGGCCGCTTCCTTGGCTGCCTTGGCCGCCTTGGCGCGTTCGTCCGCGGCGGCCCGGATGGACCGCCAGGCGGACTCGGCGGCCTGCTGCTCCGCCTCCTTCTTGCTGCGGCCGGTGCCGGTGCCGTACGAGACGCCTCCGACGCGGGCGGCAGCAGTGAAGGTCTTCTCGTGGTCGGGGCCGGTCTCCGTGACCAGGTACTCGGGCACGCCGAGCCCCTCGATCGCGGTCAGCTCCTGGAGGGAGGTCTTCCAGTCCAGGCCGGCTCCGAGGTTGGAGGACTTCTCGATCAGCGGGTCGAACAGGCGGTGCACCAGTTCGGAGGCCGCGTCGAGGCCCTGGTCGAGATAGACCGCGCCGATCACCGCTTCAAGGGTGTCGGCGAGGATGGACGCCTTGTCCCGGCCGCCCGTGCCCTCTTCACCCCGGCCGAGCCGGATGAAGGCGCCCAGGTCCAGGCCACGGCCGACCTCCGCCAGCGCACGTGAGTTGACCACCGCGGCCCGCAACTTGGCCAGCTGGCCTTCGGGCAGGTCGGGGTGGGTGCGGTACAGCGTGTCCGTGACGACGAGGCCGAGCACGGAGTCCCCGAGGAACTCCAGCCGCTCGTTCGTCGGCAGACCGCCGTTCTCGTACGCGTAGGAACGGTGGGTCAGCGCACGCACCAGAAGGGCGGACTCGACCTGGTAGCCGAGCCGCCCTTCCAGAAGCGTGTGGGACGAGGCCTGCGGACTACCCCCGCGCTGGCGGGGACCAGCTGCTTTCGCGTCAGTCATCGGGCCTCTCACCAGCCACTCAGACTTCGAGGACCTGGCGCTTGTTGTAGGTGCCGCAAGACGGGCACGCGATGTGCTGCTGCTTGGGCTCGTGGCAGCGCTCGCACGCAACCAGGGTGGGGACCGCAGCCTTCCACTGCGACCGGCGGTGGCGCGTGTTGCTGCGCGACATCTTCCGCTTCGGAACAGCCACGGCTACTTCTCCTGCTTCTCGTCGACGCCCGCTTCGGCGCCGCTCATCTCGTCCTTCTCGCCGTCCGTCATGGTGCCGGCGAGTCCCTGCAAAGCCGCCCAACGGATGTCGACGGCGTCATGATGGTGGTCCGGGTCGTCCGCGAGCCGTACTCCGCACTCGGAGCACAGACCCGGGCAGTCGTCCTGGCACACCGGCTGCATCGGCAGTGCGAGCACCACCGCATCGCGCAGCAGAGGTTCGAGGTCGATCAGACCGTCCTCGATGAAGAGCCTGCCCTCGTCGTCCTCGGCGTCGTCGCCCGGTTCCGCGATCACACGGCCCCGGTCGTCGGCGTCAGGGTACGAGAACATCTCCTGGAAGTCCGCTTCGAGCTCCAGCCCGACCGGCTCCAGACACCTTACGCACTCCCCCTCGGCCGTTGCACGGGCGGTGCCTGTGACAAGCACCCCTTCCATGACCGACTCGAGGCGGAGGTCGAGTTCCACCGGGCTGCCTTCCGGCACTCCGATGACTCCCTGGATGCCGAGATCCCGGGGAGCGTCGATCTCACGGGTCAGGCGCTGCAGCGCGCCAGGACGCCGGCCCAGCTCGTGCGTGTCGATCACGAGGGGGTTGCGGTGGTCGAGGCGGGCGTTGGGAGCCATTCCTGCTTTCGATCTGCGAACTCGAAGGGACGCCGCCCGACGGTGTCCCCGGGCAGCGGTGATCGCGGGCATGCGCGACCGAACAGCCAGGATACTGGACCTTTCGCTCAGCGCCCAATCCGGTCCCCGGCTACAGGCCCCGGCCCTGCTCGTACGCCCGCAACTGCTCCGCGCTGATCATGCTGGTGTCGAAGAGGCTGGTCTCGTCCAGGGCGTAGCCCTGCTGGTGCTGGGCCTGCTGGGGCTGGGCCTGCGGCTGGTGCGGGGGCTGCTGCTGGTGCGGGGACTGGTGGGGCTCGTGGTTCTGCTGGGGCTGGTGGGCCTGGTGGGCGCCGTAGCCCTGGTAGCCGTACGGATCCGCCTGTCCGTAGCCGTACGGGTCCTGGGCCGGCGGGTACTCCGGCTGCTGCGGGAAGCCCGCGTACGGGTCCGGCTGCGCGCCGGGGGCGCCTTCGGCCGGGCCGTAGCCGGCGGCGGGGGCGTAGGCGGGCCGGGGATCGTAGGCGGGGCGTGCCGCCGGGCCGGGCTGCCGGCGGTCCGCGCGGTCGTCGTCCGCGAGGGCGGCGAGGTCGGCGAGGTAGTCGGCGTCGCTGGAGTGCTGGAAGGTCGTGGTGTCGTCGGCGAGCGCGCCGAGGTCGTCGGTGGCGATCCGGCCGTGCAGCTTCTGCCGGCCCCGGCCGACCGCCTCCAGGGTCTTGGCGAGGACCGCCTCGAAGGCGCCGAGCTTGGCGTCCACGTAGGCGTCTGCGTCGCGGCGCAGGGTCTCCGGGTCGTGGCTGCGCTCGGGGGCGTCCTCGTCGGCGTAGCCCTCCTCGTCCAGGCCGGGGCCGGTGCCGAGGAGCTTCTCGCGGCCCCGGCCGACCGAGCCGAGCGTCTTGGTGAGGACGACCTCGAAGTTGGCGAGCTTGGAGTCCACGTAGTCGTCGGCCTCGGCGCGGATCTCCTCGGCCTCCTTGCGGGCCTCGGCCAGGATCCGGTCGGCCTCGGCCTGGGCGCGGCGGGCGATCTCGGTCCCGGCAACCAGCGAGCCGCGCTCGGCGTGCGCGCTCTCGATGATCCGCTCGGCCTCCTGCCGGGCCTGCTCGACCATCTGCTCACGGTCGCCGATCAGCTCCCGCGCCTGGGCGAGGGAACCGGGCAGCGCCTGGCGCACCTCTTCGAGCAGCGCGAGCAGCTCGGCGCGGTTGACCACGCAGGACGCCGACATGGGCATGGACCGGGCGCCGGAGACCGTGGAGACGATCTCGTCGAGCTTCTTCTGCACGTCCACCTGTGCTCGCCACTCTCTACAGCCGGTTCGAAAGACGGACGGGACGACTGTAGCCCCATCAGTCCCTGGCGAGGCGCTTGTTCAGCGCCTCCACCACCTGCGGCGGCACCAGGTGGGAGACGTCCCCGCCCCAGGCCGCGACCTCCTTGACGAGGGAGGAGGACAGGAAGCTGTAAGTGGGGTTGGTGGGCACGAACAGCGTCTCGACGCCGGTGAGGCCGTTGTTCATCTGGGCCATCTGGAGTTCGTAGTCGAAGTCGCTGACGGCGCGCAGGCCCTTGACGATGGCGGGGATGTCGCGCTGCTTGCAGAAGTCCACGAGGAGGCCGTGAAAGGACTCGACACGGACGTTGGCGTATTCGGAGGTGACCTCGCGGATCAGCTGGATCCGCTGGTCGATCTCGAAGAGGCCCTTCTTGGACTTGTTGATCATCACCGCGACGTAGACCTCGTCGTACAGACGGGAGGCTCGGGCGATGATGTCGAGATGTCCGTTGGTGATCGGGTCGAACGACCCGGGACAGACGGCGCGGCGCACTTGTGATCCCTCGCTCTCCGGTCCGGTCATCGTGCGTCTTCGCACGTAGAGGCGGCGCGACCGTACCAAAACGTTCCCTCGCCGTAGCGACGGGACCGGATCGCCTCGAAACCGTCCGGCCAGTGGAATTCGCCGCCTCTGGTGCTGCGCTCCACGGTGACGAGCGCTTGCTCGGCGAGCCAGCCCTCCGAGTGGAGTGTGAGCAGGATCTCGCGAAGATCGTGATCCGTGACGGCGTACGGCGGGTCGAGGAAGACCAGGTCGTACGGCTCGGCGGGGGGCGCGGTGCGGATGACTTGTTCCGCTTTGCCCGCCCGCACCTCGGCGCCGGGCAGGCCCAGGTTCCGCACGTTCTCGCGGACGATCCTGGCCGCGCGGGCGTCGGCTTCGACCAGGAGGGTGTGTCCCGCGCCCCGGGAGAGGGCTTCCAGGCCCACGGCGCCCGAGCCGGCGTAGAGGTCGAGGACGCGTTCGCCGTCCAGGGGGCCGCCCAGGAGGGACTGCCAGGTGGAGAAGAGACCTTCGCGGGCGCGGTCGGAGGTGGGGCGGGTGCCGGTGCCTGGGGGGACGGCGAGGCGACGTCCGCCGGCTGCGCCGGCGATCACGCGGGTCATCTTCGGTCCTTGGTCGTGGGTCGGTTCAGGTCCAGTGTGGCTCACCCCTTTTCCAGGTACTGCTCCCGCTCGTCGTCCAGCAGGGCGTCCAGGGCGGTGCGCAGGCCCGGGAGGCGCTCCAGTTCCGGGTCGGCCGCCACGACCGCCGCCGCCTCCGCCCTCGCCTCCGCGATGACCTCCTCGTCCTCGATGACGGCGAGGACCCGCAGGCTGGAGCGGGCACCGGACTGGGCCTGGCCCAGGACGTCGCCCTCGCGGCGCTGTTCGAGGTCGATGCGGGACAGCTCGAAGCCGTCGAGCGTGGAGGCGACCGCGTTCAGCCGCTGGCGGGCCGGGCTCGCCTCGGGCATCTCGGTGACCAGCAGGCACAGGCCGGGGGCGGAGCCGCGGCCGACCCGGCCGCGCAGCTGGTGGAGCTGGGAGACGCCGAAGCGGTCGGCGTCCATGATGACCATGGCCGTGGCGTTCGGGACGTTGACGCCGACCTCGATGACGGTGGTGGCCACCAGGACGTCGGTCTCGCCGGCCGCGAAGCGGCGCATCACGGCGTCCTTGTCGTCGGAGTGCATCCGGCCGTGCAGGACCTCCACCCTCAGGCCCTTCAGGGGGCCGCGGCCCAGCTGCTCGGCCACGTCGAGCACGGCCAGCGGCGGCCGCTTCTCCTCGCCCTCGGCGGGCTTCCCGGCGGCCTTCTTCGGGTCGTCCTCCTCGTCCCCGATGCGGGGACAGACCACGTACGCCTGGTGGCCGGCCTCGACCTCCTCGCGGACCCGCTCCCAGGCGCGGGCGAGGAAGTGGGGCTTGTCGGCGGCCGGGACGACATGGCTGGCGATCGGGGAGCGGCCGGCCGGGAGCTGGTCCAGCACGGAGGTCTCCAGGTCGCCGAAGACCGTCATGGCGACCGTGCGCGGGATGGGGGTGGCCGTCATGACGAGCAGGTGCGGGGGCTGTTTGCCCTTGCCGCGCAGGGCGTCGCGCTGCTCCACGCCGAAGCGGTGCTGTTCGTCCACCACCACCAGACCGAGGTCGTGGAACTGCACCTTGTCCTCGATCAGGGCATGGGTGCCGATGACGATCCCGGCCTCGCCGGTGGCCAGGTCGAGCAGGGCGTGGCGGCGGGCCGCCGTGCCCATCGAGCCGGTGAGCAGCACCACCTTGGTGGCGTGCTCGGCACCGCCGAGCATCCCGCCCTCGGCCAGTTCGCCCATCATCTCGGTGATGGAGCGGTGGTGCTGCTGGGCGAGCACCTCGGTGGGCGCGAGCATGGCGGCCTGCCCCCCCGCGTCGACCACGGCGAGCATGGCGCGCAGGGCCACCATTGTCTTTCCCGAACCCACCTCGCCCTGGAGCAGGCGGTGCATGGGGTGGGGGGTGGCGAGGTCGTCGAAGATCTCGCGGGAGACCTTTTGCTGGCCCTCGGTGAGGGTGAAGGGGAGGCGGTCGTCGAAGGCCGCGAGGAGGCCGTCGGGGCCGGCGACGCGGGGCACGGCGGGCAGGTGGGTCTCGGCGTGCCGGCGGCGGGCCAGGGCGACCTGGAGGACGAAGGCCTCGTCCCACTTCAGGCGGGCGCGGGCGTCGGCGACGTCGGCCTTGGTGTGCGGCCGGTGGATCTTGAGCAGGGCCTCGGGGAGCGGGAGCAGGCCGCGGCCGGCGCGCAGGGAGTCCGGGAGCGGGTCGAGGGCCTCCTGGGCGCTGGGCAGCACCGTCTGGACCGCCTTGCCGATCTTCCAGGACTCCAGTTTGGCGGTCGCGGGGTAGATCGGGATCAGGGCGCCGGCCCAGGACTCGACGGCCTCGTCACCGTCGCCCCGCAGCAACTCGTAGGCGGGGTGGGCGAGCTGGAGGCGGCGGTTGAAGACGGAGACCTTGCCGGAGAACATCGCGCGGGTGCCCGGCAGCAGTTCCTTGTGGGGTTTGTGCACGCCGTTGCCGAAGAAGACGAGCTGGAGCCGGCCGCTGCCGTCCGTGATCGTGACCTCCAGGCGCTGCCCCTTGCCCCGGGGTGCCTTGGCCGAGGCGAAGCTGTGCAGCCGGGCGTCGGCGACCTGGGCGACCACCGTGACGTGCTCGTCCATGGGGAGGTCGGCGAGGTGGGTGAGCTGGCCGCGCTCCTCGTATCTGCGCGGGTAGTGGTGCAGCAGATCGCCGACGGTGTGCAGGCCGAGGTGCTCGGCCATCACCTTCGCGGTGGCGGGGCCGAGCACCTTCTTGAGCGGTTCTTGCAGTGCGGGCACGCCACCCATTGCACACCACGGCACTGACAATGCCGTAGAGCGCGCCCCGCGCCGCCCGGCCGGGATGCCGTAAACATCGGGGAAACTCCTGGTCAGGCGCGCTGATCCGGGCCTAGGATGGCGCGCTTAAGGCCATCCTTCGCGGTCACCGCCCCGCCGGGACCGCCCGACCCCGCGCCGCCCGCACACCCCCCTCGGCGCAGTGACGATGGATTCCCACAGCCCACAGGCACCCCCCGCACCCCGGTCACCTCGTTCACCCCTCCCACCCCACCCACCCCACGGCTTCCGGTTCCCTCCGCGCGGCCCGGCCGTCACCGCCCCGCGGGCCGGCGGGCCGGACGCCCCGGCGCGGCGGTACGCGGCCGAGGAGCGCGCCGACGGCCTGGGGACAGGCATGCTGGACTCACCGCGCGGCGGCGGCCGGCGCCCGCGGCCGGTGCCGGGCCGGCCGGACCCGCTTCGTGACGCCGGTCCGCCCGGCGGTCCGGAGCCGGCCGGCACCGCGGCCGAGGCGCGGTACGGGCGGGTGCCGCTCGGCCGGGCGTTCATCGGGCTGTCCGCAGGGGCGACCCACGGGGAGGGGGACGGACGATGAGTGAGATCACGGACATCGACGCGCTGCGTCAGGCGCTGGCGGAGAACTCCGAGCAGCCGGAGGGCCCGGCCCGCAACGCGCGCGCGGACGAGCTGCTCGCCGAGGCGGAGCGGCTGGACGTCCCGCTTGCCGTGATCGAGGCGCTCGGACACCAGTTGAAGGTCTACCACTACAGCTCCGAGAAGGACCGGACGTGCGTCCCGTTCGCGCGGCTGCTGCGGATGTGGGACGAGCGGCCCGAGGACTTCGACGAGTACGAGACGCATTCGCTGCACTGGGCCTTCAAGTGGATGTCGGCGGGCATGCTGGACCAGCCGCACATCCCGCTCGCCTCGATCGAGAAGTGGCTCGACGAGATGGAGCGCCGCTACCGGCTCGCCGGGCACTCCGAACGGGCGGTGCGCGGCGCCGAGTTCGGCGTGGCCGCGCACGTCGGGGACATCCCGCGCGCCCGACGGGCGTACGCCGCGTGGCTGGCCGCCGACCCGGACCGGATGGCCGACTGCACCGCCTGTGAGCTGCACACGCAGGGGGCCTGGCAGGTCCGGTGCGGCCGGGACGCCGAGGCGCTCCGGCTGTGGCGGCCGGTGCTGGAGGGCGAGTTCGCGTGTGCGCACGAGCCGCACTCCGTACTGGCCTCCTCGCTGGCCCCGCTGCTGCGGCTCGGCCGGCTGGACGAGGCCCGCGCACACCATCTGCGCGGATTCCGGCTGGTGCGCCCGATGGAGAGCATGCGGGGCGCGTACGCCGACCATGTCGAGTTCTGCGCGCTGACCGGGAACGAGGCGCGCGGCCTGGAGCTGCTGGCCGGGCGGCCGGCGTACTTCACCGACACCGGGCATCCGCGCAGCAGGCTCGACTTCCTGGCCGTGGTGACGCTGCTGATGGACCGGCTGACCGAGCGGGGCCTGGGCGGGCAGCGGGTGCCGGGGCCGGCCGGGCGGAGCTGGACCGCGCGGGAACTCGCCGCGCACGCGCGCGGGGAGGCGACGGAGCTCGCCGCGCGGTTCGACCGCCGCAACGGCACGTTCGCCGTCGGCGACCGGGTCCGGGCGCGGATGGACCAGCGCCCGCTGGTGGACCGGCTGCCGCTGGGCGTGCGCGCGGTACGGCCCGCCATGGCACCGCCGACTGCACCACCGGCCGCGCCTCCGGCGCCCGGGGCCACCGGGGCCGCCGAGGAGCCCGGGCTGCCCGCGCTGCTCGCCGAGGCGCGGCGGCAGTCGGGGACCCTGCGTCCGCACGCGCTCCAGGCGTGGGCGGCGGTCGCCCGGGCCGCCCGGGACACCGAGCTGGAGCCCCGGGACCGCGCGGAGATCGCCGACCACGAGGCGATGGCCCGCGGCCCCGAGGGAATCGCCCTCTTCGAGCGCGCGGCACGGCTGTACGCGGAGGCGGGCGACCCCGGGGAGGCCCTGGCGGCACGCGCGCGTGCGGCGTACGTCCGCGCCCTGGCGGGCGAGGTCGAGCCGGCGTTGACCACGGTGACCCGGCTGTACGACGAGGTACTCGCCCTGTACGCCGACGAGGGCACGGGAGTACGGCAGACGGCGTCGGTGGTGATCAGCCGGGCCCGGATTCTCATGCGCCGCGTCCACGCGCTGGCCGAGGAGGGCGCAGGGGGCGTGGACCACGGGGACGCGGGTGGCACGGGTGCCGGGGCTGCCGGGGATGCCGGGGGGCACACCGGCGGACCCGCCGCGGGAGCCGTGCGGACCGGCACGGACGGCGGCGCGGACGGCGGCACGGACGGCGGGCAGGACGCTCGCGGCGTCGGTGTCCGCCGTGCCGGTACCGGCCTCGGGCAGGCCGTCGCCGATGCCGAGGCGGCCGTACGGGAGGTGCTGGCGCTCGTGGAGGGGCGCGGCGAGGGCGATGTACGGCTGGCGGCGCGGGCCGCCGAGGCGCGGGGGATGCTCGCCGAGCTGGCGGGGATGACCGGGGACGCGCGGCGGGCGGCGGAGCTGTTCCGGCGGTCCGCCGACGCGTACGTGGCCGCCGGGCTGCCGTGGTTCGCCGTGGAGTACGAGGTCCAGGTCGCCGCCCTCGCCCACCAGGCCGGTGATCTCACCGCGGCCGAGCGCGCGCTGCGGGCGGCGCTGGACCACGGCGGCCCGTACGTGGAGCCGGTCGGGCGGGCCCAGCTGCACCTCCAGCTCGCCGAGGTGCTCGGCGCCCTGGACGCGCCCGCCGAGGCCACGGGGCACGCGCTGGAGTCCGCGTACTGGGCCGACGAGGCGGGCGAGGGCGCCACCCTGGGTGCCTGGGCCCGGCAGCAGCTGGGCGGGTTCCTGCTGCGCCGGGGCCGGTACGCGGAGGCCGCCGAGGTGCTCCGGTCCGCGCTGGCCGACCTGAGCCCCGGCACCCACGGCGACGAGCCGGTGGTCCAGGCCCACTGGTGGCTCGGCGACTGCCTGGGCGAGCTGGGCGAGCACCGGGCCGCCGCCGAGGCATGGCTCGAGGCCGCCGAACTGGCCCGGCACTGGCCCGACCAGCAGGACCACGCGACGCTCGCCCACCTCGCCGCGGAGTCGCTGGGCAACGCCGGTCTCACGACGGAGGCGGACCGGGCCTACGCGCGCGCGGGCGACCTGTGGCGCGCGCTCGGCAACGCCCCGTTCCTGGTGCGCTCGCTGCGCGCCCGCGCCTGGCTGGCGCTGGGCGGGGAGGCCGGGGCGGCACCCGCCCGGGCGCTGATGACGGAGGCGGTGCGCGAGTGCGAGGCGGCGCTGGCGGCGGCCCGGGGCGCGGACCGGGCCGAGCTGGCCACGGAACTCGGCGGCACCCACCGGCAGTTCGCCGAGCTGCTGGCCCGCTCGGCGTCCGAGGAGGCCGAGGACGCGGCGATCCGGGCCGCGTTCGAGGCGGCGCTGGAGCAGATGACCCGGGCCGTGGCCGTGTTCACCACACTCGGCGCCGCCGGGCTGCACGGCCGTACCGGCGCCGAACTGGGCGCGGGCTGGCTGGAGGCCGACCTCGGCCGTCCGGAGCGGGCGGAGGCACGCGCGCGTGCGGTGCTCGCGGTCTACGAGGGCGCCGACGACGGGGACGAGACGGTCCGGGAACGGCGTGCGGAGGCGGCCCAGATGCTCCAGGCGGCACGGGAGGGTACGGACACGGAGGACACGGAGGACACGGAACGGGACTGAGCCCGCCGGCCCGTCCCTCCGCGGACGGCCACCGGCCCCCGCTCACTCCACGCTCACTCGACGCCGATGAGCAGCAGCGCCCCCTGCCGGCCGCCGTGGTACACCACCGTGTCCACGGCCAGGTAGGACTCGCGTACCCGGGCCTCCAGGTGCGCGGCGGCGGTTTGCGGGGCGTCGTCGCCGACGACGAGGGTGACCAGTTCGCCGCCGGACTGGAGCATGCGGTCCAGGACGGTGCGGGCGGTGGCGGTGACGTCCGTGCCGATCACGGCCACGTCGCCGTCGATGAGGCCGAGCACGTCCCCGGCCTGGCAGATGCCGGCCGTGGTCCAGGACTGGCGTTCGGCGACGACGACCTCGGCGTACCGGGTGGCGCCCGCCGCCGAGGTCATCTGGACCACGTCCTCGTCGAACCGGCGCCGCGGCTCGTGCACGGCGAGCGCGGCGATGCCCTGGACCGCCGAGCGGGTCGGGATCAGGGCCACCCGGATGCCCTCGGTACGGGCCTGCTCGGCCGCGGCGGCGGCCGTGTGGCGCAGCTCGGCGTCGTTGGGCAGCAGGACGACCTCGCGCGCGTGGGCCCGCCGTACCGCCTGCACCAGCTCCCCGCTGGCGGGCGGCTCCCCGGGGCGCGCGAGGACGGTGGTCGCGCCGGCCTCGCCGTACAGCCCGGCCAGCCCCTCGCCGGGTACGACGGCGACGACCGCCCGCTGGGCGGGTGCGCGGGACGGGCGTTCCCGGCCGGGGTGCGGCTCGCCGTGCCCGAAGTGCGTGATCCGGATCCGGTAGGGGCGGCCGGCCTCCACGCCTGCCTCCACGGCGGCGCCGGCGTCGTCGACGTGCACATGGACGTTCCACAGTCCGTCGCCGCCGACCACGACCAGGGAGTCCCCGAGGGCGTCGAGCCGCGCGCGCAGCCGGGCCACGGCCGCGTCGTCGGCCTCCAGCAGGTAGATCACCTCGAAGGCGGGCCCCCCGGCCCCGCCCCGGTCGTCCCCGGACTCGCCCTGGCAGGCCGGTTCCGTACCGGGCCCGGCGGCGCACGTCCCGGCCGGCCCGGCACCCTGCCCACCGGACCCGGCACCATGACCAGCCGGCCCCGGGCCGGAGACACCCCCGGCGGTCTCCCGTACCGCCTCCCCCGTGACCGCCTCCACCAGCGCTCCCAGCACCGTCACCAGTCCCCGGCCGCCCGCGTCGACCACCCCGGCCCGCCGGAGCACGCCCAGCTGGTCCGGGGTCGCCGCCAGGGCCGTCCGCGCGCCCTCGTAGGCGGCCCGCGCGACCGTGCGGCAGTCGTCCCCGGCCTCTTCGGCGGCGTCGGCGGCGGCCGAGGCGACCGTCAGCACCGTGCCCTCGACGGGGTGCGCCACGGCCTGCCGGGCGGAGTCGGCGGCCCGGCGCAGGGCCCGCCGCAGCCCGGGGCCGTCGGCGCGGGAGGCGGCGGTGGGGGCGGAGGCGGCGGGCTCGTCACCGGTCTCGGCGAGCACCTGGGCCATGCCCCGCAGCAGCTGCGCCAGGATCGTGCCGGAGTTGCCCCGGGCCCCGATCAGCGCGCCGTGGGCCATCGCGCGGGCCGCGTCGCCGAGGGACGGTTCCGCGCGGCCGGTCTCGTACCCGGCGAACACCGCCTCCACGGCCGTGGCCGCCGACTCCAGGGTCAGATAGAGATTGGTCCCGGTGTCGCCGTCGGCCACCGGGTAGACGTTGATCGCGTCGATCTCCTCCCGGGCCCGGCCCAGCGCCGTCAGCGCCAGGGAGCACCAGGTACGCACCGCGAGAGCATCGAGGAATGTCTGCGGCACCTGCGCCACCTGCGCCTCCCTGACCCGGCCGTACGTGGGACGCAGCGTAGACCTTGGACCGGTGTCCTCCGGAAGCGGGCCGGGAGCGGGGGTCTGATCAGCCATGGTAGTTTCGTTGTACTGGCGCAGCCGTTGTATGCTGCTCCGGTTGCCCGATCCTGATCGGGCCATTCCCCCTGGCAACGCCATTCAGATCTCGGATCCTAGGACCTTGATCCCGGCATGCCGGGATCAACCGTAAGTGCATCTGAAGTCTTTGGAGTGACCCGTGGCTGCCAACTGCGACGTCTGCGGCAAGGGGCCGGGCTTCGGCAACAACATCTCGCACTCGCACCGCCGTACGTCCCGCCGCTGGAACCCGAACATCCAGCGTGTGCGTACCGTGGTCGGCGGGACGCCGAAGCGCGTGAACGCTTGCACCTCGTGCATCAAGGCCGGCAAGGTCTCGCGCTGACGCTACAGCTGAGCGCGCGGCCACTGCCTGGTTCGCTGCACGAAGCCGGTCCACCTCACGGTGGGCCGGCTTTTTGCCGTACCCGTGTCCGTACTCATACCCGTACTGTGCCCGCACCCGTGTCCGTACCCGTGTCCGTACCCGTGTGCGGGATCAGTTCCTGAACCGCCACCCGTGATCCACCGGCCCGATCCCGGCGCCCAGGGCGAACCCGGCGGCGATCGCCCCGGTGACGTACTCCTTGGCCGCCGTGACCGCTTCCGGTACGGACTTGCCCAGGGCCAGTCCGCATGCGATCGCGGAGGCGAGGGTGCAGCCGGTGCCGTGGGTGTGCCGGTTGTCGTGCCGGGGGGCGCGCAGCAGGTGCTCCTCACAGCCGTCGGTGAGCAGGTCCACGGCGTCCCCGGGCAGATGCCCGCCCTTGATCAGCACCCAGCGCGGCCCGTAGGCCAGCACGGCCGCCGCGGCCCGGCGCAGGTCCGCCTCGGACTCCACCCGTATCCCCGTGAGGTGCGCCACCTCGTCCAGGTTGGGCGTGGCCACGGTCGCCGCGGGCAGCAGCCGGGTGCGGACGGCGTCCAGCGCGGAGGCGGCCAGCAGCGCGTCACCGTGCTTGGAGACGCCCACCGGGTCCACCACGGCCGGGGCGTCCGTGCCGGAGATCAAGTCGGCGACGGTCTCGACCAGTTCGGCGGAGGCCAGCATGCCGGTCTTCACGGCCTGGACGCCGATGTCGTCCACGACGCTGCGGTACTGGGCCCGGACCGCCGCCGCGGGCAGCTCCCAGGCGCCCTGGACGCCCAGCGAGTTCTGCGCGGTCACCGCGGTCAGCACGCTCATGCCGTGCACGCCGTGCGCCAGCATCGTCTTCAGATCGGCCTGGATCCCCGCCCCGCCGCCGGAGTCGGAGCCCGCCACCGTGAGCACCCTGGGGATCATGACTCGATGTCCCCGAAGTGGTCCCAGCCGCCCTTGCTGGTCCAGGGCGCCCCGTCGACCGTCACCTGGGGCAGCGCGGAGGGGTTGAGGACCTCGCCGATGACCTTCCAGCGGGCCGGGAGTTTGACGTCCGGCGGGAAGGTGGCCACGATCGCGTGGTCCTCTCCCCCGGTCAGCACCCACTGGAGCGGGTCCACGCCGACCGCCTGGCCGATGTCGTGCATCTGCGTGGGGATGTCGATCGCGCCGGAGCGGATGTCGATGCGGACCTTGCTGGCCTCGGCGATGTGCCCGAGGTCGGCGATCAGCCCGTCGCTCACGTCGCACATCGCGGTGGCGCCGAGCCCGGCGGCGGCCGGGCCCGCGTGGTACGGCGGCTCGGGGCGCCGGTGCGCCTCCACGAAGGCGCGCGGGGAACGGAAGCCGCGGGCGAGCACCGCGTACCCGGCCGCGGACCAGCCCAGCCAGCCGGTGACGGCCACCAGGTCGCCGGGCTGGGCGCCGGCCCGGGTGACGGGCTCGTGGTTGCGCAGATCGCCGAGCGCGGTGATCGACACCATGATGGTGTCGCCGCGTACGACGTCCCCGCCGACCACGGAGGCGCCGGCGACCTGGCACTCGTCGCGCAGGCCGTCCATCAGCTCGGTGGGCCAGGTGACCGGCAGTTCGGCGGGGACGACCAGGCCGAGCAGCAGCGCGGTGGGCACGGCGCCCATCGCGGCGATGTCGGCGAGGTTCTGCGCGGCGGCCTTGCGGCCCACGTCGTAGGCGGTGGACCAGTCGCGGCGGAAGTGCCGGCCCTCCAGCAGGATGTCGGTGCTCGCCACCACCCGGCGGTCGGGCGCGGCGACCACCGCGGCGTCGTCGCCGGGGCCGACCCGGACCGCCGGAGTACTGGTGAGACGGGAGGTGAGCTCCCTGATGAGCCCGAACTCCCCGAGCTCACCAACAGTGCCCTTCATGTCCCTTGCTCCCCTTCTCTCCCATGCCGTGCCCGGTCGCGCGTCTTCAGTGTCCCCGATACGGTCGAGGTGTCCGTCGTCGCGGTCGCCCCGGCCGCGGCACGGCCGCGGTGACCGTCCGTACGGTCCAGGTGACCGTCAACGTCCGCCATGGCCGCGCCTCGCCGCGCAAGCCCGCATTCCGGAGGTCTCCCCGCGGGGCACGGCGACGCGATACCGTGGCGTTCCTTTTCCCCACATGATCCTCGTGGCCGCCCTGGAGGTTCCGTGGTACAGGCGTACATCCTGATCCAGACGGAGGTCGGCAAGGCGTCGACCGTCGCCGAGACGATCAGCAAGCTCCCTGGTGTGATCCAGGCCGAGGACGTGACGGGCCCGTACGACGTGATCGTGCGTGCCCAGGCCGACACGGTCGACGAGCTCGGCCGCATGGTGGTCGCGAAAGTCCAGCAAGTGGACGGCATCACGCGCACCCTGACCTGCCCGGTCGTGCATCTGTAGCCCCCGTCTACGCTTGGCCGGTGAACATCTTCCGTCACCGGCCTCTCGGCCTGCCCGCAGTGGCCCTGCTCCTCGCGGTCGCGGGCTGCTCCGCGGCGGACGACAGCCACACCGTGGCGGTGCCCACCCCGGACGCGCGGACCGCCCCGCTCTGCCGGGACCTCGACAAGGCGCTGCCACGGAAGGTGGACGGGCAGGCCCGCCGGGACCCGGAGCCCCGGTCCGCCTACACGGCGGCCTGGGGAAGCCCGGCGATCATACTGCGCTGCGGCATCCCCCGGCCGCCCAAGATGGTCGATCCGAAGGTGGCCCTCGGGCAGGATCCGGACGCGATCGGCGGCGGGGTCGACGGCGTCGACTGGCTGATGGAGAAGCAGGACGACGGGACGTGGCGGTTCACCACGTCCGAGCGCCGCGCCTATGTGCAGGTGACCTTGCCCGAGGAGCTGTCCGGGCCGGACGACAGCGCGCAGGTGCTGACGGACCTGGCACCGGCCGTGAAGAAGGCGATCCCGGAGGGGATCGCCTCCATGCGGCACTGATCCGGTCGCGGGCTCAGCGCAGTCCGGTCGGGCGGCTGAGCGCCGCCCGCACCAGGCGGTCGATCAGCTCCGGGTAGCTCACGCCCGTCGCCTGCCACATCTGCGGGTACATCGAGATCGGCGTGAAACCGGGCATGGTGTTGATCTCGTTGATCACGAACTCGCCGTCCTCGGTGAGGAAGAAGTCCGCGCGGACCAGGCCCTCGCAGGAGGTCGCCTCGAACGCCTCGACCGCGAGCCGGCGCACCTCGGCGGTCTGCTCCTCGGTGAGCGGGGCCGGGACGACGCCGGGCGTGGAGTCGATGTACTTGGCCTCGAAGTCGTAGTACGCGTGCGCGTCCGGCGGCGGGATCTCGGCCGGGACGGAGGCGCGCGGGCCGTCCTCGAACTCCAGGACGCCGCACTCGATCTCACGGCCCCGTACGGCGGCCTCGACGAGGATCTTCGGGTCGTGCCGCTGGGCCTCGGCGATGGCCTCGTCCAGCCCGGCCAGGCCGTCGACCTTGGTGATGCCGATGGAGGAGCCCGCGCGCGCGGGCTTCACGAACAGCGGCCAGCCGTGCTCGCCGGCGAAGTCGACGATCCTCTTGCGGGCGGCGGACTCGTCCCGGGCCCACTCGCGGGGCCGGATCACCAGGTACGGGCCGACCTTGAGCCCGTAGGAGGCGAGGACCCGCTTCATGTACTCCTTGTCCTGGCCGACGGCCGAGGCGAGCACGCCCGAGCCGACGTAGGGCACCCCGGACAGCTCCAGCAGGCCCTGGAGGGTGCCGTCCTCGCCGTAGGGGCCGTGCAGCACCGGGAAGACGACGTCGACCTCGCCGAGCGCCTTGGGCACGGAGCCGGGCTCGCTGTAGACGACCTCGCGGCTGGTGGGGTCGACGGGGAGCACCACGGCGCCCTCGTGCTCCTCCGCGAGGTCGGCGACCTCGGGGGTGCGGCGGTCGGCGATGCCCATCCGCTCCGGTGCGTCGGCGGTGAGCACCCAACGGCCCTCCCGCGTGATGCCGATCGGCAGGACGTCGTACTTCGTCCGGTCGATGGCCGTGAGGACCGCGCCGGCGGTGACCATGGAGATCCCGTGTTCGGAGCTGCGCCCGCCGAACACGACGGCCACGCGCGGCTTGCGCGCCGGCTGCTCGGGGCTCTGGGGAAGGTTCTCGGTGCTCATATCGCGATGAGCGTACCTGGAGGTAGACGGCAAGTCAGCGCGCGCTCCCGGGCCGTCGCTCAGCGTCGCACGGATGGTCGCGGAGCGTCGCGGACGGCCCGGCGGGGGCGTCGGGGGCCGGGTTCAGCGCCGTTCGGGCTTGGCGCTGCGCGCCATCAGCTCCTTGAGCGCGGCGACCGGTGACTTCCCCTCGTGCACGATCTCCACGACCGTCTCGGTGATGGGCATGTCGACACCGTGCCGGCGGGCCAGATCCAGCACGGACTCGCAGGACTTGACGCCCTCGGCGGTCTGCTTGGTGACGGCGATGGTCTCCTTCAGGGTCATGCCCTTGCCGAGGTTGGTGCCGAAGGTGTGGTTGCGGGACAGCGGCGAGGAGCAGGTGGCCACCAGGTCGCCGAGGCCGGCGAGGCCGGAGAAGGTCAGCGGGTCGGCGCCCATCGCCAGGCCGAGCCGGGTGGTCTCGGCGAGGCCGCGGGTGATGAGCGAGCCCTTGGCGTTGTCGCCGAGTCCCATGCCGTCGGCGATGCCGACCGCGAGGCCGATGACGTTCTTGACCGCGCCGGCGAGTTCGCAGCCGACCACGTCGGTGTTGGTGTACGGCCGGAAGTACGGCGTGTGGCAGGCGGTCTGGAGCCGCTGGGCGACCCGCTCGTCGGTGCAGGCCACGACGGCCAGGGCGGGCATGCGGGCGGCGATCTCGCGGGCCAGGTTGGGTCCGGTGACGACCGCGATCCGGTCGGCGCCGACCTTGGCGACGTCCTCGACGACCTCGCTCATCCGCATGGTGGAGCCGAGTTCGACGCCCTTCATCAGGGAGACGAGGACGGTGTCCGGCGCCAGCAGCGGGGACCAGTCGGCGAGGTTCTCGCGCAGCGTCTGGGAGGGGATGGCGAGCACGGTGAAGTCGGCGCCGGCGAGCGCCTCGGCGGCGTCGGCGGTGGCGCGCAGGTTCTCCGGGAGCTCCACGCCGGGCAGGTAGTCGGGGTTGGTCCGGGTGGAGTTGACCGCCTCGGCCAGCCGGGGCCGGCGGGCCCACAGGGTCACGTCACAGCCGGCGTCGGCGAGCACCATGCCGAAGGCGGTGCCCCACGAGCCGGTGCCCATGACGGCCGCCCGCACAGGCTTGCTCACTTGGTCTGCCCTTCCGTCTGCCGGCTCCGCGCCTGTGCCCGCGCCTGTGCCTGCGCCTGGGTGCGGCGCCGCTGCTCGATCCGCTCGCGGCGCGGGTCGTACGGCGTCTCGGGTGCCTTCTCGCCGCGGATCTCCTCCAGCAGCCGGGTGATGGCCGCCATGATGACCTCGGTGGCCTCCTTCAGCACATCCGGGGTCATCTCCTTGCCGTAGAAGCGGGAGAGGTCCACGGGCGGGCCGGCCAGGACGCGGTGCGTCTTGCGCGGGAAGAGGTTCGGCTTCCTGGCGTACGGCGGCAGCAGTTCGTTGGCGCCCCACTGGGCGACCGGGATGACCGGGCACCTGGTCTGGAGGGCGACCCGGGCGGCGCCGGTCTTGCCGGTCATGGGCCAGCCGTCGGGGTCGCGGGTGAGGGTGCCCTCGGGGTAGAAGGCGACACACTCGCCGCGCTCGACGGCGTCGATGGCGGCGCGGAAGGCGCTGAGCGCGTCCGTGGACTCGCGGTAGACGGGGATCTGTCCGGTACCGCGCATGGCGGCGCCGACGAATCCCTTCTTGAAAAGGCCGCTCTTCGCCAGGAATCGCGGAACCCGTCCGGTGTTGTACTGATAGTGCGCGTATGCGAAGGGGTCCACGTGGGAATTGTGGTTCACCACGGTGATAAATCCGCCCTCGGCCGGAATGTGCTCCATTCCACGCCAGTCCCGCTTGATCAGAACCACCAGCGGCGGTTTGCAGATCACCGCGGCGAAGCGGTACCAGAAGCCGATTCTGCGGCGGGGCACAAGGACACCTTCCTCTAGGACTGCCACCCCGGCGGGGGTCGCACAAGTGTGGCCCCGGGCCGCCGGTCTGTCGAGAACACCGTACGCCCGCCCGTCACCCGCCCCCGCCCTTGCGACGAGCTCCACGCCCCTCCCCGCTCCCCCGGCCACCTCGGAGCCCGGGGACAATGAACGGGACAAGGGAGGGACGGTACGCCGGTGCAGTGGACCTTGGTCATCCCGTTGAAGCCCCTGGCCCGGGCCAAGAGCAGGCTCGCGGACACCGCCGGTGACGGGGTGCGCCCCGGGCTGGCGCTCGCGTTCGCGCAGGACACGGTGGTCGCGGCGCTGGCCTGCGCGGAGGTGCCGGATGTGGCGGTCGTCACGGACGACGAGCTGGCCGGCCGGGAACTGGCGGCGCTCGGCGCGCGGATCGTGCCGGACGTGCCCGGCGGCGGCCTGAACGCCGCGCTGGCCCACGGCGCGGCGGCCGTACGGCGCCGCCGCCCCGGTGCCGCGGTCGCGGCCCTGAACGCCGATCTGCCGGCCCTGCGCCCGGCGGAACTGTCCCGGGTGCTGGCCGCCGCCGCCGAATTCCCCCGGGCTTTTCTGCCGGATGCGGCCGAGGTCGGCACGACTTTGCTGGCGGCGGTGGGCGGTCAGGAATTGCGCCCGGCGTTCGGCGTGGATTCCCGCGCCCGCCACCGGGTTTCCGGCGCCGCGGAACTGGCGCCGGCGGGCGTCGATTCGGTACGGCAGGACGTGGACACCGGCGCCGACCTGCGCGCGGCACTGGCCCTGGGGGTGGGGCGGTTCACGGCGGCGGTGGCGGCGGGGCTGCTGATCCCGGGTTCCGGGGACGCCCACTAGGCTGACGGCCATGCAGGCCACCGCGTACACCTACGACCCGCAGACCCGCAGCGGACAGGTGCTCCTCGACGACGGCACCCCCGTGCCCTTCGACGCCGCCGCGTTCGACGCCGGCGGCCTGCTGCTGCTGCGCCCCGGGCAGCGGGTGCGGATCGAGACGGAGGGCGAGGGGGACGCGGCGCGGATCACCCTCGTCACCCTCCAGACCCTGTAACCGCCCTCGCACACGCCGCGGGCCGGGCTCCCCTGGGGAGTCCGGCCCGGCGCGTGAGTGCCCTGGCGGCCTTACGACGTCGCCTTGCGGGCGGTCGTCTTCTTGGCGGTGGTCTTGCGGGCCGTCGACTTCTTGGCCGGGGCCTTCTTCGCGGTGACCTTCTTCGCCGGGGCCTTCTTGGCGGTGGTCTTCTTGGCCGCGGTGGTCTTGGCGGTCGCCGTGGTCTTCTTCGCCGGCGTGGTCGCCTTCTTCGCCGTGGTCTTCTTCGCGGCGGCCGTCGTCGTCTTCTTCGCCGGCGTCGTCGCCTTCTTCGCCGTGGTCTTCTTCGCCGCACCCGTCGTCTTCTTGGCGGCGGCCTTCTTGCCGGCGGCCTTGGCGATGGTGGGCGGCGGGCCGGACAGGCTGCCCTTCGGCGCCTTCTTGACGGCGACCTCGCCGCCACGCGGGAGCTTCTTCGAGCCGCTCACCAGGTCCTTGAAGCCCTGACCGGCGCGGAAGCGCGGCACGGAGGTCTTCTTGACCCGAACCCGCTCGCCCGTCTGAGGGTTGCGGGCGTAACGGGCGGGGCGGTCCACCTTCTCGAAGGACCCGAAGCCGGTGACCGAGACCCGCTCGCCCGCGACGACCGCGCGGACGATGGCGTCCAGGACATGATCGACAGCATCGGCGGCCTGCTGGCGGCCACCCAACTTGTCGGCAATCGCTTCTACGAGCTGCGCCTTGTTCACGTCTTCCCCTTCGGAGACATCGCCAGAACGAAAGTGTTCAAGCTTTTTCGCACGTTAGGCAGATATATACCGCAAATCAAACACGAAACGGGCTTATCACCCTTGTGCCGCAGCGGACTCGGCCGTCCCGGACGGTTTCAGCGGTCCTCTTCGGGCATCCGACCCGCGTCGAGATCCGCCGTGAACCGATCGAGCCGCCTTGCCGCGTCGGCGAGGTCGTGCTTGGCCGCGGCCGTAATGACCAGCAGCTTCCGGGTCAGCGCCACCCGTACGCCCTCCGGGACTTGCAGTGCGCGCACTCTTGCGTGCGCTTCCTTGAGTTGGTTCGCGACCGCCGTATAGAGCTGGAGTTGGCCGTCGTGTTCCATGCACAGATTGTGCCATCTGGGGCGAGTTGTCGCCTGCGCAGGGGGGTAACTACCGCCTCAATTGGCCTTCCAGGCACTTGTGAAGGAGCCGAACACAGCACTCACGTACCCAGCCAACGCCCTTCGTAACACGGGAAGTTGAGAGAATCCGCAGGGTGCCGCGGGGGTGGACGGGGCCGGACATGGCTGTACCCCCGATCGTGGCGATCGGGGGTACAGACGGGATGTCGCGGTGGCCGAAACCCGACCCTGAGGGGTCCGGGCGGCCCGCCGGATCAGACCTGGAGCGTGCGCGGCTTGTAGGCGGGGCGCCCCGCCTCGTAGGCGGCGATGTCGGCCTCGTTCCGCAGCGTGATGGAGATGTCGTCCAGACCGTTCAGCAGCCGCCAGCGGGAGTTCTCGTCCAGCTCGAAGGAGGCGGTGATGCCCGCGGCGCGCACCTCACGCGCCTGGAGGTCCACGGTGACCTCGGCGGTCGGGTCCGCCTCCGTCAGCTCCCACAGGGCGTCCACGATCTTCTGGTCCAGGACCACCGTGAGCAGGCCGTTCTTCAGCGAGTTGCCGCGGAAGATGTCGGCGAAGCGGGAGGAGATCACGGCCTTGAAGCCGTAGTTCTGCAGCGCCCAGACGGCGTGCTCGCGCGAGGAGCCGGTGCCGAAGTCGGGGCCGGCGACCAGGACCGTGGCGCCCTGCCGCTCGGGCCGGTTGAGCACGAACTCGGGGTCCTTGCGCCAGGCCTCGAACAGCCCGTCCTCGAAGCCGTCGCGGGTGACCTTCTTGAGCCAGTGCGCGGGGATGATCTGGTCGGTGTCGACGTTGCTGCGGCGCAGCGGCACGGCCCGGCCGGTGTGGGTGGTGAAGGCTTCCATGGTTCTCAGACTCCAGCGGGCGCGGGGGCGTCGGTCAGGTCGGCGGGCGAGGCCAGATGGCCGAGGACGGCGGTGGCCGCCGCGACCTGCGGCGACACCAGGTGCGTACGGCCGCCCTTGCCCTGCCGGCCCTCGAAGTTGCGGTTGGAGGTGGAGGCGGAGCGCTCGCCCGGGGCCAGCTGGTCGGGGTTCATGCCGAGGCACATCGAGCAGCCCGCGTGCCGCCATTCGGCGCCGGCCTCCTTGAAGACCACGTCCAGGCCCTCGGAGACCGCCTGGAGACCGACCCGCGCGGAGCCGGGCACGACCAGCATCCGTACGCCGTCGGCGACTTTGCGGCCGCGCAGGATGCCGGCGGCGGCGCGCAGGTCCTCGATGCGGCCGTTGGTGCACGAACCTACGAAGACGGTGTCCACGTTGATGGAGCGCAGCGGCTGTCCGGCCGCCAACCCCATGTATTCCAGGGCCTTTTCGGCGGCCAGGCGCTCCGATGCGTCTTCGTACGAAGCCGGGTCGGGGACGGACGCCGAAAGCGGCGCGCCCTGGCCGGGGTTGGTGCCCCAGGTGACGAACGGCGACAGCTCGGTGGCGTCGATGACCACCTCGGCGTCGAAGACGGCGTCGTCGTCGGTGCGCAGGGTCCTCCAGTACGCCACGGCCGCGTCCCAGTCGGCGCCCTCGGGGGCGTGCGGGCGGCCCTTGAGGTACTCGAAGGTGGTCTCGTCCGGGGCGATCATGCCGGCCCGGGCACCGGCCTCGATCGACATGTTGCAGATGGTCATCCGGGCCTCCATCGAGAGCTTCTCGATGGCGGGGCCGCGGTACTCCAGGACGTAGCCCTGGCCGCCGCCGGTGCCGATCCTCGCGATGATCGCCAGGATCAGGTCCTTGGCGGTGACGCCCTCGGGCAGCTCGCCCTCGACGGTGATGGCCATGGTCTTCGGGCGGGCCATGGGCAGCGTCTGGGTGGCCAGCACGTGCTCGACCTGCGAGGTGCCGATGCCGAACGCCAGCGCGCCGAAGGCTCCGTGCGTGGAGGTGTGCGAGTCGCCGCAGACGACCGTGGTGCCGGGCTGGGTCAGGCCCAGCTGCGGGCCGACGACGTGCACGACGCCCTGCTCGACGTCGCCCAGCGGGTGCAGCCGCACACCGAACTCGGCGCAGTTCTTGCGCAGGGTCTCCAGCTGGGCGCGGGAGACCGGGTCGGCGATCGGCTTGTCGATGTCGAGGGTCGGGGTGTTGTGGTCCTCGGTCGCGATGGTGAGGTCGAGGCGGCGGACCTTCCGGCCGCTCTTGCGCAGACCGTCGAAGGCCTGGGGGCTGGTCACCTCGTGCAGCAGGTGCAGATCGATGTAGAGGAGGTCGGGCTCGCCCTCGGCGCGCCGGACGACGTGGTCGTCCCAGACCTTCTCCGCGAGTGTCCTACCCATCGCTTTCCCTCCGGCCGGCAAGCGTCCACCGACCCAACTAGAGATCTTGAGGGGCGGTGGCTGCCCGGCATTCGGGCCCCTGAACGTCGTGATTCCGGGCGTCCACCGCCAGGCCCGTTGGTCCTCGGGCCGTCGTGTGATTCCAGGGTGGCGCGTTCCACGGAAAATTGAACTTGCGTTTCACAGAGTGAGACGTGAGTATCGTTGCATGGACAACAGTAGCGGCGTCGGCGTTCTGGACAAGGCGGCCCTCGTCCTGAGCGCTCTGGAGTCCGGTCCGGCCACCCTCGCGGGTCTGGTCGGGGCCACCGGACTGGCACGACCCACGGCCCACCGCCTGGCCGTGGCCCTGGAACACCACCGCATGGTGGCACGCGACATGCAGGGCCGGTTCATCCTCGGCCCGCGCCTGGCCGAGCTCGCGGCGGCGGCGGGCGAGGACCGCCTACTCGCGACGGCGGGCCCCGTGCTCACCCACCTCCGCGATGTCACCGGCGAGAGCGCCCAGCTCTACCGGCGCCAGGGTGACATGCGGATCTGTGTGGCCGCGGCGGAACGTCTCTCCGGCCTGCGGGACACCGTCCCGGTCGGCTCCACGCTCACCATGAAGGCGGGCTCCTCGGCGCAGATCCTGCTCGCCTGGGAGGAGCCGGAGCGGCTGCACCGGGGCCTGCAGGGCGCCCGCTTCACGGCGACGGCCCTGTCCGGCGTGCGGCGGCGCGGCTGGGCCCAGTCCATCGGTGAGCGGGAGCCGGGCGTCGCCTCCGTCTCGGCGCCCGTGCGCGGGCCCTCCAACCGCGTGGTGGCCGCCGTGTCCGTCTCCGGCCCCATCGAGCGCCTGACCCGCCACCCGGGCCGTATGCACGCCCAGGCGGTCATCGACGCGGCGGCCCGCCTCTCGGAGGCCCTGCGCCGCTCGGGCTGACGGCGCCGACGGCACGGGAGAGCCCCGCCCGGGGAAGGCCGCCTCAACGCCGCGGCAGACCCTTCCCGGGGCGGGGCGCACCTTTGGCCTCAAGGGGTCGCCCCCTGCCCCCCTCGGGCGGCTAGACGTCCGCCCCCTTCGCCGACCGGTAGGCCAGCCGGTCCTTGGCGTAGCGGCCCCGCTTCTCCAGCGGGATCTGTCCGTGCGCGGCGGCCAGCCCGAACGCCGGCATGTCGCCGTAGACCGCCTCGTAGGACCCCTCCGGCACGACGTACGTCTCGTGCCAGATCCCCACCTGCCCGCGCAGCTTCCCGGCCCGCTCCAGGCGGTTGAGCCGCGCCCACGCCTTGTGGTGGAACGCGTCCGGCGCCGTCGCGTAGGCGTACAGCTTCTCCTTGGACTCCCAGTACTGCACGACGTAGTACGTCCGCGGCGACGCCGTCAGCAGGACCTTGGACAGCAGGCCCCGGCCGGGGTCCTTCCCCAGTTCCCGCAGCATGCGGACCATCCCCAGCAGCACGGGCAGCCACGCCCGCACGGCCAGGAAGCGGTTGACGCGCATGCCGATCAGCAGGACGACGACCTCGCCCCGCGCGTCGGCGGTGGTACGGGACACCATGGCTTCCCCCTCATTGGTGAGCGACACTATCCAACTGCCGATGTTTAGATAGTGCCGCTATCCATGAAGGAGCGCAAGGGATGCGGCTGGCAGAGCTGAGCAGACACAGCGGTGTGTCCACCGCGACGATCAAGTACTACCTGCGGGAAGGGCTGTTGCCGCCCGGCCGCCAGATCAACGCCACCACGGCCGAGTACGACGAGGAGCACCTGCGCCGGCTGCGCCTGGTGCGGGCGATGATCCAGGTGGGCCGGCTGCCGGTGTCGACCGTGCGCGAGGTGCTGGGGCACGTGGACGACGACTCCCTGGGCCGCTCCATCCGGCTGGGCGCGGCCCTGTGGGCGCTGCCGCAGGTGCCGGAGCCGGACGAGGACGACGAGTACGTCCGGGCCGCGCACCAGGAGGTCGCCGCGCTCCTGGACCGGCTCGGCTGGCACAACGCGAAGCTGCTCACGACCATCTCCCCCGCGTACCGCTCGCTGGTGGTGGCGGTGGCCGCGCTGCGCCGGCTCGGCTACGACTGGGGGGCGGAACGGCTCGCGCCGTACGCGGAGTTGATGCACCGCACGGCCGTGCTGGACCTGGACCACCTGGAGGCCCAGCCGTCGGAGGCGGAGCGGGTCGAGACCGCGGTCCTGGCGGCGATCCTCAACGAGCCGCTGCTGCGGGCCCTGCACCGGCTGGCCCAGGAGGAGGAGACGGCACGGCGGTACGGCTTCGAGTGAGCCGGCGGGCCGGGGATACGGCGAAGGCCCTCCACCGAAGTGGAGGGCCTTCCCTGTGTGTACCCCCGACCGGATTCGAACCGGCGCTACCGCCTTGAGAGGGCGGCGTGCTAGGCCGCTACACAACGGGGGCGTGGATCTTACAAGCGTTTGATGGACAACGCCGCAGATCCGAGCTGGTCTACCTGGACTCGAACCAAGACTAACTGAACCAGAATCAGTCGTGCTGCCAATTACACCATAGACCAATGATGGTTTAGACCAGTCAGTACCCCCGACCGGATTCGAACCGGCGCTACCGCCTTGAGAGGGCGGCGTGCTAGGCCGCTACACAACGGGGGCCCTAGCGATCCCGACAAGATCGAGATCAGTACCCCCGACCGGATTCGAACCGGCGCTACTGCCTTGAGAGGGCAGCGTGCTAGGCCGCTACACAACGGGGGCTTTGCAGATAAGCTCTGCGAGCTGGCCTACCTGGACTCGAACCAAGACTAACTGAACCAGAATCAGTCGTGCTGCCAATTACACCATAGGCCACTGGAACTCAAGCCCCTGCGGGGGGATCTCGTTCTAGCTTGCTCCTCGGGGCTTCGGCCTTTCGGCCCGCGCCCCTCGGCGCAGAAAGAACATTACCCGAAGGTGGACGGGGCTCCAAAACGGGTATCGGCGCGGACGAGCGCGGGGAGTTCGGCGAGGGTCGAGATCCGGAGCGCGACGGGCTGTCCGGCGGGCCGTACGAGGGCGGTTCCGCGGTCGATCCACACGGACAGCAGCCCGGCCTCGGCGGCGCCCCGGCCGTCGATCTCCGGGTGGTCGCCGACGTAGGCCACCTCGTGCGGGGGCAGCCCCAGCGCCTCGCAGGCCGCGTGGAAGGCGCCGGGCTCCGGCTTGGAGACACCCAGCTCGGCGGCGCACAGGACGGATTCGAAGCGGTCGAGGAGGCCGAGGGTGCGCAGCTTGTGCTCCTGGACCGTGAGGCTGGAGTTGGAGAGCACCGCGTGCCGGTAGCCGGCCGCGAGGGCGTCCAGGGCGGGCAGGACGTCCGGGAACAGGCTCCAGGCGGCCTCGTAGTGGGCCAGATAGCGCGCGAACCAGGCGTCGGCCTCGCCGTCGGTCAGGTCCCGGCCCAGGAAGACCCGGGTGCGGTCGCGACGCTGTGTGACGAAGTCCACCTCGCCGGCGGAGAACCGGGCCCACTGGACGTCGGTGATCTCCCGCCAGCGCAGCAGCGCCCGCTCCACGCTCCCGTACGCGGCGAGCAGCCCCTCGGCCAGCAGATGCGCCCGCATGCCCTCCCGGTCCGCGCTCGTGTAGTCGAAGAGGGTGTCGTCCACGTCCCAGACGACGGCTCTGATCGTCATACGACCGACGGTACCGCCATACGGCTGGCACACTGAGGGCCATGACCGAGTACCGCGTCCAGTTCACCGTCGAGGCCCGTGCCACCTACGACGCGCTGCCCGCAGAGCGCCGCGCGCAGTTGGACAGGGCCGTGCGCATACTGGCCCGGGATCCGTTCCGGAAGACCTCGACCGCGCAGCTGGGCCCCGACGAGCATCTGCGCAAGGCGTATGTGGCCCCCGGTGTCATGCTGGAGTACATGGTGGCCGGCGCGGTCATGGTCGTCGTCGTGCTGGAGATCTTCGACGAGAGCCACTACCTGATCGACGAAGCCGACGCACAGTGACGGTGACGAACGCCCGAGGGGCGGCGCCCGGTGGTCCGGGTGCCGCCCCTCGGGCGTATGAGACGTCGGTTACGCGGTGAGCTTGGCCAGGGCCGCGTCGATCCTGGCCAGTGTCTTCTCCTTGCCCAGGATCTCCAGGGACTCGAAGAGCGGCAGGCCGACCGTGCGGCCGGTGACGGCCACCCGGACCGGGGCCTGGGCCTTGCCGAGCTTGAGGCCGTGCGCCTCGCCGGCGGCCAGGACGGCCTCCTTCAGGGACTCCGCCGAGGTCCAGTCCGCCGCGTCCAGCTTCTCCCGGGCGGTGCGCAGCAGGGCGTCACTGCCCTCCTTCATCGCCTTCGTCCACGACGCCTCGTCCTCGGCCGGCTCCGGCAGGAACAGGAAGTCGACGTTGGCGGTGATCTCCGACAGGACCTTCAGGCGGGTCTGGGCGTGCGGGGCGATCGCCTGCCACTTGGCCTCGTCGAAGTCCTCCGGCGCCCACGGCGCGAACGGGGCCTTCAGCCACGGCCGGCAGCGCTCGGCGAACTCCTTCGCATCCAGCATGCGGATGTGGTCGCCGTTGATCGCCTCGCACTTCTTCAGGTCGAAGCGGGCCGGGTTGGGGTTCACGTCGGAGATGTCGAAGGCCCGGACCATCTCCTCGATCGTGAAGATGTCCTGGTCCGCGGAGAGCGACCAGCCCAGCAGCGAGAGGTAGTTGAGCAGGCCCTCGGGCAGGAAGCCCTGCTCGCGGTAGAGGTTCAGCGACGACTGCGGGTCGCGCTTGGACAGCTTCTTGTTGCCCTCGCCCATCACGTACGGCAGGTGGCCGAACTCCGGGACGCGCTGGGCGACGCCCAGCTCGATCAGCGCCTTGTACAGCGCGATCTGGCGCGGGGTGGAGGAGAGCAGGTCCTCGCCGCGCAGGACGTGGGTGATCTCCATCAGCGCGTCGTCGACCGGGTTGACCAGCGTGTACAGCGGGGCGCCGTTGGCGCGGACGATGCCGTAGTCGGGCACGTTCTCCGGGGTGAAGGTCAGCTCGCCGCGGACCAGGTCGGTGAACGTGATCGTCTCGTCCGGCATCCGGAAGCGGACGATGGGCTCGCGGCCCTGTGCCCGGTACTGCTCGACCTGCTCGGCGCTCAGGTCCCGGCAGTGGCCGTCGTAGCCGGAGGGCCGGCCGGCGGCGCGGGCGGCCTCGCGGCGGGTGTCCAGCTCCTCCTGGGAACAGTAGCAGTGGTAGGCGTAGCCGCCGTCCAGGAGCTTGCGGGCGACGTCCTGGTAGATGTCCATCCGCTGCGACTGGCGGTACGGCGCGTGCGGGCCGCCGACCTCGGGGCCCTCGTCCCAGTCGAAGCCGAGCCAGCGCATCGCGTCGAGGAGCTGGTTGTAGGACTCCTCGGAGTCGCGGGCCGCGTCGGTGTCCTCGATGCGGAAGACCAGGGTGCCCTGGTGGTGCCGGGCGAAGGCCCAGTTGAACAGGGCGGTGCGCACCAGGCCCACGTGCGGGTTACCGGTGGGCGAGGGGCAGAAACGGACGCGGGGGGGTACCCCCTGCTCGAGCGGAGTCGAGAGCTTGGGGGAGGGTGCGCTAGCCACGCTTGACAACCTTGTTGGTGAGAGTGCCGATGCCTTCGATGGTGACGGCGACCTCGTCGCCGACGTTCAGGGGGCCGACCCCCGCGGGGGTTCCGGTGAGGATGACGTCGCCGGGGAGCAGCGTCATGGCCTCCGAGATGTTGACGACCAGGTCCTCGATCGGGTGGATCATCTCGCTCGTGCGGCCCAGCTGGCGCTGTTCGCCGTTGACGGTGAGCTGGATGGTCAGGTCGTTCGCGCGGGCGAGGTCGATGTCCGTCTCCACCCAGGGGCCGAGCGGGCAGGAGCTGTCGAAGCCCTTGGCCCGGGCCCACTGCTTCTCGCGCCGCTGCACATCACGGGCGGTGACGTCGATGGCGCAGGTGTAGCCGAGGACGACGTCCTTCACGCGGTCGCGCGGGACCTCGCGGCACATCCGGCCGATGACGACGGCCAGCTCGGCCTCGTGGTGCAGTTCCCGGGTGAACGACGGGTACTGGATCTCGTCGCCGGGGCCGATCACCGAGGTGGACGGCTTGAAGAAGGCGAACGGTGCCTCGGGCACCTCGTTGCCCAGCTCGTGCGCGTGCTCGGCGTAGTTGCGGCCGAAGGCCACGACCTTGTTGGGGAGCACCGGCGGGAGCAGCCTGACCTTGCTGAGCGGCACCTTCGTCCCGGACAGTTCGAAGTCCGCGAACGGGATGCCCTTGATGATGTCGAGGACGAGTTCGTCCTGCTTGTCGCCCTCGACCGCGCCGAAGGCTACGTTCCCGTCGATGGAGAACCTGGCGATGCGCACGGGATGCTCGCGCCCCTCACTGAGAACCGGCGTATTGACGCCCCAGGTTATCGGAGCTATAGGACGCTCACCGCTGCTGGGGGTGTCGCCGCAGGTCAGAGGCGGGTCACCGGGGTTCCGGGCGGCTCGGGCGGACCCGTGCCGGACGTCGTACGCGTACAGCCGGATGTCGTACGCCTACAGCCGCATGTCGTACGCCTACATACGAGCGCGGCCGGAAGGATCGTCGGATGATCCCTCCGGCCGCGCCCGGTGAAGCCGTCGGTCACTCGCCCGCCGGGGCTCCCGCGCCCACCGGGACGTCCATGAGGACGGTGCGCCGGGGGTTGGCGGTCTGGGCGGGGAGGTCGACGGGGTGCTCCGGCAGCTCGGGCGTGTGCAGCTCGCCGGCGTCCTTCAGGTGCGCCAGGGTCGTGCGTCGCGGATTGGCTATCTTGCGGAACATCATCGTCGTCTTCACCGTTGTCGTCCTGTGCCCTCTGGTGGAGTGGGTTGGCAGAGTCGCCCGTCCTGTAAAGCGTCAGGCTAAACATCCGATTCCCCGACGAAGTCGCCAAGTGTCCTTCAGAAGTGTGTGAGTTTGCTCACCAACTCATGGGCAAACCGGTCAAATCAGGCCGTCAATTGGTCCCAACGAAACGGACATTGGATCCCTGAAGCCATCATTCCGCTCCTGATCATGTCGACTGGGACACCTGGCACCGACCGGCAACTCGCCGTCGTATGCCCGTTTTCGACCGAAAATGACTCAACGGCTGGTAACCCACCACTCACAGGTTGTCACGGAGGTCACAGCTCGGCCCGCCGCCCTTGTTGGAGATCCTGCACTGTGCTGGAATTCCACGGACCGCCGCGGGATCGAGCCGGCGCACAGGGGGCGCGACACAGCGCCGAGTGGCGGCGAGACAGGGGGAAGCCAGCGCCGGTCACTCAAGACCACCCGGGGGGCGTATTCAGGGCGCTCCCCACAACGCCGACACCGTGTCCCTCCGTTCATGCGGAGGGGCGCCTGGTCCAGAGGTTGCGACGCTAGTGCAGGGACGTTTCAAGAGGGATGGCAGCGCTTCGGCGGAGCCGGAGCCGCACGGCGGGACCGACCGCGGTTCGACGCCCCAGCACGCCCAGGGTCCGGGCCCGGCCCCGGCCAAGGACGGCGGCGGACGCCCCGGCGCCCCCGCCCTGTCCACCCCCGCGAAGACGGCTCCCGCCGGCGCCCCCACGCCGACCGTGAAGCCCGTCCCGGGCGGCTCCGTCGGCTCCGGCTCCCGGCTGCACCTGCGCAACTGGCGCATCTCCACCCGCCTGGTCTCGCTGCTCGCGCTCCCCGTGGTGGCGGCCACCTCGCTGGGCGCCCTGCGTATCAACGAGAACCTGAACGACATCCAGCAGCTCGACAACATGAAGCTGCTGACGGAGATGACCAAGCAGGCCACCGAGCTGGCCGCGGCGCTCCAGGAGGAGCGCGACCAGTCCGCCGGCCCGCTGTCGCGCGGCGGTCTGAACGCGAACGACTACCAGATCAAGGCCTACCAGCAGAAGACCGACCGGGCCCGCGACGACTTCCTGGACGACTCCGAGAAGATCGACGCGGCGAGCAAGGACGGCAAGCTCCAGGGCGTGCGTGACGCGCTCGTCGGCCTCGCCAACCAGCTGGACGACCTGGCCAAGATCCGTCAGAAGGCGTACGGGTCGGAGCAGAACGCCTCCCAGACGGTCGAGTCGTACCACCGGCTCATCACCCAGCTGATCGGCCTCTCCCAGGACATGGCCGAGGCGTCCAGCAACCCGGAGATGATCTCCCGTACCCGCGCCCTGGCGGCCTTCTCCACCGCCAAGGAGTACGCCTCCGTGCAGCGGGCCATGATCGCCGCCGCGCTGCCGGCGACGCCCGCCACCAAGGGCGACCTCTCCGAGAACGACCGCCTTTACGGCCAGTCGGCGTACGAGAGCGAGAACTCCGAGCTGGCGATCTTCCGCAAGATCTACGCGGACCAGAACGCCGAGGAGCTGCTGAAGCCGATCGACGAGGGCAACCCGACGATCGAGGCGGCCGACACCTACGCCAAGCGGTCCTTCGAGTCCCCCGACGGCCTCCAGCAGTTGCCGTCGCGCTCGTACAAGGACTGGGTGGACGACAGCTCGACCAAGATCGAGCAGATGAAGAAGATCGAGCACACGCTCCTGGAGGAGATGGAGCAGAAGGCCCGCGAGCTGAAGAGCGCCACCCAGCGTGACGCCATCATCTCCGGTGCGCTGATCCTGCTCGTGCTCGGTGTCTCGCTGGTCGGCGCGTTCGTCGTGGCCCGCTCCATGATCCGCTCGCTGCGCCGGCTCCAGGAGACCGCGACCAAGGTCGCCCAGGACCGCCTGCCCGAGCTGGTCAAGCAGCTCTCCGAGTCCGACCCGCAGGACGTGGACACCTCCGTGGAGTCGGTCGGTGTGCACTCCCGGGACGAGATCGGCCAGGTGGCCGCGGCCTTCGACGACGTGCACCGCGAGGCGGTCCGCCTCGCCGCCGAGCAGGCCCTGCTGCGGGGCAACGTCAACGCGATGTTCACCAACCTCTCGCGCCGCTCCCAGGGTCTGATCCAGCGCCAGCTGTCGCTGATCTCCGAGCTGGAGTCCCGCGAGGCCGACCCGGACCAGCTGTCCTCGCTGTTCAAGCTGGACCACCTCGCCACCCGTATGCGCCGTAACGGCGAAAACCTCCTCGTGCTCGCCGGTGAGGAGCCGGGCCGTCGCTGGACCCGCCCGGTCCCGCTGGTCGACGTGCTGCGTGCCGCCGCCTCCGAGGTGGAGCAGTACGAGCGCATCGAGCTGGCCGCCGTCCCCACCACCCAGGTCGCCGGCCGGGTCGTCAACGACCTCGTGCACCTGCTCGCCGAGCTGCTGGAGAACGCGACCTCGTTCTCCTCGCCGCAGACCAAGGTCAAGGTCACCGGTCACGCGCTGCCCGACGGCCGCGTCCTGATCGAGATCCACGACACCGGTATCGGCCTGTCCCCCGAGGACCTCGCGGCGATCAACGAGCGGCTCGCCTCGCCGCCCACCGTGGACGTGTCGGTGTCCCGCCGCATGGGTCTGTTCGTGGTCGGCCGGCTCTCGCAGCGGCACGGCATCCGCATCCAGCTGCGCCCGTCCGACTCCGGTGGTACGACCGCGCTGGTCATGCTCCCGGTGGACGTGGCCCAGGGCGACCGGAAGCCGGTTCCGGGCAAGTCCGGCGCGCCCGTGTCCTCCGGTGGCCCCGCCGCCGCGCAGGCCGCCGCCGGTGCGGCCGCGGCCAGGCGGCAGGCCCAGAACGCCGGTGGCGGCCAGCCCGGTGGCGGTCTGCTCGGCGGCGGTCCCGCCCCGCGCGGCCAGGCCGGTCCCGGGCAGGGTCCCCGGGCGGCGCTGCCCAATACGGCCCAGGGCGGCCGTCCCGGTGCGCCGGGCGGAGCGCGCGGTCCGCAGGGCGGCCCCGGTGCCGCGCCGCAGCAGGGCGGCCGGGTGCCGGCCGGTTCCGGCGCGGGCGGCCGCGGCGGTCAGGCGCCCGGTGCGCCGCAGGGTCTGCAGACCGCCCACCCGAACGGTCCGCAGCAGGACCTGTTCGGCGGCAACAACGGTGGCGGCCGTGGCCGCAAGCGGCCCGACGGCCCGGCGGACCAGGGGCGCCGGCCCCAGCTGCCGCCGCGCGGCGGCCCGCGGGCCGAGCTGCCCGGCGGCGAGCCGCAGTCCCGCACCCCGGGCTGGGCCGAACAGGCCCCGCTGTCCCGTGCCTCGCTGGACACCCCGCGCGGCCACGACGAGCAGGGTCCGGGCTCGACCGCGGAGATGCCCCGCATCGACGACCGGGGTCCGGCCGCGATGGACGCCTTCCAGCGCCCGGAGCTGCCCGGCGCGGACAACTCCGCCCAGCACACGGGCCAGTTCGCCCGCCCGGACGACCTCCAGCAGCCGGGCCGGTACGCGCAGCCGGACAACGGCCAGCAGACGGGCCAGTTCCCGCAGCCGGACAGCGGCCGGCAGACCGGTGGGTTCGGGCAGCCGGACAGCGGCCAGCAGACGGGCCAGTTCCCGCAGCTGGACAACGGCCGGCAGACCGGCCAGTTCCCGCAGCTCGACAACACCCAGCAGACCGGCCGATTCCCGCAGCCCGACACCCGGCACACGGGTCAGTTCGCGCGTCCGGACGCCGAGCGGCAGGCGGGTCCCTTCGACGCCCCCGGCACCCGGCAGGACACCGGTTCGTTCGCCCGCTCCGACGTGTTCGGCGCGCCGGGCTCCGGCCGGCCGGACCACGGTGACCGGCACACGGGCCAGTTCCCGGCGCCGCAGGCCCCGCAGGCGTACGACGGCGGTTACGACGGCGGCTCCACCGGACAGCACGCCCTTCCCGGCCGGCCGGACCCCGGCCACACCGGGCAGTTCGAGCGTCCGCGGCCGGCCGGCCACGACGACTTCGGCGCCCCTCGCCCGGCCGCCCCGCAGCAGCAGCGTCCGGTCCGCCAGGAGCCGGAGGCGCTGCCGCCGGCCAGCGGCCCGGGTGACGGTCGTACCCCGCTGTTCGACACGCTGGAGACCAACTGGTTCCAGCAGCAGCAGGAGAACGCGTCCGCGCCGCAGCAGGCACAGCCGCAGCAGGCGCAGCAGCAGTCGCCCGCGTCCGCTCCGCAGCGGTCCGGGTCGAACACCGGCTCCTGGCGCACCTCGCCGAACGACGAACTCGTCCGGCAGGCCGAGCGCGTACGGCAGCCCGCCGCGGGCGGGGTCACCACCTCCGGCCTGCCGCGCCGTGTGCCCCGGGCGAACCTCGTGCCCGGCACCGCCCAGCAGCAACAGCACCAAAGCGGTCCGCAGGTCTCGCGTGCGCCCGATGACGTACGCGGCCGGCTGACCAATCTCCGTCGGGGCATCGCTCAGGGCCGTCAGGCCGGCAGCGGCCAGACCGGCAGCTTCCCGAGCCCCACCAACCAGCAGGAGCGTTAGTTGAGTCCGATGAGCCAGGCGGCACAGAACCTGAACTGGTTGATCACCAACTTCGTGGACAACACCCCCGGGGTGTCCCACACGGTGGTGGTCTCCGCCGACGGCCTTCTGCTGGCGATGTCCGAAGGCTTCCCGAGAGACCGCGCCGACCAGCTGGCGGCCGTCGCCTCCGGGCTGACCTCGCTGACCGCCGGGGCATCCCGGATCTTCGAGGGCGGCACCGTGGCACAGACGGTCGTCGAGATGGAACGCGGGTTCCTCTTCCTGATGTCCATCTCGGACGGGTCGTCCCTCGCGGTGCTGGCCCATCCCGAGGCGGACATCGGCCTCGTCGGCTACGAGATGGCACTGCTCGTCGACCGCGCGGGTGCGGTACTCACCCCGGACCTGCGCGCCGAACTCCAGGGCAGTCTGCTTCACTGACCGGCCCCGGCACCACCCACCTCACGAAAACACCGTCCGGCCGCCACAATCCCCCCACCGGCCCCGTCAGACGGCTTGACTGACCGACTTGCTGTCCCGCCCGGAGGATTCATGACCCCGCCCACCGCCCATCATGATCCGTACGCGGAGCCGTACGGGGACGAGGGCGACCAGCCGCTGGTGAGGCCCTACGCCATGACCGGCGGCCGGACCCGGCCCCGCTACCAGCTCGCCATCGAGGCGCTGATCAGCACCACGGCCGACCCGGCCGTGCTCATGGGGCTGCTGCCGGAACACCAGCGCATCTGCCATCTGTGCCGCGAGGTCAAGTCGGTCGCGGAGGTGTCGGCGCTGCTGAACATGCCGCTCGGCGTGGCCCGGATCCTGGTGGCCGACCTCGCCGAGGCCGGCATGGTCGCCATCCACCAGCCTGGTGGCGACGAGAACAACGGCGGCGCTCCGGATGTGACGCTGCTCGAAAGGGTGCTCAGTGGACTTCGCAAGCTCTGACGCGGGCCGGGCCACCACCTCCGCGAAGATCGTGGTGGCGGGCGGCTTCGGCGTGGGCAAGACCACGTTCGTCGGCGCCGTCTCGGAGATCAACCCGCTGCGCACAGAGG